>NZ_AYWZ01000001.1:0-1915858 GCF_000502335.1 Mesorhizobium sp. L2C066B000
CCGCACTGGCTGCATTGCCGGAGACGATCTCGACGCCGTCGTCTCTGAGCCTCGCCAGCGTCTTGTCGGCGTCCTCGATGACCAGGAACGGTAGCGATGCCTGTTTCAGCGCGGCGCCGACCAGGCTGCCGACGCGGCCGTAGCCGATCAGGATGGTGTGGCCCGAAAGCGTCGTGCGCGGCGGCGGGCCATTCTCTTTTGCCGCGGCGGCCACCGAGGCCACTTGTCCGGGCTGCGTCGCCGGGCCGACCGGCTTGGCCTCTTCCGGTGGTGCTGCCTTGGCGGCGCGCGCGTCCAGCCATGGCTTCATCCAGTCGAGGGCGAGGAACATCAGCGGATTGACCAGGATCGACAGGATGGCGCCTGCCAGGATCAGGTCGCGTCCCTGTTGCGGCAACAGCTTCAGCCCGACGCCGAGCTCCGCCAGGATGAAGGAAAACTCGCCGATCTGCGCGAGGCTGGCCGAGATCATCAAGGCGGTTCCCAGCGGATAGCGGAAGGCGATGACGATAACGAAGGCGGCCAGCGACTTGCCGATGACGATGATGGCCAGCGTCGCCAGGATCGGCCAGCCATTGCTCATCAGGCTGAACGGATCGAACAGCATGCCGACCGAGACGAAGAACAGCACCGAGAAGGCGTCGCGCAGCGGCAGCGATTCCTCCGCCGCGCGGTGGCTGAGCTCGGATTCGCTCATGATCATGCCGGCGAAGAAGGCACCGAGCGCCAGCGAGACGCCGAACAGTTTGGCGGCGCCGAAGGCGACGCCGAGCGCGATCGCCAGCACCGCCAGCCGGAACAGTTCGCGCGAGCCGGTATGGGCGACGTAATGCAGGATCCACGGAATGACGCGGCGGCCAACCACCAGCATGACGATGACGAAGGCGGCGACCTTGGCCAGCGTGAGGCCGACGACGCCCCAGATGCCGTAGCTGGCCGGCAGCGACAAAAGGCTCGCATGGTCATCGACCTGCGGCTGGCCGCCGAGCACGCCGGCCAACGCCGGCAAAAGCACCAGCGCCAGCACCATGGCGAGGTCCTCGACGATCAGCCAGCCGACGGCGATGCGGCCGCGCTCGGTCTCGATCAGCCGTCGCTCCTGCAACGCGCGCAACAGCACCACTGTGGACGCGACGGAAAGCGCCAGGCCGAAGACGAGGCCTGCGCCCATCGACCAGCCGAGCATCCATGCGAGGCCGGCGCCGAGCGCGGTGGCAAAGCCGATCTGGACGATGGCGCCGGGTACGGCGATGGCGCGGACGGAGAGAAGGTCCTTCAGCGAGAAATGCAGGCCGACGCCGAACATGAGCAGGATGACGCCGATTTCGGCCAACTCATTGGCAAGACCGGCATCGGCGACGAAACCCGGCGTGTTCGGTCCGACCAGTACGCCGGCGACGAGGTAGCCGACCAGCGGCGGGATGCGAAAACGGTTGGCGAGCGCCCCGAAGATGAATGCCAGCCCCAGACCGGCGACGATGGTGGCGATAAGGGGCGTGTCATGCGGCATTGTCGATGGAGCGCCTTTCGGGAAATGTCGGGTGTGCGCCGCCCGAAGCCGCCGCCTTTTTCAATATGGTGGAGGGGGTGCGGGCGACGCAACCCGCAAGACGTAAATTGGTGGCCAGAGGCACCGAAAACGAAAGGCGCGCGCAGCAAAACCGCTGCGCGCGCCAATACCGAATGATCGATGCGTCACGCCGCCTGCAGCATGGCCTCGATATCGATCAGCGGGCGGTTGGTCAGGGTCTTTGGGATCTCCGCCTGCACCTTGTCCGTGACTTCCTTGTGCAGTTTCTTGCGCATGGTGCCGAGCACCAGCGGTGGCGCGACCAGCACGATGTCGTCGAAGATGCCGTGATGGGCGAGCTTGTAGAGCCGGTCCGCGATCTCTTCGGCAAAGCGTTCCTTGCCCTGCCGGTGCCAGTCGGTTTCCTCAACTGCGCTGCGATGTACGGAGGGGCCGTCATTGTAGCGGCCGGGACTGTCGCTGCCTTGTTCGCGCGTTGCCGGATTGTCCTGGTTCATCTCCTGGAAGAGCTGCAGGTGCGGATAGAGATTGTCGCCCTCGTTCTTCAGGAACAGCGCTTTCTCGCCATCGGCCACCATGACCAGAAGGCCATGTTTCAGGTTGATCTTGCTCATTTGCGGGCTCCTGTTTGAAGGTTCAAATCCAGCCGACGATTGTCTGTTACGGCAGGGGCAGAACGCGTGGCGAAGCGGGAACGTTCCACTTCGTTCGCCGAGATCGCACGCAGCCATATCGAGCCCGATCTATCGTCCATCGGAGCAATGTCCGAGGTGACGGCTTTAATCTACTAAATTGGTAGAATTTAGAAAAACAATTTTGCAGCTTGGCCGACTGCCGGATAAAAGAGCCGCAGAACAAGGCCTGCGGCAGCAGCTTGAATCCGCCTGGTATGCGGATGTGGAATATTTTTCTCTTGGCCCTTTGGCTTGCGGAAAAGCGATTGCCTCCCGCAAGGGGATGCGCGAGTGGGTTCCTTCAGCTTTTTCGCGTCCGCGCCTAAAACTGCCGAATTGTTCCGGAATCTGTTCGTCATGCCGCACGCCAATCCCAAGCTCACCGCGTTCCCGGTCTTCATGCGGGTCGAAGGCGAAGCCGTGGCCATCGTCGGCGGCGGAGGCGAAGCATTGGCCAAGGCGCGGCTGCTTGATCAGTCAAGCGCGACACTGCGCATCATCGCGGATGTTGCCGACGCCGAATTGCTGAGCTTCATCGCCACGACCGGCGCCATCCGTATCGACGCCCCCTACGACGCCGCGCATCTCGAAGGCGCGATCCTGGTGTTTGCCGCCAGCGGCGACGAGACGCTCGACCGCCGCGTCGCCGACGATGCGCGCCGCCTTGGCATTCCGGTCAATGCCGTCGACCGGCCGGAGCTGTGCGATTTCTTCACCCCGGCGCTGGTCAACCGCGCCCCGGTCGCCATCGCCATCGGCACGGAAGGCGCCGGTCCGGTGCTGGCGCAGATGCTGCGCAGCCGCATCGACCGCATGCTGTCGCCGTCGCTCGGGCCGCTGGCAGCGCTTGCCGCCTCGTTCCGGGGTGCCGCCGAAAAGCTGCTGCCGAAAGGCAACGCCCGCCGCCAGTTCTGGAGCAGTTTTTTCCAGGGTGCACCGGCGCGCGCCGTCGAAGCCGGCGAGCTTTCGCAGGCGCATGACGCCGCCGCCGATCTGTTGCTGTCGAAGGCTCCGGCTTCGGGCCATATCGCCCTGGTCGGCGCCGGGCCAGGTGCTGAGGATCTTCTGACGCTGCGCGCGCATCGGCTTTTGATGGAAGCCGACGTCATCGTCTATGACGCGCTGGTGCCGGAGGCGATCGTCGCCATGGGCCGCCGCGACGCCGAGCGGCTGCCGGTCGGAAAACGCAAGGGATGCCACACCAAGAGCCAGGCCGAGATCAATGCGCTGCTGGTCGAGCTTGGCAGGCAGGGCAAGCGCGTCGTGCGGCTGAAGTCGGGCGACCCGCTGGTGTTCGGCCGCGCCGGCGAGGAGATGGCCGCACTGCGCGATGCCGGCATCGCCTATGATGTTGTCCCCGGCGTCACCGCCGCCTTTGCCGCCGCCGCCGACTTCGAGCTGCCGCTGACGCTGCGCGGCGTCTCCTCGTCGATGGTGTTCACCACCGGCCATGATCTGAAGGGCAATTCGCTGCCGGACTGGGCCAAGCTTGCCATTTCCGGCGCCACCGTTGCCGTCTATATGGGCCGCTCGGTCGCCGCCGAAGTCGCCGGACGGCTGATCGAGGCCGGCCTGTCGCCGGACACGGCGGTTGCCGTGGTCGAGAATGCCAGCTTGCAGAACCGCCGCCGTTTCCACGGCACGCTGGCCGATTTGCCGTCGCTGGAAGAGCGCGCCGACCTGGCCGGTCCTGTGATGACCATCATCGGCGACGCGGTTGCCGGCGCCAACTTTGAACGTTCCGAGCCGCTTGCGGCACATAACTATGAGGGCGCCGCCAACGCGGCCGACGCAGAGGTCGAGCCATGAAGATACTGACCGCAAACCGCCTCTCCGACGGCATCGTCGTCTGGTACGCCGATGGCGGTTGGGCCGAGACGGTCGACCATGCCGACCTTGCCCATGACCAAGCGGCAGAGGACAGGCTGGAAGCAATCGGCGCCGAGGCCAACGCCAACAATCAGGTTGTCGACGTCAATCTGATCGACGCTGAAGTCGTCAATGGCGTCGTCGTGCCGGTGCGGCTGCGCGAAAAGATCCGCGCCGCCGGCCCGACCATCCGGGAAGATCTGGGCAAGCAGGCTGCGCGGGCAGCTTAACAAAATACGGGCGGACGCGCCCTGAAAGACGAAACATGTACCGCTACGATGAGTTCGACCACGATTTTGTCCAGGCCCGCGTCGCCGAGTTCAGCGACCAGGTCGAACGCCGGCTGTCCGGCGAGATCACCGAGGATCAGTTCCGGCCGCTGCGGCTGATGAACGGCGTCTACCTGCAGCTGCACGCCTACATGCTGCGCATCGCGGTGCCCTATGGCACGCTGAACAGCGCGCAACTGCGCATGCTCGGCCACATCGCGCGCAAATACGACAAGGGCTACGGCCACTTCACCACGCGCCAGAACATCCAGTTCAACTGGCCGGCGCTGTCCGACATTCCGGCGATCCTGGCCGATCTCGCCAGCGTCGAGATGCATGCCATCCAGACCAGCGGCAATTGCATCCGCAACGTCACCGCCGATCACTTTGCCGGCGCCGCCGCCGACGAGGTCGCCGATCCGCGCCCCTATGCCGAGATCCTGCGGCAATGGTCGTCTGTGCATCCGGAATTCTCGTTCCTGCCGCGCAAGTTCAAGATCGCGGTGACCGGGGCCGAGCGCGACCGCGCCGCCATCCAGACGCATGATATCGGTCTGCATCTGAAGAAGAACGCCGCCGGCGAGCTCGGCTTTGCCGTCTATGTCGGTGGCGGCCAGGGCCGCACGCCGATGGTGGCGCGCAAGATCCGCGACTTCCTGCCGGAAGCCGACCTGCTGTCCTACTGCACGGCGATCCTGCGCGTGTACAACCTCTATGGCCGCCGCGACAACAAGTACAAGGCGCGCATCAAGATCCTCGTCCACGAGACCGGCGTCGGGGAAATCACCCGGCAGGTCGAGGCCGAATGGCAGGAGCTGAAGGACGCCGAGCTGAAGCTGCCGGAAGCCGACATCCGTGCCATCGACGCCTATTTCGCGCCGCCGGCACTGACCGCCCGGCCGGAAGGCGACGCGGCGATTAAGCTGGCGCGGCTCGATTCCAAAAGCTTCTCGGATTGGCTCGACCAGAATGTCGTGACCCATCGCCATCCCGACTATGCCGCGGTGACGATTTCGCTGAAAGGCATCGGCGAGGTGCCGGGCGATGCCACCGACAGCCAGATGGAAGCGGTCGCCGACATCGCCGAGAAATACGCTTTCGACGAATTGCGCGTCAGCCATGAGCAGAACCTGATCCTGCCGCATGTGGCGCGCGCCGATTTGAAAGCGGTCTACGACGCTTTGGTCGACATTGGCCTCGCGACGGCCAATTCCAACCTGATCAGCGATATTATCGCGTGCCCTGGCCTCGACTATTGCGCGCTGGCGACGGCGCGCTCGATCCCGATCGCGCAGGAGATTTCGCTTCGCTTCGCCTCGCTCGAGCGTCAGCGCGAGATCGGCGAATTGAAGCTCAAGATTTCCGGCTGCATCAATGCCTGCGGCCATCACCATGTCGGCCATATCGGTATCCTCGGCGTCGAGAAGAAAGGCTCCGAACTGTACCAGGTGACGCTTGGCGGATCGGCCGACGAGAACACCTCGGTTGGCGAAATCATCGGCCGCGGCTTCTCTTCGGAAGAGATCACGGACGCCATCGAGCAGATCGTCGACACCTATCTCGGCCTTCGGCTCGGTCCCAGTGAACGTTTTATCGACGCCTACCGCCGTGTCGGTCCCGCGCCGTTCAAGGAGGCGCTCTATGCTGGCGAAACCAAGGCCGCTTGACCGCATCGTCGACGTCGACGACAGCATCGCCGCCAAAGCGGCGGGCTTCGACGCGCTGTATGGACATCTGAGCCCGCTCGACATCATCGAACGCGCGGCGAGCGAATTGTTTCATGACGAGATCGCCGCCGTGTCGTCCTTCGGCGCGGATTCCGCCGTCCTGCTGCATATGATCGCCAAGGTCGACCGCACGCTGCCGGTCATCTTCCTGGACACCGGCAAGCATTTCGAAGAGACGCTGGGCTATCGCGATGCGCTGGTCGCCGATTTCGGGCTGACCAACATCAGGGTGATCAAGCCCGAAGACGCGGCGCTCGAGCGGGTCGATCCGACCGGCAATCTGCACCAGAGCAATACCGATGCCTGCTGCGACGTGCGCAAGGTCGAGCCGCTGGCGCGCGGCGTCGCCCCCTTCCGCGCCTGGCTGACCGGCCGGAAGCGCTTCCAGGCGGCGACGCGAGCCGCGCTGCCGGTGTTCGAGGCGGTCGGCCCGCGCGTACGCATCAATCCGCTGGCGCACTGGACGACATCCGACCAGGCCGACTATATGCGCGCGCATGCGCTGCGCGAAAATCCGCTGGTTGCGTACGGCTATCTGTCGATCGGCTGCTTCCCATGCACGCAGCCGGTGCAGCCGGGCGAAGATGCGCGAAGCGGACGCTGGGCCGGTCATGCCAAGACCGAGTGCGGCATCCATCTGTCGGGACTGGAAGTGTCGCTGACCGACGCATCCCTTTAGCTATGGTGATATTCAGGTGAGGCTGGCCTGCAACGGCGGCTTCCGCCCGGAGGCCGCCGGTTTCGTGTGGACCGGCTTTCGCGGACTTCGATTTTGGGGCTTTAGGAATTTTCGATGATTGAACCGACGACAGCGGAGACCCGCCTCTGGACCCGGACGGGTTTTCGCGAGGACGAGTGGACACATGCCGAAAGTGCGGATGCACTGGCGGGCAATGGCCGCTTCATCCTGCCGTTGCAGGCATTTCTCGGCCTCGATGCCGAGGTGCGGCGCTCGGCCAAGGAGCGGCTTGGCGTCGCGTTGCTGCCGGGCGACCAGCTGGAAAAGATCGCCGACCTGCTCGACCAATTGTCGCTGGTGGCGCTGGCCTTTCCGGCCTTCAGCGACGGCCGCTCGTTTTCCAAGGGCGAATTGTTGCGCAGCCGCTACGATTTCGAGGGCGCGGTCCGCGCCACGGGCCAGGTGCTCGTCGACCAGCTGCCGCATATGCTGCGCCTCGGCTTCGACGAGTTCGAGATATCCAACCCGGTTCTGCTGAAGCGCCTCGAAGAAGGCCGCACAGGCGGGCTGGGCCTTTACTATCAGCCGACCGAAGCGTCGGAGCCGAAGGGGCCGAAATACTCCTGGCGGCGCGTTCGCAACAGCTGACGCAGCGGTAATTTCGCCTGTCTTTACAAAAACTGTGATCTCTTGGCTGTCCGGACGGAAGTATCCGCCAGGGAGGAAGCCGCGCTGATCGGCGGCAACACCAATGCAGCGACCATCATGATCGCCGAAAAGGCGGCTGACGTGATCAGGGCTGCAAGGTCATGATGCGCGAGGAGCGCAAGGCCACCTGAGCAGATCTTCTGGGAGATGCAGCCGCGCCTTTGGTGCGGCGGTTTATTTCTTGTTTTATGCGATCCCGAGGGAAAGCGCAGCGCGCTTTTCCCGGGAAAACCGCTTCACTTTGCTGGAATGCTTTCAGGCCAAGGCCCGCGCTTCGCGAAACGAGATCAGCTTGCGGCGATTCTCGTCCCATAGCGCCAGCTTGACGCAGCGCAGGCTGTCGAGAAGCGTGACGCGGCCGATGCCGCGCAATTCCGGATAGTCGCGCAGCACTTCCTGCAGCCGGTACCCCGGCACCTTGGCCGAGAGATGGTGCACGTGATGGACGCCGATATTGCCGGTGAACCAGTTCAGCACCGGGGGCAAATCGTAATAGGATGATCCGTGCAGGGCGGCACGCTGGAATTCCCACTCTTCGTCCTTCGCCCATTCCGTCTCCTCGAACTGGTGCTGGACGTAGAACAGCCAGATTCCGGCCGATCCGGCCAGGATCACGATCGGCAAATGGACGATCAGGAAAGCGCCGGGGCCGACCAGCCAGATAAGCAGCGCTGCCGCGACCGCGATGCCGAGATTGGTGGTCATCGACGACACCCAGGGCGTCAGGCCGCCGCGCATCATGCCGACGGGCAGCCTCTGCTCGAAGATGAACAGCCAGATCGGCCCGAGGCCGAACATCACCAGGGGATGGCGGTAGAGACGATAGGCAAGGCGTCCCCGCCAAGACAGCTGCCGGTATTCAGCAACCGTCAACGTCCTGATATCGCCCATGCCGCGCTCGTCAAGATTGCCGGCGCTGGCGTGATGGGTGGCGTGCGCGCGCCGCCAGCAATCGTAAGGGGTCAGCGTCAGTACGCCGAGCGCGCGGCCGATCCAGTCGTCGGCAGTGCGGTTGGCGAAGAAGGAGCCGTGGCCGCAATCGTGCTGGATCATGAAGATCCGCACCAGAAAACCGGCGGCGGGAAGGATCAGGATCAAGCCCCACCAGTGGCCATAGGAATAGGCTGCCGAAGACAGCGCCCACAGCGTAACGAAAGGAATAAGGGTGATGGCGAGTTCAAGAGTGCTGCGTCGCCGGTCGGGCTTCTTGTAGCGCGCCAGGATCTTCAACCAGGCGCGCTTGCTGTTGGCGGCCGTCTCGGGGGAAATCATGTTCATCAGGAAGCATAGGCGGGGCGTCCCGCTGCCGCAAGGAAAAGCTCACGCAAAATTACTGCGCGTAATTGTCGCGCGATAGCATCGCTATTGACGGCGTTGGCCGCCGGCCATGCTGGCTTCTATGCCGTCCAGGCGGTCGAGCAGGTCCCGGAAACGGGCGGGAATGTCGGCCTCGGTGCGGAAGGCCGGCAAGGTGCGCAAGAAGCGCGTCGTCGCCTCGGTGCCGAACTGGCGCCTGATGTCGGCGGCGAGCTCTTCGCTTCTGTTGCCAGTATTGCGGTCCATTGTCTCAAATCCTGTGTCGGTTTCAAAACTCCTCCAAGCTTTGAATGGTTCCCCATAGCGGGGTATTGGCAAGCAAAGGCTGCCGTTACGGTAAAGTTTGAATTAATTTTGAACGTCCTTGCGCCCCGCACCAAGTCCGACGGGCAGCCCGCAACATTGCCTGCTGTGGGGCGTCCTCCTGGGCTTACCCCTTGATTTTTGGCCGCCAAACCTCGATATCGGGCGCAAATCCAAACCATTCGAATGACGGGAAATGGCGATGAGCGACCAGACAAAAGACGAACGCGCGCCCGAGGATATCGAAACGGTCGAGGCCGAGCGCACGCAAGGCGGCATCGACGGCGACTATGAAGCGCTGGTGCGGCTGCTGAAGGAAAACGAGGAGCTGAAGGACCGCGCGCTTCGCGTCGCAGCCGAGATGGAGAATCTGCGCCGCCGCACCGCCCGCGACGTGCATGATGCGCGCGCCTATGCGGTGGCCAATTTCGCCCGCGACATGCTGTCGGTGTCGGACAATCTGCGCCGCGCACTCGATGCTATCCCCGCCGAGGCGAAAGCGGCCGGAGACGCCGGCTTCAAGGCGCTGATCGACGGCGTCGAGATCACCGAGCGCGCCATGCTGTCGACGCTGGAACGGCATGGGGTGAAGAAGCTTGAGCCGGAAGGCGAGAAGTTCGACCCGAATTTCCACCAGGCGATGTTCGAAGTGCCCAATCCCGATGTGCCGGCCAACACCGTCGTCCAGGTCGTGCAGCCGGGCTATTCGATCGGCGAGCGCGTGCTGCGGCCGGCCATGGTCGGGGTCGCCAAGGGCGGCCCCAAGATCGCGGCCACCGAAGCGCCGGTCGAGCCGGGGCCGGTGAACGAGCAGGCCGAGAAGGATGCGTGAGTAGGGTAGGCAGTAGGGAATAGGGAAGAGGGAGGAGGGAAGAGGGAATAGGCAGGCGTATCAATCGCGCGGCTTCGTGTTATTCATACTTTCCCTAATTCCCAATCCCTACTACCTCATGTCCCTGACACCCATCGACCTCCTCGACTATGCCGGCGTCGCCGTCTTTGCCGCGACCGGGGCGTTGGCGGCTTCGCGCAAGCAGCTCGACATTATCGGCTTCCTGTTTCTGGCCAGCGTCACCGGCATTGGCGGCGGCACGCTTCGCGACGTCATCCTCAACCTGCCCGTCTTTTGGGTCGCCAACTCCGGCTATGTGCTGGTTTGCGCGGCGGTTGCGGTGCTGGTTTTCTTCATCGCTCACCGCGTCGAATCCCGCTGGAAATGGCTGCTCTGGCTCGACGCCATCGGATTGGCGGCCTTTTCCGTAATGGGCGCGGCCAAGGGGCTGGCCATCACCGGCTCGCCGGTCGTCTCCGTTGTTATGGGCGTGTTGACCGCCACATTTGGCGGCATCCTGCGCGATCTGCTGGCCGGCGAGCCATCGGTGCTGCTCAGGCCCGAAATCTACGTCACCGCCGCACTCGCGGGCGCCGGCCTCTACACACTTGGCGATCTCGCCGGCCTGCCGCCGCTCGCCTCGGATGTCGCCGGCTTCGTCGCGGCTTTCCTGGTGCGCGGCGGCGCGCTGAAATTCGGCTGGACCTTTCCGTCCTACAAGAGCCGCCCGGGACGGCGACCGGAGGATATTCCGTAGGGAGAGGGATTAGGGAATAGGGAATAGGGAATAGGGAATAGGGAATAGGGAATAGGGAATAGGGAATAGGGAATAGTCGGTAGTCAGCATTCGCGGCAGCCTTCACTACTGCCTACTGCCTACTGCCTACTGCCTCACGCCGCAAAGCGCTGCGCTTCCCCGCCATAATAGTTGACGTAGCGGGCGCCGATTTCCTTGACCGGCATCACCACGAACACATCGACCGTGGAGAACTCACGGTCGATGACGCAGCCGTCGCCGATGCGGGCGCCGACGCGCAGATAGCCCTTGACCAACGGCGGCATGGCCGCGATCGCCGCCTTGGCGTTGACCGCCTCGATCGGCATCAGATCCATCGAGCAATAGCGGCCGGAGACAGCCCGCACATCCCAGGCGGAGTTGGTCCGGCAGTGATGGGCAAGGTAGGTGAGCGCCTCGGCATGCGCAGCCGGCACCGTGCCAGGGAACGAGGCACAACCGGTCATCACGCCGATCTCATAGTGGTTGATGTAGGCCCAGATGCCTTGCCACAGCGCCTCGATGGTGCGCTTCGAGCGGTATTCCGGCAGCACGCAGGAGCGGCCGAGCTCAAGGAAGCGCTGGCCGGGATGGCGGGCGATCAGCTTGGTCAGTTCGAACTCGCCTTCGGAATAGAAGCCGCCGGCGGTCGCCGCAATCTCTTGCCGCAGCAGGCGGTAAGTGCCGACGATGCGGCGATGCTCGGGGCCGGAGATCGAAGTGTCCAGCACGAGGAGATGGTCGCACAGCGGGTCGAAGCGGTCGGCGTCGCGCCGGTCCTGCGCCTGGAACAGGTCCCCCCTGGCGCCAAGCTCGTCATAAAACACCCGGTAGCGCACTTCCTGCGCGGCGGCGATCTCGGCCTCATTGCGGGCAAGCCGCACTTCGAGATTGCCGATACGGCCCAGCGGTGCGCCTGTTGCGACGGCATCGGCGTTCCGCGCGGCGAGCAAAGCGCCGCCTGCGCTGGGCCGAGTGTCACATTCCGGCATAACTGTATGCACGAGTGATTCTCCTTCGAGCCATCCCTCTTGGCACGGGGATACGGTGTAGGTGCAACAGGATTGTGACAGTACCGTGATACGGCGCGACGGGCAATACTTCGTCGGCTGGCGAAAACCCTCATTCGGCTACCTACGTGACGCGAGGATTGCGCCAGCGTCGCCATGAAGCGCGTCGCGCTGGGACGATTCACGCGACGCGCTTCAAGTCTTTGTTTTGTGCATGTCGTCTTCTCAAAACCGGGGCCATTTTCGAGCGACATGAATTCAGGCGGCCACCTGGCCCTCGACGGCATGGACCAGCGCGTCGGGATCGAGCGGCTTGGTGACAAAGCCGCTGGCGCCATGGGCGAGCACGGTGTGGCGGGTCTTTTCCTGGCTGTCGGCCGAAAGCACCATGATCGGAACCGGCGGCACAGCCATTTCCTCCTCGTGGCGGCGGATGGCGGCGATCGCGTCCAGCCCGTCCATGACCGGCATGTGCAAATCCATCAGCACCACATCGAAGCGATTTTTCAGCCCGGCTTCGGTCACCGCCTCGACCGCGGCCTTGCCATTGCCGACCACTTTCACGCGATGTCCCGCCTTCAAAAGCGTGGCGCGGGCAAGCATGGCGTTGATGTCGTTGTCTTCGGCGATCAGCACCGACAAACCTTGCTGGCGCCCGCCATGGGCACGAAGCGAGGACGCGCCGGTCTTTTCCGGCTTGGGCGGCGGCAAGGCAGGGGCATGACTGGTCAGCAGCACGCGCAGCAGGGTTTCGCCGCGCACCGGCCTCGCCAAGAAGGTGGCGTAGCCGCTGGTGCGGAATTCGCCAAGCATGCCGCGGTCGGTCGGCGCGATCAGCGTGATCGCCTCGCAATCGGCAAAGCCACTCTGGCGCAGGCGCTTGAGCAGTCTGCCGTCGCCGTCCTCCAGGGCCGCGTCGATCAACAGCACATCGCAATGTTCGGCGAAGGGCGTCGCCTGGGAAGCGGTTGCGGCGACGTCGACGGCGCCGCCATGGGCGCGGATGGTGCGGGCGATGGCGTCCGCCTCGACGGCGTTCTTCGACACGATCACGGCGCGCCGGCCGGCGAGGATGTTCTGCCGGTTCTGCGGTGCTTCGGTTGCTCCTGCGGCCGGGATCTCGAAGACGAATTCCGATCCCTCGCCAAGCCGGCTCGACACCGAAATGGCACCGCCCATGGCGGCGACCAGGCGCCTCGATATGGCCAGACCGAGGCCGGCGCCGCCATGGGTGCGGGTCGAGGTGCCGTCGGACTGTTCGAACTCCTCGAAGATGCGCTCCATATCCTCTTCGCGCAGGCCAGGGCCGGTGTCGGCGACGGTGAAGCAGATGCGGTCGCTGGTCTCGGTGCGGGCCCGTGCAACCGAAACCAGCACGCCGCCGGTGTCGGTGAACTTGATCGCATTGCCGATCAGGTTGAGCAGCACCTGCCTGACTCTTCCCGGATCGGCCATGATCATCTGTGGCACGTCGGGCTCGACATGACAGCCGAGGCCGATGTTCTTGGCGAAGGCTTTCGCCGCCATCAGTTCGATGATGTTGTCGGCAATTTCACGCAACGATGTCGGCTGCGGTTCCGGGTCGAAGCGGCCGGCCTCGATCTTGGAATAGTCGAGCAGGTCTTCGATGAGCGCCAAAAGCGCGCTGGCCGAGGTCGAGACGGCGCCGACATAGGTGCGCTGCTCGGGCGACAGATTGGTGTCGGCCAGTAGCTTGGCCATGCCCATGATGCCGTTCATCGGCGTGCGGATCTCATGGCTGACGGTGGCGAGGAAGCGCGACTTGGCCTGGCTGGCATATTCGGCGCGCTCGCGCGCGGTGATCAACGAGGATTCGGCGCGCTTGCGGGCGGTGATGTCACGGGCAATCGCCCGGTGCGAGACGGCGCCGCTATCCTTGTCGCGCACCGACAGTTCGATCCACGAGAACCAGCGCGGACCGTTCGGCGTGCGGATGGAGACGTCGGTGGAACTCAGGCATTCGTGATCCGAAAAGGCGGCGTCGGGAACGATACCGACATCGATGCCGAGGTCGGCCAGAGTCCTGCCGGCAAGGTCGCGCTGATCGGTTCCGACGAGGCCGGCGAAAACCATGTTGGCATAGACGATGTGGCCGTCGCGGTCGCGGTGGACGACGAGATCGCCGAGCGCATCGATCAGCCCGCGAAAACGCTCCTCGCTCTCCTGCATCTCCCACATGCGGTCGGCCAGCGTCTCGATCTCGGCGCGGCTGCGCGCGGCGGTTTCGTCGAGCAAGGCCGTCGCGCGGTGGACGGTGCGGCGGTTGCGCAGGTGCATGGCGACGCCGGCAACGCCTGTCGCCAGCAGGCCGAGGGTGATGAAGATCGGCGCACCGGTGAGGTGGGAGAGGCCCGCCAGCACGACACTGGCGACCACCGTCAGGAACGGCAGGCCCTCGGACGTGGGGCGCGGCAAATCCGGCGCCAGCGGCGGCGCGGCAACATGCTGCCGCTTGGGCGTCGCCGGGTTCGGCCCGTCGATGCTTTCGGCGCGGCTCTTCTCTTTCCTGGCGGACTCCGCGATCATGCGGAACTCCTTGCCAGATAGAGATTATGGAAAAGCGCGGCGGATCGTTCGAATTTTAGCGGTCATGCATTTTTGCCGCCCGTTCTGGCGGCTTCGGGGCCTCACATATCCACGACCATGCGCCCCCTGATCTTGCCCTCGACGATGTCGTGGGCGGCGGCGATGATGTCGTCGAAGCCGATGGTCGTCGACAGGCCGGCGAGCTTTTGCAGATCGAGATCGCTGCCGATGCGGCGCCAGGCTTCGAGGCGCACGGCCTTGGGCGCCATCACCGAATCGATGCCGAGCAGCGAGACGCCGCGCAGGATGAACGGGGCGACGCTCGACGGCAGATCCATGCCACCCGCCAGGCCGCAGGCGGCGACCGCGCCGCCATAGGCGGTCATCGACAGCACATTGGCCAGCGTGTGGCTGCCGACGGCATCGATGCCGCCGGCCCAGCGCTCCTTGGCCAGCGGCTTGGCCGGCTGGGAGAGTTCCTCGCGCGAAATCACTTCGGCGGCACCGAGGTCGATCAGATAGGAGCTTTCGGCGTTGCGGCCGGTCGAGGCGATGACGTGATAGCCAAGGCTGGACAGGATCGAGACCGCGACCGACCCAACGCCGCCGGCTGCACCCGTCACCACCACCGGGCCGCGATCCGGCAGGATGCCGTGCCGCTCCAGCGCCATGACGCTGAGCATGGCCGTATAGCCGGCGGTGCCGACCGCCATCGCATCGTGCGCGCTGATGCCGTCGGGCAACGGCACCAGCCAGTCGCCGTTGACGCGCGCGCGCCCGGCATAGGCGCCGAAATGCGTCTCGCCGACGCCCCAGCCATTGAGGATGACCTTGTCGCCCTTGCGCCAGTCGGCATGCGATGAGGAGAGGACGGTTCCGGCGAAATCGATGCCCGGCACCAGCGGCCAGCGGCGGATCACTGGCGCTTTCCCAGTGATGGCCAGCCCGTCCTTGTAGTTGACCGTCGTCGCCTCGACCGCGACAGTTACGTCGCCTTCCATCAGATCGGCTTCGCTGAAATCGACGATCTCGACCGATTGCTTCTTTTCGGCGTCGCGCGAAACGAGGATGGCTTTGAAGGTTTCAGGCATCTCTTCTCCTCGGCTTCGCAAAGGCTGGCGGTCGGCATTGGCTGGCTCTGGCCGAACTGTGCGGCGACCGTCCGGCGAGGTCAATTGGTCAAAAGAGTCGGGCCGTCAGGCTTCTGGGCCTTGCGGCTTGGCCTCGCGCCGCCAGCCGATGAACTCGTCGAAGACGACCAGCGCCGCGCCGACCGAAATGAAGGCATCGGCAAGGTTGAAGACGGCGAAGGACCATACCGGCGTGTGGAACAATATATAGTCGATGACGTGGCCGTAGACGGCGCGGTCGATCAGATTGCCGATCGCGCCGCCGATGATCAGGGCAAAGCCGATGCGGGCCAGCACATGGCCGGCGGGCGTGCGCGTCGCCAGATAAAGCACGAAGGCAACGACCACGACCGCGATGACGACCAGGCCGGTGTCGCCGAAGGACGAGAACATCGAGAAGGCGATGCCGGTATTGTAGGTGCGAAACAGCGCCAGGAATGGCACCAGGTCGAGCTTTTCCTGGAAGACGAGGCCGGTCTCGATCAGATGCTTTATCCACTGGTCGAGCGCGATTGCCACCACCACCAGCAGCGCATAGGGAGACCATGATTTCACGATGTGGCGTCCTCGGGGGCAAGTTTCAGCGCGCCGCGCCGGATCTCGAACAGCATGATTCCGGTGGCGACCGCCAAATTGAGTGAATCGGCGCGGCCGGCCTGCGGAATCCGCAGCAGCCGGTCGCAGCTTTCCGCCAGATTGTCGGGCAGGCCCTGCTGCTCATTGCCCATCATCAAGAGCACCGGTCCTCGGGAGAAATCGACCGAGCGGTAGTCGACCGAACCCTTCAGATGGGTGCCGACCACCAGGCCCGAGAAGCTGTTTCGCCAAGCCAGAAATGCTTCCGGCGTCGCCTTGGTCACCGGCACGGCGAAGATCGAGCCCATGGTGGCGCGCACGGTCTCGACAGAAAAAGGATCGGTAGTCTCGCCGACCAGGATGACGCCCTTGGCGCCGACGGCATCGACGGTGCGGATGACGGTGCCGAGATTGCCGGGATCGCGCACCCGGTCGAGCGCCACCCAGACGTCGCCGTCGTGAGCGCGGATGTCTCTTAGCGGCAGCAGTTTTTGCCGGAAGACGCCGACAACCATTTGCGGATTGTCACGGCGGGTGATGGCGACCAGCACTTTTTCGGACACTTCGAGCACGGTGCCGCCGGCGGCAACCGTGCGCGCCGCCACCTTTTCGACCGCCGCATTGCCGCGTCCGGCCTTGGCGAAAACCAGCGTCCTGATCGACCAGCCGAGGTCGAGGGCGTCGATGACCAGCTTCAGCCCTTCGGCCATGAAGGCGTTCTGCTGGTCGCGGAATTTCTTCTGGGCGAGCGCCTTGATGTCCTTGATCAGCGGATTGGCAAGGCTGGTGACTTCCTTGACCTGCCCGGGCGCGCCGGCGTGCCGCTCATTCATTCGGGACTCCCGGGCATTCAGGTCTCCGGGGCATTCAGGCCACCCAGCGCGAAAACAGCGATGTCGACAGCGCCCGCCCGGCGGACTGCTCGCGGATGATCAGTTCGCCTGATTCAACCGTGCCGCCCATGCCGGCAAAGGTGTCGCGCATCAAGGCATGGATGGCGAAGAAGGAGGCGCGGATGGAATAGGCGGTCAGCACCACGGCGAGCGGTTTCGGCGTCAGGATCGCGCGGCAAAGATCGGTCAGGCCGGGCAGGTCCTCGAACAACTGCCAGACCTCGCCCTTGGGGCCGCGGCCATAGGCGGGCGGGTCGAACAGGATGATGTCGTAGCGGCTGCCGCGGCGCTCTTCGCGCTCGGCGAATTTCACTGCATCGTCGACGATCCAGCGGATCGGCTTGCTGCCGAGACCGGCCATTTCCTGGTTTTCGCGCGCCCAGCCGACCGCCTTCTTGGAGGCATCGACATGGGTGACTTCGGCACCGGCGCGGGCCGCAACCAGTGAGGCGAGACCGGTATAGCCGAACAGGTTCAGCACCTTGACCGGGCGTTTCGCCGCCGCGATCAGGCTGGCCATATGGTCCCAGTGCGAAGCCTGCTCGGGGAAGACGCCGACATGGCGAAACGAGGTGAAGCGGCCGAGATAGTCGATGCCGTCATGCTTCATCGGCCAGGTCTCGCCCAGCGATACCTTCGGGAACCGCCAGCGGCCGATGCCTTCCTCGTCGGTGTCGCCGGTGAAGATGGCGTCGGCGCGGTCCCAGTCCCTGGCGGGCAAGGCCTTTTGCCAGATCGCCTGTCCCTCGGGCCGCACGATGCGGTAGGGGCCGTATTGTTCGAGCTTCTCGCCGGCGCCGCTGTCGAGCAGTGCATAATCCTGATTGGGCGCCACTTCGAGGATCACCGGCAGGCGCTCAGTGGGCAGGATGCCTTCGCGACGCGCCAGGATACGGGGGGCGGGCTTCGGATCAGACCGGTCGTCCGGTTTTGTTTCGTGGCGTGGCTGTCTGGCTTCGGGTCGGACTGGTACGGTCTCCGGCTGCGGCCGCGCCTGTTCGGTCCTGCCCTTTGCGGGCGGACGGTTGTCGCGGCGTTTGTCGCGAAAGGACTTCAAGCAGGAGCGTCTCCGGAGGCGGCAGGCCGCTTTTGACATAGGGTCACCGGCTGCGCAAACAAAATGGTCCAGCGTGCGTATGTCTGAGGTGGTGGACCTCGCTGAGGAAACAGGCAAATCTGGAATCATGTCCCGTTCCGAACGCCTGCTCGACTTGATCCAGATCCTGCGCCGGCATCGCCGGCCGGTGAGCGGTCGCACGCTTGCCGGCGAGATGGACGTTTCGATCCGAACGCTCTACCGCGACATTGCCACGCTGCAGGGGCAAGGCGCGCCGATCGAGGGCGAGGCTGGGCTGGGGTATGTGCTGAAACCCGGCTTCATGCTGCCGCCGCTGATGTTCACCGACGAGGAGATCGAGGCCATCGTTCTGGGATCGCGTTGGGTTGCCAGACAACCGGACAAGCGGCTGTCGGCCGCCGCCACCGACGCGCTGGCCAAGATCGCCGCTGTGCTGCCGGATGATCTGCGCGAGGACCTCGATGCGACCGCGCTTTTGGTCGGGCCGCACGGCGATGCTGTCGAAAGCATCGACCTTGGCCTGGTGCGCCAGGCGATCCGCAACGAGAGAAAACTCGGCTTTCTTTACCGCGACGCCGGCGGCGCCGCCTCCGAGCGCTTGATCTGGCCATTCGCGCTCGGCTTTTTCGACAAGGTGCGGGTGGTGGTGGCCTGGTGCGAGACGCGGCAGGATTTCAGACATTTTCGCGCCGACCGGATGTCGGGGCTCAACACCACGTATATCCGCTATCCGCGTCGTCGGCAGGCGCTGCTGAAGGAATGGCGCGCGACGCTGGACGCACCGAAGCGCCAGCCTGGCGCTTAATGCTCCTTTCCACGCGCCCACAAGACGCTGCTGCCAGAATCTGACAGTGGGGTCACCTATGCTCCTCCAATCGAAACCCTGGAGAGCAGACATGAACACCCCCAATTTCGTCATCCTTTATGTCGACAGCCCGGAGCGGAGCGGCGCCTTCTACGGTGCGCTGCTGGGACGCCAGCCGGTGGAGACGTCGCCGACCTTCGTGCTGTTCGTGCTCGACAATGGCTTCAAGCTCGGCCTGTGGTCGCGCCACACGGTGGAGCCGTCGGCCGCGGCCGCGGGCGGCGGTGCGGAGCTCGTCTTCGCGTTGGACCGGCCTGATGCGGTGGACGCCGCCTAGACGGACTGGGCAGGACGCGGCTTGACCATTCTGCAGACGCCGACCGACATGGACTTCGGCCGCACCTTCGTTGCGCTCGATCCCGACAAGCACCGGCTGCGCGTCTACTGGCTGAACGACGGAGAACAGGCCAATGGGGAACAGGCCAATGGAGAACAGAAATGAGTGCGCACTGGATCGCGGTCGCTTCCGCCGAACATGTCCGGCGCGGCCGCGAGGCCGGCTTCATGCAGGTCAACCACGGCAAGGCGGCACCTTTGCGCCGCATCAAGCCCGGCGACGGCATCATCTACTACTCGCCGACCACAATTCTGCGCGAGAAGGACGGCCTGCAGGCCTTCACGGCAATCGGCACCGTGCGCGAAGGCGAGCCTTATCAGGGCGACATGGGCGGTGGCTTCACGCCGTTCCGCAGGGATGTCGAATGGGCCAAGGCCGAGGAGGCGCCGATCAAGCCGCTGCTCGAGCAGCTCGACTTCACCGCGGGCAAATCGAACTGGGGTTATCAACTGCGCTTTGGCCTGTTCGAAATTACGGCGCATGATTTCGCGCTGATCGCCGAGGCGATGGGCGCTGCCATGAAGGCAGGCTGAAGCATCCAGCCGCCGGATCGGCAAGGCACCGTGACAAGGCTGCTGACACCAAGTTGTCAGCAGCCTTGTGCGACAAGCGATTGTCTTCAGATAGCGTCGCGCTTGCCCCAGGAGAATAAGATGGACTTCGTCTCGATCCGCATCATTACCGATCAGATCAAGCCCTTGGTGGCATTCTACGACACGATCACCGGGCTTACCGCAACCTGGTTCACAGACGATTTCGCCGAACTGGCAACGCCGTCCTGCACACTGGCGATCGGCAGCACCCGCACGCTGGCCCTGTTCGGAACTGATGTGGCGCAGCCGGCCGCCAATCGCTCAGCGATCGTCGAGTTTCGCGTCGCCGATGTTGATGCTGAGTACAGCAGGCTGGCGAAAATTATCGGCGATTTCGTACAGACGCCGACGACGATGCCATGGGGTAACCGGTCGCTGCTGCTGCGCGATCCCGATGGCAATCTGGTGAACTTCTTCACCCCGGTCAGCGCGGAAGCGATCAGGAAGTTCGATCGCAGAACCGGCGCAGACGCTACTGCTTGAGCGCGTTGTAGACGGCAATGCCGGCGGCAAGGTCCTCAAGCGCGGCGCCGACCGACTTGAACAGCGTGACCTCAGTGGGGCTCTGCCGGCCCTGTTTTTCCCCGCGCGCCAGCTCATGCAGATCGGCGACGATGGCTTCCGGCTTCAGCACGCCGGAGGCGAGCGGCTGGACGATGTCGCCGGCTTCCTTGGTGGCGCCGGCGCGGGTGTCGACATAGACGCGGGCGCGCGCGATCGCGTCGTCGTCGCTCTCGCGCATGGTCGGCGTGAAGCCGCCGACCAGATCGACATGCGCGCCCGGCTTGAGCAGCGCACCCTTGACCAGCGGCGTCGTCGTGATCGTCGCCGATGAGACGATGTCGGCCTCGGCGAGTTCGGCGTCGAGATCGCTTGCGGCCTCGGCGTTGAAACCGTCCGCGCGCAAATCAGCCGCGACCTTTTCGGCATTGGCGGGCGTGCGGTTCCAGATGCGGATGGTCTTGATCGGCCGCACCGCGGAGTGCGCCTTGGCGAGGAACGGCGACAGCGCGCCGGCGCCGACCACCAGAAGCCGCGATGCGTCCTCGCGGGCGAGATAGGAGACGGCCAGCGCCGAGGCGCAAGCGGTGCGCCACTGTGTCAGCCGTTGGCCGTCGATCAGCGCTTCGGGCTCACCGGTGGCGCCGTTGAGCAGGAGATAGAGCCCCATCACCGCCGGTTTGCCGATGGCGTTGTTGTCGGGCGATACGGTGACGATCTTGACGCCGATATGACCGCCGACCGACGTGCCGGCCGCATGGAAGTCGGTCCACGCCGGCATCAACAGCAGCGTGGAAGTGGCACCGTCGGGCCGTTCGACTCCGTGATGATGGCGGACGGGTTGCACAGCACCCTCGCGGAAGGCCGCGCGCAATGTCTCGACCAGCCCGGGAAAGGTCAGCGCCTGGTCGACAGCGTCGGCCGAAATGGTCAGCATGCAAAACTCCGCGAAGACAAAAGCTTCGTCTTCAGGCCGTTGGCTTCGGCAGCGCCGGACCCTGGCCCGAGCCTTGCGGTGCGGCGGGTACCCGGCTGACCGCCTGGCGCAAATTCTCGGCCTCGACCCCGCGCTGGCGCGCCAGCTTGCGGTAGCGGCCCTGCTTGACCCAGGTCGCCAGGCTGCCGACGACCATGCCGATGGCGAGCGCCACGAACAGGAAGATGAACAGCGGCAAGGTCAGCGTCAGTTTCGGATTGCCGGGGTTGAACGGGTCGAGCGTGAAGGCGACCAGCTCGCGGTTGGCGACGGCCAGCGCAATCAGGATGACGGCGAGCGGCACGAAGACCACGATAAGTATGAAGCGGTTCAACATAGAGATTCCCTGGAGAAGGCAGGCCTTGATAACGCCGGCGCGTGGTCCGCGCCTACTTGCCGCCATTCAGCCTTTCACGCAATTCCTTTCCGGTCTTGAAGAACGGCACCCACTTCTCCTCGACCTCGACGGATTCGCCGGTGCGCGGGTTGCGGCCGGTGCGGGCAGGGCGATTCTTCACCGAAAAAGCGCCGAAGCCACGCAACTCGACCCGATTGCCTTCCGCCAGGGCATCGGTGATCTCGTCGAAGATCGCTCCCACGATGTTTTCGACGTCGCGCAGGAAAAGATGCGGGTTGCGCGTGGCAATGATCTGCACAAGCTCGGATTTGATCATCAGAAAGGTCCCCGTGAAAGCGCTGCGGTCAAATTATCAGGATGATTTTATTTGCTTTTTTACTCGCCCCAACCGGCAGATCAAGGGTGCCAGACGGAAACGAGACCGTCAAGAAACAAGCGATCCGCGCCAATTTCGTGAAGCACGTCGCTGCCGGCCTCCGACAGGCCGAGCGCGCTGCCGACGCTGCGCGCTATTGCTTTCGAGAACAGGAAGCCGCCACGCCGCTCGGTGTCCTTCCATTCCACCACATTGAGCTTGGCGTCGACACCCTTGGTCGCCAGCCAGTCGATCGCCACGCTCTCGCCGCCGACAGCGTCGATCAGACCGTTGGCAAGGCCCTGGCGGCCGGTGAAGATCGAGCCGTCGGCAAGGGCCAGTGCCTGATCGCGGGTCATTTTGCGGCGCTCGGCGACGATGCCGACGAACCAGTCATAGCTGTCGAGGATGAGCTTGCGGACCATGGCTCGCTCGTCTTCATTGGTCGGCTTGAAGGGCGAGGGCGATGCCTTCAGCGGCGAGGATTTCACTTCCTCGAGCTTGATGCCGACCTTGTCCATCAGACCGCTGACATCGGGATACTGGATGAGCACACCGATCGAGCCGACGATCGACGTCTTGCGGGCAACGATATGGTCGCTGGCACTGGCGATCATGTAGCCGGCCGATGCGGCCAGCGTGCCGACCTCGGCCACCACCGGCTTGTCGGCGGCAAGCTTGCGCACCTCCTCGTAGATCGATTCGCCGCCGACCGTGGTGCCGCCGGGCGAATCGATCGCCAGGATGACGCCCTTGACCTGCGAGGATGTGCGGATGGTTTCCAGCCGCTTGATCAGTTCCTCGTCCTCGGTGATTGTGCCTTCGATCCTGACCTTGGCGATGTGGTCGACGGAAGAACCGCCGAGGTCGCCGCCATAGAACCAGCTTGCAAGCGCAATCACCCCAAGGGCCACGACGGCAATGGCGGCGCCGCGCCAGAAGGTCAGCTTGCGCCGCAAGCGGCGGCGGTCGATCAGGTCGTCGGCTCTCAGTGCCATGGTCTGCCTCACAGTCGGTGGGAAGCGATGCTTTTAAAGCAAGCGTCCGCGCCCGGCTACCTCTTCCTCAAGGGCCTGCGACGAAGCGACCTTCACGACGGAGGCATTTCAGGAAAAAATGACGCGGCGCGTTCGTTTCTGCTATGAAGTGACGAAATTGTGTCGCCTGAGTTCCGTCTGTAAAACAGCGGCCGTCACATTTTTGCGGTTTTCCTCCGCTTGTGCTTGCTTGCGGGGGCCGGCAACCCACCTATAGCAGGTGTTTTGGCGGACAAGGGTTTATTAGAAGTCAGTCATGCTTGCGCGATCGAACGAACCGACCAATGCCGATGCGGCCTTGGCGCCCACGGCGCCAGCGGGCACGCGCGGCGACGCCTTCGACCGCGCCCAGCGCCACTCGCGCCGCGTGCGCGTGCTTAAGTTTGCCGTGCCGGTGCTTGCCGCCGGGATCGCGGTTGCGTTTCCGGTCTATTCCTATCTGGCGGCGCCGATCAACATTTCGATACAGGCAGACGGCACCGCTTTCGCGGATGGCAAGCTGGTGATGGCCAATCCGAAGCTCAACGGCTTCACCAAGGACAAGCTGCCCTATTCGCTGACGGCCTTGCGCGCCATCCAGGATGTCGGCAAGCAGGACATCATCGAACTCGAAGGCATCCATGCCAAATTGCCGCTGACGGCCGACAATGTGGCGACCGTCGACGCCAAGCGCGGGATCTACAACAGAAACGCCAACACGATGGACATGACCAGCGACGTTACCGTCACCACCACCGACGGCGTCGCTGCCATCTTCAAATCGGTCTTCCTCGATATGGGCAAAGGCTCTATGAAGACAGGTGATGCGGTCGATGTCAGCCGTAACGGCTCGCGGATCACCGCGGGTTCAATGTCGGTCGAAGACAATGGCAAGGTCATCGTTTTCGAGAACAAGGTAAGCGTTCACATCGATCCGGCCACTATGAAGGCGGCAGAGGCAAAGAGCGGAGAAACGAATGCGTCCCAGTAATTCGGCACGGCTTGTCGCCGCAGCTTCGGCCTTGCTGTTGCTGGGTATGGCGCCGTCCTGGGCTCAGTCCAGCGCCAGCAGCCAGTCCGGGCTCAAACTGTCGGGCGACCAGCCGATCCAGATCGAGAGCGACAAACTTGAGGTCCGCCAGGCCGACAGCATGGCGCTGTTCAGCGGCAACGTCACCGTCACGCAAGGGCCAACGCTGCTCAAGGCCGGCAGCATGGAGGTCTACTACGTCAAGGACCCCAACGCCGCCAAAGGTGCTGCCGCCGGCGCTTCGGCGATGACCGGTTCGGCCAATATCGACCATCTGGTGGTCAAGAACAAAGTCTACATCAAGTCGAATGACCAGATCGCCACCGGCGACAACGCCACGTTCGACATGAAGACGCAGGTGCTAGTTCTGTCGGGCAAGGAGGTCGTCTTGTCCCAAGGACCCAACGTCCTCAAGGGCTGCAAGCTCACCGTGCAGATGAAAAGCGGCCTTGCTCAGGTCGATGGCTGCGGCGGGCGCGTCATCATGTCGATGACGCCGCCACCGAAATCCGAGGCCCCGAAGCCCGAATGACTGGCGTGTCTTCGCTGCTGACTCGCCTTCCCGGACGGGCGGCCAGTAAACTTGCAGCACCGGCCACAGTCACCGTTGATTCCTCGAAGTTCAAGGGCACCCTGATCGCCAAGGGTCTGACCAAGAGCTACAAGGGCCGCAAGGTGGTCAGCGGTGTCACCATCGGCGTGCGCGCCGGCGAGGCTGTCGGGCTGCTCGGGCCGAACGGCGCCGGCAAGACCACCTGTTTCTACATGGTCACCGGCTTGGTGCCGGTCGATGAGGGCACGATCGAGATCGACGGTTTCGACGTCACCTCGATGCCGATGTACCGCCGCGCCCGCCTCGGCATCGGCTATTTGCCGCAGGAAGCCTCGATCTTCCGCGGCCTGAATGTCGAGCAGAACATCCGCGCCGTGCTCGAAGTGGTTGAGAAGGACCGCAAGGTGCGTGAGCGCAATCTCGACGAACTGCTCGAGGAATTTCACATCAGCCATCTGCGCAAGTCGCCGTCCATGTCGCTGTCGGGTGGCGAGCGGCGGCGTCTTGAGATCGCCCGCGCTTTGGCGACGCGCCCGGCCTACATGCTGCTCGACGAGCCGTTCGCCGGCATCGACCCGATTGCCGTCGCCGACATCCAGCAGCTGGTTCGTCATCTGACGGCGCGCGGCATCGGCGTGCTGATTACCGACCACAATGTGCGCGAAACGCTCGGCCTCATCGACCGCGCCTACATCATCCATGCCGGCCAGGTGCTGACGCATGGCCGTGCCGACGAGGTGGTGGCGAACCCCGATGTGCGCCGGCTCTACCTCGGCGAAGGTTTCACGCTCTGAGCGTGAAATTTGTTTCCTGACGTGATTTTTGCCGCCCCGCCGGGCTTTTTTCTCCGATTTTGTGTGAGATAATGCTTCGGTAGGGGCCTTTTGCCATCGTTCGCCTTGACAAGCAAAAGCCGGGCCAGTTTCTATGGAAGGTCGAAAAATTCATTTTCGGCAGCTTCTGATGTGTAGGCTTCCGGGTGCAGAAGGGCGTTTGAAACCGAACCATGGCGTTGGCGGCGAAACTACAGCTACGACAATCCCAGTCGCTGGTGATGACGCCGCAGCTGATGCAGTCGATCAGGCTGTTGCAGCTCACCCATGTCGAGCTCGACCACTTCATCGACGACGAGATCGAGCGCAATCCGCTGCTGGAGCGCGCCGAGCCCCAGGATGACGCCGCAAGCGACCAGGTGCAGAAGGGCGATGCCGCTCCTGAGCCTGCCGCCGATGGCGACTGGTTCGAAAACGAGACGGCGTGGAGCGCCGAAGCGATCTCCGACAAGCTCGACAGCTCGCTGGAAAATCTGTTCCCCGACGATCCCGGCACCAGCGAGCGGCTCGGTCCGGACCTGACGGCGCAGTGGAAGTCGGCCACCGGCAATAGTTCGTCCGGTTCTTCCGAAGGCTTCGACGTCGGCGACATGGCCGCCGCGGCGATCACGCTGCGCCAGCATGTCGGCGAGCAGATCGCGCTTGCCTTTGCCGATCCGGCCGCAAGGCTGATCGCAGCCGAACTGGCCGACGGCCTGGACGAGGCCGGCTATCTGCGCGCCGATCCCGCCGAGATCGCCAAACGGCTCGGCGCCGATCAGGCGATGGTGGCCAATGTGCTGGCAGCCTGCCACACATTCGAGCCGGTCGGCCTGTTTGCGCGCGACCTTGCCGAATGCCTGTCGCTGCAGCTTGCCATGCGCGATCGTCTCGATCCGGCGATGAAGACGCTGATCGGCAACCTAGAACTCCTGGCGCGGCGCGATTTCCAGACGCTGAAGCGGCTTTGCGGGGTCGACGAGGAGGATCTCCTCGACATGCTGGCCGAAATCCGCGCGCTCGACCCGCGCCCGGGCATGGCGTTTTCGGGCGGCGCCAGCGACGCCATCGTCGCCGATGTCGAAGTCCGCGCCGCCAATGACGGCAGCTGGACGGTCGAGCTCAATGCCGAGACGCTGCCGCGCGTGCTTGTCGATCACATCTATTTCGCCCAGGTCTCGCCGCATGCGAAGAATCAGGCGGAGAAGGATTTCCTGGCCGAATGCCTGCAGAATGCCAACTGGCTGACGCGCAGTCTCGACCAGCGGGCAAAGACGATCCTGAAAGTGGCGTCGGAAATCGTGCGCCAGCAGGACGCTTTTCTCGTCCATGGCGTGCGCCAGCTCAGGCCGCTCAACCTGCGCACGGTGGCCGATGCCATCGGCATGCATGAATCGACCGTCAGCCGGGTGACGGCCAACAAATACATGCTGACGCCGCGTGGCGTGTTCGAGCTGCGTTATTTCTTCACGGCTTCGATCGCGGCGTCGGGCGGCGGTGATGCGCATTCCTCGGAAGCGGTGCGCGACCGCATCAAGCAGCTGATCGACGAGGAAAAGCCCGCCGATGTGCTGTCCGATGACGCAATCGTCGACATGTTGAAGGAAAGCGGCGTCGATATTGCCCGGCGCACGGTGGCCAAGTACCGGGAGGGTATGAATATTCCCTCGTCGGTGCAGCGGCGGCGTGAAAAGCGCGCTCTGGCGAGCGCGGGGCGCTAGGTCTGCTTGCCTGGCAAGGCTTTTGCTATGGCTGGATTCCACAACTTTCCGACCTTAAAGCGCATTGCGCTGAAACGGATTCATACGACGCGCTTTAAGCCTTTGTTTTGATGCATGTCGTTGTCCCAGAACCGCAGCGCACTTCTGGGCGACATGCATTAATTGACAAGCTGCAATGAAGTGTCTAGAAGCCCGCCCGCATGAGACGGGCTCGCGGCCCGCATGCGGATGGTCCGTCACGATGAAGGCCACGGGACGGCCAAGAAGGCGGATTGTGATCAACCGGAAAGTTCGGATCTAAAATCGGCGCGAGTTGACGCCGCAAAGCTTGTGCGCACGGATCACGAGTATAAACTCTGGCCAGTTTGAAGCCTGAGCAAGGAAGGTCAGTTTTCAGATGAAATTGCGCATATCGGGTAAACACATGGATATCGGCGATGCGTTGCGTACGCGCATTACCGATCGTGTCGGCGAGGCGATTGGAAAATATTTCGATCGCGGTTTTTCAGGGCACGTCACGGTCATCAAATCGGGGTCGCGTTACTCGGCCGATTGCATGATCAGGCTGGATTCCGGCGCTTCGCTGCAGGCAACCGGCGATTCCCAGGATCCGACACTTGCCTTCGAGGCGGCCGCGGACCGCCTCGAAACCAGGCTGCGGCGCTACAAACGCCGTCTGAAATCGCACAATTCAGGCAATGGAAATGGCGAAATCACCGACATCGCCTATACGGTGATGGCGCCGCTGACTGATGACGATGAGGACATTCCGGAGGACTACGCCCCGGCCATCGTCGCCGAATCAACCATGACGCTGCAGACCATGTCGGTCGCGTCGGCGGTCATCGAACTCGACACCAAGGACAGCCCGGTTTTCGTCTTCCGCAACGCCGGAAACGACCACCTCAACATCGTCTATCGGCGGCCGGACGGAAATATCGGCTGGATCGACCCGTCGACGACCAAAGTCGCACAGGCCTGACGACAACGACAATGGTCGCACAGGTGACGACAATGGTCGCACAGGGATAATAGCCAGCCGCGCGAGGGGCGAGGACTGGCGACGGCAGGCGAATAAGGGATTTCAAATATGGATCTGAGCGATCTTCTCAACGTTCCGGCGATCTTGCCGGCGTTGAAGGCGAACTCCAAAAAGCAGCTTCTGCAGTTGCTGTCCGAGAGAGCGGCGGCGATTTCCGGCATTCCGGAGCGCGAAGTGTTCGACACCATCCTGCAGCGCGAACGGCTGGGCTCCACCGGCGTCGGCAACGGCATCGCCATTCCGCACGGCAAGCTCGCCGGGGTGAAGCGCATCGCCGGCGTCTTTGCCCGGCTGGAGACGCCGGTCGATTTCGAGGCCTTGGATGACCAGCCGGTCGATCTGGTGTTTTTGCTGCTGGCCCCGGAAGGCGCCGGCGCCGATCACCTCAAGGCACTGTCGCGCATCGCCAGGGTTTTGCGCGACGCCGACACGGTGGCCAAGATCAGAGGCACGCGCGACGCGGTCGCCATCCACGCACTGCTTTCGGACACGCAGGCCTCGCACGCCGCCTGAAGTTCTTCGGATTTAAGTCTTCCAGGGGCCGCCGAAGGCGGCCCTCTCCATTTCAACCGCCAGCAGTCGCCTTAGTGAATGGCGACAGTGGTCAGGTCGTTTTCCATGGCGCCGGCCAAAGCCCGGTCTTTCGCATCCGAAAGCAGGATCGGCTGGCCGTTGGCGGCAAACAGGGCCCACAGGACCATACCAGGCGCTATTTCGCCGAGGTTGGGGAAGCGCCCGAGCAGATCGTCGCTCGAGACCTTGCGGAGATAAGCGACCGAGCCTTCGCCGAGATGGGCGAATTCGCCGCTGGTCATGGTGATGGTTTCGTCAGTTCTGGTCATTTCAAGCCTCCTTGGCGCGAGGACGCCGCTCAAGGCCATCCCGCATGAGAGCCATCGGTAAAGATCAGTCTTTCACCGATATATTTATTTTCCGTACCAGCCGTTCGGTATCCGGCCGATCGAGATCGATCGACAAAAGGCCGTTCTTCAGTTCCGCTGCGATCACCCGCATGCCGTCTGCCAGCACGAAACAGCGCTGGAACTGGCGCGCGGCGATGCCGCGGTGGAGGAATTCGCGCTCAGTGTCGTCGGTTTGACGGCCGCGCACGACCAACTGGTTTTCCTCCGTGGTGACATCGAGATCGCTTTCGGCGAAACCCGCGACAGCCAGCGTAATGCGCAGCCTTTCGGCCTTGCCGTCAGCACCGCTGAGGCGCTCGACGTTGTAGGGAGGATAACTGTCACCGGATTTCGCCAGTCGTTCCAGGGTCTTTTCCATGGCATCGAAACCAAGGAGAAGCGGGCTGGAGAAGGGCGTCATTCGGCTCATGTTACACTGTCCTCTTTGGAGCGACATAAACTGGAAAAACCCGGATGGCATTTTTCCCGATGGTCTTGATATGGTCCGCGCCGCGGCCAAGTTCAAGCCGCCGAACACCCCCGCCAAAAAGACTCCCCCGCATAAGGAAATGAAATGCCCCAGACCCGCAAGATCATCATCGACACGGATCCCGGCCAGGACGATGCCGTCGCCATATTGCTGGCGCTCGGCAGCGCCGAGCTGGAGATCGTCGGCATCTCTGCTGTTGCCGGCAACGTGCCGCTGAAATTGACCGAAAAGAACGCCAGGAAAATCTGCGAACTGGCCGGCCGGCCCGACATCAAGGTCTATGCAGGCGCCATCCGCCCGTTGGCGCGCGAGCTGGTCACCGCCGAGGAAGTGCATGGCAAGACCGGCCTCAACGGCCCGCAACTGCCCGATCCGAAGATGAAGCTGCAGGGCCAGTATGCCGTCGATTTCCTTGTCGAGACGCTGATGAAGGAAGAGGCCGGCACGATCACGCTGTGCGCGCTCGGCCCGCTCACCAATGTCGCGCTGGCGCTGATCCGCGAGCCGAAGATTGCACCGCGCATCAAGGAGATCGTGCTGATGGGCGGCGGCTTCTTCGAAGGCGGCAATGTCACGCCGACCGCCGAGTTCAACATCTATGTCGATCCGCAAGCGGCCGACCTGGTGTTCAAATCCGGCATTCCGATCGTCATGATGCCGCTCGACGTCACCCACAAGGCGCTGACCACGGCCAAGCGCACGCAGGCCATCCGCCAGCTCGGCACCAAGGTCGGCACCGCGACGGCCGAGATGCTGGAATTCTTCGAACGCTTCGACGAGGAGAAATACGGCACCGATGGCGGCCCGCTGCACGACCCGTGCGTCATCGCCTATCTGTTGAAGCCGGAGCTGTTCAAGGGCCGCAACTGCAACGTCACCGTGGAAACCACCTCCGAACTCACCATGGGCATGACCGTGATCGACTGGTGGGGCGTGACCAAGCGGCCGAAGAACGCCATGGTGATGCGCGACATCGACCATGACGCGTTTTTCGCGCTGCTGGTTGAGAGGTTGGCGCGGCTTTAGCTCTGTCTTTCCTTTCTCCCATTGTGGGTTCCGAAGGGACGGGGCGAGACAAGTGGCTCGCCCCCGGGCGGCGTCGCCGAAGGCGACGGATGTGGGGTGTTCCAGGGAACGCCCACGTCTCACTCCGCTGGAACACCCCTCATCCGTCTCGGCGCTATCGCGCCGATCCACCTTCTCCCACAGGGGGAGAAGGAAGGCGCCGCCGCCGTTCACTTTGCAAATCGATAGAAGACCATTCCATTCTCGCGCGTGACGCGCTCCATGTTTGCCGTCGCGCCGATCAGATGCGGCCGGTCGTCATCGACAAGAATGGACGAACCGCTTTCGAGCGAAACCAGATAAAGGGTGTGGTCGTGGTCCGATTGGGCGCTTTTGACCGTTGCGTGGATTGGCTCGACTGACCGGATAGGGCTCGCGTCATTCGTCCATTTGTAGAGCGCCGAAGGAACCATCATCGCGAACATGGCGACGATCAGGACCACGCCGGGCGCGTTCCTTTTCAAATCCCTATAAGTCCATGACATTTGAAAGAATCCCCAGCACAAAGTCATGTGGTGGCGTGGAGACTGACTTTCAATCAGCCTTCACGTACGGGCTCATTCTGCCGTTGGAAACGACCGTCCACGGTTGTTACTTCGCCTTCGAAAAAGCTAGCCACAGGCCGCCGCCGACCAGAAAGCTGCCGCTGATCCTGGACATCAGCTTAATGCGGCTTGCCGAGAGCAGGCGGCCGGCGCGGCTGGCGGCGAGAGCATAGGTGGAATCCGAGACGGCGGCGAAGATCATGGCGGTGAGGCCCATGACGACGATCTGCAGGGTGTAATTGCCCTGCGGGGCGATGAATTGCGGGAAGAAGGCGCCGAAGAACACCAGGGTCTTGGGGTTGCTCAGCGCCACGAGCAGGCCCTGCAGGAAGAAGCCGCCGCGCGGCTTTCTCGCGGTGCCGTCGGCATTCAGCGCGCCCTTGGAACGGAACATCTGCACCCCCATCCAGATCAGATAGGCGGCGCCGATCAGGCGTACCCATTCGAACCAGTGGCCCATGCCCGATATCAGCGTGTTGAGGCCGATGCCGACAATGGCGATCATCACGGCGAGCCCAGCCTGCGTGCCGGCGACATTGGCAAGGCCGGCGCGGTAGCCATGGCGGATGCTGTTGGCGATGATCAGCGTGACAGTCGGACCGGGCACCAGGATGATGACGATGCAGGCAAGGACATAGGCAGCGTAGAGTTCCAGCGACATGGGGATTTCCTCGAGGATGCGCTTAGGCGGCTGGCTGCAATCAATGCATGGCGGCGGGGGTTGGTGCAAGCCGGTCGCAGACCGTGCCGCCCCTCGCGTCAGGACGCCCCAGCCTGCCAAGGCACGGTCGCCTCATAGGCCGCTCCGGCCCTGAGCACGGCGAGGTCGCCGCGCGGCCGGCCGATCAGCTGCATGCCCAAGGGGCGGCCTTTGTCGTCGAAGCCGACGGGCACGTTGAGCGCCGGACAGCCGCCGAGCGTGGCGAAGGCCGAAACCTGCATCCAGCGATGGTAGCTGTCCATCGTCCGTCCGGCGACCTCACTTGGCCAATGCGTGCCGACTTCGAAAGGAAACACCTGCGCCGTCGGCAGCGCGATGAGATCGAAGTGCTCGAACAGCCACAGCAGCGTCCGGTGCCAGGAGGTGCGGATGACCGAGGCCGCGCGGATCTGCGGCGCCGTCAGTCGCATGGCGTTCTCCACCTCCCAGACGGCTTCCGGCTTCAGCAGGGCGCGCTTGTGTGGGTCGTCATAATGGACTTTCAGCGCCGAGCCGCTGCTCGCCTGCCGCAGCGTCACGAAGGCTTGCCACAGTGCCTCGAAATCGAAATCCGGCAGCAAGGGCTCGGTCAGGAAGGATGCCTCCGCGAAGCGGCCGAGTGCGGCCTCGCACAGGTCGAGGATGCCAGGCTCTACCGGCAGGTGACCGCCGAGATCACCGAGCCAGCCGACGCGGCCGCCGCTTGCCGGCGTTGCCAGCCCTTCGAGGAACGAACCAGGCTTTTCCCAGGACAAGGGCGCATGCGGATGGTAGCCCGCCTGCACATCGAGCAGCAGCGCCATGTCGCTGATGCTGCGGCCCATCGGTCCGTCTATGCCCATCTGGGCATGAAAGACTTCAAGATCCGGCCCGCCGGGGACAAGGCCCTGCGACGGGCGGAAGCCATAGACATTGTTCCACGCCGCCGGATTGCGCAGCGAGCCGCCGAAATCGCTGCCGTCGGCGACCGGAACCATGTCGAGTGCAAGGGCGACCGCAGCGCCGCCGCTCGACCCGCCTGCGGTGAGCGCCGGATCGAAGGCGTTCAGCGTCGGGCCGAACACGTTGTTGTAGGTGTTGGATCCCAGCCCGAATTCGGGAACATTGGTCTTGCCGATGATGATGGCGCCGGCCTTGCGGATGCGCTCGACGAAGAAATCGTCCTCCTGCGGCACGAAATCGGCAAAGATCGGCGAGCCGAAACTGGTCCTCAAGCCGCGCGTCATGGCGAGGTCTTTTATCGCCATCGGCAGGCCAAACAGCGAGCCGGCCGGCCCGCCTTGCGCTAGATGCGCGTCCGCCGCGTCGGCCTCGCGCAGGATGTCGGAGCGCTCGCGCAACGAGACGATGGCGTTGACCAGCGGGTTTACCGCGTCGATGCGGTCGAGGAATGCGGCGACCAACTCGCGCACGGACAGGCGGCGCAGCCGGATCGCCTCGGCCAGGTCGACAGCGGACATCCGGCAGATGTCGCCGGCGGGGGGCACGGCGTGCTTCGTTGCGGGGCGCAGGGCTGTCATCCGGCGTTGTTGCGCAGGGCGGTGTCGACATCCGCCGCCAGCGGGATGGCCGGCTGGGCGCCGGGCTTCAGGCAGGCGAGCGAGCCGGCGGCTGCGGCGCGGGTGAGAGCCTGCTCCAGCGGCAGGTTGGACGCCAGCCCGGCGGCGAGATAACCGCAAAAAGTATCGCCGGCCCCGACGGTGTCGACCGGCGTGATCTTCAGCGCCGGCACGGTCAGGAAATCCTCCGGGGTCGCCGCCAGCACGCCGTCGCCGCCGAGCGTGACGACGATGGTGCGGCCGGTCTTGCCGGCGAAGTCGCGCATGCGCGCCGGGCGGTCGCGGCCTTTCAGCGACAGCGCCTCGCCGTAAAGATCGAATTCGGTTTCGTTGGCGATGGCGTAGTCGGCCTTGCCGAGCAACGCTGCCGCCTCGCTACGGAACGGCGCGGTGTTGAGCACGGTGACCGCGGCGGCGGCGCGTGCGGCGTCGAGCGCTGCATCGACAGTCTGCAACGGGATCTCGTGCTGCAGCAGGACGACGTCGCCCTTCGCAAGGAAAGCCTTGGCGAGATCGCCGGGCAGCACCGAATCATTGGCGCCCGGCACGACGGCGATGACATTCTCGCCATCGGCGCCGACGAGGATCAGCGCCGTGCCGGTGGAGGCGAAGCTCTGGCCGACGCCGGAGAGATCGACCTTGCCGGCCACGAGCAAAGCGAGGGCTTCGGTTGCGAAATTGTCCTTGCCGACGGCGCCGACCATGCGCACCTTGGCGCNCCTTGGCGCCGGCGCGCGCCGCAGCCAGCGCCTGGTTGGCGCCCTTGCCGCCGGGCGCGGTGGCGAAGCCGGAGCCGCGGACCGTCTCGCCCGGCGAAGGCAGGCGGTCGACATTGGCGATAAGGTCGAGGTTGATCGAGCCGACAACGATGATCAAGAAAGCCTCCTGCGGAATGCGCGGGAAGCTAACCTGTAAGCCGGCGGCTTGCCAGAGCGTGCGGATGTTTTGCGCCGGGAGCTCGCAAAAAGAACAACACCGGCGAAGGGATTTCGCCGGTGTTGTTTGATGCGGGCAGCTTCAGGACGCGGTCTGGCCCGCTTCCCAACCGAGGATGGCGCGTTTGCGGGTCAGGCCCCAGTGGTAGCCGGTGAGTGCGCCGGACTTGCCCAGCGCCCGATGGCAAGGGACGACGAAGGACAATGGGTTGGCGCCGACCGCCGCCCCCACCGCCCGGCTGGCGTTTGGCGCGCCGATCCTGGAGGCGATCGAGGAATAAGTGCAGGCCTTGCCCATCGGGATCCTGAGCAGCGCGTCCCAGACGCGCAGCTGGAAGTCGGAGCCGATCATCACCACGCGCAGCGGCTGGTCGGCGCGCCACAATGTCGGATCGAAGATGCGCGCCGCATAGGGCTGGGTGGCGCTCATGTCCTCGACATAGGTGGCGTTCGGCCAGCGGCCCGACATGTCGGCGAAAGCCGCCCGCTCGCCGCCCGGATCGTTGAAGGCGAGCCCCGCAAGGCCACGGTCGGTGACCATGATCAGGGCGATGCCGAAGGGCGAGATGTGGTAGCCGTAGCGGATGGTCAGGCCAGCGCCGCGCGTCTTGTAGTCGCCCGGCGACATCGCCTCGTGGGTGACGAACAAATCGTGCAGCCGGCCGGGGCCGGACATGCCGAGTTCGAACGATGTTTCGAGGAGCGGCATGCCGGAATCGAGCAGTTTGCGGGCATGGTCGAGGGTGACCGCCTGCAGGAAGGCTTTTGGCGACAGGCCGGCCCAGCGGGTGAACAGCTTTTGCAGGCCCGTGGGTGTCTCGCCGACATCAGCGGCCAAGGCTTCCAGCGAGGGCTGGTCGCGATAGTCGAGGCTGATCTTCTCGATGGCGCGGCGCACGACCTCGTAGTCGCTGCCGTTGGGGGTGATGTCGTGCTGCAGGATCGCTGTCGGTTTCATCTGCGTATTCATGGTCATCTGGGCGTTCATGGCAATATCTCCTTGACCGCGAATATCGGTCTTTCCGCCCCTTGCAACCACCCGAAACTTGCCTTGTTGCCGCCTGTTCCCAGATAAATACTGGATTGCGCCCCGGGAGATGCCAATGGCCGGCGAAAGGGTGAATCTGAGCGGAGCAAGGGAGACCTTGCTGATGACGCTTTATGGCAAGGCACTGGAAAGCCGGCTGCCGCATTCGCTGCTCGGGGATCGCTTCGCCGACGAGGCCGTGCGCAAGATCGACTATGATTTCTCGCGCCTCAAGGTCGACACCAATCTCGGCATCGGCCTGGCGATCCGGGCCAAGACGTATGATGTCCGCGTTCAGGACTTCATCGCCAGAAATCCCGGCGCCATCGTGCTGCATCTCGGCTGCGGGCTCGATACGCGCATTTTCCGTGTCGATCCACCCGAAGGCGTGGAGTGGTTCGATGTCGATTTTCCGGATGTCATCGCGCTCCGGCGCAAGCTTTACCCGTCCCGGGACCACTACCACCTCGTCGGCTCTTCGGTAACCGACCCAGACTGGCTGGCAGAAGTGCCGAGCAATCGTCCGGCCGTCGTGGTGATGGAGGGGTTGACGCCTTATCTCCCGGTAGAGGAGGGGCCACGGCTGCTGTCACGCCTTGTCGCGCATCTTGCCGGCGGCGAGCTGATGTTCGACGCCTACAGCCACTTCGGCCTGAAGATGCTGCGCCTCAATCCGACCATCAGGGCGACGGGCGCCGAGGTTCACTGGGCGATCGACGACCCGCAGGTACTGGAGCGTGCCGTTCCGAAGCTGCGCTTTGTCGACGATATCTCGGCCTACAGCGCGGAACGCACAGCGCATATGAGCTGGTCCGCAAAACTGTTCATCGGGCTGTGGAGGCATATCCCAGCGCTGCGCAAGGTCGGCCGGATCTTGCGCTATCGGTTCTAACGCCGGCTCATCGTGTCTTGGCAGTTGCCAGGGCGCGCGAAAATGCAGTGGCAAAACTCTCGCGTGAGTCGGGGTCCAGGAATGACCCGATCGGCACATTCTTCCCCTGTGCTTCCACCACCATTTTGGTGATGCCGATCTCGGCATGGCGAGCGACGGAAAAGCGCGCCCAGAACGGGTTGAAGCGATGCGCTTCCGACTTTCCCGAGGGCGCCGTCTTGCGGATGTCGAGGCTGGTGCGCGACACCGACACTTCCTCGCGGGCACGGGCGGCACGATAGTTGGCGCGGAAGGCGACGTAGACGGCGATGACGTCGAGGCCGAAGAAGCCGAACACCGGCCAGGCGCCGCGCGACAGGAAAAACGCCCCGGTCACCACCCAGCCGAACAGCAGCGCGCCCATCAGCACGGCAAAGCCGGTGCGGCCCAGCGAGCGGTGCGGTGTCAGCAGCGCCTGGAAGAATGGCTCGTCGGCCTGAAACGAGGCGTTTGTGTCGCTCATCCCAGGATATTATAGGAAGGGGATGGCGAGCCCCAAGTCCAAAAACCTTTCCCAATCCAAAAGTGAACTGCCGCCCGGGCGGCGCGACGGCTCGAATGCCAAGCCGCGACCGCGGCCGGCCCGTTCGCTCTACAGCGCGGCCGAGGTGCATGAGATCTTCCGGCGGTTTTCGGTGCAGCGGCCCGAGCCGAAGGGCGAGCTCGAGCATGTCAACGCCTTCACGCTGCTGGTGGCCGTGGTGCTGTCGGCGCAGGCGACCGATGCCGGCGTCAACAAGGCGACGCGGGCGTTGTTCAAGGTCGCCGACACACCTGAAAAGATGCTGGCGCTGGGCGGAGCCAGGGTCGGCGAGTACATCCGCACCATCGGACTCTGGCGCAACAAGGCCAAGAATGTCGTGGCGCTCTCGGAGGCGCTGATACGCGATTACGGCGGCGAGGTGCCCAGCGAGCGCGATGAATTGGTCAAGCTGCCGGGGGTCGGGCGCAAGACCGCCAATGTCGTGCTCAACATGGCGTTCGGCCAGCACACGATGGCGGTCGACACCCATATTTTCCGCATCGGCAACCGCCTCGGCCTGGCGCCAGGCAAGACGCCCGAACAAGTCGAGCAAGGGCTGCTGCGGATCATCCCGGACGAGTATATGCGCCATGCGCATCACTGGCTGATCCTGCATGGCCGCTATGTCTGCAAGGCGCGCAAGCCCGATTGCCCGGCCTGCGTCATCGCCGATCTCTGCAAGGCCGAGGTGAAGACGACAGACGTGCCGGCGCCGCTCGTGGAAATCGCGGCGCCCGGCGTCCCGACAACTAGCTTTCCTCCACGAACACCTCTTCGCGCTTCTTCTTGACCGACGGCAGGAAGACGACGACGAGCACGGCAAGTGCGACGAGCAGCAGGCCGGCGCTGATCGGCCGCGTCACGAAGGTCGAGGGGTCGCCGCGCGACAGGATCATGGCGCGGCGCAGGTTTTCCTCGAGCAGCGGGCCGAGCACGAAGCCGAGCAGCAGGGGTGCGGGTTCGCAGCGCAGCTTGGTCAGGATGTAGCCGAGCAGGCCGAAGAATGCGACCGCGTAGAGATCGAAGGCGTTGGTGTTGACGCTGTAAACGCCGATCGAGCAGAACGCCATGATGATCGGGAAGAGCACATAATAGGGGATCGTCAGCAGCTTCACCCACAGCCCGATCAGCGGCAGGTTCAGCACGATCAGCATCAGATTGCCGATCCACATCGAGGCGATGGTGCCCCAGAACAGCGCCGGCTGCTCGATCGCGACATTGGGGCCGGGCACGATGCCCTGGATGATCATGGCGCCGATCATCAGCGCCATGACCGGATTGGCCGGAATGCCCAGCGTCAGCATCGGAATGAAGGAGGTCTGGGCGCCGGCATTGTTGGCCGATTCCGGTCCGGCGACGCCGGCAATGGCGCCCTTGCCGAACTCCTCCGGGTGTTTCGACACGCGCTTTTCGACCGTGTAGGAGGCAAAGGCCGCAAGCACCGCGCCGCCGCCGGGCAGGATGCCGAGCGCCGAACCGATGATCGTGCCGCGCACGATGGGCGCGGCCATCGCCTTGAAGTCGTCGCGGGTCGGCATCAGGCCGGAGACCTTTTTGATCATCACCGAGCGCTCGTGCTCGTTTTCGAGATTGCGCAGGATCTCGGCAACGCCGAAGACGCCGACCGCCACCGCGACGAAGTTCAGCCCGTCGGCATATTCGCGGATGCCGAGCGTGAAGCGCGGCGTGCCGGTGTAGATGTCGGTGCCGACAATGCCGAGCAGCAGGCCGAGCACGACCATCGCCAGCGCCTTGACGATCGAGCCGTGGGCGAGCGCGATGGACGAGACGAGGCCGACGATCATCAGCGAAAAATATTCGGCCGCGCCGAATTGCAGGGCTATTGCCGTCAGCGGCGGGGCAAAGACGGCGACGAGAAAGGTCGACACCGTGCCGGCGAAGAACGAGCCGATCGCGGCGATCGCCAGAGCCGCCCCGGCGCGACCGTTCCTGGCCATCTGGTAGCCGTCGATGGCGGTCACGGCCGAGGAGGATTCGCCGGGCATGTTGATGAGAATGGCGGTGGTCGAACCGCCATACTGGGCGCCGTAGTAGATGCCGGCCAGCATGATGAGGGACGAGACCGGGTCGCCGATCTGGAAGGTGATCGGCAGCAGCATGGCGATGGTTGCGGTGGCGCCGATGCCGGGCAGGACGCCGATCAGCGTGCCGAGCAGAACGCCGATGAGGCAAAAACCCAGATTGGCCGGCGTGGTGGCCGTCGAAAAGCCGAGTTCGAGGTTCCTGAGGAGGTCCATCTCAGCGCCTCACAATGCCAGCCATTGGGGCAACCAGGGGCCGAAGCGCTGGAATGGCAGCCCGAGCGCGTAGCTGAAGACCAGCACCGAAAACAGCGTCAGGCCGGCCGACAGCAGAAGTGCCGTCAGCGGCTTCATGCGGGCGCTGGCAAAAGAGGCGATCAGCGCCGTCAGGAAGATCGACGGGACGAAGCCGAGGCCGCGCACGGTCATGCCGAAAAAGATCGGCGCCGGCAGGATGAACAGCATGCCGCGCCACGCAATGGGGCCGATCGGCTCGCCCTCGACGCGCACCGCCTGGACGAGGATGATGGCGCCAAGCACGATCAGCACGATCGCCAGCACCAGCGGGAAATAGCCCGGTCCCATGCGGAAGGCGGTGCCGATTTCGAGGCCGAGCGATTGTATCGCGAAAAAGGCGCCGAAAAAGATGAACAGCGCGGCGCACAGGCCGTTTGTCCTGTCGATGGCGAAAGGTTTCATGGCGGTCCTCCCTGACCCTTGCGACGGCTGCCGTTGCAAATGTGAAACGGACGTCGAAGCGAAAACGGGGCGCCGGCAGCGCCCCGTTCAAGCCTCAGTCGGCGTATTGGCCGGCGGCTTCGATGATCGGCTTCCAACGCGTGATCTCGCCTTCCAGCTTGGCCTTCAGCGCTGCCGGCGTCGCGTCGGACTCGGACGACGGCTTGGTGCCCAGTTCGGCAAAGCGGGCGATGACGTTGGGGTCCTTCAGCGCGACCTGGAGCGATTTCGACAGTCGGCCGGTGATCTCGGCCGGCGTGCCCTTCGGCGCATAGAGGCCGTGCCAGATGCTGACCTGCACCGCGGGCAGGCCGGCTTCGATGGTCGTCGGCACGTCCTTCAGCACGTCGAGGCGTTCCGGCGTGGTGACGGCATAGGCCTTGATCGTGCCGCCCTGGATCTGCTTGGTGGTGTTGGTAGTCTGGTCGCACATAATGTCGACCTGGCCGCCGAGAAGGTCGGTCATGGCCGGGCCGGTGCCCTTGTAGGGTACGGTGACCAGCGGCGTGCCGATGGCGCTCATGAATAGCATGCCGCACAGATGCGAGGCAGCGCCGATGCCGGCATTGGCTACAGTGATGGTGTCCTTGTTGGTCTTGGCGTATTCGACCAGCCCTTTCAGGTCGGCCGGCTCCAGGTCCTTGCGGGCGACGATCGCCATCGGCACCTCCGTGACGAGGCCGACATACTCGAAGGCGTTCAGCGTGTCATAGGCGAGTTTTCTGTAGAGGGTCGCGCTGGTCGCCATGCCGATGTGATGGAGGAGCAGCGTGTAGCCATCCGGGTCGGCGTTGGCGACGCGGCCGGCGCCCAGCGTGCCGCCGGCGCCGCCGACATTTTCGACGATGATCTGCTGGCCGAGATCCTTCGACATGGCTTCGGCGACGAGCCGCGTAACCGTGTCGGTCGGACCGCCGGCCGCAAACGGCACGACGACGGTGATGGTGCGCTCGGGATAGGTCTGTGCGCTGGCGGCGAACGAATAAAGCGAGACGGCCGCGGCGGCGGCCAGGGCGGCTACAATTTTCCTCATCGTAATTCTCCTCCCAGGATATCAATCTCCGATCGCTGTGCAGGTCAGGCAGCGACGGTGCAACAAAGGCAAGCTAACAGATTGTCGCCTGACGCAAACTGCAAAATACAGCCGTGCGCAACCATGGCGATCAGTGCGGAGTATGCCCGGCGGAGATGGGTTTGGTGTTGGCGTTGCTTCAATAACCGTAGCCGCGCGCCATCGCCGCCGCGAAGATCGGGATCAGCAGGAAGATGAAGGCTTCGGCGCGCACATAGGTCTTCACCGAGGCGAGTTCCGCCACCGGCACCTGAAAGCCGGGATTTGCACTGGCTTGCCGCTTCCAGGAGATGAAGCGGATGGTCGGGATGATCGACAGCAGGCCAACGATGCCGAATGCCGCCATCTTGGCCCAGAACACCCAGTTGTAGACGTAGAATTCCCAGCCCTTCAGGCCGTAGATGACGCGGCAGATGCCGATGATGATGATCAGCATGGCGATGATGCCATAATGGCGGTCGATGCCGGCAAGCCGCTTGAGCGTGGCGGCGGAGAGGTCGCCGCGGATCAGGACAAATTCGGCGCCGATGATGCCGGCCAGCGACAACACCAGCAGATGATGGAAAATGGCAAGCACGAGATCGGTGGTGTCCATGGCGTTCTCCTCCCATTGGCAGTATCGAGACCGGCCCTTGCCGGACCGGTTGCGAAAGGTAGCATCGTTCGGCAGAATTCCCAGAGGCGGACCTGGGTTGGACCATCGGCGTCGCCATCCTGACAGCTGGGGTTTTCTGAAATGACCGGACTGAAGCGCGCCCTGAACCCGATGCCGGACGACATCCGCATCGCCCTGACCGAAAAAGGACTGACAGCGGCCTACGAGGCGCGGCCGGACTACCAGAAGAACGACTATCTCGGCTGGGTCGCCCGCGCCAAACGCAGCGACACCAGGCAGAAGCGGCTCGACCAGATGCTGGACGAATTGCGGCGCGGTGGGCTCTACATGAAGATGGTCTGGCACGGCTGAAAGTAAGCCGACGCTGTTCGCTTCGACCGCCTGGTCGCGCCAGGCCGTTCGGAAGCTTCCCTGGCTGAATGATGATCCGGCTTGGCCCTTGTCCGGGCGCGCTGGTTTGCTAAGCGCTGACCGTCAACGGAGGCAGAGTTTCATGGGCAGTCCAAAAACAGCCGGCGTCCCGGTTCTCGAAACGGAACGGACCATCATGCGGGCGCACCGGATCGAAGATTTCGACGACTATGCCGTCATGTGGGCCGACCCCGTCACCACCCGTTTCATCGGCGGCAAGCCGCGGACGCGGGAGGAAAGCTGGATGCGGTTCCTGCGGCATGCCGGCCTGTGGTCGCTGCTCGGCTACGGCTTCTGGGCGGTCGAGGACAAGGCCAGCGGTCGCTTCATCGGCGAGGCCGGATTCCACGATCTGAAGCGGGACATCGAGCCGTCGCTCGAGGGCATTCCGGAAGCCGGCTGGGCGCTGGCGCCGCAAGCGCATGGCAAGGGTCTTGCCAGCGAAGTCGTCAGAAGGGCCCTGGCCTGGGGCGACGACACCTTTGCCGGCGCGAGAACCGTCTGCATCATCGATCCGGAAAACACCGGTTCGTTGAACGTTGCGGCAAAGTGCGGCTACACCAAGGTCCTGGAAACCACCTATCACGACGGGCTGACGATCCTGCTCGAACGGCGGGTGTGAAGCGCTTCATCGACGCAATTTCCACGTTCTGCCAGGGTTGGCTATTCTAATCTAGCTACGCAATTCCTGTGGGAAAACCGCTCACACTTTTCCTGGAATTGCTCTTTGGGGGAGCCGACCATGCGTGCGATCAATGCGATATTTCTGAAGCTTTTCTGGGCGGGGCTGCTGCTGCTGGCGGCCGTGCAACTGGCGGGCGCCGATGCGACGGTGCCGACCGCCGACATCGAGGGCGGTGCCGACAATCATCTGGCCAAGCGCTACGAGGGGTCGTTCATCGTCTCCTACGAAAAATTCGCCTATACCGATTTTACAGTGCCGCTGTCGCCGCTGAAGCCGAGCGCCGATCCGGAGGCCCGTGACACGATGAACAACCGTGTGTTCGCGCCGGACAAGAAGGCTGAGGTCGAAGGCGCGCTGACCCGCATCGCCTATGTGCTGCCGGCCGAGCGCTCCCCGCTCGAAGTGCTGCGCAACTACCAGGATGTGATCGCGGCCGCCGGCGGCGAAGTCCTGTTCGAATGCAAGAAGGAAGAGTGCGGCGGCGCCGCCGACCGGTCGTCGAGCGGTGGCGGCGGCGACATGAGCCTGATGATGTATTTCTTCCATGAAAGCGACGTCAAGGACGCGGCCTTTTCCAATGGCGCCTGTGCGGTAACCACCGGTATCAACGACCAGCGCTTCTTCGCCGCCAAGCTGCCGCAGGACGGCGGCGACGCCTATGTCACGGTTCAGGCCTATTCGCTGATCGACGACCTCTACTGCAAGGAACTCAACGGCCGCACCATTGCCGTCGTTCAGGTGCTGGAGCCCAAGGCGCGCGACAAGAAGATGGTGGTGGTCGAAGCGGCCAAGATGGCGGATTCGCTGTCGGCCACCGGCTCCATCTCGCTCTACGGCATCTTCTTCGACACCGACAAGGCCGACATCAAGCCGGAATCGGAACCGACGCTGAAGGAGATCTCGACGCTTCTGACCAACGAGCCCGGCATGGCGGTGATCGTCGTCGGTCATACCGACAACCAGGGCGCGTTCGACTACAATATCGATCTGTCGTCGCGGCGGGCGCAGTCGGTGAAGGCGGCGCTGGTCTCGAAATACGGCATCGATGGCGGCCGGCTGACCGCCGCCGGCGCCTGCATGATGGCGCCCGTCGCCAGCAATGACGACGAAGCCGGCCGCGCCAAGAACCGCCGCGTGGTGCTGGTCAAGGCGAACTGAGGCCGATCACGGTTTCAGCGCCGGCTAGGCGCGCTGCCTGCTCCAGCATCGAGGCATCCTCGCCGAAGGCGCGGGTGGCGCGAGCGGCGGCCTCCAGCAGGTCCGGTGTCATGCGGCGCAGGAACGCCGTATCGACGCGTGTCGACGGGCCGGCGAGCGTCAAGGCGCCGAGCAGAACGCGGCCCGGTCCGAACACCGGCACCGAGACGCCCGCCGTCTCAGGGTCGCGGTCGCCGATCGACAGATAGTGGCAGGCCTTGCGGATGGTCTCGTATGGTTCGCCCGGCTGGCCTGAAAACGCTGCCAGCACGCGGCCGCCCGAGCCGGTGAGCAACGGCAGCAGGTCGCCTTCCCGGATCGTGTAGCGGATAGGATGCTTGGATTCGACGCGGTAGAGACAGGTGCGGGCGTCGCCCGAGCGGACATAGAACGCCACGCTTTCCCAGCTGCGCTCGGCGAGATCGCGCATGATCGGCAGCAGGATGTCGACCGCCACCACGGAGCGCTGGTAGAGCGCGCCGAGCCGGAAGGTGGCGGGTCCGATGCGGTAGCGGCCATCGTCGAGCCGCTCCAGCAACTGCCCGCGCAGCAATGAGTTCGCCAGCCTCAAAATGGTGCTTTTGTAGAGCCCGGTGCGCGCCGCGATCTCGGCCAGGCTGAGCGAGCGGTCGGCGGTCGCGAACGCGTCGAGAATGGCGATCGCGCGGTCGAGCGCGGCAACGCCATCGGCCGGCAACGGCTGGGATCGCGCTTCGGTCATCTCACGAACAGTTTCATTCCAGTTTACCTGCTCGGACAAAGGCCGGCCGAAGTGATTGTGCCGCACATCCATGGTTCTGTCTAGTAGAACAGCGTTCCTGTTGACAGAACGTACCGAAATCGGCATGAATTTTTGCCGAGCGGGTCTGTTTTCAGGCTACGTTTCTGGCAGGCACCGGAGGAGGTGTCGTGATTTGGAGGAATCCCATGCTGAACAGACGCAGATTTTTGATGAGCACCGCGGCCGCAGGCGCTGCCGGATTCGTCGCAACGCATTTGACGCCCGCTTTCGCTCAGGATGCACCGCAGATCCAGATCTTCGTGCCGGCCGCGCCCGGCGGCGGCTGGGACCAGACGGGGCGCACCATCGACCAGGTGCTGCGCAGTGAAAAACTGATCTCCGGCTCGCAGATCACCAATGTCGGCGGCGCCGGCGGCACTGTCGGCCTGCCGCAGTTCATCAGCCAGTGGAAGGGCAAGGGCAATTCGCTGATGGTGGCCGGCATGGTCATGGTCGGCGCCATCATCGCCAACAAATCGGCCAACAACCTTTCCGAAGTGACGCCCATCGCCCGCCTCACCGGCGAGTTCGAGGCGCTGGTGGTGCCGGCGGATTCGCCGTTCAAGACGGCCGGCGATTTCGTCGCCGCGCTCAAAGCGGATCCGACCAAGGTTCCCGTGGCCGGCGGCTCGGCCGGCGGCTCCGACCACATCCTGTTCGGGCTGATCGCCAAGACGGTCGGCGTTCCGGCAACCAACCTCTCCTATGTGCCTTTCGCCGGCGGCGGCGAGGCGCTGTCGGCGCTGCTCGGCAACCAGGTGGCGGCCGGCATTTCTGGCTTCGGCGAGTTCTCCGAGCAGGTCAAGGCGGGCGCGCTTCGGCTGTTGGCGATCTCCGCCGACAAGCGCCAGGACGGCATCGACGCACCGACGATGAAGGAAGCCGGCATTGACGTCGAACTGTTCAACTGGCGCGGCGTCTTCGCACCGCCAGGCGTCTCCGACGCCGATGAGGCGGCGATGGTCACGATGATCGAGACCATGGCCAAGAGCGATGCCTGGGCAGCCGAATGCAAGAACCGCAACTGGACGCCCATCCTGCTCACCGGCGACGACTATGCGAAATTCCTCGTCGACGACACCGCCCGCATCACCGCGATCCTCAAGGATCTCGGCCTCGCCTGATGTCTTCAGGGGCGGCCACGGCCGCCCCTTCCGACATTCGCCTGCGGCATGGACATATCATGCGCTGGGAGTGAAACTGCGGATGCGGCCGGCGGGAGGATGCCGGCCATCTCGGGAGGACATCGATGAGCACCAGCGACCAGCAGCCGGCGCCCCCGCGCCTTGCCATGCCCGAATTGTTGATCGGCATCGGGCTTCTCGCCTGTGCTGCGGCCGTGGCGTGGCAGACCCTGGCGATCCCGGTTTCGCCGCTCTATTCCAAGGTCGGGCCGACCGTCTTTCCCTACATCACCATGACCGGCATGATCGTGCTTTCGCTGCTGCTCATCGTCGCCGCGCTGCGCGGCGGCTGGCAGCCGCAGGAGGAAAAGGAAACGCCGACCGACTGGAAGGCCATGGGCATCGTCGTTGCCGGCCTGGTCGCCAATCTGGTGCTGATCCAGCCGCTCGGCTTCACCGCCGCCTCGGTCATCATGTTCGTGCTCGTCTGTTATGGCTTCGGCAGCAAGCACACGCTGCGCGATGCGCTGACCGGCCTGATCCTGGCGCTTGCCGCCTATTTCGGCTTTGCCAGGGCGCTCGGCGTCAACATTGGCGCCGGCTTCATCGAAAACCAGCTGAACACGGTGATCGACGCGATCATCGCCACTGCGAGGGGCTGACGCCATGGAGACGCTCGGCCATCTCGCCCACGGATTTTCCGTCGCTTTCTCGCCGATGAACCTGCTGTGGTGCCTGGTCGGCACCACGCTCGGCACGGCCATCGGCGTGCTGCCCGGCCTCGGGCCGGCGCTGACCATCGCGCTGCTGCTGCCGATCACCTACCAGGTGGCGCCGGAGGCGTCCTTCATCCTGTTTGCCGGCATCTATTACGGCGCCATGTATGGCGGCTCGACGACCTCGATCCTGCTCAACACGCCGGGCGAAAGCGCCACCATCGTCACCGCGCTGGAAGGCAACAGGATGGCCCGCTCGGGTCGCGGCGGCGCGGCACTGGCGACCTCGGCGATCGGCTCCTTCGTCGCCGGCACCATCGGCACGATGGGCGTCGCCTTCCTGGCGCCGGTGGTGGTGAAGTTCGCGCTGGCCTTCGGGCCGGCTGAATATTTCTCGCTGATGGTGCTCGCCTTCATCACGGTTTCGGCGGTGCTCGGCTCGTCCTCCGTGCGCGGCCTCACCAGCCTGTTCATCGGCTTCGTCATCGGCATGATCGGCGTCGACCTGCAGACGGGACAGCCGCGCTTCACCTTCGGCATGAACGAACTGCTCGATGGCGTCGATGTCATCATTGCCGCGGTCGGCCTGTTTGCCGTCGGCGAGACGCTCTACATGGCCTCGCGCCGCTATGCCGGCAAGGACGAGATCGTGCCGCTCAAGGGATCGCTCTACATGACAGCGGCCGAATGGGGACGATCGTGGAAGCCATGGCTGCGCGGCGCTTTTATCGGCTTCCCGATCGGCGCCATGCCTGCCGGCGGCGCCGAGATCCCGACCTTCCTGTCCTATGCCATCGAAAAGAAGCTGTCGAAGCACAAGGAGGAGTTCGGCACGGTCGGCGCCATCGAGGGCGTTGCCGGACCGGAAGCCGCCAACAATGCGTCTGCCGCCGGCGTGCTGGTGCCGATGCTCACCCTTGGCCTGCCGACCTCGGCGACCGCCGCAATCATGCTGTCGGCCTTCCAGAGCTACGGCATCAATCCGGGACCGCTGCTGTTGACGACGCAGGGCGATCTGGTCTGGGGCCTGATCGCCAGCCTGTTCATCGCCAACGTCATCCTGGTCGTCCTCAACCTTCCGCTGATCGGGCTGTGGGTACGGCTGTTGAAAATCCCGGCGCCGCAGCTCTATGCCGGCATCCTGGTGTTCGCCACCGTCGGCACCTACGGCATCTCGCAATCGCCGATCGACCTCGTCATCCTCTATCTCCTGGGGGCCGCCGGCTTCCTGATGCGGCGCTTCGATTTCCCGACAGCGCCGGTCATCATCGGCATGATCCTGGGGCCGCTCGCCGAAACGCAGTTCCGCCGGGCGATGACGATCTCGAACGGCGACTGGTCGGTGTTCTACACCCACAAGCTGTCGCTGGTGCTGCTGATCCTCGCCTTCATCGGCCTAGCCGGGCCGCATATCTGGGCCTTCATCGAGCACCGGCGCCGTCGCGGACCGGAGCATGTGCCGGGCGATGCCTGAGCAACCTGGAGCATCATGACCGATCTGCTTGCCGGCATCCGCATCCTCGATCTGACCAATGTGCTGGCGGGCCCTTATTGTGCCTATCAGCTGGCGCTGCTCGGCGCCGATGTCATCAAGGTCGAGACGCCGCAAGGCGGCGATCTGGCGCGCCAGCTCGGCGCCTCGCCGGCGCTCAACAAAGCCGGCATGGGCGCGTCGTTCCTGGCGCAGAATGCCGGCAAGCGATCGGTGGTGCTGGATCTCAAAAGCGAAGCCGACCGCGAACGCTTCCTCGATCTCGTCGCCTCGGCCGACGCGCTGGTCGAGAATTTTCGACCGGGCGTGATGGGGCGGCTGGGTCTCGGCTATGAGGTGCTGAAAGCGGTCCGCCCCGGTCTCGTCTATTGCGCCATATCCGGTTTCGGCCAGAGCGGGCCGATGCGCGACAATCCGGCCTACGACCAGATCATCCAGGGGCTGTCCGGTATCATGAGCATCACCGGCACGCCGGAGACAGCACCCTTGCGGGTCGGCTATCCCGTCGCCGACACGCTGGGCGGGCTGGTCGGGGCCTTCGCAATCGCCGCGGCGCTGGTCAAGCAGAAGACCTCGGGCGAGGGCGCGTTTCTCGATGTCTCGATGCTCGAATGCACGCTGTCGGCGCTGGGCTGGCCGGTGTCCAACTATCTGACCGCCGGCGTCGAGCCGCAGCCGATGGGCAATGAGAACATGACGGCTGCGCCCTCCGGCGCGTTTCGCACCGGCGACGGCCTGCTCAACATCGCCGCCAACAAGCAGGAGCAGTTCGTCATGCTTTGCCGGCTGATCGGCCAGCCGGAACTGGCCGACGATCCGCGCTTTGCCGAGCGCGAGACGCGCAAGCAGAACCGCGCTGTGCTGAAGGTGCTGATCGAGACGGCCTTGGCGAGCGCCTCGGCCGCAGCCTGGGAGGAAAAATTCAACCGCGCCGGCGTGCCGGCGGGCCGGGTGCTGACGATCCCCCAAGTGCTTGGCGAGCGTCAGGTCGTCGAGCGCGACATGACCACGCGTTTCCAGGGTCTGCCCGGCATGGCGCAGCCGCTGACCGTGGTGCGCGGCGGCTTCATGGTCGATGGCGCGGCACCCTTGCCGGTCCTGCCGCCACCGGTGCTGGGTGAGCATATGGACGAGGTTTTTTCCACCCTGCCGCCGCGCGCCAGGAGAAGCGCGTGAGCGAGAGAAAAACCGGCCGCGAACGCGGCGAGGAATGGTGGCAGACCGGCATCATCGAGATGAGCCCCGGCATCATCCGGCTGCGCGGCTATGAAATCCAGGAGCTGATCGGCCGCGTCAGCTTTCCGGCCACGATCTGGCTGATGCTGCGCGGCGAATTGCCGAGCGAGGAGCAGGCGGCGCTGCTCGGCATTGCGCTGGGGGCGGCCGTCGACCACGGGCCGCAGGCGCCGTCGATCGCCATTGCCCGCATGGCCATCACCTGCGGCGTCGGCATCAACAGCGCCATGGCGTCCGCCGTCAACGTGCTGGGTGACGTGCATGGCGGCGCCGGCGAACAGGCGCTGTCCTTCTATGGCGACATTGCCGTGGCACTTGACCAGGGTGTTGCGCTGGACCAAGCCGTAGCCGCACGGCTCGACCGTTTCTTCGCCGAGGAGAAAGGCTATGTGCCGGGATTTGGCCATCGCTTCCACCCGGTCGATCCGCGCGCGCCGCGCCTGATCGAAGTGACGCGCGATTTTGCCGCGCGCGGCGTCGTCAGCGGACGCTTCGCCGACATCGCCGAGGCCGTCGAAGCAGAGGTGGCACGGCGCAAGGGCAAGAAAATACCGCTCAACATCGACGGCGCCACCGCCGTCATCTATGGCGAGCTCGGCTTTCCGCCGCCGTTGACGCGCGGCCTGTTCGTGCTCTCGCGCTCGGTGGGCATCCTGGCGCATGCATGGGAACAGTCGCAGCAAAGCGAGCGCAACAAAGGGCCGCTGCCGCGCGAATGGCTGTGGGCCTATACGGGCACGCCGCTGCGACCATTTCCCGCTGAGGGGGATGAGGGTCCCGCTGAAGGGGACGAGGGCAAGTGAGGTTGGTCAGGCCGGGTCCGGCACTGCCGGCTGAGGCGGCGCCAGGTTGGCCATCAGCGTCGAGAGATCCGGCTCATCGATGAGCAACGCCGCGTCCTGCGGCTTGAGCCATGCCCGCTGGCGGCTCTTGGCCTCCTGCCAGTTGGCCAGTTCCTCGGACACCTCCAACAGATAGACGACGACGTCGACGCGCACGAAATTGTGCTCCAGCCGTTTCCAGTAGGAATAGCTGCCGGCCGGCGCCTTGCGGGTCTTGCCGAGCACGCCGGCTTCTTCGCGCGCCTCGATGGTGGCGGCCTTGCGCCCGCTCTTGCCTTTCATGGGCCAGCCCTTGGGCACGATGAACCGCTTCGTCGCTCGCGACGTCACCAGCATCACTTCGAAATTGCCTGAAACGTCCAGGCGAAAGGGAATGGCGGCGACTTGGCGAATGCGTTCGCCTCGCCTTGCCTTGCGTACCGCCTTTTTCTTGGTCGTCGCCATGTGCTGAAAATCCGGTCGGCGGGCGCACCGCCGCACGCCGCCTGCAAACCCCTGATATGCCCGCGAGGCAATGAGGCATTTTTAGTAAATAAGTCGACTAAGTAAATCGCAAGCGACCGATATCAACGGCAAACACGCACAATCTGGTTGTTGACGATCTGAATCGGACAAGCTTGCCGGACGACGGGCACTTCGGGGCGCGGCTGCGGCACGATCCGACGGTCCTGCTCGCGATATTGCTGCTGCTGTTGCTGGAACTGCTGCCGCTGCAGGCTGTTGCGCAATTGCTGCAGCTGGTTCTGCTGGATCAGCCGGTTGGCGCTGGGATTGACGGACTGAGCCGCAGCAGATTGCATGATGCCGGCGAGCGTTGCCGCCGCCAGCATTGCCGACATCAGAACTGTCGATAGGCGAAGCGTCGACATCAGTTCATTCCCGTACAGATATAACCTCCTCTCTATATAGGGCGTTCGTCTCGATCTGCCATGGGCGGGTCTGCCATGGGCCGATCTGCCACGGGTTGGCGAAATCCCTGAGGATGCGGCCTGCCGCACTTGACAGAAAAGATCGATTGACCGCTCTATCGGGCGCGGATCTCGGCCTCAATCGCGGCTGACTCGAGGCACAATCGGGAGCATATTGATGAAAAGCAGGCAAGTATATTTCGCGGCGCTACTGGGCAGCATCTGTATTCTTGGCTCCGTGGCAGTCGCGGCGCAAACCAAGACCGACAAGGCGGCGCCTGCCGCCGCAGCGCCCGCCCCTGCTGCCGGCCCGACATTGCCTGGCGGCGCCTCGGCGCTGTCCGAGACACATGGCGACTGGACGGTCAATTGCCAGGTAACCGGCACGGCCAAGGTTTGCAGCCTGTCGCATCAGCAGTTCAACAAGCAGTCCAACCAGCGCCTGCTGGCCATCGAGCTGTCGAGCAAGAGCGGCGAGGATGCCACCGGAACGCTGGCGCTGCCGTTCGGCCTGGCACTCGCCAAAGGCGTCAGCCTGACCATCGACGACCAGAAGCTGGAAGGCAGCCTGCCGTTCAACACCTGCCAGGCCGTCGGCTGCCTGGTGCCGGTGGCGTTCGATGCCAGCGTCACGCCGCTGCTCAAGGCAGCCACCACGCTGAAGATCGACGCCTTCGCGGCCGACACCGGTCAAGCGGTGAGTTTCACCATCCCGCTCAACGGCTTCGGCGGCGCACTGGCACGGACGGCGGAATTGTCGGTCGACTGAGCAGCAAGCGCGCGGTCACTCAACCTCGCGTAGCCGGTACCCCACCCCGGTTTCGGTGGTGATGTAGCGCGGCTGGTCGGGCGACTTTTCGATCTTCTGCCGGAGCTGGCGGACATAGACCCTGAGATACTGCACGTCGGTCGAATCGCCCCACACCTGCTTCAGAAGGAAATGGTGGGTCAGCACCTTGCCGGCATGCTGCACCATAATACGCAATATGTCGTATTCCTTGGGGGAGAGCTTTATCTCCTTGCCTTCGACCTTGACGATGCGCTTGACCAGGTCGACGCTGAGATCGCCGGTGTGGAACACCGGCTTTTCGCCATGCTGCTGGAATTTGTGGCGCAGCGCGACGCGGATGCGGGCGACCAGCTCGTTCATGCCGAACGGCTTGGTGATGTAGTCGTCAGCGCCGAGTTCGAGCGCCGCGACGATGCCGGCTTCGTCGGTGCGGCTGGACAGGATGACCACGGGCACGTCGAGGCCGTCGTCGCGCCATTTGCGCAGGAGATCGAGGCCACCCATGCCGGGCAGGCCGAGGTCGAGCAGGATCAGATCCGGCTTTTGTGCATCGACGAGTTCGATCGCAGCGTTGGCGTTGGGCGCTTCGCTGACCGCATAACCCTGGCTGCCGAGGCCGACGCGCAGCAGTTTGCGGATCGGCGGCTCGTCGTCGACGACCAGTATGCTGACGTTGGAATTTGTCATGCCGGATCACCAGAGTTTTGCCCGTCCGCGTTCCGTTCGTCCAGGCCGGGCGATCGTGCCGGCTTCGGCATGCGGATGGTGAAGACCGCGCCTTGGCGATCGCTGCGGTTCGCCGCCATGATAGTGCCGCCCATCGCCTCGATGAAGCCCCGGCAGATCGACAGGCCGAGCCCGGTGCCGGCCTGGACCTGATCGCGCTTGCGCACCCGGTAAAAGCTGTCGAAGACGCGCTCCAGGTCGGCGGGCGGAATGCCCGGTCCCTCATCCATGATCTGCAGCACGACGGAGCCATTGTCGGCCCAGCCCTGCAGCCGGATTGTCGATCCCGGTGGCGCGTATTTCGCGGCATTGTCGAACAGATTGAACAGCACCTGCTCGAACAGCACCGGATCGAGCTTCAGCATCGGCAGGTCGGGCGGAATATCGATCTCGGTCTTGTGCCCGGCAGTGATCTTGCGTGCCCGCTGCAAGGCCGAGCCAACGACATCGCCGACATAGTGCAGGGCGAAATTCGGTTCCATGGCGCCCGATTCAATCTTGGTCATGTCGAGCAGATTGGCGATGAAGCGGTTCAGCCGTTCGGACTCGTCGAGCACGGTGGTCAGCAGCTCGGCCCGATCGTTCTCGGGCAGTGCCGGCGCAAATTCCCTGAGCGTGCCGGCCGCGCCCATGATGGCCGCCAGCGGCGTCTTCAGATCATGCGAGATCGACGTCAGCAGTGCCGAGCGCAAGCGGTCGGCCTCGGCCGCCAGCCTGGCGCGATCGACATCGGCGACCAGCTGGATGCGCTCGATGGCAACCGCCGCCTGGTCGGCCAGCGCGTCGAGCAGGCGCTGTTGCTCGGGCGTCAGCAGCGGGCCTTGCTTGTCATTGTCGAGGCCGACGACGCCGACGGCCGTGCGTGCGGTGCGCAAGGGGAGGTAGAGGCGTTTTGCCCCGGGCAGGGTATCGGCGCCACGGCCGGCAGCCCGGTTGTGTTCCCAAGCCCAGCGTGCAGCCGCGATGTCGGCCTCGGCCAGCGTGTCATCGGGGGGATAACCGGCCTTGACGGTGATCGTGCCTTCTTCCGGCAAAAGCAGCACCACGCGCAGCTTCAGCATCGAGGCGATCTGGAAGGCTGTGGCCCACAAAACGTCGTCGAGCGTGCCGGCGCCGGCGAGCTTCTTTGAAAAGAGGTAGATGTCCTCGGTGGCCCGGGCGCGTGAACGGGCGGCGGCTGCCTGACGCTGCACACGCGCCGTCAGATTGCTGGCGATGACGGCAACGACGAGGAAGACGGNAGACGGCGAAGGCAACGATGCTCTCCGGATCGCGGATCGTCATCGTGTAGCGCGGCTCGAGAAAGAAGAAGTTGAAGGCAATGGCGCTGAGGAAACAGGCGTACAGCGCCGGCCACAGGCCAAAGGTCACTGCCGATGTCAGCACCGCCAGCAGCAGCACGCTGGCAAGGTTGCGAACGTCGAGGAACTGATCGAGGACGGCGCTGACGGCAAGCGCGCCGGCGACATAGACCGTCGAGAAAAGATAAGGCCAGATTTGAAATGGCGTCTGCTCGGCCGCCGCCTTGACCCTCGACGTGGCCTCGTTGTCGCGCTCCGTTCCTGAAATGACATGGACGCTGATATCGCCGGCATTGCGGATCAGATCGTAGGTGAGCGAACCCTCGATCAGTTCGCGCCAGCGCGAGCGGGTCGGCCTGCCGACGACGATATGGGTGAAGTTGTTGGCCGTGGCGTGGCGGACGATGTCCTGGGCGACGTTCTGGCCCGGAATGGTCGTCACCTCGGCGCCGAGCTGCTCGGCCAGGCGCAAGAGCGTGGCCAGCTGGTCCTTGTCTTCCTCCGACATGGCGGCCGAACGCGGCGTGTCGACATGCAGCGCCGTCCACGGTGCGCGCAGCCGGTCGGCCAGCCGGCGCGCATAGCGGACACGAGACGCTCCGCCCGGACGCGCATCGACGCAGACGAGCACCCTTTCGCCCGCCGCCCAAGGGCCGGGAATCGCGTGCGACTGCATGTGGTTGAGCAACTGCTCGTCGACGCGCTGGGCGGTGCGGCGCAGCGCCAATTCCCGAAGCGCGGTCAGATTGCCCGGCGAGAAATAGTTTTCGACTGCGCGCTGGGCAGTGTTGGGGAAATAGACCTTTCCCTCTTTCAGCCGCTTGATCAGGTCGTCGGGCGTGAGGTCGATGATCTCGATGTCGTCGGCCTGGTCGATGATGGAGTCCGGGACCGTTTCGCGCACCCTGACGCGGGTGATCTGTGCCACGACGTCATTCAGGCTCTCGACATGCTGGATATTGAGCGTGGTGTAGACGTCGATGCCGCGCGCAAGGATTTCCTGGACGTCGAGATAGCGCTTGGGGTGGCGGCTGCCGGGTGCGTTGGTGTGGGCGAGTTCGTCGACGAGCACCAGCGCCGGCCGGCGGGCGAGGATGGCGTCGATGTCCATCTCATTCAGCACGCGGTCCTTGTAGTCGACCTTCTGGCGCGGGATGACCTCGTAGCCTTCGACCAGCGCCAGGGTTTCCTTGCGGCCGTGGGTTTCGACGATGCCGATGACCACGTCGATGCCGTCGGCAAGCATGGCGCGGCCGGCCATCAGCATTTCGTAGGTCTTGCCGACACCGGGTGCAGCACCCAGAAATATCCGCAGGCGGCCGCGCTCTTCCCGTTCCGCATGCTCGAGCAGCGCGTCCGGAGAGGGTCTGGTATAGTTGCTTCTGGCGTCCGGCATCAGGCTCGATCATGAACGGCGCCGAGGATCGTGTCGATCCCTGGCCCCTGGCTTCAGAGATTGTCTCTCACTGCTTGGTATCGTCCAGTGCCAGGTTGAGCGCCAGCACATTGACGACCGGCTCGCCGAGGAAGCCGAGTTCGCGGCCTTCGACATGGCTGTCGACAAGCGCCTTGACCTTGGCTTCGTCGAAGCCCCTGGCCTTGGCCACCCGAGCGACCTGGAAATAGGCGGCGTTCGGGCTGATGGCGGGGTCGAGGCCGCTGCCGGACGTCGTCACCAGATCCATCGGCACCGGCTGGTTCGGGTTCTCCGCCTTCAGCTTTGCAACATCGCCCTTGATGCGGTCGATCAGCTTGGGGTTGGTTGGACCGAGATTGGAGCCGCTGGACGCTGCGGCGTTGTATCCGTCGCCGGCAGCCGAGGGGCGGCCGTGGAAATATGTGTCGCCGGCAAAGCCCTGGCCGATCAGCTCGGAGCCGATCACCGTGCCATTCTTCTCGATCAGGCTGCCATTGGCCTGGTGCGGAAACAGCGCCTGGGCGATGCCGGTCATGCCCAGGGGATAGATCAGGCCGGTCAAAACGGTGAAAAAGACGATCATGATAACAGCGGGTCTTATCTGAGTGAGCATGGACGTATTTCCTTAAGCGAGGCCGAGGCCGGTGACGATCATGTCGATCGCCTTAATGCCGGCGAAGGGAACGATGATGCCGCCGAGGCCGTAGACCAGGAGGTTGCGGCTGAGCAGCGCGCCGGCGCCGATGGCGCGGTATTTGACGCCTTTCAGCGACAGCGGGATCAGAGCGATGATGATCAGCGCGTTGAAGATGATGGCCGACAGGATGGCGCTCTGTGGCGTCGCCAGATGCATGATGTTGAGCGCTTGCAGGGGGCCGATGGTATGTCCCGGCGCAGCGTAGAAGACGGCAAACATGGCCGGGATGATGGCGAAGTATTTGGCGACGTCGTTGGCGATCGAGAAGGTCGTCAGCGAGCCGCGCGTCATCAGCAGCGCCTTGCCGATCTCGACGATCTCGATCAGCTTGGTCGGGTCACTATCGAGGTCGATCATGTTGCCGGCCTCGCGGGCGGCAACCGTGCCGGTGTTCATGGCGACGCCGACATCGGCCTGCGCCAAGGCCGGCGCGTCGTTGGTGCCGTCACCGCACATGGCGACCAGCTTGCCCTTGGCCTGTTCGTCGCGGATCAGCTTCAGCTTGTCCTCGGGCGTGGCCTGGGCGAGGAAATCGTCGACGCCGGCTTCGGCTGCGATCGCCGCCGCAGTCATCGGATTGTCGCCGGTGATCATCACGGTGCGGATGCCCATTTTGCGCAGTTCGGCGAAGCGCTCGCCGATACCACCCTTGACGATGTCCTTGAGGTGGACGACGCCGAGCAGGCGGCCGTCACGCTCGACGGCCAGCGGCGTGCCGCCCGACTTGGCGATCTCGTCGGCGATCGCCTGGATATCCTTGACGGTGTCGCTGCCGGGGCGCGTGCCGTGAGTGGCCGATGTCGACTGGCTGACATAGGCGAGAACCGAATCGACGGCGCCCTTGCGCACCGACGAGCCATCGATGTCGACGCCGCTCATCCGGGTCTGCGCGGTGAAGGGCACGAAGCTGGCATGCAAGGTTGCCATGTCACGGGCGCGGATGGCGTATTTCTCCTTGGCCAGCACGACGATCGAGCGTCCCTCAGGCGTCTCGTCGGCGAGCGAGGCGAGCTGCGCGGCATCGGCCAGTTCCTGTTCGGTGACGCCCTTGACCGGGCGGAATTCGGTGGCCTGGCGGTTGCCGAGCGTGATGGTGCCGGTCTTGTCGAGCAAAAGCGTATCGACGTCGCCCGCCGCTTCGACGGCACGGCCGGACATGGCCAGCACGTTGAAGCGCACCAGGCGGTCCATGCCGGCAATGCCGATTGCCGACAGCAGGGCGCCGATGGTGGTCGGGATCAAGGTGACGAACAGCGCGACCAGCACCGTCACCGGGATATAGCCGCCGGAATAGGAGGCAAAGCTCGGGATCGTGGCGGTGGCCAGCACGAAGATCAGCGTCATGCCGACGAGCAGGATGTTGAGCGCGATCTCGTTGGGCGTCTTCTGGCGCGAGGCACCCTCGACCAGCGAGATCATGCGGTCGAGGAAGGTGTGGCCGGAGGCGGCTGATATGCGCACGCGAATCCAGTCGGACAGAACCTGCGTGCCGCCGGTGACCGCGGAACGGTCGCCGCCGGATTCGCGAATGACGGGTGCGGACTCGCCGGTGATTGCCGCCTCGTTGACCGAGGCCACGCCTTCGACCACTTCACCGTCGGACGGGATGATGTCGCCGGCTTCGACCAGCACGATGTCGCCAACCTTCAGGCTGGTGCCGGGCACCAGCTTGAACCTGGAGCGGTCTTCGCCGGCAAGCAGCTTGGCCTGGGTTTCGGTGCGCGCCTTGCGCAGCGAATCGGCATGCGCCTTGCCGCGGCCTTCGGCGACGGCCTCGGCGAAGTTGGCGAACAGCACGGTGAACCACAGCCAGATGATGATCTGCAGCGTAAAGCCGAAATCGCCGCCGCCGGTGACGAGATCCTTGACGAACAGGACCGTGGTGAGAAGCGACACGATGGCGACGACGAACATCACCGGGTTCCTGACCAGCGTGCGGGGGTCGAGTTTCCTGAAGGCGCCGCCGATGGCCGGCCACAGGATGCGGGCATCCATGATGCTCGCGGATTTGGACTGGCTCATTTGGTGGCTCCAGTATCTGAACTGTTGGCCGGCACCGACCGATCGGATGCCGAAAAGAGGGGCGGCGGGCCATAGGCCAGCAGCCAGATCACGATCATGACTGCCGCGAGGCCGAGGAAGGTAGATACGCTGGGGAAGGGAGTGGGCGTTTCCTCCCCCTCACTGCCGGCTCGTGGGCCGGCTCGCGGCCGGGCCTTCATGCGTTTTGGGTAGAACCAGGACATGACAAGCCTCAGAATGTCTGGCCGTTGATGGCAGCCAGGTGCTCGACGATCGGTCCGATCGCCAGTGCCGGGAAGAAGGTCAGGCCGACGACGATCAGGATGACGCCGACGAGCAGGCCGACGAACAGCGGGCCGTCGGTCGGGAAGGTGCCGGCGGAAGCCGGAACCGTCTTCTTCGTCGCTAGCGAGCCGGCAATGGCAAGCGCTGGAATGATGACGAAAAAGCGACCCACCCACATGGAGATGCCGAGCGTGATGTTGTACCAGGGCGTGTTGCCGGAAAGGCCGCCAAAGGCCGAGCCGTTGTTGGCCGCCGCCGAAGTGTAGGCATAAAGAACCTCGGAGAAGCCATGCGGACCGCCATTGGCCATCGAGGCGACGGCGCTTGGCAGCACGACCGCTATTGCCGTGAAGACCAGCATGACCAACGGCAGAGCGAGGATGGCGAGCATTGCCATCTTGACCTCCTTGGCCTCGATCTTCTTGCCGAGATATTCGGGCGTGCGGCCAACCATCAGGCCGGCGACGAACACGGTGATGACGATGAACATGACGATGCCGTAGAAGCCGGCGCCGACGCCGCCGACGATGACTTCGCCGAGCTGCATGTTGAGCATCGGGACCAGGCCGCCAAGTGCTGTGAACGAGTCATGCATGGCGTTCACCGCACCGCAGCTCGCAGCCGTGGTGATGACGGCGAATAGTGCCGAAGCGGCAATGCCGAAGCGGCTCTCCTTGCCTTCCATGTTGGCGCCGTCGACGCCTAGCGCATGGACCAGCGGATTGCCCGCGGCTTCCGCCCAGTAGCAGATAACGACGCCAGCGATGAACAGCACACCCATCGTGGCCAGGATCGCCCAGCCCTGGCGCTGGTTGCCGACCATGCGGCCGAAGACGTTGGTGAGTGCAGCACCCAGCGCGAAGATCGTCACCATCTGGATCATGTTGGAGATGGCGTCGGGGTTTTCGAAAGGATGCGCGGCATTGGCGTTGAAGAAGCCGCCGCCATTGGTGCCGAGCATCTTGATGGCAACCTGCGAGGCGACGGGCCCAAGGGCGAGCGTCTGCTTGGCGCCTTCGAGCGTGGTGGCATCGACATACGGCCCCAGCGTCTGCGGCATGCCGAGCCAGACATAGACAAGGGTGAGCACGATGCTGAGCGGCAGCAGGATGTAGAGCGTGCAGCGGGTCATATCGACCCAGAAATTGCCGATCGATTTGGCCGAGGCGCGGGCGAAGCCGCGGATCAGCGCCACCGCAATGGAAATGCCGACGGCGGCGGACATGAAGTTCTGCACGGTGAGGCCGGCCATCTGCACGAGGTAGGACAACGTGCTTTCGCCGCCGTAATTCTGCCAGTTGGTGTTGGTGACGAAGCTGACGGCAGTGTTGAAGGCGAGATTGGGTTCGACCGATGCCATCCCGGCCGGATTGTAAGGCAGGACGCCCTGCAGGCGTTGCAGAAAGTACAGCACCAGGAAGCTGGCAAGGCTGAAGAAGATGATGCCGGCCGCATAGGCGGTCCAGTGCTGCTCCTCGCGTTCGCTGGTGCCCGAGATGCGGTAGAGGCCGCGCTCAACGGGCCCGAGTATTGGCGACAGCAATGTGCGGTCGCCGTTGAAGACGCGGTACATGTAGCCGCCGAGCGGCTTCACCAGCAAGACGACGATCCCGCAATAAACCAGGATCTGTATCCATCCGTTGAGTGTCATGGCTTTCCGTGCCTTGCTTCAGAAGCGTTCTGGGCGAACGAGGGCGTATGTCAGGTAGACGAGCAGGAACAAGGTCACGCCGCCACCGAGGGTGTAATCGACAAGCATGGTGCGATCCTTCCGCTTAAAGAGCGTCGCAAGCTTTGATGTAGGCGAGGGAAAGGCCGAAGAACAAAACCTCGATCCCGATGACGACGATGTCCATGTGTGTTGGTCCTTGCTTCTGCTTGTATTTGGCGCCTGCGACTGGCGAGCCAGAAATTCCATGAGAACGACCCGCTGTAGCTTCGATGGCTACGGCGCCCGGAGCGTTTTGCTCGAAGTGGAATATGGACCCGATCGCCATAAAGGTTCGAGACAGGCCGCGGAGGAAAGATATAAAATTCCTATAAAGATTTCGGGGAGATGGCTCCGTTTCGGGCCGCCAGAAACCGACGCCATGATATCGCGACCCCCCTTGCGGCGGCGCCGTCTTTCGAAACAATGGGAAGGCAAGGTGAGGGAAAAACAGATGCTCGACATGGCACCATCGAAACAGGCGGCGACATGGCTTTCCGCGCTTGCACGGGCGCTGGAAGCTGATGACGCCGATGCGGCCGCCAACCTGTTCGTCGAGGATTGCTACTGGCGCGATCTGCTGGCTTTCACCTGGAACATCACCACGATGGAAGGCCGCGATGCGATCCGCGACATGCTGCAAGCGACGCTGGCGGAAGTGAAGCCCTCACACTGGACGCTGTCCGGCGAGGCGACCTCGGATGAAGGCACGGTCGAGGCCTGGTTCACCTTCGAGACGTCTGTCGCGCGGGGCGAAGGGATTGTACGCCTCATGGATGGCCGCTGCCGGACCTTGTTCACGGCGGTGCGTGAGCTCAAGGGGTTCGAGGAACAAAAGGGACCGGAGCGGCCGCTTGGTATCCGTCACAAGGCCGATCCGAAGCGCGAAACCTGGGCGGAGGCGCGGGCGCGCGAGACGCGCGACCTCGGCGCCACCGAGCAGCCCTATTGCCTGGTGATCGGCGGCGGGCAGGGCGGCATCATGCTCGGCGCGCGGCTGAGGCAGCTCGGTGTGCCCACCATCATCATCGAGAAAAATGCGCGCCCCGGCGATTCCTGGCGCAACCGTTATCGCTCGCTCGTGCTCCACGATCCGGTCTGGTACGACCATCTGCCCTACATTCCGTTCCCGGAGAACTGGCCGGTGTTCACGCCCAAGGACAAGATGGGCGACTGGCTGGAGATGTACACCAGGGTGATGGAGCTCAACTACTGGGTCGCCACCAAATGCGTCAGCGCCAGCTATGACGAGACCGAGAAGGTGTGGACTGTGGTGGTCGACCGTGTCGGCCGGCAGATCACGCTGAAGCCGAAGCACATTGTCTTTGCCACCGGCGCCTATGGCCCGCCACGCCAGATCACGCTGCCCGGCGCCGAGACCTTCAAGGGCGAACTCCTGCATTCCAGCCAGTATGCAAGCGGCGAGAAATTCCGCGGCAGACGTGTCGCTGTCATCGGCGCGGCAAGCTCGGGGCACGATGTCAGCGTCGACCTCTGGGAGAGCGGCGCAGACGTCACCATGATCCAGCGGTCGCCGACGACAGTGGTGAAATCCGACACTCTGATGGAAGTCGGCTTCGAGATCTTCTCGGAAAAGGCTTTGGCGCGCGGCATCAGCACCGACAAGGCCGACCTGATCGTCGCGTCCACGCCGTTCGCGCTTGTACCCAAGGGCCAGCGGGATCTTTACGAGGTGATCAAGGCACGCGACGCAGACTTCTACGACCAGCTACGCGCCGGCGGCTTTGCCATCGATTTCGGCGAGGACGAGACCGGGCTGTTGATGAAGGCCTACCGCACCGGCTCCGGCTACTACATCGATGTCGGCGCCTGCGAACTGATCATCAATGGCGAGATCAAAGTGAAGAGCGGCGTCGGCATCAGTTCATTGACGCCGACCGGCATCCTGTTCGACGACCGCAGCGAGCTGGCCGTCGATGCGATCGTCGCCTGTACCGGCTACCAGTCGATGAACGAGACCGTGGCGGCCATCGTCTCGCGCGAGGTCGCCGACAAGGTAGGGCCTTGCTGGGGCCTCGGCTCCGGCGTCAAGGGCGATCCCGGTCCTTGGCAAGGCGAGCTGCGCAACATGTGGAAGCCGACGGCGCAGGACGCGCTGTGGTTCCACGGCGGCAATCTGGCGCTGTCGCGGTTTTACTCGAAATATGTGGCGCTGCAGATCAAGGCGCGGATGGAAGGGATTGCGACGCCGGTGTTTGGGGGCGGTGAGTAATTCGGGCGCTAGCGATCTCCCCCATTGAGGGGGAGATGTCGCCGAAGGCGACAGAGGGGGTCGCCACGCGTGGAGCGCTGACCTCCAGCTGCCGCGAGGAGCTTGCGTCCGGTCGAACCGACCCCCTCTGGCCTGCCGGCCATCTCCCCCTCAAGGAGGGAGATTATCCACGCCCGAAATGCCGTGCCGCGACCTCGACATGCGTATGGTGCGTGTGGGCCTCGAAGCGCTCGGTCTCGTTGTGGTCGGCGGCTTCGTTCGGCCACCAGGCACCACCCACGACGATGCCGTCCGATGTGAGCCGCTGATCCGCGATCAGCGCCGCACCGACCGCATCGACGAAGGTAAAGCGCCCGGGGCGCAGTCTCAGCACCGCGACATCGCCGACACCGCCAACTTTCAGCGTCCCAAGCTCCGGCCTGGCGATCGCCTCGGCTGGCCTTTGCGTGGCGGCGCGCAGCACCTCGACCAGCGGCATGCCGAGCGCCATTAGCTTCGACATGCAGACCAGTATGTCGAAGGCCGGACCGTCGACGCAATAGAGATGCACGTCGCTGGAGATGACGTCGGGCGCGAGGCCCTCGACCAGCATCGCTTTCGCCACGGCGAAGTCGAACGATCCCATGCCGTGGCCGATGTCGAAGATGACACCGCGTTCGCGGGCCAGATACATGTCCGGCCGTACCGCACCGGAGGCGAAGACCGGCGCATTGGGGAACGGGCGAAAACAGTGGGTGAGGATGTCGCCTCTCCGCAGGCGCGGCAGCACTTCGGAGCGGCCGGGCGGCGGCTCGTCTATATGCGCCATCAGCGGCAGGCCGGCCTGGTCGGCGGCCTCCAGCGCGAGATCGACCGGCGCGATGCCGCTGGCGCCGCCGGCATGCTTACCGGAGCGCACTTTTACGCCAACGACGACATCGGCGTGCTCGCGCACCGCAGCCACCGTCTCGCGTGGCTCGCAGAGCCTGAGATCGCTGCATTCGCCGACCGAGACGCTTTGTGAGAAGCCGAATATGCCGGCAAAGGAGATGTTGACGTAGGCGAGAATACGCACCTTCGAGCGCTCGATGACATGGCGGCGAAAGCCCAGAAAATTGCCGGCGCCGGCGCTGCCGGCATCGATGAAGGTGGTGGTTCCGCTCTTGGCCGCCAGCCGGTCGGCGTCAACGCCCAGCGAGGTGCCGCCCCAATAGACATGGCTGTGCAGGTCGATGAGGCCGGGCGTGACGATGCAATCACGAGCGTCGACTATCTTGGTGGCGTGCTCGGCATCGATCGCCGCCTCGATGGCCACGATCCGTCCGCCCGCAACGGCGACATCGCGCGGCGCGTCCAGGCCCGAGGCCGGATCGATCAGGCGGCCGCCCTTGATCAGGAGATCGAACTGCATCGGCGCCTGCCTCTCTCTTTGTTTCGGGGCATGATCTTTGGACAAAACGGTTTCCGTTTGTCCGAGAAAACCGGTTTCCACTTTTCGGGATCATGCCCCGACTGGTCAAACCGGCCGGTAAGCGACGGCTTCGACCTCGATCTTGATGTCGATCATCAGCCGCGATTCGACCGTGGTGCGGGCCGGCGGATTTTTCGGGAAGTGCTTGGCGTAGACGGCATTGAAGGCGCCGAAGTCGCGCGCGTCCTCGAGCCAGACCGTGGTCTTGACGACATCGTCCATGGTGCAGCCGGCCAGCGCCAGTGCTGCCTTCACATTCTGCAGCACCTGCTCGGTCTGCTCGGTAATGCCGCCCTTGACCACAATGCGGTCGCCGTCGACCGGCACCTGACCTGAGATGTAGACGAAATCCCCGGCGCGCACGGCCGGCGACAGCGGCACGTGGGATGTTCCAAAACACTCTTTGGGCAAGGGAAACTCCTGTTCAGAATGGCGGGCCGCGCCCCGTTTTCGCCGACCGCTCTACGCCTGTCCCGGTGATCCTCATAGGGGGCTTTTTGGAAAGCAACATTTTTCCAAACGCGTGTTGCTTTATCGCAGGCTCGCCAGCATCTTGCGCGTCGCATTTTCCCGACAGGAGATTTCAATGACCTTCGACAAGAACCCGTTTCCAGAGGGCGATGCCGATCGTCACGCGCTCTGGGAAATGCTGGTGCGGCGCGACATCGACGCCTTTATCGGTCAGGACTGGTCGATGGTCGAGGATGATTTCCTCGCCGACAGCTTCTTCGGCATGCATGCGCATTTCCTCAGCGATGCCGACGCCTGGCGTCTGCAATTCCCGAGCCTTGCCGTCTATCGCGACGAATGGCTGCGCCAGGCCAAGGAGACGGCGGCGACCGAATTCGCCGAGCCGCTGCGCGAGGCGCTGTTTCGCGTCACCAACATGCGCGACATCGACGTCGATGGCGACCGCGCCGTGCTGCACAAGAAGTTCAACGGCTCGGTGGCCAAGGCCGATGGCAGCGTCGACAAGCTGAAATGGCAGACGCTGTATTTTTGCAGGAAGGTGGCGGGCCACTGGAAGATCGGCGGCTTCGTCGGCTACATGCCACATCCCTTGGGGATCTGAGTCTTGCCGCTTATGCTACTGCCGGCCTTCGCGCACGAAGACGTGCGCCTCCCGGGCTGCAGTTGTAAAAGCTCGCCAACCGAACTCACTCGAGCTCAAGCGAGTTGAACGGGACAGGTTCGTCCAACAGGGCTAGCGGTGGTCGAACACGACCGCCATGGTCTTACCAATTGCCGCCATGACCACGAGTTCGACGAGATCGTCGTCGCTGTCGACACAGGTTGGATCCATCCGGCGGATGGCGTCGAGCGCCGCTCTAGTCGAGACGGTATCGCCGGCGCGGAATCTGGAAAGCGCAGAGGAAACAAGGTTCTGGGTTGTCACGTCGATGACAGGTACGCTCGGCACTACGTTCATGGCTTCCTCCTGCCAAGAACCCTCTCCCGAAGGAAATAATACGCCGAACGACGGCGTGTGCCAGCGGAATCGTGGTCCGACCAGATTGCCTGGAGGGCACGGTTGCGTGTTTGATAGGATCGAGCCCACAGCATCCAGGACCGGACATGAAACTGTACTTCAGCCGCAATCCCAATCCGCGCCTCGCGGTTGCAACTGCACGTCATCTGCAGGCCAAGGTCGAGTGTGAGTTTGCGGCACCCATGGCGCCCGGGCAGGCTGAGCGGTTTCGTCAGCTCAATCCCAATCTTACCCTGCCGATATTGGCATGGCCGGGCGGCAGCCTGTGGGAAGCCGACGCCATAGCCTGCCTTCTGTCGCGCGAAGCGGGTTCGGATTTCTGGCGCGGCGGCGGCGACCAACCCGACATGATCCGCTGGCTAAGCTGGGGCAAGGAAAATTTCGTGCGGGCCTGCGACACCGTGCATTTCGAGCGCGGAACCAAGCAGCGCTACGGGATTGGGCCCGTCGACCAGGGCAAGGTCGAGGAGGGGCTGGCGGAGTTCCGCATCGCGGCAGCGATTCTCGAGGCGGAGCTCGCCAAGCGGCCATGGCTTGTGGGCAAGTCGCTCTCCTATGCCGATTTCCGCATGGCGACGTTTTTGCCGTTCAACGATGCAGCCGGCCTGCCGCTGGCGGACTATCCCTCTGTTCTGGGTTGGTATCGCCGGCTCGAAGCCATCGATGCCTGGCGCGATCCCTTCGACGGGCTGGAAGCGCCGCTTCTGCCGCCGGTCAACTCCGCTTGATGTGCCTTCCCTATGGGCAGATGGGCTGATGTGTGGCGCTTTGGCAGCATAGGTGTGGAACAGCGGGCGAGTTGCCATGGCGCGCTCGACGGCTCGCGGCCGGGTTGATAAGCCCTGTCCGCAAGGAGAGTCGTGACATGACCGTAGCCATCGAGATGGGACAGACGACGGCGGGTGCGCCGGCGGCGCTCGACCTTGAGGAGCTGCTGGCGACCCGGCTTCTGGTGCAAGGCAATTCCGGCTCCGGCAAATCGCACCTTTTGCGCCGGCTCCTGGAGCAGAGCGCGCCCTGGGTGCAGCAGACCATCATCGACCCGGAAGGCGATTTCGTCTCGCTGGGCGACCATTACGGCCATCTGGTCATCGATGCCGAGGAGCATACGGAGCGTGGCCTGCAAGCAGCCGGCGAGCGGGCGCGCATCCACCGCGTCTCCACGGTGCTCAATCTCGAAGGGCTCGATGCCGAGAACCAGATGCGGCGCGCCGCTGCCTTTCTCGGCGGATTGTTCGAGGTTGCCCGCGAGCATTGGTATCCGATGCTGGTGGTGGTCGACGAAGCGCAGCTGTTCGCGCCCGCCGTGGCCGGCGAAGTGTCCGACGAGGCGCGAAAGCTCTCGCTCGGCGCCATGACCAATCTGATGTGCCGCGGCCGCAAGCGTGGCCTTGCCGGCATCATCGCCACGCAGCGGCTGGCAAAGCTCGCCAAGAATGTTGCGGCGGAGGCCTCCAACTTCCTCATGGGCCGTACCTTCCTCGATATCGACATGGCGCGCGCCGCCGACCTTCTGGGCATGGAACGGCGTCAGGCCGAGGCGTTTCGAGACCTGGAGCGCGGGCACTTCATGGCGTTGGGACCGGCGCTGTCGCGCCGCCCGCTCGGCGTGCGCATCGGCCAGACCGAGACCAGCCCGCGCAACGGTACGCCGCGGCTGATGGCAATGCCGGAAACAGCGCTTGAAGACGCACGCGCCATCATCCTGGCGGCGCCGCCGCCCGAGACGATCCGCGCGCCGCGCCGGATGGCGTCGCCGGAGCTGCTCGACCAGCTGATGGCGGCCAAATCGGCGGCGCTGGACATCCGCCCCGAACCTGCGGAACCGGCGGTAAGCGCCGAGGATATGGCCGAGCGGCGAGAGCGGGTGGACCGTGTCCTGCGCGCCATCCTGGCGCAGCCCAATGCGGGTTTCCGCGTCATCGGCGTGCTTTATCAGGAGTTCGTCGTCCGCTGCCGCATCGAAGGCCTCGCTTCGGTGGTGCCGGACCTCTCAGAATTCCGTCGCATGCTGACGCGCGCCCGCGCCGGGCTCGGCGCCGACATGGCAGGCGATGACGCCTGGCAGGACGTTTCCGTGCGCGCCTCGCTGCTGCCCGAGGACATGCAGGGCGTGTTCATGATGATCGCCCGCGCCGCCAAGGAGGGCTGGCCGTGCCCGAGCGACGCGGCGATCGCGCGCGCCTACGGCTCGCATTCGCTGCGGCGCGCCCGGCGGCTGCTCACCTATATCGAGGAGCAGGGCCTCATCGTCTGCCAGCTCGACGGCACCGGCCGCCGCACGGTGACGCTGGTCGAGCTCGCCTGGGCGACGGCGCCGGGCGACCCCAATGCCGCGGAGGCGGAACAGGGCAGCCTGGCGCTGTGAAAGGCGAACAGGCAGCTACCTGACTTGCTTGCGCGGTTCTGAACAAGATGTGTTTCGCCGATCGGCGCGCGACGATTTATGATGGGTTTCCGAGAATCGCAGAACGGTTCGGGCGGGAGGGTTGTCCGGTGCGGTTGAAATCTCTGGCTGTCTTTGTCTTTGGCCTCCTCGCCATCGCCGGCATCGCCTTGACGATGTCTGCCCGGTCTTTTGCCGCGTCCTCCGATTTACCGGCGTGGCTGCAGGCCCACGTCGGCAATGACGACGGCGAGATTTCGCAAGTGGTGCTGGAGCGGGCGCGCGCGCTTTACCTGAAGAAGGTCGCGCAAGGCGCGGTCCACAATGGCTGCTATTTCGCCATGGATGCGACGCGCCCCGGCGATCTCGGCAATGGCGTGCTGGGGCGGCGCTACTACGTCATTTGCGAGGCCAAGCAGTCGTTCAGGGCGATCTCGTCGGGCCATGGCGGCGGCCGCAATCTGAAGGGCGTGGTCGATTTCTCCAACGGGAAGCGCTGCGCGAAAAACTTCGGCAATGCGCTGGACTCGTCCTTGACGACCGGCGGCGCCTATATGACCGGCGAGGCAAAGACCTCATTCAAGGGTTTTTACCGCATCGGCGCAAAAAAGGACCAGGCGCTGCTGCGCACCTTCATCCAGTTCGACGGCGAGGGCGAGACGGCGAATGCCAGGCAGCGGGTGATCGGCGGCCACGCGGCGCGGCTGTTGCGCGGCATGTGCCTGCGCAAGAACCCGAACAGCTCCTATGCCGACCATGACGGCTTCGTCCCATACGGCAAGCTGGTGGATTACGCCGGCGGCCGCAGCAATGGCTGCACCAGCTGGTCGCCGTCCGACGCCGACCAGATCATTTCGATGGTGAAGAGCGATCCGACGACGCTCTATATCTACCCGGAATCGCGCGACATCGCCGCCGTTGGTAAATCGGGCGCCTATTGGAATGCGTGCTGCCTGAAGGAGATCGGCAAGCCGAAATTCTGGCCGCGAAAGAGCCTTGAGCCGATCATCGCGCAATACGCCAAGGACAACCCGCCACCGCCGCCACAACCGTTGCCGATCTGCACCGGGCCGTGAGGGATGCGTCCTCGGCTCGGCATTGTCGGCGGCGGACTGGCTGGGCGGCGCCGCCGATCCGATGGGCTCTACTGATTGATCTCGGGTTCGACGAGCTTTGCCAGATTGCGCAGCGACTCCTGCCAGCCGAGGTAGCAGGCTTCGGCCGGAATAACGTCCGGAATGCCGGCCTGCGTGATGTCGAGTTCCGTGCCGACCGACACTTTCTTCAGGAGCACGGTCACTTCGATCTGGCCGGGCAAATTGGGGTCGTCGAACCTGTCGGTGTAGCGCAGGCGCTCGCCGGGAACGAGTTCGAGATATTCGCCGCCGAAGGAATGGCTGCCGCCCGTCGTGAAGTTTCGGAACGACATCTTGAAGGCGCCACCGACTTTCGCGTCGAAGCTGTGCACGGTGCAAGTGAAGCCGTTCGGCGGAAGCCATTTCGCCAGCGCGTCGGCTTCTGTGAATGCGCGGTAGACCTTCTCCGGGCTGGTCGTCAGAACGCGGTGCAAACGTACGGTGCTTGGCATCTCTTCGGTATCCTTTGTGGTTTCGTTGTTCGATGCCCCAAGGACGGGTGAACCTCACCCGGTCCGACATAGCTGTCAAATTTTCTTGAGCCCTTTGCCGGCAGCCATCCGCCCGCGACTTCGAGTCGCCGCCTCAGGCAGGCGGTCGTGTCGCGTCAAATTGCATGAATCATTGACAGGTTGCCTAACCTTTCGGCGCGGATCTCACAATTTATTAAAATTGTAAGTCTCTCCTACAAAGTTGTATTAGGATCAGCTTAACGCCTTCGGCATTATCTATTAAATGATGGGCGACGATCTCCTTGGTGTACTATAGAATGATTCCCTGGAACGACGGATCAATTTAAGAGTTGATCCGAAATGGTCGCTCGAAGGTTGTCGAACGACCAAGGCAGCACGCGCAAGGAGTGTCGGAATGACCACAGTCCTCAACGCCAAAGGCATTCCACTTCCGTATACCGGCGCTTCCACCCATTGGTTCTCGGCGACTGGAGGCGCGCCTTACCGCTACGGCACCTCGGGCAACGATTCCTTCTGGGGCGACACCAACGTCAAGGTCACCATGTATGGCGGCGCGGGCGACGACTATTACCATCTCTATTCGACGATCAACAAAGCGGTCGAGAACTACGGCGCGGGCGTCGACACGATCGATACCTGGATGAGCTACAAGCTGCCCGCGAATTTCGAGAACCTCGTCGTCACCGGCGACGGCCACTATGCCTTCGGCAATGGTCAGGACAACATCATAACGGGCGGCGCTGGCAGCCAGACGCTGGACGGCGGCAAGGGCAATGACGTGCTGATCGGCGGCGCCGGCGCCGACACCTTCATCATCACCAAGGGCAATGGCAGCGACCTTATCTCCGATTTCGGCGCGACCGACACGGTGCGCCTCAACGGCTATGCCTTCACCTCGTTCGAGGCCGTCCACGCCAATATGGTCCAGGTGGGATCGAACGTGCAGCTGAACCTCGGCTCGAGCGAGGTGCTGGTGTTCCACAACACCACGATCGACAAGTTTCAGCCCGGCCAGTTCGAGCTGCCGATCGACAAGACCGGCATGACGCTGTCCTTCAACGACGATTTCAACACGCTGAGGCTGTGGAACGGCCAGAGCGGCATCTGGGATTCCAATTTCTGGTGGGGGGCGCAGAACGGCAGCTCGCAGCCCCAGAACGGCGAGCTGCAATGGTATATCGACGCCAATTATGCGCCGACCAGCTCGGTCCATCCGTTCAGCGTCGCAAGCGGCGTGCTCACCATAACCGCGGCGCATGCGCCCGACGACATCAAGCCGCTGATCAACAATTACGAATACACTTCCGGCATACTGACGACGCACGACACCTTCTCGCAGACCTATGGCTATTTCGAAATGCGGGCCGATCTCCCGGAAAACGCCGGCGCGTGGCCGGCCTTCTGGCTTCTGCCCGAAGACGGTTCATGGCCCCCGGAACTCGACGTGATCGAAATGTATGGGCAGAACCCGAATGCGCTTCTCATGACCGCGCACACAAATGAGACGGGAACCCACACCACGGTCGGGTCGACGGTGAATGTCTCCAACACCGACGGCTATCACACCTATGGCCTGTTGTGGACGCCGGACAAGCTGGTCTGGACCTATGATGGCGTCCAGGTCGCGGAAGCGGCGACGCCGTCCGATATGAACAAGCCCATGTATATGCTGGTCGACCTTGCGGTCGGCGGTCAAGCCGGCGCGCCGCCCGACCATCTGGCGACGCCCGCGCAAATGAAGATCGACTATATCCACGCCTATACGCTGAACGATTTGCAGCAGAGCCATCTGAGCACGACAGCCGAGCACGCGGTCTAGATGTCACGGGACCGCGCGCCACTCAGGGATGCGGCCATCGGCCTGCGCCCGGTTTTCCTGCGCGGCATCGCCGATATCGGCATCTTTTCGTTGCTGATCAACATCCTGCTCCTGGTGATCCCGCTCTATCTGCTGCAGGTCTATGACCGGGTGTTGCCGTCCTCCAGCGTCGAGACGCTGCTTTATCTCTCGGCCATGGCGGTCCTCGCGCTCGCCTTCCTCGGCCTGCTGGACGCGGTCCGCGCCATCTACGCGCAACGTGTTGCGGCCACCGTCGACCAGAAACTGGGCGCGCGGACATTCGCCGCCTCGCTTGGCGCCAGACATGCCGGCAGCGGGCTGTCGCCGCTGAACGACCTTGCCACGACTTGCGCCTTCATCAGGTCGCGCGGCGTGGCGGTGTTGTTCGACCTGCCGTTTGCGCCCGTCTTCCTGGCCTTGCTCTATTTCATCCATCCCGTCCTGTTCTGGCTGACGCTCGCCGGCGCCGTGCTGCTGTTTCTCCTGGTCGTGGCCAACCAGCTTGCCATCGGCAGGAACGATGCCAGGTCGGCGGAACGCTCGGCGGTGGCCAGCCAGGCGGAGCAGGCCTTCGCCCGCAACACCGACACGCTGCGCGCCATGGGCATGGTGCAAAATGCCGCCGCGGTCTGGGGACAGCACGTTGCTGAGGCGCTGACCCTGCATGACCGTTCCGGAAGCGCCAATGCGATCTTCAGCGCGACGTCGCGGGCGCTGCGCATGATGCTGCAACTGGCGATCCTCGGCGCCGGCGCGTGGCTGGTGCTACAAGGGCAGATGACCGCCGGCATGATCTTCGCTTCGTCGCTGGTGTCGTCGCGCGCCCTGCAGCCGCTCGACCAGCTGATCGGATCCTGGCGGCAGATCGTCGACGCCAGGCGATGCTGGAAGCGGCTGGACACCGCCCTTGCGGCGCAACCAGCGCAGGGGCGCAAGCTCGCACTGCCCGATCCATTGGGCGCGATTTCGGTGCAGGATCTGTTCTTCATCGCGCCGACTGCGGCTTTCGGCACGGAGCCCATCCTCAAGCGGTTGAATTTTGCCATCGGCGCCGGCGAAGCGGTGGCGATCGTCGGCCCGAGCGGGGCCGGCAAATCGACGCTGGCGAAATTGCTTGTGGGCGCGCTGCAGCCGACCGGCGGCGCGGTCAGGGTCGACGGCGCCGACCTGAGGAGCTGGGACGAAACCCAGCTTGGCAGGCATATCGGCTATCTCGCGCAGGAGGTGGAGCTTTTCCCCGGATCGATCGCGCAAAATGTCGCCCGCTTCGAACCCGACGCCGATGACGCCGCGATCGTCGAAGCGGCCAGGCGCGCCGAGGCGCATGAGCTGATCCTCACGCTGGCCGACGGCTATCAGACTGTGATCGGCCCGTCGCATACCGTGCTGTCGGGCGGCGAGCGTCAGCGGATAGGGCTGGCGCGCGCCTTCTACGGCAAGCCACGCATGCTGGTGCTGGACGAGCCCAACGCCCATCTCGACGGCAGTGGGGAGGCGGCGCTCGAAGGGATGCTTTCGGCCGCGCGAAGTGTAAGCGTCACGACAGTCGTCATCACGCATCGCCCTTCGATCGCCGCGGCCTGCGACCGCGTCATGGTCCTGCGCAACGGCATGGTCGAAGCTTTCGGCCCTGCGAGCGAGGTGCTGAGGCAACCGGCGGCCGGCAAGGCCGGGAGCGCGGTGGTGACAGGCTCGTTCGCGCCGACCGTGCGCCCGCACAGCGTCCGCTTCGGGTCATAGACGATGATGCAGCAGAGCCTCGCCTTCGAAGGTCGACCGCGCACCGACTTCCGCCGCATGGCCGTCGTCGGCTACGTGGCCATAGCGCTCTTCGTCGGCTGCTTCGGCTATTGGGCGGCGAACGCGCCGCTCTCCGGCGCGGTGATCACCTCCGGCACGATCTCGGCGACGGGCGGCAACATCCTCATCCAGCACCCCGAGGGCGGCATCATCGAGCAGTTGCTGGTGCATGAAGGCGACCGCGTGCAACAAGGCGAACCGCTGGTCCTGCTCGACCGCAGGGCGGCCGAGACCGACCTCAACCGGCTGACCAGACAGTCGATCGCGCTCAGGGCAAGTGCCNCTCGACCGCAGGGCGGCCGAGACCGACCTCAACCGGCTGACCAGACAGTCGATCGCGCTCAGGGCAAGTGCCGCGCGGCTGGAGGCCGAGCGCGACGGATCGGACAGGCTGGCGCCGATCGCCGAGGCAGCGCCCGCGCCGTTCCAGAGCGATTTCGACAATCTGGTGCACGAACAACAGAAGGAGTTCGAGGCCCGGCTCGCCCGGTTCCGGTCCGAGCAGTCGATCCTGGCGCAGCGCGTCGCCATGCATCGTGAGTCGGCGCTGGGCCTGGAGGCGCAGAAACTCGCCATCCAGCAACAGGCCGAGATCGTGAAGAAGGAACTCGGCATCAAGACCGGCCTGCTCGACAAGGGTCTCACCAACCGCAGCGAATATTCGCAGCTTCTGCGCAGCGAGGCCGATCTGGTCGGCCAGGCCGGCGCGCTGGAGGCGGATATCGCAGCGACCAAGACGCAGATCGTCGAAGCCCAGGCGCAGGTCGAGCGCGCGACCACGCAGCGCGTCGAGGACGCGCTGACCAAGCTCGACGAGGTTCGCACCAGCCTGGCCGACATCGGCGAACAGATCACCGCAGCCGAGGCGGTGCTGGGGCGCACGACGATCAAGGCGCCGGCACCCGGCATCGTGGTATCCTCGATCTACAACTCCAAAGGCAGCGTGATTGCGCCGGGGCAGAAGATCATGGAGATCCTGCCGACCGCGTCGGGCCTCATCGTCGACGCGAAGCTGCGGCCGAAAGACGTGGACCTGGTTCGCGTCGGCCAGCCGGCGAAGCTCAGGCTGTCCGCCCTGAACGCGCGCCTCACCCCTGAGGTCCCGGCTACGGTGACGCAAATTTCCGCCGACCGGCTGATCGATGAAACCACGCATGAGGCATATTTCCGCGCCAGGCTGAAGATCACCGACACGCTGCCGCAGGGCGTGAAGGCCGAGCAGCTTTACCCTGGAACACCGGTCGAGGCGTTTATCAGCACCGGCGAGCGGACCTTCCTCGAATATCTGGCGCGCCCGATGCTGGACTCGTTCGCGCGGGCGTTCACGGAGCGATAGGCGAGGGCGCCCCGCCCGACATTCGGTTCGGATGCCTGAGATGGGTCGGCGTGATGCCGGTCTGCTGGCGGAAGACACGGCTGAAATGGCCGGCATTGGGAAAACCGCAGCGGTAGGCGATGTCGCCGATCGCCAAGTCGCTCCCCTCCAGCAGCGACTTCGCCTGATGCACGCGCAGCGCAAGATAGGCGGCCATCGGGCCGATGCCGAGCTCGGCGCCGAACAGCCGCTCAAGCTGACGCCGGGATAAATTCAACCGGCCTGCGATCTCGGCGACCGACAGCGTCTCCTGGAGATTGCTTTCCATCAGAAGCAGCGCCCGTTTTACCGCGCGGCTCGAGGCCGCGGGAAAGAGGTCGCCGACGGGCTGCACATCCAGGCTCGAGCGGATGCGGTCGAGCACGAGGATCTTGGCGGCTTTTTCCGCAGCCTTGCGGCCGATGAACTGCGACACGAAATGGCCGGCAAGGTCGGCTGCACCCGTGCCGCCGGCGCAGGTCGACCGGCCCCTATCGACGGAAAACAGGCTGTCGGCATGGGCGTTCACGTCAGGGAATTGGCTGCGGAAATCCTTGATATGGAACCAGCTGACGGCGGCACTGTAGCCATCGAGCAGGCCGTAGCGCGCGAGCACGAAGCTGCCGGTGCAGAGTGCCGTCAGCGGCACGCCCTTTTGGGCCGCCCGCAACAGGAAGGCCTCCTTTTCGGAGCTGAGGCTGCGGTTGGTGTCGAGCAGACCGCCGACCACGACGACATTGTCGAACTCCTGCGGGTTGCCGATCGCCTTGGTCGGCAGCAACTCGACACCGCAACTCGCCCGGATCGGCAGGCCACGCTCGCCGACGATCTCCCAGTCGAACTCGATCCGGCGGCTGCGGTCGCCCTCATCGCCGGCCAGCCGCAGCGTGTCGATGAACAGCGACAGCGGCGACAGCGTGAAGTCGCGAACCAAGAGAAACGCAAACCGCCTGGCCATTGTTGCTCCGAAACCGTACCTTCGGGTGGATGGAAGCAATTATCGCGAAAGATGTCGCACAGGCGAGCACGCGGCGCTTTTCAGGAGAAGCCACCGGATGTCGGAGATGAGATTGACGACTTTCTGATGCGCCGTCACGGTATCGCTTTGGCTTCAACAGGCCGAGACCGCTCGCATCCATAACAATTTGCCGCTATATTGGGTTCATGACAAAAGCACAGACCAAACAGGAGCTGACCGGCAAGTGGGTGGTGCGCGATTCCCGCAGCGGCCGCTACGTTGAAGTGCGCGGTGCTGATTCGATGAAATCGTCGCAGTTGCCCCTGAAAAAAAGTGTGGACCTTACGAAGCCGATTGCTAATCAAGCCCTCAAAGGCGGCTCTCACCAGGTGCGCAAACCCAGGGATAGTTGATCCTTGCCAGGGGCGCTTCTCGACACGCATACGTTTTATTGGCTGGTAACGGCCGCAGGCACGCTTTCGGAAGAAGCTCTCATCGCAATCGCCGAGAGCCAAACTGCGGGCAAGCTTTATGTTTCCCCAATCACTGCGTGGGAATTGGCGATCGCGTCCCATAAGCCGACGCACAAGAACCCGCCCTATCTCGGCATAGGAGGATCCCGGCGACTGCTACCTGATCGCAACGGCGCGAGTAAGAAAAATTCCGATCATCACCCGCGACACAATCATGCAGGGGCTTGCCTCGCCGGACTATCTACAGATCATTGTATGTTGAGTTTGCAGCCACAGCACTAAGCGGAGCCCCAACCATGACCCTGACCAATCGCGATATCATCGAGCTGACGGCATGGCGGCGCAGGCTGCACCAGCGGCCGGAAATCTCCAACGAGGAAGAAAAGACCGCCAAGGAAGTCGTCGCCTTCCTCGCCGATACCGGGCCGGACAAGGTGCTGACCGGCCTCGGCGGCCATGGTGTGGGAGCGGTGTATGACAGCGGCCAGGCCGGGCCGACGGTGCTGTTCCGTTCGGAGATCGATGCGCTGCCGATCGAGGAGCTTTCAGGTGTCGAGCATGCCTCGCAGGTGCCGGGAAAGTCGCATATGTGCGGCCATGACGGCCACACCGCGATCCTCGCCGCACTCGGCCGCCAGCTCGGGCGCGAACGGCCGGCGCGCGGCCGCGTCGTCTTGATGTTCCAGCCGGCGGAGGAGACCGGCAATGGTGCGGCCGGCGTCGTCGCCGATCCACGCTTTGACGAGATCGCGCCGGACTTCGCCTTCTCGCTGCACAATCTGCCGGGCGTGCCGTTCGGCGAGGTTCGCCTCAAGCCCGGCGTGGTCAACTGCGCCTCGCGCGGCATCCGCATCGTGCTGGACGGCAAGACCGCGCATTCCTCCATGCCCGAAACCGGCGTGTCGCCGATGCCGGCGATCAGCCAGCTGATGCCGGCGCTTCCGGCACTCGGGCGCGGCACTTTCGCCGATGACGATTTCAGCATGGTCACCGTCACCCATGCGACGATGGGCGAGGCCGTGTTCGGCATCGCGCCCGGCTACGCCGAGGTGTGGGCGACGCTGCGCACAAGGCGTGACGAGCGCATGGCGGAGCTGGTCGCAGCTGCGGAAGCGCTGGCCGCCAGGATAGCGGCCGAGCACCGCCTGTCCGTGCGCTGCGACTATCACGAAATCTTCGTCGCCAGCGTCAATGCGCCGGACGCGGTGGAACATCTCAACCGCGCGCTTGACGAAGAGGGCGTCGCGCGCAGCGAGGAAGCCTTGCCGATGCGCGCTTCGGAAGATTTTGGCATCTTCGGCCACAAGGCGAGCTCAGCCATGTTCTTTCTCGGCGCCGGCGAGCGCCATCCTTCGCTGCACAACCCCGATTATGATTTTCCCGACGATCTGATCCCGATCGGTTCGAAGATCTTCATGCGCACGGCGCGCAACCTTTTGGGGTGAGCGGCCCTGCAAAATCCGCATCCTGAAGCTGCCTTTTTCCCGCTGGAATCGTCTTGTAGTCGCGTCCTACATTAGGAGGGGCTTGCGGATGAGAATTGCAATGGTCGTCGCGTTGACTGCGACAGTGGCAGGGTGCGTATCGTCTCCGGTCCAGTATGGAGCCTCGCTCTCGACCCAAGAACCGAAATGGGCGACGCCGGAATGCCAGCAGGCCCGCACCGATGCCATGAATTACGACGCGCGCGAGAAGGAGCATCCGGGATGGGCCGCCGGCGTCGTGCTGGGGCCCTACAGCATGGGCCTCGTGGCGGCCATCAAGGAGAATGAGCAGAAGCAGCGAAGGCTGTTGGCGCGCCAGATGCATCTACAGTGCTCGAGCCTGCCGCTGCCGAAGGATTTGGACTTCGATCCGCAAATCTACGCACCAAAGCCGACGCATTATCCCTGAGGGTGGCCTGACGGCGGCGATCATGATGCGCCCTTGGCCAGAGGCCAGTCGACCGGCCCGCGCAGCTCGGGTAACAATGACCGTCTTTGGCGAAAGGGGTCCAATGCGGCAAGTGCCCATCGTGATGCAGCCGTTTGGCGGCATGGCGAACAAGATGTTCCAGTACATGTTTTGCCATGTGCTGGCGAAGCGTATCCCCGGTGGCTATGTCTGCGACGCCGACCTGCCGGAATGGTCCATTGCCAGGGTGCGGCCGCCTTTGTTGTGGAAATACCGGCTGCTTCGGGTCGACGGCTATCACCGCTACGACCTCGACGGGATCATAGCCGCGTTCCGCGACAGGCGGGCGCGGAGCATCCGCTTCAAGGGCTTCGCGCAGCGGCTGGGTTATTATGACCGGGACGAGGTCTCCGGGCTTTTCGACGGGCGTGCCGTCGCCGCGCCGACCCATGGCGACGATTTCCTCGTCATCCATGTGCGGGCCGGCGACATCCTCGACGGCTTCCACCGCAACTATTGCCCGATGCCATTCGGCTTCTTCGAGACCCTCATCAAGGATAGCGGCCGCAAGCCGGTCTTCGTCGGCCAGACCCATGAGGACAACGATTATTGCCGGCGCCTGCGTCAGCGTTTTCCCGATGCTGTCTTCGCGCCGAAGGCGTCGCCATTGACCGATTTCGAGACGCTGCGCCGGGCGAGCCATCTCGTCACGGGGGTGAGCAGCTTCTCCTGGCTGGCCGGTTGGTTGTCTTCGGCGCGGACGATCCATCTGCCGGTGGCCGGCATATTCGACCGGTGCATCAGGCCGGATATCGACCTGCTGCCCCTTGACGACCCACGCTATCGGTTCCACCAGTTCGACATGGGCGACTGGACGGGCTCTTCGGAGCAGCTTGCGGCATTTTATGGCGATGCGATCCCGTTCCGGCAGGTCGAGCCTCAAGCAGCAGCGGGTGGCGCGGGGAAAGCGTTGCGATGAGAATTCCGTTTTCCGTCAACAGGCCGGTGATCTGCGCGATCATGAAGCTGGAGCAGCCCTATGTGATCGAGTGGGTCGCCTGGCACAAGCTGCATGGCTTCGACCTGATGATCGCCGACAACTGCAGCGCCGGCCCGCAGTCGGCGGTGCTCCAGGCGTTGCGCGATGCCGGCTGGATCCGGCTCGTCGACTGGCGGCACGACACGGTGCTGCCGCAGCGGCGGGCCTATTCCTATCTTTACTGGCAGGCATTGCTCCACGGCTATCGCTATCTGGGCTTCATGGACGCCGACGAGTTCCTCGAGCCGCTCGACGGGCCGCCCTGGAGCGGAGCCGAACTGGTCCGCTCGCTTTTGAGCCGCCCGGGCGTGCGCAGCGTCGCCTTTCGCTGGGTGAATTTCGGCAGCGACGGCAAAGAGGCCTATGACGACGAACTGGTGACGGTGCGGTTTCAAAGGCGCGGCACGCATGACGCCCCGACCGCGCGCTGGAAGAAGTCGTTTGCCCGCGTGTCCTCGGCGCTGCGCAAGGCGCTGCGGGATCCCGGGCAGTTCATGCCGCACCCGCACGGTTTCCGCATCTCGCTGCGCAGGACGCTGGTCGACGGCATGACGCTCGACAAGCACCCGGCGGCCATGCCGATGGAATGGAAGATCGGCTGGATCCGCCACTATGCCGTGAAATCGAGGCAGGAACTGGCCGACAAGCATGCCCGCGGCGGCGGCTTCACGCCGTCGAGCGAGGCGCCGTCGCTGGACGAGTACCGGGTATCGAGAGATCAGAACGATATTCTCGATCCGCTCGACGATGCGACGGTGGGCGCCTTGCGGGCAAAGGTTTCGGAAATCGTCAGGTCGCTCGACCCCGCGGTGATCGCCCAGACGCGGCCGCTTTTCACGCAGCGGGGTTGAGGATCAGCGGCGCGGTAGCCATGCCGTGAAACGACATCGTGGCGCGGCGCTCGGCATTTGCGGCATCGAGCCGCCATCCGGGCGCACGGGTGAACAGGGCTTCTATCATCGCCGCGATCTCGATACGGGCGACATGTTGCCCGAGGCAGACATGCAGGCCGGTGCCGAAGGTCATCGACATGGCTGGCGGGCGCGTGAGGTCCAGCCGGTCGCCATCGGCGAAGACGGCATCGTCGCGATTGCCGCTGCCGAGCACCGGCACGACCGCTTCGCCAGCCGCAATCCTGACGTCGCCGAGGTCGACGTCCTGCGCCGCGATGCGGGCGACGGCGTATTGCACCGAGGCGCCATAGCGCAGCAGTTCGGCCGCCGCGCTGCTCCAGTCGACAGCGCCGCGCTCGAGCAGCGCGCGCTGTTCGGGAAATCGATCCAGCGCAACAATTGCGTTGCCGAGAGCGTCGACGACAGTCTCCTGTCCGGCAAACAGCATGAAGACGATGTTGGCCACCATGTCCCCGCGCGACCAGCGGCCTTGCGCAACCTCCCGCACCATGCCGGCAACCATTCCGTCCGGCCGGTAGGCCTGTCGAGCCAGCCGCTCCTCGACAAAAGCCTGGCATTCGCGATAGGCCTCGGCGCTTGCTGCCGGCGGCTGCGCTCTTCGCAGGTCGAATGCGCTGGCCATGCGGCGGGTCACCGATTTCAACGCCCAAGGGTCCTCGATCTCGATGCCGAGGATTTCCTGCAGCAGCCAGAAGGACACCGGCACGGCGAGCCCGGCGACGGCGTCGACGCGGCCATCCGCCAGCGCACGCTCGACCAGCTCGTGGCTCAGCGCGCGAAGACCTTGCGTCAGCGCTTCGATGGCCGGCCGTGAGAAAAAGCCAGCGACCGGCCGGCGCAAGGCGCCATGCTGAGGCGGATCGGCGAGCAGCACCGAGCGGCTGAGCAGAGCCATGGGCGCATGGTCGACGAGCTTGCGGCGGACCTCTTCATATGTACCCGGCGGCGCCTGAAGAAGAGCGGGATGCTTCAGCGCGCCCGACACCAGCTCATGGCTGAACACATAATGCGCGTCGGCCAGCTCGGGATAGGGCGCGACGCCGCGCGCAATGCCGCCGGCGGCGCGCATGCGGGCGAAATGCGGAAACGGGTCGTCGCCGAGCGCGAACGGATCGAAATGCGGAGCTGTCATGACGGCTCGAATCTCATGCCTTGAGATTCTTGGCTGAAATGACCCTGAAGCCGCCTGACGTGGCGTCCTGCGGGAAGAAGTCCGGCATGACGTAGAGGAACTCGCATCCGTAGACGCGGTAGTGCATGCGCAGCAGCGGATCGCGGATGATCTCTTCCAGCGGCGGTCTTGTGCCGGTCTGGTTCCAGCGGTCGATGGTGGCGCGGAACCGCGCATCGGCCTTGACATGATCATACTCTTCGCCCGAGGAGCCGGCATAGGACGAGCAGCGGCCATCGCCGATCAGCCAGCTGGCGCCCAGGCGGCGGCCGTGGCTCTCCATCTCCTTCAAGAGCCGCACCGCCGTGTTGGAGCCGCGATGGCTCGGCCGGACGCAGAGATTGTAGGCGTAAAGTGCGTAAACCGGCTCGCTGCGCGGCAGCGATGCATAGGCATCGAAATTCCTGGGGAAATCGGCGCGCACCAGCGGATCCTGGCTGGTCTCGGTAAAGCAGATGGTGCCAGCAAGCAGATCGCCATCGATCGCGCCGAACATGGTGTGTCCGAGTGCCAGCCGGTGGCGGATGGTCGTTTCGCTCGCCTGCAGCGGTGCGGCCCAGGCGGCAGCCTCAAGCTCCATCAGCAAAGGGATGTCTTCCAGGTCTAACCGGCGGATGGGTATCGCAACATCGTCTAAATTCATGTGTCGGCTGCCTCGACTTCTAACGCGTTGATGGCGCATGGCAGTTTCTTGCCAATGCGGTTTGCAGCTTCACGGAAACGTCAACCTGTTCTATCTCCTGTTTGACGCATGCCGGATCGAGAACCATTTCACGGCTTTCACAAGCCTGTCTAATTATCATGGTTCCCCTTTGCAACTACATACGGACAACGGAAACGCATGATATTTTACGTCGCGCACCGGGAGCACGCCTACACGCAGGCGGTGGTGCTTCTGTATCACCGGACTGACCTGGAGGCGTGGTTCCGGCTGGTGCGCTACGAGGATGCCGGGCTGCTGCGCGGCGTTCGCGCCGGGGTGGTCATCTGGTCCGACATGGACCGGCTGACATCGGACGAATTGAGCCGCGCGGCCGGCATCAGCGCCGAACTGGCTGACAACACCGGCCTGACGCAGCTCAATCACCCGACCGCCAGCCTGCAGCGCTTCGACCTGCTGCGCCTGCTTCATGCCGACGGCAGCAACGCTTTTCGTGTGTTCAGGCCGGACGAGCTGGAAGAGGCGATACGCTATCCCGTTTTCATCCGCGACGAGACGGGCGCACTCTACAGGGAGCCGCCGCTGCTGCACGACCGGCCGGCGCTGGACGCCGCGATCGCCCGGCTGGACGGTAGCGATCTGGTGCGGCCGATGGTGGTGGAGATGATCGGCTCCCCCGGAATGGACGGTTATTTCAGGAAGTACGCGGCGTTTCGGGTCGGCGATACGATCTACGGCCAGCATTGCGCCATGTCGAAATCGTGGTTCGTCAAGAATTCGCCCGAGCAATTGCTGCCGGCGCATATCGAAGAAATCAGGACCTATATCGATACGAATCCTGACGCCAATGCGGTCATGCAGGTCTTCGAAAAAGCCCGCATGCAGTATGGCCGCATCGACTACACTTTCGTGGACGGCAGGCTTGTAGTGTTCGAGATCAACAGCAACCCCACCGTGCTCAGCGACCCGCCGACGCCGTTCGCCATCTATGACCCCAAGCCCTTTGCCGATCTTCAGGCCGACGCGCTGCTCGCGCTGCCGCAGGCTACCGAGGCGGACTCGCTGGCTGCAATCGACACCGCCCACCAGTCGGCGCTGGCCAAGTTGCGGCGCCATTACCAGATGAGGCGGTTGAAGTTAACGCTGCGTAAAGTGCTCAGGAAGAGGAAATAGCCGCCGCCTCCTCCGCAACCCGAAAGTACACCACGTCACGTTTCGTCGGATCTTGTCACAGCCTGCCTGGAACCAAATCACGGGCTAGATTGTTCAAGTCGGTTACGACGCCGACGAGCCCTGCCGGTTGGGTGAGCGGCGCACTTGAGGAGCTCCCACCATGACCATCTCGTCCAGCTTTCGTTCGCTCGCGGTTGCGGCCATCACCACTGTGTCCGTCAGCGCTGCCAGCGCCGCGCATGCCGATAGCGGCACGATCCGCTTTGCCGTTTACAAGGCGGCCTTCTTCGTCGGCGGTTCCGGTGGCGAGGGCACGCTGACCTTCCATGGCCGCATTTACCCCATCACGATCGGCGGCGTCTCGGGCGGCTTCGCTTTCGGCGTTTCCAAGACCTACTTCAAGGGCACCGTGCGGCACATCCGCAGGGTCCGTGATGCGACCGGGGTTTATGGCGCGGCCGGCGGTGGCGGCGCGCTCGGCAAGGGCGCGCAGGTGATCGTCATGACCAACGACAAGGGCGCGCAGCTTGAGCTCACGGGCCGGCAGGTGGGGCTGCAGGTGAATGCGGATTTGAGCGGGATGGCGATTTCGTTGAAGTAGGGGGCGCTCCCTCGCGTTCTCGGTGGGGTAAGCTCGTCTGGGGCGATGATAATCGCCTATGGCTGCGCCAGCCCCCTCATCCGGCCGCTTCGCGGCCACCTTCTCCCCGCTGGGGAGAAGAGGCTGGCGTTGACGCTGGCGCCCTCCTCTCCCCTCGGGGAGAGGTCGGATTGCCCCGAATTGCCCTTCGCAATTCGGTTGGCAATCCGGGTGAGGGGGAACTTGCTCCCGTGCGCTTGGCCTGAACCTTGGATGGGGAAGCTTCGCCCAATGCAGCGTCGGGCGCCAGCCCCTACCTCTCCTCCACAATCCTTAGATACGCCGCCGTCACGAACAGCACGATCAGCCCGAACAGTATCCGTCGTGCCCCCTCGGGCATCTGCAGGATGGTCAGCAGAGTCGTCAGCACGGTCAGGATCAGCGCGCCGATGATGGTGCCGGTGTAGCCGCCGCGGCCGCCGAAGATGGAGGTGCCGCCGATGACGGCGGCGGCGACCGAGGGCAGCACCAGCGGTTCGGCGAGCGACAGCGAGGGGGCCTTGATCAGGCCGATATAGAGCAGGCCGGTGATGCCGGCGAGCACGCTGGAGGTGACGTAGAGCGCGGTGATGACCTGCCAGTATTGCACGCCCGACAGGCGGGTCGCGCGCTCATTGTCGCCGACGGCGTAGAGCAGGCGGCCGAAGCCGGTGCGGGCGAGCGTGAAGACGATGAGGGCGGCGAGCGGCACGAACAAAAGCAGCGCGTTGGGGAAGCCCCATGTCACGCCGGTGCCGAGCCAAGCCAAGAAGTCGGGGATTTTTGCGCCCGACGCGATCACCGTGCGCTGGTAGACCTGCAGGCAGCCGGTGCCGATCAGGCTGGTGCCCAGCGTCATGATCAGCGGGTGGACGCGGAAGACACCGACGCCGATGCCGTTGACGAGGCCGATCAGCACCGCCGGCATCATCGCCAGCAGGAACGCCACCGCCGGGTCCTGGTTGACCACTTGCGTCGCCATGATGAAGGCGCTCATCGTTGCCACCGTGCCGACCGACAGGTCGATGCCGCCGGTCAGCATGGTCATGGTCTGGCATCCCGCGAGGATCGCCAGCGGGATGGCGAATTTGATGGTGTTGGCGATCCAGCGCTCGTTGACGATGCCGGGGCGCAGGACCTGCAGGATCACCACCAGGATGACGAGCAGGATGATGAGCGGGATGAGCGGCCGATCGGCCATGAAGCGCTTGACGCGGCGGCCGAAGGGGACGGGGGTGATGGCGGTGGTGCTCATGGGGTGGCTCTTGCTCGCGATGAGGTTTGCATGGTGCGGCAAGTTGGCGAGGACAGTGCTCTACGGCGCCCCCCTCTGGCCTGCCGGCCATCTCCCCCACTTGTGGGGAGATTGGCAGCTTCAGCGCCTCGCTCATTCTTGCAAGGTTGGAGATTGGCGAAGGTCGTCGCGACATCCAATCTCCCCCCTTGTGGGGGAGATGTCCGGCAGGACAGAGGGGGGCGCGAAGGAACGCCGACGTCTCTCTGCGACAGCCCTCCCATCATTGCGGTCTCCGCATCGTGATAAACGCGCCGAACATCACCACCGCCACCATGATCAGCCCCTCGACGATGGCGGTGACATTCGGGTCGATGGCAAGCAGCGTCAAATCCGTGCGCACCAGGCGCAACACGAAGACGGCGACGATCGGGCCGAGCAGGCCGCCCTTGCCGCCGCCGAGGGCGACGCCGCCCAGCACCACGGCGGCGACGCTGGCCAAGAGATAAGGGCCGGGGATGGGGGCGCCGATGCCGGTGCTCATGGTCAGCGCGAGGCCGCCGAAGGCGGCGAACAGGCCGGACAGCGCATAGGCGATGATGCGAGTGCGCTTGACCGGCACGCCGGAGCGGAACGCCGCCAGTTCGCTAGAGCCGATGGCGTAGATGGAGAGGCCGAGGCGCGAGCGCCTCAGCGGTATCCAGATGACGCAGAGGCACACGATCAGCACCAGCAGCGCCTTGGGCAGCCAGGCGTCTATGGCGTCGGGCAGGCCGGGGATCGGTACGGTGCCAGAGATCAGCGCCTTCAGCCATTCGGCGATGCCGCCGCCCGGCGCGTCGAGTACCAGCAGGGCTGCACCCTGCAGCACGAACAGCACGGCCAGCGTCACAACAATGTCGGGCACGCGGGTGACGACGATGAGCAGGCCGTTGAGTGCGCCGAGCACGAAACCCATGGCCAGCACGAAGGGCACCACGAACAGCGCGTATTCCTCGCTCGCGCCATTCATCATCGACGCCGCGGTGACGCTGGTCAGCGCCATCATGGCGGCGACCGACAGGTCAATGCCGCCGGCGATGACGACGACAGTCTGCGCGGCGACTGCGAAGGCATAGGGCAGAACGGCTCGGGCGAGCGAGCCGAAATCATTGCTGCCATAGGCCGGCTGGATGATCCTAGTGGCGATGAACAGGACGATGAGCAGGGCGAACAGGCCGACGACCCAGCCTTGGCGGCGCAGGAAATGGCTCATGGCGCGGCCTCCGGCGAAGCCGAAGTGTTCGCGGTCGGATCAGCCAATATGCCGATATCGGCCTTGGCGCCGCGCGGCAGGCCGTAGGCGGCGCGCATCAGCGCCGGCTCGTCGGCCTCCTCGACCGGAAAAATGTCGACGAGGCGGCCTCCGAAGATGACGATGACGCGGTCGCAGACGCGCTGCACCTCTTCGAGTTCCGAGGTGTAGAACAGCACCGACTTACCGTTGCCGGCGAGTTCGCGCAGCAGCTTGTAGATCTCCTGCTTGGTGCCGACATCGATGCCGCGCGTCGGGTCGAAGCACAGGATGGTGCGGGCATTCGCCGCGATCCAGCGGGCGATGGTCACCTTCTGCTGGTTGCCGCCCGACAGGCGCTGCACCTCGCCTTGCGCGCGGGTGTCGATCTGCAGCCGCTCGATGGCGCTGAGCACGGTCGCGCGTTCGCGGCGCATGTTGATCGGACCCCAGTTGCGCAAGGCAGCGCTGAAAGGCAGCGCGATGTTTTCGCGCACCGAGCGCTGCATGGCGAGCGCTTCCGAGCGGTCGCCCGGCACATAGGCAATGCCGGCGCGGATGGCGTCGATCGGATGCGAGAATTTCACCGGCTGGCCATCGACTTCGATCGTGCCGCCGGAGGGCCGGATCGAGCCGGCGTGGGCGGCGAACAACTCGTCCTGGCCCTGGCCTTCGAGCGCCACGACGCCGGCCACCTCGCCATCGGCAAGATCGAAGGAGACGTCGCTGAGCTTGGCGCCGACGCGGAGATTGCGCACCGAAATGCGCGGCCGGGTGGTCGCGGGCGCGGCCTTCTCGGCGGCACTGCGGGCGGCGACATGGGTTTTCACGATGCGGGTGCCGAGCATCAGCTCGACGATCTTTTCTTCCACGCCCGGCACGATGTCGACGACGCCGACGGTCTCGCCGTCGCGCAGCACGGTGGCGCGGTCGCACAGCGCCGAGATTTCGACGAAGCGGTGCGAGATGAAGATCACGGCGCGGCCCGAATCGCCCTGGCGGCGCACCACTTCCAGCACCTTTTCGGCAAGGTTGGCGGGTAGGGCCGCCGTCATCTCGTCAAGCAGCAGCACGTCGGGCTCGACGGCGAGCGCCCGCGCCAGGTCGAGCACGCGCAGCACGGCCAGCGGAATGTCGCGCGCGGTGTCGCGCAGATCGAGGTCGGCAATGCCGAGCTCGCGCACCCAGGCGCGGAACGGCTCGACCGGCGTGCCGGTGAGCCGCAGATTGGACAGAACGTCGAGATCGGGGATCAGCGACGGCTCCTGGTAGACGGGCAGCAGCCCGGCGCGGCGCGCGGCGGCCGGCGAGCGAATGTCGCGCGCCTCACCGCGGATCAGGATGCGGCCGGCATTGGCTGGAATGGCGCCGGTCAGGATCTTCACCAGCGTCGACTTGCCGGCGCCGTTGGCGCCCATCAGCGCGTGGACCTCGCCCGGCAGCACGGAGAGCGACGCGTTACGAAGTGCTGCAACCGCGCCGTAGTTCTTGGCGACGCCGGTGGCGTCGAGGAGGGGGCTGGTGGTCAAATGGTTTGGGTCTCGGTTTGTGTGGTCTGTTCAATGCAGCAATACGCCACGCTTGCGCGCGGCGTATTGTCGAGAGGCTCCCCCTTCTCCCCCTGTGGGAGAAGGTGTCGCCGAAGGCGACGGATGAGGGGTGTTCCAGGGAATGCCAACGTCTCACTTCGCTGGAACACCCCTCATCCGTCTCGGCGCTGCGCGCCGATCCACCTTCTCCCACAAGGGGAGAAGGCAGAAGCGCTGCTGCTTACTCCCCCGGCCCCTTGCAGGCCACGATCTGGTCCTTCGTGTAGGTCGTCCACTCCGGGATCGAGATCGAGACCGGCCATTCCGGGCTGAGCGACGGATCGGCGGCTGCCTTCAGCTTGGCCTTGCCTTCGTCGGTGGCGTTGTCCCAAAGCTGCGGGTCGACCAGCACGGTCTGCTGCGCCGGCTTCTTGCCGTCGAGGATCTGCAGCGCCAGCGTCACGCCCGCGCCGCCGATCGAGCCGGGGTTGGTGACGGCTGCACCGACGAGACCTTTCACCGAGCTCAGCTGGCCGACGAAGCCGGCATTGTCGGCGCCGACCACCGGCACCAGCGGCGCCTGCGATTCGACCAGCGCGTCGACGATGACGTTGTCGATGCCCGACGTCCACACGCCGTTGAACGGCGTGCCGGTGGCCAGGAACGACAGCATCTGCTGCTTGGCCTGATCCTGCTGCCAGCCGGTGAAGACTTCCTGCGCCACCTTCACGCCGGGGTTTTCGGCCAGCGCCTTCTTGAAGCCTTTGTCGCGATCGCTGTCGGCCGAGGCGCCGGCGGCGCCGCGCATGTAGAACACTTCGCCCTTGCCGCCCATCTGCTGGAACAGCCATTTGGCGCCGAGATAGGCATACTGTTCCTGGTTGTTGGAGATGATGTAGGCCGACGGTTCGGTCACCGCCTGGTCGACGGCAACGACGACGATGCCGGCCTTGGTGGCTTCTTCCAGGCCCGCCTTGATGCCGGCGGGATCAGCGGGGTTGACGACGATGGCGTCGACCTTGGCGCTGATCAGATTGCGGATGTCTTCGAGCTGGCCGGCGGCATCGGTGTTGCGGTGGGCGATGTTGAGCTTCGTCACTTCGCCCGAAGCCAGCGCCTGCGCCTTCATGGCGCAGACCATTTCCTCGCGCCAGCCATTGCCCTGCACGGTGTTGGAAATGCCGATCGTATATTTGGCTTCGGCCGACGACACGCCCATCGATGCCAGCAAGGCAGCGCCCGCAAGCAACGGGACCATGGTCAGTATTTTCTTCATGTCAGTACTCCTCCACATTGTTGTTTTTCGTCTCAGGGCCAGACCCTTCGGCAGGATCGGACCAAGTCATTACCTCGTCATTTGACGAAGGGACGCAGCACGTCGCGGGCGAGCAGGAAGCCCCGCTTCACCGCATCGTCGTTGCCTTCGAACCGCCTGTCCTCATGTTCGATGATGACCGAGCCGTCATAGCCGGCGCGGTAAAGGCCGGAGAAGAAGCCGCTCCAGTCGACATCGCCCAATCCCGGCATGCGCGGCACCTGCCAGCCTATCCCGGCGGAAAGGATTCCGCGCTCATACAAACCATCATGATCGATCATCAAATCCTTGGCGTGGACATGCAGCATGTAGGGGCCGAACTCCCGGATGAAACGGCCCTGGTCGATCATCTGCCAGACCAGGTGCGAGGGGTCGAAATTCATGCCGACCTCGCCGCCCCAGGCCTCGAGGATGCGCCGCCAGATGCAGGGCGAATAGGCGATGTTGTGCCCGCCCGGCCACTCGTCATAACTGAAGATCATCGGGCAGTTCTCGAAGGCGAGTTTTACCCCGTGATCGCGCGCATAGGCGACGGTCTCGGGCCAGACTTTCAGCGCGTCCTGCCAGTTGACGTCGACGGTCTTCGAGGCATCGCCACCGCAGAAGGTGTTGACCACCGGCACGCCCATATTGGCGGCCAGCACGATGACCTTCTTCAGATGGCCGATGACGGCCTCGCGATGGGCGGGGTCCGGATGCAACGGGTTGGGATAGTAGCCGAGGCCGGAGACCGTCAGCTTCTTCTCCGTCAGCGAAGCGACGATCTCCTTGGCCTGCGCCGCCGAGGTGGAAGCGGCATCGATATGGCTGGTGCCGGCATAGCGCCGCGTCGCGCCGGAGGTCTTCGGCCAGCAGGCGATTTCCAGCGCCTCGAAGCCGGCCGAGTGCGCCCAGCCGGCGACCTCGCCAAGCGGCGTCTCCGCAAACGGTGCTGTAAGCACTCCAAGTTTCATTCTGCCTCCCTAGACCCGACGACTATAATGCCGATTGTTTGGATCGCTTCAACCTCGCGACCTCATCTTGTTCAAGACTGTGCCGGACAGCCGCCATCGGATCGTCCGACAGCAGGTCGCCCAGCGCCGATGTGACGGCCGCGCGGAACGTATCGTCGGCGGCAAGGCCGGGGTCGAATATCCCGTCGATGGCAAGGATGGCGGACACCAGCGCGCTGGCATCGTGACCGGTCGCATCGGCGATCGCGGCGACCTTGCCGGCATAGGGGTCCGACACCGGCCAGCGTCTTTCAAAGCGATCCGAGGCCCGGATCAGATAGGCCATCCAGCCGGCGACCGGCACCGATAGCAGGCCTATGCTCTGGCCCATCGCGAGCCGGTCGCGGATCGGGTTGAGCAGGCGCTGGACGATCTTCTGCGAACCGTCGGTTGCGACCTGGTGGTTGCGGTGGCGGATCGCGGTGTTCTTCAGCCGGGCAAGACTCTGCTCGACATAGGCAAGCGGCAGGATGCCCGGCACCGGCATCAGCGTCGGCACAGTCTCTTCGACCAGCATGCGCCGGATGAAGTCCGACAGCAGCGGGTCGGCCATGGCATCCGATGTGTGCTCGAGACCAGCCAGAACGCCGAGCGTGGCGAGTGCCGTCTGGGCGCCATTCAGCACCCGCATCTTGAGATGCTCAAACGGCGTGACGTCGTCGACGAAGGTGGCGCCGACCAGATCCCAGCGCGGCATGCGGCCGGCGAATTTTTCCTCGATCACCCACTGCCGGAACGGCTCACCGACAGCGACGGCGGCATCGTGGTAGCCGAACCATTGCTCGACACTGTCGAGGTCATCTTGCGTTACCGCCGGCGCGATGCGGTCGACCATTGACGAAGGGAAGGCGGAATTGGCTGCGATCCATGCGGCCAAGCCATTGCCGCGCTGCCTGGCGAAGGTCTGCACGACATTGGCTAGGATAACGCCATTGGCCGGAATGTTGTCGCAGGACAGCAGTGTCAGCGGCCGCCCATTTGTGGCCCTGCGCTGCTCCAGCGCCCGCACCAGCAGGCCGGGGACGCTGCGAGGCGTCTCGGGGTTGGCGAGGTCGTGGACGATATCGGGATGGCCAAGGTCGAGTTCGCCGCTGGACGGGACGTGGCAATAGCCTTTTTCGGTCACCGTCATCGTCACCAGCTCGATATCGGGTGAGATCAGCACACCCAGCGCCGGTGCGGCACTCTCCTGGCTGTCGACCACCCGGACGATGCTGCCGATCACACGTGCCTCGATATGGCTGTTCTCGCGGATCAGCCTTGTGTACAGCCCGCCCTGCCGTCCCAGCGTGTCGGCAAGGCTGGGCGGACGGATGTTGATGCCGACGATGCCCCAGCGGTCGAAGCGCAGCGAGATGAGATCGTCGGTGTATTCGGCCTGGTGGCAGCGGTGGAAGGCGCCGACGCCGAGATGCGCCATCCCTGCGGCAAGCACGGTGCGATCGTAGGACGGTGTCTGCACCGATGCCGGCAAGCGATCGAGCAGCGCCGGCCCAAGCGTTTCGGTGGAAGCGCTCACCGGTTCGCCCCGATCACCGCCTGCTCCTGGTCGATGACCGCGCCGGTCATCGGGCCGGCCGCGTCGGACAGCAGGAAGACGGCGAGGCTGGCGATGTCGTCCGGCGTCAGCAGCCGGCCGAAAGGCTGCGCGGCATTGGCCTTGTCGAGCCAGCCGGGGCCGTTGCCCAATGTCTCCGCCTGCATGATGCGTTCGGCCGGCGTGTCGGTCCAGCCGACATTGATGCCGTTGACGCGGATGCGATCGAAACGGTGGGCGTTGGCGGCGTTCCTGGTCAGCGTCGCCAGCGCGCCCTTGGTGGCGGAATAGACGGCGAGTTCCGGCGAACCGCAATGGGCGTTGATCGACAGGATGTTGAGAATGGCGCCGCCCTGTCCGCGCTGCTTCATGTCGGCAATCGCCGCCTGCATCAGGAAGAACGGCGCGCGCGTGTTGACGGCAAACAGCGCCGCCCAATCGTCGAGGCTGGCGTCGAGGAAAGAGGCGCGATCGGTCAGGCCGGCGGCGTTGACCAGCGCATCGATGCGGCCGAAGCGCTCGATGCAGGCCTGCGCCAGAAGGGTGGGGGCGTCAGCATCGGCAAGGTCGGCGGTGACGAAGATGGTCGGCGTGCCCAATTGCGAAAGCTCGGCCGCCACGGCCTCGCCACGCGCCCTCTCGCGCCCGGTGACCAACAGCCCGGCGGCACCGGAACGCGCCAGCGTCTCGGCAATGGCGCGGCCAATGCCTTGCGTCGACCCGGTGACCAGAGCCACCTTGCCGTCAAGCCGGATCTCCATTCCTCCTCCCGGGAATAAAGTTTCTATTTTGAGAAATATGGAACGACAATTCCCGATAGTCAATTGGACCAGTGATGCCTCATTCGCCGCGCCGCGCCGCCACGCCATGGACCAGCGCCATCCCAACGGCGAGCGAGGCCGCCAGTGAGCGGAAGCCGGCAAAGTCGGATTCCACCACTTCCAGCCAGCTGTCCGAGAGCGGGATCAGCGGGCTGAAGGTGCTGTCGGTGACGGTGACGATACGCGCCTTGCGCTCATGCGCCACCGCGACGAGATCGGGCGTGATCGAATTGTAGGGGCTAAACGAGACAGCGAGCACGGCATCCCGGCCGCTGATGCAGCCGATCTGGTCGAGTGCGGAGGAGCCGACATTGTCGACCAGCACATTGCGCACGCCCTGCTGCGACAGTGTCAGGGAGAGATAGGCGGTGACGGGAAAGGCGCGCTTGGAGCCGATGACATAGATCAGCTCGGCGGCCGCCAGCAGCGCCACCATCTTGTCGAAACTCGCGACATCGAAGCCCGCCTCGATGCGGCCAAGCGAGGCCTGCGACGCGCCGACCATGCCGTGCAGGAAATGCAGATTGGGCTCGGTCTCGGTGCGCGGTTCGCCGCGCCCTTCCGGCCATGAGCCCTTGATGTGCTCCTTGAACAGGCCCTGGAAATCGGAAAAGCCAGAATAGCCGAAGATCTGGGCAAAGCGCACCAGCGTCGAGGGCTGCACGCCGGCCTGTGCCGCAACCTGCGCGATGGTGCCGAGCGCGACGTCGCTCGGATGCTGCCACAGGAAGATTGCCACCTGGCGCAGCCGCTTGGGGAAATGCACCGTGCCCGACGACAGCACCGCGCGCAGCTCCTCATAGGTCTGCGGCTGGATGTAGCCAAGCGCGGCCAGCGAGCGCCCGCGCTTGCGCGTCGCCGCCTCGTCGGTGCTGGACCGTCCGGATGCCTTGCTTGCCCCACTCATGATTTCAGGCTAGCGCGACACGATCGTTTTACAATATGAAAATTGGAAATCATGTTCGAAAGCGGTCTGCCGGGAGGAGCTTGAAAATGGTCTACGCAACATCGGACGGGTCGGCCGGCAAGCGGCTGCGGGTCGGCATGGTCGGCGGCGGCCGCAACGCTTTCATCGGCGCGGTGCATCGGCTCGCCATGCGCCTCGACGACCAGATCGTGCTGGTCGCCGGCGCGCTGTCGTCGGACCCGGAAAACGCCGCCGCATCGGCCGCCGAGATCGGCATCGCGCCGGATCGCAGCTATGCCGACTATCGCGAGATGGCGCGAACCGAAGCAGCGCGGCCGGACGGCATCGAGGCGGTGGTCATCGTCACGCCCAACCATCTGCACGCGCCGATCGCCACGGCCTTTCTCGAGGCCGGCATCGACGTGATCTGCGACAAGCCGCTGTCGACGACGCTGGCCGATGCAGAGGCACTGGTGGCGCTGGCGCGGGAGAAAAAGCGTCGCTTCGTCGTCACGCTCAACAACACCGGCTACGCCATGGTCCGCCAGGCGCGCGAGATGGTGGCGGCGGGCGCGCTTGGCCGCATGGTGTCCGTGCATGGCGCCTACATCCAGGACTGGCTGACCAAGCCGATCGACGCCGAGGGCCAGAAGCAGGCGGAGTGGCGCACCGATCCGGCGCGCGCCGGGCAGTCGGCGGTGCTGGCCGACATCGGCGTGCATGCCTTCAACCTGGCAAGCTATATCTCCGGCTGTGAGGCCGAGGCGGTGTCGGCGGATCTGTTCACTGCCGTGCCGGGACGCCGGCTCGACGACAATGCGCATGTGCTGGTGCGCTGGACCGGCGGGGCGCGCGGCACGATCCTCGCCAGCCAGACCTCGCCCGGCCACTACAATGATCTCTCGGTGCGCATCTATGGCGACAAAGCCGGGCTCGAATGGTCGGGTGGCCGGCCGGAGGAATTGCGCTTCTCCATCTACGGCGAGGAGACCCGCACGCTGGTGCGCGGCGGCCATGGCTCGACGACGGAAAGCCAACGCGTGTCGCGCATGCCGGCGGCGCATCCGGAAGGCTATATCGAGGCCTTCGCCAATTTCTACCGCGACGCCGCCGATATCATTCGCGCCCATCGCTCTGGTGGGGTGGTGGATGCGGCGCGCGCAGCGCAGGTGCCCGATGTGGTGGAGGGCGCGCGCGGGGTGAAGTTTGTTGCGGCGGCGGTGGAGTCGAATGCAGCGGGTGGGGCTTGGACGGCGGCAAGGTTTGGGTGAGGACGGGAGCTGCCGTGGTTCAGCGGTAGAAGCAATCACCTGGGGGACTGGCGCTGCCCTAAGGGATTGACCTGCCGAAGGCGCTACCGCCGCCGCAGCAGACCTGGCAGCGGCGGGGCGCCAAGTACTCTTCGGTCGCTTTACTGGGCAAAACGCTGCTATGCATGTGTTAATCTTGTCAGAGCATCGGCCCAGCCGTATTCGGTAACAATGCGCAACTTGTCTCTCTTCCTTGCTGCCAGCCTCGGCTGCCTCGTTCTCTCGGCGGTTTCCTTCGGCGCTCCGCAAGGCCTGCTCGTTACCCTGTTCCCGGACAGCAATGCAGCGAAGGTGGCGCAGTGCAGAAGCCTACTCAAAATCCGTTTCGACACGGGCGAATGGCCGGACAAGGGCGCGGCTGACTACATGCGCTATGACGAGTGCTACTATCTGATCTGTGGCGGAACCAAACCGAGCGCTTGAGGGTTTGGCGAGCTATCCCTTGATCGCCGAGCCGACGATGGAATCGACGAAGAAGCGCTGCAGGAAGACGAACAGGATGAGCGGCGGCAGCACGGCGAGCGTGGCGCCGGCCATCACCAGGCCGGTGTTGACCGCACCCCTGTTGTAGCTGAGCAAGCGGCTCAAGCTGATGACGATCGGATAGGCGTCGGTATTGCCCTGCAGCACGGTCAGCGGCCAGAGATAGCTGTTCCAGTGGTAGACGAAGGCGAAGAGGGCCAGAGCCGCGATTGCGGGAGCGACGCTCGGCGCCACGATCTTGTAGAGGATCAAGAACTCCGAGGCGCCGTCCATGCGCGCGGCGTCGATCAGGTCGTCGGGCACGCCGGAGATGAACTGGCGCATCAGGAAGATGCCGAAGGCGTTGGCGAGATTGGGCACGATGATGCCGGCGAGGCTGGCGTTGAGGCCGATCGAGCCGACCAGGCGATAGAGCGGGATCAACGTCACGATCGGCGGCAGGAACATGGTGGCGATCAGCACAGAAAACAGCAGCGACTTGGCGGGGAAGTGGTATTTGGCGAATGCGTAGCCGGCCATCATGCTGGTCAGCAGGATGCCGGCGGTGGTGATCGAGGCGATGACCAGAGAATTCCACATCGAGCGGCCGACATTGACGACGCCCGACACCTTCTCATAGGCGTCGAGGCTCGGCGTAAGGGGGATCCATACCGGCGGCACCTGCATGCTCTCGGCCGGCGTCTTGAGACTCGATAGCGCCATCCAGACCAGCGGGAAGGCCGAGGCAACGGCGACCAGCAGCATCAGCGTCGCCAGCAGCGCCTTGCGGCCCGACGGGCGCCGGCGCGACAGCCGGCTCGACGATCCCGCGCTCATTCGTCGTTCTTCCGGTTGGCGAAGGCAAACAGCGCGCAGACGACGACAATCAGCGAAAGCATCAACATCACCGCCATGGCCGAACCCAACCCGCCCTGCGCGCGTTCGATGCCGACGCGGCGGATGTGGTAGGTCAGGACGTTGGTCGAGCCGGCCGGCCCGCCCTGTGTGATCAGCGCCACCGGCTCGAACACCTGCACGGCGTTAATGATGGCGATGACGGCGCTGAACAGAAGCGTGCGCCGCATCAGCGGCAGCGTGATGAAGCGGAACTGCTCGAAGCGGTTGGCGCCGTCGAGCTTCGCCGCCTCGTAGAGGCTGCCTTGGATTTGCGTCAGCCCGGCGATGGCCAGCACGGTGAAATAACCGACCTGCTGCCAGACATTGAGGAAGACGATCGAGACCAGCGCCGAGCGCGGCGACGACAGGAAGGGCTGTGGTCCCATGCCGATCAGGTCGAGCATCTGGTTGAGCGGCCCTTCGCTCGGCGAATAAAGCTTCGACCAGACCAGCGCCACCGCGATCATCGGCACCATGTAGGTGGCAAACAGCACCGTGCGCAGCGCCGTGCCGCCGGGCACATCCTGCTGGTAGACCATCAGGCCGAAGGCCACCGACAGAGGCAGGATGAGGACGACGGAGAGCGCGGTGTAGACGGCTGTGTTCGTGAGCGCGGCCTTGAAGTCGCGGCCGATCGAGGTGGCCCCGAAAATCTCGCGGAAATTGTCGAGGCCGACGAAGCTGGCGCTGGAAAACGGCGTCTGCGTCGACCAGTCCTGGAACGACAGCCAGACGGTGAGCAGCATCGGCAACAGGATGAAGATGCCGATCAGCGTCACGGCGGGCGCCAGCATGATGCCCGCCGAGGCACGGTACCTCTGAATCATTATTTGGCGGCGCGCTCCAGGATCGAAATGGCGTCGGCCTGCGCCGTCGCCTGCGCATCCTTGGCTGAGACCTGGCCATACTGCAACGCCTCGAGCGTCTGCTGCAGCGATTCCGAGAATTCCTGGCCGCCGGGCACGACAGGGAACGGCTTGGCATCGGTGAGCACGCTGACATAGCCGGAGAGGAATTCCGAGCCGAGCTTGTCTTTGTGCGCCTCGATGTCGGAGAGGCGTGAGGGCAGGATGCCCATCGACATGAGGATATCCGACATCGCGGAAGCACCGTTCTTGCCGGACTTTGGATTGTTCAGCCAGGCGAGGAAGTCCCACGCCGCCTTCTGCTCGGCGGCACCTGCATTGGCGTTGACCACGGTCATCCAGGAGTAGGATATCGAATGCGGCTTGTCGCCGCTCGGACCGACGGGAATCGGCGCCGTCGCAATGTCGGCGAACTTGTCGCCCATGCCGGCCTTCAGCGCGCTCTCCCACCAATTGGCCATGATGATCATGCCGGTCTTGCCGGAGACGAAATTGTCGAGGAAGGGGCCGGTGGTGTTGGCGTCGGCTGTCGCCATCGAAGGCACGCTGGCGCCCGACTTGATCAGGTCTTCATAGAGCTGGAAAGTCTCGGTGGCCTGCGGGCTGTCCAGCACCGGCTTGCCGTCCTTGACCAGGTCGCCGCCATTGGAGACCAGCAGCGAGGCGAAGGGATGAACGACACCGGCGGCCCATGAATTGATCATGCCGAAGCCTTGCTGTCCCGCATCCTTGTTGGTCAGCTTCTTGGCCGCATCCTTGAACTCGTCCCAGGTCTTGGGTGGCGCCGCGATGCCGGCCTGCTTGAACAGCGCCTTGTTATAGTTCAGCGCATAGACGTCGATTTCGTTGGGGATGCCGTAGAGCGTGCCGCCGACCGAGGCGGCGCTGGTGACGCCCGCCGGCCAGGCGGCCTTGACCTCGCTGGCCACCGCATCGGGAGCGGGCGCGACCAGCTTGTCGCGCGCCAGTTCCGGCAACCAGAGATCGTAAATGCCGCCGATCGTCGGACCGTCCGCGCCGCCGCCTTGCGAGCGCAGCGTGGTCAGGAGGTCGCCGAAGGGGACGGCACGCACGGTGACGCTGACATCCGGATTGGTCTTGGCATAATCCTTGGCCGCCGCTTCCAGCAGCGCCACCGTCTCCGGCGACCAGTGGGTGAGATAGGAGATGTTGACCGACTGCGCCCAGGCCGTGGCGGGCAGGATGGCGAGGCCTGCGGCCAGTGCCAGTTTCGACGTCCAGGCAAACGACATTCCTCATCCTCCCTATTGGTTCGCATGAGGTTATGACAAGTCAGCGCGGCGACGCAAGGGCTTGCTGGCGAAAAAGTCTCACATGGTACGGTCACAGATTTCTTTGCGGCGCTGGAATGTGGGTATTTGTCGTTACGTAACAAACAGTTGCGGGTACTGCAATGTCGTGAGCGGGCCAACGCCGCCATTCCTGAGGCGCAGCAGACCTCTTGCGAATACCGCTATGTCGTTATAATGACTTTTGCCGAACCAATGACTTCTCACGGCACGGAAACGCCGCGGGACGCCAAGGACAGAGAACAATGGGAGACTGGCAATGAGCATGCTTTCACTTCACCGGCGCGCAGCACTTGGGCTGATCGGCGGCCTTGCCGCCGCCTGCGCCGGCGTCTTCGCCTCATTGCCGGCGCGAGCCGCCGACAGCACGGTGACGCTGTGGAGCTGGCGCACCGAGGACGAGGCCGCGATGCGCCGCATCTTCGATGCCTTCGAGGTGAAGAATCCCGGCATCAAGGTCGCCATCCAGTTCACGCCCGATGCCGACTACCAGAACCGGCTGAGCACGGCGCTGCGCGGCGGGCGCGGGCCTGACATCGCCCAGCTCAAGGCCTATGGCGAATTGCAGCCCTTCGTCGAGGCGGGCTATCTCGACGCGCTGGACGACAGCGTGCCGGAGCTGAAGAACATGGAGGACGCAGCGCTTGGCGGCGCGCGCGGCCGCAGCGACGGCAAGCTCTACGGCGTGCCCTACTCGGTGCCGATGATGGGCGTCTTCTACAACCAGGATATCTTCGCCGCCCAGGGCATCGAGATCCCCAAGACCTACAAGGATTTCACCGCCGTCTGCGAGAAGCTGAAGGCGGCCGGCATCACCCCGATCGCCACCGGTGGCGCCAACGGCTCGGCCTGGGAACTGGAGATCGCCGTCGGCGTGGTCGGCCCGACCATCTATGGTCCTGATTTCTACGACGAGATGATGAGCGGCAAGGCGACCTTCCAGGATCCGCGCTATGTGGCGGCGCTGAAGCGCTTCGCCGAGCTGAAGCCGTATTTCCCCGACGGCTTCGCCGGCATCGACTACACCACCGCCACGCAGCAGTTCATCGGCGGCAAGGCGGCGATGTTCCTCGGCGGTTCGTTCGAGAACGGCAGCTTCAAGGCGCAGAACCCGAAGCTGAAGTTCTCGATCTTCCCGTTCCCCGCGGACGATGCCGGGGCAAAACTCTACACCTCGGCCTTCTCCGACGGCTCCTATGGCCTGGTCTCCGAGAGCCAGAACAAGGAAGCCGCGACCAAGGTGCTGGGCTTCATGGCTTCGGCAGAGTTCGCGCAGATGTTCGCCGACGAGCTCGGCTGGCCGCCGGCCCGCACGGATGTGAGGGTGAAGGATCCAGTGCTGGCCTCGATGATGGAGATGGCGAAGAATTCGACGCCGTATCTGACGCTGGTCGGCTTCCGCTGGCAGTCGCCGACGGCGTCTTCGGTGCTGCAGTCGGAGATCATCGACATGGTCGAAGGCAACATCGCGCCGGAGAAGCTGGCGGCCGACATGCAGGCCGCGGTCGCCACCTGGTTCAAGCCGAAGCAGTAGGCGCGGCCGGTCGCAAAAGCGGCCGGCCTCTCACGGACCAGAAAAGCGCATGAGCACCCTTCGCCGCACCAGCAGCCTTCGCCGCACGCAGCAGCGCATGGCCGTGCTGTTCATCCTGCCGGCGCTGGCAGTCTATGCGCTGTTCGTCCTCTATCCCCTGGGGATGTCGCTGTGGGGCAGCTTCTTCGTCTGGAAGGGGCTGCGCATGGTCGAGTTCGCCGGCCTGTCGAATTTCTCAAGGCTGTTCGCTTTCCCGAGCGGCGCGCGGATCTACGGCGCGCTGTGGCACAACACCGCCTGGTTCTTCGGCATCATGGTCTTCCAAAATGGCCTCGGCCTGTTGTTTGCCTGGCTGCTGTTCCTGCGCGACAAGGGTGCGGCCTTCTTCCAGTCGGTGTTCTTCTTTCCGGCGGTGCTGAGCCCGGTCATCGTCGGCGCGCTGTGGCGGTTGCTTTTGGCACCGGGCGGCGTCGTCGAATGGGCGCTGAACGGGCTTGGCCTGCACCAGGGCAGCCTGACCGTGCTCGGCAACAGCCACACCGCGCTCGCCATGCTGATCGCCGTCGATGCCTGGAACTGGATGGGCCTGCCGGTGCTGATCTACACGGCAGGTCTGCGGCAGATTTCCGGCCAGATTTTCGAGGCGGCAAAACTTGACGGCGCCGGCAATGCGCGCATGCTGTTCTCGATCGCGCTGCCGCTGCTGATGCCGGCGCTGGGCACGCTGACGACGCTGTCGTTCATCAACACCTTCAACCAGTTCGACATCGTCTATGTCACGCAGGGCGTGCAGGGCAATCCGAGCTATTCGACCGACACGCTGGTGACCTACTTCTACCGGCTGGCCTTCGGCGCGGAAGGCGCTGTCGGCATCACCGATATCGGTCTGGCGCTGGCGCTCGGCACCGTGCTGTTTTTGATCCTCAGCATCGGCACGCTCATGATGCTGCGCTTCTTCGACCGCCGCACGGTGCAGCTATGAGCGCGCTGGCGATTGCGCAGAGGCCAGACATCTCTCGGCAGCTGGCGCGGCTGCCCGGCTGGACGGTGCTGGTCGTTTGGACGGCGGCTGTGCTGTTGCCGCTCTACATCCTTGTCGTCTCCTGTTTCAAGACCACGGCCGAGATCTACGACAACAGGCTCGGCCTGCCGCAAAGCTTTGCCTTCGACAATTTCATCAACGCCTGGACGCGCGCCGATCTCGGCCAGAATTTCATCAACAGCCTGATCGTCACGGGCGGCGCCGTCATCCTCACCATCGTCGTCTCGGCGATGGCCGCCTATCCGCTCAGCCGCTACAAGCTTGGCTGGAATGCCATCATGCTCGGCCTGTTCCTGTCCGGCATCATGCTGCCCATCCGGTTGGCCTCGGTCGAACTGTTCACGCTGATGCGCAATCTCGGCCTGCTGGATTCGCTGACCGGGCTGATCCTGGTCTATTCGGCGATCCGCATTCCCTTCGCCGTCTTCATCTTCGCCAATTTCATGCGCGTCTTGCCCTCCGAGTTGGACGAGGCCGCGCGCATGGACGGCGCCGGCGAGGTCCGCATCCTGTTCCAGATCATCCTGCCGATGGTCAAGCCGGCGGTGTCGATCGTGGCCATCTTCACCGCGATCGCGGTGTGGAACGATTTCTTCTTCCCGCTGATCTTCATCTTCGACGACCGCTACAAGACGGTGCCGCTGGCGATCAGCATCTTCGTCGGCCAGTTCCGCACCGACTGGGGCCTGGTGTTCGCCTCGCTGGCGATATCCATGGCGCCCATCCTGATCATGTATTGTCTGCTGGCGCGCCAGATTCGCGAAGGCGTGGGCACCGGAGGAGGCATGAAATGATCGAAGACAGAATTTATGCGGCGAAATCCATCCTGGTGGTCGGCGCGCACGCCTTCGATGCCGAGGTGATGGCCGGGCCGCTGGCGGCCGCTGCCGTCAAGCGCGGCGCCACGGTGACCTTCCTGCATCTGACCATGGGTGAGCAGGGCCATCCGTACCTGGTTCCCGCGCATTATTGCGTGCAGAAGGAAGAGGAAGCGGGCAGCGCGGCGGAGCGGCTCGGCGTCACCATGCGTGGCTTTGGCCTGCGCGACGGCTTCCTGCCCACAGACGATCAGACGGCGCTCGAAGTGGGCGACATCATTCGCGAGCTGAAACCCGAGATCGTCATCACCCATTGGCATGGCAGTTGGCACAAGGACCATCGCGCCGCCGCCCATTTGACGAAGACCGGTATCTTCTTCGCCGGACTGCCGACCGTTGCCAGCGACCATCCGGCGCACACGCCGCAACTGCTGCTGTTCGGCGAGAACTGGGAGGACGATGACGGCTTCCGGCCCGAGCATCTCGTCGATGTCAGCGACGGGTTCGAGGCCTGGCGCGACGCGGTCATGGAGTATGAGCTGGCGCGCGGCCTGAGCAGCTTCCCCTATGTCGACTATTACAGTTCGCTCTACCGGCTGCGCGGCTGCCTGCGCGGCACGCGCCATGCGCAGGCCTTCGCGGCGGCGTCGCATTCGTGGAATGCCGGCAGCGGTCTGTTCTCGCTCCCCTTCGGCAAAGGGTCGGGTCGATGACGCGGGTACTCGCCATCGATCTCGGCGCCACCAATTTGCGCGCTGCCGTATCTACGGGCGATGTCGGTGCGTTGGAGGCGCTGGGCAGCGAGCCGGCGCCGGCAACCCTTGATGCCTTCATTGCGCGCATCGACGCGCTGTGCACTGAGGCCGGGTCGGTCTCAGCGCTTGGCATCGCGGTGCCGGGTCTGGTCGAGGGCTCAATCTGCCGCTGGATCCCCAACTTGCCGTTCCTCGACGGCGTCGATATCCAGCCGCTGTTTCCCAAAGTGCGCGTAGCGCTCGGCAATGACGCACAGATCGCGCTGCTGGGAGAGGCTGTCGAAGGCAGTGCGAAAAACATGCCGGATGCGATCCTGCTCGCCATCGGCACCGGTATCGGTTCGGCGGTGCTGGCCAATGGCCGCATCGTTGCCGGCGCGCATGGCGGCGCCTGCTCGTTCGGCTGGGCCTGCGCCGACGTGAGGGATCATGGTGAAGAGCGCAGCGGCTGGCTGGAGCGCGTTGCGTCGGGCCGGGCGCTCGATGCCCTTGCCGGCCAGATCGGCCTTGCCGACGGCCGCCAACTGATCGCCGCTGCCCAGGCCGGCGAGCTGGCTGCACTCACCTTGCTTGAACTGCCGGCGCGACAGCTCGGCACCGCGCTGGCAGGCGCTGTCGCGCTGCTCGATCCGCAAGCGGTGCTGATTTCGGGTGGTTTGGCGGAGGCGCTGGATGTGATCCGGCCGCCGCTGCTTGCGGCGCTGCGACGTCAACTGCCGCCACATCTGCGCGGCATCGACGTCAAGGCTGGAAAGTTCGGTCCCCGCGCCGGTCTGGTCGGCGCGGCGCTGGCCGGCGCCGTTGGGCAAGGGTGGAGGCAGGTGCGATGAGCGAAGCAAGCTTTCAGCAACCGGACCGCAGACGGCCGGAGCCGCTCTGGTACCAGGTCGAAGAGGCGATCCGAGCCATCGTCAAGAGCGGCGAATGGGCAACGGGCGACCAGATCCCGGCGGAGGACAGGCTGTGCGCCCTGTTCGGCGTCAGCCGCATCACGCTGCGCCACGCCTTGCGCAATCTCGAGGAGGCAGGACTGCTCAGGCGCGAACATGGCCGCGGCACGTTCGTGCGCTCGACCACGCTGGTCGCCGGCACGCGCGAGCTGACCAGCTTTACCCAGGAGATGGGCAATATGGGCGTGGTCGCGGGCTCGCGCCTGCTCGACTGCAGCCTGACCACCGCCAATGCGGCGGCTGCCGGCGCGCTGGAGATCGAGGAGGGCGATCCGGTGGTGCGCATTCGCAGGCTGCGGCTCGGCAACAACGAGCCGATCGGCATCCAGACGGCGCAGCTGTCGGCGGTGCGCGTGCCGGGCTTCCTCGATGCCGGCCTGCTGCAGGGCTCGCTCTACGAGGCGCTGGAGCGCCATTACGGCATCGTGCCGGTGGCCGCGCGGGAGAACTACCGGGTCGGCGCGGTCGGCGCGGCGGACGCCGAACTGCTCGACCTCGCTGTCGGCAGCCCGGCCTTCGTCGTCGAACGCATCACCACCGACGAGCGCGGCCCGTTCGAATTCACCGTCTCGATCATGCGCGGCGACCGCTACGAAATCCGCTCGACGCTGCGCGCCGGACGCGTGCCGCTGAACCCGAGAAGCTGATCCATTCCAGACCGACACAGCAAACAGGAGTACCCACGTGTCCGATCTCTACATCCACCGTCTCGCCGCCCTCATCGACCAGGCTGCGAAAGCCAATGAAGAGGCCTTTGGCCAGGCCGCCAGCCGCTTTGCCGACTCCCTCGAGGGCGGCGGGCTGGTGCATCTCTATGGCTCCGGCCATTCGGTGCTGCCGGTGCAGGAAGTGTTTCCGCGCTATGGCAGCTATGTCGGTTTCAACCCGCTGACCGACCCGCGCGTGATGTGGCACAATGTGCTCGGCGCCGGCGGCGTGCGCGAGCTTTTGTGGCTGGAGCGAACTGAAAAATACGCCGAAAAATTCCTCGACCACCAGCCGCTCAACAAGGGCGATTCGATCATCATCTTCGGCCATAGCGGCCGCAACTCGTCGGGCATCGACACCGCGCTCTACGCCAGGAAGCGCGGCATCTTCGTCGTCGCTGTCACCAGCAAGAACAATCTGGACAAACCGGCGACGCACTCGTCCGGCAAGCGGCTGGCGGATGCCGCCGACCTCGTCATCGACACCTGCTCGCCGATCGAGGACGCCATCGTGCCGGTCGAGGGCTGGAGCCGGCCGGTGTCGGGCTCATCGACGGTGCTTGCCATGATCCTGGCGCATGAGCTGATCGCGCGCACGGCCGAGCAGCTCGCCAAGCGCGGCATCGAACTGCCGGTCTTCGCCTCGCCGACCATTGCCGGCGTGACGCTGCACGACACCGACGTCATCTACGGCGTCTACCGCGAGCGCATGCTGGAGGCGCAGCAGAAGCACCTGCCGACCTTCCAGGCGACGATGCGGGGAGAGTGAAAGCACGGAGGCCCGGCACATGGCCAGGCCTCCAATTTCTCTCGCTGGAATTTTCCGGATGTTCAACGCCGCTTCGGGCGGCTCGCGGGAGATTTGTTGCCGCGCGGGCCGCTCTGAACCGGCGTGTTGCCCTGGTTTTCCTCCGACAGCTTGCGCCAGCGGGCAAGGCGCTCAGGGTCGAGCGTACCCGCCTTCAACGCAGCCTGCACCGCGCAGCCCGGTTCGTGGACATGGGTGCAGTCGCGGAATTTGCACAGCGGTGCGAGCTCGGTGATTTCGGCAAACAGCGTGTCGATGCCGGAGGCGACGTCGCTGACATGCAGCGTGCGCATGCCCGGCGTGTCGATTACCCAGCCGCCACCGGCAATGGGGTGCAGCGACCGCGCCGTGGTGGTGTGGCGACCCTTGGCATCGTGTTCGCGGATGCCCGCCGTCTGTTGCGGCGATTGCTGCGCCGATCCGGCCAGCGTGTTGACCAGCGTCGATTTGCCGACCCCGGAGGAGCCGACCAGCGCCACCGTCTGCCCTGCGCCACACCAGGGAGCAAGCGCCGCTGCGGCATCGGCGACGCGCGGGTTCAGCATCACCACGGCCAGTCCACGCTGCAGGGCGGCGGCCTGGCTTTGGTAAGCCTCGGCATCGTCAGCGGTGTCGGCCTTGGTCAGCAGGATCACCGGCGTCGTTCCGGCCTCGTTGGCCAGCGCCAGATAGCGCTCGAGCCGGGCGATGTTGAAATCGGCATTGCAGGACGTCACGATAAACAGCGTGTCGACATTGGCCGCGGCCAGCTGCGGCACCCTGCCGCCCTGTGTGCGGCGCTCCAGCACCGTCTTGCGGGTCAGGCGGCGGCGCAGCAGATGCGTATGCGGCTCGACCAGCACCCAGTCGCCGACGGCATAGTCGCCGGTGTTGGCATTGGCCGGCAGCGTCAGATCCACTGGCCCTGCCCGGGACAGGCCGGCCAGGCGGTCGCGGTGCACCGAGGCGATGCGCGTCGGCACGAGGTCTGCCTCATCGGCTTCAAGCTGGTCGCCGAAGAAATCCGTCCAGCCCAGGCTTGCGAGGGAGGCCGTCACGGCTTTGACCAGGGGGACGGCGTCACAGACATCGGAGAGTATCCTTTGGCAAAATGGGCGCGGACCCTCGGGGCGGTTGTTCAAGCCGTGTATGGGCGGCATGGCGGCATTTGACAAGCCGAACCGCGCCGATGGCCGAGCCGTTTCGCGCACCACGTTGGAACGCATCGCGGCGGTGGTTCGCTGATGCGCTTACGCGTCGTTACTCTCAATGTCTGCAACACGGAAGGCGAACCGGAGCGCCTGGCGGCCATCAACCGGGAGCTGAGGCGGCTCGACCCCGATCTGTCGCTCTCCAGGACGTCGTCCAGACAGCCGATGTGAAATCCCTCGATACGCTGCCGATGGTCTTGATTTGCATGCCACGCATCAGGCCTCGTCGTCGACCTCGAAGTTGGCAGCGACGGCTGAGGATGGCAGGTCGAGAAGCCTGCCAAAAGGGGGAGGGGGATGGCCGGTACCGCAGGGGGCGGGGGGTTGGGATGGGGTTGCCTGAAGCACCGGCCAAAGCGGGACAAGTCCCACGCCCACAAGCTAGCAGAGCTTGGATCGGTTCATATGGTGTGATCGCGGAACTGGCGCAAAAGCGCTTTCACATCCCCGCGCAGGCGTCGGCAACGAGCCCGCAACCGGGGGTTTCCGGTCGGTTGGTGGATTGCGCAAGCGTCGGTTGAAGGCGCTGCGGGAGGCTGTCGTTTTTAGTGCGGTTCGAGTGCTATGCGCTCAGCGACAGGTGCTCAAGGCAGGGCAATCGCGTGGCGCCACCACATGCGATTGTCCTGCTTACGCCACCGGCAGCGTTCGCCCCGCAATCAGATCCGCAGCCTTCTCCGCAATCATGACTACGGCGGCGTTGGTGTTCGACGACACGATGCTTGGCATGACCGAGCTGTCGCAGACACGCAGGCCTTGCAGACCGCGCACGCGCAGCTCGGGATCGACGACGCTGTCGGCATCGCCGCCCATCCGGCAGGTGCCGACTGGGTGATAGGCGCTGCGGCCATGTTCTCGGGCGAAGGCTTCGAGTGCTGAGCGCCCCTGCATCGCCTTGCCGGGCAGATGCTCGCGGCTGATGTATTTGGCGAAGGCCGGCTGCGACAGGATTTCGCGGCTGATCTCGATGCCGTCGATGGCGCGTTCGAGATCATAGCGCTCGGCGAACGGGTTGGGGTCGATGATGGGCGCATCGCGCAGGTCCGCGGACTTGAGCGTGACGCTGCCGCGCGAACGCGGGCGCACATGGTAGGAGTTCAGCGTGCAGCCATTGCCGCCGGGAACCGAGCCGATGCCTTCCTCAACGCCGGCGCCGGGCAGGAAATGGAACTGGATGTCCGGCGTCTTCTCCGCGCGGTCGCCCCACCAGAAGCCGCCGGCCTCTACAATGTTGGAGGCCACCGGCCCCTTGCCGAACAGCGCATATTCAAGACCGGCGACCGCTTGCCAACGCTTCTTCTTGTAACGGTCGATGCCGTGCGGTCCGTTGAGCTCGGCGACGACATCGACGTCCATGTGATCGTGCAGATTCTGGCCGACGTTTTTGGAATCGTGGACCACCTTGATGCCGTGCTGGCCGAGATGCACGGCCGGGCCGATGCCGGACAGCATCAGCAATTTCGGCGAGCCGATGGCGCCGGCGGCGACGATGACTTCGCGCTCGGCGCGGAGCAGTTCGGTGCGGCCATTGACGATGATCTCCACGCCGATGGCGCGGCCGTTCTCGACCACGATGCGGCTGACCGAGGCGTCGGTGCGTAGCGTCAGATTCTTGCGGCCGAGCGCCGGCTTCAGATAGGCGACCGCCGTGCTCGAGCGTTTCCCCTGACGCGTCGTCGTCTGGTAGAAGCCGGCGCCCGCCTGCTCACCGGCGTTGAAGTCGGCGCGGAAAGGAAGGCCCGCCTGCTGCGCCGCCTTGACGAAGATGCGGGTCAGCGGATGCGGCGCGCCGCTGGAGACGCCGAGCGGGCCGTCAGTGCCGTGCTGCGCATCGGCAAAAGTGTCGTTGCCCTCGGAGCGGACGAAGTAGGGCAGCACGTCGGCATAGCTCCAGCCGGCACAGCCATCGTCGGTCGCCCAGCCATCGTAGTCCTGCGGGCAACCACGGGTGAACACCTGGGCGTTGATCGAGGAGCCGCCGCCGAGCACACGCGCCTGCGGATAGACCATGGTGCGGCCGTCGATCTCCTTGCCGGGCGCGGTGTCATAGCCCCAGATCAGAGGCCCCGACGTCATCTTGAAGAAGCCGACCGGCAAATGGATGTAGCGGTCGGTGTCGGGCGGACCGGCCTCGAGCAGCACGACGGACACGTCCGGGTCCTCGCTCAGCCGGGCGGCCAGAATGCAGCCAGCCGAACCGCCGCCGACAATGATGTAATCCGTCATTTCCACTCCCGGGTTCTCTTTGTTGGAGCATGATCTCCGGACAAAACGGTTTCTCGATTTGTCCGAGAAAACCGGTTCCCACTTCTAGGGATCATGCTCCGGCGGGCGATGAAATCACCGCCCCTTCCTCTTGCGCGCGACGATCTCAAGTCGCTTGTGCCACGTCAAGAGAAAGGGTATGGTTATCGTGTTGAAGGGTTGTCGTACAAGTGGAGGAGCTTGACGATCCTCACCAGGAGGTCCCGGCCGCGCTCCCTGCGCAAGATGCCGGGCGGAACAGAATTCAATCGGGAGGTTTCGAGGCATGAACGACACGAAGAATTTTGCGGTCAACCGGCGCACGCTGATGATGGGCGCCACCGCCGGCGTGGCGGCACTCGCCATGCCGAGCGTGCTGCGCGCGCAGGACAAGCCGACGCTGGTGACGTCGATCCGCTCGCTGTCCAACCCCTATCACGCGGTGTGGAAGACCGGCGCGGAAGCGTATGCCAAATGGGCCGGGCTGGAACACGTCACGCTGGTTTCGGAAGGCAACAGCGAGAAGGGCATTGCCGACATCAAGGCGATGCTGGCCAAGACCGGCGGCAACATGGTGCTGAATTCCGATCCCAACGACACGCCCGATGCGCGCCCGATCGTCGAGGCCTGCGCCAAGGCCGGCGCCTATGTGGTGACGCAGTGGAACAAGCCGGGGGATCTGCACCCGAAGGATTTCAACCCGAACTATGTCTCGCATATCGAGTTCGACGGCATCGACAGCGGCAAGACCATCGCCGAGATCCTGTTCAAGACCATTGGCGGCAAGGGCGGCATCGTCGCACTCGGCGGCCTGATCTCGACCACGGCGGCGATCGAACGCAAGAAGGGCCTCGATGCGGCGCTTGCCGCCAACCCAGACATCAAGCTGCTCGATTTCCAGGTCGCCAACTGGAAGTCGACCGAAGCCTTCGACCTGATGGGCAATCTGCTCACCCGCTTCGGCGACGACATCAAGGGCATCTGGGCGGCCAATGACGATATGGGCTCCGGCGCACTGGAAGCGCTGCGTGCCGAAAATCTCGCCGGCAAGGTGCCGATCGTCGGCGTCGACGGCATCAAGACGGCGGTCGATGCGGTGCGCACCGGCGAGTTCGCCTGCACGGTCACTTCGGATCCGTTCTGGCAGGGCGGCATGGGTCTAGCCATCGGCTACAACGCCAAGATCGGCAAGTTCGACCCGACCAAGGAGCCCCCGGAGCACCGCGAGTTCTACGGCAAGGCGGTGCTGATCTCGCACGACAATGTCGAGGAATATTACAAGACCAATGTCGATGCGAAGCCCGAGATCGACTGGAACGATCTGTGGGGCCGGGTCACCGGAGCAATCCGCACCTGATCCATCGGAGTGGGCTGCAACTCCCTGGCGGCCCGCTTCCTCCCGCAGCCGTCGCGATCCCCTTGTCGCGACGGCTGTCACCCGCAGACGGGAAGCGGTTTCTTGACAATCCATACAGAACCCCTGAAGTCCGTTTCGGACATCGAGCGGACGACGCCCATGACACCGTTCCCCGGCCGCATCGCGACATTCCTGGGCGGCAGGCGCTGGCGCAGCCTGGCGCCGCTGGCGGTGCTGATTGTACTCTGCGTACTCATCGCCATTGCCAATCCCAATTTCATCGAGCTGCGCAATCTGGTGCGGCTTGCGAATTCCGCCGCCGTGCCGCTGACGCTGGCGATGGGGCTGACCTTCATCATCCTGATGGGCAGCATCGACCTCGCAGTCGAAGGCACGCTTTCGGTGGCGGCAATGGTGCTTGTGCTGCTCGCCGCCAATGACGGCAACGGCAACGACTATGGCTGGTGGGCGGTGCTCGCTGCCATCGCCGCCGGCACCGCCATGGGCTTCGTCAGCGGTCTCGTCCAGACCATGCTGCGCATCCCGTCCTTCATGGGCACGCTCGGCATGTGGTTCATCGGCCTCGGCCTGTCGGTCTATATGCTGGGCGGCACGGCCATCAAGCTGAACGACGCCTCGATCCGCGACCTGGCCTTGCACCGTTTCCTCGGCCTGCCGGTGGCGGTCTGGGTCGCGTTCGGCGCCTTCCTGCTCGCCACCGTCATCCAGTATCACACCAAGCTCGGCCGCCACATATTGGCGATCGGCGGCGACGAGGATGTCGCCAAGCTCTCGGGCGTGAATGTCGTGCGCGTGCGCATCACCGCTTTTGCGCTGGCCGGTTTCTTCTTCGGCATTTCCGGTGTGCTGGCCGCAGCACAGCTCGGCCAGTCGCACGCCGTGATCGGTGACGGCAGGCTGTTTGCAGCGGTCACCGCAGTGGTCGTCGGCGGCACCGCTTTGACCGGCGGCGAGGGCGGCGTCGTCAACACGCTGATCGGTGTGCTGATCGTCACCGTGCTTGCCAATGGCATGATCCTGCTCGGCATCTCGCCCTACATCCAGCAGACGGTGCAGGGGCTGATGATCATCGCCGCGGTGGCGCTGTCGCTCGACCGCGTCCGCCTGAAAATCGTCAAGTGAGCGCCATGCTGCAGGCGTCCAACATCATCAAGAATTTCCCCGGCGTCCAGGCGCTGCGCGACGTCTCCATCGAAGTGCAGCCCAACGAGGTGGTCGGGCTGATCGGCGAGAACGGCGCCGGCAAGTCGACGCTGATGCGGGTGCTGGCCGGCGGCTACCGGCCGGATGGCGGCTCGCTCACGCTGGATGGCGAACAGCTGCGCATGCGCAACGCCCGTGATGCGGCCAGGCATGGCATCGGCATGGTGTTCCAGGAGCAGTCGCTGGTGCTGAACCTGACGGTTGCCGAAAACATCTATCTCGGCGAAGAGGACCGCTTCACCCGCTTCGGCCTCGTCAATTGGCGCGCCATGAACGCGGCGGCGCGGCGGCAACTGGCCAAGATCGGCATCGACATCGACGTCACCGCGCGCACCTCCGAACTCACCTTCGCCGCACGCCAGATGGTCGAGCTCGCCAAGGCGCTGACCTTGGAGGAAGTGGTCGAGCGGCAGTTGCTCATCCTGCTCGACGAGCCGACCTCGGTGCTCAACGCCGCTGATATCGAGGTGCTGTTCGCGCGGGTGCGCTCGCTTAAATCCCGCGCCAGTTTTGTGTTCGTCTCGCACCGCCTCGACGAGGTGCTCAACATCTCCGACCGTGTCTACACGATGAAGGACGGCGCGGTCGTCGCCGAGCACCGCGCAGCTGAAGTCACCGCGCCGGAGCTGCACGAGATCATGGTCGGGCGCGGCTTGCAGGCCGAATATTACCGCGAGGCCCGCCAGCTCGCGCCGCGCGATATCGTGATGGTCGAGGCCAAGGGGCTTGGCGCCAACGGTTACTATCACGGCGTCGATCTCTCGATCCGGGCCGGCGAGATTGTCGGCATTGCCGGCGTCGTCGGCTCCGGCCGCGAGGAGGTGACGCGCACCGTTGGCGGCTTCGTCCAGCATGATGCCGGCGAGATGAAAATCGCCGGCGATGCCGTGCGCTTCTCCTCGCCGGAGCCGGCTGTGCGCAAGGGCATCGGCTATGTCCCGCGCGAGCGCCGGCTCGAAGGGCTGGTGATGTTCCTGTCGATCGCGGAGAACATTTCGCTGGCCGATCTCTCCAGCGTCATGCGCCATGGCGCCATCGATTATGGCAAGGAGCGCCGGCTTGCCGCCGACTGGATCAAGCGGCTGCGCATCAAGGCGCCCGGTCCCGATGCCGCCTGCCGCAAACTCAGCGGCGGCAACCAGCAGAAGGTGGTGCTGGCGCGCTGGATGACGGCGGGCTCGCGCATCCTGGTGCTCGACCATCCGACGCGCGGGCTTGATGTCGGCGCCAAGGAAGAGGTCTACGAGCTGGTGCGCGACCTCTCCGCGCAAGGCGTCGCGATTCTTTTGATTTCCGACACGCTGGAGGAAACGATCGGCCTGTCGCACCAGGTGCTGGTGATGCGCGACGGTGCAATCACCGCGCGCTTCGATGCCAGTCCGGGCAACAAGCCGAACCAGGTCGATCTTCTCAGGGCAATGGTGTGAACCGATGAATGAGGCGTTCTCCATCAGGCAGGTTTTCGAAGGCAAGTGGACGCAAGGCGCCATTCCGCTGATCCTGCTGGTCGGCCTGCTGCTGATCATCGAGATCGCCGCGCCCGGCTTCCTCACCGGCGAAACCGTGGCGCTTTTGTTTGCCAACACCGCCGTGCTGTTCATCCTGGCGACCGGCGTCACCTTCGCCATCCTGCTTGGCGGCATTGATTTGTCGATCCAGGCGGTGGCATCGCTGGCCAGCGTCATCCTGGCGCAATTGCTGCCTTCGCTCGGCCTTGCCGCCTTCCCGGTGGCGATCCTGTCGGGGCTCGCCTTCGGCGTGTTGAGCGGCGTCGTCCACGTCAAGCTGCGCGTGCCGTCCTTCGTCGCGACGCTCGCCACCGGCGGCGTCGTCACCGGCTTGGCGCTCTGGGTCTCCAATGGCCGCGCCATCACCATCGAGGAGGCTGGTCGCGAAAACACCGCCTGGATCAACGCCACTGTCGCTGGCATTCCCGTGGTGGTGCTGATTTCGGCGGTGATCGGCATCGCCGCCTTTCTGGCGCTGCGCTACACGCGCTTCGGCCGCCAGGCGATCGCGGTCGGCGCCGGCGAGCCGGCGGCGTGGGCCGCGGGCATCAATGTCGACCGCACCAAGATCATCGCCTTTGCCGCGTCGGGTATGCTCGCGGCCATCGCCGGCATCGTGCTGGCAGCCAGGCTGTCGAGCGGTTCGCCGGTGCTGGCCAACCAGCTGCTGCTGCCGGCCATCGCCGCCGTCATAGTCGGCGGCACGGCGATCACCGGCGGGCTCGGCGGCGTTGCCCGCACGGCGGTCGGCGCGCTGATCATCTCGATCGTGCGCATCGGCATGACCTTTGTCGGCGTCAACATTTTCCTGGAAAATATGGTGTTCGGCGCGGTGCTGATCGCTGCCGTCGCCATTACCATCGACCGCAGCAAGATCGCGGTCATCAAGTGATCCCGCCTCCCAGGCAAGCGCGGACAGGACGGGACCGCATCGGCGCGAGGCCGATGCGGTCCGGCCCGATCGGATCACATTGTGTCGAGGCCGATCAGCTCGATCTTGTAGCCGTCGGGGTCTTCGACGAAAGCGATGTGGGTGGTGCCGTGCTGCATCGGGCCGGGCTTGCGCGGGATCTTGGCGCCGCGCTTTTCCAGTTCGGCGCAGACGGCGTAGATGTCGTTGACGCCGAGCGCCAGATGGCCGAAGCCGGTGCCGATCTCGTAGGGCTCCTCGCGGCCCCAGTTCAGCGTCAGCTCGACGACGGCTTCCTTGTCCTCGGGGCCGTAGCCGACAAAGGCGTTGGTGAACTTGCCGCCGGGGTAGTCGTCGCGGCGCAGCATGGTCATGCCGAGCACCTCGGTGTAGAAGGCGATCGACTTGTCAAGGTCGAGCACCCTGATCATGGTGTGCATATAGCGAAAGCCCGGGGCGTCGCTCATTGGGGAAGTCCTCCGAATTCTGTGATTTGCGGGTCTGATCATCCACATCGCACGCTTGGCGGCAAGCCTCGCTTGATGTTCTCAATCAGGGTTGTATGATAACACGACAACGTCGGTATTTGTCCAGTCGTTTTGCCGAGGGGCCTAGAGCCAATCCATGAATGCCGTCCTGCCAACCTCCGCATCGCAGATCGCAGCCCTGGCCGGCCTGCTGCCGAATGGCGGGCTGCTGACCGAGGAAGTGGATCTGGCGCGCTACAGCCGCGATTGGTCGGGCGATCATTTCGGCCGGCCGCTGGCCGTGGCGCGGCCCTCTTCGGTGGAGGAGATGTCGGCGCTGATGCGGTTCTGCCATGCCGAGCGCATTCCGGTGGTGCCGCAAGGCGGCCTGACCGGGCTCGTGGGCGCCGCAGTGGCGGCGGATGGCGGCGAGATCGTCATCTCGCTGGAGCGCATGAACCGTATCCGTTCGATCAGCCCGATCGACTTTGCCATGGTGGTCGAGGCTGGCTGCATCCTCGAGGATGCCAAGCGCGAGGCTGAAGCGAGCGACTGCCTGCTGCCGATCACCTTCGGCGCGCAGGGCAGCTGCCGCATCGGCGGCAATGTCGCCACCAATGCCGGCGGCTTCAACGTCCTGCGCTACGGGATGACGCGGGATCTGGTGCTTGGCCTCGAAGTGGTGCTGGCCGACGGCCGCATCTGGAACGGGCTGAAAGTGCTGCGCAAGGACAATCGCGGCTATGATCTGAAGCAGATCTTCATCGGCTCGGAGGGCACGCTGGGCATCGTCACCGCGGCGGCGCTGAAACTATTCCCCAAGCCGACGCAGATCGAAACCGCGCTGCTTGGCCTGCGCTCCGTCGAGGACGCGATGGCACTCTATGCAAGGGCGCGGCGCGATTGCAGCGATTTGCTCACCGCCTTCGAACTGATCCTGCGCGGCGGCATCGAGATCACCATGCGCGAAGGCCAGGATTTTCCCGATCCGCTCAGCCAGCCCTATCCCGTCTATGTGCTGATCGAGGTGTCCTCCGGCGGGCTGATCGACCTCTCCAACATGCTGCTGGGGTTTCTCGGCAGCGTCGAGGACATCGTCGAGGACGGCGTCATCGCTTCGACGCGGGCGCAAGCCGAGCGGCTGTGGCTTTATCGCGAGATCATGGTCGAGCGGCAGGGCAGGGGAGGCCGCTACCTGCGCACCGATGTGTCGGTGCCGATCTCCAGGCTTGCCGATTTCGTCACCGATGCGCTGGCCGCCTTGGAGAAAGCCCGGCCCGACGCGCTGGCCGTCACCTACGGCCATGTCGGCGACGGCAACATCCACCTCAACGTCGTGCCGCCGGAAGGCATGGGCACCGAGGCGATGGAACATCTGTTCGAGCAGGCGGAAGCCGAGATCTTCACCGTCGTCGATCGCTATGGCGGCTCTATCAGCGCCGAGCACGGCATCGGCCGGGTCAAGCAGAAGGCGTTCCTCGAACGCATCGATCCGGTGACGCTCAACCTCGCCGCCGGCATCAAGGACGCATTCGACCCGCGCCACATTCTCAGCAACGGCCGCATTCTGGCGTCCGCACCCGCCGTCGACTATAGGTGAGCGATGACGCTGAAACTCGACAAGGTCAATCGCGGCCCACACCTCTCCACTCTGGTGGCCAGTTCCATCTCGCGCGAGATCGCGCAAGGCCGGCTGAAGCCGGGTGACCAGCTGCCGACCGAGGCGGCGCTGGCAACCACTTTCGGGGTCAGCCGCAACGTGGTGCGCGAGGCGATCGCGCGGCTGCGCTCGGAAGGCCGAATCTGGTCGCAGCAGGGGCGCGGCGCCTTCGTGGTCGAGAGCAACAACCCGACGGTGCTGACCATCGACCATGAGACGCTGCAGCGCGCCGACTCGTTTCGCAATCTGTTCGAACTGCGTGGCATCCTCGAAGTGCAGGCGGCGGCCCTTGCCGCAAAACGGCGCAGCGACGCCGATCTCAAAGCCATGGGCGATGCGCTGTCCGGCATGCGCGCCGCCCCCTATGGCAGCGTCGCCTGGCTGCGCAGCGACCTCGAATTCCACCGCACCGTCGCCGAGGCGACGCGGAATTCCTACATGGGCCAATTCCTGGTCTTCGTGTCCGAGCGGGTGCGCGAAAGCATTCTCGCCGCCGGCAACCAGCAAAAGTCGGACGACATGGCCCGCATCACGCTCGGCGAACATGAGCGCATCCTGAGAGCGATCCGTGCCGGCGACGCCGAAGGGGCGCAAGCCGCGATGCGCGACCATCTGGCGGGCGCGGCGCTGCGGGTGGGGTTGCATGAGGGGGAAGCTGCGGAGAAAGCGCCGGGGCCCGAGGCAGCGTCTCCGGTACGGCATTCGCGGTTGCGGAAGGCTGTGCGCGGGCAGGCTTAGGGATAGCCTCGCCTTGTCCGCGCGCTGGGCCAATCGCCTATGGCGGCGCTGACCCCCACTCCGTCTCGGCTTCGCCGAGCCACCTTGCCGGGGCGAGCCACGGGTCTCGCCCGTCCTTCGGACCCCCCATTTCATGGGGGATGAGGAAATGCCAATCTCCGAGATCGCAGCCCTTCAAAAGCTTGGGTTTCCTCTCCCCCACGAATGTGGGGGTAGAGGTGGCTCGGCGAAGCCGAGACGGAGTGGGGAGCGCCATATCAGATTTCACTCGGTCGTCGGCTCAACCAGCTCAGGGCCGGAGATAGGCCGCCACCCCACCGCGCTATTTCAGCGGCAGAAACAGCTCAAGCACCACCTCGCGCACCGGTCCATTCGACGAAAAGTGTCGCTGGCAATAGATCGGAAAGTCGCGCGCCTCCTCGCCGCTGGCCGGAAGCCATTCGCGGTAGAGGTAGAGCGCTGCCGGCTCGAGATTGTTGGTGTTGCCGGGGTAGCGCAGCACCGCGCAGCGTCCGCCGGGGATCACGCCGGCCTTCATCTGCGCGCCCTCGATCGGCCCATCCTCTACCGGCAGCTCGGTTCCGGCGCAGATGTCCATGCTGTAGTCGGCCGGGTTCGCCGGCTCCCTTTCGGAACGGAAGATGTTGAAGGTCGAGCTTGTCTCGGGCGAGAGGCCGGCCGCCTTTCGCCAGGCGATGAAGCGCTGGATGGTGTCAGGAAGCGTCGCCCGATCGCCGCGATGCTCCAGGATCGCCACCGGCGTGGGCGGCACATCCCGGATCATCACGTCGCCGGGTTCAAGAATTATCTGCATGAGCGTGGTCCTTGCTTTGTCGAGCGGCCCGAAGGCCATGAGCCACGCCCCCCAGTCGGGAGACTTCCGGAACGACGAAGGCGATTGTCCGAACCGCTGCCGAAAAGCGCGGGCGAAGGCATCCGGTGCGTCGTAGCCGGCATCCATCGCTATGTCGGTGACGCTGTGGGCGTCGCTCTCGGCCAACCGGTACGAAGCGCGTTTCAGGCGGGCGAGCTGGACATAGCGATGCACGGACACCCCGAAGGTGGACGTGAACTGCCGGTGAAAATGGAATTTCGAGAACGCCGCAACGCCGCTCAACGCTTCCAGGCCCAGATCGTCGTCGAGATGCTGGTCGATATGATCCAGCACCCGCCGCATCCGGGCATGGTAGTTTTCAAGTGGCGTCATCAAACGTCTCGTCCTGCGTGGCGACACCAGATAGGCGCGTCAGGGCATTTCGCGCTCGACCGATATTGCGGTTTGACACGGATGGATGGCTGTTCGCTAGGCGGGTGCTTGGAGGTGCGCCAGGTCTGCTCGAGAGCGATGCGGCTGCGGAGTCGGCATCACGGGCGCGAGGGGCAGCGTCTCCGCTGCGCATTCGAGATTGCGAAGGCTGTGCGCGGGCGGGCTGACGGTCGAATTTCCGCCTTTGAATGTCCGGCGTTGAATGCCATATTCGTCGGATGGAAATGGATGCCTGCGAAATGAAGGTAGTCGATGGTTGGTCGTACCTCACGATCGACCAAGCGCTTGGTCTAAATCCCAAAATTCCGAAGCGTTGCCCAGAGTGCCATGGCGCTGTCCGTGCACACCGCGAAAGCAACAATGGGATGCGCGCTCATTTCGAACACATCGACGGCCATGATGGATGCTCACTGAAACCGCGAACCTTCTCAGGCAAACGGTCCATGCATCCTCACGCATTATCATGACCGATAAGCACCCGCACTGGCGACAGGTGAGACTGAGGATAAGAAGCTACTCGCCATAAGCAACGCGCCGAAGCAGCTATCATAGACGCGACTGGCCAATGCCTGACCTATCAACAAACTAACCAAAACAAAGCAGTATGTTATACTTCGTGTACCCAAGACTCGATTCCGTTCGGGATGCGATGTATGCAATCCGAATTGGGATGGGTGGAGCATCATGGCTCTTGCATGTGGGGCGGTATGTCAGCCGGCGGAGGTGCGTCGGGAAATAGAGTCGTTTGGTTCAAGCACCAGCCCGATCCGGGTGGACACAGATTCAGGCGAGGGATTTCTCAAATCGATGGGAAATCCGATGGGTTCTGCGATACTTGTGTCGGAATTGGTGTCTGGAGAATTGGCTTCTTGGCTTGGCCTCAAGGTGCCGCCGTTTGCCATAGTCCACGACTGTCAAATAGACCTGACTATGGAAAGGAATGGGGCGCGCATGGTGCCGCCCATGTTCTTTTCACGCGCCGTTGATGGAACCCCACACGACGGAGGAGACACTTTTTTGTCTCGTCTCCGAGAGCCTGGTGACGTGGCGTTGCTGGTTGTTTTCGATACGTGGGTCCGCAATTGGGACCGGTTTTTTGATGGACAAGACAACGCCGACAACCTACTTTATGTGAAGGCTGAGGGGCGTCGTAAATACGATCTTGTGCCCATCGATCATTCAAGCTGTTTTATTGGGAATGACGTTGATTTTCCTATGGGGCCGGCCCCTGAGGCATGGGTCCTAGACCCAAATGTATATGGTAAGTTTCCGGCCTTCGATCCATATATCGACGCGAAGTCAGTCAAGCGCGCCGTCGAGAAGCTGTCTCAATTAAAGCGCGATTTCGTGGTTGAAGTCGTTAATTCTATTCCTGCACAATGGGGCTTTGGCCCCAACGCCGCGCTCTCGCTGGTCGATTTGATTTGTGAGCGCGGCCAATATGTGGTGAACACGATCTCAGGGCGATTGGTGGATGAACCGGAAATCCCGGGGTTGGTAAAATGATCCGAGAGTCACAAGGCTATTTTTCGCTCGTTCAATACTCAGAGTTCCCGGAGCGGGCTGAGTTTGTGAACATTGGCGTCATTGTGTTCGCTCATGCTTCGGTTTTTGTGAAGTTTAGCCATAGCCCGCGCCGCGCCGAGCAGGCGTTCAAAATCCATCTCGGTAACCATTTTCAGCACCTGAAAGAATCGATGGAAGGTCGATTGCGGTATGAATTTGGTAACGGCTGGGACAGGGAAAAGATCGAGAAATTTATAGGGCTCAGGTCTGGGAAGGTTCGCCTGTCCCCGGTTCGATCTGTGTTGGTTAAAGACCCCGAGAAGCTTGTCAGCGAACTGTTCGAAAAGCTGGTTGGTGAGGTACCCAGCTCGCCGCGCGGCCAAAGGCTGTCGACAAAACTGGCGCAAGCTTTTCGTTCTAATGGCGTCGAAGACTTCCTCGTGAAGCCTGACCCCGTCCATCTTTCCGGAGGCGTAAAGATCGAGGTTCCCTTTGCCTATCAGAATGGAGCCTTCAATCTGATTGACGCCGTGTCGCTTGCGGGTGACCCGGATAAGGCGCTCAACCGCGTCAGCCCGCATATGATAGAAGGCGAACTTCTTTACCAAGAAACCGCCCTTGATCGACCTGCTCGCTTAGTGGTGGTCGGGGACGATGCGCAGGCACAGGATGCGGAATTCGTAAACATGATTGCGGAGCAAATGGACCGCCACCATGTCCGATTCTATACCCTAAATGAGATCGAGCCGTTGGTTAGGGACATTCGCCAGAATTACGTCCTCCATCGCTAGTTCCGCGTTCGACGCCTTGCAATTTGTCAATCGCGGTTTCAAACCCCTTTCGCCTTCATATGCTTTAAGCTTCCGGGCGGCTCCGTTGAGCCGCTCGGATTTCACGCCAAGGGCTACAGGATGTAGGGACCGTTGGCTTGCGCCCGAATCCACCCGTTTTCTATTGGCCCGGTGATGTCGCCTCCACCAGCGACACCCCGTTCAACCCCGCAACAATATCCGACAGCGCCGGCACGAATTTCTCGCCGTGGCCGGTGGTGACCGCCGTGGCAAAGCCATTGCGCACCGCAGCGCCGATCGGGTTGGCCACGCCGGCTGATTGCGCGAAGGAGGCGAGGTAGGTCATGTCTTTCAGCGCGTTGACGATTGCGAAGCGTTGGGCGTTTTCGTTGCGGTTGAGGATGAAATCGAAGAAGGCCTGGTAGAAGCCGCAATCCATGCGGCTGCCGGAGATGACGCTGTTGAAGACCTGCGGCGTCAGGCCGGCTTTGGCGCCCAGCGTCAGCGCTTCGGAATAGATGGCGGAATAGCCCATCGAGACGAAATTGTTGAGCAGCTTCATGGTGTGGCCGCTGCCGGTCGGGCCGGTGGGAACGACGCGCGCGGCAAAGGCTTCGAGCACCGGGCGTGCGCGGGCGACCACTTCGGCCGCACCGCCGACCATGACGTCGAGTTTGCCTTCGGCGGCTTCCTTGGGCGTGCGCGCCAGCGGCGCGTCGATCAGCGTCATGCCCTGCTCCGCGAGGTCGGCGGCAAGCGCTGTCGTCGATGACGGGTTGGAGGTCGAGCAGTCGATGATCAGCAGCGGCGTCTTGGCCGAGGCCAGTCCGTCCGGGCCCTTGACCAGTGCCTCGACCTCGCGCGAGCCGGTGACGCACAGGATGACGATGTCGCAGGCAGCGGCGAGGTCGCGCGGGCTGGCCGCTTCAGTGGCACCGGCCGCAATCAGCCGGTCGGCTGCGGTGCGGCTGCGGTGGACATGCACCGTCAGCGGCCAGCCTTTGCGCAGCAGATTGTCGGCCATGCCGGCGCCCATGCTGCCCAGGCCGATGAAGCCGATGCGTTCTTTCATGCAATCCTCCCATGGCTCGTGCCAGCGGGCCGAACTTTCGTCACCTTGCGGCGGGCACCCGTCGATGCAATTCTTTGAACAAGAATCGAACCGGAGTGCCACCGATGGCGGAGCCCATGACTTTCGACGCCATACCGCAGGCGCCCAACCTGCGGACGGGTCTGGTCAACACGCTGATTGCGCAGATCGAATCCGGTGACCTTGCGCCGGGGCAGCGGCTGCCGACCGAGCAGGAGATTGTTGCTGCCACAGGCGTCAGCCGCACCGTGGTGCGCGAGGCGCTGGCGGCGCTGCGTGCGCGCGGGCTGATTACCACGCGCCAGGGGCTCGGCGCCTTCGTCGCCAAGGATCCGCCGCCGAAGACGTTTTCCGTGCTGCCCGACGATCTCGAATCGATCGACGAGGTGCTGCGCGTGCTCGAACTGCGCATGGGCATCGAGGTCGAAGCGACCGGCCTTGCCGCCGAGCGGCGCAGCGAGGCGGCGCTCCAGCAGATGAGCGCGCGGCTCGATGCGCTGGAAGCGGCGGTGCGTGCCGGCGGCTCCGGCTCGGAAGAGGATTTCGGCTTCCACCGCGCCATTCTCGCTGCGACGCAGAACCCGAATTTCACCCGGTTGTTCGACACGTTCGGCAGCGCCATGGTCCCGCGCCATTGGACGCGGCTCGACCGGATGACGGAGGCTGAGCGGGAAAAATATCTCGACCGCATGCAGCGCGAGCATCGCGCCATTCTCGGGGCAATCGAAGCCAGGGACGTCAATGCCGCGCGGCGCGCCATGCGCAGCCATCTGACCAAAAGCTATGCCCGCTTTGAGGATCTGCGCAACAAGGCTGTTCACGATTAGGGGGCCAACCACGGTTGACGGACTGCTCATCCGGCGACCCCGCCGAGATTGAGTTCGTGCATCAGCGAAATGTTCCTCCCACTGTTGCAGTCTTACCCCGTTGTCATACAACCCTGTAATCTGGTAAATCCAGGGAAGAGGGATGTCAATCGCGTTGCCATGCGGTATGAGGCTCCCGGAAAAATCGCAATCATGGAGCCGGCATTGCCGGCGAAGCCGCAAATCAGGAACAGCGAGATGCATTCACGGAAATTTGGCCGTACCGGCAGATCAGTCAGCGAGATCGGCTTCGGCGCGTGGGCGATCGGCGCCGCCTGGGGCGAGGTCAATGATGACGATGCGGTCGCAGCCCTGCATGCCGCGCTCGATGCCGGCGTCAGCTTCCTCGACACCGCCGACGTCTATGGCGACGGCCGTTCGGAAAAGCTGATCGCACGGGTGATTAAGGAACGCGGTGGCGCGCGCCCGTTCATCGCCACAAAGGCCGGACGGCGGCTGCCGAAGCAGACCGTCGAAGGCTACAGCGTCGAGAACCTCAACGGCTGGATCGACCGCAGCCTGAAATACCTCGAGACCGACACGCTCGACCTGGTGCAGCTGCATTGCCCGCCGACCGATCTTTACTACCACCCGGAGGTGTTCGAGCGTCTCGACCGTTTGGTGGAGCAGGGCAAGATCCGCAATTACGGCGTCAGCGTCGAGCGTGTCGAAGAGGCGCTGAAGGCGATGCAATATCCCGGCGTCGTCAGCGTGCAGATCATCTTCAACGCCTTCCGCCAGCGCCCGGCCGAGCTGTTCTTCGACCAGGCGAAAAAGAACGATGTCGCCGTCATCGCCCGCGTGCCGCTGGCCAGCGGCCTGTTGTCCGGCAAGTTCAGGGCGGACACCAAGTTCGAGACCACCGACCATCGCCTGTTCAACCGCAATGGCGAAGCCTTCGATGTCGGCGAGACGTTTTCGGGCGTGCCCTTTGACGTCGGGCTGGCGGCGGTCGAGAAGGTGCGGCCGCTGGTGTCAGGCGACACCACCATGGCGAAATTCGCGCTGCGCTGGATCCTGATGTTCGACGCGGTGACGGTTGTCATTCCCGGCGCCCGCAATCCGGCGCAGGCGGTTTCCAATGCGGAAGCGGCGGAGCTTGCGCCGTTGTCCTCCGAGTTGATGGCCAAGGTGAAGGCGGTCTATGACGAGAACATCAAGCCCTACGTGCATCAGCGCTGGTGAGCCAGCGCCTGCCGCCCTCGACCGGACGACTGACCAGAGGCCAGCAGGGCCAAATTGCGTTCGTCCGTCACAAGCCGTGCAGCGGATTCTATGATCCATCGGTCATTTACTCGGCCGCGCCGCTTGTTATTGTGCAGTGCAGCAACGATATTCCTGCGTGTGCGTTGTGTGCACGAGTCTGCCCATTCCGGCGCGCAAGGATACCGATTTGCGAGACATATCCGATACGATCGCCCGGCTGAGCGCGATGCGCGGCCGGCCAGCCGGTGCAGGGCTGAGCAAGGACGACCACCTGTCCGAGATGACAGGGTTCGGGTCCAATCCCGGCGCCTTGCGCGCGCGGTTTCACCTCCCTGAAAACCTGCCGAAGCAGGCGGCGCTGGTCGTGGTGCTGCATGGCTGTACGCAGAATGCAGCCGCGTACGATCATGGCTCCGGCTGGACCGAGCTCGCCGACGAGCAGGGTTTTGCCGTGCTTTTCCCCGAGCAGCAGCGCGCCAACAACGCCAATCTTTGCTTCAACTGGTTCGTGCCAGGCGATATAAGCCGCGACGGCGGCGAGGCGCTGTCCATCCGCCAGATGATCGAGGCGGCGGTGGTCACCCACGGTCTCGACCGCAAGCGGATCTTCGTCACCGGTCTTTCCGCCGGCGGCGCCATGGCGGCGGTGATGCTGGCGACCTACCCGGACGTGTTTGCCGGTGGCGCGATCATTGCCGGGCTTGCCTATGGCAGCGCCTCGACCATCCCCGAAGCCTTCGACCGCATGCGTGGCCATGGCGGCCCGTCCAGAACCGACCTGCAGCGTCTGTTGCGGGAGGCCTCGCCGCACAAGGGGCCGTGGCCGAGGATTTCGGTCTGGCAGGGCTCGGCCGATACTACCGTGGTGCCTTCCAATGCCGACGCGGTGCTGGCGCAATGGGAGGGCGTGCACGGCCTCGCTCAAGCGCCGACACGCACGGAAAAGGTCGACGGTCAGAGCCGAAAAGTCTGGTGCGATGGCAAAGGCCGCGACGTGGTCGAGGCATACAGCATTGCCGGCATGGGCCATGGCACGCCATTGCAGGCGAGCGGCGACAATGCTCTCGGCAAAGCAGGGCCGTTCATGCTGGATGTCGGGATTTCCTCGACGCGCCACATCGCCCGTTTCTGGGGGCTGACGAAGCCAGACGTACGACGCGCGGCGAAAGCCGAGGCCGCTTCAGGCACTGTATTGCAGCCTTTCTCGCCGAAGGAAAAACCGCGAGCCGTCCGTGTCGATCCGACCCCGGAGCCCGTCAATCCGCCAGGCGGTCCGGCGGCCGGGATCACCAAGGTCATCGAGGACGCGCTCAGGGCAGCGGGATTGATGCGCTGAGGCTGAGGCTGAGGCTCGCCCGGCCCAAAGGACAACGGCAAGCGCCAGCATCATTATCGCAGCAGGCCTTCGTCCTCGAACGCATCCCAGCCCTTCAATCCGGGCGGCGGGCCGTCCGTGTTCCGGGCCTTCCTCGCAGTGCGTGCCTGCCCGGTGCCTTTTCCCGCGCGCGTCAACGCGGCCTTGCCCGCGCCGCGCCGCCTGTTCTCGGCGACCGCCTGGACATCCTGCTCTCTCCAGACTGTTGCCAAATCGCGGTCCAGGACGTCCTCGATGTGGCGCGGGTCGAAAACGTGGAAGGTGACAGACTTTGATCGCCCACGCATCTTGACGGTGCGTGTGCCGGTGCTTTGCAGCCGACCGTCCTTGAGCCATTTGTGGCGCTCGCGCGAAGAGATCGTAAGGATATCCTCGACCTCGCGTGGAAGCACAGGCAGCGCTTCCACTCCCTCCAGTGTTTTGGAGATACTGGCAGAGGCGGCCTTGAACGCTTCCGCTTCGGATCTCGACATTCGCAATGCGATGCGGCCCGTCTCGGCCTTGACGTGCTTCCTGACTGCCCATGGCAGCCGGGCTCTGACTTCACGTTCGATCCCCTTGGAGCGCACGGCGGACCCGAGTGTCGCTGACGGCGACAGCGGCCATTCGGCAATCAGTTGCGGGGACGGGCTCATGCTTTCCTTGGGCTGGTTTCGTTGGCTCGATGCTAACACGGCAAGAGCCGGTCAAGCCAAGGCAACAGCGAAAAGGGGCAGGTCCGAAGAGAACCGCCCCTTATGGCCGAATTTGAACGCCGCTTGCTGTGCGCCGACAGCACCTTCGGCCCCGCCGCCGTGCGGCGACGGGGCTCGATGATCAGAGTGGGCTGGCGTTGCGCGTTTTGTCGCGCTCGGCCTCGATGTCGGTGTAGGGGTCGGCATTGGCATCGAAGCCGGTCCAGCCACCGGCTTCATAGGCGCGTCGGCGGTCTTGCAGATCGACCGAGTTGGATTCGCCAAGAATACGCTCGGCCTCGTCGGCGAGTTCGTCACTGACCCTGGCGGTCACCATCGTGCCACCGCGGCGAACGCCCTCCGCATAGACATGCGCATCCCTTTCGGGGACGCCTGACTCGGTCAGCGCCCCGACGATGCCGCCGGCAGCGCCACCGACGACCGCGCCGCCAACGGCGCCGACCGCGGTGGCGGCCAGCCATCCTGCGGCCACGACCGGACCGACGCCCGGAATGGCCATGATGCCGAGCCCTGTCAGAAGCCCGCCGGCGCCGCCAATGACGGCTCCGAGACCGGCGCCGCCGGCCGCATCCTCGGCGGCGTTGGAAGTGTCGCCGTCGTCGTACCAGTCATCCGAATTGTTGGCGACGATGCTGATGTCGGCCTGCGGCACGCCGATTGCCTCCAGTTCGCCGACGGCATCGGAGGCATCATCGTAGTTGTCGAAAAGTCCGGTTACGGTTTTCATGGTCTTGATCTCCTCGTTCTGGTTCAGAGGGTTCAGTTCGCGCCGGCAACGACGTTGCCCTGATAATCGAGCGCCACGGTCGTGGTCTTGCCATCCTTGGTGGCCTGACCGCGCCAGATGCCCTGGTCGTCTTTGGTCAGCTTGGACACGCCGGAGAAGCCGGCATCCTGAATGCGGCTCTTCGCCTGATCCTCGGTGAAGCTGTTGGCACCCGGGACCGGGGCGGCCGGATTGGTGGTTTCGGTCGTGCTCACGGCCGGGGTGGTGGAGCTGGTGGTCGACGATGCATTGTCGGTGGAAGCGATCTTCTCGACCATTTCCTGATGCATTTTGAGCGTCGGCAAGGTCTCGGAGGCGAAGGTCTTCAACTGCGCGTTGTCGCCGTCCTTGGCATAGCTCTCGAACAGCGTGACCGCCTCCGAATGCGCATCGCGCTGCATCTGGACATAGGGCTTGTCGACGGCATCGTTGGCATTCTGCAGAGCCTCCAGATCGGCCTTGTGCTTGGCGTCCAGCTCCGTCGGCACTTTCAGCTTCTGTTCGCCGGCGATGGTCGCAAGCTTGGCGTTGGCGGCGCCGTGATCGTCGATCATCTTCTTGGCGAAATCCTTGACGCCTTGATCCTGGGCCTTGCCTTCTGCGATCTTGCTGGAGTCCACTTCGAACAGGCCGCCGATGGCAGCCTTGTCGACAAAGTCCTGAGCACTGTCGGCGGCGAAGGCGGGCAGGGCGAAGACCATGGCTGTGGCGGTGGCCAGCGAAGCTAGAAGAACACGTGTTTTCATGGACAGAGATCCTCGTTGGGGCACACATCGTGCTGTGAGCCTAACCAGTGCGGCCAAGCTTTGTTCCGCCGCCCAAGCGTTATAACCGGGAGGGTCGATGCCGCGATGATGGCCCCTCATCCTCGGATTTTGCGCCTTTGCGATGTCGACGCGTGGCTCGGACGGCGACCCGCTCGATGGGCGCCTTGCAAGTCCATCGCAAAGGGAAACGAGGCCTTCGCCGCCCGCAATGAATAGCGCCCGCGGTGGCCTATCGAGGTTCAGCGATCGTTGCGTTCGAGGCGGCGCGCAACCTCTGTCTGGGCGACCTGCAGCAGCGTGTCTATTTCGAACATCGCCGCCGCATGGCCGCCGTCGCGAATGACACGGCGGGCGCGGTGTAGCAGATCGGAGACCGTCCGCAGCGTTTCAGCATGGCTCGATCGATTCGACAAATGCGTGCCCTCCATCAGCCACAACCGTTGGATCGGGAGAGTGTTCCCAAAGTTGGCGGCCGGCTGGGTGAATGACTGTGAGCGCAGGCAGCGGAACCATCCTTGTCCGTTGGCCGTTCCCCCTGCCTCAACGAAAGGAACAGCCATGGCCGAGAACGACACCCCGAAGGACACCCCGAAGGACACCCCGAAGATTTCCGCCCGAGATGCCCAGGAGGCCCTGGAGAAGCAGGTCGCATCGCTGAAGCGCGAGATCAGCAAGATCAACCGGACGCTTGCCGAGCGCGCAGAAGATGCCGTTGGCGAAGCCGGCGGCTGGTATGGCAGCGCGACCGAGCGCGCGGCACGGGCAACGCAGCAGCTGAGATCGCAGGCGCAGACGGTGTCCGAAGCCGTCCAGCAAAATCCCGGCACCATCAGCAGCGCTTTCGTGCTTGGCGGCATTGCCGGGTTGTTGATCGGCATGCTGCTCGGGCAAAGCCACGAACGCGACCGAAGCTGGTTCTAGCGGCGTATCTTATGACTATTGCGCCCGCCGGCTTTGCTAGCGGGCTTTGTATGGACGCCAGATCACTGTGGCTTTGAGTGAAAAACTCCCCGCTCGGGTAAACGGGATTTGTGGTCGGCGCCGCCCGCGCGGCGCCCTCGACAGGTGAGTTGAGTTTCCCTGCCGCGGTCGTATGTTGTTGACCGTAGTGGAGGATCACAAATGCCCATTCGACGCAAAGCCACCGAGGCCGGCGTTTTGCAGCCATCCGAACTCGAGCTGTTGGGCCGTGTATTCGAGCAGCTTAAGCGCGACGGTCAGTCGCCCGAAGCACGCGACGCCATCGCATCCCGGATTATCGCGAACTATATGGCCGGCGTGGTCGACGAAGCCGAGCTCGTCAGTCTTTCGAGGCAACCGCTGGGCCGGTAGTGCGCTTTCCATTGCGGGTTCAGAAGAGTTTCAGGTCGTCAAATCAGAGGGATAAGGCAATGCCGGCTGACCCACCGATAGAGCGACGGTCGTATATCCGTGATCTTGTTCTGAAGGAAGCGACAATCCGCGTTGGCGACGCCAGTATCAATTGTCTGGTTTGCAACCAGCACGCTCACGGTGCGGAGCTGCGGGTGAAGGCCGATATCGCAATCCCCGACCGTTTCGTCCTTCACGTGCCTGTCGATCATACCAGCTATCGCGCCGTGGTGCGGTGGAGACGGAACGAGCGACTTGGGGTGCAGCTTGATTCGGGAAGGCAGGCGTAGAGGGCGATAGCCGGGACGGATGCAGGGTTGATGGGACAAGGCAGGGCTCGTTTGCGGCACGAACGCTTCTTTCTATGCTACTTGCGATTTGCAATCAGTTGCTATAGCGTCTGACTGCTTGCAAATTACAAGCGGTTAATCCGTGAACCGACTATGTGAAGGCGCTGCTTATGGCCAAACTTATCTTGGGAATGAACGTTTCCATCGATGGCTATGTCGATGACCTTGCCGGAAATCTGGTCATGGGCGCACCAAGCCAGAAGCACTTCGAGTACTGGATCGAGACGATTCGCAACCATGCCGGCGCTGTGTATGGCCGCCGGATGTACGAGGTCATGCGCTATTGGGACGATGATCACGCGGAATGGGACGCTCCGCTTCGCCAGTTCGCGACACTCTGGCGCAAGCTGCCCAAATGGGTCGTTTCGCGCACACTTTCGCGGGTAGGCCCAAACGCCACCCTCATCTCCGGCGATATTGAAGATCAGATTCGCGAGATCGCGGCCCGCGCGGAGGGCACCCTGAGCGTTTCCGGTCCGGAACTGGCCGGTCTTATGACCGGGCTGGGCCTGATCGAGGAATATCACCTGCACGTGAGGCCATTCGTGCTCGGCAAGGGCAAGCCTTTCTTCCACGAGGCAAGGCCTGCGCTGCAACTGGTGTCGAGCACATTGATCGATGACGATACGGTTCATATGATCTATGTGCCGCGAGGCTGAACGATAAGGCGCTTCAGCGCCAACATGCGAACCTGGAGAGGGCCTGGTCCCGGCCTTCGCACCGAGGTCTCACATGTCAGCTTGCGTGCTGGGTACCCAAGCAGCAGAGGGTCTGCTGTCGGCCGAAAATCTGCCGGTCAGCAATGCGCCCCATTCCGGTCAAAGAGGCCTTGCCGCCGTTCCTCGCCCGAAGCGCCGCTTCGGTTGGTCCTTCAGTGACCTGGCGGCCCAAGGGCGTCGTCCTCCACCGCCCGACCTCGTCCGCAACTCATCGTTGCCGCCAGCGGCTCTGCTCCTGGCCTTCCCGCGATGACCGAGCGGGTAGTGAAACATCATGGTCAAGCCTGAAAAGCAAGGTACAACCTAGCCGCCTTTCCAGGCCTGCGTCATCATCGTCCAGCAGTTCAGGATCCTGCGTGCGCCAGCCGGGTCCGTCGGGTCGGCCGGCCGCACAGTTTTTTTCATCCCGCTGGAACATTGGCGAAGGAATGCAGTTGGGGTCGCTGCAGATGCCGCCGCGTGGTGCCTGTGGGCGATTGGTGGCAACACCTGATCGGCCGCCGCTCCTTTACGAGGCGGCTTAGCGTGTGAGCCAATCCTGCAGCAAAGGCCTTGGGATTGGAACGACCAACAGGAGGCAGTCATGAAGCACCAGACACTCGATCAACTCCAGTCAGTCGCGGACATCAGTCCACTATCGCCGGCTCTGCTGGCTACAAGGACGCAACGGATAGAGCGGTGGGCGGAACTGCTCTATCGAAATCCGACGCGCTCCCTTGTGGCTCTCACCGGGACTGAGCATCTGCATCCCTCTGTCCGCGGAGAAGCGCGCGCGGTCGGATCGGCGATCAGTGTCGCTTTTGACGATCCACTGCTGCGTGCATCGGGCATGCAATCGGATACCTACGGGGAAGCCAGACGCTTCTTCGAACTCTCCGATTGGCAGTTGCATGAGATCGTCTGCAGTTGCCACACCGGCGCCACCATGCAGGCTGGCTGGGCCGCCGGGCGTGTCCGCAGGGTTCTCAATGGGAGCAAGATATTGGCTTGGCTGAGAAAAGGATTCATGCCGCACTGAGACACAGCGCTTGCGCCTGAAGAAGCATGCAGGCTCCAGCAGAGATTGCATCGGCTCCGCGAAGGCATGGCTGATCTCAATGGAGTAGGGCGGCCGAGTTGCTTGCGACTTCAGAAATGACGTTCACCATTGCTTAGTGGACCTCGTCAGGGTGATCGGCAATTTCGTGAATAGCGAGTACCAGCGCCAGTTTCGACCAACCGGTCGGCAGCGCCCGCGTGACCAAGCGGGGTTACTTATCCTCGGTGCGTCACATGTGCGCTTCGTCAGCGGTATAGCCTGCCAATCCCTCCACAGCCGTTTTGACGCTGCGAAAAGCTCGAGGCGTGAGGGGGCAATTTGACCCAGGAATCCCGAAAACGGACCTTCCGCTTTCGGCCCCGAAATTGAAATTCGAGGCCCGCCCCATCACCCGGGAAAGATCGTAAACCCGCCATCGACGCGGAGCACCTGCCCATTGATAAATCGTGCGCGGGGGCCGGCTAGAAAGGCCACCGCCTCGGCGATCTCCTCCGGCTCGGCATAGCGGTTCAGCGACTTCTTGCTGGAATCCATGCGCTCCGGATCGACCACGCGGGTCGCCTGGAAGCGTGCCGTCTTCGTGGCGCCTGGGCTGACCGCGTTGATGCGCACGCCGTCGTCGATCAGTTCCTTGGCGAGACAGCGCGTGTAATGCACGACCGCGGCCTTCAAGGTGGAGTAGACGACCTCGGGCGAGCAGCCGAGATGTGCCGCCGCCGACGCGATGTTGATGACGGAGCCGCCGCCGCGCCGTTTCATCGGCGGCACGAAGGCCTGGCAGACCAGCATCGTGCCGATCAGATTGTTCTCGGTGAGCACGCGGATGTCGTCCAGTTCGATGTCGAGGGCGTTGTTGGGGTTCGGCTTGCCGCCCTTGGCGCCGATGTCGCCGCCGGCGCAATTGACCAGCACATGCACGTCGCCGAGATCGGCCTCGATCTTGCGCTTCATCTCGGCCACCGCCTTCTGGTCACCAATGTTGCCGGTCACCGACGTGACCTTCGTGCCGTGCCGCTTCAGGCGCTCGACCACTTCGCCGAGATTGGCGAACTCGCCATATTTGGCCGGCGCTTCCTCGTCCATGTCGTGGATTGCGACATTGGCGCCGAGTTCGGCCAGGCGCTCGGCCATCACGCGGCCGAGGCCGCGGCCGGAGCCGGTTACGAAGGCGGTCAGTCCATCGAGTTCACGTGCCGTCATCGGATCTTCTCCATCAAAACAAATTTGCGCATGTTGGCGGCGCTACGCCGGATCATGTCGAGCTCATAGGAAACCAGGGAAGCATCGGCTTCGCGCTCCCAGGGGGTGCTTGTGTCGGCATCGTCGGGCAGCCGGTTGCGCTGCGCGGCCGCCAGGCAGGCGGCAAATTCGCGTGCCGTCTTCTGCGGATAGCCGCGCCACCAGTCGTCGCTGAGATAGCGGACATGCCGGGCCTCCAAGGCGCCCGGTTCGAGAACGGCGGTCATGCGATCGTGGTGTTGGCCAAGAATGGCGAACAGCTCGGCAAACGGCACCGCACCGTCGCCGATGGCACAACGGATCAGCCGATAGCCTTCGGTCGTGAACTGCACGCGGTAATCCTTGAGGTGGACATGGCGGACACAGGGGGCGATCACCTTCGTAAAATCGAGCGGCGCTTCGCCGACCGGGAACGTGTTGCCGGTGTCGAAGGTGACGCCCACACTGTCACCACCGAGGGCGCAGAAATCGACGAGTTCCCGGCTGGTAAAGTCCTGGTGGTTTTCGATCGCAAGGACATACCCTTCGGCATTCGCGCGGGGACCCCATTCCACCAATCGCTCCCGAATGATGCCGACGTACTCGCTCCATTTTTCGCCGGCCGCGTTGCGGTCGCCGCAGAGAACCGGCGTCAGCGCCGTCCGGATGATTTTGGCGTTGAGCAGGCGCGCGGCCCGAAAGGCATCGTCGAGCGGTTCGCCCACCAGCAGGCCGCCGCTGACGACCGGCGTGATGCCAAGGCCGGCGAGCCGTTCGCGCAGCGCGATCACCGCGTCGTCGGAAAGCTCGCTCAGCCATGGCACCCAGATCTCCAGCACGCGCGCGCCGAGTTCGGTCGCCAGTGCGATGAAACCTTCGAGCCCCGCAGGCTGCGGATTGGCGCGTGGCGTGCCGCGGCCCTGGAGGCCGAGATGATAGGTCAGGCCGTAGGGGTTCAGGCCGACCTCGAGCATGAAGCGATCCTTTGAGTCAGGTGTGGTCATCGCAGGCCGGCATCCACGGTGATCGACTGCTTGGTGATCATGCGGCTGTCGTCGGCGGCGAGGAACAGCACCGTGCGCGCGATCTCCTCGCCGAGCAGAACCTTGCGGATCACCTGGCGCTGCACGACCTGGTCGACCGAACCTTGGGTCTTGTACCAAAGCTCCCGCTGCCGGTCGGTGATGACGGCGCCCGGCTCGATGGCGTTGACGCGGATGTTGTCGGGGCCAAACGCCCGCGCCAGCGCGAAGGTCAGCCCGACCACCGCAGCCTTGGCCGCCGCATAGGGGGCCATCNCGGGGCCAAACGCCCGCGCCAGCGCGAAGGTCAGCCCGACCACCGCAGCCTTGGCCGCCGCATAGGGGGCCATCTCTGATGCGCCGAAACGCCAGGCGATCGAGGAAAAATTGACGATCGAACCAAAGCCCAATTCCTGCATGTGCGGATGCACGGCCTGGGCGGCAAAGAAGTGGTGCCTGAGGTTCACATCCTGGGCGTGGTCCCAGTATTCCTGCGTCACGTCGGCGACCGAGAGGCGATTGTCGTCGGCAGCGTTGTTGACCAGCACCGCGACAGGCCCGACGCGGTCGCGCACCGTGCCGATCGCGGCTTGGAGGGCGGGGATATCGGTCACGTCGCAGCGCAGGAACAGGGGCGCGTGCGCTGCCGCGGCGGCGAGGTCGCGGGCAAGCTGCTCGCCGGCCTCCTGCTGCAGATCGAGAAACGCGACGCGCGCGCCATTGGCGGCGAAGGCGCGGACCGTGTCGGCGCCGATGCCCGACGCACCGCCGGTGATCAGCACGACACGCTCGGACAGGCTCGGATAGGTGGCGAAGGACAAGGCGGAACTCTTTTCAGATCAAGCTTCGGTCAGATCGGGTCAGATCAGGCGTTGGGTCGTCGGGTCGAACAGGCACGCCCGCGCCATGTCGATGCCGAGCGTCACCGTCTCGCCCATAAGCGGCGTGCCGTCGGGGTCGAAACGGCCGGTGATCTCCTTGCCGCCCAGGCGCAGGACGGCCATGGTCTCCGCGCCTGTCGGCTCGACCAGTTCGACCACTGCATCGATCTGCGCGATGCCCGGCTTGCGGCGCGCAAGATCCGGATCGAAGCGGTAGATGTGCTCCGGCCGGATGCCGAGAATGATTTGTCGCGGCGTATCGGATGGGAGCGCCTGGACGATCGGCAGGCTGGCCGTCTTGCCATCGGCGGCCTGCAACACAACAGTGGCGCGACCGCCTTCCTGGCTCAGTTCCGCGGCCAAAAAATTCATCGCCGGCGAGCCCATGAAGCCGGCGACGAACATGTTGGCCGGACGGTTGTAGATCGTGGCCGGATCGTCGAATTGCTGGACCTCGCCCTGATGCATCACGGCGATGCGCGACGCCAGCGTCATCGCCTCGACCTGGTCGTGGGTGACGTAAACCGTGGTCTTGCCGACGCGGTGATGCAGCTTCTTGATTTCGGTGCGCATGTCGACCCGCAGCTTGGCATCGAGATTGGAAAGCGGCTCGTCGAACAGGAACAGTTTGGGATCACGCACGAGCGCCCGGCCCATGGCGACGCGCTGGCGCTGGCCGCCCGAGAGCTGTCCGGGCTTGCGGCCAAGCAGCGGTTCGATCTGCAGGAAGGCAGCAACTCGACTGACGGCCTCGTCCTGCTGCGGCTTCGGGACGCGGCGGCTTTCCATGCCGAAGGTGATGTTCTCGCGCACCGTCATCGTCGGGTAGAGCGCGTAGGACTGGAACACCATGGCGATGTCGCGGTCCTTCGGCGGCACCGAATTGACCAGCCTTCCGTCGATGCGGATCTCGCCGGAGGTAACAGATTCGAGCCCGGCGATCATCGCCAGCAGAGTGGACTTGCCGCAGCCGGAGGGTCCGACCAGCGCGATGAACTCGCCGTCCTGCGCCTCGAGATCGACGCCCTTCAGCACCTCGACCGCACCGTAGTTCTTGCGCAGCGATCGGATGGTCAATGTCGACATGCGATGCCCTTCACTTGATCGCGCCTCATTTGATGGCACCTTGCGTCAGGCCGCGCACAAAATACTTGCCGCCGAAGAGATAGATCAGCAGCGGCGGCAGCGCGCCGATCAGCACGGCGGCGCTCATGACATCGTAGGCGCGCACATTGGTGCCGCTTGCCGTCAGCGCGACGAGCGCTGCCGTGATCGGCTGTTGCTGCCCGGAGGTGAAGACGACGCCGAACAGATATTCGTTCCAGATGCCGGTGAACTGCCAGATCACCGTGACGATCAGGATCGGTGAGGAGAGCGGCAGAATGATCTTGCGGAAGATGCGCCAGAAGCCGGCGCCGTCGATGCGCGCCGCCTTGATCAGGTCGTCGGGGATGCTGACGTAGTAGTTGCGGCAAAACAAAGTGGTGAACGAAATGCCCTGGATGACGTGGATGAGGACGAGCCCGTAGACCGAATTGCTGAGGCCGAGATTGCCGAGGATGAACGCCCACGGCATCAACGAAATCTGGCCCGGAATGAAGACGCCGAGCAGCATGCAGGTGAACAAAGCTTCCGAACCTCTGAAGCGCCATTTCGACAGGATGTAACCGTTCATCGCGCCGACCGCCGTCGAGATGATCGTGGCCGGGATCGTCATCTTCAGGGAGTTGTAGAAGTTGCGCTGCATGCCCTCGCAGGTGCCGCCGATGCAATAGGTGCTCCAGGCCTGGCCCCAGGCATCGAGGCGGAAGCTGCGCGGCAGCGAGATCAACCCGTTGCGCGCGATCTCCTGCTGGTCGCGGAATGAATTCAGCACCACCACCAGCAACGGGACCAGGTAGATCGCCGCGAAGACGACCAGCAGCCCATAGATGGCGAAGCGGGTGAGAAAATGCCGGCGCGACGCGACTGCGGCAGCGCGACGGTCGAGCGACTGGTCCAGGGAGACGTCAGCCATGGCCGGCTTCCTTGCGCCGGCGCCAGACCACCCAGAATGAATAGGGCACCAGCACCACGGCAACAGCGGCAAGCATCATGATGGCGGCGGCCGCACCTTCGCCGATCTGGCCGCGTTGGAACATCAGGTCATAGACGTAGATGGCGGGGAAGGTGGTCGAGATCCCCGGGCCGCCTTTGGTCAGGGCCGCCACGAGGTCGAAGGTCTTGATGGCGAACTGGATCTGGATGACGGCGACCGCCAGGAAGATCGGCGCAATGGTTGGCAGAAGCACCTTGCGATAGAGGCGGAACGTCGATGCGCCGTCGATCTGCGCGGCCTTGACGAGGTCCTGATCCACCGAGCGCAGGCCGGCCAGGAACAGCGCCATGGCAAAGCCCGAGGCCTGCCAGACACCGGTGATGATCACCGCGTAGATCGCATAGTGCCGGTCGCTGGCGAGTGCGAAACTGAAGCTCGCCCAGCCGAAACCGCGCACCATGGCCTGGATGCCGTCGGTCGGATTGTAGAGCCAGCTCCAGACCGTGCCGGTGACGATGAAGGAGACGGCCAGCGGATAGAGGAAGATCGTGCGCCAGGCCGCTTCGCCGCGCACGCGCTGGTCGATCAGGATCGCCAGCAGCAGTCCCACCGCCATCGAGCCGACGATGTAGAAAGCGCTGAAGAAAAACAGGTTGTTGTAGGCGATGTTCCAGCGCCGGTTCGCCCACAGCGACGCGTAGTTGTCCAGGCCGACGAAGCCGTAGGTCGGCAGCAGCGAGGAGTTGGACAGCGAGATATAGAGCGTCCAGCCGGTGAACACGAAGATGTAGACGAAGCTCGCCACGAGAGAGGGGCCGAGCACCAGCAAGGGCATCGCGGAGCCCAGCCGCTCGCGCCAGGGGCGGGCGGGCGCCGGTACCGACAGGATCAGGTCGTGATTTGACATTCAGAGCACGGAGATTGGCAGAGCACAGGACTGGCGGAGCGCGGGACCGGGATGGCGGATGCCCGGGTGCGGATGGCGCCCGGCCATTGCCATCTATTTCTGTGCTTCCGCCGCGTCGGCCATCGCGTTGGCGCCATCCTCCGGCGACATGTCCGGCGTCGCCACGAACTCGGTAATGGAGTCCATGATCGCGCCGCGCATCTTCTGCGGGATGGTCATGTTGTGGGCCATCGAGCGGACCAGTGTGCCGTCCTTGATCGAAGCCTGGAGATCCTTCTGCGAGAGCTGCTGGCACGGATTGAAGCCCTTCGACAGATCGATATCCAGGCGTGCGGGGATCGAGCCCTTGGCCTGGTTGAAGACCGTCTGGAAGTCGGGCGACAGGATCAGGCTGGCCAGCAGCTTCTGGCCGTCGATGTAATCCTGGTCCTTCTGCTTGAAGAACACGACCGAGTCCGAGTTGAGGATGAAGCCGGGTTTGCCCCAATCGGTCGGCGCCTGGGCGCAGACATAGTCGGTGCCTTCCTTGAAGCCGGCGGCGGTCAAAAGGCCGATCGTCCAGTCGCCCATGATGTGGAACGCCGCGTCGCCCTTGCCGACGAGCGCCGACATCGAATCCCAGTCGCGGCCGACCATGCCCGGATCCATGTACCTGCTCGTCATCAGGCGCATCTGCGTGAAGGCCTTGACCATCCCCGGGCTGCGCATGGACTCGACATCGCCTTCGACGAAGGCCTTGCGGTAGAGATCGATGTCCTGGCCGTAGAGCACGACCTCGAACACCGTCGAATCCGTCCAGTCGGCGGTCGAATGCGAGATGCAGATCTTGCCTGTGGCGACGATCTTGTCGCAGGCGGCATTGAACTCGGCCCAGGTCTTCGGCATTTCCGCCACGCCGGCCGCCTGCATGACCTTGGGCGAGGCCCAGAGCCAGTTGATGCGGTGGATGTTCATGGGCGCGGCGACCCATTTGCCGGTCGGCTTCATCACCGGAAGCAATTCCGGCGCCACCACTTTCTCCCACCCTTCCGAGGCCGCCAACTCGTCGAGATCGGCGGTCATGCCGGTCTCGTTCCATTCGGCGATCTCAGGGCCCTTGAGCTGCACGGCAGGCGGGGCATTGCCGGCGATCACGTCGGCGCGCAGCTTGGCCAGCGTATTGGCGGTGTGGCCGGCAATCGAGGTCTGTTCCCATTTGCCGCCCTTGGCCGTGAACATCTCGCCGAGCTTGGCGATCGCCTGGGCGTCCGATCCGGTCGCCCATTGGTGCAAAAGGTTGGTCTTGGGCTCGGCGAAGGCTGTTCCGGCGAAAAATGTGCACGCAGCAGCGGCCGCAAGCGCGGTCATGACGGACTTCATCGTTTCACTCCCATATCGTGTTGCACGGTTCGTCTCGACCGCTTATGGCCGCGGTTTGAAGCCGCCGCCGGCGAGATGCGTCAATCTCGAGTTCTTTCCAAGATGACATATTGGAGCTATCAGTCAACGATGTTTATGTTGAGCCATGACAAAACCTTCGCTTAGAACCTGGCTGATCGACAGACCCTCCGCGTCGCCGGAGAGCATGATCGTGCGCTGCCTGAGCGAGCGCGGCGCACTCTCCGCGTTGCAGATCGCACGCGCCACCGGTCTGGCGCGCTCGACGGTGTCAACCGCGCTTAACGGCTTGAAAAAGTCTGGAATGGTGATCGAAGCCCCGACCAGCCGCGACGGCATCAGAGGCATCGGCAGGCCAGCCGCGGCGGTGACGCTCAATCCGACAGCGGGCACCTGCGTCGGCATTCACCTGGCTCTTCAGCAGATACGGCTCATCGTCGCCGATGTCTCGCATTCCGTCATTGCCGAACAAAATATTCCAATGGCGCTGGACTACCAGCCGCAACAGGCGGCCCAGGCGGTCAAATCGGCGATTGCCCAATCCTACAGGGAAAACGGTCTGCCGGTAGCGGGGCTCCTGGGGGTTGGTGTCTCCGTCTCCGGCCCTGTCAGCCGCGATGGAGTGGTGCTGCGCGCCAGCATGGTTCCAACATGGGCCAGCGTCAACATACGAGATGTGTTCGGACCCGTCCTGGAACAGCCGATCTTCGCCGACAACGAGAGCAACTGCGCGGCCATTGCCGAGCTGATGTGGGGTGCGGCCGTCGGCCAGGACGATTTCGTGCTGTTCAAGATCGATCTGGGTGTCGGCGGCGCCATTGTCCAGCATGGCCGGCTGGTGACGGGCGTCGCAGGCGGCGCCGGCGAATTCGGGCACATCAGCATCGATCCCGGCGGCGACCTTTGCCGCTGCGGCAATCGCGGATGCCTGGAGCTCTACGCGAGTTTTACCCGGCCGCTGGAACAGATTTCGCGTGTCGTTGGGCGGCAAGTCACCATGGACGATGTCATCGCCATGGCCGAGCAGGGCGACGTCAGGGCGTTGCGGATGATCGAGGATACCGCCGAGATCGCCGGCCGGGGTCTCGGCCTGATCGGCTCGGTGCTCAATCCGCCGCTTATCATCATCGGCGGCCACATGGCTTTGGCAGGGGACATTCTGTTGACGCCGCTGATCGCGTCCTATGAACGCCACACGCTGATCAAGTCCCGGGATGTCGCTCCCGCGCTGCGCACGCGCATCATCGTTGGCAGGCACACCGAGAACGATGCCTTGCTGGGCGCGGTCGGCCTCGTTTTGAGACACCAGACGAAGGAACTGTCGCTGGGGTGATCATCAGGACCTGCCTGTGCTTGTTCAAGTCAATTGCACGTGTCGGCAGCCTTGAGCGCTTCGGCGCGGGACGATTTGGGCAAATCCGCGATCCGCCGGACAGAAGCGTAAAACCTTGGATAGTCGCCCGAACACAGGTCGAACAAGCGAAGAAAGGCCGGAACCTGTTCACCGTAGACAGAAGTTGCGGCGAGCTTGGCGTTGTTGATCGGGGCAGCGAACCAGGCGTCGTATCCCCGGTATCCCGCCCAGTGCCTGTCGTGCATCCGCCGATAGCGCATCCGCAACCGGTCGATGGTTGCTGCCTTGGCGGCCGCCATCTTTTCCGGGGTGCGGGGACTACCATAGACCTGCCTTAACTCGTCGCGCGTCTTCGCCACCAGTCCAAGAAAATCGGCGCTGCGCTTGCGATCGGCTTCGTAGCGGCGCAATCCGGCCCGGTCGCCGGCGGCGCGGAGCCATTTCCTGACGCCGCTGGTTTCGACGGCAACGGCGAACGCCTCGTTGAATGCGGAATCGCCATCCACATAGAGGCGCTGATGCGCCAGCTCATGAAAAACAAGGCTGGCGAGATAGGTGTCGTCCTGACGCAGCATGGTGCTCAGCAGCGGATCACTGGACCAGCCAAGCGTGGAATAGGCGGTGACGCCCGAGACATAGACGTCCAGCCCCTGTCTTTGAAGTTCGACAGCGTTCTCAGTGGCGGATTTCAGGGAGAAGTAACCCCGGTATGGAACGCAGCCGAAGACCGGAAAGCACCATGTTCGTGGCGCGAGCGAGAATTGCGGCGCGGCAAAAACGGCCCAGGTCACGGCGTCGCCATGGATGTCGACATAGCTGCGGTAGCTGTTGTTTTCGGGCAGTGCCAGCTCATCTGTCGCAAACCGTCTTATGGCGCTGGCCGACGTCAATTTGGCGCGCAATGCTTCAGGCGTCGAAGGATCACGGATGAGTTTTGCAATATTTTTGCGGGCGGCCATGATCTGCGCGTGACCCTGCAACGACTGCGCGTAGTAGGAAATGCTCGTGCAGCCGGTCGCCCCGGACGCCATGACGACCGCGGCAAGCATCCGAAGAACGCGCTTCACTGTTTGCCCACCCTTGCCCATCTCCCCATGCAGCAAACGTCCTGGTCACCCTCAAACAGGAGGCACCGGTTTCCGTCAAGAGCTGCTGGGGTAGGGGGCGACACCGACCTGGGCAGGGCGATGCGGCCATTCGCCTACGATTGACGAAAGTCCGCCGCAGGGCGGAGCGAGCGAGATACGGACCGTCCGTCGAGGCGCGGTTCCCCCAAGCTGCCGCGCGCTACTGGTCCGAAAATCTCACGCTCACGCCGCGCTGGCGAAAATAAGCCTGCATCAACTTACGGCCCGAGCGGTTGTTCTGCGCCAATTTTGCCGGATCGAACACCGCCTGTTTTGCGCCCTCTCGTGTCAGCGCTGCCTTGAGCGTCGCGATATGGGCGTCGATGTCGGCATTGTCCGCCCGCAGCGAGGCATAGATACTTTCGGTCGCTTCGGCCACAGTCGGTTCGCTCACAGATGTCGTCCTTTGGTTGGTTGGGCGGCGGCTTTACCACAGATTTGCGGCTCCGACGATATCGACTGAACCGTCGGAGCACAGCGCCCAGGGCGCAAAACCGCAAAACGTATGTATTCGGCCCTGCTAAACATTGCCCGGCAGGCGAATGGGTCTAACTATCGCTAGGAAACGGGGGGAATCACGTGGCTGCCAATCGTCGAAACGACATCTCATCGTCCGAGCGGGGGCTAGGACGGATTCTTGCGGCAGGCAATGCCCATCCGCGCACAGCTCTGCCTACCGTGGCAACCATCGTCACGACAGTAGCTGCGCTGTATTTCGGTCGTGAGGTGTTCCTTCCCATTGCCATCGCGCTGCTTTTGACCTTTGCGCTGGTGCCGATGGTCTCCGCACTGAAGCGTGTCGGCTTGCCTCGGCTGCCCGCAGTGCTTCTGAGCGTGATTGGCGCATTCGCGGCCCTGGGCCTGTTCAGCTTCATTGTTGCGACCCAGGTAAGCGAGCTTGCTCAGAACATTTCCGTCTACCAGACAAACATTCTGACCAAGGTACGTTCCCTCAAGGAGACGGGCGTTGGTGGCGGCATAATTGCCAGGCTGAGCGGGGTGATCGAGCGTGTCGGTCAGGAGATCGACAAGCAGGATGTGGCGCCGCCTGCGGCCGACAAGCCCCGGCGCGAGCCTGTTCCCGTCGAGATCGTCGCCCGCGAGAGACCTCTGGAGGTATTGCAGAACATCATCGGACCGTTGATCAGCCCGCTGGCATCAGCTGGCCTGATCATCATCGTCGTCATCTTCATGTTGCTTGAGCGCGAGGATCTGCGCGACCGGTTTATCCGCCTTGTCGGCTATGGCGACCTCCATCGCACAACGCAGGCATTGCAGGATGCCGGCAAACGGGTTGGCCGCTATCTGATCATGCAATTGGTGGTCAATATCGTCTACGCGATACCAATCGCAATTGGCCTTTGGGTGCTCGGCATTCCCAACGCGCTGCTGTGGGGGTTGCTGGCACTGGCGCTGCGCTTCGTTCCCTATATCGGCCCTGTTATCGGCATGCTGCTGCCCTTGTTTCTGGCCTTGGCGGTTGCGCCCGGCTGGTCGCTGGTGCTGTGGACCGCGGCACTGTTTGTCGTCATGGAATTGGTAACCGGCAACGTCATCGAACCGTGGCTCTATGGCTCGCGCACGGGACTTTCTCCTTTGGCAATCATCGTTGCGGCAATTTTCTGGACATGGTTGTGGGGGCCGCTCGGCCTGGTCCTTTCGACGCCGCTGACAGTTTGCCTCGTCGTCCTCGGGCGACATGTTCCGCAGTTCGAATTTCTCGACGTCCTGTTTGGCAACGAGCCCGTCCTTGAATCTCACGCCCGGCTCTATCAACGGCTCCTGGCCGGCGATCCCGACGAGGCCACTGACCATGCCGAGGAGATCCTCGAGGAGAAGTACCTGATCGATTTCTACGACACTGTCGCCATTCCTGCTCTACTGTTGGGCGAGCAGGACCGCATGCGTGGCGTGATGGGCGATCAACAGCGAAGGCAGGTGGCGGCGAGCGCCCAAATTCTTGTGGCAAATCTTGCCGACGATGCACAGGAAGAGGCAAGCGAGGAAGATGCGCCGGCAACCACCGCGGAAGGGAGCGCGAGCAGGGAAACAGATGGCGTCGAAGAGGAAGAGATCGAGTTGCCCGACGGCAAGGACATGTCGGTGCTTTGTGCCGGCGGTCGCGGCGAACTCGACGATGCCGCTGCCGCCATGCTCGCTCAGGTGCTGGAGGTGCAAGGTGCTACGGTGGCGAAGGCCAGTTTTGTCGATATGGAGCCGGCAGGTATTCGTCGTCTCGAACTAGAGGCGATCGACACCGTCGTGGTCGGTTTCCTGAACCGGGATTCGCTCAAGCATGCCCGCTTTCTGGTCCGCAGACTGAAGCGCGCCAAGGCAGGTTTGAGAATTGGGATTGTGTTCTGGTCAGACGCGGAGCAGGGCGATGTCGGGCAAGAAAGGCAAGCTTTGGCCGCCGACATCAGCGCCGATTTCGTAGCCCACGGCATGGTCAACACTGTGCTTGGCGCACTTTCTCCAGCGCCGGCCGTTCCCCTCAAAGTCGTTTCGAAACGCCGCGATCGACGGCGTCCGGCCCCTCGAAAACGGATCCCGGCCCAGGCAACGGCCGCAACAGCCTAGCCGCACCGCCATGTCTCAGATTGCCGCGCCGGCGCTGGAATGCCTGGTGAGACGGCAAGATCGTCCCCCACTCGCAAGCCATGGAACAATCTCGCGGCCTTGCGGTTCCTAACACCGAAGGAGAACCCCATGCTCAGATTCCTTATCCGCCTCGGCGCGATCTACGCGGCGTTCCAGATCGGCCGAGAGTTCGGCCGCAAGGAGACCGAAATCATGCTCCTGCCGCCGCCCGTTGACTAGGAGCGGCACCCGAAGTCGAGAAACGAAGCCGAGTTCGGAGAGGCATAGGACTGCTCAATCTGTCCGGTCGATCTGGCCCGTGCTGGCGCCGTCCCTGCGCGGGGCGCATTATCGTGCGAATGGACCGGCCACTTGGCTGTGCCAGGATCGATCCTGGCAACGCAATAATTGAGCCGCTATCTCTGTCGCTCAAACGCGGCACAACGAGGTTGACCGTGCGTCGAGGAATGAGTCTCTCTCAGATCTTGGCGGTGAGCCGATGGAGAAGGCATGATCAGCACGGGCAAGGCACGACCCTAAGAAAGTGGAAGGGAAGAAGCACTGGTGCTGTCAATTGCCAGGGAGACCGGCATCACCGAGGATCACGGCGCGACCTTGTTCGCCTGATCGGCACCGGCCGCAATTCGCTGCTCCGTGAGGCGCGGCAGCTGCTCCGGCAGCGCCTGGCTAGTTTAGACCGAAGGTGCTCAGAGCACGGCTATCCCGTCATCTTCTGCTGGCCGGCGGTCATGGCTATGAGAGCCCGGATCACCTCTGCAGGTCCGGCGGGTTTCATCACTCTTACGCCGGACGAGAACGCTTCGTGGGTTTCCTCGATCCCCAGGCCGGAATAGACGACGAAAGGAACAGCTCGCCCTGTCAAGATTTTTGCCGCGTCAACAGTCTCGCCGTCCGACAGCTTGACGTCCAGGATCGCTGCGGCGGGGGTATGGTTCGCAAGAAAACGTTTCGCCTGGGAACATGTCGCCGCCAATGCCACGGCAAAGCCCGCCTCCGAAAGAGCGGACTCCATATCAAGTGCTATCAAGGCTTCGTCGTCGACGACAAGGACCAAGGGTTTGCCCATGCGCGGATGATCGCACGTTTGTAGATGGAAGACGAGTCGAGGCTACGACCCTTTTAGGGTCCGGTTCCCGTACGCAGCGGGTCGAGATCGCGAGCAATGGGAACCAACTGATCCAAGCCGCATTATATTTGGTTGGACTGAAAAAGGTGTTTGGGATGCATGAAGCAACACAGGCGAATGTTGTCGCCTTCGAAAACCCGGGAGTGTCCAGCAATGACGGTCTGGATTTCGATTACAAGGATTTCTTCGAAAACGGCGCCGTTGCCCTGCATCTGGTGAACGCAGACGGCTTGATCGTGCATGCCAACCAGGCTGAGCTCGACCTTCTCGGCTATCCTGCGGAGGACTACCTCGGTTGCCACATCGCCGAGTTCTATCCCGACCGGGACGTCATAGAGGACATTTTGGTTCGCCTTGCCAATGGCGAGAAGATCGTAAGATATCCGGCGCGATTGAGGGCCAGCGATGGATCGATCAAGCACGTCGAAGTCACCTCAAGCGGACATTTCCGGGACGGCAAGCTGATCAACACCCGGTGCTTCACGGTCGATGTAACCGACTTGGTACACACCCGCTCGGAGCTCAGGCAGCATGACAGTACCTATCACCAGATACTCGACGGCCTACCCGTCGCCATCTACACGACCGATCAGGATGGGACGATCACCTACTACAACCGCGCCGCGGCCGATCTGGCAGGCAGGGAGCCTGAAATCGGCAAGGATAAATGGTGCGTGACGTTCAAGCTGTTCAGTGCCGACGGCAAGGAATTGCCGCACGATGAATGCCCGATGGCCATCGCGCTCAAGGAGAACAGGCCGGTCCGCAACCAGCAAGCTGTTGCGCAGCGTCCCGATGGATCGTTTTTTCCGTTCCTGCCCTACCCGACACCGCTGCGGGACGAGCACGGCGCTCTGATTGGCGCCGTCAACATGCTGCTGGACCTGACGGACCGCCAGCGTGCCGAAGAAACCAGGCAGCACCTGTCAGCGATCGTGGAATCCTCATTTGACGCTATCGTCAGCAAGGATCTCAACACCATCATAAAAAGCTGGAACCACGGCGCCGAACGGCTTTTCGGCTATACCGCCGACGAAGCGATTGGCCGGTCGGTGACCATGCTGATCCCCGAAGACCATCAGGACGAGGAACCCCGCATCCTCCAACGCATTCGCCGCGGCGAGCGCGTCGAACCATTCGAAACGACCCGCCTGCGCAAGGATGGCAGCCTGGTTCCGGTTTCGCTGACGATATCGCCCGTGCGTAACGCAACTGGGCAGATCACCGGCGCATCGAAGATAGCGCGAGACATCACGTCGGCGAAGGAGAATGAATACCGCATCCGCATGCTGATGCGCGAGGTCAACCACCGGGTGAAAAACCAGTATTCGGTCATCCTGTCGATGATCCGGGAGACCAACAAGCGATCGGAGACGCCAAAACACTTTGAAACCCAGGTGCGCGAGCGCATCATGGCGTTGTCGCGATCTCACGACCTGCTTGTTTCGGCGGATTGGAAGGGTGCCACGATCAGCGACCTTTTGGCGGCCCAGGTCGAGCCTTTCCCGCGGGGGGATGTGATCGAAATGTCGGGCCCATCATTGGTGCTCAGTCCCAACGCAGTTCAGTATCTCGGGATTGCCTTCCACGAATTGGCGACCAACTCGGCCAAATACGGGGTTCTCTCAGGGGACAAGGGCCGGATTTCGGTCACATGGGGCATCACCGGTTCCGGTGCTTCGAGGCTCTTTCACCTCACCTGGGTCGAAACCGATGGGCCGCAGGTTCAGACTGTCGGACAAGGTGGCTTTGGAACCGTGGTGCTGAAGCGAGTCGCGCCCGCAGCGGTTAGTGGGAAGGGAATTCTCGAACACGGTCCGCATGGAATAACATGGAGCTTGGAAGCGCCTTTGGCTTCCGTGGCAGCTTCTGTCGTCCAAGAAGCTTAGAAGCAGGAAGCAGCCCTGCAACGAGCATTCGTCAATTGGAAGCCCTTGATGCGGCCTTTGCCGAGCGAAAACCCCGTTTCCGCTAGAGATCGCCAGAGCCACTGCTAAAGTCGACAGAGCAAATCACCGGCAGAGGGCGCATTTCGTTCCACGGAACGGGACAGGACCGGCGTAGCCCGAGGCGAGGTAACTATGGACATCGACGAGTTCCGTGCGACCCTTCAGGATGTAGAGCCTCCGGCGAATCTTGGGATGGCGCTTCACGCTCTATGGTGGGATAGACAGGGCGATTGGGAGCGGGCGCATGAGTGTGCGCAGGCCAACGAATCTGATCCGACCTCTGCATGGGTTCATGCCTATCTGCACCGAAAAGAGGGCGACCTTTCTAATGCAGCCTACTGGTACCGCCGCGCCGGGCAGCCTGTGGAAACTGGCAAGCTCGACGCAGAGTGGGCATCGATTACAGGATCACTTCTACTGGGATAGTGGCGGCCGCCCCGGGAGGCAGCGTAGCGCTTATCTCCCCGTAGAGGCCGTCCTGGGATCGGCTGAAGCCCAGGAGCTCCAAACGTTTCCGCACAAATCCATTCAGCGAGATTATTCTCGCGTTTGCGTAACGTTCTTCTTAATAAGACAACTCTAATGTTGATGTATTTTCTGTCGCCTAAAAGCCGCAGACTTCATTTTACTGGCAACCGTTAGCTTCTTGGTAGCTCTCATGACTATAAACGTCTTGCGGGTGAATAGCTTTCATGCTGCGTTCGGCGCACTTCAGGAATCAGGAGCTTAGGCATGGCGGAGCGGATTTTGGCGCGCGATTGGTTTTGGGTTTTGGATCTCGCGCGCTTGCAGCAAGTCGTGTCGCTTCGCTCCAGCACTTCTGCCTTGACGATCCTAACTGTTGCCCTTGCAATGAGCGCCGCGCCGGCACGGGCCGATGGCGGCAATGGCAGCGGTGTGAATGCCGGACAAGGCGGCGTCGACGGCACGCCGGCAACGGCGCCGGGTCAGAATGTTCCCAATGGCGCGACCGCCGGTGGCGGTGGTGGTGGCGTTGACCTCACGACGGGCAATGGTGCGCCCGGAGGGTCGGGATCGGGAAGCACGACAGCCAACAACCCAAATGGCATTGCCGGTGCGACCGGTGCTACGGGTCTGGTCATCTCCACAGACGGGACCATTGCCACCAGCATCAGCGGCGGGGCCGGCGCTTTGGGCTCACCTGGCACGAACGGCGTCGTCAGGAGCGGCGGCGGTGGCGGTGGCGGTGTGGGCGTCAGTGCCACGGCCGACGTTACGGTTACTGGCACAGGATCGGTGGTTGGTGGCACTGGTGGCCGAGGTGGGAACACTGGCAACAGCGGCAGCGGTGGTGGCGGCGTCGGCATATTCTCGTCCGCAAATGTCGTTGTTGAGGCGGGCGGCAGCGTTACCGGCGGCACTAGTACGAACACAGCCGGGGCCCAAGCAGGCGGCGGCGGCGGCGCAGCTGCTATCGTCCTGATCGGCGGCGGGACAATCCAGAACAGCGGGAATTTGCTTGGGGGCGCCGGCGGAAGAGCCCTTCTCGGCGGCGGTGGGGACGGTGGCGCCGCTGTTCTGCTGCTTTCAGGTGGAACCGTCATCAACAATCAAGGTGCGACGATCATTGGCGGCATTGGCGGTCTGGCCGGCGCCACCGGAACGGCAGGCGATGGCGGCTCGGGGATCAAGGGCGCCAACATCGCCGTCATAAATGCGGGTACAATCACAGGTGGCGCCGTCGGCGCGGGTGGTGGAACGCCGGTACCCGGCAGAGCCATCCAGTTCACCGGTGGCGTCAATTCGCTGGAGATTCAGGCCGGCGCGAACATCACTGGCAATGTAGTTGCCTTCAGCAATGCCGATACTTTCAAGCTGGGCGGCGATACCAATGCAAGTTTCGATGTGTCCCAAATCGGCGCTGGCGCCAAATACGACGGCTTCGGGCTATATGAAAAGACAGGAAGCAGCACTTGGACACTGATGGGGACAACGAACGTCGTCACGCCATGGACTTTGAGCGGCGGGACCCTGCAAATTTCGAGTGACAACAATCTGGGCGCCGCCTCAGGCGGATTGACCTTCAGCGGCGGCACGCTGCAGACCACCGCCGACATCACCAGTGCCCGGACCATCGCGCTGACGGGGGGAGGAACATTCCTCACCGATCCCAGCACGGCCCTCACGCTCAGCAATGTCATCTCCGGCGCAGGCGCTCTCACGAAAGCCGGTGGCGGCACGATGGTTTTGTCGGGCGCCAACTCCTATACCGGCGGCACTGTCATCAGTAGCGGCACGCTCCAAGTCGGCGACGGCGGCACCTCCGGCAGCATTGTCGGCAATGTCCTCGACGACGGCACGCTGGCATTCAACCGCTCAGATGCATTGATCGTCGATGGCGCAATCTCAGGCAGCGGCGCGGTGGTTCAGCAGGGTTCGGGCAGCACGACACTGACCGGCCTGAACAGCTACAGCGGCGGCACGGTGATCTCCGGCGGCACGTTGACCGGTCAGGCCTCGAGCCTCGGCACCGGCGGAATCCTCAACGACGGAGCGCTCGTCTTCAACCAGCCGACCGACGCCACCTTTGCCGCCTTCATCGACGGCAGCGGCTCCCTCACCAAGCAGGGTCTTGGCAATCTGAGCCTCACCGGCACAAACACCTATAGCGGCGCCACCACTGTCAATGGCGGCAAGCTTGTCGTCGAAGGCTCGCTCGGCAACACCCAGACGACGGTCAACAGCGGCGGCACGCTGGGCGGCTCCGGCTCGATTGCCGGCGCGGTCATCATCGCCGATGGCGGCGTTCTGGCGCCTGGCTCCAGCCCCGGCACGCTCACGGTCGGAGCGCTCAGCCTGAGTTCGGGCTCGACCCTCGACTACGAGCTTGGCCAAGCCGGCGTCGTCGGCGGCGGCGTCAACGATCTCATCGTGGTGACCGGCAATCTGACGCTGGATGGCAGCCTTGACATCACCGACGTCGGCGGCTTTGGCCCGGGCATCTACCGGCTGATCAATTATGGCGGCGCCCTCACCGACAACGGTCTCGAGCTCGGCAATTTACCGGCGGGTGTCACAACCGCCGACCTGACGGTGCAGACTTCTGTCGCCAACCAGGTCAATCTCGTCAGCAGTGTCGGTAACGACCTGTTGTTCTGGGATGGTGACGCGGCCGGGAATGCCAACAACGATCTGGTCGATGGCGGCAACGGCACTTGGACTGCGGCAAGCCCGACGTGGACGACGAGCACCGGCCTGGTTACCGGCGCGATGAAGCCGCAACCCGGTTTCGCCATCTTCCAGACGCTTGGCGGCACCGTCACCACCGACGACAGCGCCGGCGCGCTGGAGGTTACCGGCATGCAGTTCGCTGCCGATGGCTACCGCATCGAGGGCGACTCCATCACGCTCGCCGGCGCCGGTGGCGAGAGCATCATCCGGGTCGGCGACGGCTCCCTGGCCGGAGCGGGCTATATAGCCACCATCGCCTCCGTGCTGACCGGGGCAAGCAGCCTTACCAAGACTGATGCAGGCACGCTGGTGCTCGAAGGCGCCAACACCTACACGGGCGGTACGACCGTCTCGGGCGGCGTGCTTTCGGTTTCGGCCGACAACAATCTCGGCGTTGCTGCCGGCGACCTGACGTTCTCCGGCGGTACGCTGCGCAACACCGCCGTCTTCTCCTCGGCGCGCGATGTCACACTTTTGGCGGCCGGCGGCACCTTCGACACGATGGCTGACCTCACTTTGTCCGGCGCGATCTCGGGGGCCGGCAGTCTTGTCAAGGCCGGCGCCGGCACGCTGACCCTCACCGGATCGAACAGCTACGGCGGCAACACGTTGGTGAGCGCTGGCACGCTGGTTGGCAATGCGGCTTCGATCCGTGGCGACATCGGCAATTCAGGCACTGTTGTGTTCGACCAGGCGGCGGAAGCCAGCTTTGCCGGGGATATCTCTGGCACCGGCGCGATGGTGAAGGACGGCGCCGGCTCACTGACAATATCGGGCACCTCTTTGCTCGACTGGACCGTCGACCAGGGCAGCCTCGTCTCGGCGGCCGAGCGCTTCGGCGGCGATGTCGCGATTGGCGCCGGCGCCTCCTTCACATTCGACCAAGTCGCCTCCGCCAGCTATGCCGGCGTGCTCTCGGGCGCCGGTACGTTCATCAAGGACGGCCAAGGCACGCTGCTGCTTGCGTTGGACAACTCAGGCTTTACCGGCGCCACTACGGTCAGCGGCGGCACGCTTGCCGCGGGCGCTGCGAACGCGTTCAGTTCCTCGTCGCAGTTCTCCGTCGCCTCGGGCGCCACGCTCGATCTTGCCGGCATGTCCCAGACGATTGCGGGGCTGAGCAACGCCGGAACGGTGCGCATCGCGGGTGGCGTCCCAGGCGACACACTTACCGTAAGCGGCGACTATGTCGGCAATAGCGGCGCCGTCGTTCTCAACGCTGCGCTCGGTGGTGACGGTTCGCCGACAGACATGCTGGTGATCGCCGGCAACACGTCAGGGACGGGTACCCTTCAGGTCGTCAATTTCGGCGGGTCGGGCGCCCAAACGGTCGGAGGCATCAAGATCGTCGACGTCGGCGGCGTCTCGAACGGCAGCTTCTCGCTCGACGGCAATTATACCTTCGAAGGCGATGCAGCGGTCGTCGCGGGCGCCTATGCCTACAGGCTTTACCAAGGCGGCGTCAGCACACCGGCCGATGGCGATTGGTATCTGCGCTCGGCCCTGGTCAACGGCGATCCCGATCCGCAGCCGCTCTATTCGCCCGGCGTGCCGCTGTACGAGGCCTATGAAGGGGTGCTGCAGGCCTTCAATGAACTGGGCACCATGCAGCAACGCATTGGCAATCGGTCGTGGGGCGAGGGTGCTACGCCGCAAGGTGCGGACCTGCCAGGCCAGGGCTCGGTCGACGGCAAGGCGATATGGGCGCGCATCGAAGCTGCCCATGCCGAGATCAAGCCGAAGACGTCGACCTCCGGCACGAACTATGACGTGACCACCTGGAAGCTGCAGGCCGGCGTCGATGGCCTGCTGCACGAAAGCGACGCCGGTACCCTGATCGGAGGGATTACGGCCCACTACGGAACCGCGTCGTCGGACGTCTCCTCGATCTTCGGGGCAGGGTCGATCGCTGCCACCGGCTACGGCGTCGGCAGCACGCTCACCTGGTTCGGCAGCGGTGGCTTCTACGTCGACGCGCAGGCCGAGGCGACATGGTATGACAGTGACATCCGGTCGGCCACGCTGGGCACCACGCTTGCGGACGGCAACAACGGTTTCGGCTACGGGCTGAGCGTGGAGACCGGACAGAAGATCGCCCTCAACGGCAACTGGTCGCTGACGCCGCAGGCCCAGCTTGCCTATTCCTCGGTCGACTTCGACGCGTTCACCGACCCGTTTGGCGCCGTCGTGTCGCCCGGCAGCAGCAACAGCCTCGTTGGCCGGCTCGGCCTCTCCGCGGACTATGAAGACCAGTGGGTGGACGATGCGGGGCAAGTAAGCCGTACGCACATCTACGGGCTCGGCAACCTTTACTACGACTTCCTCGACGGAAATGATGTCGATGTGTCCGGCACGAAGCTGGTCAGCGAAAATCAGGCGCTGTGGGGCGGTGTCGGCCTTGGTGGCTCGTTGAGCTGGGCGGACGGCCGCTACGCAGTCTTCGGGGAAGGCACCGTGCGGACAAGTCTCAAGGATTTTGGCGACAGCCATGCCCTGGGCGCCAAGCTCGGGTTCGCTGTGAAATGGTAGCGGCGATCAAGATGGACATGTCGACCTTGGCTTTAGCGTCGTGTCCGGCACGGCTATGGAATCCGGACTAGCGGGCCACCCGGCTCGTCGGCCTCGGACGTTTCCTTACCGGCTGCCGGCATCAAGTACCAGGCTCGCATCCGAAGCACCCTGGCGCTCGATCACAGGGATGCCAGCGCGCTGGACATGCGCTCCAGCCCTTGGCGCAACAGAGCACGCGGGCAGCCGACATTCAGGCGAATGAAGCCTTCGCCGCCAGGCCCATAGACGCGGCCGTCATAGAGATTAACCCCGGCCCGATCGACAAAGAACTTCTGAATTCCACCCACTCGGCCATCGAGCGCGCACGCGTCCAACCACACCAGAAACGATGCGTCGGGCTGCATGGGCGTGATGCCTGGAAGGTGTTCACCGGCGAACTCGCAAACCAGATCGATGTTGCCGGCGATGTAGCGCGTGAGTTGGTCGAGCCACGGCGCGCCGCTGCTGTAAGCAACCTCCAAAGCCAGGCGGCCGAAAAAGTTCGCATTCACCATGAATGACGCCTGCATTGCGGCAAGAAGCGCCTCGCGGCGCTTTTTGCTGGCTACCGAAATGGTTGCCGAAGGAACCCCGGCAAGATTGAAAGTCTTCGTTGGAGCGGTGCAGATGAACGATTTCTCCGCAGCATCTTCGGAGATGGAGGAGAAGACGATGTGGGGGCGATCCGACAACCTTATGTCGCAGTGAATGTCGTCGGATATGACCAGGATGCCATGACGCTCGCAGATGTCGTTGAGCGCCGCCAATTCTTCGCGTGTCCAGGCCATTCCGGCAGGGTTGTGAGGATTGCACAGCAGGAATGCCTTGGCACCGCCGGCCGCCAGTTTCTGGAAATCCTCGAGATCGAGTTCATATCTGTTGTTCTGCAGCCTCAGCCGGTTCGTAAGCAGAACTCGCCCGTTTCCCTGAACCACTTCGAAATAGGGCGAGTACACGGGCGACTGCACAATGACGCCGTCACCGGGCTTGGTAAAGGTTCGCAGTATCGCAGCCACCGACGGCATGATCGCCGGCGCGGGAAGCAAGGTCTCCAGTTTCGGCGACCAGTTGTGCCGGTGCGCGAACCACGATTGCACGATCTCATAGTGGCGCGGATCGCGGCGTGTGTAGCCGTAAATGCCATGCTCCGCGGCCTCGCGCAGTCGCGCAATGACGGTTTCCGGAGCGCGGAAGTCCATATCCGCCGTCCACAGCGACAGCAGGTCCTGGCCCTCGACCTGGGGAGAGAACTCGTCCCACTGGTTGGCCCATTTGACGGATCCGAACTGCTGACGGTCGTGGATCTGGTCGAAATCTATTCCCGCGATATGTCGTTGCCCAAGCGCCGATGCGGGCGTGTCTGCACAAGCCATTTGATAGTCACCTTGCCGCGGGCATTGCTTGTGGCATCATCATCGCCTCCTAGGATTTGTGGCCACGCGCCAATTGGCGCTCCACAGATTGCGAGTAACGCGACATGCCGAAGCAAAAGCTCCAGTAGACCAGTCCCGCAAAGAGGTAGCCGGTTGATGAGATCGTCGGGCCTGCCCAGTTCGGATCGACGCGCGCCGTTTCGACGGCCTTCAGGAAATCCGCGATGCCGACGATGGCGACCAGAGTCGTGTCTTTGAACAGACCGATGAAGGTCGAGACGATGCTCGGTATGACGATCGTCAACGCCTGAGGGAGGACGATCAGGCGCATCATGTCGAAGTAGCCGATCCCGAGCGCCTTGGCCGCTTCGTGTTGGCCCTTCGGGATCGCCTGAAGGCCGGCTCTCACGACCTCGGCCATATAGGCGGACGAGAACAACGCTATCGCGATGAGCGGGCGCAACAGACGATCAGGTGTCAGATAATCCGGGACGAAGAGCGGCATCATGAAGTTCGCCATGAACAACACTGTGATAAACGGCACGCCGCGGACGACTTCGATGAACGTGACGCAAACCGTCTTGACGAAAGGGAGTTCCGACCTGCGCCCAAGCGCCAGGATAACCCCGATCGGTAGCGAGAAGACGATACCCACGATCGACATCAGCAACGTGATCAAGAGACCGCCCCAGAGCGTCGTATCGATGACAGGCAAATGAAGCCAGGCAACGCCGCGCACGAGAATGAACGCGGCCACGGGGTAGACGAGGAAGAACAGCAACGCCGCCACTTTGCGCCGCGGAGCCTTCGTCCACAGGAGCCAAACGATGAGGATGGCGCCGATCGCCTGCGCAACGTCCACGCGCCACCGCTCGGAAACCGGATACGCGCCGTATCGCAGGTAGTCGAACTTCTCGGCGATGAAAGGCCAGCAAGCCCCCTGGCTGTTCGTACGGCAAGCTTCGTGGCCGCCGCTCCAGACCGCATTGAAGATCGCAAAGCTCAGGAAGTGATGCAGCAGCCACGCGGCGAGGAGGACAAAGCATACTGTCAGCGCGCCTGAAGACGGCGTCGAAAACAGGTTCTTTTTCATCCAGCTCACTGGACCCGGTCGAACGTCCGCGGGAGGCGCCATGGCTGGTATGAGCGCGCTGACGTCAACTGGCGAACGCATGGACTGATCGCTCATCCGTCACCTTTCAACGATTGCAAAATGTCGGTTACACGCGTTCATGGCCAATGACGTGGCAAGGGAGATGACGAGATAGACCGACAGGGTAATCGCCATGACCTGGACGGCGGCTCCGGTCTGGTTGAGCACCGTGCCGGCAAAGATCTGAACGAGGTCGGGATAGCCGATGAACACGGCAAGCGACGAGTTTTTGATGAGATTGAGATACTGGCTTGTCAAAGGGGGTATGATGATGCGCAGCGCCTGGGGAACGACGACCAGACGAAGCGTCTTGCCCGGCGCCAGCCCCAGCGCATGCGCAGCCTCGGTCTGGCCCTTTGGCACTGCCTGGATTCCACCTCGCACGATCTCGGCGATGTATGAACCGGTGTAGACCGACAGACCGATCAGGAGAGCGGCAAACTCCGGATAGAGCTGATGCCCGCCTTGAAAATTGAAACCCCGTAGCTGCGGGGCGACGAACGAGACCGGCTCGCCAGCCGCCAGGAACACGACCAGCGGAAATCCTATCAAGGTCGCCAGACTGACCAGAAGCACCGGCAGCTGCCTGCCCGTCCGTCTCTGGACGCTCCTGGCGCGAAACCAGAATGCAACGCAGCAGGAAATGGCCGCAACGAATGCCAGGCCCACCAGCCCCGCTCCCGGATGCAGATGAATCTCCGGAACGATGAGGCCGCGATTGTTGAGGTAGATGCCGCCGGGAATGGCGATGGACGCCTTCGGCGAGGGCAACGGCTTGAGGACGGCGTTGTACCAGAACAGCAGCTGCAGCAATAACGGAACATTGCGCACAAGCTCGACATAGGCGGTCGCCACCTTCGAAACGATCCAGTTCGGCGACAGGCGGGCAACGCCGATGACGAAGCCAAGCAAGGTCGCAAACAGGATTGCGAGGAGACTGACGTAGAGGGTGTTGGCCACTCCCACCCAGAACGCCTGACCGTAGCTGGACAATGCATCGTACGGTATCAGGGTTTGATTGATGTCGAAGCCGGCAGACTCATTCCAAAAGTCGAATGAGAGCGGAATCCCCCGGACCCGCATATTCGATGCAGTCTGCATGCCGATGCCCAGGGCCAAGGCCAGCAGGCAGCCGGCGAGCAAGAGCTGGTAGAAGATGCCCCGCACCTTCGTATCGTGCAGCGACAACCTCCTGCGCGACGGCGCGGGAAGCGACAAATGGGACATGGCCTGTTCCTATCCGGTCCGTGCAAGGCGCTGACGGTAACACGCCAGCGCCTTGCAACCATGCTTTGCTTAAAGCGCGTCGCGTTTGAACGGACTCAGGCGACGCGCTTTAGGGTCTTTGTTTTTATGCACGTCGTGTCTCAAAACCGGGGCCATTTTTGAGCGACATGCGTTAGCGGATCGGCGGAGCGTATTGAACGCCGCCTTGGTTCCAGAGCGCGTTCATGCCGCGCTCCATTTTCAGCGGCGAATCCTTGCCGACATTGCGATCAAACACTTCGCCGTAATTGCCGACCTGCTTGATCACCTCGACCGGCCAGCTATCGCCGAGCCCGATGTCCTTGCCTATGCTGCCGTCCACGCCAAGCAAGCGGCGGATGCTGGGGTTGTCCGACGATTTCATGGCATCGACGTTCTTGGAGGTGACCCCGTATTCCTCCGCGGCCACCATGACGTAGAGCGTCCACTTCGCCACATTGAGCCACTGGTCGTCACCCTGCCGCACGGCCGGGCCAAGCGGCTCCTTGGAGATCAGCTCGGGAAGAACAATGCTGTCGTCCGGCTTGGCCATGCGAAGCCGCGACGCGTTCAAGGTGGAGGTGTCTGCGGACAAGACGTCGCAACGTCCCTCCTCATAAGCCTTCACTACAGCTTCCTCGTCTGCGAAACCAACCGTCGTGTACTTGATCGACTGCGAGCGAAAATAGTCGGCAAGGTTCAACTCGGTCGTGGTGCCCTGGGTGACGCATATCGATGCGCCGTCAAGTCCCTTGGCTGACGTGATATTGTCCGCCTTGCGCACCATGAACCCCTGGCCGTCATAGAAATACGTGCCGGTAAACAGTATGCCTAGCGACGTATCGCGGGACGATGTCCAGGTTGCGTTGTGCGCGAGAATGTCGATCTCTCCCGACTGCAAGGCGGTGAAGCGATCCTTTGGCGTCAATGGGATGAACTTGACCTTTTGCGCATCCCCGAGCACGGCAGCGGCCACGGCGCGACAATAATCGACGACAAATCCGGTCCATTTGCCTTCATTGTCGGGGAGGCTGAAGCCAGCCGTGGCCGAATTTGTGCCACAGGTCAGCACGCCATTTTTCTTGACATTGTCGAGGGTTGCGGACCACGCCGAGGAGGCGGTGCACGCGATAGCGAGGGCAAGTAGGCCCTTGAACGTTGATCTCATTTCGGCATTCCCCTGTTATTGTTGAAGGGAATGTGCTCTCCAGGTGAACTATTCGTCAAATCGATTGTTCTCATGGTCAAAATGAGCGTCTTTCATAATTGCGCGGCACTCGCTCCCAGGTACAAAGGCGTTCGAGTGGTGAAACAGACGATAGCGCGCGCGATCTATTTTACGGCGGATCCCGGTGTTCCGACGGTGCCTTGGTGTCTCTTGGTCCGCGATTCGTTGTAGATTCCCACGATGATTTCCCGGAGCCACCTGGTTCCCGGGTCATTCGCCATCTGGCGGTGAACAATAAGCCAGGCATTCACATTCGCTATCGGAAGGGGTGGCGGGACCAACGTCACCTCACTCCTCTCATCCAGCATTTGCAGGATGGCATCACCGCAATGGGTAATCAGTTCAGTGCCGCGAAGCGCCCAGGGCAGCACCGGATAGTTCGAGATGGTCGCAACGACATTGCGGCGAAGACCCATCTGTTTGAGGGCGGCATCCGCGAGGCCTTCCGCCAGGCCATCTGCGGAAATCTGGAGGTGAGAACTGGCCAGATAGGTTTCCAGCGTCATTGCGCTTCTGGCGATCTTGCTTCCGCTCCACACCGCGCAAAACAATCGGTCCTGGCCAAGCTCCACCTTCAAGAGACCTGGGTCGTCGCGTATCGCTGCTCCCGTCAGCGCGCAGTCAACTTGTCTCAGATAGACCGATGACCCGATTTCGGGTCCGTTTGCGGGAATGACGTTCAGCGTCGCGCCAGGAGCTTGCCTGGAAAATTCTCGAATGAGGCCCGGGATGAAAACCATGGCATGATAATCTGTAAGTCCAACGCGAAAGTTGCGTCGCGTCGTTGCTGGATTGAAGATCTGATGCCGGTCGATCGATGCGCGGATCGTTGCGAGTGCGGCGGAAATATTCGACAGCAGCTCAACTGCCCGGGGAGTTGGCCGCATCTCGCCGCCATCTCTGGTGAACAGTTCATCCTGCAATAGATACCGAAGCTTCGACAGGGAGTGGCTTACAGCGGATTGTGTTCTGCCTAATTCGGTAGCCGCCCGCGTGACGCTCCTTTCCCGCATCATCACGTCAAAGACCCGCAATAGATTGAGGTCGATATCGTTATAATTCATGGAATTACCTCATCTGCGACCTGAGATCGCACCAAGGCGGCACTACCGCGTTGGTTGCGACGGTGACAGATGGGGCACGAAGAGTGAAGACAGAGGTCCGGCTACGCCTTTGAAACTCTGGCGGTTGAACAGGTGACGGCGACCGCCGGATCGCTCCGCGGCATTTCTGCGCCTGGCTTGGCGAGCAAGCCGGCAATCCGCCATGAACCCAGGGCGAGCATGTGAAGTAAAGTCAGCCGCACCCGCTGGGATGGGAAATCGCAGCGGTTTCAATGGCTTGATAGTGGCGGAGAGAGCGGGATTCGAACCCGCGTTACGGTCTCCCGTAAACACACTTTCCAGGCGTGCGCCTTCAACCACTCGGCCACCTCTCCGTCCTTGCATTCGCGCCGGCCGGTTTTGCCACGCGGGTTGGGGAGATGCATCCCTTTGGGATTTGCGGGAAGACCCGCTTGATGGACATCGCCAACCAGCGGATGCCCTTCCCGGCGCCCGTCATTCAAACAGGCGCGGGGCTCATCTAGTCGATCCGGCGCCGAATGCCAAGCCATAACGGCAGTCTATTCGCTTTGCCGGCCACGCATCGTTTCGTGGGGCCGCCAACGCCTCCGCTTCAAAGGTGCTTTCGGCTCTGAATGGTGTGCACGGGCGAGGCGGCAGAGCCGGGCGCGCTTGACTTCGGCCCGGGCCCCCTGTCGAGTGAGGCGGAGGCTTTGCGGGGGCAACGTCCAGACATGACATCGAGCAATGAACAGCCGGCCAGCGGAACGCCGGCCGCAGGCGTGCCAGGCAGCGGGCTGCCGCTGCCTGGGCGTTCGGACCTGTCCTTCATCCCGGTGGGCTGGCTTGTCGTCGTCATGGCATGGTCGGCCTACGGGCTGGTCTCGGCCCGGTGGCTGGTCGGCAGCTCCGGCCTGCCGGATACAGTCTTCTACCTGCTGCTGGGCGGGCTCGCCGCCAACATCATCACCATCCTGTGGGGGCTTTACCTGCTCGGCCTCGCCTTCGGCCGCTCGGAGCACTTTCCGCGCCAATTCATCATCTGGCAGATCGCCATCATCGTCTTTCTGTTGGCGCGGCAAGCCTATACCCTGGCCGTGCCCGATTTCGTCTTCTCCGCCAGGGGCCTGACCATCACCGGCGCCGAAATCGGTATCGGCCTGTTCTGCATTTACCTGCTGCGCCGCCATGCCGGACCCGCAGCCGTCTATACCGAGCGGCAAGCGCAAACACCGCAGGTCTTCGCCTCGGTTGTCGCCGCGCTGGTCGGCATCCTCCTCGGCGCCGTCGTCGGCGCCGTGGCCGGCTTCGCGCTCGGGGCAGGGATCGCCGAAGTCACCGACATCAGCTGTTTCGAAGGCGGCTGCGGTTATTTCGCGGTGTTCATCGGCCTTGTCGGGCTGGTGGTCGGCGCCATCGTCGGCGGTATCCTCGGCGTCTGGCTCGTTCATCGGCGCAAGCGATAGACTTCAAATTCGCGTAAGCCGATTGCGCGCCGGGCGTACGCATTCTATTCCTCGCCTGTGACCGGAAGGTCCTCGGGAGGAGCTTGAGGACCAGGCCGGGGGAAAGATCTGATGTTGCGTTTTTTGTTTCGCCTCGCGGCCATGGTCGCACTCTCGGTCGCCGTCATCATGGCGGTACTCGACGCGACGCGCTCGGTGGCGGCTTCCGCATTGGTCATGACGCCGCTGAATTCGAGCTGGCTGGCGGTTTCGCCCGACACCCGCGCGGCCTTCGAGACCTTCGTGCGCGCCAAGGTCAATCCGATGATATGGGATGGCGGCATCGCCTGGGTGCTTGCCCAGCCGGGGTTTGCCGTGTTCGCGGTGCTTGCCTTCATCCTCTATGCGATCGGCTACCGGCGCCGGCGGCGCGGCGGAGAATTCGCGCCGGGCTGATGGGTTGTCCCGGCGGACTTGCGACGACAATGCGGCAATCGTCCGCGGCAGTCATTGCCCAAGCCTGCTTTTCCAAGGGGAGGCATGCTTTTCCAAAAGGTCAAAATTCCGCGTGAATTTTGTTTCGGGCCGTGCCAGATTGCCCTGAGCGGGAGGGGAGTACACTCCTGGCTGATGCCGCATGTCTGCCGGAGAACCGGGCAGGCGGGCGGCGCGTAACGGAAAAAAATAACCGACAGGGTGTGGATCACATGAAACGTATCGTTCTCGGCCTCCTGGCCGCAACCGCAATGGTTCTTCCGGCTTTCGCCGCGGATGTCCAGCCGGCCATCCTCTACGATCTCGGCGGCAAGTTCGACAAATCCTTCAACGAGGCTGCCTATCACGGCGCCGAAAAGTTCAAGACCGAGACCGGCACCGCCTATGTCGAGTTCGAAGTGTCCAATGCCTCGCAGCGCGAGCAGGCGCTGCGCCGCTTCGCCGAAGACGGCCGCAACCCGATCGTCATGGCCGGCTTTGCCTGGGAGGATGCGCTGAAGGTGGTCGCGAAGGAATATCCCGATCTCAACTTCGCCATCATCGACGATGCCGTCGATATGCCCAATGTCCGCTCGCTTGTCTTCAAGGAAAACGAAGGCTCCTATCTCGTCGGCATCCTGGCGGCGATGGCCTCGAAGTCCAAGAAGGTGTCCTTCATCGGCGGCATGGACATTCCGCTGATCCGCAAGTTCGAATGCGGCTATGTCGGCGGCGCCAAGGCGGCCGGTGCGACCGATGTCATCCAGAACATGACCGGTGACACGCCCGCGGCGTGGAACGATCCGGCCAAGGGCGGCGAGATCGCCAAGACACAGATCGACCAGGGCTCCGACGTGGTCTATGCCGCGGCCGGCGGTACCGGCGTCGGCGTGCTGCAGGCGGCGGCGGATGCCGGCAAGCTCGGCATCGGCGTCGATTCCAACCAGAACGGCCTGCAGCCCGGCAAGGTGCTGACCTCAATGCTGAAGCGCGTCGACGTGGCCGTCTACACCGCCTTCATGGACGGCAAGAACGGCACCTTCAAAGGCGGCCTGCAAAATCTCGGCCTCAAGGAAGGCGGTGTCGACTACGCCATGGACGACAACAACAAGGCGCTGGTCACCGACGAGATGAAGGCTGCCGTCGAAAAGGCCAAGGCCGACATCATCGCCGGCACGATCCAGGTGCACGACTACACCGCCGACAACGCCTGCCCGTATTGATCTGTATCCATTAGAGTTGAAACCGCCGGGCGAGAGTCCGGCGGTTTTGTTTTTGGGTTTGACGGGGGCCGCAACTTGAGAGGCGAGAGTGAAGCCGACCATCGGACCGATGACCGAACGCGATGTTGATGCAGTGGCGCGACTGCGCATCGCCGCCTTTTTCGAGGGCAGCGCAAGAACGTTGAATGAGGACGTCGCCGGGCTTCGCGAGTTGCTCAATGGAGATGGCTTCGAGGCGGCGCTTGTGGCGCGGATAGGGGACGTCCCGGTCGGGACCTGCCTGCTGGTTCGCCACGAACTTGAACCCGCGCATGAGCTGACGCCTTGGCTGGCGGGATTGGTCGTCGATAGCGACCACCGCGGCAAAGGGATCGGCCGCGCGCTGGTTGCAGCCATCGAAGCGCATGCAACCGCGATCGGTGTGGAGAGGACCTACCTCTATACCTGGGTGGCGCGAGACTTCTATGCCGGGCTCGGTTGGGCAGTGGTCGAGTCGTTTGAGCAGGACGGCTACCCGATGCTGCTGATGTCGCGCGAACTCGGCCTATAGCTGTCCGACGAGATAACCCAGCGCAAACACCACCATCAGCGCAATGGCGATAGCGAAGCCGCGTCGGCCACCGAGCGAATGCACGCCGACGCCATAGGGCTTCCGCTCCAGCCTGCCGATCACCGGCTTCGCTTCGCCCTGGCCGACCACACGCATCTGCGGCAGTTCGGCGATGCGTTGCGAAATCAGCCGCCAGCGATCGCTGCCGCCCGATGGCGGACCACGGTCGAAGACATGCATGCGCTCGGCCAGCCGCATCACCGTGTCGCGGAAGGCGGGATCGATCTCCAGGTCGCGCTCGGCACGTTCGCGGTCGCGATCGTTCATCAGGCCAAGCACATAATCGCCCGCCCGCGCAACGCGATCGCTTTCACCGGCCATCGGCTTCTCCTTGCTACCAGTGCGGCGGTTTGGTTATCGGCACGTCGGGTGCCGATTGTTCCTCCAGCGCCATGAAGCGCCCGGTCAGCGCATCCAGCTTGCGCTGCATGCGCTCGATGACCGTCCACTGTTCGGCGATCTGGCCCGACAGTTCCTCGATCGTCTTTTCCTGCTCGGCGGCGCGGATTTCCAGCGTCGTCAGCCGGTCGACAGGCATGATCATTCGAAACTCCCCAGGTCCTGGTGCACGCAGTTGCAGCATGATGCGACTGTCGAGCCTTGCATATTAGTGAATGTGAAGGTCTGCGGCCACGTTCGAAATTGACAAGCGCACCGGGATTTGTCGAGAGTGGCCACTGCGCCGCCAATTGGCACGGGTGGGGCATCATGCTAGGCGTTTTGACCAAGCGATAAAAAAATAAGAGTGGGACAGGCTGCATGGCGCAAGCCGCAATCGAACTGATCGGCATCAACAAGAGTTTTGGCGCCGTTCGCGCCAATCGCGACATCAATCTGGATATCGCACGCGGCACCATCCACGGCATCGTCGGCGAGAACGGCGCCGGCAAGTCGACGCTGATGTCGATCCTCTACGGCTTCTACCAGGCCGACAGCGGCGAGATCCGCGTCGGCGGCAAGCCGGCGTCTATCAAGACTTCCAACGACGCCATCGCGCTCGGCATCGGCATGGTGCACCAGCACTTCATGCTGGTCGACAATTTCACCGTGCTGGAAAACATCATCCTCGGCGCCGAAAGCGATGCGCTGTTGAAAAAGAGCATCGCCAAGGCGCGCTCCGAACTGGAGCGGCTCGAGCGCGAATACGGGCTGGAAGTCGATCCCGACGCCATCATCGAGGAATTGCCGGTCGGCCTGCAGCAGCGTGTCGAAATCCTGAAGGCGCTTTATCGCGGCGCCGAAATCCTGATTCTCGACGAGCCGACGGGCGTGTTGACGCCGGCCGAGGCCGACCATCTGTTTCGCATCCTCAGGCAATTGAAGGACCAGGGGAAAACGGTGGTGCTGATCACCCACAAGCTGCGCGAGATCATGGCCATCACCGACAATGTCTCGGTCATGCGCCAGGGCACGATGGTGGCGACGCGCGAGACCAGCAAGACGACAGTCGGCGAACTGGCCGAACTGATGGTTGGGCGGCGCGTGCTGCTGCGGGTCGAAAAGGGCGAGACGGAGGCTGGCGCGGTCAAGCTCGCGGTCAAGAACCTGACGGTGAAAGACCAGCGCGGCGTCACCATGGTCGACGACATCTCCTTCGATATCCACGCCGGCGAGATCGTCGGCATTGCCGGTGTCGCCGGCAACGGCCAGTCCGAACTGCTCGAGGCGATTTCCGGCATCAGGCGCGCGGTTTCCGGCTCGGTGATGCTCGATGGCAAGCCGATCGACCTGACCGGGGCCGCCGATCCCGGCGAGTTGCGCGACCGTGGGCTCGCCCATGTGCCGGAGGACCGCCATCATGTCGGCCTGGTGCTGGCCTTCGAGGAGAACGAGAATTCGATCCTCGGCTACCATGACGACCCGCGCTACCTCAAAGGGCCGTTCCTCAACATCGACGCCATCATGACCGATGCCAAGGACAAGATAGAGAAGTACGACATCCGTCCCGGCAATCCGCGTCTGAAGACGGCGAATTTCTCCGGCGGCAACCAGCAGAAGATCGTGCTGGCGCGGGAAATGGAGCAGGACCCCGGTGTTCTGATCGTCGGCCAGCCGACGCGCGGCGTCGATGTCGGCGCCATAGAATTCATCCACAAGCGGCTGATTGCCATGCGCGACCAGGGCAAGGCGGTGCTGGTGGTGTCGGTCGAGCTCGACGAGATCCGTTCGCTGTCCGACCGCATCCTGGTGATGTTTGCCGGGCGCATCGTCGGCGAACGTGGCCCCGAGGCGACCGAGGGCGAGCTTGGCCTGCTGATGGCAGGCATCGATCGCCAGGAGGCGGCAGAGTGAGCACGCCTTACGCCAAACTGCCGGCCTGGGCCGATTATGGGCTGATCCCGCTGATCAATCTGTCCGTGGCCTTCATCGTTGCCGGTTTCGTCGTCATGCTGGTCGGCGAAAACCCGCTTCGTGCCGCCGTCATCCTGGTCGAGGGCGCTTTCGGCAAGGGAACCGGCATTGCCTTCACGCTGTTCTATGCCACCACCTTCATCTTCACCGGCCTGTCGGTGGCGGTGGCCGCGCATTGCGGCCTGTTCAACATCGGGACCGAGGGCCAGGCCTATATTGCCGGCCTTGGCGTGGGCGTGGTCTGCCTCGCCTTCGACACTGTGCTGCCGTGGTGGCTGACCTTTCCGCTGGCGATCGTCGCCGGAGCCGCCGTCGGTGCGCTGTGGGCGCTGATCCCGGCCTATCTGCAGGCCAAGCGCGGGTCGCACATCGTCATCACCACCATCATGTTCAACTTCATCGCAGCCTCGATCATGGTCTACCTCCTGGTCGGGCCGTTGAAGCCGGCGGCGTCGCAGGCGCCGCAGACGCGCAACTTCCTCGCCGGCGCCGAACTGCCCAAACTCAACTGGATCATCGAACTGTTCGGCGCCAAGATCCGCTCGGCGCCGTTCAACATCTGCTTCCTGCTGGCGCTGCTCATGGCATTCCTGGTCTGGCTGCTGATCTGGCGCACCAAGCTCGGCTACGAGATGCGCACCTATGGCCACAGCCCGAAAGCGGCGCGCTATGCCGGCATTTCGGAGACCCGCATCATCATCATCGCGATGATGATTTCGGGCGCGCTGGCCGGCATGATGACGCTGAACCCGGTGATGGGCGACCAGCACAATGTGGCGATCGATTTCGTCTCCGGCGCCGGCTTCGTCGGCATCGCCGTGGCGCTGATGGGCCGACTGCATCCGGTCGGCATCGTGCTGGCGGCGATCCTGTTCGGCATGCTCTACCAGGGCGGCGCCGAACTTGCCTTCGAAATGCCGGCGATTTCCCGCGACATGATCGTCATCATCCAAGGCCTGGTCATCCTGTTTGCCGGTGCGCTGGAGCACATGTTCCGGCCCTACGTCCAGGCGCTGTTCGCCTCGTTCAGTCCAAGGTCGGTCGGCATCGAAGCGGTCAAAGGGAAGGGCGCCTGAGATGGACGTCTTCATCGCCATCGTGCAGATCCTGGACTCGACCATACGCCTGTCGGTGCCGCTGCTACTCGCTTGCCTCGCCGGCCTCTATTCGGAACGCGCCGGCGTTTTCGACATCGGGCTGGAAGGCAAGATGCTGGTCGGCGCCTTTGCAGGTGCGGCCGCCGCTTCGGTCTTCCATTCGGCCTTCCTCGGTCTCGGCATGGCGATCGTGATGTCGGTCGCCTTTGCCCTGGTGCACGGCTTCGCCTCGATCACCCATCGCGGCAACCAGATCGTCTCCGGTGTGGCCATCAACTTCGTCGCCGCCGGCTCGACCATCATTCTGGGCCAAGCCTGGTTCCAGCAGGGCGGGCGAACGCCGGCGCTGCAGCCGGGCGAGCGTTTCGAGGCCATCACTCTGCCTGGTGCTGCCGCGATCCACGACGTGCCGATCATAGGGCCGATCTATTCCGAGCTGCTCTCTGGCCATTCGATCCTGGTCTATCTCGCTTTCGCCATGGTGCCGTTCACCTGGTGGGTGTTGTTTCGCACCCGCTTCGGCCTGCGCCTACGCGCCGTCGGCGAGAACCCGGCCGCCGTCGACACCGCCGGCATTTCGGTCGCTTGGCTGCGCTACCGGGCCCTGATCTGCACCGGTGTGCTGACCGGCATTGCCGGCGCCTACCTCTCGATGGTGCAGAATGGCGGCTTCGTGAAGGACATGACCGCGGGCAAGGGGTACATCGCACTGGCGGCGCTGATCTTTGCCAAATGGCGACCGGTGAACGCCATGTTCGCCTGTCTTCTGTTCGGCTTCCTCGACGCGGCGGCGATCCGCCTGCAGGGTTCGCCGCTGCCGTTGATCGGCAAGGTGCCGGTGCAGTTCATGCAGGCGCTGCCCTATGTGCTGACCGTGATCCTGCTTGCCGGCTTCATCGGCAAGGCGATCCCGCCGCGCGCCGGCGGCGTGCCTTATGTCAAGGAACGTTGATCCGGGCGCCCAGGAGCACTGTGTCGAACATGCGGCTGGTGCTCGAAAGGCGCCAGGAAAACGCAAATGGCCGGGTTTTGACCACGATCGTCGGAGAGAACGTCTAGATGTCGCATGATCTGTTCGAAGCCGCGCAGGAGGCCATGGCCAAGGCCTACGCGCCCTATTCGAAGTTTCCGGTGGGTGCGGCGTTGCGCACCGAAGACGGCCGTGTCTTCACCGGCGCCAACATCGAGGTCGCGTCCTATCCGGAAGGCTGGTGCGCCGAGACCACGGCGCTCGGCCATTACATCATGGGCGGCGGCGGCAAGATCGTCGAGATCGCCGTCATTGCCTCGCGCATGGCCAAATGCTCGCCCTGTGGCGGCTGCCGGCAAAGGCTGGCGGAGTTCTGCCGGCCGGACACGAAGCTCTATCTTTGCGACAACACCGGCGTGGTCGAGACCGTGACGATGGGCGACATGCTGCCCTACGGGTTTCGTGGCGACATTTTGAAGTGAGAGTTGGCTGATATGAAGGAAGCTCTGGACCACCTCGTTGAAAGGCTGGACGGGTTGGCGCCGACAACGGCGATGGTGCTGGGGTCGGGCCTTGGCGGGCTTGTCGACCAGGTCGAAAATGCCGTGCGCATCTCTTATGCCGACCTGCCGGGTTTCCCCCGCAGCGGGGTGACTGGCCATGCCGGCGAGGTGGTCGCGGGGCTTTTCGCCGGCACGCCGGTGCTGATGCTGTCCGGCCGCGCCCATTATTACGAGCACGGCGTTGCTGCGGCGATGCGGCCGGCGCTGGAGGTGCTTGCCGGCATCGGCATCACCAAGCTGATCCTTACCAATGCCGCCGGCTCGGTCGATCCCGACATGCTGCCTGGATCGGTGATGCTGATCACCGATCACATCAATTTCTCCGGCTCCAACCCGCTGATCGGCGAGCCTAGCGACCGCCGCTTCGTCGGCCTGACCGAAGCCTATGATGCCGGCCTGCGCGCGGCGATCGAACGGGCGGCGAAGGCGACAGGGACGGCGCTGCACAAGGGCGTCTATATGTGGTTTTCCGGTCCGTGCTTCGAAACCCCTGCTGAAATCCGCATGGCGCGCGTCATGGGCGCCAATGCGGTAGGGATGTCGACCGTGCCGGAGGTCATTCTCGCCCGCTTCCTTGGGCTTCGCGTAGCCGCCTGTTCGGTGATCACCAATCTCGCCGCCGGGATGACCGGGGCGGAACTGTCGCACCAGGAGACCAAGGACATGGCGCCGATCGGCGGCGCACGGTTGGCGACGATCCTTGCGCATGTGTTCCAGGATGGGTTGCCGGAGCTGAAGGGCGACGCCTGATGCTTCCCCAGGAAATCATCCGCCGCAAGCGCGATGGCCAGAAACTGTCGGCGCAGGAGATTTCGGCCTTTGTCGCCGGCGTGACTTCGGGCAGCGTCTCGGACGGTCAGGTCGGCGCCTTTGCCATGGCGGTGTTCTTCAACGGCATGAACCGCGACGAGGCGGTGGCGCTGACGCTCGCCATGCGCGATTCCGGCGATGTGCTCGACTGGTCGGACCTGCCGGGTCCGGTCACCGACAAACATTCGACCGGCGGCGTTGGCGACAATGTCTCGCTGATGCTGGCGCCGATCGTCGCCGCTTGCGGCGCCTATGTGCCGATGATATCCGGCAGGGGCCTTGGCCATACCGGCGGCACGCTGGACAAGATGGATGCCATCCCGGGCTATATCAGCCAGCCGGATATCGCGCGCTTCCGCAAGACGGTGCTCGAGACCGGCTGTGCCATCATCGGCCAGACCGCCGATCTCGCGCCCGCCGACCGTCGCCTCTATGCGATCCGCGATGTGACCGGAACGGTGGAATCGGTGCCGCTGATCACTGCCTCTATCCTGTCGAAGAAACTCGCGGCCGGCCTGCGGTCGCTGGTGCTCGACGTCAAGGTCGGCAATGGCGCCTTCATGGAGAAGTCGCGCGACGCGACAGCACTGGCCAACAGCCTGGTCGAGATCGCCAACGGCGCCGGCCTGAAGGCCTCGGCGCTGGTCACCGGTATGAACGAGCCGCTGGCGTCGGCGGCCGGCAACGCGGTCGAGGTGCGCAACGCCGTCGATTTCCTCACCGGAAGGTTCCGCGACAAGCGACTGGAGGATGTGACGCTGGCGCTGGCCGCCGAGATGCTGCAATCGGCAGGGCTGGCGTCGTCCAATCAGGACGGTCTCAGGCGCGCGGCCGAGACGCTGGCCGGCGGCCGCGCGGCAGCCGCCTTCGCGCGTATGGTCGCAGCCCTTGGCGGTCCCGCCGATTTCGTCGAGAAGCCGGAAAAATACCTGCCGAAAGCGGCGGTGGAGTTTGCGGTCAAGGCGACAGGCAACGGTTTTGCCACCGCTATTGCCACCCGCGATATCGGCCTTGCTGTGGTCGGGCTCGGTGGCGGGCGCACGCGGCCGGACGACAGGATCGACCATGCGGTCGGCATCACCAGGCTGCTGCCGCTCGGCGCCGAGGTGCGGGCCGGCGAGCCGCTGGCGCTGGTCCACGCCCGCACGCAAGTGGAGGCCGAAGCGGCCGCAGCCGCCGTGCTTTCGGCCTATACGATCGGGGCGTCGAAACCAGCCGCCGACAAGACAGTCATCCGGCGCGTGCTGCCGCGCGGGTAGCGGAACGCGCTACTGCACCAGTAACAGTGTGCCGTTTTCGACCTGGTATTTTGCCAGCCGCTGCAAAAAGCTCATGCCAATGAGGTTGGTGCGCAGAGCCTTGTCGTCGAGCACTACCGCCTGGACGTTGTCGACGCTGATCTTGCCGATCTGCAGGCGATCGATGTTGACCACGGCGGCCCTGATCGCGCCATTGGCGGTGTTGACCTGCTGGTTGAAGTCCGACGGGTTGAGCGAGATGCCGATGCGGCGCGCCGTCGAGGTGTTGATGGCGACCAAAGTGGCGCCGGTGTCGATCATGCCGTCGACCTGGCGGCCGTTGAGCTTGAAGGCGGAGGTGAAATGGCCGCGCTCGTCAGCCGCCACCAATACTTTGCGCCCAGTGGGCAGCGGTGCGGCCGGCTTGCCGGGAACCGAGGCCATGTTCAGTTCGGGCTGAGGCTGCGCGGACAGCTTGCCGGCGACGGTCGACTTCAACAGGTTGTCGAGAATCTGCGGATTCGACTGATAGACGATCGGGATCGATGCCGACGTTCCGGCGAACACGCCCAGAATGACAAGCTTGCGCAGCATGAATGGACCTTCGTGAAGGCCCATTCTCGTGCGCACATGGTGTTTGCCGCTTTAACGCCAACCCGAAACCGCGGCTTTGCGTAAACGGGCGGTAAACGACTGGATGTCAGCTGGCCTTGCCAGCCGCCGTCATTTGGTTCCGTACATGCGGTCGCCGGCATCGCCGAGGCCGGGCATGATGTAGCCCTTCTCGTTGAGCTGGCGGTCGATGGAAGCGGTAAAGACCGGGACATCCGGATGCGCCTTGGTGAAGCGCTCGATGCCTTCTGGCGCCGCCAGCAGGCAAAGGAAGCGGATGTTGGTGGCGCCGCGCTCCTTCAGCTTGTCGATGGCCGCGATGGCCGAGTTCGCGGTCGCCAGCATCGGATCGACGACGATCACTAGCCGGTCGGCGAGATCGCTCGGCGCCTTGAAGAAATATTCCACCGCCTCCAGCGTTTCGTGATCGCGGTAGAGGCCGACATGCGCGACGCGGGCCGCCGGGACCAGGTCGAGCAGGCCTTCGAGCAGGCCATTGCCGGCGCGCAGCACCGAGGCGAAGACCAGCTTCTTGCCCTCCAGCGTCGGCGCTTCCATGGTTTCCATCGGCGTTTCGATGGTCGTCGTCGTCAGTTCGAGGTTGCGGGTGACCTCGTAGCCGAGCAGCAGCGAGATCTCGCGCAGCAGCCGCCGGAAACCGGCGGTCGACGTCTCCTTCTTGCGCATGATGGTGAGCTTGTGCTGGACAAGCGGGTGGTCGACGACGGTGACGCCCTGCATGGGTTGCTCCAGTGAATGGTGAATAGTGAATAGTGAATAGTGAGCAGGTTTGCGAGTCCCGATGGATCGATCATTGCCGTTGACAGGCCGAACCGCCGGCAAACCAATCACCAATCACCAGTCACCAGTCACCTCTTCGCATCGAGCCGGGCAAGCAGCGCGCTTTTCGTCTTCCTGTCGACGAAAGCCGCTTCGATCGCCGTCCTGGTGACGGCGGTCAAAGCTTTTTCATTCATGGAGAAATGCTCGGCGGCGATGTCGTATTCGCGCTTCAGCGAGGTCCAGAAATAGGGTGGGTCGTCGGAGTTCAGCGTCACCTTGCAGCCGGCCGCCTGCAGGGCAGGCAAAGGGTGATCGGCGAAACTGTCGTAGACTTTGAGCGCGATGTTGGAGCCGGGGCAGCATTCGAGCACGATGCCCTCATCGGCGATGCGGCGCACCAGGTCGGGATTTTCGATGGCGCGCACGCCATGGCCGATGCGCGAGGGGCGGATGTGGTCGAGTGCGGCCTGCACCGTCTCCCATCCGGTCAGCTCGCCGGCATGGATGGTGATGCCGAGGCCGGCTTCACGGGCGATCTCGAAGGCCCTGACATAATCCTCCATCTCGCCCATGCGTTCATCGCCGGCGACGCCGAATCCGGTGACCAGCGGATTTCCGCAGCGCGCCGCAAAACGCGCCGCCTGCTCGATCGATTCGACGCCGACATGGCGTACGCCGGTGACGATCATGCGGCCCTCTATGCCGGTCTTGGCTTTGGCGCGCAGCATGCCTTCGCCGAGCGCATCGGTGTAGGCCTTGGGCGACAGGCCGGCCCTGACGGCATGGTCGGGCGAGGTGAAGACTTCGGAATAGATGGCGCCGTCGCGGGCAAGGCTGGTCAGATAATGGTCGGCGAGGCGGGCATAATCCTCCTCGGAGCGGAACAGGTCGGCGGAAAAGTCGTAAGCCGCGAGGAAAGAGGTGAAGTCGTGCCAGACGAACGAGCCGTTCTGGATATAAAGCGAGGTGTCCTTGCCGTATTTCTGCGCCTGGCGGACGACGAGTTCGGGCGCCGCTGCCCCCTCGATGTGGCAGTGCAGTTCCGCTTTCAAAGGCATGCAGTTATCCCGTCTCATCAGTCCAGGCCGTAAGCCCACCACCTGGAAGCGCGGCCGAACACCGCGCCTTAAACAATAGCGCCCGCACCATCGATCGGCTATGGTCCCGCCGGTTTTATGACGGATCAAAATAATGTCAGTTGAGAGAACCACGGCCGCGGGCGGCATGGAAACCTCCTATGGTTTCAAGAAGGTAGGGCCAGGCGACAAGCAGCCTCTGGTCAATGAGGTTTTCCACAAGGTGGCGAACCGCTACGACCTGATGAACGACCTGATGTCGGCCGGGCTGCACCGGCTGTGGAAGGATGCCATGGTGACATGGCTCAATCCGCCGAAACGTCCGGGCTGGAAAGTGCTTGACGTGGCGGGCGGCACCGGCGACATCGCCTTCCGCATTGTAGACGCCAGCCATGGCAACACGCATGCCACGGTGCTCGACATCAACGGCTCGATGCTTAGCGTCGGCCGTGACCGCGCGGAGAAAAAGGGCCTGTCCGGCAACACCGATTTCGTCGAGGCCAATGCCGAGGAACTGCCTTTCACCGATAGCACCTTTGACGCCTACACCATCGCATTCGGCATCCGCAACGTGCCGCGCATCGATGTCGCGCTGACGGAAGCCTTTCGCGTGCTGAAGCCCGGCGGACGGTTCCTGTGCCTGGAGTTTTCCGAGGTCGAGATGCCGCTGCTGGACAAGGTCTACGAAGCCTGGTCGTTCAACGCCATTCCGCAGATCGGCAAGATGGTGACGGGCGAGGGCGAACCCTATTCCTACCTGGTCGAATCGATCCGCAAATTTCCCAATCAGCAGAACTTTGCTGCCATGATCACCCGCGCGGGCTTCGAGCGCGTGTCGTTCCGCAACTATTCCGGCGGCATCGCAGCGCTTCATTCGGGCTGGAAGCTTTGAGGCCGGACAATTTGCAGCAGCAGGGTAGACGATGAGCAGCGTCGGCGCCGCCTTTCGGCTCGCACGGGCCGGCTGGGTGTTGGTCCGCGAGGGCGTGATCGCAGCACTGCCGGGCGACGAACTCGGCGGCCTGCCGAAATTCGGCTGGCGCATGGCGCGGCTGTTTACCCGCCGCCGCGCGCTCGCTTATGAGCGCAGCGACCGGCTGGCCAAGGCGGTGGTCCGGCTCGGACCCTCCTACGTCAAGCTCGGCCAGTTCCTGGCGACGCGGCCTGATGTCGTCGGCAACGACATGGCGCTCGACCTCGCCATGCTGCAGGACAAGATGCACACTTTTTCGCAGGCGGAAGCGGTGGCGGCGATCGAGGGCTCGCTCGGGCGCAAGATCGGCGAACTCTATACGCAGTTCGGCGGGCCGGTCGCGGCGGCCTCCATCGCCCAGGTTCATCCCGCGCAAGCAATGCATGACGGTGTCGATACCAAGGTGGCGGTGAAGGTGATCCGGCCTGGCGTGCGCCGCCGCTTCTTCCAGGATCTCGAAAGCTATTTCCTCGCCGCTCGGCTGCAGGAGAAATACATCCCGTCGTCGCGCCGGCTGCGGCCGGTCGAGGTGACCGAGACGCTGGCGCAGACCACCAAGATCGAGATGGATCTTCGCCTCGAGGCGGCCGCACTTTCGGAACTGGGCGAAAACACCAAGGACGATCCGGGCTTCCGCGTGCCGTCGGTCGACTGGGAGCGCACCGGGCGCGATGTGCTGACCATGGAATGGGTCGACGGCGTCAAGATGAACGACATCGCCGGCCTCGCGGCGGCGGGGCACGATCTGAAGGCGATCGCCACCAACCTGATCCAGTCGTTCCTGCGTCACACGCTGCGCGACGGCTTCTTCCATGCCGACATGCATCCAGGCAATCTGTTCGTCGAGGCCAATGGCAATATCGTCGCCGTCGATCTCGGCATTGCCGGACGGCTCGGCAAGAAGGAGCGCCGGTTCCTCGCCGAAATCCTCTACGGCTTCATCACGCGCGACTATCTGCGCGTCGCCGAGGTGCATTTCGAGGCCGGCTACGTGCCGCGTCGGCACAATGTCGCGGCTTTCGCGCAGGCGATCCGCGCCATCGGCGAGCCGATCCACGGCCAGCCGGCCGAGACCATTTCGATGGCCAAGCTTTTGACGCTGCTGTTCGAGGTCACCGAATTGTTCGATATGGCCACGCGGTCGGAACTGATCCTGTTGCAGAAGACCATGGTGGTGGTGGAGGGCGTCGCGCGTACGCTCGACCCGGCCTTCAACATGTGGAAGACGGCCGAGCCGGTGGTCGGCCAGTGGATCGCCGGCAATCTCGGGCCGAGCGGCCTGCTGATGGACGCGCGCGACGGCGCCAAGGCGCTGCTGGCGCTGGCCCGCCAGGCGCCCGATCTTGCCGCCCGCACCGAGCGGCTGTCGCGCGAGATCGATTTTATGGCGGAGCACGGCCTCCGCTTCGACGAGGCGACATCGCGCGCCATCGGCAAGGCCGAAGCCCGTTACACCCGCTCGGGCCGGCTGGCGCTGTGGGTGATCGCGCTGACGCTGGTTTACATCGCGTGGAAGCTGCTTTGATCGCTTGCAACGCTAGCAACGGTGGTGCTAGCGTTGCAGTCGCGCTATTGATGTCGCGGAGCAAGTCATGGGCACCATTACTGTCCGCAATCTAGCTGACGACGTGAAGCAGAAATTGCGTGAGCGCGCTGCGGCGCGCGGGGTGTCGATGGAGGAAGAGGCGCGTGATGCGCTTGCCAAAAGCGTGCTGTCGGCGGAAGCCGGCATGCCCGAGAGCGAAACCCTCTATGCAACAATCCGCCGCTTGGTTGAGCCTCATGGAGGTTTTGACATCGATCTGCCCGAGCGAGGTCAATCCACAAAAACGCACAAAACCCTCGACGGCAAGCGCATCCTGCTGATCATCGGCGGCGGCATCGCCGCCTACAAGGCGCTGGACCTGATCCGCCGGCTGCGCGAGCGCGGTGCGGCGGTGCGCGTCGTGATGACATCGGCGGCGCAGGAGTTCGTCACCACGCTTTCGGTCGGCGCGCTTTCGGCCGACCATGTCTTCAGCGAATTGTTCGACCGCAATGACGAGCACGATGTCGGCCATATCCGCCTGTCGCGCGAGGCCGACCTTCTGGTAGTGGCGCCGGCCACTGCCGATCTGATGGCCAAGCTCGCCAACGGCCATGCCAACGATCTGGCCTCCACGGTGCTGCTCGCCACCGACAAGAAGGTGCTGATGGCGCCGGCGATGAACCCGAAAATGTGGTCGCATGCCGCGACGAGCCGCAACCGGGCGACGCTCGCCAAGGATGGCATCGCCTTCGTCGGCCCGGCCAAGGGCGAGATGGCCGAGAGCAATGAGGTGGGCGAAGGCCGCATGGCCGAGCCGCTGGACATCGTGGCAGTGATCGAGGCACTGCTCGACAGCAGGCCGAAGCCGCTGGCCGGCCGCAGGATCATCGTCACCTCGGGGCCGACGCATGAGCCGATCGACCCGGTGCGCTACATCGCCAACCGCTCTTCGGGCAAGCAGGGTCATGCGATTGCGGCAGCGCTGGCAAGACTGGGCGCGGATGTACGCCTGGTCTCCGGTCCGGTCGGCATTGCCGATCCGGCCGGCGTTGTGACGACGCATGTCGAGACCGCGGCCGAGATGAAAGCGGCCGTCGAACAGTTGTTGCCGGCGGACGCCGCGGTCTTCGTAGCTGCCGTCGCCGACTGGCGCACCGCTGGCACGGCCGGCGAGAAGATCAAGAAGGTGGCGGGCCAGGGCCCACCGGCGCTGCAAATGGTCGAAAACCCCGACATTCTCGCCGGCGTCGGTCATCACGGGCAACGCCCGGGGCTGGTTGTCGGCTTCGCCGCCGAGACGCAGGACCTGATTGCCAATGCCGAGGCCAAGCTGAAGAAGAAGGGCGCCGATTTCATTGTCGCCAACGATGTCTCGCATGAAAGCGGCGTCGGCCCCACCGGCGTCATGGGCGGCGACCGCAACAAGGTGCGCATCGTCTCGAAGGACGGCGTCGAGGAATGGCCTGAGATGGGCAAGGACGAGGTGGCGGCGCGGGTCGCCGCGCTCATCGCCGAGCGTTTGCAAGCCTGAGCGGCCGCCGGTTCCGCAATCGGGCAGGCCATGGTCTTGCAGGCAGCCTTGTGGCCGAGGGCATTTGACGCCGACAGCGCCGGCGGAATGCTGTCGCCAAATTCTCGATCCGCCGTGCCCTCAGCCTGTCGCCAATTGCGGCCGGCGTGCCGCCAAAGCCATCTTCAACGCCGCCAGGCAACCGACAATGCCAAGTGGCACGAAGGCCAGGTACAGCCAGCCGGCGACGTGCGCTGCTGCCTCGCGGTTCAGCCCGTCCGAAAAGCCGCTGGCATTGGCGATGATTCCGGCCATGGCGGCGCCCACGGCGTAGCCGATGCGCTGCATGGTCGGCACGGCGGCCGAGGCGATCGTCTGCTCGCCGTCCCGGGCGGAGGCAACGATGATGCGGGTCAGGAAGGGCCATGACACGCCGAAGCCACCGCCTTGCAACAAAGCGCAGAGCAGGATCACCGGGATCGAGCCGGCGGGGATGGCATAGGCGAAACCGGCGAGGCCGGCTGCAATCATCAGCGCGCCGATGACGAGGATCTGCCGTTCGCGCTGCAGCGGCGCATTGGCGACGGCGATCGACAGGATTGACCAGGCGATCGATTCGGCGGCGATGATGTAGCCTGTGGTCAGGATCGGGATGCCGTGCAGCGTGGTAAGCAGAAGCGGCCCGTAGATGGAAAAAGAGACTGTCGCCACCGAGAAGGCGGCAACCATGCTCATGCCGCTGCCGACCGGCGAGCGCCATGAGAACAGGCCCGACGGGAACAGTCGCGATTGCGGCTTCATGGCGTCGACGAAAACGAACAGCGCCAGGCCGGCGAGGCCGAGGACCAGCAGCAGCGACGATCGAAGCAAGGCGACGTCGACGCCTGCGGTGGCGATCAGCACGACGGCGATGGCGAGGCAGCCAAGTGCTGCAAAGGGGAAGGGCGGCGAGGTGCCGGCGGCGGCTTGCGGCTTCGTCGCTTCCGGCGTGTTCAGGACGATGAAGCTTGCCGATGCCATGGCGATGCCACCCAGCACGAAGACGCCGAAGGCCCAGCGCCAGGACAGGAGTTCGACCATGATCGCGCCGAGCATCGGGCCGCTGAAGGCGGCGACGCCCCAGATCGCCGACATGATGCCGAACAGCTGTGGCCAGATGCTGCGGTTAAACAGCCGCTCGACCGAGACGAAGGCCAGCGACACCAGCGCACCGCCGCCGAGCCCCTCGACCAGACGGCCGCCAAGAAACACCGGCATGGACGGCGCGGTGGCGCAGATCAGTGCGCCCACGGCATAGAGCAGGGCGGCGACCGTGACGTTGGAGCGTAGAGCGACATAGCTGACCAGCCGCCCGGCCGCAGCGCCGGCGACAATGGCGCCGAGCTCGTAGACGGCCAGCGACCAGCCGACGAACTGCACACCGGCGAGGTCCCCGACCATGGCCGGCATGACCGTCGCCACCATCGTCTCGTTGGTGGCGTGCAGCAGGATGCCGAGGCTGATGAAGCAGAAGCGCGCGAGGTCGCCGCTTGCCCACAATGCCCGCCAGTCGACCTTGTTGCTGGTGATTTCAGTCATTCTTTTACCCTGCCTTTGCATATCTCGATGCCGGCGCAGGGCGCCAGAAGCCAGTCGGGCTTTCCGGCGGGGCCATGCGCGCTGTTTCAGTCAGGCGAGTTGTAAAACCTCAAGCGCAGTTGAGCTCAAGTGGCTTTTTATCGAAGTGCAAACGGTCGAGATTGGCCGGAAACCTCTCCGCTTGATGCGCCGGTCAGTTCTCAATGCTGCGCAGCTGAAACTGGCTGACGCCGATGGCAATGTTGATACCGGTCTGCGTCTGCAGGCTGAGCGGCTGCAGGGTGAAGGCCTGCGAGGAGCCGCCGACCAGGAGATTGGCGCCGGCGCCGACCGCCGCCGTCACTTCGGCGCTGGCCCCGATATAGTCGCCGGCCAACGCGCCGGGCGCATAGATGTTCCTCAGCGGCGTCAGCACCAGCCATTGCATGACGGTCTGCTTGGTGGTGCCGATGTCGAGCCCGTATTTGTTGACGGCGCCGAAATAGGCTTCCGGCGAAAAGCTCTTGTCGGCCGGCGTGAAGGTGCAGCTCAGATCCTTGCTGGAGCCGAAGATGAAGCCGGTGCCGCCGCCGATGGCGCAATCGAGCACACCGAGTTCGATACCCTGGCCTTGCGCTTGGGCCTGGGCGGTACAGATGATGGTGATAGCGGCGGCGATGGCTGGTTTCAGCACGGCGGATCCCCCAAAAAGCATACGGCGCGAAACAGTAACCTGTTCCGCGCCCCGCGTAGAGGGATCAGTCGATCCTTATTTGCCGATGCTTATTTGAACGAGTGGATCAGTTCCAGGGAGGTCACGGCGACCGCTACATTGACGCCGGTCTGCGCCTGGACGCTGAGCGGCTCCAGCACAAAGGCGCCGTCGAGCCCGCCGACCAGCAGATTGGCGCCGCCGCCGGTCACCACGCTCGCCTCGGCGTTGACGCCGTAATAATGGCCGGCAAGGTCGCCCTCGTCATGGCCGCGGGTGGCGGCCAGAACCGCCCACACCAGCTGGCCCTGATGCGTCTGGCCGAGATCGACGCCGAGCTTGGAGATCATCCCCGTGTATTTCTCGGACGGCCCATGGTGATAAGGGCGGAACGTGCAGTCGACGCCCTTGTTCGACGTGATGACGTAACCGACGCCGCCGTCGATGGTGCAATCGAGCGTGCCGAGCTGAAGCTTGCCGGCGCTGGCGGGAACGGCAAGCAGCGTCGTGGCAAGTGCCGCGGCACAGATGATTTTCTTGATCATGGGTCAGTCCTTTCGAAAATGACTTCAACAACGGTTGAATGGCCCGGAGCGTTCCGCTGAAAACTTGGCGCGATCAAGGCAAGGGTTAACGCTTTGCCCCCGGTGGTTAAGATTGGGTGATAGTGGGGTTTTCTGGATACGCAATCCCTAGGGGACGGGCTCTGCGCTTTCCCGGGGAGAAACCGCTCACGCGGCGCACTGCATCAGGAATGGAACGTTGTTATAAAAGGCCGCCGATGGCGGCGCGCGGCCGCATCTCAGCCGGCGGTGGCGCCCGATGTGCGCGACAGGCCGTCCTTGGCCGGCTGGTAGGTCGGGTCGAGATGGACGGCTTCGCGGTAGGCCTTCGAGGCCTTGACCTTGTCGCCGCGGCGCTCGTAGATCAGCGCCTGGTTGGACCAGGCTTCGGCGTTCTTGCCGTCGAGCTTGATGGCCATGTTGAAGTCGGAGAAGGCGTTGTCCTCGTCATTCATGGCGAGATAGGAGAGGCCGCGGCCGTTATAGGGTTCGGCGGCGTCCGGCGCCAGCGAGATGGCGGTCGAGAAATCCTCGATGGCAAACTTGTGCTGGCCCTGGCTCTGATAGATCAGGCCGCGATTGTGGTAGGCGCGGGCATCCGTGGTGTCGAGCTGGATCGCCTTCTGGAAATCGTTGAAGGCCTGCTGGGTCTGGCCGGCCTTGCGATAGAGGTTGCCGCGGCCGATATAGGCGGCGTCATAATTTGCATTGATCTGGATCGAGCGGTTGTAGTCGGCAAGGGCGGCCGCCTGGTTGCCGAGGAAGCGCTGGATCAGTGCCCGGTTCGAATAGGCCTGGTAGAAATTCGGGTTGAGCTGGATGGCGGTGTCGAAATCCTTCAGCGCCGCCTGGTACTGGCCGCCACGGCCATAGGCCGAGCCGCGCACATTGTAGCCTTCCGGATCCTGCGGATTGCGCTGGATCACCGCCGACAGCGAGGAGATGTTCTCGCTCGAGCCTTGCGCCTTGTCAATGTTGTTGAATTCGCCGGTCGGAACGCTCTGGCAACCGGCCAGCACTAGGCCGGACATCAGGGCTGCCGCCAGGGCCAAACCGCGCATTGTGGTTCTGCGCTCTACGCCGATTGCGTTCATGTCTGCCCTGTCCTCACTTCAGCCGCGCCGTCCAGGTCCCCCTCCGGGCCGGGTCACAGATTGTCGCAACGAAATCTAGAACGCCGTTTGCGCGTTCAAGGGAACGGCCTCCAACAGAATGGCGGCGCTCCAAACAAAAAGGTGGCGGCGATTCCGCATCGCGCCACCTCAGAGTATCCTTCGAAAAGGACGAAAAATTGGCGTCAGAACCGCGGCGGACGCGGAGCACCACCAGGACCACCGGCGGCGCCGGCAGCAACCGGGCGCGGCGTCATCGGCAGCAGGCCTTCGCGCTGGGCGCGCTTGCGGGCCAGCTTGCGGGCGCGGCGAACGGCTTCGGCCTTTTCACGGGCGCGCTTCTCGGAAGGCTTCTCGTAATGGCCGCGCATCTTCATTTCGCGGAAAATGCCTTCGCGCTGCATCTTCTTCTTGAGAGCGCGAAGCGCCTGATCAACGTTATTGTCGCGGACGAGTACCTGCACGGGCAATCCTGTCTTTCGGGTTTGATATCAACAGGCAAGTGACCATAGCCACATGCCTCCGCGGCGCTTTACACCACGAATTGTGGCGGCTGATAGCAGAATCAGGCCGCGCTGTCCACACTGGAAATGAAGGACAACCGCCAATTTGCCACGGCAGCCCCGAGATAGGGCGCCAACTAGGCGCTGGCCAGATGGAGCCGTGCGAAATCCTCGAAGAATTCGCCGTAATCGCAGGTAATTTCCTCGCCGGCTGATATATCTCGAGTGGCGGTGGCGCCGCCATATTGCGAAAAATCCGTGTTCGGCCGCTCGGCGTGGTTCATGAAGCGGCCATTATCGACTTCATAGACCATGAAGCCGGGACGGTCGGGGCTCGGATAGGCATAGCGGTCGAGCAATTCCTTGAGGTGCGGCGGCGCCGCCTCGTATTTGTCTATCGGGATCAGCCGGTCGAAATCCGGATCGAGCCGCCAGATCGAGGCGCCCTTCCTGATCGGCTCGGCGGCGAACACGCCGACGCCTTCGATTGCGCTCTGGGCGACATAGGTCCTGATCAGCAGCATGTCCGTCCTCCTCACCCGAAACCGAATCGCCAAATCGCGTGGAAAAAGCAAGTCCGGTTTCGGGTTCTATGGCTGGATCGGCGCGGGCGATGACCCGCGAAATGCTTCACGTCCGGGTGATCGAGACGCCGCCATCGGCAAACAGCGCCGATCCTGTGGTGAAGCTCGACGCATCCGATGCCAGGAAGAGCGCAGCGCGGGCGATCTCTTCAGGCACAGCGACACGTTTCAAGGCATGCAGGTTTTCCACGAAAGCGCGTGATTCCGGCGTCTTGAATGTTGCCGACGGCGTGTCGGTGCCACCCGGCATCAGCGCGTTGACCCGCACGCCCCTGGGGCCGTATTCGGCGGCCAGCACCTGCGTCAGGCCGATCAGTCCGGCCTTGCTCGCGGCATAGCTGGTCATGCCCGGCATGCCGACTGTGTGACCGACGAAGGTCGAGGTGAAGATCAGCGATCCGCCGCCGCGTTCGACCATCGCCGGCACCTGGTATTTCGCGCCGAGAAAGGCGCTGGTCAGATTGGCGTCGAGCGTCTCGCGCCATCCGTCCAGCGACAGTTCCGAAATCGGACCCATCGTTCCGACGGAGCCGACATTGTTGAAGGCGATATCGAGCCCGCCGAATTTTTCGACGGCGAGATCGACGAGGGCTTTTGCATAGGCTTCGTCGCGGACATCGCCGGCAAGCGCGACTGCCGTGCCGTCGGCGTCCTCGATTTCGACGACCAGCGCATCGAGTTCGGCCTGGCGGCGGGCGGCGATGACGACCCTGGCGCCTTCTTCGGCAAAGAGTTTTGCGGTGGCGCGGCCGATGCCGGAACTGGCGCCGGTGACGATCGCTATTTTATTTTTATTGGTGAGTGCGAACATTTTTTACATCCTTTCATCGCGCCGGCTGTGCCGGCAACCGGGATGTTGATCGCAGTTCGGGACGGTGCTAGCCACCCGATACGTGCTCGACTTGCTGAATGGCTTCGCAGCGGCACAAGCGCCGCGCGCCGGACTATTGCTTCAGCAGCCAGCCGAGGCGATCGAGCGAAAATGCGTAGCTGATGGCGATGAGCAGCGTGATGACAACGCCCGTGGTTGTGTGACCGGCGGCATAGAATCCGGCTGCACCGCCAAACAGGATGGCCAGTTCAAGCACCAGCCTGACTGCGCCTGGTACAGGAACCGGCGCGCGTCCGGACCGGCTCGGGTCGCCGCGCACCGCGAAGGTTCCCCACAGCGCAGCTGCAATGAACGGCAAGGCCAAGGCGAGGACCCAGCGCCACCATCCGCCGGAGAGGCTCCAGCCGGCAAAGCCGAGGCCAAGCAAGGCGGCAAGTTCCAGCAGGAAACGCAACGTCAGATTCCACCAGGCGTTGCCCATATCCGTCCTCCAGAGTCTCGCGATCGCCAGTGTGTCCGAACGCAGCCATGCCTGCCAGCGCGGGCAGGTCTTTTCCACCGCGGCGCAAAACGGCAAGCGCCGTCGCAAACAGCGCAAGGGTGGAAGCGCCGTTTCGCTAGTGATACACCTCGCGCGCCGGGGCTGCGTAAAATACCCCACCGCCATTTGCGAGGCTGGAACGTTGAAAAAATATTCGGTATTCGCCATCGCCCGCGAGGCCATGCGCGGCCACAAGGGCTGGGAGGAACAATGGTCCTCGCCGGAACCGAAGAAGGAATATGACGTCATCATCGTCGGCGCCGGCGGTCATGGCCTGGCCACCGCCTACTATCTCGCCACCGTTCACGGCATCACCAATGTCGCGGTGCTGGAAAAGGGCTGGCTAGGCGGCGGCAACACCGGGCGCAACACCACCATCATCCGCTCCAACTACCTTTACGACGAGAGCGCCGGCATTTACGACCATGCGCTGAAGCTGTGGGATGGGCTCTCCCAGGAACTCAACTACAACGTCATGTATTCGGCGCGCGGCGTCATGATGCTGGCGCACAATGTGCACGACATCCAGGTGCTGAAGCGCCATGTCCATGCCAACCGTCTCAACGGCATCGACAATGAATGGCTGACGCCCGAGCAGGCGAAGGAATTCTGCCCGCCGCTCAACATTTCCAGGCAGGCGCGCTATCCCGTCGTCGGCGCCGCCTTGCAGCGGCGAGGCGGCACGGCGCGTCACGATGCGGTGGCCTGGGGCTATGCGCGCGGCGCTTCGGCGCGCGGCGTGCACATCATCCAGAATTGCGAGGTCACCGGCGTCAAGCGGGCGGCCAATGGCGCGGTCATGGGTGTCGACACGACGCGCGGCTTCATCGGCGCCAAGAAGGTCGGCGTGGTGGCTGCAGGCCACTCCTCGGTGATCATGAACATGGCGGGCGTGCGCATGCCGCTGGAAAGCTATCCGCTGCAGGCGCTGGTGTCGGAGCCGGTCAAGCCGGTGGTGCCTTGCGTGGTGATGTCGAACACGGTGCACGCCTACATCTCGCAGTCCGACAAGGGCGAGCTGGTGATCGGCGCCGGCACCGACCAGTATGTCTCCTATTCGCAGACCGGCGGCCTGCACATTTTGCAGCATACGCTGGACGCCATCTGCGAGATGTTCCCGATCTTCACCCGCATGAAGATGCTGCGCTCGTGGGGCGGCATCGTCGACGTGACGCCCGACCGTTCGCCGATCCTGGCCAAGACGCCGGTGCCCGGCCTCTACGTCAATTGCGGCTGGGGCACGGGCGGCTTCAAGGCAACGCCCGGCTCAGGCCATGTCTTTGCCCACACGGTTGCCAAGGACGATCCGCATCCTATCAACGCGCCCTTCACCATCGAGCGCTTCCGTACCGGCCGCCTCATCGACGAGGCAGCGGCGGCGGCGGTGGCGCACTGATGATGGTGGAGTTGGCTGTAGCGGTGCCGCTGGTGCTGGCGGGGGAGCAGGACCTGTTCCACTTTCCGTCACCGGACGAAGTGCGCACGCAGCCGATCAGCCGCGCCGACAACGAAGCCAATTGGCCGTTTTCGATCGACGCCGGCATTTTGGCATGCGTGTGGAGTGGTGGCCAGAAGGTGGTCATCTTCATGGAGAACAGGCCCTCCGATCTCGTCGAGGACGACACATTCGAGCCGCGCAGCGTCATCGTGACGACCGATCCGTTTCAGCTCACGATCGGCAACATGGCGTATCGCGAGCTGTTTCGCCCCGCCGCAAGCGTGGAGGAGCGCATTCGGCTCGTCGCGCCTTTTGCGGCGATGGGCCAGAGGCTTTGCAACCAACCGGCCGGCGCGCATGTCGGCCACGGCGAATTGTAGGAACGAACGATAATGCTTCTCATCCGCTGCCCCTATTGCGAGGAAGAGCGCCCGGAGCTCGAGTTCCGTAACGCCGGCGAGGCGCATATTGCGCGCTCGGCCAACATGGCGGGCGAGAGCGACGACGATTTTGAAAAGTTCTTCTTCATCCGCTCGAACCCCAAGGGCATCATCTATGAGCGCTGGCGCCACATCCATGGCTGCGCACGCTTCTTCAATGCGGTGCGCGACACCGTCACCGACAAGTTCGTCATGACTTACAAAGCCGGCGAGCCGAAGCCGTCCAAGCTGCCCAAAAACTCCAACGAAGTGGCATCCAAATGAGCGGCGCGTTCCGCATTCAAAGCGCCGGCCGTCTCAGCCAGGCCAAGACCGCGCGGTTCTCTTTCGACGGCCAGTCTTACACCGGCATCGAAGGCGACACGCTGGCCTCGGCGCTGCTTGCCAATGGCGTGCATCTGGTGGGACGTTCGTTCAAGTATCACCGTCCGCGCGGCTTCCTGTCGGCCGGAGCGGAAGAGCCCAACGCGCTAGTCGAGGTCAAGCGCGACGCGGCACGCAAGGCGCCCAACATCCGCGCCACGGTGCAGGAGCTCTATGACGGGCTCGTCGCCAACTCGCAAAACCGCTGGCCGTCGCTCGCCTTTGACGTCGGCGCGGTCAACGACATTGCATCGCCGCTATTTTCGGCCGGCTTCTACTACAAGACCTTCATGTGGCCGAAGGCAGCCTGGAAGAGCCTCTACGAGCCGAAGATCCGCGCCGCGGCCGGCCTCGGCCTTTCGCCTGACAAGCCAGATCCCGACCATTATTCGTCGCGCTATGCGCATTGCGACGTACTGGTGCTGGGCGGCGGTGCGGCCGGCATTGCGGCAGCGCTCGCCGCTGCCGAAACCGGCGCGCGTGTCATCCTCGCCGATGAACAGGCCAGCTTCGGCGGCAGCCTGCGCTTCGAGAGCGGGGCGAAGATCGACGGCCAGGACGGTTATGCCTGGGCGCAAGGCGCGGTGGCCAAGCTCACCGCCATGGACAATGTCCGCGTTTTGTCGCGCACGACGGCGTTCGGCTACTACGCGCAGAATTTCGTCGGCCTGGTCGAGCGCGTCAGCGACCATCTGCAGAACCCCGGCCGCGATCTGCCGCGCGAAAGGCTGTGGCAGGTACGCGCCAAGCGCGTGGTGCTGGCGACCGGCGCCATCGAACGCCACATGGTGTTTGCCGACAATGACCGGCCCGGCATCATGCTGGCCTCGGCGGCGCGCATCTATCTCAACCAGTACGGTGTCGCGGTCGGCAAAAATGTCGGCCTCTACACCGCCAATGACTCGGCGTACTCCGCCGCGATCGACCTGAAGAAGGCCGGCGTCAACGTGGCGGCGATCATCGACCTGCGCGACCATCCGACCGGACCTGTGATCGACGAGGCGAGGGCGCTCGGGATCGAGGTCAATTTCGGCCGCGCGGTGATCCGCGCCGGCGGCGCGTTGCGCGTGACCTCGATGACGGTGCAGCCGAAAAATGGCGGCGGCGAGCGCACCATTCCGGTCGACGCCATCCTGATGTCGGCCGGCTGGACGCCGTCGGTGCATCTGTTCTCGCAGTCGCGCGGCAAGGTCGCCTTCAATGACGAGACCAAGCGCTTCGTGCCGGGCATCTATGCGCAGGACTGCGTTTCGGTCGGCGCCTGCAACGGCACGGATGGGCTCTCGGCGTCGATCGATGAGGCCTATGCGGCCGGCGCCAAGGCGGCGAAGGATGCGGGCGGCAAAGTGGCCAAGGGCGTTAAGCCGAAGGTCGACGCGTCGGAAAGCTGGTCGCGCGGCATGCTGGGCGCGGCGCCCGGCGCCGGGCCGGACAAGACGGTCAAGGCCTTCGTCGATTTCCAGAACGACGTCACCGCCAAGGACATCCGCCAGGCGGTGCATGAAGGCATGCGCTCGATCGAGCACGTCAAGCGCTTCACCACCAACGGCATGGCGACCGACCAGGGCAAGACGTCCAACATGCACGGCCTGGCGATTGCCGCCGAGACGCTTGGCAAGCCGATCCCCGAGGTCGGGCTGACCACGTTCCGCGCGCCCTATACGCCTGTCACTTTCGGCGCGATCGTCAGCCATTCGCGCGGTCCGCTGTTCGACCCGACACGGAAGACCGCGATGCATCCCTGGGCCGAAGCGCAAGGCGCCGTGTTCGAGGATGTCGGCCAGTGGAAGCGCGCCTGGTATTTCCCCAAACCCGGCGAGGACATGCACAAGGCGGTCGACCGCGAATGCGTCGCGGTGCGCAGCAATGCCGGTCTGTTCGACGCCTCGACGCTGGGCAAGATCGAAGTGGTAGGACCGGATGCGGCCAGGTTCATGGAACTGCTCTACACCAATCCGTGGGAGAAGCTGGAACCCGGCCGCTGCCGCTATGGCATCATGCTGCGCGAGGATGGTTTCATCTATGATGACGGCGTCGTCGGCAGGCTGGCGCCGGACCGTTTTCATGTGACGACGACGACGGGTGGCGCGCCGCGCGTCATGAACCATATGGAGGATTATCTCCAGACCGAGTTCCCGCATCTGAACGTCTGGCTGACCTCGATCACCGAACAGTGGGCGGTCATCGCCGTGCAAGGGCCGAAATCTCGCGATATCATCGCGCCTTTGGTCGAAGGCATCGACATGTCCGACGAGACGCTGCCGCATATGTCGGTGCGCGACGGCAAGATCTGCGGCGTGCCGACCAGGCTGTTTCGCATGTCGTTCACCGGCGAGCGCGGTTTTGAAGTCAACGTGCCGGCCGATCACGGCCAGGCCGTCTGGGAAGCGCTGTGGGCCGAAGGCCAAAAGCATGGCGCCGCCGCTTACGGCACCGAGGCGATGCACGTGCTGCGCGCCGAAAAGGGCTACATCATCGTCGGCCAGGACACGGACGGCACGGTGACGCCGAACGATGCCGGGCTCGACTGGGCGGTCGGCAAGAAGAAGACCGACTTCGTCGGCATCCGCGGCCTGACGCGGCCCGATCTGGTCGCCAAGGGCCGCAAGCAGCTGGTCGGCTTGAAGACCAAGGACCCGAAAGTGGTGCTTGAGGAAGGCGCGCAGATCGTCGCCGACCCGAAGCAGGCGATCCCGATGAAGATGATCGGTCACGTCACATCCAGCTACTGGTCGGAAAATTGCGGTCGCTCGATCGCGCTGGCGCTGGTTGCCGGCGGCCGCGACCGGATGGGCGACACGCTCTATGTGCCGATGCCGAACGGGGTGATCGAAGTGGAGGTTACCGGCATGGTGTTCTTCGACGAGACGGGAGGGCGCCTCAATGGCTAAGGCTGCTGCAAAGAAGACGGCCCCAGCTGCAGCGGCGTCGGTCGAGCGCCGCCCGGCCCTGGCTGGACGCGTCGTTTCCGCAACGGATGTCAAGGTCGAGGTGCTGCCGCCGGCGGAGCGCATGTCGCTGCGCGCGCCGGAGGCTTCCGTCGCGGCGCTGTCGAAGGCGCTCGGCCTGACCTTGCCGAAGCAGCCGAAAACTTCGGCGGCCAAGGCTGGCCGCACGGCGCTGTGGCTCGGCCCTGACGAGTGGCTGGTCATCGACGAGGCCGGCAAGGATCCGCTGGCCGATTGTGCTGGGGTTGCCGCATTGCATTCGGCGGTCGGCATCTCGCACCGCAACGTCGCCTTCGCCGTCACCGGCCCAGCGGCGGCTGCCGCGATCAATGCAGGCTGCCCGCAGGATTTGTCGCTCGAGGCTTTTCCGGTGCGCGCGGCGTCGCGCACCATACTCGGCAAGTGCGAAATCCTGCTGCTGCGCACGGCAGCCGACACTTTCCGGGTCGAGTGCTGGCGTTCCTTCTCGGACTATGTCTTTACTTTCCTGTCGGAAGCAGCCAGCGACGCGGCGGCGTAGGAACGTTTGACGGGTCAAGCCGTTCTGCTTCCCTCATCAGGGAGAACATACGATGCCGTCGAAAGCGCCGCCGAAGTCAGCTGGCAAGACGTCCGCCGTGCGCTCACTCGAACATGAGCAGCATCACGAGGTGACTGCCGAAGAGGAACTCGAGGAAGGCCTCGAGGACACGTTTCCGGCCAGCGATCCGGTGTCGATCACCTCGACCGCCATCCCAGGCGCGCCGGCAAGACCCGGCAGGGCCAAGACGGCGCCGGGTCGCAAACCGCGCAAGAAATAACCGTTCGGCTACGCCAGGTTTGAACTCGGAGAAGCCCAGCTTGCGCTGAGAAAATGGGGGCGCTGAGGAAAAAACGGGCGGCCGGGATTATCCTGCCGCCCTTAAATTAGTCGTTGTGCTGTGGTCGAGCCCGATCAACTTAGAACGTGCTCGGCACGATCCATGGGTTGATCTCGATGCCGAGACGCGGGCTCTTGGCCTTGACGTCGGACTTTTCGACCGAGCCGGTCACGGCGCAATCGAGCTTGGCATTGGTCGTGGTGTCGACGCAGGTGGCGGCCTGCTTGGTCGAGTGTGTGTTGTTGGCGGCGAAAGCCGAGCCGGAGAGAGCCAGCACGGTGGCGAGGGCGAGAAGGGTCTTGTTCATGTCAGTCTCCATCGGTTAAATTTTTTTCGTACATGTACGATACAGCGTACACATACGTCCACCGAGATGGGTTTTCAAGTCGGAAAACGTACGCGTACGACAAATTTTTTTGAATGCCGAAAATTGCGTCGCACTGACACAGCCGAAGCTGTCAGGCCGGACGTTGAATTGGAGGGGCCGGGATGCTCAGCAGTCGACCGGGGTCTCGGTCAGCGGCGGCACATTCTGGGTGCTGAGCGTGGCGAGTGTGAAATCGCACATCCGCGTCACGAAAGCCTGTGGATCGCCGAAGGGGTAGAACGGGAACGTGATCAAAAGCGAGATGGTGCCGTGGCCGACTGCCCAAAGCATGGTGGCGATGGCGCGCGGATCGCCCTGCAGCTTGCCTGCAGCAACGCAGGCCTCGACCCTGGATATCAGCGCTTTCATCGCCGGGTTGGCCTCTTCCATGTCCTCATAGCTTCTGCCTTCCGGCAGCTTGGTCTTTTCGGTCATGAACACGGTGCGGTATTCGTTGGGATTGCCGAGCCCGAAGGCGGCATATTCGGTCATCACCGCACGCAAGGCCTCGATCGGATCGTCGGAAGGATGCTCCTCGATGCGGCGGGCAAGTGTTTCGAAGGCATCCTCGGCCAGCGCAAACAGGATGTCCTGCTTGTCGGCGAAGTAGGAATAGACCGACATCGGAGCATAGCCGACCCGCTTGGCCAACTTTCGGATGGTCAGGCCTTCATAGCCCTCTTCCTTGACGAGCTTGTGGGCTGCGTCGAGCAGTTCGGAACGCAGTTCGGCCTTTTGTTTCTCGCGGCGTTTCTGGACGCTCAGTGGCAAGATCCGGTGCCTTGGTTGGTTGTGCATGACTAAATATATACGCTGTACGGAAACGGGCAAGGGCGCTGTCAGGGACATCAAAAAGCGACCTCAAGCTTTCTCTCGAATAGTCGTGCCCGTTCTGGTCAATTTCGCCAGCATCTATGTCACAGCATGTGTAACCTGGGCGCACGCAGGCAACATCGGACTGTTACAAACAAAGCCTATTTGGCGGCTCTGCAAGAAATTTCGGTTTTGGGGGGCCTCTATGGCTGCGATAGAGCTTTCGTCCGGGCTGCCGGGCGCACATCCACTTTCTCATGGCGCAAGGCTGGCGCTCAGGCGGGTCGTGATAGTCGCATGGCTGGCGATCGCAATCGGCTTCGCCATGGAAGCGCTTATCTTGACTGCCGGATTTGCGGCAGGTTCGCACCCGGCCCCGACCCAGGTTCTGATAGACTTGGCGCAAGGCGTGACCTGGTCATTCTTCGTCTGCGCCGGCGTCAGCCTCGGCACGGCGATCACCAAGGTGCGAGCCTCGCTTGGCGGCCTGATCGCCATGATCTCGGGGCCGCTGGCCATGGGCATCGCCAAAGGTACGCAAAAGGTGATGGTGAGCGCGCTTGATGTATCGGCAAAGCCCGTGATCCTGTCGCTCACTACGCTCGGTATGTTGCGGGCGATCGAGTATGGTTTGCTGGGTTGGATGCTGGCTTCGCTGGCATCCAAGGAAGAACCTCGCTCGCTGCATTTCATGCTGGCGGGTGCCTTGGCCGGCGCGGTGTTCGGCGGCGGGATCACGGCGCTGACGATCGAGACTGCCGCAGCCAAGGACATTGCGCTGGCATTGCCGCAGGCTGTCGCCACCGGCCTCATTGAGATCGTGTTTCCGATCGGATGCTCGCTGGTCGTCTACATCGCCCTGCAAGTCAGCCGGCACATGAAGTTCATTTCCAGCGATGCGCGCTAGAGCAGGATGATTTCAGGTCGAATTGACCTGAAATCTGAATCCGGGTCTAATCAAATTGATAGAGCATGATGTCGTCCGAAAACCGCTTCACACTTTCGGCATCATGCTCTTTCTACAGACGGTGATCGGTTTGCGTCCTGTTTCCAGGCCGGTTGCCACCACCTCCGTATGGGCTTGCTCCCCGGTCGGGGAACGGAACTGATCCGATCTGTCATCAAATCGCGCCGACCACAATATCTCATTGTCGAGTCAGGTTCGGTCGATCAGCTTGGCGGCAAGGTGCGACAGCAGCTTCACCGCTTCGCCATAGGTCCTGGCCTTTTCGGGATTGGAGGCGTTGCCGTCCAGCGCCCGCTTGTAGACGCCCTGACAGATGGCCGCCAAGCGGAAGAAGGAGAAGGCGAGGAAGAAGCTCCAATTGTCGATGCCGGCCAGCCCGCGCCGACGGCAATACGCCGCGACATAGGCTTCCTCCAAGGGCAGGCCGAGGGCGGCGCGGTCGACGCCGCCAAGACCGCGAAAGCCCGAGGCGTGCGGCAAGCGCCATTGCATGCACTGGTAGGCGATGTCGGCAAAGGGGTGGCCAAGCGTCGACAGTTCCCAGTCGAGCACGGCCAGCACTTTCGGCTCATTGTGCGCGAAGATCATGTTGTCCAGCCGGTAGTCGCCATGCACGAGAGATTTTCGGCCGTCATCGGCCGGCATATGCGTCTCCAGCCACGCGATCAGCAGGTCCATGTCGGCGACCGTGCCGGTCTCCGAGGCGCGGTACTGGCTGGTCCAGCGTGCCAGCTGGCGTTCGAAGTAATTGCCGGGTTTGCCGAAATCGCCGAGCCCGACCGCCTCGACATCGACATCGTGCAGGGCCGCCAGCGTGGCGTTCATAGCATCGTAGAGGGCGGCGCGCTCATCGTTGCCAGCGGCCTCCGGCACTGCCGGATCCCAGAAGATGCGGCCGTCGAGAAAATCCATGACGTAGAACATGCGGCCGATCGGCATCGCCTCCGCCGACAGATGCAGAATCGCCGGCACCGGCACGGCGGTGCCGGCCAGCGCCTTCATGACCGTGAATTCGCGGTCGACCTGATGCGCCGATTTCAGCAACTGGCCCGGCGGCTTGGCGCGCAGGACATAGCGGCCGCTGGCCGCGGTCAGCAGATAGGTCGGGTTCGACTGGCCGGATTTGAATTTTTCGATGGAATGAAGCCCGGCAAAACCCGGGATGTGCGCCTCGAGATAGGGCGCTAGTGCCGTCTGGTCCAGCGCGTTGGCGTCGCCGCTCATGCGGTCTCCGGCTCACGCTCGATCAGCGTCAGCGTCAGCCAGCGCGCCGTCAGCGCCGGCTTCTTCGAGCCTTCGATCTCGATGGTCACGTCATGCGCCGTCTGCACCCAGCCCGACGGCCTGACCTTGACGTCGGCCAGCACGAAGCGGGTGCGGATGCGCGCGCCGGTCTTCACCGGCGCCAGGAAGCGCAGCGAATCGAAACCGTGGTTGACGCCCATCTTGCCCTTTTCCAGCGGCGGCATGGTCTCGAAGGTCATCGCCGAGAGCAGCGACAACGACAGGAAGCCATGCGCGATGGTGCCGCCGAACGGCGTCTCGTTTTTGGCCCGCTCGGGGTCGCAATGGATGAACTGGTGGTCGTCGGTGGCGTCGGCGAACTGGTCGATCATGGTCTGTGTGACCTCGCGCCATGGCGAGACGCCGACTTCCTTGCCGACGCTGGCCAGAAGCACATCGAGACTGATCGGTTCCACTGCGGTGTCCTCCCCTTGCCGCCGACCGCGGCTCATTCCTTGAACAATGTCAGCCCATGCTGCACCGACTGCCCGCCGTCGATCGGCAGGATGGCGCCGGTGACATAGGAACCGGCACGGCTGCACAAATAGAGCGTTGCGCCGCCGATGTCATCCGCCACGCCGATACGGCCGATGGGGACATGGCTGCCGACATGTTTGGCCTTTTCTTCGGTGCCGGTGGCAAAGGCGGTCATCCGGCTCTGGAAGGGGCCGGGGGCGAAGGCGTTGACGGTGATGCGCCGCGCCGCGAGTTCGATCGCCAGCGTGCGCGTCAGGTGGTGAACGGCGCCCTTGGACGCGGTATAGGAATAGGCGTCGTCGGCCAGCGGCTGCGTGCCCATCACCGAGCCCAGATTGATGACGCGGGCCGGATCGGCATCGCTCGCGGCGGCTTCCAGCAGCGGCAGCAATTCGCGCGTCAGATGGAAGACGGCGGTGACGTTGACGGCGAACACCTTGGCCCAGCCGCTATAGGGAAAATCCTCCAGGGAGGCACCCCAGGATATGCCGGCATTGTTGACCAGAATGTGCAGCTTCTCGGTGCGCGCCTTGACCTCGCCGACCAGCGCGGCAATGCCTGCTTCGCTCGAGATGTCACCGGCAAAGCCTTCGGCACTGCCGGAGCCGCCGAGCCCGTTCAACTCAGCGGCGACCTTGATGCAATCCTCGCCCTTGCGCGAAGCGATCATCACGGTGGCGCCGGCTTGGACCAAAGCGGTCGCCACCATGCGGCCGATGCCGGTCGCGGCTCCCGTCACGAGCGCGGTCTTGCCGACCACTGAGAACAGCTCGTCGAGATAGCTCATCGATCCTCCGTCTCTTCCTTGCCGCCCGGCAACAGTTCGCGTTGACAAGGCTATCCGAAGTACGGTCATCCTTGCCACGGATAAATGTCCGGGCAGCGTGAAGGGTTAGCGAGCGATGAGCGACATGAATCTCGGCATGACCGAGCGGCTGAAGCCGATCCACGCCCGTGTCGCCGCCATGGTGTGCGACGAGATCATGCCGCTCGATCATGAGTTTTTGAGCGAGGTCGGCAAGGGCGGCGACCGCTGGGTCTACACCGCGCGGCAGACCGAGATCCTCGAAGGGTTGAAGAAAACGGCCAAGGATCGCGGCCTGTGGAATTTCTGGCTGACCGGCTCCGAGCGCGGCTATGGGCTGTCAACCGTCGAATATGCCTATCTGGCCGAGGAGATGGGCAAGGCGCATCTCGGCGCGGAGACCTTCAATTGCTCGGCGCCCGACACCGGCAATATGGAGGTGCTGGAGCGCTATGGCTCGGAGGACCACAAGCAGGCATGGCTGGCGCCGCTGCTCGAGGGGAAAATCCGCTCGGCCTATCTGATGACGGAGCCGGATGTCGCCTCCTCCGACGCCACCAACATCGCCATGCGCTGCGAAAAGCAAGGCGGCGACTATGTACTCAACGGCGAGAAATGGTGGGCGTCGGGGGCCGGGGACCCGCGCTGCGCCATCTATGTCGTCATGGTTCGCACCGGCGAAGCCGAGACGCAGCACCGCCGCCATTCGATGATCCTGGTGCCGTCCGGTACCAAGGGCGTGACCAAGCTGCGGCCGATGCAGGTCTATGGCGATGACGCCGCGCCGCATGGCCACATGCATCTTCGCTTCGACAATGTGCGGGTGCCGGCCGGAAACCTGATCCTCGGCGAGGGCAGGGGGTTCGAGATCGCCCAGGGGCGGCTTGGCCCCGGCCGCATCCACCATTGCATGCGCGCCATCGGCCAGGCCGAAATGGCGCTGGAGCTGCTGTGCCAGCGCTCGGTGCGCCGCGAGGCCTTCGGCCAGCCATTGGCCAAGCTCGGCGCCAATTTCGACATCATCGCCGAGTGCCGCATGGAGATCGAGATGGCGCGGCTGCTCTGCCTCAAGGCGGCGTGGATGATCGACCAGGGCGATGCGCGCGCAGCCGCGCCCTGGATCAGCCAGATTAAGGTCATCGCACCGCGCGTCGCGCTCAAGGTCACCGACGAGGCAGTGCAGATGTTCGGCGCGCAAGGCATCAGCCAGGACACGCCGCTGGCACGCTCATGGACGCATCTGCGAACCCTGCGCCTCGCCGACGGGCCGGACGCCGTGCACCGCCGGCAGGTGGCGCGCACGGAGCTCAGGAAATACACGCAGGAAAGGGTCTGAGTGGATGAAAACCCTCATCGCCCGCGATTTCGCGCCGCTCGACCAGCTCGTCCATGCCGACAATCTGAAGGAGCTGGTCGGCTGGCATCTCGCCGGCAAGGTTCGGCCGGCCATCGAAGGCACTTATCCGCTGGCCGATGCCGCCGCCGTGGTGACGCGCGTGCTTGGCCGTGGCGCATCCGGCAAGCTCATCCTCAAACTGTAAGGAGCCCCGCCATGGCGATCCCCTCAGACATGAAAGCACTGCTGCTGACCGGCGACGGCTACACCAGGACGCCCTCCGGCAGTGCGCTGGAGGCGATGGAGCCGTATCTCAAGCTTGGCAGCATCGGCGTGCCGACGCCCGGACCGAGCCAGGTTCTGATCAAGGTCAGCCTCGCCTCGATCAACCCGTCCGACGTCATGTTCATCAAGGGCCAGTACGGTCAGCCGCGCGCCAAGGGCCAGCCGGCCGGCTTCGAGGGTGTCGGCACGGTCGTTGCCAGCGGCGACGAGCCCTATGCGAAAAGCCTGATCGGCAAGCGCATCGCCTTCACCACCGGCGTCACCAATTGGGGCGCGTGGGCGGACTATGCAGTTGCCGAAGCTGCCGGCTGCATTCCGCTGCTCGACACGGTCCGCGACGAGGATGGCGCGGCGATGATCGTCAACCCGCTCACGGCGCTCGCCATGTTCGACATCGTCAAGGAGACGGGCGAAAAAGCCTTCATCATGACCGCCGGCGCCAGCCAGCTTTGCAAGCTGCTCGCGGGTCTCGCCAAGGAGGCTGGGTTCCGGCCGATCGTCACCGTGCGCCGCGACGAGCAGATTCCGCTGTTGAAGGAGATCGGGGCGGCCCATGTGCTCAACGAGAAGGCGCCGGATTTCAAGGCAGCACTACGCGATGTGGTCAAGGCCGAGCAGCCGCGCATCTTCCTCGATGCCGTGACCGGGCCGCTGGCCTCGGCGATCTTCGACGCCATGCCGAAGCGCTCGCGCTGGATCATCTATGGACGGCTCGATCCGGACACCACTGTCATCCGTGAGCCCGGCCAGATGATCTTCCAACACAAGCACATTGAAGGCTTCTGGCTGGTCGAATGGATGCGCCAGTTCCGCGACAAGCGCGGCCCGGCGATCATGGAAGCACAGAAGCGCTTTTCGGATGGGCGCTGGTCAACCGACGTGACGGCGGTGCTACCGCTGGATGAGGCGATGGCGAAGGCCCCGGCGGAGCTGGCCAAGCCGAACGGGAAGGTGTTTATTAGGCCGTGACTTTCTACCCTCCCCCTTGTGGGGAGGGTCGACGAAAGAGCAATTTTGCTCGTTCGTCGGGGTGGGGGTCTTGGCTCCACCTCTGTTATTCGCGGGAGCGCTGGACCGACGTTAGTTGGCGCTGCACCCCACCCCGGACCTGCGGTCCGACCCTCCCCACAAGGGGGAGGGTAAGCGGAGCTACTCCGCCGGCTCGACATTGGCGTACGCCGCTTCCTCAAGCTCCCGCTTCAGCCTCGCTTCCTCATCCGCCTTCGGCGTGACGAAGCGGCCGAGCAGGAGGTAGGCGACCGGGGTCAGGAACAGCGTCGAGACGGTGGCGAGACCCAGCCCGCCGACGATGACCCAGCCGAGCGCGATGCGCGCTTCGGCACCGGCGCCGGCGGCCAGCACCAGCGGGACCCCGCCGAGGATGGTGCAGATCATCGTCATCATCACCGGCCGCAGGCGGATGATCGAGGCCTGCTCGATCGCCTCGCGCACGCCGAGGCCGCGGTCGCGCAGCTGGTTGGCGAATTCGACGATGAGGATGCCGTTCTTGGCCATGACGCCGACCAGAAGCACGAGGCCAATCTGGCTGTAGGCATTGAGGCTGGTGCCTGACAAAAGCAGCGCAAAGATTGCGCAGGCAAGGCCGAGGGGGACCGTCGCCATGATGATGACGGCGCTGACGAAGCTTTCGAACTGGGCGGCGAGCACCAGGAGGATGATGACCAGCGCGAAGCCGAAAATGGTGATCATGGCGCTGTTGGTCTCGCCGAGCGTCGCGGCTTCGGCCAGCGGCAGGACGCGGCTGCTCGGCGGCAGCAGCGGGGCGGCGATCTGCTCGGCAACGCCGAGCGCGTCACCCAGTGCGAAATTGCCGTTCAGGTTCGAGGTGATCGCCACCGAAGGCTGCTGCTGTTCGCGGGTCAGCGACGGCGGCACGGCGCGCTCGGTCAGCGTGGCGATGGTCGACATTGGCACGAAGCGGCCGTCGGCGGTCTTCAGGAAGATGTTTTCCAGATCGGTCGGATCATTGATCGGGTTGGTGGTCGAGACCAGCTTCACGCCATAGCTGCGGTCGGCGATGTAGACATCGACGACATCGTTGCCGTCGAGCATCGCCTGCAAGGTGTTGGCGAGACCCGATATGTCGATGCCGAGATCGGAGGCGCGCTCGCGGTCGATCGCCACCGCCAGCTGCGGCTGCGTCGGGTCGATGGAAAGCCGCGGCGTCTGGAAGCGCGGATCGGCCTGCATCCGGGCGATGATCTTCACCGCCGCGTCGCCGAGCGCCTTGCGGTCGTTGCCGACCAGCGCGAATTGCAGGCCGTTGCCGGCGCCGCGAATGCCGAGGCTATTGGCCTGCACCGGGAAGATGCGCACGGATGGCACCTGCCGGGTCAGCTGGCTTATCTGCGCCATGATCTCCTGCTGGCTGCGCGTGCGCTCGTCCCACGGCGCCAGCGTCATCACCATGAAGCCGGAATTGTAGGCGCCGTTCTGGCCGGCGTTTTCGAAGGTCGAGACGATCTCGCCGGAATCGCGAAGCGGCTGGATCAGTCGCTCGATCTTCTGCATCTGCTGCGTGGTGTAATCGAGGCTGACGCCTTGCGGCGCGTTGATGCGCAACAGCACGACGGCGCGGTCCTCGCTCGGCGTCAGTTCCTGGCGGATGGTGCCGAACAGGCTGAAGGCGACGCCCGCAAACAGCACCGCAACCAGCAGCACGATCCACGGCGCGCGGAGGCAGGCATGCAGGGCGCGCTTGTAGGCCGCGTTCAGCGCGCCACCGACGCGCGCGCCAATGCCGTGACCGCCTTCATGGTGGAGCGATGCGCCGGTCAACATGCGCGAGGCCAGCATCGGGCACAGCGTCAGCGCCACCACGCAGGAGAGCAGCACCGACATGGCGAGGACGAAGCCGAATTCCCGAAACAGGCCGCCGGTCTGTCCCGGCAGGAAGGAGATTGGCACGAAAACGGCAACGAGCGTCAGCGTCGTGGCGATGACGGCGAAGAACACTTCGTGGGCGCCGAGCACGGCGGCGGCACGAGGCCCCATGCCTTCGTTGCGCCGTCGCACGATGTTTTCCAGAACGACGATGGCGTCGTCGACGACAAGGCCGGTCGCCAGCACCAGCGCCAGAAGCGTCAGGATGTTGATGGAGAAGCCGGCGAGATAGATGGCGGCGATGGTGCCAATCATGGCGACCGGCATTGACAGACCAGGGATCAGCGTCGCGCGCCAGTCGAGCAGGAAGATGTAGATGACGATCAGCACCATGGAGATCGACAGGCCGAGCGCGATCTCGACCTCGTGCACGGCGCCGTTGACGAAGACTGCGTCGTCGCTGGTGATCTTGATCGACATGCCCTTGGGCAGGTTTTCCTGCAGCTTGGCGACGGCTGCCTTCACTCCGGTGGAAATATCCAGCGTGTTCGATTCCGCCTGGCGGATGATGCCAAGGCCAATGCCGGTCTTGCCGTCGGAGCGCAACGAGGTCTGGCCGATGTCGGGACCGAGCGTGACGGTGGCGACGTCGCGGATGCGCGTCGTGCCGCCGATGATGATGTTTTCGAATTCTTCCGGCGTCGTCACATCGGCCGTGGTGCGGACGATGAGATCCTGGTTGGTGGTGGTGATCGAACCGGCTGGTGAATCGAAAGCGACCGAGGCAAGCGCTGCCCTCAGATCGGCGACAGTGAAGCCGAGGCTGGCGAGCTTGTTCTGGTCGACATCGATGCGGAAGATCTTGTCGCGGTCGCCATAGACCTGAACGTCGGCGACGCCGGGCACGGCAGCCAGTTCGTCCTCGATCTGGTCCTGGACAATCACCGTCATGTCCTGCACCGACATGGTGTCGGAGGTGACGGCCAGTCGCATCACGGCATCGGAATTGGCATCGGCCTTGACGATGCGCGGCGGATCGGCGGTGTCCGGTATCATGTTGGCGACACGGCCGACCGCGTCGCGCACGTCGGAAGCGGCGACGTTCAAATCGACGCCGTCGTTGAACTCGATGGTGACGCGGCTCTGGCCGAAGGACGAGGTCGACGAGATCGACTTGACGCCGGATACGCGCGCGACCGCACCCTCGATGGTGTCGGTCAGTTCACGGTCGACGGTTTCGGCGGCGGCACCCTCGAAAGCCGTCGACACGGTGACCACGGCGCGGTCGACATCGGGGAGTTCGCGGATTTCGACGCCGTAGAAAGCGGCAAGGCCGGCCACTGCGATCAGCGTGTTCAGCACGAAGGCCATGACCGGCCTGCGGATGAAGAGAGCGGTAAAGCCGGTTTCGTTGGCGGTGCTGACAGGCGCGGTCATGAGCCTTCGGCCGCGTCCGCGGCCCGCTGATCCTGGCCGGCGATGCGGACCGCGCCGCCTTCGCTGACGCTCTGGGTGCCCTCGGTCACAACCATGTCGCCATCCTCGATCTCGGCGTCGATCAGCACCGTCTCGGTGTTGCGCTGGATGATGCGCACGGGAACGCGCCTGGCCTTGCCGTCCTCGATCTGCCAGACATAGGCGCCGTCGGAACCCCACAGGATTGCCAGCGGGCTGACGGCCGGATAGGTGTCGCCGGGGAAGCGCATGGTGATGCCGAACGACATGCCGGCGCGCAGCGAATCCGCCGGATTGGCGATTGCAGCCTTGACCAGCAGGGTGCGGCTCTTTTCGTCGATGTGGTTGTCGATGGCCGACACAGTGCCGGTATAGGCCTTGCTCGGATTGGCGATCGGCGTCGCCGACAGTTGCGCGCCGACCTTGACGGCGGCGGCGAAGCGCTCGGGCACCAGGAAATCGACCAGGATGGAGGAGCGGTCGTCAAGCGTGGCGATCGCCGACTGGCTGGTGACGTAATTGCCGGCCGATATCGGCAGGATGCCGACCGTGCCGGCGATAGGGGCGACCATCGAACGACGCTGCAAGGCGNTGCAAGGCGAGTTCGGCATCCTGCAGCGCCAGTTTGGCGCCGGCCAGCACCACTTGGGCATCGGCGACGGCGACCGGGGTCGCGGCGTTGGAGGCCCTCAATGATTTCACCCGCTCGAGCTTGTCCTGGGCATCCTGCAAGGCAAGCTTGGCACGATCTTGCGAGATCACCTCGGTCTCGGAATCGAGAACAGCGATGATCTGCCCCTTGTCGACGCGGGTGCCGGATTGGACGAGAAATTCAACGAGGCGCCCAGAGCTGTATGGGTTGACCGTCACCGAGGCGTTGGCGCGGCCGGTGCCGATCGCCTGCAGGCGATCGTTGATGGTGGCGGTGGTCGCCGGCAAGGCGACGACATTTGCCGGGCGGCCGGCAGCGTTGCGGCCGCCTGCCTGTTTTGTCGTGTCGACCGCACCGGTTGTGGCGGGCGCCGAAGGATAGGTCCAGTCGATGCCCCAGCGTGCTAGAACCTCCGGCGCGCCCGGGAAGAATCGCGCCCAGGCGAGGACAGCCGCGACCAGGATCACAAGCGCAAAAACGATCTGTTTCCAGGCGACCATCGACACTCCGGTTGGCAAAACGTCTACCGGTTTCGCCAAGCAAAAAAACGCGCAGCGACGCACCCAGTATGTGCGAAGCCGCCACAATATCATGGCTTTATGGCAATTCTGCCGCTTCCATGCACATTAAATCTGCGTAATTTTGCGCACCTGCGGCGGGGATTGAGCGTGTCAGCGCAGGCTTTCGAGGTCGCGGATGCGCCTGGCGCTGTCGGCCTCGAGCTGCCTGGTGACGGCGCCGATCAGCGTCTCGGCGACAACGAACAGAGCGGCCGAAGAGTCCCACGCCGAAGGCACGGCGGTGCGTCCGGCAATGACATGGCGGGCGAAGCGGGCGATCGGCGATAGCCACTGGTCGGTGAACAGCACGATCTGAACGCCGCGCTGATGCGCGGTCTGGGCAAAGCGGACCAGACTGTCCTGATAGCGCCTGATGTCGAAGATCACCAGCACGTCGCGCTTGCCCATGTCGATCAGCCGGTCGCGCCAGATGCTCTCCTGGCCGGCAAGGTGATAGACATCGGGCTGGATGATGGCGAGATGGGCGGCCATGTAGCGTGCCAACGGATCGGTGAAGCGGCCGCCGATCAGGAATGTCTTGCCGCGCCGTTCGGCGAGCCTTTCGGCGATGTCGGCAAGCTGTCTGTCGGAGAGATGCCTGAAGGTCTCGCGCATATTGTCCAGCGTCGCCTCCAGCATTGGCGATACTGCACCGCTTGGGGAGGCCGGGTTGAGCGTGCGCGATGCCGGCGATTGCAATTGCGCCGCCAGTTCGTCCTGCAGCGCCGACTGGAATTCGGGATAGTTCTGGAACCCCAGCCTGGAGACAAAGCGCAGGATGGTCGGCGACGATACGCCGGCGGCGGTCGAGAACTCGGCGACCGTCTTCAGCCCGATCAGCGGATAGTTCGCAATCAGTGTCTGCGCGGCGCGGCGCTCGCCGGCCGGCATCGTGCCGATGCGGTCCGAAATCAGTTCGGCAATGCTGGAAATCATCGTTTTCCCCACCCCTGAGCCCGTCCAGACCGCTTCCCCGAAATCGCATTTGACAAAGCCGGACAAACTGTATGAAATCATCCACAGGGACGCAATGAGGCAAAATACGTAACATAAGATACAGCGCTCCCCAGGGGACGGCAGACTATGGAGAGAGCACGGCCCGCCAGCCTTGCATCGTCTGATACCGTAGGGGTGACGAACCCCGGCGGGTCCAGCCCTTTCGTGCTGACCTGCGACCACGCTTCCAACTTCCTGCCGTCCGAATTCGGCACGCTTGGCCTGCCGGCCGAGGACCTCTCCCGCCACATCGCCTGGGACCCCGGCGCGCTGCCGGTGGCGCGCCGCATCGCGACCGCCCTCGATGCGACGCTCATCGAAACCCGCATCTCGCGCCTGATAATCGACTGCAACCGTCCGCTCGACGCACCGGACCTGGTGCCGCCGGTCAGCGAGACGACGGCCATTCCGGGCAATGCCGGCCTGTCGGACAGTGAGCGCGCCGAGCGCATCGCTTTGTCGTGGCGGCCGTTCCACGACACGATCGCATCGATCATCGACGACCGGCAGGCGCGTGGGCAGGAGACCCGGCTGGTGTCGGTGCATTCCTTCACCCCGGTCTACAAGGGCAAGAACCGGCCCTGGCATATCGGCATCATCCACGATGACGACCGCCGGCTGGCGTCGCCGCTCATAGCGGCGCTGCAGCGGCTCTCCGGCGTCACTGTCGGCATCAACGAGCCCTATTCGCCGGCCGACCGCGTCTATTTCACTTTGGAGCGCCATGCACGCTCGCGCGGCCTTGCCTGCGCAATGATCGAAATCCGCAACGACGAGATCTCCGGCGAGACCGGGCAGCGGAAATGGGCGGATCTGCTCACAGGCATTTTTTCTGACCTGGAACCCGAGGAGGCCAAGGGTTCCCGGCGACACGCAGTGGGAAAGTCAGTTCAATCGGCCAGCTAGAAAAACAGGGGACGAAAATGGCAGGACCGGACAAATCAGACGCTGAAAGATCGGAGGATGTAAAAACCCTCCATAGCATGGGCTATGCCCAGGAGTTGGCTCGCCGCATGAGCGGCTTCTCGAACTTCGCTATTTCCTTTTCGATCATTTGCATTCTGGCGGGCGGCATCACGTCCTTCCCGCTGGCCATGGCGACCGGCAGCGGCTTCGAGGCGACTGTCGGCTGGGTCATCGGCGGCGTCTTTGCACTTGTCGTTGCCGCGTCCCTTGGCCAGATCGGCTCGGCCTACCCAACGGCCGGCGGTCTCTACCACTGGTCGTCAATTCTCGGCGGGCGCGGCTGGGGCTGGGCCACGGCCTGGATCAACCTGCTCGGCCTGGTCTTCGTCGTCGCCTCGGTCAATGTCGGCGTTTATGCGCTGTTCAAGGACCTTGTCTGGTCCGGCGTGTTCGGTCACGACGTATCCGCGTGGGGCTATCAGGAGCAGGTGATCGGCGTTGTGATCATCACGGTCGCGCAGGCGCTGATCAACCATTTCGGTATCAGGCTCACCACCATGCTGACGGATTTCTCGGGCTACCTCATTCTGGTCGTCGCCGTCGTGTTGACCGCGATGTTCCTGATCTGGGGCGCAAGCTGGGATTTCTCGCGGCTCACCACCTTCGTCAACAACACCGGTGATCCAGGCGCAGGCTACGTTCCGACCGCACGGACGGCACTCGTCGCCTTCCTGATCGGCCTGCTCTACCCACTCTACACCATCACTGGCTTCGACGCTTCGGCCCACACGTCCGAAGAGACCCACAATGCCCGCGTGGCGGTGCCGCGCGGCATGATCCATTCGGTCCTGTGGTCGCTGGTGTTCGGCTTCGTCATGGCCGTTTCGTTCGTACTGGCCAGCCCCGATCTGGCAGCGACGGCCAAGGATGGCGCCAATGCCTGGTTCAATCTCTTCAACAACCTGCCGGCACCATTCCTGCTGAAGAGCATCATTGCCATCGCGATCGTGCTGGCGAACTTCATCTGCGCTCTTGCCGGACTGACGTCGACCTCGCGCATGATCTTTGCCTTCGCGCGTGACGGCGGCCTGCCCGGTTCGTCGGTGTGGAAAACCGTCAGCCCGACATGGCGCACGCCGGTGGCGGCGATCTGGCTCGGAGCGGTGCTCGCGGTCGCAGCGACATTGTACTCGCCGGCTTTTGCCGCACTGGCGGCCGGCTGTGCATTGTTCCTCTACGTGTCCTACGCCATGCCCGTGGCCGCCGGCCTGCTTGCCGAGGGCAAGAGCTGGACCGAATTCGGCCCGTTCCGCCTCGGCATCTGGTCCAAGCCGTTCGCCGTCATCACGGTGCTTGGCGTTCTGGTGCTGATGTATGCCGGCATCCAGCCGCCCTTCGACATCCTGATCAACTATGCCATCGGCCTGATCGTTCTGCTCGTGGTGCTGTGGTTCGGCATCGAATCGCGCCGCTTCAAGGGCCCGCCGATCGGCGCCGACATTGCTCGCCGCGCTTCCGAGATCGCGGCCGCGGAAGCAGCCGTCGGCCAGACGGCAGGCTAACAGCAAAGACTAGATGCTCCGGCCGGTGCAAGCCGACCGGGGCAGGGCCGGCCAGCTAAGAACGCAAAGGGGACTACAATGGCAGCACCGGGTTATTCAGACACAGACAAGGCGGAAGACGTAAAGCACCTCCATTCCATGGGCTACGCCCAGGAACTTGAGCGGCGGCTAAGCCGCTTCTCCAACTTCGCCGTTTCCTTCTCCATCATCTGCATCCTGTCGGGCGGCATCAATTCGCTGGCGCAGGCAACGTCGGGCGCCGGTGGCATCGGCATCGGCATCGGCTGGCTGGTCGGCTGCTTCGTCTCGCTGACCTTCGCGGTCGCCATGTCGCAGATCAGCTCGGCCTATCCGACGGCCGGCGGCCTCTATCACTGGGGTTCGATCCTCGGCAATCGCGGCACTGGCTGGGTGACGGCCTGGCTCAACCTGCTCGGCCTGATCACCGTGCTCGGCGCCATCAATGTCGGCACCTGGACGTTCTTCATCGGCGCCTTCGGGCCGACGCTCGGCATCGAGGGTACGCTGACCAATCAGATGATCTTCCTGGTCATCATCACCGGCGCCCAAGCGCTGATCAACCATCTCGGCATCAAGCTGACTGCGAAGTTGACCGACTTTTCGGGTTACCTGATCTTCTTCGGCTCGATCCTGATTGCTGTCGTCTGCCTGTTCTCCGCCGAGACCTGGGATTTCAGCCGGCTCTTCACCTTCCACAACTACTCGGGTGAGGCCGGCGCCAGCGTCTGGCCGTCCGTCTCGAACGCCTGGGTGTTCGCTCTCGGCCTTCTGCTGCCGATCTACACCATCACCGGCTACGATGCTTCGGCACACACTTCCGAGGAAACCATCAAGGCGGCCTCATCGGTGCCGCGTGCGATGGTGATGTCGGTTATCTGGTCGGCGGTCTTCGGCTATTTGTTCCTGGCCGCCTTCGTACTGATGATCCCCAACATGGACGACGCCGCCAAGCAGGGTTGGAACGTGTTCTTCTGGGCCTTCGACCAGCGCGTCAGTCCCGGCCTCAAGGAGTTCGTCTACCTCGTCGTGTTCATCGCCCAGCTGTTGTGCGGCCTCGCAACCGTCACCTCGGCTTCGCGCATGATCTTTGCCTTCTCGCGTGACGGCGGCCTGCCGGGCTCGTCTGCACTGGCCAAGGTCAGCCCGACCTATCGCACGCCGGTGGCGGCGATCTGGACGGCGTCGGTCCTGTCGGTGCTGTTCGTCTGGGGTTCGACGCTGGTTTCGGTCGCCGGCACCTCGGCCTACACCATCGTCGTGTCCTGCACCGTCATCTTCCTGTTCCTGTCCTTCACCGTGCCGATCGTGCTCGGCATGGTGGCCTGGGGAACGCCGAAGTGGGACAAGATGGGACCGTGGAACCTGGGCCGTGGCATCTTCATGCTGTTCGGTGTTCTCTCGATCGTGTCGATGATCCTGATCTTCATCATCGGCATCCAGCCGCCGAACGACTGGGCGCTGTACATCACCGTCGGCTTCTTCATCCTGACGGCGATTGTCTGGTTCGCCTTCGAGCGCAATCGCTTCCAGGGCCCGCCGCTGGGGGACATCATCGCGGCACGTCAGGCAGCGATCAAGGCCGCCGAACAGGCGGTCGGCGAAACCGGCCACTGACGTCACCATCATGGCCATGGCCGGCGTGCAGCCGGCTATGGTTTCGTCCTCAACGACCAAGCACTGGAGTGCCAAAGGAAATGGCCGGAAATTTCTCGTTCGATCAGTTGAAGAAAGCGGTCTCCAGTGGCGAGATCGACACGGTGCTGGCCTGCATCGTCGACATGCAGGGGCGGCTCGCGGGAAAGCGTTTCCTGGCGCAGTACTTTGTGGATTCTGCTCATGACGAGACGCATGGCTGCAACTATCTGCTCGCCGCCGACATCGATATGGAGCCGGTGCCGGGCTACAAGGCGGCAAGCTGGTCGAAGGGCTATGGCGACTTCGTCATGAAGCCGGACCTTGCGACGCTGCGGCGGATTCCGTGGCTGGAAAAGACCGCGCTGGTGATCTGCGACGTGCTCGACCACCACACCCATGACGACCTTCCGCATTCGCCGCGCGCGATGCTGAAAAAGCAGGTCAAGCGGCTCACCGAACGCGGCTATATCGGCTACTTCGCCTCCGAGCTCGAATTCTACCTGTTCAACGAGACCTACGATTCCGCCCGCAAGAAGCACTGGCAGGGGCTCGACACCGCGTCGCCTTATATCGGCGACTACCAGATCGGCATCACCACCAAGGAAGAAGGCGTCATGCGCCGGCTTCGCAACGAGATGGAAGCGGCGGGCATCCCGATCGAAAACTCCAAGGGCGAATGGGGCCCGGGCCAGGAAGAGATCAATGTGCGCTATGCCGAGGCGCTCGACATGGCGGACCGCCACGTCATCCTGAAGAACGGCGCCAAGGAGATTGCCGAGTCCGAAGGCAAGTCGATTTCCTTCATGTCGAAATACAATTACGGGCTCGCGGGCAACTCCAGCCACATCCACAATTCGCTGTGGAGCGCCGATGGCAAGACGCCATTGTTCTTCGACAAGAAGGCGGACTGGACTTTGTCCACGCTTGGCCAGCAATGGGCGGCTGGGCAGCTCAAATACGCCAGGGAGTTTACCTGGTTCCTGGCGCCCTACATCAACTCCTACAAGCGCTTCCAGGCCGGCACCTTCGCACCGACCAAGATCATGTGGAGCGAGGACAACCGCACCGCCGGCTTCCGCCTGTGCGGTGAGGGCACCAAGGGCATCCGCATGGAATGCCGCATCGGCGGCGCCGACCTAAACCCCTATCTCGCTTTCGCGGCGCTGATCGCCGCCGGCCTTGCCGGCATCGACGAGAAGCTCGAACTGCAGAAGCCGTTCGTCGGCGATGCCTACCAGGCCTCGCGCCTGCCGGAGATCCCGAAAACGCTGCGTGACGCCACCGAGACGCTGGCCAAGTCGAAGATGCTGAAGCAGGCGCTCGGCGACGATGTGCTCGAACATTATGTCCACACCGCAAAGTGGGAGCAGTTCGAATACGACCGCCGCATTACGGATTGGGAACTGCACAGAGGGTTCGAGCGGTACTAAAACTTTATACAGCTTTAATGTTGACAATGTGGTGAAGTTAGTACCATATGGTACCTGTAAACTGCAGTGCGCTACATTGAGGAGTTTGCAATGTCCAAATATGCGCCGCTCAAGGACTTTCTCATTGCCCAGAATGTCGATCGCGTTCCGATGTCGTTCGCCGAAATCGAGAGAGTGCTCAATCTGCCGCTGCCCGCATCGAAGCAATACCCTGCATGGTGGAGCAACAATCCGAGCAACAATCCCATGACAAGGGAGTGGCTTGAGGCTGGGTTCGAGACCGAATCCGTCAATATAGGGAGTGGGAAACTGGTATTTCGCCGCGTTCGCAAAGAGCCCATTTCGGCGCCGCCCAGTGGTAGCGTGCCTGCCGCGCCAAAGGAGGCGCGCGCGGATCGCCACCCCGGTTTTGGTTTCATGAAGGGCCTAATAACGATCGAAGCCGGATTTGATATCACCAAACCTTTCGATGACGAGCCATGGGACCGGGGCTATCTGGGCGGTGAGGCTGACGCGCGTGACGGCAAACTTGCGGTGCGTAAATGAGCGAAGGGCCAAACCTGCTTCTGGATACATGTGCGGTGATCTTTGTCGCCAACGATAGTCTGATCGATCCGCACGCAAGCCGGGAGATTTCGGAAGCGGCCTATGACGGCCGTCTGTATCTTTCACCGATGTCGGCATGGGAGATCGGAATCGGCGTAGCCAAGGGTCGGCTCAATCTGCCATTGGCACCACTCGACTTCGTGGAGCGATTCATCGAGCGAATGTCGGCAAAGCTCAGCGCTATCTCACCAGCCATTCTGATTGCGTCATCCAACCTGCCCGGTCCGCCTCATGGTGATCCCATCGATCGGATACTGATGGCAAGTGCGAGAGCGTTGGACATGGTTCTGGTGACGCGTGACGAGCCCATCCTTCGCTATGGCCGCAATGGCCATCTGCGCACCCTAGCCTGCTAACTTGGAGTATCCTTTGGAAACCGTAAAACTCAAATCGCCCATCGATGGTTCGATTTACGCCGAGCGGCCGATCGCGACCGACCAGGCGATCAATGCCGCGGTCGAGCGCGCCAAGGCGGCGCAGGAGAAGTGGGCGCTGACACCGATCGTCGAGCGCGGCAAATTTATGCTGGCGATGCTCGAAGCGCTGGTCGCGATGACCGACGAGATCGTGCCGGAGATCGCCTGGCAAATGGGGCGACCGGTGCGCTATGGCGGCGAGTTCGGCGGCGTCAGGGAACGCACCAATTACATGGTCGAGATCGCTGAAGCCGCGCTGAAATCCGTGCCGGCATCCAACCCGAAGGACGGCTTCCGACGCTATGTGAAGAAGGATCCGCTCGGCGTCGTCATGGTGATCGCGCCGTGGAACTATCCCTATCTGACCGCCGTCAACACCATCGTGCCGGCACTGATGGCCGGCAATACCGTTATCCTCAAACATGCGGCGCAGACGCTGCTGGTCGGCGAACGGTTCCAGCAGGCGTTCGACAAAATTGGGCTGCCCAAGGGCGTGTTCCAGAATGTCGTGCTGAACCATTCCCAGACCGAAAAGCTGCTCGGCTCGGGCAAGATCGACCATGTCAATTTCACCGGTTCGGTCGGCGGCGGCCGCGCCATCGAGAAGGCGGCGGTCGGCACCTTCATGACGCTCGGGCTCGAACTCGGCGGCAAGGATCCGGCCTATGTGCTGCCCGACGCCAAGCTCGACCATGCGGTGGCCAATCTGGTCGACGGCGCCTTCTACAATTCCGGCCAGTGCTGCTGCGGCATCGAGCGCGTCTATGTGCATGAGAAGGTCTACGACCAGTTCGTCGAAGGTTTCATCGCCGAGACGAAGAATTATGTCGTCGGCAATCCGCTGGAACAGGCGACGACAATGGGGCCGATGGCGCAGGCGCGCTTTGCCGACCTGATCCGCGAGCAGAAGGCCGAGGCGCTGCGCAAGGGTGCAATCGCACACATCAGTATGAAGGTGGCTAACGACAAGGCCGGCTCGCCCTATCTGGCGCCGGAAGTGCTGACCGGCGTCGACCACCAGATGAGCGTCATGCGCGAGGAAAGTTTTGGCCCGATCGTCGGCATCATGAAGGTGCGTAACGACGAGGAGGCGATCGCGCTGATGAACGACAGCCCCTACGGGCTGACCGCTTCGATCTGGACCGGCGATATCGAGCATGCGGTGGCGATCGGCGACCGCGTCGAGACCGGCACCGTGTTCATGAACCGCTGCGACTACCTCGATCCGGCGCTGGTCTGGACCGGCGTCAAGGACACCGGCAAAGGCGTCGCCCTTTCGGCGCTCGGCTACGACAATCTGACCCGGCCGAAATCCTTCCATCTGCGCGAAGCCATCTGATTTTTTGAAAGACAAGACATGTCCAAGCTGATCTCCAAATGGAACTACCCGACCACCGTCCGCTTCGGTGCCGGGCGCATCAAGGAACTGCCTGAGGTGCTCGCGGCCACCGGCATTAAGCGGCCGCTTTTCGTCACCGATCCGGGGTTGGCGAAACTGCCGGTCGTCGCTTCGACGCTGAAAATCCTCGACGACGCCAAGGTATCCTATGGCGTGTTCTCCGAGGTGAAGCCGAACCCGGTCGATTCCAACCTCACCGCCGGGATCGCCGTGTTCAAGAAGGGCAAGCATGACGGCGTCATCGCCTTCGGCGGCGGTTCAGCGCTCGATCTCGGCAAGCTGATCGCGTTCCAGGCTGGCCAGACGCGGCCGATCTGGGACTTTGAGGATGTCGGCGACTGGTGGACGCGCGCCAATTCGGATGCCATCGCGCCGATCATAGCCGTGCCGACCACTGCCGGCACAGGCTCGGAAGTCGGGCGTGCCGGCGTCATCACCAATGAGGCGACGCACACTAAGAAGGTGATCTTCCATCCGAAGCTTTTGCCGGCAATCGTCATTGCCGATCCGGAACTGTCGGTCGGCATGCCCGGCTTCATCACCGCCGGCACCGGTATGGATGCGCTGGCGCACTGCCTCGAAGCCTATTGCGCGCCGGGCTATCACCCGATGGCCGACGGCATTGCGGTGGAAGGTGTGCGCCTGGTGTTCGAGAACCTGCCCAAGGCCTACGCCAACGGCAAGGACCTTGTCGCGCGCGCCCACATGATGAGTGCGGCCGCCATGGGTGCTGCCGCCTTCCAGAAGGGTCTTGGCGCCATCCACTCGCTGTCGCATCCGATCGGCGCGCTCTACGACACCCATCACGGCATGACGAATGCGGTGTTCATGCCCTATGTCTTGGCCTTCAATCGCGACTCCATCGAGGAGCGGATTGCCCGGCTCGCTGCCTATTGCGGCATCAAGGGTGGCTTCGACGGCTTTGCCAAAGCGATCATCAAGCTGCGCAAGGAATTGAAGGTGCCGCATGCGCTGCCCGATCTGATCAAGGGGCTCGACATGGACAAGAAGCGCAAAGGGCTGATCGCCGACATGGCGGTGGTCGATCCGACCGCCGGCGGCAACCCGGTCAGGCTGACCAAAAAGGCGGCGCTGACGCTGCTCGAGAACACTATCGCCGGCACTGTCTGAGGCGGTTTCTGCGCCGGGCGTGATCTAAAAACGAAGGGAAAGGAAGGGCAAGGGGGCAAAAAGCAAGGCAATAAACCATTAGCCGGGAAATTAAGTCGAGGCTAATTGCTACAGCCGGTTAAAAAGAGTTAACTTTTCGTACCGCCGGGGGCCAGTTTCAAAAAGCTTTCATCTGGCTGTCATATGAAACCGATACCGCATCGCAGGCGTCCAGGACGCCAGTTCAACGGAGAGAACACATGTTCAAGTTCACAGGGAAAGTGCTTTCCCTTTCGGCCGTCGCCCTCATGGCGACCTCTGCTATCTCGTCGGCCCAGTCCATGGATGAACTGGTTGCCGCTGCGAAGAAGGAAGGCCAGCTCACGACCATCGCGCTGCCGCATGACTGGTGCGGCTACGGCGCCGTCATCGACGGCTTCAAGGCAAAGTATCCTGAGATCACCATCAACGAACTCAACCCCGATGCCGGCTCCGGCGACGAGGTCGAGGCGATCAAGGCCAACAAGGACAACAAGGGCCCGCAGGCGCCCGACGTCATCGACGTTGGCCTGTCCTTCGGCCCGACCGCCAAGGCTGACGGCCTGATCCAGCCCTACAAAGTGTCGACCTGGGACTCGATCCCCGACAGCGCCAAGGATGCCGATGGTTACTGGACCGGCGACTACTATGGCGTGCTATCCTTCCTGGTGAACAAGGACCTCGTCAAGGAAGCGCCTGCTGACTGGGCTGACCTGCTGAAGCCGGAATTCGCCAACACCGTGGCGCTTGCCGGCGACCCGCGCGCCTCGAACCAGGCCATCCAGGCCGTCTACGCGGCCGGCATTTCCGGTGGTGCGGCTGCCGGCGAAGCTGCTGGCACTGCTGGTCTCGACTTCTTCAAGAAGCTTAACGCCGCCGGCAATTTCGTGCCGGTCATCGGCAAACCGGCGACCCTGGCACAAGGCCAGACGCCGATCCTGGTGACCTGGGATTACAATGCACTTGCCGGTCGCGACACGCTGAAGGGCAATCCGCCCGTCGACGTCGTCGTGCCCAAGACCGGTGTCGTTGCCGGCGTCTATGTGCAGGCGATCAGTGCTTTCGCACCGCATCCGAACGCTGCCAAGCTCTGGCTGGAGTATCTCTACTCCGACGAAGGCCAGATCGGCTGGCTGAAGGGCTATTGCCACCCGATCCGCTTCAACGATCTTGCCAAGAACGGCAAGCTCCCGGCGGACGTGATGGCCAAGCTGCCGCCGGCCGAGGCTTACGCTGCCGCAGTGTTCCCGACGCTGGACGAGCAGGGCAAGGCAAAGGAAGCCGTCACCAAGAACTGGGATGCCGTCGTCGGCGCCAACGTCAAGTAAGGCTTGAAACCAACCGGGCGGCCTCGCGGCCGCCCGGTGTTCCTCGGAGACGGTAGCCGGCGCATGACAGATATCTCGCTTTCCGATCACGCAGTTGCCGGGAAGACCGCGCCCCCCAGCGAGGCGCGTGCAATGCGACTGCCGACGCAATGGCTCGGCGTTGCGCCATTCTTCATCTTCGCCATCATGTTCCTGATCCTACCCACGCTCTATCTGATGCTGGGTGCATTCCAGAACGATGCCGGCGAATTCACGTTCGAAAACATAGCAGCACTGGCGCAGCCATCGATTGTCGCCGCCTACTGGATCTCGCTCAAGGTCAGCCTTTCCTCGTCGCTGATCGGCGCCTTCGCAGGTCTCGGCATCGCCATCGCCATCGTGCGCGGCGGCCTGCCGGAGTGGATACGTTCGGCGACGTTGACATTCTCCGGCGTGGCTTCCAATTTCGCCGGCGTACCGCTGGCCTTCGCCTTCATCGCCACGCTCGGCCGGCTGGGCCTTGCCACGGTGATGCTGAACACTTTTTTCGGTCTTAATATCTACGCGCACGGCTTCAACATCCTGTCGTTCTGGGGCCTGACGCTGACCTATGTCTATTTCCAGATTCCCCTAATGGTGGTCATCATCACGCCGGCGATCGACGGCTTGAAGAAGGAGTGGGGCGAGGCTGCGGCGACGCTTGGCGCCACCCAGACGCAATACTGGCGCATGGTGGTCATCCCGGTGATCTGGCCGAGTTTCCTCGGCACGGTCATCCTGCTCTTCGCCAATGCCTTCGGCGCCATCGCCACCGCCTATGCGCTGACCGGCTCTTCACTCAACATCGTGCCGATCCTGCTCTATGCGCAGATACGCGGTGACGTGCTGCACAATGCCCATCTCGGCTATGCGATCGCCTTCGGCATGATCGTCATCACCGGGCTGGCCAATGTCTTCTACATCTGGTTCCGGACGCGCTCGGAGAGGTGGCTGAAATGAAGTCCGGAAAATTCTGGGCCTGGGTCGTCTTCGGGCTGGGCGCGGCCTATTTCTTCATTCCGCTGATCGCGACGGTGGAATTTTCCTTGCGCATGCGGCGCGGCGCTTATTCCTTCGACGCCTATCAGATCGTGCTTGGCGACCCTCGTTTTCAGGCGACCTTTGGCTACTCAGTGCTTGCCGCCATCTTCACCATCATTCTGGGCGTGTTGATCGTGGTGCCCGCCGCCTACTGGATTCGACTGCGCCTGCCGCAACTGCGCCCGATCGTAGAGTTCATCACGCTGCTGCCGCTGGTCATTCCCGCCATCGTCATCGTCTTCGGCTATATCAGGATGTACGGTTCGAATTCGCCGCTGCCGTTCCTGGCGACCGACATGGGCACAAATGCCTTGCTGGTCATCGGCTATGCAATGCTGGCGCTGCCCTACATGTATCGCGCGGTCGATACCGGACTGCGCACCATCGACGTCAGGACGCTGACCGAAGCGGCGCAGATCCTTGGCGCCGGTTGGGGCACGATCATTGGTCGTGTGATCCTGCCCAATGTGCTGATCGCCGTGCTGTCGGGCGCCTTCCTTACCTTCGCCATCGTCATTGGCGAATTCACCATGGCCAGCTTGCTCAACCGGCCCGCCTTCGGCCCCTATCTGCAAAACGTTGGCGCCAACCGCGCCTATGAGCCGGCGGCGCTTGCCATCATCGCCTTCGCCATCACCTGGGGCTGTATGTCGCTGATCCAGATCCTGTCCCGTTTCGCGCCGAGATCGGCGAACCGCCCGAACTGATCGACAAAGTACTGATCGAAAGAAAAAGCCATGGCCGAACCATTCCTCTCCATCCAGCATGTGCGAAAATCCTTCGGCGCCACCACCGTGGTCGAAGATTTCAATCTTGATGTCGAGCCGGGCGAGTTCGTATCCTTCCTTGGGCCATCGGGTTGCGGCAAGACCACCGTGCTGCGCATGGTCGCCGGTTTCGAAGAGCCGTCGGCGGGCAAGATCGTCGTCGCAGGCAAGGACATCACGAGGCTAAAGCCCAACCAGCGCAATGTCGGCATGGTGTTCCAAGCCTATGCGCTGTTCCCCAACCTGACTGTGGCGCAAAACATCGGCTTTGGCCTGAAGGTCGCCGGCATGCCCAAGGCGGACATCGACAGACGCGTGGCCGAGATGCTCGACATCATCAAGCTGCCGCAGATGGCCGACCGCTATCCCTACCAGCTTTCCGGCGGCCAGCAGCAGCGCATCGCGCTGGCGCGTGCCATCGCGCCGAAGCCGAAGCTGCTTTTGCTCGACGAGCCGCTGTCGGCGCTCGACGCCAAGGTACGTGTGTCGTTGCGCGAGGAAATCCGCTCGATCCAGAAGAAGCTCGGCATCACCACCATCTTCGTCACCCATGACCAGGAAGAGGCGCTGTCGATCTCCGACCGCATCGCGGTGATGTATGGCGGCAAGGCCGAGCAGGTCGGCACGCCGTTCGAGATCTACAACCGGCCGGCGACCAAGTTCGTCGCCAACTTCGTCGGCACGCTGAACGTGCTCGAAGGCAAGGTCACTGACGCCGCGGCCGGCACGGTGCAAGTCAACACGCAGGAAGTCTCGCTCAAGGGCAAGCTCAACGGCTCGAAGTCGGGCGACACGCTGTCGCTGGCGCTGCGTCCCGAGGCGATCTCGCTCGGACGCCAGCCCGGTCGCGATTCAAACCTGTCGGGCGAAATCTCCGAAGTGCACTTCCTCGGCTCGGTCATTCGCGTTCGCGTCGGCATCGGCGGCAACACGGTGTCGCTCGACACCTTCAACAGCCCGGCCACACCACCGCCGGCTGTTGGCGAGAAGGCGGAGATATCGTTTTCATCGAGCGACATGCTGGTGCTGCACTAGTAAAAGCAGCATCCCAAGGGAACCGAGACGGTCGAATCAGGCCAGCGCGATGAACGGCCGTATCCTGCCAAGGTCGGGCGTTTGCTGGACAATCAACAGCATCTTGCCATCCAGCCACTGCCCATGATGCCGCTTCGCCGCTACGATGGGCCATGGCGCTATTCGAACTTACCCTCATCCTGCTTCTGGCTGCCGTCGCGCTGACGGCGCTGTCGCGGCGGCTGGAAATTCCCTATCCGTCCCTGCTGGCTCTGGCCGGGGTCGCGATCGCCTTCGTACCCGGTGCGCCGACAATCGAGATCGATCCGGAACTGGCGCTTGCCCTGTTCATCGCGCCAGTGCTTCTCGACGCCGCCTATGACACGTCGCTGCGCGACCTCAAGCGCTACCGGCTGTCGCTCGCGCTGCTGGCGCTAGGCGCCGTCGTCTTCACCACCGTGGTGGTTGCCTTCGTCGGCTGGAAGATGGCCGGCCTGCCGATCGCGGCGGCAATCGCGCTTGGCGCCATCGTCGCGCCGCCGGATGCGGTGGCCGCATCCGCCGTGCTCAGCCAGTTCAAGGTACCGCACCGCATCACCGCCATCCTGCAGGGCGAGAGCCTGCTCAACGATGCCACGGCGCTGCTGATCTACCGGCTGGCGGTTTCGGCGGCGCTTGGCACGATCATGCTCAGCAACGCCGTTCCGGTGATCCTGCTGGCAACGATCGGCAGTGTGATCGCGGGCTATCTGTTTGGCCGCGTCTCGCTGCTGGCGCTCGGCCGCATCGAGGATGCGGCGAGCAGCACGGTGGTGCAGTTTGCCGGAACCTTCGCCGTGTGGATCATCGCCGACAGGCTGGGCCTTTCCGCCATCATCACCATCGTCGTCTATGCCATGACCATTGCGCGCAGGGCGCCGCGCCAGTCGTCGGCGAGACGCCGCGTCAGCACCTATTCGGTCTGGGAGTCGGCCGTGTTCGTGCTCAACGTGCTGGCTTTCGTGCTGATGGGCCTGCAGGCACGCACGATCGTTGGCAGGCTGGCCGGCGACGGGCAAGGCGAAGCATTCCTTTTCGCCGCAACGGTGCTGGTCGTCGTTGTCGTCGCGCGCCTTGTCTGGGTGGCGAGTTACGTCGCGATCATCCGGTGGCTTGCCCGCTGCGGCAGCCAAGAGGCAAGGCGGGAATTGCCGACATTCGGCGGCGCCGTCATTGTCGGCTGGTGCGGCATGCGTGGGTTGGTGACGCTGGTGGTGGCCATTNGGCTTGCCCGCTGCGGCAGCCAAGAGGCAAGGCGGGAATTGCCGACATTCGGCGGCGCCGTCATTGTCGGCTGGTGCGGCATGCGTGGGTTGGTGACGCTGGTGGTGGCCATTGCGCTGCCGGCCGATTTTCCCGGCCGCGACCCGATCGTGCTTGCCGCCTTCGCGGTGGTGCTGGGCACGCTGGTGCTGCAAGGCATGACGCTGAAGCCGCTGCTGCGCTGGATCAACTTCGACCCCGATAGAACCGTCGACAATGAGGTGGCGCAGGCGCGCGTCGCCATCATGCAGGCAGCACTGGACGTGCTGAGCCGCAAGACATCTGCGGCGGCGGCTGTCGTGCGCGAGCAGTATGAGGCGCAGCGCCTGATTGCGGAAAACCCTGATGACGCTCAGGCCGCGACCGAATACGACCGGCTGCGCCTCTATGCCATCAACCGCCAGCGCGACACGCTCGAGGAGTTGCGCAGCAACGGCACGATCGGCGACGAAGCCTACCACCGGCTGGAGGAAGAGATCGACTGGGCCGAACTGGCGGCATCGCCGGCGGGTCGGTTCCAGCCGCTGACCACATCATAGACGCTGGCCCAGTTCCGCCGTCGTGCCGGTCCATTGCAACCAATCTGCCGAACCGCTACTGCCAAAGCGAAATTGAGCCGGATAAGCAATGAAGCTGGTCAGCTACAACATCCAGTACGGGTTCGGCGGCGATGGCCGTTACGATCTTTCGCGCTGCACCAAGCTGGTCGACGGCGCCGATATCATCGCGCTGCAGGAGGTCGAGCGGCATTGGCAGCGCACCAATGAGGACGACCAGCCGGAGGTCCTGTCCAAGCTGCTGCCTAGCTATTACTGGGTCTATGGCCCGGCCTTCGACATGGACGCCAGTGAGCAGCGCGACGGCCGGGTCGTCAACCGCCGCCGCCAGTTCGGCACCATGCTGCTGTCGAAGCTGCCGATCGCCTGGTCGCGGCTGCACGCGCTGCCCATGCGCCGCACGCTGCGGCCGCTCAACACGCGCAACGCCGCGCTCGAATGCATGATCCGCACACCCGCCGGACCGGTAAGGGTCCTGTCGCTGCACCTCGCCCATATCGCGGCGGAGGAGCGGCTGGAGCAGATCGACTATCTCTTGGCCGAGCATCGCCGCGCGCCGTTCGAGGGAGGCCCGTGGAGCGGCGCGGACGATGAGCCTTCGCGCAACTGGACCAGTGGCGAGGCCGAGCCGGAGAACCCGACGGCGGCGATCTGGATGGGCGATTTCAACATGGAGCCTGGCAGCGCCGAATACAGCCGCATCGTCGGCAGCACGCCCTATCATCGCGGGGCGGCCTATCTCGACGGCTTTGTTGATGCCGCTGCCGTCGCTAGCGAGCCGGCTGCCGATTACCACACCCATGTGAAAACGATCGACGGGAAAGTGGCAAAACGCCGGCTCGACCATTGCTTCGTCGGCGGTATGTTCGTGGACCGTGTGCGCTCGGTCAGTGCCGATATAGGCGAGATCGCTTCAGACCATTTTCCGGTCCGGATCGATATCGATCTCGAAACGCCTTTGAGCTCGGGAGATCGGTGAGCCCTCGATGACGCTTTTCGTCTTCTTCGCGGTGCTTGCCGCCGCCGCCATGCACGCGATCTGGAACGCGCTGGTCAAGGTCCATCTCGATCGCTTCCTGTCGATCACGCTGATGACACTGGGCATGGGGTTTGCCGCGCTTTTCGTGCTGCCCTTCGTCGAGTTTCCGAAGGCCGAAGTGTGGCCTCTCATCATCGCCTCGGTGCTCTTTCACATGGGCTACCGGACTTTCCTTATCGGCGCCTACAAGGCCGGCGATTTCGCCCAGACCTATCCGCTGGCGCGCGGCACGGCGCCGCTTTTGACCGCCCTCGGCGGCGTTATCGTGGTGCAGGAGATGCCGGCGCCTTTCGCCATCCTCGGCATCCTGCTGCTGTCGGCCGGCACGCTGGTGATGTCGTTTCGCGGCGGCGCGCATCTGGAGCGGATCAATGTGCGGGCGGTCGGCTTTGCGCTCGGCACTTCGATCTTCATATCCAGCTACACGCTCTCCGACGGCAGCGGCGCGCGGCTGGCCGCAACGGCAACGAGCTATGCCGCATGGCTGTTCATCTGCGATGCCACGTGGGCGCTGGTGCTGTGCCTCATCTTTCGCGGGCCCAAGGCGCTGCCCGTGCTGGCGCGTGACTGGAAGGCAGGCCTGTTCACCGGCGTGCTCAGCGGCGCGGCCTACTGGATCGTCATGTGGGCGATGACCAAGGCGCCGATCGCCTCGGTGGCGTCGTTGCGCGAGACGTCGATCCTGTTTGCCATGATGATCTCGGTTTTCGCGCTCGGCGAGAAGATGACAGGCTGGCGCGGCGCCGCCGCGCTCAGCATCGTCGCCGGTGTCGTGGCCCTCAGACTGGGCTGAGAGCCTGATACTTCAGCCGAGCACCGTCATCACCTGTCCGCGCCGTTCCGGACTGAAGCGGATGACGACGATGATGCAGACGGCGACCACGCCGGCAAACAGCGCCAGCGCGTAGCCATAGCTGCCTCCAGACGCCTCGGCGATGCCGGCCTGGTAGGGACCGCCATAGGACGCCGCGAGATTGCCGGCCTGGTAGATGAAGCCGGGCAAGGTTGCCCGCACGGCGCCGGGCGACAGCTCGTTAAGATGCACCGGGATGACGCCCCAGGCGCCCTGCACCGCGACCTGCATGACGAAGGCGCCGATGGCCAGCATGAACGGTGTCGAGCTGAAGGCCCAGAGCGGAATCGAGGGCAAGGCAATCAGGCAGGCGAGCGTTATCGCGTTGACGCGGCCGATCTTCTCCGACAGTGCGCCGAACGCCAACCCGCCGACGATGGCGCCGATATTGGCGACGATGGTGATCCAGCTCACCGTGTGCGGGTCGAAGCCATGCTGCTTCTTGAGGAAGGTCGGGTAGAGGTCCTGCGTGCCGTGGCTGAAGAAATTGAAGAACATCATCAGCACGACCGCATAGACGGCGACGCCCCAGTGCTTCCGCAGCGTTTCAAGAAGGCCAGGTCTGACGGATTTCTGCGCCTCGACGAAGGCCGGCGATTCCGGCACATGCGAGCGGATGAAGAGCACGATCAGTGCCGGCAGGAAGGAGAGCAGGAACATGGCGCGCCAGCCGATCGTGTAACCACCGATCGTCTGCTGGTAGAGCACGCCGTAAACCACGGCCGCCAGAAGGTAGCCGGTAGGATAGCCGCATTGCAGGATGCCCGAGACCATGCCGCGGGCACTGGACGGAATGGACTCCATGGCGAGCGAACTGCCCAGCCCCCATTCGCCGCCCATGGCGATGCCGAACAGAGCGCGCAGCGCGAGGAAAATGCCGAGATTGGGCGAGAAGGCAGCCAGCGCGCCGATCACCGAATAGCTGACGATGTTGAGCATCAGAATGGGCTTGCGCCCCATATTTGTCGGCCAGCCTGCCGAAGAAGAAGGCGCCGATGAAGCGTGTCGCCAGCGTCAGGAACAACGCTTTGGAGACTGCCGGAACGTCAGTGTTGAATCCGGTTGCGATATCGGTGAGCAGGAACGTCAGAAGGAAGAAATCAAAAGCGTCGAGCGTCCAGCCGAGGAAGGAGGCAAGGACGGTTTTCTTCTGTTGCGCGGTGAGAGCCACGACGTTCCTCCTAAGCGCCCCGGGGAACGATATGTTCCTTGGGGCGCAAAAGAGAACAGGCGTCAGCCGGCTTTCGAAAGAAGCGCGGTCACTTTTTCGTAATGTCGAGATCGAACACCATCAGCCCGTCGGTGCCGCCTTCGAGCGCTGCGACCATCCGGGCGCCGGCGCGCTGATGCGCTTCATGCACGAGATAGGCGTCGCGGGCGGCGGCATCGCGGAAGTCGATGGTGAAGGCATGGCTGAAGCCGCGCGCGAACGGCTCCGGGCTGACATTGGCGCTGAAGTGGACCGCGTCCATGCCGTCGACAACGGAGCGCAGTGCTTCGAGATCGGCGTGGATTGCCGTGCGCTCGGTGGCGGGCACATCGCTGCGGAAGCGTACGAAGACGCAGTGTCTGATCATTGGTTCGTTCTCCTAAGTGGCTATGCGGCCCGATTGCCGGAGAACACCGCCGGCGGAAGCGGCTCGCGGCCGAGGATGATGTCGGCGCCTTTTTCGCCGACCATGATGGTCGGCGCATTGGTGTTGGAGGAAGGCACGCGCGGCATCACCGAGGCATCGCAGACGCGCAGGCCCTCGATGCCGCGCAGGCGCAGGTCCGGTGTGACCACCGCCATATCGTCATGGCCCATGCGGCAGGTACCCACGGGGTGATGGTCGGTCTTGGCGGTGCGGCAGGCATAGTCGATCAGCTCGTCATCGCTGGCGAGCGATGGTCCGGGCAGCACCTCGCGCAACACGTAAGGTGCAAGCGCCTTCTGCCGCATGATCTCGCGCGCAAGCCTGAGGCCCTTGATCGACATGGCGCGATCATAAGGGTCCGACCAATAGTTGGGATCGATCAGCGGGTGGTCGGCCGGGTCGGCGCTGCTCAGCCGCACCGTGCCGCGCGAGCGCGGGCGCAGGAAGGCCGAGTTCAAGGTCACGCCGGGGTTCTTCAACCTCTCGACGCCGGCCTCGATGCCGGAGCCGAGTCCGAGGTGGAACTGGATGTCGGGCGAGGCGGCGGTCGGATCGGCGTACCAGAAGCCGCCGGTCTCGAACAGGCTGGAGGCGACCGGCCCTCTCTTCAGCAGCAGATACTGCAAGCCGGCCCACGCGGTGCGGTGCAGCTTGGCGTAGTTGTCATAGGTGTGGTCGCCGGTGCATTCGGCGATGACGAACGAATCGAGATGGTCCTGCATGTTGGAGCCGACACCGGGCAGATCATGCACCGGCGTCACGCCGACCGATTTCAGGTGATCAGCCGGGCCGATGCCCGACTGCATCAACAGCTTCGGCGAACCGATGGCGCCGGACGAGACGATCACTTCGCGCTCGGCGCGCATGATGGTCTTCTCGCCGCCGGGTTTGTCGGCGATCTCGACGCCGATGGCGCGGCCTTTCTCGACGACGATGCGGGTGACCAGCACATCGGTTCGGACCGTCAGGTTCTTGCGGGCGCGGATGGGCTTCAAATAGGCGACCGAAGCGGATGAGCGCCGGGCGTCCTTCTGGGTCAGCTGGTAGTAGCCGACGCCGTCCTGGCTAGCGCCGTTGAAATCCGGGTTGAAGGGGATGCCCATCTCTTGGCCGGCGCGGAAATAGGCCTCGCAAATCGGCAGCGGCGAAATCGGGTTCGACACGCCGAGCGGCCCCTGGTCGCCGTGAAAATCGTTGGCGAAGCGCTGGTTGTTCTCGGCGCGCTTGAAATAGGGCAGCACGTCGCGATAGCCCCAGCCCGCGAGGCCCTCTTCCTTCTCCCATGCGTCGTAGTCGCGAGCGTTGCCGCGCGTGTATATCTGGGCATTGATGGACGAGCCGCCGCCGACCACCTTCGCCTGCGTATACCAGAAGACGCGGTCCTGCATGTGCCTCTGCGGCACAGTCGACCAGCCCCAGGAAGCGATGCCCTTGGTCATCTTGGCAAAGCCCGCCGGCATGTGGATGTAGGGGTGCCAGTCCTTGCCGCCGGCCTCGAGCAGCAGCACGGAATTCGCTGGATCCTCGCTCAGCCGGTTGGCCAGAACGCAGCCGGCCGGGCCGGCACCTACGATGATGTAGTCGGTCATAACTCTATCCACCTACAGTCGAGGCACGGAGAGCGCGCCGTCGACATTGATAATCGAGCCTGTGGAAAAGCCGAGCTTGCCGACGGCAAGCGTCGCCACCACGGCGCCGATGTCCGATGCTTCGCCCCAGCGTTTTGCCGGCACCAGGCCGCTGTCGATAAGCGCGTCGTATTTGGCTGATACGCTCGCGGTCATGTCGGTGCGAATGATGCCGGGCCGCAGTTCGAACACGCCGATGTTTTCCGGCGCAAGCCGTAGCGCCAGGTTCTTCACCCACATCGAAAGGCCGGCTTTCGAGATGCAGTAGTCGGCGCGTTCCGGCGAGGCCATATCGGCGCTGACCGAGGTGATGGTGATGATCGAGCGCGGATGATTGCTGGGAGCCGCCAGCATCGCCTTGGCGACGGCCTGGCTAAGGAAGACTGTGCCGCGCAGATTGACGTCCAGCGCACGGTCGAAATTCTCGGGCTTCAGCTCCAGCAGATCGCCGCGCACCACGGCGCCGATGCCGGCATTGTTGACGAGGCAGTCGATGCGGCTGAAGGCACGTATGGCGGCGTCGACGAGGGCCGTGTGATCCTCGAGGTTGGCGATATCACAACGGACATAGGCGAACTCCGCACCCCGTGCGGTGATGTTGGCGGCCAGTTCGTCCGGCGCTTGTTCGGCAAGGTCGGCGATCAAAATGTCGAAGCCGTCCCCGGCCAGCGCCTCGGCGCAGGCGAGCCCAATGCCGCGCGCACCGCCGGTGACGATTGCTGCGGGGCGGGTCATGCCGCGAGGTCCGTTCGGCGAATATGCTCGGCCACGCGCAGCGCCTGGGCGGCGATCGACAGCGCCGGATTCACGGCTGCGGAGTTCGGCAGAAAACTGGCGTCGACGACGAACAGGTTCGGGTGGTCGAAGGCGCGGCAGAAGGGGTCGAGCGGCGACGTCGCCGGGTCATCGCCCATTTTCACCGTGCCGCACTGGTGCGAGGGCGTGCGCTTGTCGAAGGGACGCGACAGCACGATGGGATAACCGCAGGCGCGGAAGTTCTCACGCATCACCTTGGTCAGCCCGTCCAGCGACTGCATGTTGGAGCGCCGCCATTGCATGACGATGTCCTTGCCATCGACCATGATGCGGCTTTCCGGATCGGGCAGATCCTCGCACATCAGATACCAGTCGACGGCGCGACCGGCCATGTAATCGAGCGCGAATTTCGGCACGCGTTTGACGTTGGCCTTCAACATGTTGCCGTCGATCTTGCCGAGCAGTTGGACGTTGCCGAGCGGCTTGCCGCCTTTGCCGTCGGAGAGATAGTAGTCATTCAGCATAAGCGTCTTCTGGTAGACGCTGTCGTTCCTGCGGCGCGGATCGATCGCCAGCATGGCGCTCGAATTATGGTTCATGAAATTGCGGCCGACCTGGTCGGAGCTGTTGGCGAGGCCTTTACCGTCTGATGAAGGCGAGCGCAGCAGGATGACGGCGGAATTGACCGCGCCGGCCGACAGGATGACCAGCTTCGGCGCGACTTTCTTCAGCTCGCCATTCTGACGGTAGTGAACGGCAGCGATGCTTTTGCCGTCGGACGACGCTTCGAGATATTCGACATGGCAGCCGGTTTCGAGTCGGATATTGCTGTCCTTAAGTGCAGCCGTCAGCGGTCCGGTCTGCGCATCAACCTTGCCCTGGGCGGTGTTGGGGAATGCGTCCCAGCCGGTCTTGCCCTCTTTCAGCCAGGTGTCGATGTCGACGCCGAGCGGCAGCGAGGCGGGGTGCAGGCCCAGTCCCTTCAGCTCGGCGCGGGCGCGCGCAATCGGCGCTTCGTCGGGCACCGGCTTGAAAGCATAGGGGATCGAGTGGAACGGTTCGGTCGGGTCCTCGCCGAGTGAGCCGCGGACGCGAAACAGCTGCTCGGCTTTCGAATACCAGGGCTCGAATTCATCGTAGGAAAACGGCCATGCCGGCGAGACGCCACCGAAGTGCTCCATGGCGGCGAAATCCTCTTTGCGGTAGCGGATCAGCACCGCGCCGTAGAATTTCGAATTGCCGCCGACATAGTAGTAATTGCCGGGGTTGAAGGCGCCGCCGCCGGGCTCCCGCCACATCTCCTTCGGACGGTAGTGGCCATCGACGAAGATCGAGCGCGTGTCGCGGGCATGCGGCGTTGCCGGCAAGGGCTCGCCGCGCTCCAGCATCAGGACCGAGGCGCCGCTGCCGGCCAGGCCGGAAGCGATCGTAGCGCCGCCGATGCCGGAGCCGATGATGACGATATCGGGGCTGACCATCTCGATCAGCGGATGCGGTGTTCGGTCGCCGGATCGAAGAACACGGCCTTGGTCAGGTTGAAGGCGAGCGGCGTGCTGGTGCCCGGCTGGATGTTGGCGTCGGCCCGCAACCGCGCCACCACGCCCTTGCCGCCGAGGTTGGTCACCGCGAACGTGTCGGACCCTGCCGGCTCGACCACTTCGATGTGCAGGTCGGCAGTGGCAATGTTGGAGGCGTTGCGTTCCGCACCTTCCGGATCGGTCAGCGCTTCCGGGCGCACGCCGAAGATGATCGGCTTGCCCTGGAATGCCGAAAGACCCGCCGGCGCGTTGGCCATCGGCAGCGTGATCGGCTCGCGCGCCTCGCGCTCCAACACGACGGACAGCGCATTGCCCGACGTGGCAATGGTCGCCGGGATCAGGTTCATCGCCGGCGAACCCATGAAGTCGGCGACGAACAAATTGGTCGGGTTGTTGTAGATCTCGGCCGGGGTGCCGAACTGCTGCACCTCGCCGTCGCGCATGACGGCGATCTTGGTAGCCAGCGTCATCGCCTCGATCTGGTCGTGGGTGACGTAGACGATGGTTGTGCCGGTGGTGGCATGCAGGCGCTTGATCTCGATGCGCATGTCAACGCGCAATTTGGCGTCGAGGTTGGACAAAGGCTCGTCGAACAGGAACAGCTTGGGGTCGCGCACCAGCGCCCGGCCCATGGCGACGCGCTGGCGCTGGCCGCCGGAAAGCTGGCTCGGCTTGCGCTGCAGGAGGTGGCCGATCTGCAGGACCTTGGCCACCTTGTCGATCGCCTTTTGGCGTTCGTCGGCCGGCACGCCGCGCATCTCCATGCCGAAGGAGATGTTTCCGGCCACCGTCATGTTCGGATAGAGCGCATAGCTCTGGAACACCATGGCGATGTCGCGCTTGGATGGGTGCAGATCGTTGATGGCGCGGCCGTCGACGCGGATTTCGCCCTCGGTGATCTGCTCCAGGCCGGCAATCGTGTTGAGCAAGGTGGACTTGCCGCAGCCGGACGGGCCGACCAGCACCAGGAAGCCGCCCTTTTCGAGCTCGACATCGATGCCCTTCAGGATCTCGACATTCCCGAAGCGCTTCTTCAGCCCATCAATTTCCAGAAAAGCCATGGTCGTTCCTTCCGAATTGATCAGCCCTTGACCGCGCCAGCCATCAGCCCGCGCACGAAATAGCGGCCGGCGACGACATAGACGATCAGGGTGGGCAGAGCCGCGATCATCGCGGCCGCCATGTTGACGTTGTATTCGACGACGCCGGTCGAGGTGTTGACGACGTTGTTGAGCGCCACCGTCATCGGCATGGAGTCGCCTGTGCCGGCGTAAGCCGAAGCGAACAGGAAGTCGTTCCAGATGTTGGTGAACTGGTAGATGACGGTGACGACGAAGATCGGCATCGAGTTCGGCAGCATGATGCGGCGGAAGATCTGGAAGAAGGAGGCGCCGTCGACCTGTGCGGCCTTGATCAGCTCGTTCGGGAATGCCTCGTAATAGTTGCGGAAAAACAGTGTGGTGAAGCCGATGCCGTAGACGACATGGACGAAGACCAGGTTGACCGTCGGATTGCCGAGACCGAAACTCGTACCCGTCGCATTCTGCAGCTTCACGCCGAAACGTCCCAGGCTGCCGAGGATGGTCGCCATCGGCAGCAGCACCGACTGGAACGGAATGAAGCAGGCAAACAGCATCAGCCCGAACACCAGCGTGGCGCCGCGAAAACGCCATTTGGTCAAGACGTAGCCGTTGAGCGCGCCGAGCATGGTCGAGATCAGTACGGCTGGAACCACCATCTTGATCGAGTTCCAGAAATAGCCCTTGATGCCGGCGCAGGTGAGGCCGACGCAGGTCTCGCCCCAGGCCTTCAGCCACGGGTCGAAGGTCGGCGCCGTGGGCAACGCCAGCATGTTGCCGTTCTGGATCTCGTCCATGGTCTTGAACGAGGTCACCAGCATGACGAACAGCGGCATCAGATAAAACAGCGCAAACAGCGCCAGAAGCCCGTAGATGACGATGCGGTTGAGGGTCTTGGTGCTCATGCCGCCGGAGGCCTTTTGGGAAGCAGCGGGGCGGGCAGGGGTGGCGACAGCGCTCATCGCGGCTTCTCCCTGAGTTCCGAATAGAGATAAGGCACGATGATGGCAACGATGGTCATCAGCATGATCACGGCACTGGCCGAGCCGACAGCCATTTCGTTGCGCTTGAACGTGTACTCATACATGAAGTTGGACGGCAGCCAGGCCGAGCCACCGGGGCCGCCGCTGGTCAGCGCCACCACCAGATCGTACGACTTGATGGCGAGGTGGGCGAGCACGATGAAGGCCGACAGGAAGATTGGCCGCAGCAGCGGAATGACGATGCGGCGATAGAGCTGGAAGGTGGTGGCACCGTCGATCTGCGCCGCCTTCATGATCTCGCCGTCGATGCCGCGCAGGCCGGCCAGGAACATCGCCATGATGAAGCCGGAGGCCTGCCAGACGCCGGCAATGACCACCGTGTAGATGACGAAATCCTTGTTCTTGATCCAGTCGAAATGGAAGCTCGTCCAGCCCCACTGATGCAGGGTCTGCTCAAGACCGAGGCCGGGGTCGAGGAACCATTTCCAGGCGACGCCGGTGACGATGAAGGACAGCGCCATCGGGTAGAGATAGATCGGCCGCAACACGCCTTCGCCGCGAATCTTCTGGTCGAGCAGGATGGCCAGGAACAGGCCGAGCGCCAGGCAGATGGCGATGTAGAGAAAGCCAAAAATGCCCATATTGACGATCGACGTGTACCAGCTCGATGGCGGGTCGGAGTCGAACGTCCAGCCCCACAGCCGTAGATACGCGCGTGGTCCGGTAATGACATAGGACGGGAAGGTCTTGGAATTGGTGAAGGACAGATAGACTGTCCACAGGATGAAGCCATAGACGAAGACGATGGTGATGGCGAAGCTCGGCGCCAGCACGATCTTCGGCAGCGCGTCCTGCAGTCGCGCGCGCACGGAGGGGCGAGACCGCTCGGGTGTCAGCTTGATCTGGGTCGTCGCTACACTGCTCATGAGGCTCCTCCCGTTCGGGTCGTCCGTGCTCTGCCGTCAGGAGGCAAGGCGGCCCCGTGCATACGGGTCTCTGGTCGGCATGGTGTTCAAGAGCGTTTTCACCGTTTCACGGAAACGGCGAACCTCTCTAACTCTTTCTTTTACGCAATTCCGGCCGGAAAACCGCTCACACTTTCCTGGAATTGCGCCAGCTGGCCAATCCTTAGGTGACACCTTCCCCGCCGAAGCGGGGAAGGTGTGTTTCTGGCCAGCGCTTACTTGGCGTCGTCGATTGCCTTGACCAGTTCGGTCACGGCTTCGTCCGAGGTCTTGATCTGACCGTGAACGAACTTCGAAACGACGTCCTTGTAGGCATTGGCGACCGCCGGAGGCGCGCCATAGCCCTGGGCAAGCGAGCCGAACAGTGTGCCGCCTTCGTTGGCAGCCTTCAGGTCGGCGATGCCCTTCTTGCCGCACGCGTCGAAGTCGGTGTCGGGAACGTCGGTACGGGCGGGAACCGAACCCTTGACGACGTTGAAGGCCGACTGGAAGCTCTTCGACAGGGTGGCGGTGGCCAACGCGACCTGGGCGGCCTTGCGGTCGTCCGGAACGTTGAACATGCCGAACATGTCGGAGTTGTAGACCACCGAGCCTTCCGTGCCCGGGAAGCGATAGCACAGGAAGTCGGTGCCCGGCGTTTTCTTGGCGGCGTTGAACTCGCCCTTGGCCCAGTCACCCATCACCTGCACCAGGGCATCGCCCTTGATGACCATGGCGGTGGCAAGGTTCCAGTCGCGGCCCGAGAAGTTCGGGTCGACATAGGTGACGAGCTTGGCGAGGTTGTCGAACGACTTCTTCATCGTGTCCGACTTGAGGGACTCGTCGTCGAGGTCGTTGAAGGCCTTCTTGTAGAACTCAGGTCCGCCGGTCGACAGCACAACCGAGTCGAACATGGTGGCTTCCTGCCAGTTCTGGCCGCCAAGGGCGAGCGGAATGACGCCAGCCGCCTTGGCTTTGTCGAGCAGGGCGACGAAGTCGTCGAAGGTCTTTGGCTCGGTGCCGCCGATCTTGTCCATCACCGCCTTGTTGATCCACAGCCAGTTGACGGAGTGGACGTTGACTGGAGCAGCGACCCACTTGCCGTCGTAGACGGAGAACTTCTGCAGGGCTGCCGGAACCGACTTGTCCCAGCCTTCCTTCTTCGCCGTCTCGGTCAGGTCGCCCATGACGCCGGCCGCCGCATAATCGAGCACGGTGTAGCCGAGCATCTGCGACGCGGTCGGGTAATTTCCGGCCGCGACCATCGCCTTCAGCGCAGTCATGGCGGCGTCGCCGCCACCACCGGCCACCGGCACGTCCTTCCAGGCATAGCCTTCCTTGGCAAGGTCGCCCTTGAGGACGTTGAGAGCAGCCGCTTCGCCGCCCGACGTCCACCAATGCAGCATCTGCACTTCCTTGACGTCCTCGGCATGGGCCGAGAAAGCAAAGGCCGTCGCAAGAGCCGTTCCGATAAGCAGTTTGCGCAACATGTACTACCTCCCTTGTTGCATTACACGACCGGTGGAAGCCCACCGGGTTCTTCCAAACTCAGCCGACCCACCAACCGGTGCGCTGGCCGCGATGAAACTGGATTGTCTTTTCCTCGGTATAATCCTCGACAGCGCGTTTGCCGAGTTCGCGTCCGATGCCGGACTGCTTGTAGCCCCCGAATGGCAACTCGGGAAAGCCTTCCATGAATGTGTTCACCCAAACGGTCCCCGAACGCACACCACGCGCCACCGACATACAAGTGTCGATGCTGGCGCTCCACACCCCTGCAGACAGACCATAGGGCGTGTTGTTGGCGATGTGCAACGCCTTTTCAATCGATCCAAAAGTCAGCACGGAGAGCACCGGGCCGAACACTTCCTCGCGCGCAATAGCCATGTCTTCGGTAACGCCGCGGATGATGGTCGGATCGAGATACTGGCCGGCATTGGACGCCAGCTGGCCGCCACCGCAATAGACATTGCTGCCGTCTTTTGCTGCCACCGCGACGTAACCCGCGACCTTGGTCAGATGGTCGGCTGATATCATCGCGCCAACCTTGGTTCGGTCGTCGAGTGGGTCGCCGACCGTTACCATGGCGGTGAGCGCCTTGACGGTGGCGAGGAAATCGTCGGCGATGGCTTCATGCACGATCAGCCGGCTGCCGGCATTGCAGCATTCGCCGGCGTTGAAGAAGCCGCCGAACACTGCTGCGTCAGCGGCCGCCTCGAGATCGGCATCGGGGAAGACGATCTGGCCGTTCTTGCCGCCGAGCTCCATCGAGACTTTCTTCAGCGACTGCGCGGCGGAAGCCATGGTCATCTTGCCGACGCGGGTAGAGCCGGTGAACGACACCATCTCGACCAGCGGATGGCTGACCATCGGCCCCCCGACATCGGCGCCGAGGCCGGCCAGGATGTTGACGACGCCCGCGGGCAGGCCGGCCTGCATCAGGATGTCGCCGAGCACGAAGGTCGAGGCCGAGGTCATTTCGCTCGGCTTAACCACCGCGGTGCAGCCGGCGGCGAGCGCGAAGGGCAATTTCTGGCTGACGATCAGGAACGGGAAATTCCACGGGGTGATGATCGAGACGACGCCGATCGGCTCGCGCAGGACGACGCCCAGCATGGCGTCGCCGAGATTGGCGTAGCTTTCGCCGTGCAGCGTGCGGGCGAGCGAGGCGGCATAGCGCCAGATGTCGATGGCGCCGCCGATCTCGCCGCGCGCCTGGGCGATCGGCTTGCCGGATTCCAGCGCATCGAGTCGGGCGATGTCTTCGAGCTGGGCCTCGATCAGGTCGGCCGTCTTGAGCAGGATGGCTGCGCGCTCGGCCGCCTTCGTGCGCGGCCACGGGCCGGTCTCGAATGCCTTGTGCGCGGCCTGCATGGCCGCCTCCACCTCGGCCTCGCCGGCCTGCGCATAGCGCGAAACGGTGAAGCCATGGCCGGGGCTGTTGCGCGCAATCGTGCGGCCGTCACGGGCATCGACATGCTTGCCGTCGATCAGGAGCTTGTAAGCCTTCGGCGCCTTGGACGCCTCGGCCGGTATGGAAATGTTGAGCGGTGCGTTCATCATGCTTTCTCTAAGATCTGGAAAAGGCCGGCCTCTGCTTGGCCTTGAAGGCGCTCACGCCGGCTTTGAGGTCGCCGGTCAGCGCAACGAAGCCGCTGGCGAGCGCCTCGGTGGCGGCCGCACTTTCCTCGCCTTCGGCGACTGCGATCATCAGCTTGGCGGCTTCGGTTGCGAGCGGCCCGCGCCCGGCGATTTTTTCGGCCCAAGTCCTGGCCTCTGCCAGCGCCTGGCCGGTCTCGACCACGCGGTCAACGACGCCGAGGGCAAGCGCGTCGGAGGCGGCAAAGAGCTCGCCGCCGAGTGCCATGCGGCGCACGATCTGGGCCCCAAAGCGGCGCACGGCGCGCTGCGTGCCGGACCAACCGGGGACGACGCCGATCGATGTCTCGGGGAAGCCGAGCTTCACCTGCGTTTCGGCGACACGGAAGTCGCAGGCGACCGCCAGCTCCAGCCCGCCACCCAGCGCATGGCCGGAAAGCACCGCGATGGTCGGCTGCCGCAGCCGCGCCAGTCGGTCGAAGACACGGTGGCCGTAGCGCACCCATTGCACCTGAAAGTCGGCAGCGCTCATTTGTGCCCAGGCCTCGACGTCGCCGCCGGCGCAAAAGCCTTTGCCTTCGCCGCGGATCAGCACGACGCGCACGCCTTCAGCCATTTCGGCTTCGTCGAGCGCTGTCTCGAGCGCGCGCAGCATCGGAATGTCCAGCGCGTTGAACTTCTCCGGCCGGCGCAGCGTGACGATGCCGATGGCGCCGTCCTGCTCGAAGGTGACGAGGCGCTCAGCCATGCGCGCCTCCGAGCGAAGCGCCACCATTCAGCGACAGGCCGATCGGCCGATCCTGGTACAGCGCCGCCGGTGTCACCTTGAGGTCGTTGGCGACGCCGAGCGGTGTTTCGGACTGAGCCAACACATCGCGCTCGAGGTCGATGCCGGGCGCCAGTTCCGTCACCATCAGACCGTCCGGCGTCAGCTTCATCACGCAGCGCTCGGTGACGTAGGTGATGTCCTGCCCTTGCGCGACGGCGCGCTTGCCGGAGAAGGAGATGTGTTCGACCTCGTTGACCACCTTCTTGACCTTGCCTTCTGCATCGATGCGGATGCCGCCATCGGCGAGCGACAGTTTTGCGCCGGCATTGAAGAAGCCGGAGAAGACGATCTTTTTCGCCCGTGCCGTGATGTCGACAAAGCCGCCGGCCCCGGCGGTGACATGTGGCCGGGCCGAGAGTTTCGACACGTTGACGGAGCCATGGCGGTCGATCTGCAAGAAGGAGAGCAGCGAGGCATCGAAGCCGCCGGCCTGGAAATAGATGAACTGGTGCGGCGAGGGCATGATCGCCTCGGCGTTGGAAGCGCAGCCGAACTTGAAGTCGAGCAGCGGCACGCCGCCGACCGCGCCCTGCTCGATCACCCAGGTGACCTTGCCGTGCTGGCCTTCCTCGAGAAGGATACGCGGCACATTGGCCGAGATGCCGAAGCCGATATTGACGGCCATGCCATCGCGCAACTCCATGGCGACGCGGCGCGCGATTACTTTCTGGATGTTCATTTCGGCGTTGCGAAAGCTTGACAGCGGGCGGAAGATCTCGCCCGAAATCGCCGGGTCGTAAGGCGTCAGCGTCGTCTGCAACTGGTCCGGCGCCACCACGATGTGGTCTACCAGCACGCCGGGCACGCGCACGTCATGCGGCTTCAGCGTGCCGTTCTCGACGACGCGCTTGACCTGCGCAATGACGATGCCGCCATTGTTGCGCGCGGCAAGCGCCTGTTCGAGGCCGCCGAGATAGGCGCCCTCATGTTCATAGGTCAGGTTGCCGCGCTCGTCGGCGGTGGTAGCGCGGATGATCGAAATGTTGGGCACGATCGAGCGGAAATAGAGCCATTCCTCGCCGTCGAACTGCTGCACCGAGACGATCGGCTCGCTTGCAGCCGCGTTCATGGCGCAGCCCTGGTGGCGCGGGTCGGCAAAAGTGTCAAGGCCGACCTTGGTCAGCACGCCCGGCCGCTTGGCGGCGGCCTCGCGGTGCATGTCGAACAGGATGCCCGACGGCACATTGTAGGCGGCGACCGAATTGTCGCCGATCATCTTCCAGATCTGCGGCGGCTCGGACGAGGAGGGGCCCGAGGGATAGGAGCCGCAGAGCGTGCGCTTCAACAAACCGGGCTTGGCCAGATGGTCGATGCCCTTGATGCCATACATGTCGCCGGCGGCGATAGGGTGCAGCGTGGTGATATTTTTCGGATGGCCTTCCGCGTCGAAGCGCCCGCCGATGGCGGCGAGCACGGCGTCCGGGCAGCCGAGCCCGCTCGACGACGAGACCGACACGGTCATGCCGTCCTTGATGAGGTTGGCGGCCTGCTGAGCGGAGACGAGCTTGCTCACTTGGCGCTCCCGAGTTTCGGCTCGATGGCAACCGCCTTGCCGGATTTCCCGGACAGCAACGCTGCTTCGGCCGACGCCAGGGACCAGACGCCGTCCTCGCCGGTGGCGGAGGGCTGGCCTTCTCCACGCATGGCGGCATGGAACTGGCGCAGCGACCTGGCGTAGAGGTCTTCTCGGTCGAAGCTCAGTTCTTCCTCGCCTTTGGCGGTGCGTAGCAGCACCGAGCCGACTGGCTTCTGCGTTATCACATTTTTTGCGATCAGCGAACCTTCGGAACCATGCACCTCAAAGCCGGTATCGGCGAACTTGGTTGTGAAGCCTTCATGCGACTGGGCGATGATGCCCGACCCGAAGCGCCAGATGCACATGGCGCCGTCTTCCAGCCCGCTGCCGGCCATGCCGGCCGACTGGGTGAAGGCCGAAATCTCGATCGGGTCGTCGCCGAGCACGAAGCGCAGCGTGTCGGCATCGTGCACGGTGATGTCGAGCACCACGCCGCCGCCGGCTTCCGGTTTGGTGATGCGCCAGCCCTGCAGGTTCTCCGGCAGATAGACGGCATGGAACACACGCGCGGCAATCGGCTTGCCGATGCGGCCGGCTGATATGGCGTCGCGCATGGCGCGGTGGGCGCCGGCATTGCGCAGATGATGGTTGGTGCCAAGCACCACGCCGGCTGCCTTGGCGGCGGCGACCATGGTGCGCGCGTCGGCGCTGTTCAGCGCCAGCGGCTTTTCGCACAGAACATGCTTTCCCGCCTTGATCGCGGCCAGCGCCTGTTCGAGATGCAGTTCATTGGTGGTCGAGATGTAGACGGCGTCGATTTCGGCGCCGAGCAGGTCGTCCAGCGTCGAGACGGCAAGCGGAATATTCTGTTCCGCGGCATAAGTCTTGGCGCGCTGCGGACTGGAGCTCATCACCGCCGCGATCTCGCCACCCTCTTGCGCGCGGATGGCGTTGATCATGAACTGTTTGGCGATCGTGCTGGCGCCGATCAGTCCCCATTTGACGCTCATGCCGCGTCTCCCATTCCTGCTGATGTGTCCTGGGCGCCGCGATCGGGACCGCAGCTGTCCCTGACGACCAGATTGACGGCGCCGATATGGTCCTCGGCATGCGTGATGCGCGACTGGATCATCTTCAGCATGACGTGAGCGGCGCGTTCACCGAGGCCGGGTGTGTCGACCGAGACGCTGGTCAGCGCCGGCATATAATGCTCGGCTTCGACCACGTCGTCGAAGCCGACGACGGCAAAGTCCGCGCCGGGCTCCAGCCCGCGCTTGCGCAGCGCCAGCATGACGCCGAAGGCGACGGCGTCGTTGAAGCACAGTGCCGCCGTCGGCGGCTCGGCCATGGCAAGGGCGGTTTCCAGGCACGCGATGCCGCTCCTGCGGCTGGTCTCGCCTTCGACGACAAGCACGTCGCGCCTGGGGATGCCCAATGTTTCGCAAGCTTCACGAAAACCGCCCAGGCGCTCCTGATAGACGACCAGGTCGGAGGTGCCGCCGAAGAAGGCCAGCCGGCGATGGCCCTTGCCGATCAGATGGGCGGCGGCGAGATACGCGCCGCGATGGTTGTCAGGAGCGATCACCGGGATGCGGCTGTCCGGCAGGCGGCGCATGGCGAAGACGACCGGCACGCCCGCCATCTCGAGGCGACGGAAGGCGCCCGGCGTGGTGCCGCGTGCCGGTGACACGATCAGGCCTGCGACGCCCTGTTCCATCAGCGACTTCAGCACTTCTTCCTGGCGCACCGGGTTCTCCGCCGTGTTGGCGATGAAGGGCACTATGCCGGCCGACTGGAAGACGCGCTCCATGCCGACCGCCAGCTCGGCGAAAAAGGGGTTGGTGAGATCGTTGATGACCATGCCGATGACGTTGGAATGGGCTTTGCGCAGATTGGCGGCGCCGCGGTTGTAGACATAGCCGACATCCTCGATCGCCTTGCGAACCTTGACCGCGGTTTCAGGCCGGATCAGCCCTGAGCCTTGCAGCACAAGCGACACCGTCGATTTGGACACACCAGCCTCGCGGGCGATGTCCAGGATCGTTGCCTTGGCCCGGCTGGCCATGTCGGTGGTTTCCTCCGCCTAAATGGGCAAATCTATTGGAACGTTCTAACCACTCTGCCAAACGAGAGTCAATCAGGATTCTTGCGGAGATCGAAAAGGTGATGAATGCGGTTCCCAGCAAGGACTCTTAGCCTTCTTCGGCAGTTGGACCGGTTCAATCGCCGGAATCATAAAGGTGCTTGATTTATTGGAACGTTCCATTTACAGGATGCCGAAAACGGAGGTTGCCATGGATATCACCCTGCCTACGCAGAATGGCGGCCGCGTCAGCTACAAGCTCGCGGGCAGTCCGGTCGAGCCCGTAATCGGTGCGGTTTTCCCGCGCATCGCCTATGCCGCGGCCCATGTCGTCGCCGACCCTTTCGCGATGACCGACCCCTGGTCGAAGCCTGCGGTCGACTGGGACAAGACGATGGCGTTTCGGCATCATTTGTGGCGGCTTGGCTTCCGCATCGCCGAGGCGATGGACACCTCCCAGCGCGGCATGGGTTTCGACTGGGCGAATGCGCAGGAATTGATCCGCCGCTCGATCGCCGAGGCGCGCAGCGTCGAAGGCGCAGACCTCGCCTCGGGCGCCGGCACCGATCATCTGGCGCCGGCCAATTCGAGATCACTCGAAGATGTGATCGCCGCCTATGAGCAGCAGTTCGCTTTCATTGAAGGCGAGGGCGGCAAGGCGATCATGATGGCCAGCCGGGCGCTGGCAGCGGTCGCAAAGGGTCCGGACGACTATATCAGGGTCTACGATCGCATCCTCAGCCAGGCATCCGGCAAGGTCATCCTGCACTGGCTGGGCGGCATGTTCGATCCGGCACTGAAAGGTTATTGGGGCAGCGGCAATTTCGCGGCCGCGCTCGACACCGTCGTCGCCATCATCGAGCGCCATGCCGGCAAGGTCGAGGGGATAAAGATTTCCCTGCTCGATGCCGGCAAGGAAATTGCCTTGCGCAACCGGTTGCCGGAAGGCGTCGTCATGTTCACCGGCGACGATTTCAACTATCCCGAACTGATTGCCGGCGACGGGAAGCGGCACTCGCACGCCTTGCTCGGCATATTCGACGCCATCGCGCCGGTCGCCAGTGCGGCGCTCGCGAAACTGGCTGACGGCGACCGCGCCGGCTTTGACGCGCTGATGGCGCCGACAGTGCCGTTGTCGCGCAAGATCTTCGAGGCGCCGACGGAGTATTACAAGGCCGGCATCGTCTTCATGGCCTGGCTCAACGGCCATCAGGACCATTTCGCCATGGTCGGCGGCATGCAGTCGGCGCGCGGCATCCTGCACTATGCCGACATCTTCCGCCTTGCCGACCAGGCAGGGTTGCTCGCCGATCCCGAGCTTGCGCTGGCCAGGATGAAGCATTTCTGCGCGGTTGCAGGTGCCTGAGAACGACACAATCGCTGGCTGAAACCTGTCCCCCGTATGGGGGATTTGCGTTCTCGCGCCAAATCTGTATTCGGTTGCCGGGATTGGATGCGGACGGAGCGGCAATGACGGAAAAAGTGGCGCTCATCACCGGTGTAACCGGGCAGGACGGGGCCTATCTCGCAGAATTGCTTCTGCAGAAGGGCTATATTGTCCATGGCGTCAAACGCCGCTCGTCCTCGTTCAACACCGAGCGCGTTGACGACATCTATGTCGATCCGCACGAGCGCGGTGCGCGTTTCTTCCTGCATTATGGTGACCTGACCGACGCCACCAACCTTATTCGCCTGGTGCAGGAGACACAGCCCGGCGAGATCTACAATCTCGGCGCCCAGAGTCATGTCCAGGTGAGTTTCGAGACGCCGGAATACACCGGCAATGCCGATGCGCTGGGAGCACTCAGGCTGCTCGAGGCGATCCGCATCCTGCGCCTGGAGAAGTCGGTGCGCTTCTATCAGGCCTCGACGTCGGAGCTTTATGGCAAGGCGCGCGAGGTCCCGCAAAGCGAGACCACGCCCTTTCATCCGCGCTCGCCCTATGCCGCGGCCAAGCTTTACGCCTACTGGATCACGGTCAATTACCGCGAGGCTTACGGCGTGTTCGCCGCCAACGGCATCCTGTTCAATCACGAAAGCCCGACACGCGGCGAGACCTTCGTCACTCGCAAGATCACACGGGCCGTCGCCTCGATTCATCATGGCCTGCAGGACACGCTCTATCTCGGCAACATCGATGCCAAGCGTGACTGGGGCCATGCGCGCGACTATGTAGAGGGCATGTGGCGCATTCTGCAGCACAGCGAAGCCGATGACTTCGTGCTGGCGACCGGCGAGGCGCATTCCGTGCGCGAATTCGTCGAACTGGCTTTTGCCGAGACCGGACGCAGCATCCGCTGGCAAGGCGAGGGTGTCGATGAAGTCGGTGTCGATGCCGGTTCGGGCACTGTCCTGGTCCGTATCGATCCGCGCTATTTCCGGCCGACCGAGGTCGATCTGCTGCTCGGTGACCCCGCCAAGGCCAAGGCAAGACTCGGCTGGTCGCACACGACCGGCTTCAGGGATCTGGTGACGGAAATGGTGCAGGCCGATCTGGCACGCGCGGCCGGCGGCACGCGGCAGAACAGCCGTTCTGCGTGAGGCAGGCCGATGGACGCGACATTTGAACTGAAGGGCAAGCGTGTCTTCGTCGCCGGGCATCGTGGCATGGTCGGTTCGGCCGTCGTGCGCCGGCTGGCGAGCGAGGACTGCGAGATACTCACCATATCGCGCGACAAGCTCGACCTGCTCGACCAGGCGGGGGTGCGGCGCTGGATGGCCGACCACAGGCCGGATGCGGTGGTGATGGCGGCCGCCAAAGTCGGCGGTATCCTGGCCAATGACCGGTTCCCTGTCGATTTCCTGCAGCAAAACCTGGTTATGCAGGGCAATGTCATTGACGGCGCCTTTCGCAGCGAGGTCGGCAAGCTTTTGTTTCTCGGCTCGTCCTGCATCTATCCAAAGCTCGCGCCGCAGCCGATCAGGGAAGACGCGCTGCTGACCGGTCCGCTCGAACCCACCAATGAATGGTATGCGATCGCCAAGATCGCCGGGCTCAAACTGTGCCAGGCCTATCGGCGCCAGCATGGCGTCGACTACATCTCGGCGATGCCGGCCAACCTTTACGGTCCTGGCGACAATTTCGACCTGCAGAGCAGCCATGTCGTACCGGCGCTGATGCGCAAGGCGCATGCGCTGGCACTGAGCGGTGGCAGCAGCCTGGAGGTCTGGGGCTCGGGCACGCCGCGGCGTGAATTCCTGCATGTCGACGACGCCGCCGATGCCTTGGTCTGGCTGTTGAAGAATTATGCCGGCGACGGCCACGTCAATGTCGGCTCGGGAGAGGATGTCACCATTGCCGAGCTTGCCCAGACCGTCGCATCGGTCGTCGGCGTCGAGGCTAATATCGCCTTCGATACGACCAAGCCAGACGGCACGCCGCGCAAGTTGATGGATGTTTCGCGGCTGTTTGCAACGGGATGGCGCCCCCGCTACGCGCTTCGCGGTGGATTGGAACAGACATATGCGTGGTTTCTCAACCATGTTGAGAAGGGTGATGTCCGCCTCGGCGCGGCCTGATTCCAATTTTCCTTGAACCATTTCGCTGCCGCCCGCGACCAAGCGGTGTGTAGCAAACACGGTCCATCAAGGAGAACGTCAATGTTTATCACTTCAAGAAACGTCTTTCTCGCCGCCATCGCGGTTTCGGTGCTGGCAGGGTGTCAGACGGCACCGCCGAGGGAATGCGAGAAGACCAAGCCCGGTGTCACTTACAACGGCAAATGCTGCGGCATCGGCACACAGTGCCGTGAAGGCAACAACACCCCTCATGACAAGCCCGACAGGCCCGATCCGCGGCCACAGTGATCCGCGAGCCAGAAACGTCCCGGCACGTGCCGGGACGTTTCGTCCCCCGACAGGGTGGATTTACGGATCGGAAGGCCGCTACCCGGTTCCTTGCTGGCCGGCATTTGAATACGAAACGGGACGGCGGGGCAGTAGACGATGCGGTCGCGCAGATCGCGCGAAAACTTCCCGCCGGATCTGTACTTCAAGGGGCTGTTCGACTGTTCGAAGGGAAGTCCCGGAGAAACTCAGATTTCGCTTTCCGTCGATGCGAAGGATGCTACTAAAAAAAATTCGAGATGCTCTTGAACTCATTTGGGGCGCCTCCTAATTCGATTCCCGCCAAGGCCATAAGGCTCGGCAAAAAATGGCGGCGCCGCACGGGGCGGCGTCCTTGTACCCATGTTGCTTCAAGGAGGATGTGGCTATGAGAACCTTTGATACCCTCTATCGGACCACCGTCGGTTTCGACCGGCTTTTTGACATGCTCGACAGCGGCACGCGTCCAGACTGGCCGCCCTATAACATCGAGAAGGTCGACGAGAACGATTACCGTATCTCGATGGCCATCGCGGGCTTCAGCCAGGATGAGGTTGAGCTGACCCAGCATGGACCCGAACTGGTCGTGGCANGGCCATCGCGGGCTTCAGCCAGGATGAGGTTGAGCTGACCCAGCATGGACCCGAACTGGTCGTGGTAGGCCAGAAAGCTGATGATCAGAGCGGACGCCAGCTGCTGCACCAGGGCATCGCCTATCGCAGTTTCAGGCAGACGTTCAAGCTTGCCGACCACATGAAGATCAAGGCAGCCAAACTGGAGAATGGCCTCCTCTCGATCGACATCGTCCGTGAGATTCCCGAAGAGCTGAAGCCGCGCCGCATTAGCATCGGCGTGGGCGACACGCCGACGGCCGCCACTCAGATCACGCAAGATACGGACCGCGCGCGTAAAGCCGCGTAATCCTGTCGATCTGTCACTTTGAACTGCGGGTCCGCCTCCCGGTTTCGGCCGGGAGGCTGTGATTGCGGAGAAACGAAGATGATCACTGCAGGACGTACTGGCGCGCATCTGTCGCGCGCCCGCAGTTGGCCTGGACCGCGCAAACCATGAACTCAATGGTTCGTTCGATTTGGAGGATCATATGAACGATCGGATGTTTGACAGCGCCGTTTTCGTGAAAAGCGGCGACAACCTTGTTCAGGAAATCACGTGTCTCGAGGACGCTCTGGAGTTCCTCTATGAATGGCCGAAGGACAGGCGCGGCCCCATTCACCAAACCGCATTGCGGGCCTGCCAGCGAGCTTTCGATAGCGATTATCCGCTTTCCGCAGCCAGAGACGCGTTCAGCGGTTTTGCGAAAGCAGCCAGAATCCTTGAGGAAGAAGTATCCACGACAATGCCGTGGATGATGGGCAGAGGTGGCGAAGGCGGAGGAGTGACTGCCTAAAGCGCGTCGCGCTGAAACCGATTCATGCGACACGCTTTAAGTCTTTGCTTTGATGCATGTCGTTGTCCCAGACCCGCGGCACACTGCGTGACATGCATTAGGAAAGGAGGTCATGATGCTATCGAAACCTTTTGAAAAGCCAGTCCGGGTGTGGGTGGGCTTGGGCTTTCCCCGCCAACTCAACACGGTCGCAGATGCCTATCAATTCGCATCCGAATGGTGTGGCAACAGCCCGGAGCAGAGAGCTGCTATTCGCGCTTGCAAAGCCGCTCTGATTGGTGATGTGGAACCCGAGACAGCACGAGGCGTCTTCGTCGCGTTCGCTCGCAAGAAGGATATTCTTATGGAGGACGGCATCGAGCCTGCGCCTTCAAGGACGCTAAGCCCGCACCACGTCTAAAGCGCGTCGCGTTTGAACGAGGCGGCTGCCACAAGCGGTGGCCGCCTTACCGGCTAAGTTGTCGAAGGGGTGCGCCAAAAACGGGCTTGGCCAAGTGATCGAAAGGATGGTGGGCGTGACAGGGATTGAACCTGTGACCCCTGCAATGTCAATGCAGTGCTCTCCCGCTGAGCTACACGCCCATCCGAAGCCGCGCATACACCATTTTTGGTCCAGCGCGTCAATAGCCGGAAAAGGGAAAGAAAGGCTCGTTTTGTCGCGCCGCCGACGAAGCGGCGAGATCACACTGTGCGCGCTTCAGGCGGCCTGCAGCATTTTTTCGACCTCGTTGACGAGATCGCGCAGGTGGAAGGGCTTGGACAGCACCTTGGCGTCTTTCGGCGCCTTGGAATCGGGGTTGAGCGCGACGGCCGCGAAACCGGTGATGAACATCACCTTGAGGTCGGGATCGATCTCGGTGGCGCGGCGGGCGAGTTCGATGCCGTCCATCTCCGGCATGACGATATCGGTCAGCAGCAGGGAGAAAGGTTCTTCGCGCAGCCGCTCGTAGGCGCTGGCGCCATTGTCGAAATCGCTGACGTGGTAGCCGGCCCGCTCCAGTGCCTTGACCAGGAACCGGCGCATGTCGTCGTCGTCTTCCGCCAGCAGAATGCGTGCCATCTTGTCCCGTCCGAATCACCCCAGCCAAGCCTGCCGTCCGGCAAGCCCGTTAACCATCCTGTATATGAGGAGCTGACGGTAAACATCAAGTGAACGTTGGCGGCATTAATCCTGATTTGACGCGGTTCCTGACATGCCGAAATGCTGGACATGCGGCCGATGAGGTGGCAGTTTCCCATCATGATGCATTGCTGTTTCCGGGTTCGTTCAAATTGACGACGGCAGCCGAAGATTTTTCGGTCGTTCCACCCTTCGAAATCCGATCGGGCGCCGAGCAGCGCGTTCCCTTCGTCTTCAACTCACCGCATAGCGGCCGCTATTATCCAGACCGCTTCCTGGCCATGGCGCGGCTCGACCGGAACGCCATCCGCCGCTCCGAGGATTGCTATGTCGACGAGCTGTTCGGCAGCGCGGTGGTGCTGGGCGCGCCGATGCTGGCGGCGAATTTTCCGCGCGCTTACCTCGACGTCAACCGCGAACCCTGGGAACTCGACCCGCGCATGTTCGCCGAGCCGGTGCCGTCCTTCTGCAACATCCGCTCGGCGCGTGTCGCCGGCGGGCTCGGCACCGTGCCCAAGCTGGTGGGCGAGGGGCTCGACATCTATTCCGGCCGTCTGCCGCTGGCGGAGGCCGTCCAGCGCATAGAGGCGGTCTACAAACCCTATCACGAGACGCTGAAGCGGCTATTGACCAGAACCCATGCCAGGTTCGGCTATGCCGTGCTGATCGACTGCCATTCGATGCCGGCGAGCATCAGGGTGGGCGACAGCGGCCTGCGGCCGGATTTCATCGTCGGCGACCGTTTCGGCATCTCGGCCACGGCGGCCCTGACCGAGACGGCGATCGGCCTGCTCATCGGCATGGGCTACACCGTCGCCCACAACAAACCCTATGCAGGCGGTTTCATCACCGAGCATTACGGCCGGCCGGCGCGCCATCTGCATGCGCTGCAGATCGAGGTCAATCGCGGCCTCTACATGAATGAGCGGACGTTCCAGAAATCGGCCGGCTTCGATGCGCTGGCCGACGATATGGCGCGCTTTTCGGCCGACCTGATGGCGATGCCCGACCACCACTTCATCGACCTGCCGCTGGCCGCCGAATGACGCCGGAGCGGCGGCTGTTCATGCAATCCCGCGCTGGCCATCCCGCAGCGTAAAAAAAGACCGCATCGTTTGCACGACACGGTCGAAGTCTAGGGAGGAAACGCCCAAGGAGGGCATGGACAGGAAAACCTGTCCGAGAACAAATTTATTGTGCGATGCACAAATGTCAATCGATCCCACGCTTTTTTAATTCACTCTGATGTGGAAATGCGTTTCGATGGTCCCGATGTGTGACATTTCGGCAACGCTGATGTCTCTGATAAATCGATAAACCGGCTTGTTTTGGCGGGAAAGTGCCGGCAGACCGGGTTGGCACTCTGTAATGCGGGAGAATCACGTGGACATCAGCATCGATTTCATGCGCCGGATCGCGCAAGCGGCGGCGGCTGAAACCTTGCCGCGTTTCCGCGCACAGGGCGCGGTGGCCAACAAGGAAAAAGGCAGTTTCGACCCGGTCACCGAGGCCGACCGCGAGGCCGAGCGCGCCATTCGGGCGCTGATCTCGGCTGAGTATCCCGATCACGGTATCCTTGGCGAAGAACATGGCAGCGAAAACATCTCCTCAAGGCATGTCTGGGTGATCGATCCGATCGATGGTACCCGCGCCTTCATCTCAGGCTTGCCGGTGTGGGGAACGCTGGTCGGATTGACGGTCGACGGTGACGCCGTCGCCGGCATGATGGCGCAGCCGTTCACCGGCGAGCTGTTCTACGCCAACGCTTCCGGCTCCCACTACGAAGGCCCCGATGGGCCGCGGAAGCTGTCGACCCGCAAGAGGACGAAGCTTGACGAGGCGACCTTGTTCACCACCACGCCGGCGCTTTTCAAGGGCGAGGCGCGCACCCGCTACGACGCGTTCGAGAAACAGATCCAGCTCGCCCGCTACGGAGCCGATTGCTACGCCTTTGCCATGATCGCGTCCGGCAGCGTCGACATCGTCGCCGATCCCGGATTGAAACCCTACGACATCGTGGCGCTGATCCCGATCATCGAAAAGGCCGGCGGCGTCGTCACCACATTCGAGGGCGGTCCGGCGGAAAAGGGCGGCGACATCCTGGCCGCCGCAACGCCGGAGCTTCATGCGGCTGCAATGGCAGCCCTGCGGGGCTGATAGTCGACCCGATCAGCGCGGCTTGATCGAGCGCTGGAATTCCGCCGGCGTTCGCCCGTAGACCTGCCTGAACGCTGAGCTGAAATGGCTGTGGCTGGAGAAGCCGAGGTCCAGGCCGAGCGTGGTCAGATTGTCGTAGCGGCCAAGCAGGTCGAGCGCGCGCGCCAGCCGCAGGCGCAGATGGTAGCGATAGAGCGGCATCGCCTCGACCTGCTGGAAAACCTGCGTGAGATAAACCGGTGATACCCCGACTTCAGCGGCGATCTCGGCCAGCGTCCAGCGCCGCGAAAGATCCGAGGACAGGACGAGCTTGGCGCGATCGACCAGCTTCTGCCGGCCAGCGCTGGCGCCGGCGGCATGCGAGGTGCGCTCGCCGAGGGAGCGCCGCACCAGCGTCAGCGCCAGGGTTTCGGCCTCCAGCGTTTCGGCAATGTTGCGGCTCAGGCTGTGGCGCAGCACCGCCACCAGCGCCTGAGCCCGCGGGTCGATGCGGCGGCGCTGACGACGAAACGCCACGGCGCTGCCCGAGCGCAACTGCTCCTTCGGCGTCAACTCCTGCAGTTGCGCCTCCTCGATAACGAGATCGAGGCAGGAATCGCCACCCTCGACGGGATGGCTGATCCGGTAGCCTTCGGCGTTGTTGAAGAACAACAACTGGTTGGCTTCGGCGACCGCATCGTTGCGGCCGACATGGCGCACGAAGACGCCGCGATAGGGAAACACAAGATGCGTGGCAGCGGTGCACTCTTCTTCGCTCTTGTGCCGGCATTCGCCGCTGCAGAGGACATCCCTCACCCTGACGGTGCCGGTGTCCAGAAGCGTCTGTACCGTGAACTGCGACATGGTGAGCTGAGACATGGCCGTTGCATTCTACCCTTGCGCCGAAAGCTGCTCCGGCACATTAGGCGATTGGCTTGTCCAAACCTGTCAGGAGACTTCACCTGTCGGGCCCTTCGTAACGGCCATGGCTCAGTCCCACAAACGGCGCATGTATTCGCAGTGAGCGTCGCTGCGCGACAGGCCGATGTCCTTGAGCTGTTCGTCGGTCATTTCGAGCAAGGCAAGGCGGCTTCGGCGCCTTTCCAGTTGACGGCCGATCCAGTTGGCCGCCGCGATGCCTTGTGTCCGCAAGGACCGCCGGAACGTCGCGGTTTGAGTTGTCGGCTGATGTGCGAGGCATTGCGCCGCCGCTGCATGATCGGGGCGCATCGCTCAGGCTTCCCCGTTGCCGGCCACTGATGCGCCGGCCACTGAGGCGCCGGCTTCGTTCAGCGCAATCGCGCATTCCTCGCAGCAGACCTCGACGGTCTTGCCGCCGACCTTGACGCGGATCGGGTTGGCGTCCAGCTGGCAATCGCAGGCAGCGCAGGTTTTCTCGGTCATGACGTCATCCCCTTGGCGTTCAGTATGCGGAGAGATGAGCATTCCGGGGCGGCACCGGCTGTCAGAATCTTTAGCTCTTTGGGTGCTGCCGGCGCTGCTCCTGACAGAAGGCTGTCAGCAGGCGCAAGCTCAAGGCGCCGCAACATGCAGCGCCGGCGGCATCAGGCTGTTGGGTCGTCGTTGCCGGGTATGAAGGCGTCGAAGGCGGCGAGCAACTGCTCGCGATAGACATCGGCCTCCTGCAGGATCTCGTGTTTCGAGCCATCGATCATCAGCAGCGAGCCGAGGCGCAGACGCCTGGCATAGGCTTCCACGGCCTTGGTCGAGACGACCTGATCGGCGCCGGCGGCGATCATCAGCAGCGGCACCTGGATCCTGGCCATGAAGTCGGGCTCACTGATGGCTTCGCCTGCCTTGATTGCCGCCTGCAGCCAGCGGATCGTCGGCCCGCCGAGCGCCAGTTGCGGATAGTGCTCGTAGATTTTCGTGTTGCGCTGATAGCGCCCGGGGTCCGATGTCACCTTGTTGAGGGCGAAGGGCAGGGTTTCCCTGGGACGCGGACCCCAGGCGGCGTAGAGCCGGCCGAGGCCGAGAAAGCACAATATCGAGCAGACGCGGCGCGCGGTTTTTGCCGACACGGGCGAGTCGGGCACCGTCAGGAAAGGCGCAATCAGCACCATGCGACGCACCCGGTTGACCATCGACGGCGCCGCGAGCAGCGCGATCACGGCGCCCATCGAATGGGCGAGGATGTAATACGGGCCGCGGCAGTCGGGCAGCACGATATCCTCGAAGAACTGTTCGAGGTCGCCGGTGTAATCGTAGAAAGAGCGGACATAGCCGCGTTGCGGATCGGCGATCAGCCGGTCGGAATCGCCCTGGCCGCGCCAGTCGAGCGTGGCGACGCCGAGGCCGCGGTCGATCAGGTTGCGGATGGTTTCGAAATACTTCTCGATGCACTCGTTGCGGCCGGGCAGCAGCACGACGGTGCCTTTCAGCGGCCGGGTGATCGCGGCAAACAGGCCGTAGCGGATCTTCTTGCCGTCGCGCGTGGTGAAAAAGCCGCCGGCGACATTTTGCGGCGGCGGATTGCCTGGCGTGGGATGGAAGAGATCCGTCATTAGGCGCTTGCGTCTTCGTGGTGTCTCACCCGGCAGGGCGTCGGCATGGTGATAGACGCCAATGGATGAAAAGCAAAGGGAGGACGCCAAGGGGGGCGGACGAACGACAAGCAAGGCCGGAAGCAGCCTGCGGCGGCGTGCTTCCGGCCTCTGTCGATCCGGGAGGAAGGGACGTTACACCCGGTCGGCCTCGTCGCGGCGCTTTCATCCGGCGCCGCCTGGTTCTTTATCCTGGGGGCACTCTAGCGCCGGCCGGCTGAACGGGCGCCGAAGCAGCGGTTCATCTGCCGTTCATCGACGCCTCGATTGGCGCTCTTCAAAAATCCTTGAAATGCGCTTTTGCGCTCCCCAAATGTCGGATGCAGCCGCCGATGTCGGGGCTGCTGGTCCACCCGAAACGCCTTTCCAGGGTTTCGCACCGGCCACACGCAAACATGTTGCTCAACAGGAGAACACCTCATGCGTCACGTTGATTTTTCCCCGCTCTATCGCTCGACCGTCGGCTTCGACCGCCTGTTCACCATGCTCGACTCGCTGGCCCAGCCCGATGGCGCGCAGACCTATCCGCCCTACAACATCGAGCGCACCGGCGAGGACGCCTATCGCATCTCGATGGCGGTTGCCGGCTTCTCGGACGAAGAGATTTCGATCGAAGCCCACCGCAACGTGCTGACCGTCAAGGGTGAGCGCAAGGAAGAGGGCAATGGCGAAGGCTCCGAGCTGCTCTACCGCGGCATTGCCTCGCGTTCGTTCGAGCGCCGCTTCCAGCTTGCCGACCATGTCGAGGTCGTCGGCGCCACCCTGAAGAACGGCCTGCTTTTCGTCGACCTTAAGCGCAACATCCCCGAGGAGCTGAAGCCGCGCAAGATCGCGATTACCGCCTCTTCGGCCAACGCCAAGCAGATCGAGGCCAAGAACGCCGCGTGATCAAGACGGCGGCGTCACAACGCCCAAGGTTGAAAGCGTCTCCTCCCGAGACGAAAGCGGCGCCGCGAGGCGCCGCTTTTTTTCGCCGCAGCCTCTGTCACCCCAACCGAAGAGTTCTGGCTCTTTTGCGGCGGGCGCCGTCTTCCCATGAAGGGCGATGTCTGATCTCTCGGCTGATTTTTCCCTGGCCCTAACGGCAACCATTGCGGTGACCTTCCTGCTGGCCGGCATCGTCAAGGGCGTTACCGGTATGGGACTGCCGACGTTGGCGATGGGGCTGCTGGGCACAATCATGCCGCCGGTCGCCGCGGCTTCGCTGCTGATCGTGCCGTCCTTCGTCACCAATATCTGGCAGCTGTTTGCCGGCCCGAGCTTCGGCTGGATCCTCAGGCGGCTGTGGCTGATGATGGTCGGCATCGTCGCCGGCACGCTGGCCGGCTCATGGCTGCTGGCCAGCGACAATGTCAGATGGACGACGGCCGGCCTCGGGGCGGCGCTGATCGTCTATGCCGTCTATACGCTGCTGGCGCGGCAGTTGACGGTTCCCGCGTCAGCCGAGCGATGGTCGTCGCCCATCGTCGGTTTCCTTACCGGCCTCGTCACCGGCGGCACCGGCGTGTTCGTCGTCCCCGCTGTACCTTACATTCAGGCGCTGGGCTTGAGCCGTGACGATCTGATCCAGGCGCTCGGCCTGTCCTTCACCGTGTCGACGATCGCGCTCGCTGCCGGCCTTGCCTCGCACGGCGCGTTCCAGGTCGGGCATGTCGCCATGTCGTCGCTGGCGGTTGCGCCGGCCTTGCTCGGCATGTGGCTCGGACAGTTGCTCCGGCAGCGGATCAGCCCGGCGACCTTCCGGCGCTGGTTTCTTATTTTCCTGATCTTGCTTGGCCTCGAGCTTTTGGCGCGGCCTTTCCTTGCTTAGCGACCGGTGCCGGTTGCGAGAACGGCCTCGACGTTTTGCCGGTGGACGGGCTCGTACAGCGCGAAGTACTCGACCGCGCCCGTGGCGAACATGTCGGCGCCGAAGGTTTTCAGATCCTGCTTCGCAAGATCAGGCTCATTCCGGCAGCGAAGCAGTTTTTGAACGTAGGCTTGCGTGGCGGCGATGAGGCCTTTGTCGTAGCCGCCTCGCTCAATCGCTTCGAGCGAGCCGTGATTGGGCAAGATGCGGTCTATCGGCCACCCGCTCATGCGTTCGAGATCGACCAGATGTTGCGCCAGCCGATCCGCCTCGCTGACAAAGGTGATCGGATCCTCCAGCGTGTCGCCTGCCAGCAGCAGGCCGATCCCAGCCATGAACAGCACCGTGCCGTCATGGCTGTGGATTTCGACCTGACGCAGTTCGACGGCGATCGATCCAACGGCGAGGTCAAGACTGCCTTCGAAGGTCCTGTTCGGCAGCACGAGAGGATTGATCGGTGGAACACCGCTTTCGATCTCGGCCCGGTTGTTCGCGAGCGGTGAGCGTGTTGGCGATAATCTCGCAATCCTGAAACACCTCATTGCCGGCAAGATGATCGTCATGCCAGTGGCTGAGCACGACTCGGATCGATGTTGCGCCCATGTCTTCGAGCGTCTGCCTGATGAAGCGCGCGTGAGGCAGCGAAATATGCGTGTCGTAGACAAGCGCCTGCGAACCATCGACGATCGCATAGGTGCAGATGCCGAGGGCATAGGCGCCGTCGTCCAGCCAGTTCGGCTCGTCCGACCAGGCGCGAACGCCGTCAACGCGGCCATCGTAGAAGCCGAGCACGTTTGGCGCCGGGCGAACCAGCCGCATGGTTGAGCCGAGAGGTGGCTTTGTCATTGGCGCGGTCTCGCGAGTTCAGGCGATCATCTGGCCGAAGCGATCGACCTCATCTGAAGTCGTGGCAAAGCTGGTGACGAAGCGATAGAGCAACTCGTCCTCGCCGACATGGCCGTCGAAGCCGTGCGGCCTGTGCCAGTCGTAAAAGGCGGCGCCGGCGGATTGCAGCCTTTCGGCTTCCGCCTTTTTCATCACCGCGAACACCTCGTTGGCCTGCGGCAACCAGGCGAGCTTCGCCGCTGCCGAATCCTCGATCGCAGCCGCCAGGCGCGCAGCCATGGCGTTGGCATGACGGGCCGTGTCCAGCCACAGGCCGTCCTTGAAGTAGGCGTCGAACTGCGCTGCGATGAAACGCGACTTGGAGAACAGCTGTGCGGCGCGCTTGCGCAGGAAGGACAGCTCCTTGGCGCGGTCGAGGTCGAACAGCACAATGGCTTCGGCGCACCAGCAGCCGTTCTTGGTGCCGCCGAACGAGACGATGTCGACGCCGCGCTTCCAGGTCATTTCGGCCGGCGTCGTCTCAAGCGCGACCAATGAGTTGGCAAAACGGGCGCCGTCCATATGCAGCGGCAGGGAGAAGCGTTTAGCGATCTCCGAAATGATGGAAATGTCGTCGAGCCCGTACACTGTGCCGACTTCGGTCGATTGGGTGATCGAGACGGCCGTCGGGCGTCCCCAATGGACGATCTCGGGTGCGAAACGGGCGACGGCGCGTTCAAGATTGTGCGGGTCGATCTTGCCTAGGGCGCCGTCGACAGCATGGAGACGCGAGCCGCCGCTGAAATATTCCGGCGCGCCGCATTCGTCCTCGATGATATGCGATTCCCGGTGCGCAAAGGAAATGCCGCCGGGCTTGTTGTAAGCGGCCAGCGACAGCGAGTTGGCCGCCGTGCCGGTAGCGACGAAGAACACCGCGACCTCGCGTTCGAAGATCTCGCTGAAACGCTGGTAGACGGCGCGGTCGAGATCGCCATCGCCATAAGCGGTCGAAAAGCCGCCGGCATTGGCTGACAGCCCGGCGGCAATGTTGGAATGGACGCCCGCCCAGTTGTCGGATGCAAAGAACATCAGGAAAGTCCCTGTCTAGTTGAGAAAGTCTGGTTGCGACAAGAGCGCGACCATGGCCGTTTCGGGGTTTGACGCGCAAGGGCCAAGGGCTGAAAAAGCGGTAAAGCCAAAGGCGATCACGAAGGAGTGCCGGGACCGAAATTTCGTTTCAACAGCGCCTGACGTAATTTTCTGTCGCCAAACGTCCAAGAATTTGGTGAATCGGTCTTGTGTACGCCCAGGATTTCTGACATAAAAATTTAGGACAGTAGTGCTGTCTTATTTTGTCGCACAAGTCAGGCTGGATTGGCGTATCATTTAGGCCACTCCGGCCGTTGCCGCGAGCGACGGGTAGACGGCTCGGCTGTGGCCTGTACGATACCGGATACGAACCGGCGGTGCACCGCACGGTCCGCCAAGGATTTCGAAAAGACGTGCCGCAAGAATGAGAGCGGAAGCCAGTCGCTTCCCAAGGTAGACCAGCGCCCCAAATGCTAGACGTGCAAGGGGCCGGAACGGAGGACAGGACGATGACGGAACTGACGCCATCTGCGATTATCGGCCAGGCCGAGCAGACGAAAGCGGCAGCCGTTAAAAATACCGTTCTGACCAAAGAAGGCCAGACCAACGGCCTGACCACCAATGGCATGGCCGCGCAGGGTCTCTATGATCCGCGCAACGAGCATGACGCGTGCGGCGTCGGCTTCATCGTCAACATGAAGAACGTGAAGTCGCACCAGATCGTCAAGGACGGGCTCTTCGTGCTCGAAAACCTGACGCATCGCGGCGCTGTCGGCGCCGATCCGCTGATGGGCGACGGCGCCGGCGTGCTGGTGCAGGTTCCCGATCATTTCTTCCGCGAAGAGATGGCGGCCCAGGGCGTCGAACTGCCGGCGGCAGGCCAATACGGCGTCGGCCACTGGTTCATGCCGCAGGATGCGGCACTGCGCGCCCATATCGAAGAGATCATCGCCGAATCGGCGCAGTCAGAAGGGCTGCCGCTGCTCGGCTTTCGCGACGTGCCGGTCGACAATTCATCGCTGTCGAAGGCGCCCGATATTGCGGCCTCCGAACCGTTCCATCGCCAGGTCTTCATCGGCCGCACATCGGACATTCCAGATGACGAGGAATACGAGGCCAGGCTGTACCTGCTGCGCAAGGTGATTTCCGGCCGTATCTACGCCGAGAACAACAACAAGGATATCGGCGCCTACTGTGTGTCGCTATCGGCGCGTACCATTGTCTACAAGGGCATGTTCCTGGCCTACCAGGTCGGCGCCTATTACAAGGATTTGTCGGATCCGCGTTTCGAGACCGCGCTGATCCTTGTCCACCAGCGCTTCTCGACCAACACCTTCCCGTCCTGGAAGCTGGCGCACCCCTACCGCATGGTCGCGCATAATGGCGAGATCAACACGGTGCGCGGCAACAACAACTGGATGGCGGCGCGCCAGGCCTCGGTCGATTCCGAACTGTTCGGCAACAACATCTCCAAGCTGTGGCCGATCTCCTATGACGGCCAGTCCGACACGGCGTGCTTCGACAATGCGCTCGAATTCCTGTTCCAGGGCGGCTACAGCCTCAGCCACGCCATGATGATGCTGATCCCGGAAGCCTGGGCCGGCAACAAGCTGATGGATGCCGATCGCAGGGCTTTCTACGAATACCATGCAGCGCTTATGGAGCCGTGGGACGGGCCGGCCGCGGTCGCCTTCACCGACGGCCGCCAGATCGGCGCCACGCTCGACCGCAACGGGCTGCGCCCGGCGCGCTACATCGTCACCGACGACGACCGCGTCATCATGGCGTCCGAAGCCGGCGTGCTGCCGGTGCCGGAGGAGAGGATCGTCAAGAAGTGGCGGCTGCAGCCTGGCCGCATGCTTCTGATCGACCTTGCCAAGGGCCGCATCATTTCCGACGAGGAGATCAAGTCGGAGATCGCCACCAGGCATCCCTACAAGACCTGGCTCAACAACACGCAGCTGATCCTGGAGGATCTGAAGCCGGTCGAGCCGCGCGCGCTGCGCAAGGATGTCAGCCTGCTCGATCGCCAGCAGGCTTTCGGCTACAGCCAGGAAGACACCAAGCTGTTGATGTCGCCGATGGCGACCACCGGCCAGGAAGCGGTGGGTTCGATGGGCACGGACACGCCGATCTCGGCGATGTCGGACAAGTCGAAGCTGCTCTACACCTACTTCAAGCAGAATTTTGCCCAGGTCACCAACCCGCCGATCGACCCGATCCGCGAGGAACTGGTGATGAGCCTTGTCTCGTTCATCGGGCCGCGGCCGAACATCTTCGACCTGGTCGGCAATTCGCGCCGCAAGCGGCTCGAAGTGCGCCAGCCGATCCTGACCAATGGCGATCTGGAAAAGATCCGCTCGATCGGCCACACCGAGGACCGTTTCGACACCAAGACCATCGACATCACCTACGGGTCGAGCGAGGGCGCGGCCGGCATGCAGGGCGCCGTCGAGCGTCTGTGCGAGCGCGCCGAGGCGGCCGTTGCCGGCGGCTACAACATCATCATCCTGTCCGACCGCCAGGTGGGTCCCGACCGTATCGCCATTCCGGCACTGCTGGCGACGGCTGCCGTGCACCACCATCTGATCCGCAAGGGTCTGCGCACCGCGGTCGGCCTGGTTGTCGAATCCGGCGAGCCCCGCGAAGTGCATCATTTCTGCTGTCTCGCCGGCTACGGCGCCGAGGCGATCAACCCCTACCTTGCTTTCGACACGCTGCTCGACATGCACAAGCGTGGCGAACTGCCGGCGGAGGTCGACGCCTACGAGGTGGTCTCGCGCTATATCAAGTCGATCGGCAAGGGCATCCTCAAGGTGATGTCGAAGATGGGCATCTCCACCTACCAGTCCTATTGCGGCGCGCAGATATTCGACGCCATCGGGCTGAAGTCGGATTTCGTCGAGAAGTACTTCACCGGCACAGCGACGCTGATCGAAGGTGTCGGCCTGGACGAGGTCGCGGCTGAGACGCTCAGCCGCCACACCGACGGTTTCGGCAACGATCCGGTGCTGCGCAACAGCCTCGAGGTCGGCGGCGAGTACATGTACCGCATGCGCGGCGAAGCCCATATGTGGTCGCCCGACGCCGTCGCCACCTTGCAGCACGCCGTGCGTCAGGGCTCGTGGGAGACGTTCAAGGAGTATTCCGCGCAGATCGACAGCGAGACGGCCCGTGCCCAGACCATACGCGGCCTGTTCAGGATCAAGCTTGCGGAAGAGACCGGCCGCAAGAAGGTGGCGATAGAGGACGTGATGTCGGCGGCCGATATCGTCAAGCGCTTCTCGACCGGGGCGATGTCGTTCGGCTCGATCTCGCGCGAGGCACACACGACGCTGGCGCGCGCCATGAACCAGATCGGCGGCAAGTCGAACACCGGCGAGGGCGGCGAAGAGGCCGACCGCTATCTGCCGCTGCCCGGCGGCAGCAAGAACCCCGAACGTTCGGCGATCAAGCAGGTCGCCTCGGGGCGGTTTGGCGTCACCGCCGAGTATCTCGTCAATTCCGATGTCATGCAGATCAAGGTCGCGCAGGGCGCCAAGCCCGGTGAGGGCGGCCAGCTGCCCGGCCACAAGGTCGACGCCACCATCGCCAAGGTCCGGCACTCGACGCCTGGCGTCGGCCTGATCTCGCCGCCGCCGCATCACGACATCTATTCGATCGAGGATCTGGCGCAGCTGATCTACGATCTGAAGAACGTCAACCCGGCGGCCGATGTCTCGGTAAAGCTGGTGTCGGAAGTCGGTGTCGGTACGGTTGCGGCCGGCGTCGCCAAGGCACGCGCCGACCACATCACCATATCGGGCTATGATGGCGGCACCGGCGCGTCGCCGCTGACCTCGCTCAAGCATGCCGGCAGCCCGTGGGAAATGGGCCTAGCCGAGACGCACCAGACGCTGGTGCTGAACGGGCTGCGCTCGCGCGTTGCGCTGCAGGTCGATGGCGGCTTGCGCACGGGGCGCGACGTCATCATCGGTGCGCTGCTCGGTGCCGACGAGTTCGGCTTCTCGACCGCGCCGCTGATCGCGGCCGGCTGCATCATGATGCGCAAGTGCCACTTGAACACCTGCCCGGTCGGCGTCGCGACGCAGGATCCGGTTCTGCGCAAGCGTTTCAAGGGCACGCCCGAGCATGTCATCAACTTCTTCTTCTATGTTGCGGAAGAGGTGAGGGGGCTGCTGGCCGAGATGGGCTACACCCATATCGACCAGATCATCGGCGACAGCGACCTGCTGGAGAAGCGCGAGATGATCCAGCATTGGAAGGCGCGTGGGCTCGATTTCGGCAAGATGTTCTTCAAGCCGGACGCGCCGCATGAGGCGGTGCACTGGACCGAACGGCAGAAACACCCGATCGACGATGTACTCGATCGCAAGCTGATCGAACTGGCGAAGCCCGCGCTCGAAAGCAAGCAGCCGGTCAAGATCGAGGTCGACATCCGCAATGTCGATCGCTCCACGGGCGCCATGCTGTCGGGCGAAGTCGCCAAGCGCTTCAGGCACAAGGGCCTGCGCGAGGACACGATCCAGGTGAAGCTGACCGGCACCGCCGGCCAGTCGTTCGGCGCCTTCCTGGCGCGCGGCATCTCGTTCGATCTCGTCGGTGCGGCCAACGACTATGTCGGCAAGGGCCTGTCGGGCGGACGCATCGTCATCCGGCCGCCGGAGGAGTCCAGGATCGTCGCGGCGGAATCGATCATCGTCGGCAACACCGTCCTCTATGGCGCGACCGAGGGCGAGGCCTATTTCGCAGGTGTCGCCGGCGAGCGCTTCGCGGTGCGCAATTCGGGCGTCGCCGCCGTCGTTGAAGGCGTCGGCGATCATGGCTGCGAATACATGACCGGCGGCATCGTCGTCGTCATCGGCCAGACCGGTCGCAACTTCGCTGCCGGCATGTCGGGCGGCGTGGCCTATGTTCTGGATGAGGCCGGCGATTTCGCCGCGCGCTGCAACATGGCGATGGTCGAGCTGGAGCCGGTTCCGGAAGAAGACGATCTGATGGAAAGGCTGCTGCATCATGGCGGTGACCTCGACCACAAGGGTCGCGTCGACGTCTCGGGCGACATGACCACCCATGACGAGGAACGGCTTTACCAGCTTATCTCGAACCACGTCCATTTCACCGGTTCGGTACGCGGCCGCGAGATACTCGACGACTGGACGACCTTCCGGCCGAAATTCCGCAAGATCATGCCGGTCGAATACCGCCGCGCGCTGATCGAGATGGAACGCATGCGCATGGGCGTGGCGGCGGAATAGGTTTTTCGACTTGCCGGGAGGCGCAGGCTTCCCGGCGGAACTTTCAGCGACAGTTTGACCTCGGATGCAAGGTTGCCACGGCTGCCTCAAGGGGTTAACGGGTGCGAAAACCGCACCATCTGGACAGCAGGAACTGGACTATGGGCAAGGTAACAGGCTTTCTCGAAATCGACCGGCAGGTGCACAAGTACCAGCCGGCCTCCGACCGCATCCGGCATTTTCGTGAATTCACGCTGCCGATGTCGGACAAGGAGGTCGAGAAACAGGCGGCGCGCTGTATGGATTGCGGCATCCCGTTCTGCCACGGGCCGACCGGTTGCCCGATCCACAACCAGATCCCGGACTGGAACGACCTCGTCTACAATGGCGACTGGGACAATGCGATCCGCAACCTGCATTCGACCAACAATTTCCCCGAGTTCACCGGCCGCATCTGCCCCGCGCCCTGCGAGGAAGCCTGCACGCTGAACCTCGAGGACATTCCGGTTGCCATCAAGACTGTCGAACAGGCAATCGCCGACAAGGCTTATGAAACCGGCCATATCCGGCCTTATCCGCCAGAGAAGAAGACGGGCAAGCGGGTCGCTGTCATCGGCTCCGGTCCGGCAGGGATGGCGGCGGCGCAGCAGCTTGGCCGCGCCGGCCACGAGGTCAGCGTTTATGAGCGTGAGAGCCGTCCCGGCGGGCTGATGCGCTACGGCATTCCCGACTTCAAGATCGAGAAGCACTATATCGACCGCCGCATCGAGCAGATGCAGGGCGAGGGCGTGACCTTCCATTGCGGCGTCAATGTCGGCGTCGATAAGCCGGTGGCAGAGTTGCTCGCCGGATACGATGCGGTGCTCTATTGCGGCGGTTCGGAATCGCCGCGTCCGGCCAACATTCCGGGCGACGATCTCGGCGGCGTCTATGACGCCATGCCCTATCTGGTGCAGCAGAACCGTCGCGTCGGCGGCGAGCCGATCCAGTCGGTGGCCTGGCCGTCGCATCCGATCATCGCCGGCGGCCAGCATGTCGTCGTCGTCGGCGGCGGCGATACCGCGTCCGACTGCGTCGGCACCGCCTTCCGCCAGGGCGCGGTGCGCGTCACCCAGCTCGACATCCGCCCGCAGCCGCCGGAGAAGGAAGACAAGCTTTCGGTCTGGCCTTACTGGGCGACCAAGATGCGCACCTCGTCCTCACAGGCCGAAGGTGCGGAGCGCGAATTCCAGGTGGCGACGCTCGAATTCATCGGCGAGGACGGCCAACTGACCGGCGTCAAATGCTGCGAAGTCGACGAGAAGCGCAAGCCGATCGCCGGCACCGAATTCGTCATCCGTGCAGACCTCGCCTTCATCGCCATCGGCTTTGCGGGACCGGCTGCCGCCGGCGTCGCGAAAGAGCTGGACGGTGAGATGAAAATCACTACCGACAGCCGCCGTTCCCGCAATGTCGAAGCCAACGATCGCGACTACAAGACCAGCGTCGACAAGCTCTACGCCGCAGGTGATGTGCGCCGCGGCCAGTCGCTGGTTGTGTGGGCGATCCGCGAAGGCCGCCAGGCCGCGCGCTCGATCGATGAAGCGCTGATGGGGTCGACGGTACTCCCCCGTTAACGATTGATCGCCGTCGTCGTATCCGTCGCGGCAGCGGCCTTGGGCGGCCACGAGAAGTCGTCGGCGCGGCCGGGCGAGGCCTCGGGCGCCTTGCCTTCGAGGATTAGTTTTTCGCCGGGCAGATCCGGATTGGCTTTCGGCGCCGCCGCCGCACCGAGAAGTTCGGTACCGCCGTCGAGCGCCGGATCGTTGAGCAGCATTGGAACGGTGCGGTCGACCACGATCGGGGCGGCGGGCAGCGACGGCGCCTCGACCGGGGCGCCGGCCGGTGCGGCAGCCGTCACCACGCTTCCCGGCGCTGCCAGGCCGAGGATCTTGGCCAGCGGCTTTTCGGTGTAGAAGGCGAGCTTTCGCTTGCCGGCTTTCGAGACGTTGATGCCGTCGTCGGAGCGCAGCCGCACGGCCTGGCCGTTAATGTCGGGGCCGGTCGAGACAAAGGCGCCGTTCTCGTCGACGAACCCATCCCAGACATCGACGAATTCGCCGCCGTTCTTCTCGGCAGCCGAGTGGTAGATGTCGTTGAATGCGAGCATGTCGGAGGTCATCTTCGGCGTCTTGAAGGCTGGCATGCCGACCCACAGATAAGGCACCTTGGTCGCCGCCAGTGCCTTTCCCAAGGCTTCGGTCCGGCGTTCGTATTCCTTGGTCCAGTTCTCGGAGCGCGGCTGCTCGCGCACATCGTTGACGCGCATCTGCTGGCGGTCGTTGGAGCCGAGCATGACGACGACCACGGAGGGTTTTTCGGTCTCGACCAGCGATTTGACCTGTTCGGGCCAATTGTAGACATCATCGCGCACGAAACCCGAAGAACCGTTGGCGCGCTCGACGATCCTGACGTTGGCATTGTCGGCAAAGGCTGTTTCGAGGCCTTCGGCCAGGCCGTTGGCCATGAAATCGCCGATCACCAGAACGACGCGGGCATCCGGTGTCTTCTCGACAATCGGAGCGGAAGGTTCAACGGGTGCACGGGGCTTCTTCTTGACCTTCGGCTTTGCCTTGCGGACGTCGAGCGGCGGCTCGATGCGTTCGCTGCGGCGCGGGAACAGAAGGTCGCGCAGCGACCAGCCGCGGTTCTGCGGTTGCTCCTGCGCCAAAGCCGGTGTGTGGAAACTGCCGGCGACCCCCGTCGCCAGGACGACGATGGCCAGAATGAGGATCGGCAAGCGGAAAACGATCACACGGATACGCGCTGCCGAAACCAAGCACCCTCTCCATCCCTTGGTGCATGGCCCTTGCAGGGGATCATGCACAGACCGATGCTACGGCATCCCTTGCGTCGCAAATGCAAGCTGCCGTCGCCGGCTCTATTTCTTTCTGAGCCATTTGAGCACTTCCATGCTCGGATACCCGTCCTGGGTCAAGCCGACCGTTGCCTGATAGGTCATGATGGCGGTTTTCGTGCCGTCACCGATCTTGCCGTCGAACTTGCCGTCGTAAAGTCCGTGCTGCGAAAGCCGCTTCTGCAACTCCTGCCTTTCCTCGAAGGACAGTTTGGTGAAGGGCCGCTTCCAGTCCTGCACCAGACCATTAGAGCCGGCGATTTCGTCGGCAAGAAGGCCGACGGCCAGGGCATATTTGTCGGCGTTGTTGTAGGCCTTGATGACGGAGAAGTTCTTGATCATCAGGAATGCCGGTCCGCCGCGGCCGTCCGGCACTTTCAGCGTCGCCTTGTCGGTTGCGTTCTTGAACGGCTTGCCATTGGCCCTGGCGACGCCGAGCGCCTGCCACTGCGCCAATGTCTTCGAGCCGGCCGGCAGTTTGCCCGCCGGAATGGTGACCTCGTAGCCCCAGGTCTTGCCGCCCTGCCAGCCATTCTTCTTCAGCAGATTGGCTGATGTCGCCAACGCATCGGGGATCGAATTCCAGATGTCGCGCTTGCCGTTGCCGTCCATGTCGACGGCATAATGCTGGTAGCTGGTCGGGATGAACTGGGTCTGGCCCATGGCGCCGGCCCAGGAGCCCATCAGGTGGCTTTCGTCGATGTCGCCGGTCTGCAGGATTTTCAGCGCGGCGACCAATTGGGTGCGGGCGAATTTCGAACGCTTCGGGTCGCCATAGGCGAGGGTTGCCAGCGAGCGGATGACATTGCGCATGATGTCGTCGCGCTTGAGGATCTCGCCGTAATTCGATTCCATCGACCAGATGGCGAGCAGGATGTAGCGGTCGACGCCGAACCTCGCCTCGATCCGTTCCAGCCACGCCTTCCATTTTTTGGCCATCTGCTGGCCGACGGCAACGGACTGGTCGTGGACGCGGTTGTCGAAATAGTCCCAGGCAGGTGCGGTGAATTCGGGCTGGGTGCGTGCCTTTTCCAGCACCACCGGGTCGGGTTCATTGATGCCCCGGAACGCCCGGTCGTAGACCGCGCCGGAAACGCCGCCCGCCACGGCCGTGGCGCGGAAGCCGGCGACCCATTGCCGAAACCCGGCATCGGCGAAGGCCGGTCCGGCCGGCATCAGCAAGGTGAGCGAGAGGCTGGCCGCCGTCAGCACGCTGGTAAAGAGTTTTGCGGCACTGCGAACGGACATATTTTCCCCTTTCTCTATCTCAGGAAAGACCATTCATCGCCGAACCGGGTTAGCAATTGGTTTACCATAGGCGGCGCCTGGAACGAAAAGACACCTGGATGCTTTACCGGTTGATGTTTCCCTCAATGGCCCGATAATCCACAATTCCGGCGCGAAAATGTCGCGAGGCGGGATTGCCGGGCACGCCCTCAAACGGATAATTGACGCATGAAGCGAGTTCGCAAGGCAGTTTTCCCGGTCGCCGGTCTCGGCACACGGTTTCTCCCGGCCACCAAGGCCATTCCCAAGGAGATGCTGACCGTCGTCGACCGGCCGGTCATCCAGTATGTCGTCGATGAGGCGCGCGAGGCCGGCATCGAACATTTCATCTTCGTCACCGGCCGCAACAAGGCGGTCATAGAAGACCATTTCGATATCCAGTTCGAGCTCTATGATACGCTGGCACAGCGCGGCAAGGACGATCAGCTGGCCCGCTTGCAGCGGCTGCAGCCGGCGCCGGGGCAGACCTCGTTCACCCGCCAGCAGGTGCCGATGGGGCTCGGCCACGCCGTCTGGTGCGCCCGCGAACTGGTCGGCGATGAACCCTTCGCGCTGTTGCTGCCCGACATGATCATGCAGTCGGAGAAGAGCTGCACGAAGGCCATGGTCGAGCTCTACGAGGAGACGGGCAACAACATCATCGCCGTACAGGAATGCGATCCGGCCGAGACCCACAAATATGGCATTGTCGGCCGCGGCGAGGACACGCATCACGGCTTCCGCATCACCGAGATGGTCGAAAAGCCGAAGACCGGCACCGCGCCGTCCAATCTCTACATCAACGGCCGCTACATCCTGCAGCCCGAGATTTTCAAGATCCTCGAAAGCCAGGAAAAGGGCGCCGGCAACGAGATCCAGCTCACCGACGCGATGCTGAAGCTGGAAAAGCAGCAGCCCTTCTTTGGCTACCACTTTCAGGGCCGCACCTTCGATTGCGGCTCGCCGGAAGGCTTCGTCGAGGCCAATGTCGCCTTCGCGCTGTGGCGCAGCGACATTAACGAGAACATGGCCGGCGTCATCCGCACGCTGCTCGATGAGATGAAGCCGTCCGAGCGTCGCGGCGCTGCTTTTTAGCTACCGCTGCAGCTTCAGCCCCAAATAGATGCTGTTGGCGGTGTAGTTGCGCCCGGGCAGATTGCTGGTCAGCTTTTCGGTGCGGGCGCGGCTGGTGAGGCCGACATAGCGGTTCAGCCACCAGGTCAGCCCGGCCTCTGCACTCAGCGTCATGTCATGGCCGTCGGAGCCGGTGTAATTGCGCCAGTCGAGCCCAAGGGCTGCGTTGCCGGTCAGGTCGGCGCGGATCTGCCGCTCGCCGGTGAGGCGGCCGGAATAGAGGATGTCGCCGCTCTCACCGGCATTCGTTGTGCCTTCGACCGTGGTTCGCCCGGTGAGGCCGATGATGGTACCGCGCTCGGGCGACCATTTGAGGTCGGCATTGATGGTGGCTCCCGAAATCGCCTCCAGGTTCTTGTCATCGATCGCCTCCCTCAGCCAGCCGGCCGAGAACTCACCCTTGAGCTTCTCGCCCATGTCGACTTCGATACCGGCGCGTGCGCCAAGCCGGGTCGAAGAGCGCTCGAAGCCCTTGTTGTCGATCCGTTGGTCATATACCCGGCGGCCGAGCTCAATCTCGGCAAAGGGCGTCAGAGCCGGGGAAATTTCATAGCCAGTCCGCAACGTTGCGGTGTAGAGCGTGTTGTCCTGGTCCTTCTGCGACAGCGAGGTGCCATCGGTAAGTTCGGCATCGCCATAGATGTCGTGGGAGACGGCGCCGGTCAGCGCAAAGCGCATCTTGCCGACGTCCTTCTCGACGCCGAGGCTGCCGTCGACCGTCTGGCGGATCGGCTGCGATTTGACGCCGGCAATGGCGTCGGGCGCGGAGGCCGATTCCGGCGCAATCTCGTAGCCGAGCTTGGCGATGGCACGCAGTTCATTATCGAGGTCGACATTGTACGTGCCTTGGATACGGCCGCGTGCCTCATTGATCTTCTGGCCCGAAATGGTGTTGCGGAAATTGCCGTAGCCGTCGATGACCGCCGAATTCTCGCGCCAATCGGAGGCGGCGGAAAAACGCAGCGCCGTTTCGGACAGCACCGCCGACTTGCCGCCAGCGCTGGAATCGGCGTTCGACGTGACGGCAACGCCCTGCTCGAGCGTCGGCCGCAGCAGGAACGAGCCGACCTTGATGCCGGTTGCCGCGTACGGGTCGTCCTCGAGCTTCTTCTTCTGGCCCTCGATGGCGTCGGTGCGCTCGGCGCCAGGGTCGAGCTTCTGCCGGTCGACGCTGTCGACGGTGAGGACACGGCGGTTGGCTGTGTCCTGATCGGCGTCGTCTGCCGCAGTGCCGTCCGGAGTCGTTCCGGTGGTGGTCTGGTCCGTGGCTTTGCCAGGCTTCTTCTTGTCGGCAGCCTTGGTTTTGTCCTTGGCCTTGTCTGCATCCGCGGAGGCGCCTTGTTTTGCCGTCGATGGCCGGCGTGGCTGGACGGTTGGCGGCTTGTCGGCGCCCGAATCGTCGATGGTCGCCGGCGGGTCGAAAATGCTGTTTGCGCCGGCCTGGGACGGGTCGGTGTCGTCAGGCAAGGCGCCATCGCTGGCCGGCACATAAGCGGTTGGCGTGTTTCCCGTGGGGGCGGTGTCGGCAGGGGCGGGCTTGACCTGCGTGTTGGCCTTGGTCAATTGCCTGGCCCGGCGCTGCTGGTCGGACAGGATCGCCGATTCCGAAACCTCGCCGCGCAGCTCGGTCTCCTGGGCATGAAGCGCAGTTGGCCGCAGCAAAGCGAGCACGCTCGTCGCCAGAAGCAGAGCGCAAAAGGCTCTGCCCGTTCGACCTTTTTTCTCTTGAGGCTGGGCCCGCGACATCGTCACCACTGCTTGCGCGGCGCAAGCGCGCCATACTTACCGAACCGTAAACGGGGATGGTTAACGGAGGGTTGAAGGTGTGCCTGTACGACATGGCTGGACGGCAATTCTGTTGGACAGGCGAACGGCAAAGCGCTAATCGCATCAGCCATGCATGCGGGATCCCCAGAAAAGAAGCCTTTGGAGGCTTCGGTCGCCTCGGCGCTGAGAACGGTAGCCACGGAACAGGCCGGCGTGGCGGCATTGGCCGCCGCGCTGGAGAACGAACTGGCCGAACCTTTCGCCCGCGCCGTCGACATGGTGTCGCGCATCAATGGCCGCGTCATAGTCACCGGCGTCGGCAAAAGCGGCCATATCGGCACTAAGATCGCGGCTAGTCTGGCTTCGACCGGCACGCCTGCCTTCTTCGTCCATCCGGCGGAGGCCAATCATGGCGACCTTGGCATGATCGCCAGAGACGATGCCATCATTGCCATGTCATGGTCCGGCGAGAGCAAAGAGTTGATGGGCATCGTCGCCTATTCCAGGCGCTTCTCGATCCCGCTGATTGCGATTACCGCGGGCGCGGCCTCGGCGCTGGCGCGCGCGGCCGACGTGGTGGTGCTCCTGCCGTCCGCGCCGGAAGCCTGCCCGCACGGTCTGGCGCCGACGACATCGACCCTGCTGCAACTGGTGGTCGGCGATGCGCTGGCCATAGCGCTGCTCGAAGCGCGCGGCTTCACGCCCGACCATTTCCGCACGTTCCACCCCGGCGGCCAGCTCGGCGCCAACCTCACGCAGATCCACGAGATCATGCATGTCGGCGACAGGCTGCCGCTGGTGTCTTCCGGCACGGGCATGCGCGAGGCGATCCTCGAATTGTCGAACAAGGGCTTCGGCTGCGTGGCGATCGCGACGGCGGATGGCGCGTTGGTGGGCATCATCACCGATGGCGACATCAGGCGTCACATCGGCAGCAATCTCATGGAAATGAGCGTCGATCAGGTGATGACGAAAAAGCCGAAGACGGCCACACCGGACACGCTGGTGGCGACGGCGCTGCAGATTATCAACAATTCGGCCATTACGAGCCTGATGGTGGTCGAAGGCAGGCGGCTCGTGGGACTGGTTCATCTGCACGACCTGCTGCGCATCGGCGCCGCCTGAAAAAATCAAAGGACGCGTCGCGTTCGGGAAGCCCTAGGCGACGCGGCCTGATTTTTCCGGATCGAAAGCGCCATGCGCTTTCGAAATGTCAAACTGCCTCGACGGTCAGTTCCAGATCGGTGTCGGCCGAACTGACGACGCGCACCTGCGTGCCGGCCGGCAGGTCGGGACCGGAGACGCGCCACAGTGTATCGCCGAGTTTGATGCGGCCGCGACCGTCCTTGATCGGCTCGGCCAGCGTTGCCATCCTGCCGACCAACTGCGCGCCGCGCCGGTTGAGCAGCGGCTGGTCGCTAGGGGTATTACGCCCACCAACCAGCTTCTTTCCGGCAAAGGCCGAGACCAGCGACAGGGCCAGGAAGGCGAGGACCTGGACTTCCCAGGCCCAGAAGCTTGCGTCCCAGACGAGCAGGGAAATCACACCGATCACCAATGCGGCGATGCCGATCCACAGCATGAATATTCCTGGCGCGATGACCTCCATCACCAGGAGGACGAAGCCCAGAACCATCCAGTTCCACGGACCAAGTTCGGAAATGATGCGGTCGAACATGGGAGTGCGCTCCTATGATCTCAGTTCTCAGCTAGCCTCAATTCTCGCCTGGGCGAACCACCGGAGGGCGGGCGGCCTGCCTGGCGGCGCCGGCGGTGCCTTCGCTGCGGAACACCTCCCTGGCGATCTCGCTTATGCCGCCGAGCGTGCCGATCAGCGCCGAGGCTTCCATCGGCATCAGCACGACCTTGCTGTTGTTGGCGGTACCGATCTTGCCCATCGCTTCGGTGTATTTGAGCGCCACGAAGTAGTTGAGTGCCTGCACGTCGCCCTTGGAGATGGCTTCCGATACAACCTGGGTGGCTCGCGCTTCGGCCTCGGCCGAGCGTTCGCGTGCCTCGGCGTCGCGGAAGGCGGCTTCCTTGCGGCCTTCGGCCTCAAGGATCTGCGACTGCTTGAGGCCTTCGGCGGCGAGGATCTGCGCACGCTTGTTACGTTCAGCCGTCATCTGACGACCCATCGATTCGATGAGGTTGGCCGGCGGATTGATGTCCTTGATCTCGACGCGGGTGATCTTGATGCCCCACGGATGCGCCGCTTCGTCGACGACGCGCAGCAGGCGCTCGTTGATGGCGTCGCGGTTCGACAGCAATTCGTCGAGGTCCATCGAGCCCATGACGGTACGGATGTTGGTCATCGTCAAATTGAGAATGGCGTTCTCCAGGCCGGCGACCTGGTAGGCGGCCTGCGCCGCATTGAGGATCTGGTAGAAGGCGATGCCGTCGACGCCGACAATGGCGTTGTCGCGCGTGATGATTTCCTGGCTCGGAACGTCGAGCACCTGCTCCATCATGTTCATCTTGGCGCCGATTCGGTCGACGAACGGCACGATGAGGTTGAGGCCGGGGCTTAGTGTTTTGGTGTAACGACCAAAGCGCTCCACCGTATAATTATAGCCTTGCGGGATTGTCCGGATGCCTTTGATAAGAAGCACCAATACCAGAAAGGCAAGCGCACCAATCGCAATACCGAAACCACTGAAGTCCATTTGAATCTCCCTCAGATGCCGGCCATGGCGTTGATTCCATGCAACCGACTTCACCAAACACTTAGGTGTGTTTCAATAATGTTACAATCAGGTGATCGTTGATTATTAGTGCATGGAATAGCGCAACTGCGGCGATCGATCGCCGCAACGTGGCGGCCTCAGACCCAGCCCGACAGCTCGCGCCGCACCATCGCCTCGATCACCGCCATGCCTTCTGCACTGTCGTTGAGGCACGGGATGTGGGCGAATTTCTCGCCGCCGGCGTGATGGAAGGTCTCGGCCGCCTCGCGGCCGATTTCGTCCAGCGTCTCGATGCAGTCGACGGAAAAGCCTGGGTTGACGATGGCGATCGATTTCACGCCGTCCTTCGCCAGTTTCTCGACCGTCTTGTCGGTGTAGGGCTGCAGCCATTCCTGGGCGCCGAAGCGCGACTGGAAGGTGATGATCAGCTTCTTTTCATCCCACCCCAGTCGTTCACGCAACAGCCGTGTCGTCTTCTGGCAGTGGCAGTGATAGGGATCGCCCTTCTCGAAATAGGGCTTCGGGATGCCGTGATAGGAGGTGATGACCACCTCGGGCTCGAAGTCTAGCGTTGCCAGATGCCGTTCGATCGAATGGGCGAGCGCCTCGATGTAGACCGGCTCGTCATAGTAGGGCGGAACACTGCGCACGGCAGGCGCGCGGCGCATCTTCATCAAGGCGCGAAACAGCTGGTCGTTGGCGGTCGCGGTGGTGGTCGCGGAGTATTGCGGGTAGAGTGGGAACGACAGGATGCGGTCGCAGCCTTGTTCGACCAGCCTTTGAGCGACGCTCGCGGTCGAGGGGTTGCCGTAGCGCATCGCCCAGTCGACCACGACATCGGGTAGGTCGATGAGCGCTGCGGCCAGCTTTTCGCCCTGCGCGCGGGTGTAGGTGCGCAGCGGCGACTCGTTCCTCTCGCGGTTCCATATCCTGGCGTAATTGGCGCCGGACTTCTTCGGTCTGGTGGTCAGCACCAAGCCGTAGAGGATCGGATACCAGATCGCCTTGTTGAGTTCGATGACGCGCGGATCGGACAGGAATTCGCGGAGATAGCGCCACATCGGCTTGAAATCGGTACCGTCGGGCGTGCCGAGATTGACCAGCATGACGCCGATCTTGCCTGCCTTTACCGGCGGATGTCCGGCCGGTAGCGGGTAGAGCGCTTTCGCAGCTTTGGGGTCGACAGGCGTGGAAAGCGTCATGAAGGTCTCCCGACACCGCGAAACCGACGATGTCGGGCGAACCTAGCGATGTGGCGCGAGTTTTCAATGCTGCGTCTGGCCGCACCTTACCTTGAAAGCCAAAAACCCGTCCGGTTACCCGGACGGGTTTTGCTGGTCGTGAGTGCGAAGCGAGGTTACTTCGCCGGAATGGTCAAGGTCGCGCCGACCGGAAGCCGGCGTGGCTCGTAGCCTTTGTTGGCCTCGGAGATCACCTTCCACTTGGCGCCGTCGCCATAGGCCTTCTTGGCGAGATCCCAATAGGTATCGCCGGCGACGATGACATGGCTGGCTTCGGCCGGGGCGGCGTCAGCCGGCTTTGCCGGAGCAGGTGCGGCTTCGGCCGGTTTTGCCGGTTCGGCCGGAGCCGGCGTTGCCGGGGCGGTTTCCGCCGGGACAGTCGGCGGCGTGGTGGTGATGTCGCCGGAGCCTGCCGGCAATGCGGGCATCGCCGGCTCCGCCGGTGCAGCCTCGGCCGGTTTTGCCGGTTCCGCTGGAGCAGGTGCCGGTTCGGCTGGTTTTGCCGGCTCGGCGGCCGGGGCAGCCGCTACGGTTGCGGCAACCTCGGTGATGCGGCCGTCGAGCTTGGGCGTATAGGGCCGGTGCGCGGCGAGATAGTCGGCGACCACCTGTTCGAGGCCCGGGCCGTAATCATAGGCGTTCTTGGCCTTCTCGGCGAAGACCTTGTAGCCGTCGCCGCCCTGGCGGACGTAATTGTTGGTGGCGACCAGATAGTCCTTGTCCGGATTGATCGGCGCCCAGGCACCGTTCTGCATCACCTCGACCGACTTGACTCGGCCGGCATTGGGCGCGACCGACTTGTCGAAGGAGTATTTGAGACCTGCCACCTGCGGGAAGCGGCCGCCGCCGTCCTCGACCTGGCTGACGCCGTTTTCCAGCCCGGCAACCAGATCCTTGCCGGAAATCTGGAAGGTCGCCAGCGTGTTCTGGAACGGCAGCACGGTTAGCACCTCGCCCATGGTGACGGTGCCCTTGTCGATCGAAGCACGCAGGCCGCCGCCATTCGAGACGACGATCTCGACGCCCTGTCCCTTGACGCGGTCGAGGATGGCGTCGGAGACGAGGTTGCCCATCGCGCATTCCTTGGTGCGGCAGCTTTCGCGGCTGCCGTCGATGGCCTCGGTGGTCTCGGCCACTTCCTTGTTCTTCAGCGCCTCGATCGGCGCGCCAAGCTCCTTGATGCGGGCAAGAACGGCCGGATCGGGAGTGATCGACTTGTCGAGGAAGATCGGGTCGCCGCTGGCTTCCTTGACGTTGCCATTGTCGTCGAACACGACCTTGAATTCGCCGAGATATTTCGAATAGGACGCGGCCTGCACGACAGGCACCTTGGAGCCGTCGGGGTTGTCGACCATCGTCGGGTAGGGGCCTTCAGCCTTCGGGTCGGTGTTGGACAGAAGCGAATGGCTGTGGCCGCCGACCACCACATCGATGCCCGGGATCTTGGCGATGATATCGCGCTCGCGCCTGTAGCCGATATGGGTGACGGCAATGATCTTGTTGACGCCTTGCGCCTTCAGCTTCTCGACCTCGGCGGTGATCGACTTGACGTCATCAGCGATGGTGATGTTGGGGCCGGGAGAGGCGAGTTCCGGCGTGTCGTTGGTCACGGCGCCGACAATGCCGATCTTCTGGCCGCCGACCTCAAGCACAATCGACGGCTTGATCTTGCCTGCGGCGCCGGACTTGTCGTTGGGCACGACATTGGCGCTGACGATCGGGAACTTCGCCTTGTCGAGATAAGGCACCAGCGCGCTCTCGCCATCGTCGAATTCGTGGTTGCCGAGCGTCACCGCGTCGGGCTTGATCTGATTGAGGAATTCCTCCTCCGCCGTGCCCTTGTAGGTGATGTAGAACAGCGATCCCTGAAAGCTGTCGCCGGCATTGAGCAGCAGCACGTTCTGGCCTTCGAGCTTCTTGCGCTCCTGTGCGATCGCGGTGACCAGCCGGCCGGCGCCGCCGATGCACTCACCCTTGGTCTCTTCCTCGGCCGAGCAGGTTGACTCGTATTTGTTGTTGCCTTCGATGCGGCTGTGCCAATCGTTGAAATGCAGGATGTTCAACGTGTAGTCGGCAAAGGATGGTGCGGCCGACAGGCCGAGTGTCGAGGCAGAGAGGGCGGCAATGGCGAGCTTCTTCATCTTCGTCTCCCGGATATGATCAAAGGCGTTTAACGCTCTTGCCCGACTGCAGGATAACAGCCAGCATTTCGGGTATGTTCACATCGCGGTTGTGGCGATGCAAGAAGAATCAGGGCGGATAACCGGCATCGGTTTGCCGGCATAAAAAAGGCGGCGGCATCGCGCCGCCGCCATCCGCAAAGCCGCATGGGAAAGGTTCAGCCGCGCCTGGTCAGCACGAAGTTCTGCCCGGCGGAGCTGGTGCAATTCAGCTGGTTTATGGACACCAGCAGGCAGTTGAAAGCGATTGGCTGCTGCCGGATCAGCGAGGTTCCGTTGATCTCGACCGAGGTGGCGCCGGTCTTGGTGTAGCTGCCGTCAGCGAATTTCTCACCGGTCTCCGCCGAAACGGTGGTGAAGACGCCGCCGTTCAATGTCGAGACCGCCTTGCCTTCGGCGTTCAGCCATGAGCCTTCGACGCCTCGCGCCTGCGATGAGATCGGTGGCCCGTCGGAGCCGCCGGTGGTGCAGGCGGCAAGCATCGTCGCAAGAACGCCCGCCGCGCCCGCAGAAAGAATTTTGCGCGCAATCGTCATATCAAATCCTCTCCTGACGCATCGGCCCAATCGTCAAACGACGTTTTGGGGAACACGATGTGCGTGGCCTCAAGTTTCCAGAGCCGTCCCTCGTGCGTCCAAATGGATGCACACTGCTCTCGTCCGCATCCCTTCAATCGCCCGATTTCCGGGCGATTGCAAGGCAGTGAGGCAGGGGTATGGAACCGCTATCGAACGAGGATGTTGCGGAATTGCCACGGGTCGCTTTTGTCGAGGTCTTCGGGAAACAGGCCCGGACGGTTATCGAGCGGCGTCCAGTCGGTGTAGTAGCCCTTGACCGGTCCGAGATACTGGGACTGCACTTCCAGGCAGCGCTTGTAGTCCATCTCGTCGGCCTCGACGATGCCGGCTTCCGGGCTTTCCAGCGCCCAGACCATGCCGGCGAGCACGGCCGAGGTGACCTGCATGCCGGTAGCGTTCTGGTAGGGCGCCAGCTTGCGGGCTTCGGCCAGCGACAGCTGCGAACCGTACCAGTAGGCGTTCTTGGCATGGCCGTAGAGCAGCACGCCAAGCTCGTCGACGCCGTCGACCAGTTCGTTTTCGTCAAGCACATGGTGGACCGGCTGCGGCTTGCCGGCAGCGCCGAACATTTCGTGCAGCGACAGCACGGCGTCGTTGCAGGGGTGATAGGCATAGTGGCAGGTCGGGCGGTATTGCACCTTGCCCTTCTTACCGCGCACGGTGAAGAAGTCGGCGATCGAGATCGCCTCATTGTGCGTCACCAGGAAACCGTATTGCGCGCCCGGCGTCGGGCACCAGGAGCGCACGCGGGTGTTGGCGCCGGGCTGTTCGAGATAAATCGCAGCCTTGGAGCCATGCTTGTGCTCCTTGCCGTTCTTCGGCATCCATTTCTCATGCGTGCCCCAGCCGAGCTCGGCCGGCTGCAGCCCTTCCGAGATGAAACCCTCGACCGACCAGGTGTTCCAAAACACGTTCATCGGCTTCGGCTTCTTGGTGCGCTGGGTGTCGCGCTCGGCGATGTGGATGCCCTTGACGCCGGCCTTCTTCATCAGCTTCGCCCAGCCGTCACGGTCGTCCTGCGCGGGTTCGGAAAACTCGAGGCCGAGGTCGCCGGCAAGGTTCAGCAGCGCCTGCTTGACGAACCACGAGACCATGCCCGGATTGGCGCCACAGGTCGAAACCGCGGTAGCGCCGCCGGGCTTGTCGTGCTTCTCCTTGATCAAGGCTTCGCGCAGCGCGTAGTTGGTGCGGCTGGCATTGTCGGCCTTGGCGTCGAAATAGAAGCCGAGCCACGGCTCGACGACGGTGTCGATGTAGAGCACGCCGAGCTTGCGGCAGAGCCGCATCAGGTCGACCGAGCCGGTATCGACCGACAGATTGATGCAAAAGCCCTGGCCGCCGCCATTGGTCAAAAGCGGCGTCAGCAGTTTCTTGTAGTTTTTCTCGGTCACGTGCTCCTGGACGAAGGCGATGCCGCGCTCGTCGAGCAGCTTGCGGTCGGTGTCGAGCGGGTCGATGACCGTCATGCGCGACTTGTCGAATTTGAAATGGCGCTCGATCAGAGGCAGCGTTCCCCGTCCGATCGAACCAAAGCCGATCATCACGACAGGGCCGGTGATTTCACCGTAAACGGGCCAGTTTTCATTCGCCATTTTATCGAGCACTCCTTCAAGCAACGCGCCAAAACGGCCGTTCGACCGCCGCGCGACAAACCATAGATCATTGTCACAATAAAGCGAAAAGCAGGGATAAGGTTAGTTCCCGACGGCGCAGATGCGCCTACGGTTCGAGCAGTTTCGCGAATTCCGGTGTGAACAGCGCTTGTGCTTCGGAGACCGGCATTTCAACGAGATCGTCGCCGCAAGCCTGGATGACGTTGGGCAAACCTTGCAGCCCGAAGACCAGAACCTGCCTGTCGCCATCGCGTTTCAGGCTGGCGCCGAGATAGTCGCTGATCAAATCGTCGATGCCGCATTCGGCCTCGTAATCCACCTCGGTCTGGTCGCTTGGCTTCTTGCGCTTCTCCTTGACGAAGGTGGCCAGCGAGGGGCCTGGCTTGCCGTCGACCGTATCGGAAAACATGTCGTGAAGGGTAAGCAAGGCGCCACGGCGCACGTCCATGACATAGGCGTCGGAATAGTTGTTCGGATGCGCACCGCCGCAATAGAGGCTGCCGGATTCCGACCAGCTCATCAGCTTCGGCGTCAATGACGTCACTTTGGACGTCGTGTCTTCGTAGCCGCCAAGCGAATCGTCATCCATGCCCTCCATCGGTGGTCCATCGTGGAAGCCGGCGTATTGCAGCGCCGCGCAGGTCAAGGCGCTGAGGCTGTCATGCCAATGGCGGTTCTGCAGCAAGGCATTGGCGGCTTCGATCGGCGCACTGCCGGCGAGATCGACGATGCGCGGCCTGCCGAATTTGGTGCGCGGATCGGTGACATAGTTGTAGGCTGCATCCGGCCAACCTTCCTTGGCGTCTGCCTTGGGCGCGAAATCCAGCTTGAGATAGTCGTAGGGCGATGCCGCCATGGTGATCGGCGCATCGTCGCCCGAGAATGTCATGTCGGTGAAATCATAGAGATCGCGTGGCGTCGTCGCCGGCGTCTCCGTCTGGGCACGGCTGGCGATCCTTGTCAGCTTCAGCGGCAGGGTCTTTTTGGCCGTCCAGGTGCCTTCCAGCGTCTTGCCCTTGTCGGCGGAACTCAACCGCCAGACGGCGCCGATGGGTGGAGCCTGGCCGTCGCCGCACTTCTTGGCATCGCAGGCTTCTTCCTCGGCCAATTGAAAGGTGGCGCCCTTGCTCGACTTCGCCTGCAGAGGAATATCGACGCCCTTGGAGCGGTAGAAATAGCGGCCCGCCAGTGCCTCTCCAGCCGTCGCCGGATCACCGGTAAACTCGACGACGATGTCGATGTTGCCGAGCTTCCCCGCATAGGTCACCGGTTCCGCATGCGCTGTTGCCGGCAACGCCAGCAATGCACCGAGCAGGACGGCTAGCTTCAGAACATGTCGGATCATCGTCACTCCTGAGCCATGGTTTGCAGGCGTTGCATCAGCCGGTCACGGTCTGATGTCATCCCCTTATAGTCGAGTTGAGCCTCATCCAGCGCCTGCAATTGCGCCGCGAAAGAGGCGGCAAGCGTTGCCCGGTCGGGATGCCGCGCCAGCACTTTCAGCGGGTCGAGATGGATGCGGATGGTGAACAGGATGTCGCGCGACAGAGGCAGTTTGCGCAGCGTCTGGCGCTCGACGCGGATGAAGGCGTGGGCGTTGACGTCGCCGTCGGGAAATCGCGAGGGGCGGTTGGTGGCACGGTCGATGCGCTCGACATTGGAGAGCGGATGATAGAGCGCGTCGCCGGCCTGGATCGACCAGTTGAAGCGTTCGACGGCCTGGCCCTGCAGGCCGTCGAACATGCGGTTGATGAGCTCCGCCGGCCTGGTGCCCGGACCGAAGCCCGGCACCGGTGCGTGGATCTGCTGCAGCGGCCGGCCGAACTTCTCGACCAGCGACCAGGATGACGGGAAACACAGCGAGCCGGCGGCGAGCCGCCAGCCGGTGTCGTCACGGCGCATCAGGATCAGGTCTTCCTGGACGAGCAGCGACGCTGCGACCAGCGGGGCATCGGGGAAGGTGGCGTCAGAGTCGGCTTTGGCGCCAATGACCTCAACCCCGGCATTGGTGCGCCGGTACATCCCGGGAAATGTCGACAGCAGATGTGCTTCGATGAGGCCGCGCACTTCGCGCTGGGTGTCGCGCGTGCCGTCTTCCTCGACAAACACCTTGTCGGGAATTTCGGCATAGAGCCGGCGCTTTTCGGCGAGATGGTCGAAGAGATACCGGTCGACCTCGATCCACTTGTCGAGCTCGAGCGGCTTCAGCCCGATGGTGAAGAGCTTTGAGGAGCCATCATAGGGCGTGTGCGTGGGCTGACGAGAATTCATGCTTCGCTAGAAAGTGTCCAATGCCGGCGGTTATTCTCGCAGCCGCTTCGTATCAGGCCAATGTTGCCGGGATCAAGCCGCGCAGAGAATTGCCGACGAACAGTGTTTTGGCGGATTTCAACTCGTCATAGCTGTGGATCGCCTCCTGGGCGCGCCCTTCGTCCAGCAGCTCGGCGCGCAATACGCCAGGCAGCAGGCCGCAGTCGAGCCTGGGTGTCATCAGCATGCCATCACCGAAATCGGCGAAGACGTTGGTGATGGTGCCTTCGCAGATTTCACTGCGCTCATTTGCGAGCAACACTTCGTCGGCCTGGGTGATCAGATATTCGGAGCGGGCGTGAGTGTAGACTTGCCGCCGGCCGGTCTTGTGGCGCAGCAGCGTGTCGGTGGAGGAGAGCCGGACCCGCGCCAGTCGCAGCCGCCAGACCTTGTCGGCGGCGAGTGGCTCGTAAGGCTGAACAGAAACCGTCACCTCGCCATTGCGCTGCAGGACGAGCCGGGTGCGCAGCGCCGTCTGCTGCGCCCCGATAGTATTCGCCAGCACCTCGCCGATCCGCTGCGGATCGCAGGCAAAGCCGAGTTCTTCCGCCGAGCCGTAAAGGCGTGCGAGATGGCGTTCGAAGCGCAGAAAGCCCTGGCCGGGCTCCCAGCGCATCGTCTCGATCAGCTCGAAATCGGCGGTGTCCCCGTCGCGAAGCGCGCCTTCAGCAGACACTCCTGATACTCCTCTTGCGCGGTCGAATCGAAGACGACGCCGCCGCCGACATTGTAAACTGCCTCGCCACTGGAAAAGAGCGATATAGTGCGGATCGCCACCGAAAAGCGCATCATGCCGCCAGGCGCGATCCAGCCGATGGCGCCGCAATAGACGTCGCGCGGTGTGTCTTCCAGCTCGTGCAGGATTTCCATCGCGCGGATTTTCGGCGCGCCGGTGATCGAGCCGCAGGGAAACAGCGCGCCAAAGATTTGGCGGATGCCGAGATCAGGCAGAAGCTTCGCCCGCACACGGCTCACCATCTGATGGACGGTCGGGTAGCTCTCGATGCGGAACAGTTCCGGGACTTCCAGCGTGCCGACCTCGCTGATCAGCGAGATGTCATTGCGCAGGAGATCGACGATCATCCGGTTCTCGGCCTGGTTCTTTTCGTCGCTGCGCAAGAAGGACTTCAACCGCGCGTCCTCGGCCTTGGTCGCGCCGCGCGGTGCGGTGCCCTTCATCGGATGGGTTTCGATCATGCCTAAGGCATTGATCTCGAAGAACAGCTCGGGCGAACGCGATAAGACGATGGGATCGCCGAGCGAAATCAGTGCGCCATACTTGACCGGCTGGCGTCCTGTCAGTGCGTCGAAGGCAGCAACCGGATCGCCCGACCATTGGGCACGGACCGGAAAGGTCAGGTTGCCTTGGTAGCAGTCGCCCTTGCGGATGTGGTCGTGAAGGCGCGCGAAGCGTTTGGCGTAGTCCTGAGCGGACCAACTGGCCCTGGCGTCGAAGATGGGGCCATTGGTGGCCGGCGCATCGTTGCGCGGCACGGCCTCTTCGGCCGGAGCATCGAAGACACCCAGACAAACCAATGGCGCGCGCCGGCCTTCAGGCAGCAGCGGCACGAGTTTCGGTTCGAGCAGATAGCCCGCTTCGTAGGAGAAATAGCCGGCCAGCCATTTGCCGGCATCGCTCGCCGCCTGCGCAGCCGCCAGCGCCGGCAGAAAATCCTTGGCATCATAGGCAATGATGATGTCGGCCGGGTGGTCGAAGACCAACTGACGGCCGCTTTCATCGTTGCGGAAAATGGCAGAGGGCAGGGGCATGGGGCTCGGGTACTGCGGTCGATGACGCCAGAACCGCTCTATATGGGGGCCGGGCGGCGTGCAATCGAGGGAGCGGCGTCGCAGGGCGCAAAGACAGTGGCGAATGCAAAAACAAAGACGGCGCCCGAGAGCGCCGCCTTCTGGTTATGTTGCCGATGACGGATCAGCTGTTGTTGGCGGTCCCGGCGCTCGGGAATTGGCGTGCGAACTCCTTTTCGTCGCCGGCGGCAAGCAGCTTGGCCTGCTCGACCCACTTTTCGCGAGCGATGCGGCCGTCGAAATTCAGCGTGTCCTCGATGCGCTTGACGTCGGCCGCGGTCCAGCCGGCGATCTGCGCGTAGGTCGTGACGCCAAGGCCCTTGAGCAGTTTGTCGTTGACCGGGCCGATACCGATCAGGCGGCGCAGATTATCGGCCTTCCCAGCTGCCGGGGCGGCCTTCTTCGGGACGGCGGCGGGCTTTGAAGCAGCGGCTTTGGGCGCGGCCTTGGCGGCGGCAGGTTTGCTGGCCGCTGGTTTTGCGGCCGCGGATTTGGCCGCAGCTGGTTTGGCCGCGGCGGGTTTGGCGGGGGCCGGTTTCGCGGCCGGGGCGGACTTGGCCTTTGCCGCTGTCGATACCAGCGCGGCCGGCGCCGAACTTGAAGGCTTGGCGGATGGAGCTGATGTTTCACGCAGCCGGCGTTCGAGATCGGCGCGGGTCTTGCCGCAGGCGTCGAGTTCGCCAGTCAGGCGATCGGCGTCGGCGCGCAGTCTGTCACGCTCGCTGCGGGTGCGGTCGAGATCGCCGCGCAGGCTGTCGAGTTCGCCGCGCAGCCGGCCCCAGATAAACCAGCCAACCAACACACCTACAAGGAACGCCAGGACAATGTAAAAGAAGGTCATCGTCTCTCTCCAGTCGGATCCGTCCGCCGCCGTCCCAAGTCATGACCTTGGCAGATCGGATCATCCAATGTGGTTCGGCGGCTCAGGGAACAGCCGGTCTGTCGTCGAGTGTCGGCGTTCGGCTTTCCGCCCATTGCCAACCGTCGCTGTCGCATTCGTCAGACCGCTGCCATGGGCCGGGATACTGTCTGGCCTTAAGCCGCGCGCCCGGCTGAGCTTCAGTCGGAAAGCTATCATACGGCTTCGGGAAAGCTAACGGAATTTTCGCCGGAGAGTTATTCAAGAACAGATATTTAGAACAAGAACAGAGCTGCCGTCACATGCATTCCGGCTAAACTGTTCTGCGATTCTGCAAAGTCGAGGCCGCTGCTGAACCTGCCACTCTGCGCCATCGGTCCAATGGGTGCGCGCATTAACTGTCGAGCGCTTCCAACTCGTCGATCAGGCCGCCGATCACGCCAAGCCCGATCTGCCAGAAGGCGGGGTCGGTGGCGTCGAGGCCGAAGGGCGCGAGAAGCTCCGAGTGATGCTTGGTGCCGCCGGCGCGCAACATCTCGAAATACTTATCCTGGAAGCCATGCTCAGCGTTCTGGTAGACCGCGTAGAGCGAGTTCACCAGGCAGTCGCCAAAGGCATAGGCGTAGACGTAGAAGGGGGAGTGGACGAAGTGCGGGATGTAGGTCCAGAAGACCTCATAGCCCTCGCGCAGCTTGATCGCCGGCCCCAGGCTTTCTGCCTGCACCTCGAGCCAGAACTGGCCGAGCTTGTCGGAGGTCAGTTCGCCGTTCTTACGCTCTGCATGCACTTTGCGCTCGAACTCGTAGAAGGCGATCTGGCGCACGACCGTGTTGATCATGTCCTCGACCTTCTGGGCGAGCATCGCCTTGCGCTCGCGCTTGTCGGTGGTCTGGTCGAGCAGCGAACGGAAGGTCAGCATCTCGCCGAATACTGAGGCCGTCTCGGCCAAAGTCAGCGGCGTCGAAGCCATCAGGGCGCCCTGGCCGCCGGCCAGCACCTGATGCACGCCGTGGCCGAGTTCATGCGCCAGCGTCATCACATCGCGCGGCTTGCCCATGTAGTTGAGCAGCACGTAAGGGTGCGCCGAAGGCACGGTCGGATGGGCGAAGGCGCCGGGCGACTTGCCGGGCCTGACCGGCGCGTCGATCCAGTTGCGGTCGAAGAAGACGCGGGCGATCTCCGCCATATCGGGGGAAAAGCGCTGATAGGCCGACAGCACGGTGTTCCTGGCGTCGTCCCAAGGGATCACGGCCTGCGGCGTTTCGGGCAAGGGGGCGTTGCGGTCCCAGTGGTTCATCACCTCCATGCCGAGCCAGCGCGCCTTCAGCGCGTAGTAGCGATGAGACAGGCGCGGATAGGCCTCGCGCACGGCCGACGCCAGCGCATCGACCACGCTGCGCTCGACGCGGTTGGCGAGATGGCGTGAATCGGCGATGTCCTCGAAGCCGCGCCAGCGGTCGGAAATCTCCTTGTCCTTGGCCAGCGTGTTGGTGATCAGCGTGAAGGTGCGCAGGCTCTTGCGGAAGGTTGCGGCCAGCGCTTCGGAGGCGCGGCGGCGGACCTCCCCATCGGCGTCCTGGAGGCGGTTCAGCGCCGGCTCCAGCGTCAGTTCCTCGCCGTCTATGTCGAAGCGCAGATCGGTCATCGTCTCGTCGAACAGCCGGTTCCAGGCACCGCGTCCGGTGATCGATTTCTCATGGAACAGCTGCTCGACCCGGTCCTCGAGCTGGTAGGGCTTGTCCATTCTGAGGTCGAGCACCCAGGGGCGGTAATGGGCAAGGCCGGCGTCGGCGGCGAGGGCGGATTCGAGCGCCTTGTCATCGATCAGGTTCAGCTCCAGCGCGAAGAACAGAAGATGCGCGCTGGCGTCGGTCATCTTTTCCTGGATGTCGCCATAGAGCTTTGCGCGCTGCGGATCGGCGGTGTTGCCGGCATAGATCAGGCCGGCATAGGAGACGATGCGGCCGATCAGTTCCTCCAGCGCCTCATAGGCTGTCAGCGCCTCGCCAAGCCTGCCGGCGCTGCCGCGCCCGGCCTCCGCAGCCAGTGTGCCCTTCCAGCGGTTCTCGAAGGCGACGGCATCGGCCGCCGCCTTGGCAAGGTCACGCTTCAGTTCGGGCGCCTCCATGCCGGAATAAAGATCGGCGAGATTCCATTCCGGCAGGTCGCCGAGTTCTGCCGCGCCCTGACCGGACGCTACCGCCGCAAGCTGCCGACCGAGAATCCTGCTCATCAACAATTACCTTCTGGAATCAAGGGGAAAGGACAAGCCGGTCAAATCCTAAGGAATTCGTTCACCGGGTTTTTTGAAACCTTGTTTAGAACCCTGTGCCAAGATGATCCATGGGAATTTCCCAGGCGGGCAACTCAAATCAGTCATGACAGGTTCCATTCTTATAGTCGATGACGATCCCGTGCAGCGCCGGCTGCTCGAAGCGGCGGTGACGAAATTCGGCCACAGCGCCATCGTTGCCGATGGCGGCGAGGCCGGTCTGAGCGCGCTTGACGAACCCAATGCGAGGGATATTTCGGCAGTCATCCTCGACCTTGTCATGCCGGGCCTCGACGGCATCGGCGTGCTGAAGGCGATGCGCGAGCGCGGCATCACTGTTCCCGTCATCGTGCAGACTGCGCAGGGCGGCATCGAAACGGTGGTTTCGGCGATGCGCCACGGAGCTTTCGATTTTGTCGTTAAGCCGGCGTCTCCCGACCGGCTGCAGACCGCGATCGGCAACGCGCTCAAGGTCGAGGCCGTCGAGGACGAGGTCAAGCGCACGTCGCGGCGTCGCGGCGGCCACCTGACATTCAAGGACATGATTACGCACAGCCCGGCGATGGACCGGGTGATCCGCCTCGGCCAGAAGGCTGCGGCCTCCAACATCCCGATCCTGATCGAGGGCGAATCGGGCGTCGGCAAGGAACTGGTGGCGCGCGCCATCCAGGGCAGCGGCGAACGCCGCACAAAGCCGTTCGTCACCGTCAATTGCGGCGCCATCCCCGACAATCTGGTCGAATCGATCCTGTTCGGTCACGAAAAAGGTTCGTTCACCGGCGCCACCGAAAAGCACACCGGCAAGTTCGTCGAGGCGCATTCGGGCACCCTGTTCCTGGATGAGATCGGCGACCTGCCGCTCGACGTGCAGGTCAAGCTGTTGCGCGCCGTGCAGGATGGCGAGGTCGATCCGGTCGGCGGCCGTTCCACCGTCAGGGTCGACATCAGGCTGATCTCGGCCACGCACCGCAACCTTCTGCAGCAGGTCAAGGACGGCAAGTTTCGCGAGGACCTGTTCTACCGGCTCAACGTTTACCCGATCGTCGTGCCGCCGCTGCGCGACCGCCGCGACGACATCCCCTATCTGGTCAAGCATTTCATGGACAAGGTGGCGCCGGCGGGCAATCGCCTGCACGGCATCTCGGATGCCGCACTGGCCATGCTGCAGGCCTATGATTGGCCGGGAAACATCAGGCAGCTGGAAAACGCCGTGTTCAGGGCCTCGGTGCTTGCCGAAGGCGATGTGCTCACGACTGACGAATTTCCGCAGATCCGGGCGCAGGTCGACGGCACCGTCAATCTCGACGCCGATGCGTCCTTGTCGGACCCCGGCATGGCCTTGAGCACCGGATCGCAAGGCGATGGCGCGCAGACTGACGACGCCGGTACTGCAGCTGCCGAGCCCGCCCCTCCGGCGAGGCTGCTTCAGCGTTTCGGCACGCTGCGGGCGCTGGACGAGCGTGGCAATGTGCGTGCGCTGGCCGATGTCGAACTCGAAATGATCAAGCTCGCCATCGACCATTATAACGGCCAGATGAGCGAGGTCGCGCGGCGTCTCGGCATCGGCCGCTCGACGCTCTACCGCAAGCTCAAGGAATACGGCATCGACCCGGAAACCGGCCGCCTCGACCGCCTTGCCTCCTGAACGCCGAATTCCACAGCTTGCCAACGCAAGGCCGGGACCAGCTTGCCATGCCACATCCGGCGCTGCATAAGGGTTGGGGCGGGAATATGACTGATGCGGACAGCGTTGTTCACGCATTAAGGCCAGCGGTAACAGATCGTGTAGCGGGAAAAGGCTGAATCTTGATCTAAACCAGCAGTTTACCAAGAAATCCTGTGTATTATTTTTGACGGGATATCGCCACGGTGTTACCGCATTTCGGCTTCAATAAGCGATGATTAACCATTAGGATCGATATTCGGATGTAAGAACCACGCATCCGTTTGGACAAATCCGGGGACAAACGGCAGCCTGCAAGGCCTTTTGATTTGAACAAAGTCGAACGACACAGAAACGGGCGGCGCGATCACATGGGCGTCTGGCCGAGATGGCTGGCAGCGGTGATCGTTGCGTTCGCTTTCCTTGCCGCTACTGCTGCCGGCGCCAGCGCTGAAACGCGCTCGCTCAAGCTCTATCACCTCCACACGCACGAAAAGGCCGAGATCGTCTACAAGCGCAATGGCCGCTACGATCCGGCAGGCCTCAGGAAGATCAACATCATCCTGCGCGACTGGCGTCGCAACGAACCGACCAAGATGGATCCGCGCCTGCTCGATCTGGTGTGGGAAGCTTATCGGCAGGCCGGCGCCACCGACTATATCCAGGTCGTTTGCGGCTATCGCTCGCCGTCGACCAATTCGATGCTGCGCAGCCGCAGCCGCGGTGTCGCCAAGGAAAGCCAGCATATGCTGGGCAAGGCGATGGACTTCTACATTCCGGGTGTGCCGCTGAAGAAGCTGCGCAACATCGGCCTGAAGATGCAGGGCGGCGGCGTCGGCTACTATCCGTCGTCGGGTTCGCCCTTCGTCCACATGGACGTCGGCAATGTGCGGCACTGGCCAGGCATCAGCCGCCAGGAACTGGTCAGCCTGTTTCCCAATGGCAAGACGCTGCATGTGCCGAGCGACGGCAGGCCGTTGCCGGGTTATGACCAGGCGCTCGCCTCCTACAAGGCGCGCAAGGGCGCCGGTTCTCCTGCCATCATGATGGCCAGCGCAGGCGGCAGCACCAAGAAATCCGGTGGCTTCCTGTCCGCTTTCTTTGGCGGTGGCGGTGAAGACGAAGCCGACGACAGCGCCGATGTCGCTACCGCCGCGCCGCCGCCGAGAAGCGTGAAGCCGGTGCTGGCTGCCACGAGCAACAACAACAGCAATCTGCCTGGCATCGCGATCGTGTCGCCGCAGAACGCCAAGCGCGCCAACATTCCGCAGCTTGCCGACGACAGCGCTGACGATGCGGAGCCGCAGGACACGCCGGAGACGATCATCGCCGCGCTGCCCGCCAAGGAAGTGCCGCTGCCCGCTTTCGCACCGCGGCCGAAGGCCGATGTCGGCGCGCAACAACCTGAGACCGTGCCGTTCGGCGTGGCCGATGCCACCACCGAACAGACGGTGGCGACGGCGCAGGCGCCGGCCAATGTGCCGTTCGGCACGGCCGATGCGAGCAATGCCGACCAGGGGGCCGATCAAGCTGCCGCTCCGGCGCAGGTCGCGGTCAACGTCCCGTTGCCGACCTGGCGTCCCGACCGCTCTTCGCCGCCGGCTGAGCTTGCGCCGCAGGACAAGGGCGTTCTGCTGGCGCTGGCCGATACGGCTGCCCACAAGCAGACCGCAACCGACGCGTTCTCGGTGCTGCCGTCGCAGCGTCCGGACGAGGTCAAGGCGGTTCTCGAACAGGCCAGCGCCGCCGATACAGCCGGTGCTACCGACGACTATCAGGTTGCGTCGCTTGAGCCGCGCTCGGCGTTCAACGATCCGTCAGGTGTCGATGCCGCATCGCCGCGCGGCGCTATTGCTGCCCGTCCCGCCGGTACCGATCCAGCCTCGGTGATCGGCGCCGGCGTCAAGACGACACGCAAGGAAGCCAGGGCTTCGGCCCGCGACCTGAAGCCAGGACCGAAGGCAGTGGTGATGGCGGCCGAACCGCAGGCGGCCCGCTGGGCGCTGAGCAGCGGCGACAACATCGCCACCGTTTCCAGCCCGACGACAGCGCCGCGCTATGCCTACAACATCGTGCATACGCCGCCGAGCGAGGTCTACACCGCAGGCTTTCAGGCGGACAACCAGATGGCCGATGCCAACCGCTTCACCGGCAATGCCGTAAAATTCCTTTCGGTCGCCCGCTTCCAGACGAAGTAAGGGCGTGACCGGGGCGTTATCGACTCGAAGCCGCGCTGGGCAACCTGTGCGGCTTTTGTTTTTAGCGAGATCTCGAGCACTGGCTTCCATCGCCACAGAATGCTAACCACCAAGCTGCATTCCCGCTTCGTCTAATGGTAGGACAGCGCCCTTTGAAGGCGTGAATCGTGGTTCGAGCCCATGAGCGGGAACCAAAATCTCAACGCGTAGCAAACCCGGTCGGCGCAGCTGGCGGGTTTTTGTGCCGAGTGCAATTCCGGGAACACTGTGATTTTCCCGGAAAAGCGCGGAGCGCTTCCCTTGGGAATTGCGCAAAGACAAAGTAGCGGAGGTTATTTTCCGAGCTTGCTCGCGGTCTGTGCGAGCGCCTCGATCTCATCCCACTTGCCGGCCTTGACCAACTCGTCCGGCGCCACCCACGAGCCGCCGACGCAGATAACGTTGGACAGGCTGAGATAGTCGGCGGCGTTCTTGGCCGAGATGCCGCCGGTCGGGCAGAATTTCACGTCGGCCAGCGGCGAGGCAAAGGCCTTCAGCGAGGCGATGCCGCCGGATTGTTCGGCCGGGAAGAATTTCAGGAACCGCAGGCCGGCCTCGCGGGCAGCCATGATCTCGCCGGGCGTGATGGCGCCGGGCAGCAAGGGAACGTCGCTGTCCTTGGTCGCCGCCAGCAACTCTCGCGTGATGCCGGGGCTGACGATGAATTTCGATCCGGCGGCCGCTGCCTCGTCGAACTGCTTGGCATCGAGAATTGTGCCGGCGCCGACAATGGCGCCCTCGACCTCACCGGCGACGCGGCGGATCGCTTCCAGCGCATCGGCGGTTCTCAGCGTGATCTCGATCGCCGGCAGGCCGCCGGCGGCGAGCGCCCGGGCGAGCGGGACGGCGTCCGCGACATTGGCGATCTTCAGCACCGGAATGACCGGCTGGCCATTGAGCAGCGACAGGAGCTTTTCGGTCTTGCTGGGCATTGGCTTGTCTCTCCCTAGGTGATTTCAACCGATTAGCAGAAGGCCGATTCCGAGTCCACGAAACCCGGCCTGCCGCGATGTCACATGTCGGCCAACGAGCCTGCTGGCGAATACCGACAAGGTGTCTTTAGCTCTGCCTTGAATCCGCTTTGACCACGGTTTAGTGGCTTGGCGATGACCAACCGTGAACCCGTGCGCGTCGCTGCGCTCTACAAATTTGCGAGGCTGGGCGACTTCGACGCGCTGCGAGAATTGCGCACGCCGCTTGCCGCCTTCTGCTGCGGGCGCGGCATCAAGGGCACATTGCTTCTGGCGCAGGAAGGTATCAACGGCACGGTCGCCGGCAGCGAAACCGACATAGCCGACCTGATCGCTTATCTCGAGGCCATCGAGGGTCTTGCCGATCTCGAGGTCAAATACAGCACTGCCGCCGAAATGCCGTTCCATCGCATGAAGGTGCGGCTGAAGCGCGAGATCGTCACCATGGGCGTCGAAGACCTCGACCCGGCGACGGGTGCGGGGACCTATGTCGCGCCGGCCGACTGGAACGCGCTGATCTCGGACCCCGGCACCATCGTCATCGACACACGCAACGCGTACGAAGTGTCGATAGGCACGTTCGAGGGTGCGGTGGATCCACGCACGTCGAGCTTTCGCGAATTCCCGGCCTGGGTGGAAAAACACCGCGACCAACTCGACGGCCGCAAGGTCGCGATGTTCTGCACCGGCGGCATCCGCTGCGAAAAGGCGACGGCCTATGTGAAGTCGCTCGGCTTCGAGGATGTGTTCCATCTCAAGGGCGGCATCCTCAGATATCTTGAAGAGGTCCCGGCCGAAGACAGCCTGTGGCAGGGCGAGTGTTTCGTCTTCGACGAGCGGGTCTCGGTGTCGCATGGGTTGACCGAAGGCGAGGCCGAACTCTGCCGCGCCTGCCGGCATCCGCTGACGCCGGAGGACCGGCTGTCGCCGCATTTTTCCACCGGCGTATCATGCCCGCATTGTTACGAGGCACGCTCGGATGAGGATCGCACCCGCTATGCCGAGCGCCAGCGCCAGGTCGAACTTGCGCAGGCGCGGGGCAGGGGACATATCGGCAGTTAAGTGCCGCCGACGCCCTGACTGGATCACCACACGACAGAATAGCGGTCGATCACCCACAGCCATGTGCCGTCGGCCTGCCGGCGCGCGACCTCTGAGGTTATCGAGCCGTCGGCAAGCCTGGTCGACGTCAACGCGAGGTCGCCGTTAATGGCCGCCGGGCGCTGCTCGCCGCGCTGGAACTTTCGTCCGCTCGCGGCAAAGGCTTCGAGCAAAGCGCGGATCGCCTCGTGGCCACGCGTCAATTCGGCTGCTCCGGTGTCGATGGCGGCATCGGGTTGGAACAGCGCCACCATGCCGTCAATGTCTCCGGCCCACTGCCGGTCGATCAACAAACGTTCCAGATCCTGCGGATCGCGCGCCGGTTCCCGGCCAGGTTGATCGGTCACGGCAAGGTTCCTCCCTCGGCAATGCGGCGGCGACATTAGCGCAAGCCGAGGCCGGTATCGACACACCGATCACCGATTTGGGGCATTGCCGGCGCCGATAGCAAAGCGCGTCTCCGTCATTGTAATGTCAGTGTGCGGGACCTACCTCTGCAACGTCCAAAACCTGCCCGTTCACGTTTGGCGCGGGCCCTTTTCTGGAGGCACCATGTTCGACCCCAAGAAGCTTCTCGAAAATCTGCTCGGCTCGCAAGTTCCCGGCACAACCGGCACCGTTCGCGACAAGGCCGGGCAGGCTGTGCAGATGGCCAAGGACAATCCGCTGGCCGCCGGTGCGCTGGCTGCGGTGCTGCTTGGAACCGGCACGGGACGGCAGTTCACCGGCACGGCCGTGAAGCTCGGCGGACTGGCTGCGATCGGCGGTCTCGCCTACAAGGCCTACCAGAATTACAAGGCCGGCAATGCACCCGAGCAGGCGCCGGCGGCCGGCCAGCCGGAATTGCTGCCGCCGCCCGCCGACACCGGCTTTCATCCTTCACAGGCGCCACAGGGGGAGGACGAGTTCACGCTGACCCTGGTGCGGGCGATGATCTCGGCGGCCAAGGCCGATGGCCATGTCGATGACGCGGAGCGCCAAAAGATCGCCGGCAAGCTCAGTCTGGCCGGCATCGGCACGGAAGCGGAAAAGTTTCTGATGGCGGAGCTGGACAGCCCGCNGGTCGCCGGCGCCAAGACCGATGAGCAGAGGCTCGAGCTCTACACGGCGTCGCGACTGACGATTGACCCCGATACGCGCGCCGAACGCGGCTATCTCGACCTGCTCGCCGGCCGGCTCGGCCTGCCGGATGCGCTCGTCGATCATGTCGAGGCGACGGTGTCGGCGGCCAAGGTGCCGGTTCCGTCAGGCACGGCGCCGAACCCGCGCTGGTAGACAACGCAGCCGCGCGCCTGGGGCAGGGGGGCCGAGGCCGGAAAAATGCGTTAACGTCTCGTTTACCGAGGAAGCGCATGATTTTAGTCAGTCGGATCGGCTTTTCCTCCTCCCAAGCCCGGTTCAGATCAGGGGGCGGTCGCCAATGACCGCCCTTTTGGTTGGACCGATCACATAAAGCGCGTGGCGCTTCATGTTTTTGTCCTGATGCATGTCGTTCTCTTAGAACCGGGGCCACTTTTGAGCGACATGCATTAGTGTCCGGCTTGCCATGATCGCCCTCATTTGCGATGGGTCGGTGCATTCGGATGCACCCCGATCTGTGCCGGGGATGCGCGGCGCGCAGGAGCAAAATCCATGACAGCCCTCACAGAGAAAACCGCCATCGTCACCGGCGCCGGCACCGGCATCGGCAAGAGCGTCGCCACGGCGCTGCTCAAGGCGGGCTGGAACACGGTGTTTTGCGGCCGCCGCAAAGCGGTGCTCGACGCCGCCATTACCGAAGCCGGGAAAGCGGACGCCAAGGCGCTGGCAGTTGCCTGCGACATCAGCAAGGCCGGCGAAGTCGATGATCTGTTCGAGACGGTGGCCGCAGCCTTCGGCCGCGTCGACCTGCTCTTCAACAATGCCGGCATGAGCTACAAGTCGACGCCGATCGACGAGATACCGGTCGAGGTTTGGAACGATATTGTCGGCGTCAATCTCACCGGATCCTTCCTGTGCGCCCGCGCCGCCTTCGGCGCCATGCGCAAGCAAAAGCCGATGGGCGGCCGCATCATCAACAATGGCTCTGTGTCGGCCTATGCGCCACGGCCGGGCTCGGTGCCCTACACCGCGACCAAGCACGCCATATCGGGGCTGACCAAGACGCTGGCGCTCGACGGCCGGCCCTATGATATCGCCTGCGGCCAGATCGACATAGGCAACGCGCTGACCGATATGGCGCATGCCATGACGGTCGGCGTGCCGCAAGCCAATGGCACCATCGCCGCCGAAGCGGTGATGGACGTCCAGCGCGTCGCCGACGCCGTCGTCCACATGGCCAGCCTGCCGCTCGACGCCAACGTGCTGTTCATGACGGTGATGGCGACCAAGATGCCGTTCGTGGGGCGTGGGTGAACAGCCGAAGGCCTACTTCTTCAAAAACGCCTCGATCCGCTCCAGCGCGTGCAAGATGTTCTCTTCGGAATTGGCGTAGGAAAGCCTGATGTAGCCTTCGCCGAGAATGCCGAAATCGGGGCCGCCGATCAGCGCCACGCCGGCCTCCTCGAGCAGTGCCGAGGCGAGCTTCTTGGCCTTCCAGCCGGTCTTCGAAACATTCGGGAAGGCATAGAATGCGCCTTTCGGCGTAATGCAGGAGACGCCGGGCAGCGCGTTCAGCCCCTCGACCACGATCTTCCTGCGGTTGTCGAAGGCGCGCATCATCTTGTCGACATCGTCCTGCGGGCCGTCGATGGCGGCGATGCCGGCGAACTGGCTCGGCGCGTTGACGCAGGACCAGCAATTGACCGCCAGCTTGCGGACCTTGTCGTAGAGATGCCCGCCCTTGTCGCCATTCGGCCAGATCGACCAGCCCATGCGCCAGCCGGTCATCGCCCATGTCTTCGACCAGCCGTTGAGCACGATCAGCCGGTCGCGAATTTCCGGAAAATTGAGCAGCGAAAAATGCGTCTCGCCGTCATAGGTCATGACGTCGTAGATTTCGTCGGAGAGGATAGCGACCTGCGGATGCGCTTGCAGCCCATCCACCAACTTCTCGATCTCGGCGCGCGGCGTGACGCCGCCGGTCGGGTTGGCCGGTGAGTTGAGGATTAGCAGTCTGGTCTTCGACGTGATCAGCGCCAGCGTCTCTTCTGCCGAGAAGGCAAAGCCGTTCTCCTCGCGGATCGGCACCGGAATGGGCGCGGCGCCGGTGAACTCGATCATCGAGCGGTAGATCGGAAAGCCTGGGTCTGGATAGAGGATCTCGGCGCCGGGTTCGCCGAACATCAAGATGGCCGCGAACATGGTCGGCTTGCCGCCGGGCAGGATCATTACATTCTCGGGCGAGACTTCGACGCCGGTAGTGGTCAGCGTGCGCCGCACCACCGCTTCGCGCGTCGCCAGCAGGCCATTGGCCGGGGTGTAGCCATGGTGGCCGTCGCGCAGCGCCTTGATCGCGGCCTCGACAATGTGCTGCGGCGTTTTGAAGTCGGGCTGGCCGATGCCGAGATTGACGATGTCGCGGCCCTGTTGAGCCAGTGCAGTGGCGCGCGCCAGCACGGCAAAGGCGTTTTCCTCGCCGAGGCGGTCGAAGGCCGAAATCGTGTGGAGCATTTTTCCCGTCCGTGTGGTTCTTGCTGTTAGGTCGCGTTTTTGTGAGCGTCTGCTCACAAAAGTCAAACGGATTGGAGTTTTGCGTGTCGGAAAATCTCAAAGATTGGCAAGCGCGTCCGCGGCCCGAGCGCAAGCCCATTGACGGCCGCTATGTCCGGCTCGAACCGCTGAGCGCCGAAAAGCACGGCGATGGGTTGTACGAGGCGTCGTCCGTGCCCGACATCGATGGACGCTTTGCCTGGCTGCCCGACTACCCGCCGCAAACCCGCGCCGATTTCCAGCCATGGCTGGACAAGGTCGAGGCGAGCGAGGATCCGCTGTTCTTCACCGTCATCGACAAGGCCAGCGGCAAGGTCGCCGGGCGACAGACGCTGATGCGCATCGATCCCACCTATGGCGTCATCGAGATCGGCAACATCTATTGGGGGCCGCTGATCTCGCGCAAGCCGGCAGCGACCGAGGCGCAGTTCCTGTTCATGAAGTATATTTTCGACGGGCTCGGCTATCGCCGCTACGAGTGGAAATGCAACAACCGCAACGAGCCGTCAAAGCGCGCGGCGGAACGGTTCGGCTTCAAGTTCGAGGGCATTTTCCGCCAGCATCTTGTGGTCAAGGGTGAAAACCGCGATACCGCATGGTACTCGATCATCGACAAGGAATGGCCGGCGCTGCGCAAAGCCTATGAGGCATGGCTCGATCCCGCCAATTTCGATGGCGAAGGCCGGCAGAAGCGGCGGCTCGAGGATTTCCGCGCCGAGTTCGGCGCGTAACAGGAGTTTTTTCCGATGGCGCACAGCCATGATCATGGTTCGCATGCTGGGCATGGCGCCGGCCACGTGCATGGCTCGACCGACAAGAAGCGTGTGCTGATCGCAGCCTGCCTGACCGCCGGCTTCATGGTGGCCGAAGTGCTTGGCGGCCTTTTGACGGGATCACTGGCGCTGCTGGCCGACGCCGGCCACATGCTCGCCGACTCGATCGCGCTTGGCCTTGCCTGGTACGCCTTCCATCTTGGCGGACGGCCGGCGACAGTGCGCCTGACCTATGGTTTCGGCCGGGTCAAGACGCTGGTCGCCTACACCAACGGCATCGCCATCTTCGCCATTGCTTTGTGGATCGTCTACGAAGCCTGGGGCCGGCTGATGACGCCGGCGCCGGTGCTGGGCGGGCCGATGCTGGTGGTGGCGATCGCCGGCCTTCTGGTAAACTTCGCCTCGTTCTTCGTGCTGCATGGCGGCGACCACGACAGCCTCAACATGCGCGGCGCCATCCTGCATGTGCTGGGCGACCTGCTCGGTTCGGCGGCGGCGATCGTGGCGGCGCTGGTCATCCTGGCCACCGGCTGGACGCCGATCGACCCGATTCTGTCGGTGCTGGTCTCGGTGCTGATCCTGTCCACCGCATGGTCGTTGATGCGCGAAGCCGCCCACGTCCTTCTCGAAGGCGTACCGGCAAGCCTCGACCGCGACCTCATCGCCAAGGACATTGCCGGCACCGTCAACGGCGTGCGCGAAGTGCATCACATGCATGTCTGGTCGCTCGACGGGTCCAGCAACATGGCGACGCTGCATGCCTGCCTCAACGATGGCGTCGATCCGCACCAGGCGGTCAGCGCCATCAAGAAGCGGCTCGCCGCCGAACACGGCATCAGCCACGCCACGGTTGAACCGGAATTCGGCCAGTGCGCCGACAGCCGTGACGAGCACGATCATGACCACGACCATGGTGCGCCACCGCATCACGGCCATTATCACTGACAGGGAATTTCATGGCATTGGCATCCGAGTTGACGAGTTCCCGCTGTGGTGGGACCGCATGATGGACCGCGACACGCGAAACGCGCTGATTGCCGCAGCCTGGATCATGCTGCTGTTCGGCATCGCGGCGTTCTATTTGCCGACCGTGATGCTGGCCGTCGGCAATGTCTCGACCGTACTTGCCGGCATCGTCGGCATCGCCTTCGTGCTGGCATTTTTTCTGGTGTTCTGGTTGCGGGGCCGCAACCAGAACAAGGGCAAATAAGAGGCTTTCGAAATGCGCATCCTGATTACTGGCGCCGCCGGCATGGTCGGCCGCAAACTTGTCGACCGGCTGGCCAAGGACGGCACGCTCAACGGCCGCAAGATCACCGGGCTCGACCTGCACGACATCGTGCCGCCGCAAGCGCCGGCGATGGATGGCGTCAGCATCGCCACGCATACGGGCGACCTTGCCGACGCCGGTGCTGCCGAGAGCCTGGTCGCCTCACGCCCCGACGTCATGTTCCATCTCGCCGGCATCGTGTCGGGCGAGGCGGAGGCGAATTTCGATCTCGGCTACCGCGTCAACCTCGACGGCACACGGGCGCTGTTCGACGCCGTGCGGCTGGCAGACTTTGCGCCGCGCCTCGTCTTCACCTCGTCGATCGCGGTGTTCGGCGCGCCGTTCCCCGATGTCATCCCGGACGACTTTCATCCGACGCCGCTGACCTCCTACGGCACGCAGAAGCAGATGAGCGAAGCGCTGCTGGCCGACTATTCCAGGCGCGGCTTCTTCGACGGCATCGGCATAAGGCTGCCGACCATCTGCGTGCGGCCCGGCAAGCCGAACAAGGCGGCGTCAGGTTTCTTCTCCGGCATCATCCGCGAGCCGCTGAGCGGCCACGAGGCGATCCTGCCGGTGCCGCGCTCGGTGCTGCACACCCATGCCAGCCCGCGCTCTGCGGTCGGTTTCCTGATCCATGCCGCCGGGCTCGACGGTGCCGCTGTCGGGCCGCGCCGCAACCTCACCATGCCCGGCGTTGCCGTCACCGTCGGCGAGCAGATCGAGGCGCTGGAGCGCACTGCAGGCGCCGAGGTGGCGAGCCTGATCCGTGAGGAGCCCGACGAGACGATCTGGGCGATCGTCAAGGGTTGGCCGACGCGCTTCGAGGCGCGCCGTGCAAGGGACCTCGGCTTCAGCGCCGAAAACAGTTTCGATGAAATCATCCGCGCTCATATCGAGGATGAGCTGGGCGGAATGATCGCGGGTCAGGCCTGACCCGCCGAGGTCACACAGCTCCGGACAGGCTCGCCGACAACAGCAACAGCCCGAACAGGAAGACGAAGGCGGCGCCGCCGATTTCGACGACTGTGTGGATGCGGTTGCCCATGCGGCCGTCGCCGGCGAAATAGACCGCCCAGTTCTTGGCGGTGACTGCGATCGTTGCCAGCGCCGAGACTGTGATGGCGGTTCCAATCGACATCGCCAGCACCGACAGCAGGCCGCCGAGCCACAGGCCGTTGAGCAAAGCGAAGCTCAGCACAATCAGCGCGCCGGAGCAGGGGCGGATGCCGACGGCGGCTACAGCCGACCAGGCCGTGCGCCAGTCGAAGCGGTCGCCCGACAGCAGCGCCGGATCGGGCGCATGTGAGTGGCCGCACGTATCACAGACCTCGCCGGCTGGGTGATCGTGAGCGGCGTGATCGTGATGAGCGTGGTCGTGATGGGAACGATCGTGTGTGTCGTGGTCGTGCGCAGCGTGATCGTGATGATCATGCGAATGGTCGTGATGCACATGCAAGGCATGCGAATGCGCATGCGCCGCGTGGCTGTGAGCGGCATGCGAATGGCCGCCATGGGAATGACCGGCGTGGGCTGCCGACAGGCTGTAGGCGGGCGCCTTGCCGAACCAGCGCAGGACCGTAGGCCCGAGCTTGCGCCACAGCAGCCAGGCGCCGAACAAAGTGACGAAGACATAGCTCATGATCTCCATGAACCAGGCTGCGTCGGTCATCGAGATGGCGGTGCCGCGCAGGACGAAATAGGCAAGCAGCATCACCAGGATCGCGGTCAGGCCCTGCAGCAGCGCCGAGACGAAGGACAGCAGGATACCGCGCCTGAGCGCCACTTCATTGGCCACCATGTAGGACGAGATCACCGCCTTGCCGTGGCCGGGGCCGGCGGCGTGGAAAATGCCGTAGGCGAAGGACAGGCCGATCAGCAGCCACATCTTGCTGCCGTCCTCGCGCATTGCTTTCATCGCCGTAGCCAATGCGCGGTAGAATTCCTGCTGGCGCAGATTGATCCACATCAGGATGTGGGCGAACGGGCCGGTGGTGGGCGCCATGCCGTCATTGACACCGATGCCGAGTGAGCTCTGGGCATGGGCCTGCCCGAGAAAGTGCGTCATCAGCAGGGCAGCGACCACGAGGCCGAATGCCAAACGCAGGGACGGTTTCATCACCGGATCTATCCTTCTGGCGGGCAATTCAGTTCGAGCTTGGTGGCGAAGATCTTGCTCATGTCGGTGCCTGTCGGGTCGTTGAAGAACGCGTCCGTCAGGGTCTTCTGGTTTTCCTTGATCGCCTCGTCTGGATCAGGCCGGATGACGCTCTTGGTGCAGTTCGAGGGCAGGCCTTCCACCGTGATGTTGCTATCCTCGGTGAAGTCGATCGCTGTGTAGAAGGTTGGATCGTAGACGCCGAAATCGATCCTGCCGGCGAGCTTGATCGGCACCTTGGGTTCGGATTCGAACAGGATGATCAACTGGTCGTTGTCGAAATTGGCCATCAGATGCGGTGGCGGCGTCATAGGCACGTCCTTGCCGTCGACGGTGACGAGCTGGAAATAGTTGAATTCGGCCAGCGAGGCATGAACTGTGTCGGCGACATCCTTCAGCTCCTTGTCGTCAAGCTTCAGGTCGGAGTTCTTGTCGAACTCCATCATCACCGTACTCGAAAACAGATCATCGAAACGCCAGAGGTGACGCAGCGCTTTCACACTTTGGTGATCCGGCGAGAGGATCACGTCGAGGCGGGCCTCGGCGAATACATGAGGATGCGCGCCAGCCGCTCCGACGGAGGCAAAAGTCGTCGCCAGGGCCGAAGCCAGCATGATTGCGTGCCGTTTCAGATGCATTCTCGGTCGCTGTTCCATCGGCCTCGGAGAGATTTCGAGAGGTTACCAGAAACGGGGCGAAATTGGGACCGCGGCACGGCAGGACCGGCTCAAGCGCTCTCGCGGTTCTTGAACCATTGCACCAGGAAATCGACGAAGACACGGACCTTGGCCGGAAGATAGCGACGGTGCGGGTAGACGGCGAAAATGCCGCTGCCCGACTGGATGCGGTCGTCGAGCAAGGACACCAGCAGCCCGGATGCGAGGTCGGGTGCGGCGATGAAATCCGGCAGGATGGTGAAGCCCAGACCCGACACGGCGGCGGCTCGCGCGGCCATCGGGCTGTTGACCTCGATCGGACCCGATACGTTGACACTGACTGGCTCCTCGCCATCGCCCCTGAAGCGCCAGTTGGCGAGCGAGCGGCCATTGGTGTCGACGATGCAGGGCAAGTTGGCGAGATCCTGCGGGCGCGTCGGCTTGCCGTGCTTGGCGATCAGCTCCGGCGAGGCGCAAAGCTTGATCGAAAACGGCCCCAGGCGGCGGGCGATCAGCGATGAGTTCTCCAGGCGCGAGATGCGCACGGCAAGATCGAAACCTTCCTCGACCAGATCGACAAAACGGTCGTCGAGATGGATGTCGAGCACGATGTCGGGATGCTGCTTGGCGAAGTCGATCAGCGACTGGCCGATCGGTGCATCGGCAAAGGTGCGCGCCGCCGACAGCTTGATCCTGCCGCGCACGTCACCGGAGGATTCGCGCACGGCGTCGGCCAGGCTGTCGACCTCGCGCACGATTTCCGAAGCGCGGCTGTAATAGGTATGGCCGGCCTCGGTCAACGAGAACTGCCGCGTGGTGCGGTTGAGCAGCAGCGCGCCGAGTTCGTCCTCGAGTTCGCGCACATATTTCGACAGCAGCGCCTTGGAGCGACCGATCTTGCGCGCGGCCGCCGAAAAGCCTTCGGCCTCGACGACGTCGATGAAGGCGCGCATGCGGGTCAGTGTATCCATCATCAAGCCTTTCGTGCCGCATCGAGAATTCGCCGGCCGAGCCGTATCAGGGCAATGTCGCTGCCGGGAGGACCGAGCAGCGAGAGGGCGAAAGGGGCGCCGTCAACCGAGCCCAGCGGCAGGGTGATTTGCGGAAAGCCTGAAAGACCCGAAAGGCACAAAAGATGCAAGGCCCTTTCGCGGTAGGCCTGGAGCTGCTGCGGCTCGCTTTTGACCAGAGGTGCGGGGCCTGGAACGGTAGGCAGGACAAGAAACCCGTCCTGGCCGAGCAGCGCGGCTAGCTCGGAGCGGAACGTCAAGCGGCGCACCGCCTCGGCCCGCGCGGTCTTTTCGTCGATTGTCCGGCCGAAACCAAAGCGCTCCTCGACGCCCGGCCCGAGATCGCGCTCGCCCGAAATGATCCAGGCGCCATGCTGCTGCCAGGCCTCGGCGGCCTGGAGGCGGCGAAAGCACCAGTAGAGCTCGTCGGGGAAGGAGGCGAAGCTGTACTCTACCGGCGCCGGCTCACCGACAAGACTGGCGGCCAGCGCTCTCATCCTGGCATATTCGGCTGCCTCGGCGGGGCCGGCCACGAAAGCGTCCAGCCAGCGGATCGAAAGCGGCCGGTTGAGCGGATGCTGATGCGGGTCGCGGCCAAGCAACAGCTTGCCGATCGTCTCATAGGTCTCGATGTCGTCGGCGAACCAGCCGAATGTGTCGAAGCTCGGCGCCAGCTTCATCGTGCCTTCGAGCGAAATGCGGCCATGCGTGGTGCGCAGCCCGATCAACCCGCAAAAGCTCGCCGGGGCGCGGATCGAGCCGCCGGTGTCGGAGCCGGTGGCGATATCGGCAAGCTTGCCGGCCACCGCCGCCGCCGATCCGGAGGACGAGCCGCCGGTGACGCGATCGGGAGCGGCCGGGTTCACCGGAAACGGAAAATGCGCGTTCTGGCCCATCAGCGAGAAAGCGAACTCGTCGGTCTGCGTCTTGCCGATGAAGCGCGCGCCGGCGTCGAGAATCATCTGCACGGCCGGTGCCGTGCTGGACGCGGCATGCGCCTCGTCGAACTTCACCGGATTGCCGCAACCGGTGCGGTAGCCGGCGACGTCGCAAATGTCCTTTACCGCCAGCCTGAGCCCGGCCAGCGGCCCCAGTTCCGCATTGGCGACCGGCATGCGGCGCAGGTCAAGAAAGGCGTTGAGCGGGCCGTGCGTGCCTGGCATCGTTCGATATCCGTATACAGTAGGCCCAGCATTGTTCGATGCCGGAAATTTTACAACCTGGGATACGATTTTTATTGATTGTGAAATCTTTCGATCTTATATCGCGCTTGCCCAAAGTCGCACGTGCCTGTGGGTGTCCGCCGATCCTCGAATGGTGAGGGAAATCGGTAAGGTAACTGGAGCTAACCCCTCCAGTCGGTCTAGCGGCCAACCGCCAGCCCGAGGACACCTTGAAGCAACGACGGTGCGGGCCTTTCTGGTGTTCTGCCGGTCGTCCAAAGACCGGGGTTACTGAAGAGGCACACCTTCATTGCCGGCAGTGCGGACGGGTCTCCCATCCAAGCCAAGGCAGACAAAGCGAACCGAGGCCGGGCAAGGCCAAGGTTCACCGCCGCGAGATGGCGTTTCATGGTTCCGGGGTCTCCACCGGCTGGTTCCATGGATTTCCGTCCCGCCTTTGTTTGACCGCGTGTTCGCGAGGCCGAAAGCCCGCGTCCCGCAGCCTTATTGCGCGCCGCAAGGCGTTAATGGAGAGACCCCGATGGCCACCCAGCGCATCCTCGACTTCCTCGCCACCCGACGTCCGTCCGGCCCCTGCCTCGTCGTTGACCTCGATGTCGTGCGCGACAATTTCCGCGCCTTCGAAAAGGCGCTGCCCGATTCCCGGATCTACTATGCGGTGAAAGCAAACCCGGCGCCGGAAATCCTGCGCCTGCTTGCTGCGATGGGCTCGTCCTTCGACACCGCTTCCGTTGCCGAGGTCGAGATGGCGATGGACGCCGGTGCGCCGGCGGACCGCATCTCCTTCGGCAACACCATCAAGAAGGAGCGTGATATAGCACGCGCCTACCAGCTGGGCATCCGGCTGTTTGCGGTGGACTGCGTCGAGGAGGTCGACAAGATCGCCCGCGTCGCTCCCGGCGCGCGTGTGTTCTGCCGCGTTTTGACCGATGGCGAAGGCGCCGAGTGGCCGCTGTCGCGCAAGTTCGGCTGCGTGCCGGCGATGGCCGTCGACGTGCTGCGCCACGCCAGGACGCTCGGCCTCGACGCCTATGGCGTGTCGTTCCATGTCGGCTCGCAGCAGACCGACCTGACGGCGTGGGACCGTGCGCTGGCCGACGCCAAGAAGGTGTTCGCCACGCTCGCCGACGAAGGCATCGTCCTGAAGATGGTCAATATGGGCGGCGGTTTCCCGACGCGCTATCTGCGTGACGTGCCGGCGGCCCAGGCCTATGGCCAGGCCATCTTCTCGGCGCTGCGCAAGCATTTCGGCAATGCGATCCCTGAGACCATCATCGAGCCGGGTCGCGGCATGGTCGGCAATGCCGGCGTCATCAAGTCGGAAGTCGTGCTGATCTCGAAGAAGGCCGAAAACGACAATGTGCGCTGGGTGTTCCTCGACATCGGCAAGTTCGGCGGTCTGGCCGAGACGATGGACGAGGCGATCCGCTATCCGATCGTCACCCGCCATGACGGTTCGGAGACCGCACCTTGCGTGCTCGCCGGCCCGACCTGCGATTCGGCCGACGTGATGTACGAGAAGACGCCGTATCCGCTGCCTCTGTCGCTGACCATCGGCGACGATGTGCTGATCGAAGGCACCGGCGCCTACACGACCACCTACTCGGCGGTCGCCTTCAACGGCTTCGAGCCTCTCCGATCCTACGTGATCTGACGGCTTCGGCCTTCAGATCACCCCAGGCGGACGTTTGCGTCCGCACGGGTTCGCCTGTGGAACAAGCTCCGCTCGTGAAGGATCGCGGAAATGGACATTGTAAATTACATTGATGGTGCCGTGGGAATCTCCCCCCTTGAGGGGGAGATGGCAGGCAGGCCAGAGGGGGTCGTCTCGCGTGAAGCGCCGGCATCCCTCGTCCACGACGCGGTGTCGCGTCAGGTCGTGCCGACCCCCTCTGTCGCCTTCGGCGACATCTCCCCCTCGAGGGGGGAGATTGCCCGCGCCATTGTTGTCGTCGCCGAAACTGCGGCAGACATTGCATCGCGTGAAGCGTTGCTCGATCGCGCCATGGGGCCGATGCGGCGCAAGAAATCGTCGGAGAAGCTGCGGCGTGGCCGCCGGCCTTCCGAAGGCCTCGCCTTCGTGGCGCGTGATGCGGCGGGCGCGGTGATCGGCACTGTGCGGCTGTGGGATGTAAGGCTGGGCGAGGGCGGCCCGGCGGCGCTCCTGCTCGGGCCGCTCGCCGTCGATCCGGCGCTGAAGAACGCCGGCATCGGCTCGGCGCTGATGCGCCATGCTTTGGCCGAGGCCGCGCGTCTCGGCCATGCCGCGGTGCTGCTAGTCGGCGATGCGCCTTACTATGGCCGCTTCGGCTTTTCGGCGGAGAAGACAGGCGCGCTCGCCATGCCTGGACCTTACGAGCGGCGCCGCTTGCTGGCGTTGGAGCTGATCGAGGGTGCGCTCGACGGCGCGCGTGGCACGCTGAGGGCTGCAGGTCGCAAGCTCACGGCACAGAGGCTGTCGCTGGCCGCCTGATTGTCCAAAAACAAACGCCGCCGGTCCTTTGCATTTCAGCGAGGGCGGCGTTTTGTTTTTGCGAAGGGCTCAGCCGATCAGTTGGCTGAGCGCCATGGCGACCGACATATCGCCTTCGACCTTTATCTTGCCGGACATGAACGCCATGGTCGGGTTGAGGTCGCCGGCGATCAGCGAATCCAGATCGTCGAGCGACAGCTTTATGGTGCAGTCGGTCGGCGCGTCGGTGGTCGAGACGGTTGCACCGTCGATGACGATGACGCCGTCACTGCCGGTATCGAACTTCACGGAATGTTCGAACCCGGCGCTCGCCACGCGCGACCTCATCTTCTCGGCAATGTCCTGAACGCTCATGACTGTTCTCCTGGTCTCGTTGCGTTTTGCCGCGCTTCAGTGACCGGCCTCCGCCGAAGTCGCTGTCTCGCGCGTGCCGCGATCCTGGTCGCTTGGCGCATATAGCTTCGAGTTGACGTAAACGTCAACGCGCGATGCGTCATCTCGTTTCAGTCGGAAGGAATGCGGCAGAGAACATTCACCCTGCGACGAAGGTTAGTGTTCAGCAGCGGGCTTCGCCGCCTCGGCCTGGGCCGATTCCGCCGGGGCCGGTTCGGTCGGCGTGGCCGGATCCTTGCGGCGGCGCATGGCGTTGTCGCGGATTTCATCCTTGGTCAGGAAGTTGACTTGGTCGATCAGCACTTCATGCACTAGGTCGGCGCCGACGCGGGCGTTGACGGTGTCGCGTATGGCCTTGCGGAAGGCATCGAGATCGATGGTTTCCTTCTTGGTGAAGTCGATCTGAGGATTGGAGTAGAGATAGGAATAGACCTGATCGGTCATCAGCGCTTCGGCCGGGATCGACATCTTCTTTATCTCGGCCGGCTCGACCGTGTAGACGAGCTTGGTGAGGAAATAGCCGTCGATCTTGGAATCGCGGATCAGCGGCACCGAGATGATGTCGGTCTTGACGTAGTCGAGGCCACCCAGCATCGGTTTCGGCGTCTCGCCGACGCCGCGCTCACCGGCCGCCTGGAACGAATAGAACACCGCGCCAAGCGTGGCGGCGCAGATCCAGATCGCGGCGGCGATGAATTTGATCACCGGTTGTTCCCGCCTGTTGCCGAGATCATCAGCTCGCCCAACCGAATTCGCCGGCCGAGTATGTGCCGTCGGCTTCGGCGCGCTGAATGGCGTTCTTCAACAGCGTGGCGACTTCGTTGACCGCGTTGAGGTGGGCGAGGATTGCAGCCTCGTTTTTCGCGAGCTTCTGGCGCAGCCGCGCCAGACTGTCGCGATGCTGTTCCAGGAATTCGATCTCGTTGGCGCCCTTCATGGCGCGGGTCAGCTCATAGAGGTAGCGGCTCTTGCGGGCGTTGGAGGCCTTGAGGTCATAGCTGGTGTCGTTCTTCAAACCGGCCGTCTCTTCCTCGACCGCTTCCTCGATGCGGCCGATGATGGCGGCAAGGTTGCCCGGCCGTGCAAACGGGATCGGCGCTTCGGACGTACGCGCCGGCAGGTTGGAAGAGTATTTTGAAAAATCGGCCATTGAAAATCCTGGTCTAGATCTTGATTTCGGTTTTGATGGTCGTCTCGTCGCCGGTCATCGACCGTGCGGCCTTGCGCTGCAATTCCTCGACCAGCGAGGTGGACAGCCGGGTCTGCTGGTCGATCTCGGTCTTGTGCGGCCCGGTTGACACCGGGCCGATCGGCACGGTGCGCTTGCCGTCCTTGTAGTGGTCGGCGAGCAGCGATTTGGCGATGCCGATCCCTCCGCGCTCGGCCATGACGTCGGCGACACGCTCGGCAAGCTGCGATTTCCACATGTCGCCGGCCAGCCCCTTGCCGTAGACGCCCTCTGTGTCCTTGGGCAGCATGTTCTGGATGAAGGTCTGCAAGACCATGGCCTCGAACTTCTTGAATTTTCCCGCGGGATCGGCGCCTGCCGCGGCCTTGTCGGCCGTGGCACGCGACAAGATCGAGCCGGTATCCACCGAAGCCGCCATGTCGACCAAAAAGGCGCCGCCAACGCCGTTGGCCCGCTTGGCCAGCGCGGCACGGGCAGCCTCGATATCCGTCGGGTCGACGGCTCGGGCAACATCGAGAACGATGTCGCTGGGTGGAGAAATCGCCAAGAAAGTCCGCCTCTTTGCCGGGTTTCCTGAGCGACCATGCCGCAGCAAGCTTGTGGCAGGCTTGCCGGCTCGAAATCCTTCGCCGGATGCTAGGCATTGCTATCAGCAGCGGCAACTCCGGCTGGGTCGATGCGATCTGGTCGTTTGCGGTGGGCGCTGCCGGCGTCGCCATGGTCAGATCGTAGGTGGCGTAGGCGCAGAGGCCGAACACGGCGCCGTACACCCAACACAGCCCGCCGCACGGAACGAAACCGAACGCCGTCCGCAGGTGACCCGGCTCTAACTTCCGATTATTCCTGCCCTCGCCTCTGCGCGACCAGATCGAGCCGGTCGCGGTCGGAGCGTTCGCGTTCGTCCTGTCGGCGCACGTCCTTGTAGGCGCGCTCGACCATGTTGGTGCGCGCCGTCGCAGTGGCGATGAGCGTGACCTCCTGCCTGGCGCTTTCCAAGCTCGCTTCCTGCCGGACCAGCGCATTGGCGATGCGGCGATGGTAGAGATCAGGGAACAGCACCGCCATCGACTGGTCGGCGTCGAAATGCTGGACAAGTTCCCTGGCCTCGGTTTCGGCGGTTGCCGCTGCCGCCAGGAAGGCCGCATGGCGCGTCTCGTGCAGGGCCTTCAACTGCTCCTGCACCTTGACCAGTTTCTTCAGCCGTTCCTTGCGCGTGCTCATCTCACCTCGCCAGCGTCAGGTCGACAAAGCCGTCGACGAACAGCGACAGCATGGTGCCGATGGCGAAGTAGAAGATGATCATGCCGCCGGCGATGACGAAAGGCAGCGAGATAAAATAGACCGGGATCTGCGGCGTCAGCTTGTTGACGAAGCCGATCGTCAAATTAACGAGAATGGCATAGGCGATGAACGGGCTGCCGAGCCGGATGACCAGGAAGAAGGCGTCCGACACCGTGTCGGTGAGATCGACCAAGGCGGCCTGGGGATTGAAGAAGACGTTGACCGGCGCCACCGTGTAGGAGGCGACCAGAGCGCGGATGATCTCGTGGTCGAAATCGAAGACGAAGAGCAGCAGCAACGCTGAAAACGAGATGATGGCGGCCAGAGCCGCCTGCGGCTCTGGCTCCTCGATGGCGGGGCCGCCGGTGCCGCCATAGCCGATCAGCATGGCGATGGCCGAACCCATGAAGCGCAGCGCCTCCATGTAGAGCCTCGTCATCGCGCCGATCAGCCCGCCGACCAGCAGTTCCGAAATGATCATCGGCGCCAGTACCTGCGGACGCGCATCGACGAAGGGAAAGATCTTGTCCCACAGGAAGGCGAGCAGGCCACCGGTGGCGGCGATCGACACGAACAGCCGGACCTGGACCGGCACGCGGGCGCTGGACAGGCCCGGCATCAGCATGAAGCAGGCGCCGATGCGACAGAAGGCGAGGAAGGCGGCGATGGCGACGCCTTGCGACAGTATGTTCACGAGATCGTCCCGAGCACCTTGATCTCGACGCCCTTGGCGATTTCGACATGGGAGAGAACGGGAAGCGTCGTGAACAGGCGCTCGATGATCATGCGCACATAGGGGCGAGCATCGGGCGCGGTGACGAGGACAAAACGCTCGCCGGCCTCGAGATGCTTGCGGATCGCCTTGGTCGCGTCCTGGCCGAATTCCTCCAGCTGGCGCGGGTCGATGTCGAATTCGCGCACCTCGCCCTTGGCGTCGCGCTTGAGGCTCTGGTGGAAGGCGAGGTCCCAGCGGTTGCCGAGGCGCAGCACCTTGAGCATGCCGCCCTCGGAGAGATCGCCGCAGATCTGCTGGGCCATGCGGATGCGGACATGCTCGACGATCTGCTCGGTGCGGCGCACATGCGGCGCGATCTCGGCGATAGCCTCGATGATCAAATGCAGGTTGCGGATCGATACGCGTTCGGCCAGCAGCAATTTCAGCACCGCCTGCAGGCCGGGATAGGAGATGTGCGAGGTGCAGATCTCGTCGGCGAGCTTGCGGTATTCCGGATCCTGGCGCTCGAGCAGCGCCTTCATGTCCTTGTAGGACAGAAGCTGCGGCAGGTTGTTGCGGATCACCTCGGACAAATGGGTGAGCAGCACCGACATGTTGTCGGCAAAGGTATAGTTCTCGCGCTTCAGATCCTCGGCGAAGGTTTCAAGCACCGAGAAGGCGCGCATGCCGAAGGCCGGCTCGCGGATTTCCTCGCCGGGAACGTCGGGCAAATCCCGGTTGCCGAGCAGCACCATGATCTCGCCGACGCGCATCTGGTATTCGGCGACGACGGTGCCGTGGACCTTGATCTGATAGCTTTTCGGCGGGATGCCGAAATCATCGGCGACGCGCACTTCCGGCACGACGAAGCCATATTGCGTGGCAAATTTCTTGCGCATCTTGGCCATGCGGAACACCAGTTCCTGATGCGACACCAGCAGCCGCGTCGACAGCTGTTTGCCGATCAGAAGCTCGATCTCGGCGGTGGTCAGCGAAGCCTTGACCGAGTTCTTCTCTTCCTCGACCTTGTTCGCCTTCTCCAGATCCTTGATCGCTTCGGCGGCGGCAGCCTCGCGGTTGGCGCGCATCGGGATGACGTAGCCAAGACCAGCCATGCCTGCAGCCAGCGTAAAGAACGGGAAGAACGGCAGGCCGGGCATCAGCCCGAGCAGGACGAGCAGCGAGGCCGCGACATAGAGCGCGCGCGGATGCGCGCCGAGCTGGCCGAACACCGCCTGGTTGGTCGAGCCGCGCGTGCCGCCCTTGGACACAAGCAGGCCGGCGGCGAGCGAAACGATAAGCGCCGGGATCTGGGTGACAAGGCCGTCGCCGACCGACAGTTTGATGAAGACATCGGCGGCTTCGCCCATGCCCATGCCGTGCCTGATGTAGCCGATGGCGATGCCGCCGACGATGTTGATGGCGGTGATGATGAGGCCGGCAATGGCGTCGCCGCGGACGAATTTCGAGGCGCCGTCCATCGAGCCGAAGAAGGAGGATTCCTCTTCCAGCTCGCGGCGGCGCAGTTGCGCTGTCTTGTCGTCGATCATGCCGGCGGACAGGTCGGCGTCGATCGACATCTGCTTGCCGGGGATGGCGTCGAGGGTGAAGCGGGCGCCGACTTCGGCAATACGGGTGGCGCCCTTGGTGATGACGATGAAGTTGACCACAATCAGGATCATGAAGACGATCAGGCCGATGACGAAATCGCTGGCCATCACAAGTTTGGAGAAGCCGGCGATGACATAGCCGGCGGCGTGCGTGCCCTCATTGCCGTGCGACAGGATCATGCGCGTGGTGGCGATGTTGAGCGATAGCCGTAGCATGGTGGCGATCAGCAGCACGGTCGGGAAGGACGAGAAATCGAGCGGCCGCTGGATCCACAGCGCCACCATCAGGATCAGCACCGACAGTGCGATCGAGAAGGCGAGGCCGATGTCGATGAGGAAGGCCGGGATCGGCAGGAATAGCACGGCCAGGATGATGACGATGCCGATGGCGAAGAAGACATCGCGGCCGTTCTTGGCCACTGTTCCTGTCGCTAAGCTTTCGCTAACCGCCATGTCGTCCCCAATCACAAGCCTGCCGAGCACGCGACAGCCCTTCGAGCCTAACCGGTCAAGCTTGCGCGAGGGTGGGAGGACTGGCTACCTGCCAGGACGACAGAGGCCTTGAGGAGAGAGATCATGCTGGTGATCATCGGCACCATTCGCCTGCCGGCGGAACGGCTCGACGAGGCAAGGCCGGCCATGCGGCGCATGATACTGGGCAGCCGGGCGGAGCCCGGCTGCATCGAATACTCCTACGCACAGGACGTGCTCGACGTCGGGCTCATCCATGTAACCGAGGTGTGGAGCGACAGGGCCGCGCTCGACGCGCATTTCCGCTCGCCTCACATCGCCGATTGGCGGGCGAGCTGGGCATCGCTCGGCATAGGCGAGCGCAACCTCATGCTCTATGAGGCCGGCGAGCCGAAGCCGATCTGAGGACCGGGCACAGTCAAGAAGGCGTGGGCCCAAGAAAGTCTAGCAGGCGTTGACCTGTCTGCAGGACCATCCGCCGCCATCGGTATCGTGGCAGTCTTCATAGCTGCCGCAGCAGGTGTTCGTCGAATTGCGATACCAAGGGTAGCCGCCAGGACAGCAAACATCTTGTTGTGCAGTCTGGATAAATTCCTTTGCCGGCCGGCTTTGGTTTTCCGGATTGCCTCCCGCCAAAAGAGACATCGGGTGCGACACAACAGACCTAGACGGCATATCCATGCTTGAATTGCTCACCGCAGACGAGCTCAAAAAATCATGCCAACAGCTAATGAAAAAAGTCCCCGCGCACTCATCTTCTCCTCCTCGAGGGAAATAGAGAGGGGCATAAATAACACAGCTGCGTCCATTGCGTAAGCGATCGCTCATATACCTCGACACGCTCGCGGGGAATTGAAGCGGGGCGGCAAGCCTGACTGCGCCTCAGCGCCAGAATGGCGCCGCAAGCAGCCGGCATTATGTCGGCGTGCTGATCGTCGCCGAACTGCACAGCGATCAGTTCGGTGGTGAGACGCCGGTGCTGGCGCCGGCCAAATTCCGGCGTGCGGTGCTGGTGCCGACCATGAACCTCCGGTCCACCGCCGAAACCATCCAGCGCGCCGTCGCCGAGGAACTGGCGGTGGTCGAGAAGTTCGACAACCGGGCCGTTGTCGGGCTTTTTACCGAGGGCCATCTGATGCGGCGCTACGCCGAGGAACTCGACAAGGCGCGGCGCGACCTGTCGGGCGAAGACTAGGCCTCGGCCGGCATCTTAAATGTCCCTACTCGGCGCTTGCCACGTGTACAGTGTCACTGTACAAATTGTTCAGTGGGAGAAAAAGACTGGATGAGCACCGACCAGGCTCCGGTCAAGAATGGCGTCGCCTCGACGGCGACGCATGCCCATCAGATGTTGGGCCAGCGGCTGAAGAGCCTGCGTCTCCGCCGGCGGCTTTCGCTGCGCGAACTCGCCGAACTGACCGGGACCAGCGCCAGCTTCATCAGCCAGCTCGAGCGCGGCCTGACCGGCGCCAGCACCGCCTCGCTCAACCAGATGGCCTCGGCGCTTGGGGTGAGCGTGGCGATGCTGTTCGAGGATAGTGCCGCCGGGCAGCGCGGGGCCTTGCTGCGCAGCGAGCGGCCGAGCCTGCCGCCCAGCGACGGCTGCCGCAAGATGCTGCTCTCGCGTCCCCCTTTAAGCGACATGGAAGTCTATGTCGGCGAGTTCGAAATCGGCGGCTCGACCGGCCCAGCGCTCTACACCCATGGCGACGCGCACGAGATGCTCGTCGTGCTGCGCGGCATCGTCGAGGTTTCGCTCGGCGATGTCAGGCATGTGCTGGAAGAGGGCGACAGCATCGAATACGCCACATCGACAGCACATCGCTCAGAGAACATCGGCAGTGGCCGAGCCGAGGTGATGTGGATCATTGCGCCACCGACTTCGATGCGCGCCGAACTCGATCAATATAGGGCCTGGAAACCGCTCGCAGCCAGGTAGGTTCAATCCATGCGGGTCAAATGGGAGAACAATAATCATGCTGAAAACAAGACATCTTGGCCTTGGCGCCGTGCTGGCGCTCGGCGTTCTGGCAACCGCAGCGTTCGCGCAGGAAAAGCCTGTCGCGGGTGAGGTCAAGGAAGGCTCGCTCAAGGGCAAGACGCTGACGCTCGTCTCCTATGGCGGCATCTACCAGGACGGCCAGGCCGCCGCGCTCAAGGAGTTCGTCGAAAAGTCCGGCGCCACGCTGCTCAATGACGGGCCGACAGAGATCGCCAAGCTGCAGGCGCAGGTCGAATCCGGCAACGTCACCTGGGACGTCGTCGACACCGCCGACCTGCCGCCTTACGTCTATTGCGGCAAGCTGTTCCAGAAGCTTGATTTCAGCAAGCTCGACGTCTCAAAGGTTCCGGAGGGCCAGGTCGGCGAATGCTCGGTGCCGGCCATGAACTACGGCGTCGTACTGATGTACAACAAGGAGAAGTATGGGGATAACCCGCCCAAGAGCTGGGCCGATTTCTTCGACACGACAAAATTCCCGGGCGTGCGCGCGCTGGATGGTTCGGGCGATCCGACCGGTGGCCTGCTGGAGCAGGCGCTGAAGGCGTCGGGCGGCGATCCGAAGGCGATGACGGTGGCCGACATCGACAAGGCCATCGATGTCATCCGCAAGCTCGGTCCCGACACGATCTACTGGAAGACCGGCGCTGAATCGCAGCAGCTCGCCGAGTCCGGCGAGGCCGACATGCTGATGATGTGGACGGGCCGTGCCATGACGGCGGTGAAGAACGGCGCCAAATATGCGCCGGCCTGGCAGGACTGGCTGGTGGTGATGGACCAGATGACCATTCCGGTCGGGGTCAAGGATACGGATGCGGCTTATGCGCTGCTCAATGCCTATCTCGGCAAGGGGGCGCAGGAGATCCTGGCGCAGCAGACCTCCTATACGCCGATCAACAATGACGCGCAGCCCAAGGTCGATGCGTCGGTCGCCGCCTTCCTGACCAACACGCCCGAGCGCCAGAAGCAGGGTTACAAGCAGAACATCAAGTTCTGGGTCGAGAACTTCCCGGTGGCGCAGGAGAAGTGGTCGGCGCTGATGGCCGGCAACTGAACAGCCGAGCGAGAGCCAGGCCGTGAGCGCGTCCGAACCCATCGCCCAACCCGCCGCCCATGCGCGGTCGGGTCGGGCATGGCGGCCGTTCGCGCTCACGGCGCCGGCGCTCATCCTGCTCGTCGCGGTGATCGGGTATCCGCTGCTCACCATTGTGCTGCGCAGCCTGTCGGAACCTGAGTGGGGGCTGCAGAACTATGCCTGGTTCTTCGGCGCGCCGGTCAACCTGACAGTGCTGCAGCGGACTTTCGTCATTTCGGCCTGGGTGACGCTGGTCTGCGTCATCGCGGCCTATCCCTATGCCTATCTGATGACCGCGGTCGGGCCGCGCGTCCGGCTGGTGCTTGTGCTTTGCGTGCTGATCCCGTTCTGGGTGAGTGGTGTGGTGCGAACGCTGTCATGGGTGATCCTGCTGCAGGATTCGGGCGTCATCAATTCGTTGCTGCGCTCGGTCGGGTTCGGCGGCGTCAAGCTGATCCGCACCCAGACCGGCGTGGTCATCGGCATGGCGCAGGTGCTGTTGCCGTTCATGATCCTGCCGCTCTATTCCGTGATGCAAGGCATCGACCTCAGGCTGATGCGTGCGGCGCAAAGCCTCGGTGCGCGGCCGTCGCGCGCGTTCTTCACCGTCTATCTGCCGCTGTCGCTGCCCGGCGTCTATGCCGGCGCGATCATCGTCTTCATCCTGTCGCTCGGCTTCTACATCACGCCTGCTTTGCTCGGCGGCCCGCGCTCGACCATGCTGTCGACGCTGGTGCAGACGCAGGTGCTCAGCCTGCTTCAATGGGGCAGGGGCGGCGCCATGGGCGTCGTTCTGCTGGTCACCACCTTCGTGCTGCTGGCGCTGGCAGCACCTGTGATGCGGTCCAGTCATCGGGAAGCGGGGCGGCGCTGATGGAGATGAAGCCGCTCACCCGCGTTCTTCTCGGGCTCGTCTGCCTGCTGGTGGCGATATGGCTGGTGGCGCCGACGCTGGTCGTGGTGCCGATGTCATTCAACGAAAACAAATCGCTGGCGTTTCCGCCGCAAGGCTTTTCCTGGCAGTGGTACCAGAATTTCGCCACCAATCCGGACTGGTCGAACAGCTTCCTGAACTCGCTGAAAGTCGCCTCCATCGTTGCCGTCCTGGCAACGGTGCTCGGCACGCTTGCCGCCTTCGGCCTCGACCGCATGAAGGCGCGGCCGGCGAACCTTTTGCGTATGCTGATGCTGACGCCGATGGTGGTGCCGGGCGTGGTGCTGGCGATCGGCATCTATGCCGTCTATCTCGACACGCAGCTCGTCGGGACGCTGCTCGGCTTCGTGCTGGCCCACACCATCCTTGCGCTGCCCTTCGTGCTGATCGCGGTCTCGGCCAGTCTCGAAGTGTTCGACCGCCGGCTGGAGACAGCCGCAGCCAGCCTGGGCGCCGGCGCACTGACCACGTTTCGCACGGTGACGCTGCCGCTGATCGCGCCGGGCGTGCTCTCAGGCCTGCTGTTCGCTTTCGCCACCTCGTTCGACGAGATTGTCGTGTCGCTGTTCATCACGAACCCCTATCTCAAGACATTGCCGGTGCAGATTTTTGCCTCGATCACGCGCGACGCCGATCCGACGGTGGCGGCTGTCGGCACGATCCTGCTTTTCGCGACCACGATCCTGATCGGCGGCGGCATGCTCCTTCTTGGCCGCGAGCGGAAAGGACGCCAATGAATCCGAAGCCGACAAGCAAGGGCGCGGCGATCGATCTCGAAGCGATCAGCAAGGCCTATGGCGGCTTCAAGGCGCTGGACGGCGTGTCGCTGCGCATCGAGCCCGGCGAGTTCATGACGCTGCTCGGCCCCAGCGGCTCGGGCAAGACGACGACGCTCAACGTGGTTGCCGGTTTCACCGATGTCACCAGCGGTAAGCTTCTGGTCGGGGAAAAAAGCGTCGTCGGCGTGCCGGCGCACAAGCGCAACATCGGCGTCGTCTTCCAGCATTACGCGCTGTTCCCGCATATGAGCGTCGGCCGCAACGTCGCCTATCCGCTGACGCTGCGCGGCGTCGACCAGGTGACGCGGCAGACACGCGTGGCAAGGGCGCTCGACATGGTCAAGATGGGCGATTTCGCGCATCGCTATCCCAGCGAATTGTCGGGCGGCCAGCAGCAGCGCGTGGCGTTGGCACGCGCCATCGTCTTCGACCCGCCGCTGCTCCTGATGGACGAGCCGCTCGGCGCGCTCGACAAGAAGCTGCGCGAATGGCTGCAGCTCGAGATCAAGCGCATCCATCGCGAGCTCGGCACCACCTTCGTCTATGTCACGCATGACCAGGAAGAGGCGCTGGTGCTGTCGGACCGCATTGCTGTGTTCAACCGCGGGCGCATCGAACAGGTCGGCACAGGCCGCCAGCTCTATGACGAACCGGCAACGCTGTTCGTCGGCCGCTTCATCGGCGATTCCACCGTGCTGCGCGGCAAGGCGCGCAGCGATGGCAACAGCACCGCGCTGAGCATCGCCGGCGAGACGGTGACGGTACCGCGTAAGCTGTCGGGGGAAGCCAGTCCGGTGATGCTGCTGCGTCCCGAAAAGCTCGCGATCCGAAGAGCCGGCCAAAGTGCTGCCAATGGCGCCAACCGCCTGTCGGGGACGATCGCGGAAGCCATCTATCTCGGCTCGGAATCGAAATACGACGTTAAGCTCGCCGACGGCTCGGCCGCGATCGTGCGCTCACCGCTGACCGGCGAGAGTTTTGGCCTCGGCGACAAGGTCGAGCTCTGCTTCGACGGCAGCGACGCCAAGCTGCTGGCGGACGACGCAAGCGCCGACACCACACTCACCTGATTCCATCTGGCCTGATCCCATCTGGCCTGATCTCATCTGAAAGTCATTCCATGCAAGCCAAGCGCAACGGCGACATATCGTTCTGGTATGCGGATCTGGGGGCGGTTCCCGTTCCGCGCCCGCCCTTGCCTGGAAACATCGAGGCCGATGTCGCCATTGTCGGCGCCGGCTATACCGGCCTGTGGACCGCCTACTATCTGAAAAAGGCGAAGCCATCGCTGCGCGTCGTGATCGTCGAGCGCGAATTTGCCGGCTTCGGCGCTTCGGGGCGCAATGGCGGCTGGCTGTCGGGCGGCTTCAGCTGGTCGCGCGAAAAATATCTCAAGACATCGAGCCGGCAAGGCGTGATGGCGATGCAGGCGGCGATGGCAGGCTGCGTTGACGAAGTGATCCGGGTCGCGACCGAGGAAGGCATCGACGCCGACATTCGCCGCGTCGACAATCTGACGGTGGCCACCAACGCAGCGCAGTTGGAGCGCGTGCGCGAAGAATGTGAGACGATCCGTTCCTGGGATGTCGACCCGAACCGCGTCGAGATGCTGGACGCCGCCTCAACGCGCACGCGCATCAACATCCGTAACGTCATGGGCGGCTTCGTCGTGCATGGCCAGGCGCGGGTGCAGCCGGCCAAGCTGGTGCGTGGGCTTGCCGATGCCGTCGAGCGGCTGGGCGTGCCGATCTATGAGAAGACGACGGTGACAAGCATCGCCAAGGGCAGCGTGACGACAGACCGCGGTACGGTGCAGGCGGAGACGATCATCCGCGCGACCGAGGGTTTTACATCAGGCATCCCCGGCGAGGAGCGGACCTGGCTGGCGCTCAACAGCGCGCAGATCGTGACTGAGCCGCTGCCGCCCGACCTGTGGCGCGACATCGGTTGGGAAGGGCACGAACTGCTCGGCAATGCGGCGCATGCCTATTGCTATGCCCAGCGCACGCGTGAGGGACGCATCACGATGGGCGGACGCGGCGTGCCTTATCGCTACGGCTCGCGCACCGACGTCAACGGCCAGACGCAGCAGGCCACGATCGACCAGCTGCACACGATCCTGACGACGCTCTTGCCGCAGACCAAGGGATGCCGCATCGATCACGCCTGGTGCGGCGTGCTCGGCGTGCCGCGCGACTGGTGCACCACGGTCGGCCTCGATCCCGCGACCCGCATCGGCTGGGCCGGCGGCTATGTCGGCCTCGGCGTGTCCAGCTCCAACCTTTCGGGGCGCACGCTGGCTGACCTTGTTCTCGGGGCAAACACCGAGCTGACGAAGCTGCCCTGGGTCAACCGCAAGGTCAGGCCATGGGAACCGGAGCCCTTCCGCTGGCTGGGCGTGCATTCGATGTACCAGCTTTATCGCATTGCCGATGGCCGCGAGGCGGCAGGGCTTGCGCGCACCTCGAAGCTGGCCGCGTTGGCCGACAGCATCACCGGCCACTAAAGCCATTTGTTCTCACGCAATTCCGGGGCAGACCCCTTTCCTGGAATTGCTCTTATCCATGGAGCTAGACTTGATCGATCTTTCGACCTTCCACGATCTCGCCAAGGCCGAGATCGGCGCGTTCTCTCCTAAGCCAACCTCGATTGAAGGGGATCAGGTCGAGGCCGTGCGCTCGTTCTTTCAATCGCCGGACGGGACTGTCGATGTCGGCATCTGGGAATGCACGCCCGGCCGCTTCACCGCCGATCGTTCGGACTCGTCGGAGATCTGCCACATCATTTCGGGGCGCGTGGAACTGAGCCGCATCGATGGCGAGGTGCGGGAACTCGGTCCGGGCGATCTCCTCGTCCTGCCGCAGGGCTGGAAGGGCGAGTGGCTGATACGCGAGACCACGCGCAAGCTCTACATGATCCAGAGCGCCGGCTGACCGGCGCTACGGCTATGGCGAGCTCAGTGATCGATCGGCCCCTTCGGCGAGACCAGCGCGGTGCCGGCGGTCGTCGGGCGCTCGATCAGGCGGCGCACGCGCGGCGGTTCGTCGCCGCTGTGCAGCGCCCGCACCCGCTCGCCGACGAAGGCGTCGGCATGGGTGGCGCGCCGGTTGTGGCGGATGTATTCCAGCCAGGTCGGCGTGTGGTAGTGTTCGATCCAGACTGCGGGATTTTCTAGGTCCCGAGCCAGCGTCCAGTTGCGGGCGCCGTCGCGGCGGCGGATGCGCCCGCGCTCGGCCATGGTGGCGAGGAATTCGGGCACATCTTCGTCGCGGATAATGTACTCTATCATGATGGCGATGGGGCCGCTGCGCGGCTTCAGGTCGAGGCCGAGATGCGGCTCCTTGAAGCGGTTGAGCGGGTCGAGGTTGAGAGTCGTCTGCTGCGGCAGCGGCAGGAACAGGCCGATGGCGCCGCCAACAAGCATCGCGATGGCCGCCGCAATCAGCGCGGTTTCGGCGCCATGCGCATCGGCAACGACGCCCCAGATCCAGCTGCCCAGCGCAATGCCGCCGAAGGTCGCCGTCTGGTAGACCGACAGCACCCGGCCGACGACCCAGCGCGGCGTCGACATCTGCACCGTGACGTTGAAATGCGACAGCGCGATCACCCAGCAGGCGCCGCCGATGAGCAAACCCGCCGCAGTCTGCCAGGCATTGAGGCTGATGGCGGCATTGAAGGCGCAGACGGCAAAGCCGGCGAAGGCCATCCGCACCATCGTTTCGCTGGATAGCAATTGTCTGAGACGCACGCTTATCAGCGCGCCGCAGACGGCGCCGATGCCGAAGGCGCCGAGCATGATGCCGTAGGTCAAGGCATCGCCCTTGACGACGTCGCGCGCCACCAGCGGCAGCAGCGCCAAAACCGCGCCGGCGCTGAAGCCGAAGGCGGAGCCCCTGACCAGCACCTTGCCGATGTTGGGCGACATGGCGACATAGCGCAGGCCGGCGCCCATGGCGGCGCCCAGCGTCTCGCGCGGTAGCGTCGAGACCGGCAGCTCCGGCTTCCAGCGGAATAGCACGATGATGAGACCTATATAGCTCAGCGCATTCGCGGCGAACGCAGCAGCCGCACCAGCGGCGGCAACGATGATGCCGCCGATCGCCGGGCCGACGCTGCGTGTCAGGTTGAAGCCCAGTGAATTGAGTGCAACCGCGGCCGGCAGCTTGTTGCGCGGCACCATGTCGCCGACCGATGCCTGCCAGGACGGGTTGTTGAGCGCCGTGCCGCTGTCGATCAGGAAGGTGAAGGCAAGCAGCGTCCACGGCGTCATCCAGCCGTTCCAGGTGAACAGCGTTAGAAGTGCAGAGACGACCAGCATGAAGATTTGGGCGATCAGCATCACCTTGCGCCGGTTGAAGCTGTCGGCGATGGCGCCGGCGACGAGTGCAAACAGCATGATCGGCAGAGTGGCCGAGGCCTGGACCAGCGCCACCTGATAGGGCGACGTGGCGATGGTGGTCATCATCCAGGCGGCGCCGACGCCCTGGATCAGGCCACCGAAATTCGACACCAGGCTGGCCGACCAGACGGCGCGGAAGATGCCGTGCCGGAACGGCGCCAGCGCCGAGACGCGTTCGCTGTCCGGCTCGTCATCGATCATTAGACCTGTCCCACCTTCACGTGCTGGTTTCGTCCGCCGGGACGACAATCATGGCATCCGTTTGAAATAGAGCACGACATCCAAAAGGGCGAACGCGTCTTCGAAAAAGATCGTGGTCCAACAACAGGATAGCAAGGCGAAAATACGTCAGCCGGGAAGGGTCCGCTACCCACAGCGATGTTCTCATTGGTCCACTGCGCGGGGCTGTCGGCCGCGCGCGAAGTCAGCTTCTGTCCCGGGCAGCGGCATGCAAGGCTTCGGTCAGCGTGCTTGGCGTCTCGCCGCCGGCGTGAAGGCGCAGGAAAAGCTCCATGCCGACAAGCCGCAGCCTGGATGGTTGCTCGCGCCGCGCGAGCTGGACCATGTCCTCCAAATTCGCGGCGGGCCATTTCAAGGCATCGCGCAGGAAACCGCCGCGCAGCAAAGTCTCCGTGCCGGCCGAAAATTGCGACGACATCTCGAAGCCGATCTTGCGCGCATGGACGTTCTGGCGCGGAATATGCTTTTCAGCGACCTTTCGCAAAAGCCATTTTCCTGTTTTGCCGCGGTATTTCTGCCGCCTCGGCAAATGGATGGCGAAGTCGATCAGGCGGTTTTCCAGGAACGGGACCCGCAGTTCCACGGACGCTGCCATGCTCAGCCGGTCGTGCCGGTGCAGTATGTCCTGCAGATGCGAATAGAGGTCGTAGAGGCAACTACCGAGAAAGGCGCGATCCGCGGGCGGCGTCACCGGCTCCAGCCGGTCGAAGATCTCGGTTTGCAGGAAATTCAGCTCCGGCGACAAAGCACGCAGGACCATGCTGCGATCCATTTGTGAGTGGCTTCCAGCCGAGACCTTGTAGGGGGCATGACGCTGTTGCTCGAATCTCCGGTCGAGCGAGCGCTTCGAATGGACCAGGCGCCGGGGCCACGACCAGGAACGCCACTTCTTCATGCTCAAGGCCTGCAATGGGTAGCCGCCAAACAATTCGTCTGCGCCTTCGCCGGTGAGCAGCACCTTGACGCCATCGGCCCGGCATTGTTCGGCAAGCGCCAGCAGCGCGACATGGCTGGCGTGCCAGCCATCGCTTTCAAGATGCCAGATTACCCTTGGCCAAAGTTCGAAAAACCGGTTCCTGTCGACCTGCACCCGGCGCAAGGGCACGCCCACATGGCGGCCGGTGCGTTCGGCGTCTTCGGCCTCGCTGTGACCGAGCTGCGGGTCGACGACATAACCATGGACTTGCGGCCTGAACCGCTTTGCCAGCGCCGTTATCAGGCCGGAGTCGACACCGCTGCTGCAGGCGGTGGCAACGCTGGTATCGGCGATGCAGTGAAGCCCGACGCTGTCCTTGAGCAACGCCTCGAGCGTCGCCATGTGTTCAGCATCAGCGGATGCATCGCCGGTAATGCGCGCGGTCTCCAGCACGTCCAGCACATGCCAGAAGCGGCGCTTCTCGATAACGCCATCGGTGATCTTCCACAGGCCGGCGGGCGGCAGGCGCTCGATGCGGTCGAACAGGCTGTAGCTGGAATCGCGGTTCTGCCAGGCAAGCCGCAAGGTGATCTCGCGGCTGTCGATGTCGCGCGGAAAACCGTCGCAGGCGAGGATCGCCTTGTCCTCCGAGGCGAACAGGATTCGCTCCGGCGTGTCGGCCACCGACATCGGCTTGATTCCAAGACGGTCACGCGCAAGCCACAGCGCACTGCTGCGAGCGTCGAAATAGGCGAAGGAAAACATCCCGTCGAACAGCGGCACGGCTTTTTCGGGACCCCAGTGATGCAAGGCTTCGAGAACCACTTCGGCATCGCAGATGGTTCGAAAGACGACGCCTTGCGCCTGCAGCGTTTCGCGCAACGAGCGGTAATTGTAGACCTCGCCATTGTAGACGAGAACGCCATTGCCGGAAGAAGTCAGCATCGGCTCACGGGCGGCGGGCGAGGGATCGATGATGGTCAGTCGGCGGTGACCGAGGGCCAGCCGATTGTTGTGCCAGCTGTCATGATCGTCGGGGCCGCGATGTACCAGCGCCTGCATCATGCTGGCGACATCCGACAGGTCGTTGGCGTCGATCGGGTTTCGTTTGCGCCAGACGCCGGCTATTCCGCACATGGCCTGCCGGTGAGTTCTGCCTGAGTCATGGCCTGCAATCTAGCCGGAACACAGCCGCCTGCAAGCGCTGCCTAGAACCCGTTTTCAATGCGCTCGAAGATGACGTTGGTGAAGGCCGAGATCTGGCTGCCGATGAACGGACCGGTCAGCGCCACGACCAGCATGATGGCGACGATCTTGGGCACGAAGGTCAGGGTGATTTCCTGGATTTGGGTCAGGGCCTGGATCAGGGCAATGCCGATGCCGACCACCATGGCGACCAGCACCACCGGCGCGGAAGCAACAAGCACCGTCCATACCGCGTACTGGACGATGTCGAGTGCGTCGGCCTCGTTCATGTGAGCGCGCCTCTATGGAACTGTCTAGCTGGCCGGCTTTATCGAAACGCCCGCGCCGACCGGCACTTCGGTGCCGTTCTGCAGCACGGCGATCACGCCGTTGCTTGCAAGCTTGACCGAGGCCACGACGCCGGTCGTCTTGCCGTCGGCCGAGGTGATCGAGCGGCCGATCAAGGCATCGGCCTGCGACAGCGCCGAGGACTGCATGATCTGGTCGAGCTTGGTGTTGGTCTGCACCGATTGCTCTACCTGCGAGAAGGTGGCGAGCTGGGCGACATACTGTGTCGAATCCATCGGTTTCGTCGGATCCTGGTTCTTCATCTCGGCGATCAACAGCTTCAGGAACGACTGGTAGTCGACCGCTGTCTTCGACGTCTGCTGGGTGCCCTGGTTGGCGCCCGTGGGGATCGTCGTCGTCATGTCCACATTCATCAGTATTGTGCCCCCACGGCCAGCGGGCGCTTCGCACCCAGAACATCGTCATTGCCGCCAAGTGCGCGGCGTTCGAGCGGATAAAGCGCGCGGATAGCCTTCAGCGCTTCATAGATATGGTCTTCGCCGACCATGCGGTCGATCTGCTTCAGCGCGCCACTGATCTGCTCATCCTCGAAGCTTGCCAAAAGCAAGGGCAGCGAGCGGCGGAACATGGCGCGCGCCTCGATGGCGCCGGCCGGGTTCATCAGCATCACCTGCAGGATGAAATAGAGCTGCTTGAGCGGCGTCGAGGCATCGTCGGCCTGGATGACATGGTTCTCGAGCAGGAACTGTACGTCGTTCATCAGCTCGACGGTGACCTTGCGGTCGACGCGGATGACGGCGCCGTTGATGTAGATCTTCTCGTTCGGCTTCAGCGATATCTTCAGCGTGTTGGTCATTGAATGCCGTCCCGGATGATCTGGGACACTTCGATCAGCCCTTCGAAATTGTCGGTGCGGCCCTGGCGGATGTCCTCGGCCTCGCGCAGCAGCCACAGGCCGATGGAGATGAGGTTGGCGCGCAGTTCCTTGGGCAGGACATTGTCGCTGGAACCGAGATCCTCGACGAAGGTGGTCCAGACCCGGTTGGTGAAGTGCAGCGCCTCGACCGCTTCCATCGAGGTGTGGCCGACCGCCGCCGCCGCCGCCAGCATTTCGATCGAGCGGGTCAAAAGCTGCCGCTCGCGATCTTTCGCATCGGCAACGGAGTCGGTCTGGATGTCGGCGTAGGAGAATTGGTACATCGTTTGGCTCTACCGTTGCGGTTGAGATTGTCAGGTCAGGTAGTTCAGCAGGCTCATCTGCTGCAGGCGCGCGGTCAGCGCAAAGGACGTCTCGATATGCTGCGTCAGATCCGCGACGCGGGTGGCTGCCTCGGCGGGGTCGACGCCTTCCAGATCGAGGATATGGCGCTCGAACAGGTCGACCTGCGTCTTCATGCGGTCGCTGGCGTCGGAAACACGCTTCTCGGCAAGGCCGGTCTCGGCCTGCAACTGGCCGAGTCCGCCCAGCGCCTCGCCGACCATCGCCTGGGCGCGACCGACGACGGTGGTCTTCGCCGCCTGGCTGATGTTGCCGGAGAGCAGGCCGGTGACCAGGGCGGAAGCCATGGCGAGCTTGCGGATGCTGTCTTCATTGGCGCTGGCCGAGGTCTGGGTGGTTTCGCCCAGCGAAATGCGGCTGACGATCTGCTGGTCGGTGGCGTTCGACCAGTTGGCCTGCCAGCCGGCGCCCATGAACTGCGGCACGACATTGCTGGTGATGAAGCCGTCCATCTGGGCGGCGGTGATGTTGGCGGCGAGCGGATCGGTCTGCGTGAAGCCGAAATACGACGAGAAGGAAGCGTCGAACGCCGCCTTGGCCGGCGAGCCGGCGGCGGTGAAATCGTCGATCGGCTTGACGTCGGTGTTGGTGCCGGCAAACAGATATTCGCCGTTGACGCTGGCATTGAGGATAGAGGTCATCTGCTGCACGGCGGCCTTGCCGGCTTGCTGCGTGATGGTGCTCGAGGAATTGCCGGCGGCGGTCAGTGCGGTCAGCAAATTCTGCGCAGTGTCGGAAAGCTGGCCAAGCGCAGCCTGCGTCGAGGACAGCCGCGCGGTGACCAGCGAATTGGAATCGATGATGACGTTCAACCGGTCGAGGTCGCGCGAGAAGGTGACCGCCTGCGAGGTGCGCGCGCCGAGCGCCAGACCGACATCGGCGACGGTGCCGGTCGTCGATTCCTTGGTGGCTTTGACCAGTTCGCCCTGCATGCGCATCTGCTGATAGCGCGCGGCGTTGGAGAGGGCGGCTGAGGAGACGGATGTGGCTTTCATGGCTTATCCCACGGCATCGAGCAGGGCCGACAGCATGTCGTCGACGGTTTTCATCATGCGCGCCGAGGCCTGATAGGTGTGTTCGAGGTCGAGCAGCAGCGACATCTCCTGGTCGACATTGACGCCGGTGTCGTTGGACAGCGCCTCGGCGGTGCGCGATGCCAGCGCTTCCTTGGCGTCGGCGTTGCTCGAGGCCTGCTGGCGCTGGCCTTCGAACCAGCCAATGGCATTGGCGGCGTAGTCGGACACGCTGGACGTGACGGTGATGCCGGCCGCAGCGTCGAAAGGCATCGGCTTGTCGAGCTTGTCGCCATAGCCGATCAAGAGCTGCGAATAGGAGGCGTTGCCGGCAGTGTTGGCGATATAGGCCGCACCATTGGCGCCGCCGTCGCGCAGCAGCACCGGATTGCCGCCGACGCTCGAGTCCATTGCGGCGTTGACCTTGATCGAGCCGGCAAGCCCGTCGATCAGCGTGCCGGCGGCCGGAATGGCGGGCGCACCCGACCAGGTGAACAGGCCGGTTCGGTCGGGCTGCGAAGGTGCTGTTTCGGCAAAGGCGGTGATGAGGCCGCGCGCCACTTCGTCGAGCTGGCTCTGCATCGTCGCCGCGACGCCGTCGCGCAAGGTGATGAGCCCGGCGAGCTTGCCGTCGGCGCTGGTGTTGCCGCCAGCCCCGGCGCTGACCGGCACATTGTCGATGTAGATGGTGTTGCCTGGTGTGCCGGCCGTGTAGCCCGCCGACGGGGTGAAACTTACCGAGCGCGGAATGGTCTCGAACAGTGTCGTGCCATCCTTGGTGGTGATGACCATGTCGTTGTCGCCACGCGTGAAGGTCGACACCGGCACATAGTCCGCGATCTTCTTCAGCAAAGCGTCGCGCTGGTCGAGCGCGTCGGATGCGTCGGTATCCGAACGGGTTGCGGAGATGACCGCCTTGTTGGCGTCCTGGAACTGACTAAGCAGCGAGTTGAGATCGTTAACCGCCGTTGATATCTCGCCATCGGCCTGGGTGCGGAAATCCTGGATCGCGTTGGTGCCGTCGTTCAGAGCGCGCACCACCTGCTGGGCCGCGTCGATGACGCTGGAGCCGAGGTTCTGGTTCGATGGCGTAGCGGCGTAAAGCTGCAGCGCGTTCTGCAGCTTGCCGATCGCGGTCGAGGCAGAGGAGGCGTTGTCGACGCCGTTGACTGCAACGGCGAGGCGGTCAATTCCGCTGTAAAGCGTGCTCTGGCCGCTCCATGCCGATTGCGCGCTAAGGTTCTGGCGAAACAGCAGGGCGTTGGTGGCGCGCTGGATCTCGACCGAGCGGGCGCCGGGCGCGCTGCTGACGACGACCGCCGTGCGGCGGGCATAGTCGGGGTTGCTGGCGTCGGCAATATTGCGGGAAAGGACGCTGGTCTGCTTCGATGTGGTCTGAAGCGACTGTTGGGCTATGGTCAATGCGGAAGTCAGCGACATGCGGGTCTTTCACGAGGCCAGTGGGGAGGGGATGACGTCTCTGCCCTGTCGGCGGCGTCGGCGTTCGGAAACCTGCAATTCCAGACCACCCCGGCCGGTTTGCCGGTGTGGCCTTGAATTCGAAATCCGCGCACCGCGCTGCTCTGGTTTGGGTTCATTCCCCTGGCGCCCGTCGTTTATCTCTTCAGGTTGACAAGGACATCCATGAGGTCGGAACCGGTCTGGAACACTTTCGAGTTAGCGGTGTAGCTGCGCTGCGCCGCGATCATGTTGGTCAATTCCTCGGCGATATCGACGTTGGAATTTTCCAACGCGCCGGAGATGATGCTGCCGAGCTTGCCTTCATTGGCGAAGCCGATGCGCACGGTGCCGGAGTCGGTGGACTGCGCATAGACATTGCCAGGCAGTGCGGTGAGGTTGTCGGCGCTCTGGACGTCGGCCAGTGGGATCTTGAACAGCGGCTTGGTCGAGCCGTCCTGATACTGGGCGTAAATGACTCCGTCCTCGCCGATCTGGATCTTTTCGATCGTGCTGGGCGCGTTGCCGTTGACCTTGGCTTCGGAGACCGTGAAGCCGGTGCCGAGCTGAGTCAGCTTGGACAAATCGAGGTCGAGCGACGCACCGCCCGGTACGGGGATCGTTATGCTGTCGACCGCGCCGGTTAGCTTGCCGGTGGTGGTGTCGAAGGTCAGGTTGGCCGTGGCCAGCGCGCCGCCCGTATAGGGGAAGGATGTGCCCGGCGTCGCCTGGGACTGGTCGAACACAGAGACCGACCAGGCGCCGGTGCCGGTGTTGGTGAAATAGACGTCGAGCAGCTTCTTGTTGCCGAGATTGTCGTAGGTGACCATCGAGGATTTCGACGTGTATTCGGCGGTCGGGCTGTTGGTGGACGGCAGCGGACCGGCGGGCGGCGTGGCGCCAGCCGGCAGATTGGCGTTGAAATTGCCTGTGGTGCTGGGCGTCGCCGTCATTTCCTGGTCGGAGATCTGGACCGGCACCAGTCCTTCGAAACCGTTGGCGGTGGCAGCCGGCGTGCCGTTGGCGTAGCTGTAGGCCATCAGCTGGTAGCCGGCGGCGTTGACCAGTCTGCCCTGAGCGTCGGGAACGAATGCGCCGGCGCGGGTGAGGAAGGGCGTCCCGCTGGGGTCCTGGACGACGAAGAAACCGTTGCCGTTGACCGCAAGGTCGGAAACCGAAGTCGTGTACTGCAGCACGCCCTGGGCGCTGATGGCCGAGCGGATGGTGGTGTTGACTCCGCCGGAATTATAGGCGCCGCCGACCTGCGGCATGATCAGCGTCGAAAACTCGGCCGAGGATCGCTTGTAGCCGGTGGTGTCGGAATTGGCGATGTTGTCGGCTGTCGCCGAAAGGCGGTTGGCCTGCGCGTTCATGCCGGAAACGCCGGTCCGCATCATTCCGTAAAGGCTCATCGAAACGTCTCCTCAATGCCCAACATCGTTGGGCCCATGTCTGTGGTCGCGAGGATATAATTTTTGTCTTGCGCGAGGCTGGCGCAGACCGGCATCAGAACACCAGCCGGTAGCCGAGGAAGCGCTTGGAATCTATCGGGTCCTGACCAAGCTTTTCGCGCAGTTTCTTGCGCAATTTGGAGATGTGGCTCTCGACCACGTTCTCCTCGACCTCTTCGTCGAAGATGCCGTAGATGGCGTTGAAGACCTGGGTCTTGGTGACGCGGCGTCCGCGGTTGCTCGCCAGATATTCGAGGATGCGGCGTTCGCGGCGCGGCAGAGGCAGCGGCTGGCCATCGATCTCGGGATCGCGGCCATCCATGAAGATGCGCATGGCGCCGATCTCGGTGTAGCTGACGTCCTCATGGGCGCGGCGGCGGATGGCGGTGATGCGGGCCAGGATCTCCCGGATATGGACCGGCTTGCGTATGACGTCGTCGACCCCGCTCTCGAACAGCCGCAGCGTATTCTCGAGCGAGTGCTGTTCGCTCAGCGCAATGACCGGAGCGCCGGTGCGGTCGCGGATCTGGCGTGGCGAGATGGTGCCTTCGCGGCAGTCGCCGATGAGGAAGGCTCGGACCGATCGCAAATCCGTGTCGGCGGCCGATGTCACCCACTCGCCGAATTCACCGGACGCGAAGCCTGCACAGGCGACGCCCTCACGATCGAAAAGTGAATTATAGCCTTCAGTTACGAGCTCACGCTCGTCAACGATTACAATCATCGGCCCCGCCTCCGAATCAGATCATCTGCCCCGTGGGAAGAGCCGTAACCGGTGCCGGGAATCCTGAACAACCATCATTTCTTGTAGCTATTTTCTTGGGAGTTATTTCGAGTTTCGAAATAACCGCAATCAGGAGGTTGTATGGTTGGTTGCCGAACGGGTGACGTGGCACGTCACCCGCCGGGCGTGGATTTGCAGCCGTTCGCAAGAGATGATTCACCTAAGGGTTGCAAAAGTTGCGGGCGTTCGGGGTCCATTTGCCGAAGCCGGTGGCGACCATATTGGCGATGACGCGGCAGACATAGAATTTCTGCGCGGGGTCATTGTCGGGGCCGGCGTGGTAGCGGGCGACGGCCATCGACCAGCTGACATGACGCGCATGCAGGCTGGCCAGGAAGCGCGCGGCATAGTCGACATTCTGGCGCGGGTCGAGCATGTCGTCGACGCTGCGGAAATGCGCGGCGTGATAGTGATGGTTGATCTGCATGCAGCCGAGGTCGATCAGCGTCTTGCCCTCACGTCGGGCTGCTTCGAAGGCGGCCAGGGCCTCAGTGCGGCTCCTTGGAAATACCGCTTTTCCCTCTATATTCAACGCGTTAGGTTGCAAGCTACCCTTCTTGCCAGTCTCGGTCAGCCCGACCGCATAGAGGATGCCGGCGGGCACGCCATAGCGGTCGGCGGCACGCAAGATCTCGGGCTCGCAAGGGTTGGTGGCGGCGGTGGCCGGCTTGGTGGCGAGGCTAGATAAACATATCGTCGCCAGCGCGCTCGCGAGCAGGCGCGCCAGCGCGGCCGAATTCCTGGGCATCGTCATTGCGGTTTCTTCCCGACTGCTGGCCGCCCGAACCCGTATTGTTGCCGCTCGAGTTTCCGGGCTGAAAAGCGGACTGGTCGCGGCCTTGCGGCATTGGATGCGAGTTCGCTGCATCGCTGCGGGCCGCTGCGTGGATCGCTATCGAGGGTTGCAGGATGGTGACCTTGTCGACATCGAAGCCGAGCCCGCGCAACGACTTCACGATGGCGTCGCTGTCGGTGGCGAGACGGCGGTAAGCCTCATGGGTTTCGGGCTTCAATTCTATCGAAAGTTGTTCTCCGGAAAGCCTGAGACTGGCGGTGACCATGCCGAGCTCTGCCGGGTGAAGCTCGATCTTCAATATATGTGTCGGAACGGCAACAGAACCGGCCGTCTGGGCGGTCGTCGACGGCGTCGAAACCGCTTGCCGCAGGCCGTTATCCGAAGCCAGCGCGTCGATAAGCGCCGAAGTCGTTTGGTTTATCGGACTATGCGCGGGCGCGGGGAAGCTCTGTTCGGCGACAATGTCGACGCGCGCAGCGAATGGCGGCTGTTTTCCCTGTGTGGACGATGCCGCGGAATGGGCTCCATCGACGGACTTCGCCGACGGCGCGGACCGTTTTGCCGCGGGTGCCGAAACGTCGCTTGCCGTCTGGTCCGCCGGTAGAGGAGGCGTCGGACCATCCTGGTGCGGCAGTTTGCCGGACTGGAGCCCGATCGCGGGCAGCTTTTGCCCCTGATCCTGTGCGGAAACGCTGGTACCGGGCTTGGCCCGTTCCGATCGCGTCGTCGTGTCGAGTCTGTTGTCAATGCCGGACGCTGCGCGGTGTCTCTTCAGAGGCGACGTCTGTGCAGAAATGGCCTCGCCAGCGGGCGCCGGTTGCCCAGTCTGTCCATTCGTCGCGATGCCGTTCCCGCTTGTCCGGACCATTGAGAAATGCCTGATATCGTGCAACGCCAGCACCAGTGGCAAATGATCCTGCAGCGATCCTGCATCCGCGTCTCGTCCGGCCACCTCAGCGTCCTTGGATGGTTTGTCCGGGCCACTATCGGCATGTTCTTTTGCGGCCTTGCCGGCAGCGGATTTCGTCCCCGTTTTGCCAGACTGGGTGTGTGGGATTTCGCTTTTGCCGGGACCGGCAGGGCTGCGTTTGGCCCAATGCGGCTCGTGCGATGCGGCCTCAATTGCTCCCTGGCCTATCGGTGTCGGCGCATCGTCGTCGCCGCGCACCATGTCGCCGAAGCTTTTGTCGCCGCCCTTGGCGTTTGAGGCCGACTGCTTCGATCCGGCGTGCGCGGGAGCCGGCAGGGCCTGGCCAACATTGGTGGTCATTTCGGGGCTGCTCCAAGCATCTGGTCGATCAAATCGAGCTGGCGACGCGTCCTCGCCATGGCGGCGTCGGTGGGATCGGTAGGCTCTACTGCGGCGGGGGCCGGCACCGATGCCGGCACGACCGGAGCCGCATCGCTGGCCGAGGCGACTGCAGGCGTTTCCGCCGCCTTTGCCTCTGGCGTGCTTGGTGCCTGCGCGGCCGGTTCACTTGCCGCCTTCGGTCGGTCGGTTGCTGCCGGTTCACTCGATGTTGTGACGGCTGGCTGTTCCGGCATCGCGCCTTCGACCGGCGGCAGCTCTGGCTCGTCGGGTCTTTCCACGGCCGCGGTCTTGACCGGCTCCTGCCTGGCCGCGGCAGGTGCGGGCTTTTCGGCAGGCAGCGGCGCCGGCGGGGCGATGACTTCACCCGCCACGGCCTGCGCGGCATCGAGCAGGTCGCGGTCGCTTTGCGAAAGCTGGTTGCGATCGATCTTGTCCAGCTTGGCGCGGACCTCGCCGATGGTGCCGGACGTTACCGTGGACAGGCTGGAATAGAGCTGGGCGCGCGGATCGTCCTGATTGTGGATGCCGTCGCGGCCCCGTTCAGCCCTGGCCGAGGCAAAGGCGGAGAGATCGGCAAAGCCGTCGATCGCGGCGCGGCGGGCGATGCGCAGATAGATCACCTTCTCGCGTTCTGGATCCATCATTGCGGTGATGTCGGCGAGCTTGTCCTGGCTGATCGCCATGTGCAGCGTGATGACGCCGGAGACGAAGGCGTCGGCGAACTGGCTGGCATAGGGCGAATAGAGGTAGTCTTCGACGTATTGGGTTGAGGCAAGCGCGAAACGCGCACCGTCGCCTTGCGCGGCGGCGATGCCGACCGAGCGGCGCAGTGCTGCTTCCTCGACCAGCGTGCCGGGGCTGAGCAGGCGAGCATCGTCGAGCAGCGCAAGCGCGCTGACCGGTTGCTCGGTGGCGAGAAGCGAGCCCTTGACCAGCGCCAGAAAGGCACCGAGATCGGGGGGCAGGGTCATCGGATCGATCGGCTTCAGCGCCTCGATCGCAGCCGCCTGCCGGCCGTTCAGATAATCGACAATGCCCTTGGCGATGGTCAGGCTTTGCGGGTCGGTCTTGGCGCGCGACACCGCCGCCTCGACGGTGACGGGGTTGCCGCCACTCATGCCATAGACCAGCAAGGCGCGAAAATTCTTCGGGTCGCTGAAATCATCTGCGTCCGCCGCGCGCAGCCTTGTGTCGGCCATTTCGAGCAGCTTGGCCTGCATCGGCAGCGCGGCGTGATCGCCGGCGGCGATGCGGTCCTGCACAAGCTGCAGCGAGCGCACCAGCTGATAGGGCTGCAAGCCGTCCTCGGCGAAGGCCGATGGCGGATGGACAGCGCTCAGCAGCAGCAGCCCGACGGCGCGGCCGATGATGGCGGCGCGCCTCATCCGTCGGTCGCCATCAGGATTTCGATGCGGCGGTTCGCGGCCGCCATCGGGTCGGCTGCAATTTTCGGCTCGCGATCGGCGAAGCCGGCGACCTCGGTGATGCGGCGCTCGTCGACGCCGCCGCGCACCAGCATGTAATAGGCGGAATGGGCGCGCGCCGTGGACAGCCGCCAATTGTCGTAAGTGTCGCTGCGGAACGGCCGCGCGTCGGTGTGGCCGTTGATGCTGATCGTGCCTTTCTGCTCGTTGACGATGCGGCCGATCTTTTCCATCGCCAGCACCAGTTCACGCCTAGGCACCGCCGATCCGATCTCGAACATGCCGAAATCGAACTGGTCCGTGATCGAAATGACGACACCCTTGTCGGTGGCTTCGACGGAGACGCCATTATGCAATTTGTCGCCTGGCTTGAAGGCCTCGGCCAGTTCCTGCTTGACCTGCGCCGCGGCTCTAACAGTGGCGGCCGTCGGCGCTTTTTCCGCGGCTTCGGGTTTGGGTGCGGGTTGTGCTTCGGCGGCTTCGGCCTTTGCAATTTCGGCCTTCGCTGCTTCAGCCTTGGCCTCTGCTTTGGCTTCAGCCTTGGTCAGCGGCTTATCGGAAACGGATTTCGCCAGCGGCTCGAGCGGCGCCGCGGCCACTGGCGGCGCGGCCGGCACGGCCTTCACCTCCGCCACTTGCGTCTGTGCCGCCTTGTCACCCGGCTTCAGGGGATCGCCTTCGATCTTGGTGCGTTCGGCGGTGGCTTCGGCGCCTGGTGCAGCCACCTGCTGCGACCAGAAATCCGGCGCGAACGGGTCGCGGTAGGATTGGCCGCCGGATGCGCCGGTAGCCGGGCCGGACGCCTGCGCGCCGCCATCGCCCTTCTCGCTGACATTTTGCATGACGCCGGTGTCGGTGGCGATTTCCGACAGCACCGCATAGGGATCGGCAAACAGATGCTCGTCGGAAAGATCCGTCTTTGGCGCCGATTCCTTCGATTGCTTCTTGTCGGAAGTACCGGCGCCGCCGACGCCGTCCTGTCCGGCCTTGCTGGTCTTGTCCCGCGGGTCGTCCGCCGTCAGCCCGACCTTGCTCGGGCCATCGCCGAGGTCTTCGAGGCCCTTGCGGCTGGCGTTGCGATCGACCAGCTTGACCGGATTGAAGTAGCTGGCGACGGCTGCCTTGGTCTGCTCGTTGGCGGCGTTGATCAGCCACATGACGAGGAAGAAGCACATCATGGCAGTCATGAAATCGGCAAAGGCGATCTTCCAGACGCCGCCATGGTGGGCGTCGTCGTGGTCGTCGTGGTTGCGCCGCACGATGATGATCTCATGCCTGGCGTCTGCGGCCTCGACAACGCTCATGACGTCCACTCGTTCGTAAGAGGGCCCTCGCTCATGACAGGGCCTCCGACAAGGCGGCCGACCATTCGGCAATGCGGGTTTCGAACACCGCCTCGTCAATGGCGACGGTAAGGTCGAAGCCGGGCGCCTCGACGAAATCGAGATTGGCCGCGCGTGGGCCGAGCGAAGCCTTCAGCGTCTCGAACAATGACAGCGGTCCGCGCACGGCGATGCGCACCGCCTCGCTGTCGCCGACGGCTTCGCGGATCGTGCCGGCAAGGGTTTCCAGCGAACGCTTCTGCAGATCGTCGCTGACAAGGCCGCCAATGATGCGCGCAATGGTGGCGCCGACGAGGTCGCTGACCTTGGCCTCCATGATCTCGATGCGGGCAGTGACGACCGCGCCGAGATCGCCGCCGAAACTTTCTAGAAAGGCCTTTGCTTCATCGGCGTTGGCCTGTCTCTGCGCCTCGAGCGCTGCCTGGTGGGCGATGGCAAGGCGGGCTTCAAGGGCGGCTTCGGCATCGATGACCGCTTCGGCGATCAGCGCGCCGATGTCGGCCTGCGGCGCCGACGTCTCCGGCCTTGGCTCGGCCATGGCGGCGAGCGAGGGCTGGCCGGCACGCTGGCTGCGTGCGCCGAAATCCGGCAAAAGGTCGAAAAGCGCTGCCGAGGCCATGGTCTATACCGCTGCTTCCTGGGCCGCCCATTTGCGCAGGATCTGCGCGGTGCGCTCCTCATTGATGTCGACCATGCGGGCAAGCCGCTCCTGCGGCGCCGGCCTGATCTTCTGACGAAGATCGTCGAGTGGAGTCGGGCCTGGGCGGCTGCCGGGCAAGGCAGCCGGCGCCTGTTCGGCGCTGGCGGCTTCGGGTGTCGGCAGTGAACGCTGGACGTCGTCGAAGCTCGGACCGGCAAGTGCCGGCGTCGGCCGCGCGCTCAGCGCGGTGGCCATCGGCCTCAGGCCGAAGAAGGCGACCAGGAACACCACGACGATGAAAGCGCCGGCGTTGATCATCGTACCGGCATGGGTTCCGATCGACGCCATTATGCCCGGCTGTTCGACCGCCTCGCCGTCGAGCCCGTCGATGAACTCGACGGCCGAGACATCGATGATGTCGCCGCGCTTGTCGTCGAAGCCAGTGGCCGAAGCCACCATCTTCTGGATGTCGGCAACGCGCTTGGCGATCTGCTCGGGCGTTGCGTCCTTGCCGAGGATGGTCATCAGCCGCTGCTGATTGACGACGACGGCGATCGACATCTTGGTGACGGAATAGCCGTTCGAGACTGTGGCGATCTTCTTGGAGTTGATCTCGTAATTGGTGATCTCCTCCTTGCGATCATTCTCCGATGACGTCTGCGGACCATCGGTGCTGGTCGCCTGGGTCTCGGGCAGGTTCTGCTCGACGGTGGCCGGGGTCGAGGCCTGCCTCTGATTGCTGTTTTCGTTGGCGCGCACCGACTGCACGGAACGCTCCACGCGTGACTCCGGATCGAAGATCGTCTCTTCGGTCTGGCGGGTGTCGGTGTTGACATCGGCCTTGACGCTGGCGCGGAAATTGTCGGGGCCGAGATAAGGCGTCAGCGCGCGGCGGATGTTGTCGCCGATCTGCGCCTCGACGGTCTGCTCGACGCCGAGCGTGCGGGCAGCACTTGTGTTGGAGGGATCGTCGCCGGCGGCGAGAAGGTTGCCGTTGGAATCGAGCACGGTAACCTTGTCGGCCGACAGGCCCGGCACGGCGGCGGCGACGAGATGGCGGATCGACATGGCGCTCTTTTCGGCGTCGATGCCGGAATAGCGGATGACCACCGAGGCGGAGGGTTGCTGTTCGTCGCGGCGGAAATTGGCGCGCTCGGACATGACGATGTGAACGCGGGCGGCCTTGATGCCGGATATCGACTGGATGGTGCGGGCGATCTCGCCTTCCAGCGCGCGCACGCGGGTGATCTGCTGCATGAAGGAGGTCAGGCCAAGAGAACCGACATTGTCGAACAGTTCGTAGCCGGCATTGGCGCTGGTCGGCAGGCCCTTTTCGGCGAGCAGCATGCGCGCCTGCGCGGTGGTGCCGGCCGGCACCAGCACGGAGGTGCCGTCGGAGCCGACGTCGAAGCCGATGCCGGCTTCGCCGAGCACCAGGCCGATCTGGTTCACGTCGGAGCGATCGAGCCCGACATAGAGAGTCTCATAGGCCGGGCGGTTGAGATAGACCGAGCCGATGCCGATGACGGCCATCACCAATGCGGCAATGCCGGCCAGCATGGCAAGGCGCCTGACGCCAAATGCCCTGAGATTCGAGATGATGCTCTGGATCTGTTGCGGCACGATTCAAGCGCTCCCAGCATGATATTCCGTGGGAACACTAGACCGCGAAGCTTGTGCGAAGATGATAGAGCATGTCGCCCGGAAGTGTGCAGCGGTTCCGGGTCAACGACATGCGTCAAAACACACCCATACAGGAAAGGGCCGCGCTGTTGGCGCGGCCTATTCAAGGAAGAGAAAGCCGGGTCAGGCTTACTGCTTGAACAGCGCCAGGATCGACTGCGAGTTGCCGTTGGCGATCGACAGCGACTGGATGCCGAGCTGCTGCTGGACCTGGAGGGCCTGCAGCCGCGTGGATTCCTTGTTCATGTCGGCGTCGACCAGCGCGCCGACGCCCTTGTCGATGGAGTNGGAGGGCCTGCAGCCGCGTGGATTCCTTGTTCATGTCGGCGTCGACCAGCGCGCCGACGCCCTTGTCGATGGAGTCCGAGAGGTTCGACAGGAAGCTCTTCTGGGTGTCGATGCGCGACTTGGCGGCGCCGAGATAGGCGGCACCCGTGGACAGCTTGGCAAGCGCCGTTTCAACGGCGCCGAGTGCGGTGTCGATGGCCGCCGGGAGGACCTGGGTGGTGCTGGGATCGAAGAAGGTCGTCGCCAGCAGAGCGCCGACGATGCCGCCAGTGCCAGGAAGATCGAGAACCTGCGTGTCGGCCGCCTTGACGTCGATGGTGTCGATGGCGACGGTCGTGCCGGTGCGGTTATAGGACGCGACGATCTTCAGGTCGGAGGTCGCAGCAGCGTCGTTCTGCAGCAGGTTCGAGCCGGCATAGGAGGCGTTGGTGACCGACGACTTGATCTGGTCCTGGATGGCCTTGATTTCGGTCGCGATCTTCTGCTGGTCGTCCTTGCTGGCGCTGCGTGCAGTGACCAGCTTGGCCTTGATCAGGTCGACCTGGTCCTTGATGTCGGTGATGGCGGTGTAGGCGGTATCGACCTTGCCGGCGCCGAGGCCAAGCGCGTCCTGAACGGCCGAAAGCGCCTTGTTGTCGGACTTCATCGTGGTGGCGATCGACCAGTAGGCGGCGTTGTCGCTGGCGGTGGCGACGCGGTAGCCGGTCGAAATGCGTGACTGGGTGGTTTCAAGCTGCTTGTTGGTGTTGTTCAGGCTCTGCAGCGCGGTCAGAGCCGAAGCGTTCGTCATGATGCTAGCCAAGATATTTACCCCTTTTCAAACACTGGCGTGTCCCGAACACGCCGGATCAACTTCATCAAGGGGGTAGGCATAAGCCCATCGACCGTATGGTCTGCCCGCCATGGAATGGTTAACCATGACTACCGGGATATGGTTAACGGCCTGTTAAACCAAGCCATTCAGGGCGCTGGCCAAGAGCAAAAATCGGCAGCCATTCAGCAAGACAATCAACAGCCGCAAAAGAAATCGGGCCGCGCTGTTGGCGCGGCCCGACGGATGGTGTCAGTCGTAATGTCGAGAGATCAGCCGCGGAAGAGCGACAGGATCGACTGCGAGTTGCCGTTGGCGATCGACAGCGCCTGGATGCCGAGCTGCTGCTGGACCTGCAGGGCCTGCAGCCGCGTGGATTCCTTGTTCATGTCGGCGTCGACCAGCGCGCCGACGCCCTTGTCGATGGAGTCCGAGAGGTTCGACAGGAAGCTCTTCTGGGTGTCAATGCGCGACTTGGCGGCGCCGAGCGAGGCAGCGCCGGTGGACAGCTTGGCAAGCGCGGTTTCAACAGTGCCGAGCGCGGTGTCGATGGCGGCGGGGGTAACCGCCGTGGTGCTCGGGTCGAAGAAGGCAGCGGCGAGCAGGCCGCCGACGATGCCGCCCGTGCCGGCGACATCGAGAACCTGCGTATCGGCTGCCTTGACGTCGATGGTGTCGATGGTGACGGTCGCGCCGGTACGGTTGTAAGCCGCAACGATCTTCAGGTCGGACGCAGCGGCAGCGTCGTTCTGCAGCAGGTTCGAGCCGGCGAAGTTGGCGTTGGCGACCGAGGACTTGATCTGCGCCTGGATGGCGTTGATTTCGGTCGCGATCTTCTGCTGGTCTTCCTTCGAGGCGCTACGGGCAGTGACCAGCTTGGTCTTGATCAGGTCGACCTGGTCCTTGACGTCGTTGATGGCGGTGTAGGCGGTGTCAACCTTGCCGGCGCCGAGGCCGAGGGCGTCCTGCACGGCCGAGTTGGCCTTGTTGTCGGACTTCATCGAGGTCGCGATCGACCAGTAAGCGGCGTTGTCGGAAGCGGTGGCAACGCGGTAGCCGGTCGAGATGCGGGCCTGCGTCTGCTCGAGGGATTTGTTGGTGTTGTTCAGGCTCTGCAGCGCGGTCAGCGCCGAGGCGTTCGTCATGATACTGGACATGGCTACTCGTACCTTGATTTTTACAGGGTGTTTTTGACATACCGGCTTTTCCGGTATGACGGAGCGGCATCATGCCAATGATCGTGAGACCCGATCACCCGCCATCTGCGAGCAATATGCGGGCAAGTCCCTACCAAAGGGCTAAACGGGACGGTTAACCGGAAATATATTGCATAAAACTTTAGCAAGGCGCCAACGGCGCGCGGACGGTCAGGTGAAGGAGCGCACCAGGCTGCCGACAAGCAGGTTCCAGCCGTCGATGAGGACGAAGAACAGGATCTTGAAGGGCAGCGAAACGACGGTCGGCGGCAGCATCATCATGCCCATGGCCATGGTGATGGTGGCGACGATCAGGTCGATGACGAGGAACGGCAGCACGATCAGGAAGCCGATCTCGAAGCCGCGGCGGATTTCGGAGATCATGAAGGCCGGCACCAGGATGCGCAGGTCGACGGTGTCCCTGGCAACGACCTGGCCGCGTTCGCGGGCGAGATCGGCGAACAGGTCGAAGTCCTTGTCGCGGACATTGTGCAGCATGAAGGTGCGGAACGGGTCCGAAATCTTTTCGAACGCCTCGGTCTGGCTGATCTGGTTGTCCATCAGCGGCTTGACGCCGGTGTTCCAGGCCTGGTCGAAGGTCGGCGCCATGACGTAGAAGGTCATGAACAGCGACAGCGAGATCAGGATCAGATTGGCCGGCGTCGACTGCAGGCCGATGCCGGCGCGCAGGATCGAGAAGGCGATGACGAAGCGGGTGAAGCTCGTCACCATGATCAACAGGCCCGGCGCCACCGACAGCACGGTGAGCAGACCGAACATCTGGATGATATAGCCGACGGTGGCGCCGTCGGCCTTGCCGATGCCGCCGAGATCGAGCTGCTGGGCGGCGGCGACAGAGGTGGTGGCGACGACGATCGCGGCGGCGAGGACGAGTTTTCTCATTCGAGCAGCAATGTCCTGATCAGAACCTGTTTGGCATGGCCACCGCTGCGGATTGCGGCGCGCTCCTCGATGTCGGCTTTCAAATGCTGGTAGCCGCTGGCACCTTCGATCTGATGCATCTTCAGGGTGCGGACCATGGCCAGCAGGTCCTGGTGAATGCTTTCGGTGAGTTCGGGCGGCTGCGGCGCATCGTAGATCACTGACGCTTCCAGCCTTATCCAGGTGTCGGCAGGCGAAGCCAGATTGGTGGTGATCGGCGCCAGCTGGACAAGCGTCGGCCCGGTGCCGGGAGCATGTTCGGCCGCCTTGCTCGGTTGCTCGGCATTGGACTGGTTCTCCGGTGCGGCGGGCACAGGCACCGGTCCCCCGACGCCCTTCAGATAGCCGCCGGACATCCAGCCCATGCCGATCGCGGCGCCCGTCACCGCCAGCAGCATCGCAAGCTGGATGACAAGCGACGGGCCCTTTTTTTGCTGAACCTGTTCGACATTTGCCACGGCGCCGTTCTCCAGTCCTAAAAGGGGAGGACTTGGTCGAGGATCTGCTGACCGTAAGCGGGCTGCTGGATTTCGCTGACGCGGCCGCGGCCGCCATAGGAGATGCGCGCCTCGGCGATGCGTTCATAAGAGATGGTGTTTTCAGCGCCGATATCGGATGGACGCACCATGCCGGCGATGGTCAGCACCCTGAGCTCGTAATTGACGCGCACCTCCTGTGAGCCGCGGATCATCAGATTGCCGTTGGGCAGGACTTCGGTGACGACGGCGGCGACGTTGAGCTCGAGGTTCTCCGAGCGCTTGATTTCGCCGTCCGCATTGGTTTCGGTGGTGGAGCTCAGCCCCGCGTCGCCCTTGCCGCTGGTGGTGGCACCTTCCCATCCGAGGTTGACGTCATAGCCGAGCTTGCGCCCGGCGGTGCGGCTGCGGTCGTTCTGGTTCTTGAAGTTGGCCTTGTCGTTGAGCTTGATCCTGACGGTGAGGATGTCGCCGTCGCGCAGCGCGCGTGGGTCGGTGAACAACCGGCTCTGGCGATCATCCCACAGCGAGAATTTCTTCACTGGCGCGGGTGGCGTTTCGGGATAGGAGTAGGGCGCATTGACGCTGCCGGTAATGCCGGTGCCAACCGGCGACAGCGCCGGCTCCCTGCCGATCTCCCTGGGGTCGGAGGCGCAGCCGGCAAGTGAAGCGGTGGCGACCAGGGCGAGTATATGCGACTTCATGACGGGTCTATCCTTCGCGCCGCGCTGGCCATAATGCCGGTGAGCGTGGCTGCCGCCTTCTGGTCCATTTCGTTGAGAATGACGCCGGCCTTGCGCGAATCGAGTTTCATCAGGATGGCGGCGGCGAGATCGGTGTTGACCATGGCCAGGCGCTCGGCCGCGGCATCCGGTTTCATGCCGGCATAGATCTTGACGACGCCATCCTCGGCGCGGGCCAGGAAAACTTCACGCCGCTTCAGCCATTGCTCGTATTCGGCGCGCTTGTCGTCCAGCGCCTTCATGCGCTGGTCGATGCCAGCCTGCAACTGCTTCAACTCTTCGGCCTGCAGCGCGTAACGGCGGTCGCGGGCGGCGTCGGCGATGTTGGAGCAGAAGCGCTGGATCTCGCTTTCATCGGGCACCTTCTCGCGGACCAGCTGCTGCACTGCCGCCGGCTGTTGCCCGCCAGGAAGAACCTGCCGCACCGCTTCTTCCGCGCGAACAGTGCCGCCGGCAAGGACGGTGGCGGCGATGACGCAAGCTGCCAAGGCTGCGCTTCGGCGGTGCTGCTTTTGGGAAAAGAAATCGATCATCGGCATGGCCTATTGGAGAACCAGATCGGCCTGCAAAGCGCCGGCCGACTTGATGCCTTGCAAAATGGCAATGATGCCGTCCGGCTTGACGCCGAGACGGTTGAGGCCCGACACCAGCGTTTCGAGGTTCGGTCCGTCGAGCACATTGACGCGGGCGTCAGGCCGCGTGGCATCGATGGTGGTGAAGGGTTCCTCCGCTGTCACGCCCTTGGAGAACGGTTCCGGCTGGACGATCTTCGGCTGTTCGGTGATGCGCACGGTGAGCGTGCCGTGGCTGATCGCCACCCGCGAGATCTTGACCTCGTTGCCGATGACGATGGTGCCGGTGCGTTCGTCGATGACGACGCGTGCCGGCGTGTCGGTCTCGACCACCAAATTCTCGATCTCGGCGTAGAAGCGCGCCGCCGAAACATTCTTCGGCCGCCTGATCTGCACGGTACGTGCATCGCGCTCCGCCGCCACGCGCATGCCGAAGCGTTGCGAGGTGTAGCCGTTGATGGCGTCGGCGATGCGGACGGCAGTGGAGAAATCGGGGTTGCGCAATTGCAAGGTGAGCAGCGCCTGGTCCTCGAATTCGGCGCGCACAGTGCGCTCGACGATGGCGCCGTTGGGCACGCGGCCGGCCGTCGGCACGCCCTGCGTCAGCTTTTCGGCATCGCCTTGGGCAGTGAAGCCGGAAACGATGACCGAGCCTTGCCCGACAGCATAGATCTCGCCATCGGCCGCCTTCAGTGGCGTCATTATCAGCGTGCCGCCGGCAAGCGATGTGGCGTCGCCCATGGAGGAGACGTCGATGTCGATGCGGGCCCCAGACTGCACGTAAGGCGGCATGTTGGCGGTGACGATGACGGCGGCGACGTTCTTGGCCCGCGCGCTGCCACCTTCGGTGGCAATGCCGAGATTTTCGAGCATGGCGCGGATCGACTGTTCGGTGAAGGGCGAATTGCGCAGGCTGTCGCCCGATCCGGCGAGGCCGATGACGAGGCCGTAGCCGACGAGCTGGTTGTCGCGCGAAGCCTGCAGCTGCGCAATGTCCTTGATGCGCGATGCGACCTGGCCGGGTGGCAGAGAGCTTGGGCCGTTGGAGACCCTGAACATGCGGTTGGTGGTGGCCGGATCGTATTCGGGATCGACAAAGGCGCCGCCATTCTGGCCGGCAAGATCGCGCTTTTGCTTCGGCGTAAGACCGTCGGCCAGCGCCGGCTGCAGGCCGACAACGGCCGCGAGCAGAAGGGCAGCTCCGCGTCTCATGACGCGCTGACCCGGATGGTGCCGTCAGCCATCACCGTGCCGGAAAAGATCTTGCCGCTGTCTGTGTTGCGGACCTTTATCAAATCGCCGGCGGCACCCGGCTGCAGCGACACCGCCGTGGCCGAAATGGTGAGGTCGCCCGCGATGAAATAGACCTGCACGGCGGCACCCTGTTCGACCAGCCAGGCGTCGCGGATGGCGGCGACCGGGATATAGCGGCCGGGCAGCAGCGTGCGCTTGGCGACCTTGCCCTGGAGTTCCATGGCCCGCGTGGCGACCGCATCTGGCCTGTGCTTGCCGGGGAGCAGCGTCACCGGTTTCAGCACGCCGGTGTCGATCATCTCGCCGGGATAAATGACCCGGTTGGGGATCAGAACGATCTCGCCGGTTGCCTGACTGCTCGCGACCTGAGTGGTGGTCTGCTGGTCTGCGCTCTCCTGGGCAAACGCCGGCACACTGCCGGCCACCAGCGCCAGGATCAGCGCGGTGCGGCAAAGCGCGGAGCGGAAGGCCGGAGAGACCATCAAATCTTACCTGATGTTCTTGGACACGACGGAGGCCATGTCGTCGGCGGCCTGGATGACCTTGGAGTTCATCTCATAGGCGCGCTGCGCCGAGATCAGCTCGGTGATTTCCTTGACCGGATCGACGTTGGAGGCCTCGAGATAACCCTGCTCGACCGAGGCGAAGCCGGGATCGCCGGGCACGCCGACATTGGCCGGGCCGGAGGCCGGCGTCTCCTGGAACAGATTGTCGCCGAGCGGCGCGAGGCCTGCTTCATTGGCGAAGTTGGCGAGCTGCAGTTGGCCCAGCAGCTGGAGGTCGGTCTGGCCGTCGATGCGGGCAAAGACCTGGCCGGTCTTGTTGACGACAACTTCGATGGCATCGGTCGGCACGGTGATGGCCGGGATGACATTGGCGCCGTCGACGGTCACCAGCTGGCCGGTGGCGTTGGTGTTGAAGGCGCCGGCGCGGCTGTAGAGCGTGCCGCCGTCGCCGCCCTCGATCTGGAACCAGCCGCGGCCCGTCAGCGCCATGTCGAAACTGTTGCCGGTCGAGGTCAGTTCGCCCTGCGTATGGACGTTGCGCACCGCCGTCGTCTTGACGCCGAGGCCGATCGACACGCCTTCCGGCACAAGCGATGAATTGGAGCGGTTGGGCACGCCCTGCGTGCGGTCGACCTGGTAGAGCAGGTCGGAGAATTCGGCGCGCGCGCGCTTGTAGCCGGTGGTGTTGATGTTGGCGATGTTGTTGGCGATCACTTCCAGATTGGTCTGCTGGGCATTCATGCCGGTCGCTGCGATGGCGAGTGCTTTCACGGCAAGTCTCCTCAGATGCCCATACGGCTGATTTCGAGATAGGCGGAGACGACCTTGTCGCGGATGGCGATCGTGGTCTGCAGGGCCTGCTGGGCGCTCATGACGGCGTCGACGACCTGACGGGTATCGGCGTCGCCCTTGAGCGCCTGGATCGAGACCTGCTCGGCGTTCTGCAAGGTGTTGACGGTCTTTGAAGCAGCCTGGCTCAGCGCTTCGGCGAAGGTGGCGCCGATTTCGCTGCCGGCCATCGGCGCCCTGGTGCCCTGGAACAGGTCGGTCGTGGTATCGGCGCCACCGATCTCCGGCTTGAGGGGAAGCGATCCGATACCGCCAATGCCGCTGATCATTACTGGTTCCTCATCAGGTCGATGGTCATGGAGATCAGATCACGCGCCTGCTTGATGACCTGAAGGTTGGCTTCGTAGGAGCGGTTGGCCTCGCTCATGTCGGCCATCTCGACCAGCACGTTTACATTGGGCATCTTGACGTAGCCCTTGTCGTCGGCGGCCTCGTTGCCGGGCTGGAATTCGACGGGAAAGTCGCTGGGGTCGCGGTCGATGGAGTTGACCTCAACTGTCGTGCCACCCGAGGCACGGTCGAGTTCCGAGACGAAACTGATGGTCTTGCGGCGATAGGGGTCAGCGCCCGGGGTGTTGCCGGTCGACTGCGCGTTGGCGAGATTTTCCGAAACGACGCGCAAACGGTCAGACTGGGCGCTGAGGCCGGACGCGGCGATCTTGAGGGCTGAGGTCAAGGCGTCCATTGTCAGCTCTTCACCGCCATCATCATCATCGAATGGAAGGCCTTGACGATCGCGGTGTTGAGCTCGAAGGAGCGGCGGACCTCGCCGGCCTTCATCAGTTCGTTCTCGACCACCACCGTGTTCTTCGAGGGCATGATGGCGCCGGTCGTCTCTTCTGGCTTGACCGTGAAGCCGGCATTAGTGGCGGCAGTGCCGAGGTGGCCTGCCTGGGTGGCGGTCAGCGACACTGCCGTGCGGTCGAGCACCTTCTCGAACGGCTCGACATCGCCGGCGGTGTAGCCGGGCGTGTTGACGTTGGCGATGTTGCCGGCAATTGCGGACTGGCGCACCGACAGCCATTGCGACTGCTTGGCGGCGAGATCGAAAAGGTTGATGGGCTCCATGGGGATCTCCAGGCTGGTACGTACAAGACTAGGCTGCCAGTCTTGCGCGGACCTTGCGCGGGCCAGGCGTAAGCCGGTGTGCCGCTATTTGGAGAGTTCGATCACCTGGTCGGTGCTGGTGACCATGACCCACTTGCCGCCGCGTTGCTCGATCGACGAGACGACGCTGGAGTCGGGCAGCTTCGAGCCGCGCTGGACAATCCACAGGCCGGCATCGTCCTCGATCATGGCGCGGCCATTGGCGACATGAACCATGCGAAATTTGGGATCCGCCGGGAAGGGCTGCTCGTCGACGCCGGGAGGCCGGGTCTTGTCCTCGGGGTCCTGCAGCGTGCCGGTGGCGAACAGGTCGACATCGGGAACATCGTTTGCCGTCAGCGGCTGACCGCTGTTCTCCATCTGCGAGCCGCCGCTGACCCGCCCTGCATTGGTGCCGCTGCCGCCGAACTTGATCGCCTGCACGCCGAACTGGTCCTGATTGAAGAAGATATACCAGGGAAACAGCGCGCAGATCAGGCCAAGCGTGATGCCGAGCGCGGCAAAGACGATATCGCTGCGGCGGTCGGATTTCTTGTCGAGCCTGGGATATTGCGGCCTTGGCGGCTGCGGCCATTCGGTGACCGGGAACAGCCCGTCGAGAAGCGAGTCACGACTGGTCTCGATCGCTTCTTTGGGGCCGGCGCGAGGGGTCCTTGGCAATTCAGGCTTGACGACGCTGGGCAAGGCAGGCTCGGCCAAGCGAGGCACAGTGGACTCGACTACGCTGGCTACCCTGGGCAAGAATGGCCTGGCGGCCCTGGCCAGAATGGCCTCAGCCTTGGCGGCCTTGTCGAGATCGGCCTTTGCCCTGACAGCTCTCGCTTCGTTGGCCCGGGCTTCCTCGGCGGCACTGGCCTCTGCGATCATCTCGCGCAAAAGCCGCTCGGTGTACTGAAGCTCAGTCTCCTGCATCGACACTTTGCTTGCCTTTCAGATGACGGGCGAGGTCGGAGAATGCGTCGCTCGAGGCGCGATCCCTGGGCGACTGCGTCAGCGCCTCGTAGATCAGCGGCACCTGGCGCACGGCAATATCGAGCTCGGCATCGGCGCCGCCCTGATAGGCACCGAGCAGGCGGATGTCGCGGGTGTCCTCGAAGCGCGAGATCATCGATTTCAGCCTGGTCACCAGCATGCGTTGCTCGGGGCTCCATGCCTTGTCGGCGAGGCGCGAGATCGACGACACCGGATTGACCGGGGGGTAGCGGCCCTGTTCGGCAATGGCGCGGTCGAGCACGACATGGCCGTCGAGGATGCCGCGTACCGAATCGGCGACCGGGTCGTTGTGGTCGTCGCCGTCGACCAGCACCGAGATGATGGCAGTGATTGATCCCTGTCCTTTGATACCGGGGCCTTCAGCGCCCGGGCCAGCGCGTTCGAGCAGCTTGGGCAGATCGGTGAAAACCGAAGCGGGATAGCCGCGGGCGACCGGCGGCTCGCCGGTGCCGGTCGCTACCTCGCGCAGCGCATGGGCAAAGCGGGTAATCGAATCCAGCACCAGCAGCACGCGATGGCCCTGGTCGCGAAAATGTTCGGCAACGCGCATGGCGGTATCCGGCGCGCGCCGGCGCATCATGGCGCTCTCGTCGCTGGTAGCGACGACGGCGACCGTCTTGGCCATGCTCTCTGCGCCGATCGTGTCTTCGAGGAATTCGCGTACCTCGCGGCCGCGCTCGCCGATCAGCGCCACGACCACGGTGTCGAAGGCGTCGGCGCCGGCCAGCATAGCGAGCAGCGTCGACTTGCCGACGCCGGAACCGGCAAAGACGCCGAGGCGCTGGCCGAGGCAGAGCGGCGTGAAGATGTCGATGACCTTGACCCCGGTCGTGAAGGCGGTGCCGACGCGCTGCCGCGCCATCGCGCCGGGCGTTGTGCCGTCGCCGCTCGCAGCCTCGCCGATCCTGATCAGCGGCGGGCCGCCGTCGATGACGCGGGTCAGCGCGTCGATGGCGCGCCCGCGCCACGAGGCATGCGGCGTTACCGTCAGCGGGCCGCGGCGAAACACGGCGTCGCCGATGCCGGCGTCGGCGCTGCGTTCGAAAGGGGCGATGACGACTTCGTCGCGGCCGATCCTGACGATCTCGCCGCGGCGCGTGCCGGCATTGCCGCGCTGTTCGACGAGGTCGCCAAGCCTGGCGACTTCAGACAGGCCGCGCACCTTGTAATGCGTTGGCGAAACCTCCGAAACACGGCCGCCGCGCCGCAGCAACGTCTCGGTGTCATCGAAGCGGCGCCAGATCCGCTCCAGCGCAGCCAGCCGGTTTTCCGGTGCTGTCTCCGGTTGCCGTTCAAGCGCGCGTATCGATGATTTGCTGCTCGACATGCTGCTACGACTTGGAGCCGAGCGTCTTGATGGCGTCGTCGGTCGAGGCATCGGTCTGGCGCATCAGCGCCGCCGTGTTCTCGAAGGCGCGCTGGACCATGATCAGGCGCGTCATCTCCAGCACCGGATTGACGTTGGATTCCTCGACATAGCCCTGCGCGACGCCGAGATCGGAACGGTCGGTGACCGGCTCCGGCGCACGCGCGGGCACGATGCCAGAATTGCCGTAGCGGACGAAATTCGGGCCGGGATCGAAATTGAACAGGCCGATGGCGCCGACGAGCTTGTCGCCCTGGCGCAGCGAGCCGTCGGCGCCCGCCTTGGGTGGGCCGTCGCGCGGGTCGAGCTGGATCGGCGCACCGCCGGCGTCGAGCACCGGATGGCCTTCGAGCGACATCAACTCGCCGTTCTCGTTCATCGAAAAGCGTCCGTCGCGGGTCATCACGGTGCCGGCCGGGGTGTCGATGCCGAACCAGGCATCGCCCTGGACGGCGAAGTCGAACGGGTTGCCGGTCTGCGTCATCGCGCCATGCGCGCCGGACAAATAGGTCTTGCCGGAGGAGGCGAAGGACACCGATTTGGGGCCGCTGCCGGAGACGACATCCTCGAACTTCACGCCGGTGGCGCGAAAGCCGATGGTCGAGGCGTTGGCGACATTATCGGCGATGGTGTCGAGACGGCGCTCAAGCGCGATCTGCGAGGAAAGGGCGACGTAAAGGCTGTCCTGCATGGTGTTCTCAGAATCTCAGTTTCTGCATGGCCATCATCAGATCGGTCGAGATGCCGACGGTGGTCGGCTGCGCAAACAGCACACCGATCGATGTCTGGGCGGTCGAGGTCGGATGATTGATTTCCCAAAGGCTGGTGAAGCGGGTGAGGAATTTCTCGAGCTTGGCCGGGTCGGTGAAATCGGTGAGGTCGAGCTTTGCCTCGAAGGCCTGCGCCTGCTTGTCGATATCTGCGGCAGCGAAGGAATCGGGCAGGCCGATGGCGGTGCGTACCACGCTGGCCAGGGCCGTGTCGGCCAGCACGTCATACCAGTTGGTGATGGTCGAGGCCTTGCGCTCGAAATAGAGCGCCAACCGCACGCCCTCATTGGTCTTGCCGGCGTCTTCTTCCAGGGTCTGGCGCATGTATTTGTCGACCACCGGCTGCTGCGACGGGCTGCGGGTCGTTGCCGCTTCGCCGTAGGCCTCGAAATTCAACGAGGTGGCGAGCCTGGCATAGGCCTTGTTGGAGAGCTTGTTGGCGACACTGGCGGGATCGCGGACACCGCCCTCAAGGACATCACGGACGAGATCCTTGTTGGTGGTCGCCGGATCGAGCCCGCTTGCGGACAGAGCATAGTTATAAAGGCGGCTGTCGGCCATCAGGTCGTCGACCGATTTCACCTTGGTGATGTTGGCGAGGTAGTAGCTGGTCTCGGCCTGGACGGCGTCCGCATTCGGCTTGATGAGGCCAAGACTGGACTCGGTCGTGTAGAGCTTCGGCGTGGTCTTCAGCACCGCGTCGCGCGTGGTCGTCTGATCGCCATACTGGGCAAAATCAAAGGCGCTGACGAAGTTGGCGTAGCTCTTGTCGGTCAACAGGTTGGCGGGACTCAACGGATCGGTGACGCCGCCATTGACCATGGTGCGGATCTGCTTCGTCGTCTGGGTCGATGCATCAAGCCCATAGGCAGCCATGGCGAAGGTCAGCAGGCGCTTGTCCTTCAGCAGGTCTTCGATGGACTTCACCTTGGAGATGTTGGCTGCGTAGTAGTCGGCCTCGCCCTTGATGTATTGCGCGGTCGGCTTGACGAGCAACAGTCCGGTTCCGCCGATCACAGCCTTCGGCACCGCCTGCTGGACGGCGTCGCGCGCCGTAGCCTGGTCGCCATATTGGGCAAAGTCGAAAGCCGCGACGAAAGCCGCATAGCCCTTGTTTGTCGACGTGTTTGCGGGGCTGTTCGGGTCGGTGACGCCGCCTTCCAGCATGGCCCGCACGGTCGCAGCCGGCTCGGCGTCGGCGTCCAGGCCGAACGCGGCCATCGCATAGGTGAGCAGGCGATCGTTGCCCATCAGGTCGTCGATCGATTTTACGTTGGAAATGTTGCTCAGGTAGTACGAGGTTTCGCCCTTGTAGTAGGTGAAGCCGTTCTGCGAAGGGCCGACCGAGACCTGGAGACCATAATTGTTGGTCACGCCCTGCTGTGCCGAATTGTAGCTCGTGGCATTAGCGCCAAGTGCGGCGAAATTGAAGGCCGACACGAACTCGGCATAACGCTTGTCGCTCAGTTTGTTGGCGAAGCTGTCGGAATCCGACACCCCTTCCTTCAGGGCTTTGACCATGAAGGCCTTGGCGTAAGCCATGTCGCCGAGACCGAAGGCTTTCATGGCATATTTGAACAGCCGGTCCTTCTTGACGAAATCGTCGATCGATTTCACGCTGCCGATGTTCGCGAGATAGTAGTCGGTGTCGCGCTTGGTGATCGGCTCCGCCTCGATGCGGTCGATCGCCTTGGGGATGTCCCTGGCTATGAGCTGGTAGCTGGTAAAAGTGCTCAACACGACATGCCTCCGGTCGCAGCTTCAAAAGCAAGACTATGCGGACTTGCTTGCGCGAGGCTGAATCGCCTCACCTTGCATGATTCAAGCCTCACACAAGGCACGGGGGCTATCGGTTAGGCCTGACGTGATGCGGAAGGATCTGGCGTGGGCATTCTGATCGGACTTGTGGTGACGCTCGGCTGTGTTCTCGGCGGCTTCATGGCGATGGGCGGCCATCTGCATGTGCTGATGCAGCCTTGGGAAGCGGTGGTCATCTGTGGCGCCGCACTTGGAACCTTTCTCGTCGCCAACCCGATGAAGACGGTCAAGGACACCGGCAGGGGTATCCTCGAAGCGTTCAAGCAGGCGGTGCCGAAAGAGCGCGACTATCTGGAGACGCTGGGCGTGCTGCACAGCCTGATGCGCGAACTGCGCTCGAAGTCGCGCAGCGAGGTCGAGGCGCACATCGACAATCCGGAGGAGTCGGCGATCTTCCAGGCGTTCCCGACCGTGCTCAAGAACCACGACCTGACGAATTTCATCTGCGACTACTGCCGCATCATCATCATCGGCAATGCCCGCTCGCATGAGATCGAGGCGCTGATGGACGAGGAAATCCAGACCATCAAGTCCGACAAGATGAAGGCCTACCACGCGCTGGTGGCGGTGGGTGACGGTCTGCCGGCGCTCGGCATCGTCGCCGCCGTGCTCGGCGTGGTCAAGGCGATGGGCGCGCTCGACCAGTCGCCCGAAATCCTCGGCGGCCTGATCGGCGCCGCCCTTGTCGGAACCTTCCTCGGCATCTTCCTGTCTTATGCGGTGGTCGGACCGGTTGCCACCAAGATCAAGACGGTGCGCGAGAAGAAGAATCGCCTCTATATCATCGTCAAGCAGACGCTGCTTGCCTATATGAACGGCGCTCTGCCGCAGGTGGCGATCGAGTTCGGCCGCAAGACCATCTCGTCCTATGAGCGGCCGACGATCGACGCCGTCGAGCAAAGCACGATGAACACAGCTTCCGCCGAGAAGAAAGCGGCTTGAGCCATGCATGACGACAGACAGGACCGCACGCCGTCATGACAAGTCCTGGCAGCCCCTCGCAAGCCCGCTCGCTGATCATTGAGCGTCTGGTCGGTGACAGCGGTGAGGCCGCTCATGTCATCGGCACCGGGCGCTCGATGGGCGAGCGCGCGCTGCCGCTGCTGCAGAAGAGCCTGGCCGGCGAACTCGGCGCACCGGTCACCGTCGACCTGCGCGCGGTCGAGATCAGCCGTGTTCCCGATGCCCGCACGAATGCCGGCGATGCCTTTGCCATGGCCATCATAGCATCGCCGACGTCTTCGGATGCGATGACGCTGGTGGCAGATGCGCCGGCCATCGCCGTGATGGTGTGCGCGCTGTTCGGCGGCGATCCGGATCAGCCGGTTTCGCCGATCGAGCGCGCTCTGTCGCAGATCGAGACCGATGTTGCGACCACGGTCTTCCAGGAAGTTGCGCAGGCGTTGAACGGATCGGGCCGGCGCTCGCTCGAGCTGCGGCTGCCGGTGCCGCGGGCGCTTTCGGGCAGCGAAGCCAAGCGCCGCGTGCTGCGCGATGGCGCGGCGGTGCGCATCGTCTTCGGCATCTCGACGCCGACCGACAGCGGAACGGTCACGGTGATGATCCCGCAGCGCATCCTGCTGGCCACACGCGGTATCGCCGATGTCCACGACAGCGAAGGCACGACCTCCGACTGGCGGGCACGTTTTTCCGAAGAGGTCATGCGCTCGACGGTGACGCTCGAAGCGACCATGCCGCTGGCCCGCCTGACGCTCGGCGATCTCGCCGGTTTCGAGCCGGGCCAGATCATCGAGTTCGAGGAAACCGCGCAGTCGCACGCCAAGCTGAGCGCGCGCGACAAGACGCTGTTTGTCTGCGAGTTCGGCAAACTCGGGCAGAACTACACCGTCCGGATTAGGCATCCTTACGATGCCGGTCAGGATTTTATCGATGGGCTCATGCCGGGCTGACGCCGGGCAAGCTCAAGCATTTGGAGACGACTTATGGCCAAGACCAAGGTGGAAGCCAACATCGACCAGCCGGACGAGCAGCTCGACCGCGCCATCGAGGAATTGCGCGGCGTCCTCCAGGAGGAGGAAAAGCGCCCCGACGCCGCCTTGCGGGCTGCCACGTCCGGCGCCAATTCGAACATCATCATGAGCATCCCGGTCGATGTGCAGATCATCCTCGGCAGTACGGAAATGCCGGTGTCGGACCTGATGGCGCTGCAGAAGGGCTCGACGGTGGCGCTCAACCGGCGCATCGGCGAACCGGTCGATGTCGTGGTCAACGGCCGCAAGATCGCGCGCGGCGAAATCACCGTGCTGGAAAGCGATCCGTCGCGCTTTGGCATCAGGTTGACCGAAATCATCGCTGCCGCCAAGAGCGCCTGAGGATTAGACGACATGCGGTCTCAGCAGCGATCGGAGCTTATGCCATGACGACGCCGGTGACGCTCACGCGCCCGCAAAAGGCCGCCGCCATCCTGGTGGCGATGGGCAAGCCTTCGGCCAGCCGGCTGCTGAAATTCTTCAAGCAAGAAGAACTGAAGGCACTGATCGAAGGGGCGCGGCTGCTGCGCACCATTCCGCAAAGCGACCTCGAACGCATCGTTGCCGAATTCGAGGCCGAGTTCACCGAAGGTGCGGGCCTGCTCGATTCCGCCGACCGGATGGACACGATTCTCAATGAATCGCTGTCGCCCGAAGAGATGAGCGCCATCATGGGCGACAAGCGCTTCGAGGTTGCGCCGGAAGGACCACCGCCGATCTGGCCGGAGCTGGAAAAGCTCGAGCCGACGCGTCTGGGCACGTTCCTTGCCGCCGAGCATCCCCAGACCGCGGCCATGGTGCTGTCGAAGCTTGCACCGCAGGCCGCCGCCAACATTCTGCTGACGATGGAAAAGCCGATGCGCAGCCAGATCATCAAGCGCATGGTGACGATGGCGACCATTCCGGACGCGGCGACCAGGATCATCGAGAACCAGCTGCGCGCCAGCGTGCTGGCGCAGACAGCGACCAAGGACATCTCGGCGGGACAGGCGCGCGTCGCCAGTATGCTCAACGAGATGGACAAGCCTCAGTTGGAAGAGGTCATGCAGGATCTGGAAGAGGCCGGCACGCCGGACCTCGGCGGTGTCCGCTCCAGGTTGTTTGCCTTCGACGATCTGCCGCTTTTGACGCAGAAGGCGCGGGTGCTTCTGTTCGACGGGCTGTCGACCGAACTGATTACGCTGGCGCTGCGCGGTGCACCACCCGCATTGACGGAATCGGCGCTCTCGGCGATCGGCGCACGGTCGCGGCGCATGATCGAGTCCGAGCTCGGACAGGGCTCGGAAGGCATTCAGCTTGCCGACATCATGACGGCGCGCAAGAACATCGCGGTGGCGACAATCCGGCTTTCGCGCGAGGGGGCTTTCGAACTGCCCTCATCGCAGCAGAGCGAAGCGGCTTAACGCCGAGCGCTGAATGGCTGAAGCGGCGGACAAAGACTCCAAAACCGAAGACGCGACCGAAAAGAAGATCCGCGACACCGTCGAACAGGGCAAGCTGCCCCATTCGCGAGAGGCCGCACTTCTGGCGTCCTTCATCGCCATACTGGTGTTCACCGTCTTCTACGCCAAGGACGCGGTCGTTGATCTCGGCATGTTCCTGTCGATGTTCCTGGAAAAGCCCGAGGCGTGGCCGATGGACACCGAGACCGACGTCATCGCGCTCTACAAGACCGTGATGATGGAAATAGGCAACGCCGTCGTCAGCCTGCTGGTGCTGCTGGTGGTGGCCGGCATCGGCGCCTCGGTGCTGCAGAACATGCCGCAAGTCGTCGGCGAGCGGATCCGGCCGCAACTGTCGCGCATCTCGATAGCTAAGGGCTGGACCAGGATGTTCGGTATTCAGGGCTGGGTAGAATTCCTGAAATCGCTGGGCAAGCTCGGCTTCGCCAGTATCGTGCTCTACTTCACGCTGTCGCAGGACTACCGCCAGCTCCTGGCCGGCATGATCACCAACCCCGTCGCTTTCGGCCTCGTCATCAAAAGCATCACCGTCGACATATTGGTGGCGATCGTCTTCGTCATGGGGCTGATCGCGGCGGTCGACGTCGTCTGGTCGCGCTTCCATTGGAAGCAGGATCTGCGGATGACCAAGCAGGAGGTCAAGGACGAGTTCAAACAGTCCGAGGGCGACCCGATCATCAAGTCGCGGCTGCGCTCGCTGGCGCGTGACCGGGCGCGCAAGCGGATGATGACGGCGGTGCCGCGCGCGACGCTGATCATCGCCAATCCGACGCACTTTTCCATCGCGCTCAGATATGTCCGCGACGAGGATTCAGCACCCATGGTGCTGGCCAAGGGCCAGGACCTTGTGGCGCTCAAGATTCGCGAGATTGCCAAGGAGCACAACATCCCGATCTTCGAGGACGTGGCGCTCGCCCGCTCCATGTACAAGCAAGTTTCGGTTGATAGCGTGATCCCGTCGCAATTCTACCAGGCCGTCGCCGAACTGGTGCGGATCGTCTACTCCAAAAAGGCTGAGCGGAGACAAATTTCATGAACCGCCAACCGCACGCAAAATCCCGCGAACTCATCGTCGCCAAGGCCATCGAGCAGGTGGTCGACGAGTTGCGGCTGATCGATGTCGCCGACTACATCGCTTTCATCCGGCTCGAGCATTTCGCTTGCCTGTCGGATCTGGTGGATTCGGCGGTGGAGCTGTTCTTCCTGCCGGGCACGCTCAGGCTCGGCCATGGCGGAGAGGCACATGTCGACTGGAGCGGCAGCCCGCGCATCGTGCTTGATCTCGAGCTTCGGCCGCCGGGCGTCACCGTCTATTTCCAGCTGACGCTGAGCGAGGAGAGGTCTTCGGTCGCGGTCAACTATGTGTCGTTCGAGAAGCCCGGCGAAGACCCCGAGCACAACACCGCCTTGCTGGAGACGGTCATCGAAGAGGCGCGCATTCGCCGGACCGAGCCGCTCGCCTATCGCTGATCTTTTGTCTTATCCCAATGGCCGGACGCGGCTTTGATCACTCGATCAGACCCAGGCGCAGCGCCTTGGCCACCGCCTGGTTGCGGTTGACCGCGTTGAGCTTCTGCGTCGACTGGGTGAGATACTGGTTGGCGGTGTGGACCGACAGCTTCAGCAGCCTGGCGATCTCTTCGCTGGTGTTGCCGTTGGCGGTCAGCTTCAGGCACTCCAGTTCACGCTTGGAGATCGACCGCATCCGGCCGGCATCGTTCGGACGAATGCGGGCGACGGCGGCGAACAGCGAAAAACAGCGGGCGTGGATTTCGTAGAGCGTGTCCTCCGGCAGAGCGATCGTCGAGCCGAGGAACACCACCAGCCCGCAATGGCCGCGATCGGCATGGACGGGAAAGGCAATGCCGTTGGTGCCCGGCGCCAGCGGCGCCGTCCGCTCCGCCCAGGCGAGGTTCTGGAAGACGGCGTCCGAGCCGGCGATGCCGTCATCGGCCCACCAGCGCGGCGCTGTCGAGGCGCCGCTGTGGCGCACCATCTCCTCGCCATTGGCGCCGGCGATGAACTTGGTTGTCACCGCAGTGGCTGGATAGTCGGAATCGAAGCTCGGCACCAGGCGCGCCCGTTCCGGCGAGGGGCTGACGAAATAGAGGCCAAACGCCGACGCGTTGATGTCGACGGCGATCCAGCGGCAGCGGCGCACCGCGTCCGGGATGGTAACGGCATGGTGCGTCTCGGAACCGATGGAGAAGGCGCCGAACGGATTGCGCTGCTCGTTGAAAAGGGCTTCGGCCGCCGCCTTGATGTCAGCGTGTTTCAAATGATGCCGCTCCTGATCGCCGTGGCGATGGCCATCGCGCGGTTCGAGGCCGCGAATTTCTGGATGGCGTGGGTGATGTAGCTGTTGACGGTGTTGGACGAGACCCCGAGGATCACCGCGACCTCATCGGTGGTCTTGCCTNCTTGCCTTCAGACACCCAGAACAGGCATTCGCGCTCACGGTCGGACAGCGGGTCCTGCATGGCGGCGGCGGCGATCAATTGCGGGATAGCGGACAGCGCGTAGCAGCACTTCAACTGAGCCTTCATCAGCGCCGGCTGGTCGATACTGCCGGCCTCGGCCGCCGAGAAAAGCGCAAACAGCCGCTGGCGACCGACATTGAGCCGCAGTGAATAGACTTCGGCATGGCCAAGCACGTCGAGCAGGCGCGCCTCTTCGCCGGTGAGCAGTCCGCCGGCGTCGGGCGCCGCGGCGGCGACCAGTGGCCTCGGGCGGATGCCAGGTGCAACGGTCAGCGGTCCCTGGGCAAGGCCGGCGATCAGCCGCTTGCCGATCAGTTCAATGGCGTCGAAGATCCAGTTGGATGAGACGATGCGGGCGTCGTTGCGATCCTGGTCGTGGACGATGGCGACGAGCATGTAGCTGTCGGCGCCGATCTCGGCGGCAAGCTGCATGAAAAAGGAGGTGAGATCGCCGCGCGATTCGAGGCGCGAGCCTAACGTATCGGATTGGAGAAGCGCGGCGGAACTGCTCATTGGATGCTTTGGTTGTATGTCATGGCCGGAGTCTTTTCTTGAGCCCGGACGCTGGGGTTAGCAGCGGCCGAACTTGAAGACGCATCACGTTTACGAAGCACTCACACGGCGCGGCGGTCGCGCTGATCGCCGAATCCATTCAGGGAACGCGAAGCCGTCCGCGTCTGGTGCCGGTCATTGGCCGGAACTTGAGACTTTGGGTGGTCGCCGCGCCCCCCAAGGACCGGCTGATTCGGGTCTAATCTACCCGCAGATGAATCCGACATCAAACGCGATTTGACAAAATCAATATTATTGGACTCAAGCGACTCAGGGGCGGCTTTCGCGGCCTTTTCCGCCGCAAAAGGCCTGAAACGCCGACACGAAAAAGCCAGAGGGTGTTGCGATACTGCCGTATCAAGGGCCGATCGATTCCGATAGGGTCTCGGCAGCCGGCAGGGGTGGGCATCCCTTCGGTCATACGGCGGCGCTTGCTCGCGGCCATCAGCATCGGGGGTCATGATGAAGCAGGTTTTCCTGGCGTTCACGGTGGTGCTTGCGGTTCTTGCCGGCATGGCAGCGCCCGCCAAGGCTGAGCCGACCGTTACCTATGCGCTCGACAACGGGCTGCAGGTGGTGCTGGTGCCCGACCATCGCGTGCCGAAGGTGGTGATGAACCTGCGCTACCGCGTCGGGTCGATGAATGAACCCGCGGGACGCTCGGGCTTTGCGCATCTGTTCGAACATCTGATGTTTTCCGGCACGCCGGCCTGGCCGAACGTGTTCGGCGCGCACGCCGCGCTCGGCAACGAGATCAATGCCTGGACCACCNCCGGCACGCCGGCCTGGCCGAACGTGTTCGGCGCGCACGCCGCGCTCGGCAACGAGATCAATGCCTGGACCACCGAGGACGGCACGGTTTATTATGTCGACGGGCTGTCGTCGTCACTGCCGATGATCTTGTCGCTTGAGGCAGACCGCATGGCCAATCTCGGCCGCTCGGTGACTCAGGCCAAGCTCGATCTGCAGCGCTCGGTGGTCAAGAACGAGATGCGCCAGAACGTGCTCGACAAGGCCGGCGCATCCGGCTGGGAAGCTTTCTGGTCCGGGCTGTTCCCGAAGCCGCATCCCTATAGCCGCATGGTTATCGGCTCGGTCGCCGATCTCGATGCGGCGACGCTCGACGATGTCAGGGGTTTCTTCAACAGCTACTATCTGCCCAACAATGCGGTGCTGGTGCTGGTCGGCGACTTGGAGATCGACGACACCAAGGCGCTGATTGCCGACACGTTCGGCCGCGTGGCGCGCGGCGCCGATGTGGCGCGGCCCGCCGTGCCGGCACCGACGCAGGCCCGGCTCAAGCTGGTGCTCGAGGATCGTGTGCCAAGCCCCATCGTCGTGGTCGGCTTCAGTGGCCCGGTGGCGCAGTCGCCCGACAATGGTGCGCTCAGCATTGCCGCCGAACTGCTCGGCAACGGCGAATATGGTTTTTTGCGCAACCGGCTGGTTTCGCAGTTGGGCATTGCCACCTATGCCAGCGCGAGCTGGACCGGCGGTCTGCTCGGTGGCCGCTTTACCTTCGAGGCGGGTGCCGCCGAAGGTGTGGCGCCGGAAGCGCTGGAAAGCGCGATGAAAACGGCGTTGGCGGATTTCCTGAAGACCCCGCTCGATCCGGTCGATGTCGAGCGTGCGCGCACCGGCATCTTGCAGGCAGCGCGGCTCGGCAGCGAAGCACTGAAGGATCGCGCCGGCGTCGTCTCCTACAATGCCGACGTGCTCGGCGATGCGCAGAGCGCGCTGGTCGACGACCCGCGGGTGAAGAACGCCAGCGTGGCGGATGTCGAGGCAACGATGAAGCGGCTGTTGAAACCGGAAGATGCCAGCGTGCTGATGCTGAAGCCCGGCCCGCGCGGCGGCTATCCCGATGCACTGATCGGCTCGTCCGGCACACCGCAGCCGTTCACCGCGCCGGAGCGACCGGCGATCGACATTCCGAAGCATGCGGCCGGGCAAGCGCCTTCGGCAACACTGCCCGCCATGGAAACGGCGACGCTCTCGAATGGCATCAAACTCGTCCACTACACAATGCCGGAAGCGCCGATGGTGTATGTCGCGGCCAGTGCCGCCGGCGGCTGGAACAGCGTGCCGGAAGGCAAGGAGGGATTGCTGGAGCTTGCAGCAAGCATGGCGACACGCGGGGCCGCCGATCGCGGCTCGGCTGATTTCGCCAAGGTGGCCAGCGACATCGGCGCCGGCGTCGGCCACCAGGCCGGAACGCTGACCACGATGATGACGCTTGGCGTGCCGCCGGAAAAGCTCGACCAGGGTATTGGCCTGCTCGCCGACGCGGTGCTGAAGCCTCGTTTCGACAAGACCGAATGGACGGTGCTGATGGCGCAGACAGTCGACTGGCTAAACGGCCGCGAGGCGGATCTGCCCGGCGTTGCCGGCCGCATGGCAAAGGCGACGCTGATCCCGCAGGTGCCGGGCAAGGCAGCGGTGGACTGGTCGGCAAAGGCGCTGGCCTCGATCTCGCTCGACGAGGCGAGGGACGCATTCAAGGCGGAGTTCACGCCGAAGGCGGTGACCTTCTACAGCGTCGGCCCGATGCCGGTCGCGACCGTCGCCGCCAGCCTTGAAAAAGCATTCGGCGCGTGGACAAGCGGCACCGCCGGCTATGCCGTCGAGCCGTCGCCGGCGGCGCATTTCAACGGGGGACAGAAAGTGCTGCTGGTGCCCGAACCCGGCGCCAGCCAGTCGGCGCTGTTCGTGGCGCGGCCGGCGCCCGGCACCGACGAGAGCGAGCGCGCCGAATCGACCGCGGTCTCCAACCTGCTTGGCGCCGATTTCTCCAGCCGGCTGAATTCGGTGATCCGCGAGGAGAAGGGCTACTCCTATGGCGTGTCGAGCTATCTGATGAGCCCGATGAAGGCCGGCTCGGGATTGGTCGTGGCAACCACCGTCGAGCGCGCCAACACCGGGCCGGCGATTACCGAAATCCTGAAAGGATTTGCCGGCCTGACCACCTTGCCGGTGGCGCAGGACGAGGTCGACCGCACAGTGACTGTCTATCGCCGGGCGCTGGCTGGATCGACCGAGACGTCGGCTGGTCTGTTCTCCTCGCTGATTGGCGCGGTCGGCAGCGGATCGACGCTGGAGGACCAGCAAACCCGCATGGCGGCGCGCACAAAGCTGACGCTCGATGCGGTTCAGAAACAGGCGCTGGCCCTGGCGTCGCTCGATCCGTCGCTGATCGTGGTGGCGGGCGACCCCGATCTGGTGATGCCGCAGCTTGCCGCTCTCGGTTTCAAGGACGTCGAGATCGTCAAGCGTGACGAGGCTGGTGAAGAGACGGCGATGCGGGCGCTCGATCTTCTCGGGGGCAATCGCCAGGCGCCGCTCTCCGCATCGCCATGGCGGGTCGGCGATGGCGGCACGACACGGGCGGTGCATTCCTGTACAGGCGATAGGGACTGCGGCGCGCAGATCCACGCCGATTGACGGGCTAAACGCGCAGCCGCCGGCCGCGTTGTAATTTTGGGATAACTTTGTTTCGGGGGAAACGATGAGCGATTCATTTCGGGAAGTCACATCCGTCTCGTGGTTCGGGCGGATCAAGCGCGCGGTCGGCGGGGTCATCTTCGGCCTTATCCTGATCGTGCTGATGGTGATCGGGCTGTTCTGGAACGAAGGCCGCGCCGTGCAGACGGCGCGCTCGCTGGCCGAAGGTTCTGGAGCGGTGGTTTCGGTCGGCGGCGACAGCGTCGATACCGCCAATGACGGCAAGCTGGTTCATGTCAGCGGACTGGTGACGGCGGACAGCGGCCTGGCGGATCCGGATTTCGGCATCGCCACGCAAGGGCTGCGGCTGTCGCGCAGTGTCGAGATGTATCAGTGGAAGGAAGAGTCCAAGTCGGAGACGACCAAGAAGCTCGGCGGTGGCGAAGAGACGGTGACCACCTACAGCTATTCCAAGGTGTGGGACGACAGCCAGATCGACTCGTCGGACTTCAAGAAGCCGGACGGCCACCAGAATCCGCCGATGGAAATCCACGGCCGGACCTTCCAGATTCCTGAGGGCAAGCTTGTCGCCTTCGATCTCGATACGCCGGTGCTGAACCGCATCGAGGGTGACAAGGACTATTCGCTGTCAGCCGACCAGTCGGCGGCGATAAAAGCTGCCTATACCGGAACGAAACCGCTCAGCATCGTCGATGGCAAGATTTTTCTCGGCAATGACAATACGACGCCCGCTCTGGGGGACTATCGCATCGGCTACGAACTGGCGCCGCTTGGCGTGGTCAGCATCGTCGCGCGCCAGGCCGGCAGCCGCTTCGAGCCTTATCAGACGCAAGCCGGCGATGCGCTGCTGATGGTGGATACCGGCAACGTCCCGGCCGAAAAGATGTTCGCCGAAGCCGTCAGCGCCAACACGCTGATCACCTGGCTGCTGCGCGGCGCCGGCTTGCTGTTGCTGACCATAGGCTTTGCGCTGTTCCTCAGCCCGATCGGGGTGATCCTCGACGTCATACCCTTCCTCGGCAGCATGGCGCGGATGGGTACCGGCATTATCGCCTTCGTCCTGGCGATCCTGGTCGGCACGGTGACGATTGCGATTGCCTGGTTCTGGTACCGGCCGTTGCTGGCGGTGGCCATCCTGGCGACAGGCGTGATTGCGGCGGTGATTGTCTACCGCATCGGCCGGTTGCGAAGGCCAGCCGTTCCCGTGGTTGCACCCAACCCGGCTGCGGGCGCCTAGATGGTCGGGGCGGTCGGAGCCGCCCCATATCTCCTTGGCGCAATTCCGGCCGGAAAACCGCCTCACACTTATCCTGGAATTGCTTCCTATTTGTCCTCGAAGCCGGTGAGCACGCCGACGGCGTTGATGCCGATCTCCTCGACGGCGTAGCCGCCTTCCATCACGAACAGCGTCGGCAGGCCGAGCTTGGCGATGCGATGGCCGATCTTCGGATAGTCCGGGCTTTTCAGCTTGAACTGGCTGATCGGGTCCTTCTCGAAGGTGTCGACGCCGAGCGACACGATGACGATATCGGGGGCGTAGGCGGCGAGCTTGGCGCAAGCGTCCTCCAGCGAGGCGTTCCAGGCGTCCCAATTGGTGCCGAAGGGCATGGGATAATTGACGTTGAAACCTTCGCCGGCGCCGGCGCCGCGTTCGTCGGCATGGCCGAGGAAGAACGGATACTCGACCATGGGATCGCCATGCAGGTTGAGAACCTGCACGTCGGCGCGTTCATAGAATACTTCCTGCGTGCCATTGCCGTGGTGGTAGTCGACGTCGAGGATCGAGACGCGTTCGGCGCCCTGGTCGAGGAACCACTGCGCGGCGACCGCGGCATTGTTGATGTAGCAGTAGCCGCCCATGAACCCGGCACCGGCGTGATGGCCGGGCGGGCGGCAAAGCGCGAAGGCCGACCGCTCGCCACCCTTGACCAAGGCCGCCGCCGTCAGCGCCACGTCATAGGACGATTTGATCGCGGTCCATGTGCCTTCGACGAAGGTGGCGCCGGCGTCGAAGGAGTAATAGCCGAGCAAGGCGTCGACGCGCTTGGGTGGCACGTCGCCGCGCAGGCCCCGCGTCGGCCAGGTGAAGGGCATCGCCGTGCCCTCGAAGCCGGCGGCCTTCCACGCCGGCCAGACGGTCGGCAGGAAGTCGATATAGTCGGCCTTGTGGATGCGCTTGGCGGCTGTGAGATCGTGCTCGACCGGTCCGATGATCGGCCCCAGTTTCTCGCTCTCGACCCGCGCCTTGATGAACTCGGCCCGCGATGGCTTTTCGAAACCCGGCACGATGGCTGATGTCACCAGTTCCATCTGGCCGGCATGGCCGGCATGAAGCGGCGAATAGACAGTCTTCATGAATTTCCTCTCGAAATAGCGAAATCAGTCAAGGTTGAGATAGGGGGTGACCAGAGCGAGCCACATTCTTTCCACATCGTCCTCGATGAGGTCGTATGTCTTGCGATCCCGCTTCAGCCCCACAAGCCGGCAGGCGTGCCCGACATCCATCATCAGCACGCCGAGCCGGCTGGCGATCTTGTCTTCAAGGGCCGGGTTCACATGCTGCAGCCACGCGGCGTAAAGCGCGATGATCTGCTCGTCATATTCGTCCTGGATCGGCCTGAGGTCGGCATTGCCGGATATCGCCTCGATCACCGGCATCAGGGTGGCGTTTTCGAGATATATTCTGGAGGTATCGATGAAGAGCTTGCGCACCTCCTGCCGAAACTCGTCGCGGTTGGTGGGTGGGGTGACCTCGATGCGCCTGGCGATCACCTCGGGAAACGACGACAGCCAGCGCCGGGCGAGGTCGAGGAGAATGGCTTCCTTGTTGGGAAAGTACTGGTAGACCGAACCGACCGACAGGCCCGCGCGCCGGGCAATGGCGAGCGTCGTCGGCGTCTTGGTTCCCTGCTCCCGCGTCAGGATCAGCGCAGCGTCGAGTATCCTGTCGACCACCTTGCTCGACCGTTCCTGCCGCGGCTGCTTGCGCGGTTCGAGCGCCATCCTGGTTTCGCGGCTGAGACTGCGCTTCACGGATTGATGCCTTCGTTCCCCGCCGGTTTCAACACAGGTCCCGGTCTCAACATTGGCGTGGTGTGTTGTCCACAATACATTCGAAATTCGGCACGTTGACAAACGCGAATAATTAGTCGCATTCTTTTATCCACGCTGTTTTGAGAGATCACAAGGGGAATTTCGAAACAGCGCACTGGCATCAGTTTTCGTCCGATAACGCCGCTCCAGCGGAGTGGCAGCTTGTCGGACAAGAGGGTTGTCGGTCTCAGCCAGTCGTCAAAAGCGCGGAGTCGCGATGTCTGTCACGGGTGCGGGTCAAAATGCTGATCTGATCGTCATCAATGGTCGCGTGCGGACCATGGACGATGACAATCCCGCCGCCGAGGCGATTGCCGTCAAGGACGGCGCCATCATCGCCATAGGCAACCACGCCGCCATCGAAAAACTCAAGGGAACGACCACAGAGGTGATCGACGCCAAGGGCGGTTCGGTCCTGCCCGGTTTCATCGAAGCCCACATGCATCTGTTCTCGGGAGGGGCCGAGCTCGCGCATCTTCAACTCGGCGGTATCCATGGCTTCGAGGCGCTTCAAAGCGCCATCCGCGACTACGCAACGACGCGGCCCGAGGCGAAAATGCTTGTGGGCCAGGGCGTCGACTACACCGTGCTCGGCGGCGAGCGGGTGACACGCCATCATCTCGACGCCATCCTGCCCGACCGCCCCTTCTGCATGGCGGCGCCCGACCACCATACGATGTGGGCCAACACCAAGGCGTTGGAGATGGCCGGCATCCTGAAGGGACGCACGCTCGGTCCGGGCAACGAGATCGTGATGGGTGACGACGGCCTGGCCGCGGGCGAATTGCGCGAGGGCGAGGCCTTCGGTCCGGTGCTCGACCTTGCCGGCGAAAGCCGGGTGCGGTTGGGGCTGTCGACCGGCGGCGAGCCGGACCCAATGCCGTCGGCCGCCGAGCGGGCCGCTGACCGTGACATCATGCGGCGCGGACTTGCCTGGTGCGCGCGCCACGGCATCACCTCGATCCAGAACATGGACGGCAATCTCTACCAACTCGAATTGCTTTCCGAGATCGAGGCCGAGGAAGGCCTGCCCTGCCGCGTCAAGATCCCGTTCCACTACAAGAATTTCATGACGCTCGACATGCTCGAGAAGGCGTCCGTCATGGCCGAGCGCTACGACAGCGAGTGGCTGTCATCGGGCATGGTCAAGGTGTTCTATGACGGCGTGCTCGATTCCTGGACCGCGGTTATGGTCGAACCCTATGCGGATCGTCCCGACTGGGTCGGCGAGCCGCTGTTCACGCCGCAGCAATTTATCGATCTCGCCGTGGCTATCGACAAACGCGGGCTGCAGATCGCCGTGCACTCGATCGGTGACGGCGCCGTGCGCGCAGTGCTCGACGGTTACGAGGCGGCGCAGAAGGTCAATGGCAAGCGCGACAGCCGGCACAGGGTTGAGCACATCGAGGTCACCACAGCAGCCGACGTGCCGCGTTTTGCCGAACTCGGCGTCATCGCCTCGATGCAGCCGTCGCATCCGCCCGGCGCCATGGATTTTCCGCTGGAGCCGACGGTGTCACGCATCGGGCCGGCCCGCTGGCCGCTGAGCTATGCCTGGCGCACCCTGAAAAGCGCCGGCGCCCATGTCGTGTTCGCCTCGGACTGGCCGGTGGCAGCGATCGACCCGATCCTGAGCATTCAGGCGGCAGTGCAGCGCAAACCATGGGCAGAAGGCGATCCTGACCAGAGTTTCTCGCTGCAGGAAGCGATTGCCGCCTACACGGTCGAGGGCGCCTATGCCGAATTCGCCGAGCATCGCAAAGGCGTTCTGAAACCCGGCTACATGGCGGATCTGGTGGTTTTGTCGGCCGATATCGAGAAGACGGCGCCGGCCGATCTGCACAAGCTGCGACCGGTGACGACGGTCTGCGGTGGCAAGGTAACCTACCAGGCCTGACAATGGCATGCGGCTTGCACAGCTTGCCGCTTGCAAGACGAAATGACCGACTGAACTGTGGTTCAATGCCGGACTTGCCAACCAACCGGCCGTGTGGTCACATCGAACAGGGGAAAAACTCCGCCAGCAAGAGCGGGGTCAACAGTGAGGCGTATCGTGCCGGAAAAACCGGATCGGAATGCAATTGAAGTCGTAAACGTCAGTAAAATTTTCGGATCGGGTGAGGGGCAGGTTGCTGCCCTCGATACGGTCTCGGTATCCATCCGCGAGAATGAGTTCTTCACCCTGCTGGGACCATCCGGCTGCGGCAAGACCACGTTGCTGCGGCTGATTGCCGGCTTCGACTTTCCAACCGCCGGCGAAATCCTTCTCTACGGTCAGGACATCGCGCCGTTGCCGCCCTTCAAGCGGCCGGTCAACACCGTCTTCCAATCCTACGCGCTGTTCCCGCATATGACGGTCGCCGACAATATCGGCTTTGGCCTGGAAATGCTGGGCAAGCCGAAGGCCGAGATCAAGGCGCGCGTCGCCGAGATGCTGAAACTGGTGAAGATGGAGGCGCTGGCGGGTCGCCGAACCAGCCAGATCTCCGGCGGCCAGCAGCAGCGCGTGGCGCTCGCCCGGGCGCTGGCGCCGCAGCCCAAGGTGCTCCTGCTCGACGAACCGCTCTCGGCGCTCGACTACAAGCTGCGCAAGGAAATGCAGATCGAATTGAAGCGGCTGCAGCACGAGACCGGAATTACCTTCATCTTCGTCACCCACGACCAGGAGGAAGCGCTGACCATGTCGGACCGCATCGCGGTGATGTCGTCGGGCAAAATCCTGCAGGTCGGCTCGCCGCGCGACATCTACGACCGGCCGGCCGAGCGTTTCGTCGCCGACTTCATCGGCGAGTCGAACTTCCTCAAGGCGGATGTGGTTAGCGCGACTGGTGGCCGGGCGACGGTGAAGCTGCCGTCTGGTGTGGAAATCCCAGCCTCGCTGCCGGAAGGCTTCAGCCCCAGCGGCAAGGTCACCATCGTCGTGCGTCCAGAGCATGCGCAGTTGGGCACGGCCAGCCCGAGCGCTTCGCTGTCCGGCACCGTCGAAAACATCGTCTATCTCGGCACCGACACGCACTTTCATCTGCGCCTTGCCGGTGGCGAGCCGTTCATCGTGCGGCGTCAGAACAGCCGCGGCGCCGGTGACGGCTTCGTGCAGGGCGGCCAGATCGGCATCACGATCGGCAACGACGCCGCGCAAGTGCTGAAGGACTGATCATGGCGACCGCGGAACAAGTCGCCAAGGCAGCGGAGCGGCGTGATGTGCGCGACCGGTGGCTGCTGTCAGCGCCAGCCTTGCTGGTGATCTTCCTCGCCGCGACCGGCCCCTTGCTGATCGTGCTGATCTACTCGTTCCTGACGCCTGGCCCCTATGGCGATGTGAAGTGGCAGTTTTCGCCCGATGCCTGGCTGTCGGTGTTCATGGAACGCGACATTTTCGACGATACGCTTTCGCTTGCGGCAGCGCATGTCACCATATTCTGGCGCTCGATCAAGTTGGCGGTGATAACGACGATCGCAACTTTGGCATTGGGGTTTCCAACCGCCTATTTCATGGCGACGCGCAGCGAGAAGACCAGGGATCTCTGGCTGTTCCTGATCACCATTCCGTTCTGGACCAACCTGCTGATCCGCACCTTCGCCGTGCTGCAGATCATCCGCAACGAAGGCATCATCAACACCATCCTGCTCAAGCTTGGTATCGTCTCAGCGCCGGTGCAGATCCTCTTCACCGACACGGCGATTCTGATCGGCATGGCATATGTCTATCTGCCGCTGATGGTGCTGCCGATCTATGCCAGCATGGAGAAGCTTGATTTTCGCCTCGTCGAGGCGGGCTACGACCTCTACGCGACCCGTTTCAAGGTATTGCGGAAGATCATTTTCCCGCTGGTCAAACCCGGCGTCATTGCCGGCTCCATCCTGGTCTTCATTCCAGCCCTTGGCGCCTATGTGACGCCGAGCGTGCTTGGCGGCGGCAAGAACATGATGCTGTCCAACCTGATCGAATTGCAGTTCGGCCAAGGCCGCAACTGGCCGCTCGGCTCGGCGCTGTCGATCACGGTGATGATCATCGTCATGGTGGCGCTGCTTGCCTATGTGCGCAATGCCGGCAAGTCGGGGGTGCGGCATGGCTAAGAACTTTTCCATCAAGCACCAGACCGGCTTCACGGTGATCGCTGCGACCTGTTTTATCGTGCTCTATCTGCCGATCATCGTGCTGGTCGCCTATGCCTTCAACGCGGCGAACTCGACGTCCGAATGGGGCGGCTTTTCGATGCGCTGGTTCCAGTCGGCTTGGCAGAACGTGCAAGTTATCGACGCGACGCTACGCTCGTTCCAGATCGGCGCCGTCGCTGCGGTGCTGTCGACAATCTTTGCCACCATGGCCGCGCTCGCCACCACGCGCACCGCGTCCTATCCGGGCCTCACCTTCAAATATGCGGCGATCAACCAGCCGCTGATGGTGCCCGAGATCGTCACCGGCGTGGCGCTGCTGATCTTCTTCTCGCGCATCAAGATCTTCACCGGCTATTCCGGCATTGGCTATCTGATCGCCGCGCACACGGCGTTCTGCATCCCGTTCGCCTATCTGCCGATCCGGGCGCGGCTGGAAAACATGGACCTGACGCTGGAGCGCGCGGCCGCCGATCTGTACGCGACGCCTTGGAAGACCTTCCGCCGCATCACGCTGCCGCTTTTGTGGCCCGGCATACTGGCCGGACTGATGCTGGCCTTCGTCATCTCGCTCGATGACGTCGTCATGACCGAGTTTGTCAAATCGGGCGGCCAGGATACGCTGCCCACCTACATGCTCGGCCAGATCCGCCGCGGCATCACGCCTGAGATCAACGCGATATCGACCGCCTTCCTGCTGCTTTCGGTCGCGATCGTCACGTTGTTTTTCTTCGTCAGCAGGAAAAGAGACTGAACCGACAAATGGGAGCTAAAACCATGAACTGGAAAACAACGACAGCCGCCATGGGGTTGGCGCTGCTCGCAACGACGAGCCTGGCCAGCGCCGATGGCGAGCTGAACATCTACAATTGGGGCAACTATACCAGCCCCGACGTGATCAAAAAGTTCGAAGCCAAATACAACGTCAAGGTGACCATCACCGATTACGATTCCAACGATACGGCGCTCGCCAAGGTACGCCAGGGCGGCACCGGCTTCGACATCGCCGTTCCGTCGCAAACCTACGTGCCGATCTGGATCAAGGAGGGCCTCGTGCAGGAGACCGATCCGGGCAAGATGGAGAACTTCAAGAACGTGGCGCCGGAATGGGCCAATCCAGACTTCGACCCCGGCCGCAAATATTCCGTGCCGTGGGCGCTGGGCACCGTCGGCGTCGTCGTCAACACCGATGCCTACAAGGGACCAGCCGACAGCTGGGGCATCATCTTCAACACGCCGGACGAGCTGAAGGGCAAGACCAATGTCGTTCCCGAGATGAATGACGTTATCTTCGCGGCGATCAAATATGTCGGCGGCCAGCAGTGCACCGACGACAAGACGGTGCTGAAGAAGGTGCGCGACACGCTTGTCGCGGCCAAGCCGAACTGGATCGCCATGGAATACAACACCATCGAAAAGATGGGCGCCGGCGACTTCAAGGCGACCAGCGACTGGAACGGTTCGGCGCTGCGTCAGCGGCTGGCCAATCCGGCCATCCATTACAATTATCCGAAGGAAGGCTACGGCCTGTGGAGCGATAACGTCGTCGTTCTCAAGGAAGCCAAAAATGTCGAGAACGCCAAGCTGTTCCAGAACTTCATCATGGATCCGGAAAACGCGGCCGGCCTCTCGGCCTTCCATCGCTACGCAAACGCCATTACCGGCTCGGACAAGTACATGCCGGCCGATATGAAGGATGCCCCGGAAGTCGTCATTCCGGAGGCTGCGAAGGCACAAGGCGAATTCCAGAAGATGTGCGCGCCTGAGATCCAGGACATCTACACCAAGATCTGGACCGAACTGCAGAAATAACCGCAGTCTGACAGACCCGGCGGCATCCGCCGCCGGGCCTTTTCTTTTCCGGAATGGCTTTCATGGACTCCTATCGCAACAGCGATCCGCGGCCACCGATCATGCAGGGCTCGCCGCCGCAAATGGTGCCGCCGAAGCTCGATTGGGACCGGCCGCCATGGAATCGCTGGGCCTTCCAACACATCCGCGAATTCCTGCCGACCATCGAGGTCTGGCGCGGTAACGGCCATCGCCATCGTCTTGAGCGCGCAGAGACCGATCTCGACGTGCTGCCGGTGGAAGACAGCAAGGGCCGTCCGACGACGCTCGTTGGCCTGCTCGACGAGACCTACACGGACGGCTTCCTGGTGCTCAAAGACGGCAAGGTCGCCTATGAGCGCTATTTCAACGGCATGGCCGAGCGCACGCTGCATCTGTCGCAGTCGATGGCGAAGTCGGTAACAGGCACCGTGTTCGGTATTCTGGTTGGGCGCGGCTTGATCGACCCGGCCAAACCGGTGACCGCCTATCTGCAGGAGCTCGGCGCGACCGGCTGGGACGGCGCCAGCGTGCAGCATGTGCTTGACATGACGACGGGTGTTCGCTTTTCCGAGGAATACACCGATCGCTATTCCGATATCGGCCAGGTCGATGTCGCCACCGGCTGGAAGCCGGTGCCGCCGGACAGCGATCCGGATTTCCAATGGCCGCCGCATCTGTTCGAGTTGATCCTGCAGCTGAAGGACAAGGTGCGGCCGCATGGCGCCGCGTTCGAGTACCGCTCGATCGAGACCGACGTGCTTGCCTTCATCATGGAGCGGGTCACCGGTAAACGGCTGGCGCAGCTGGTGTCCGAGGAGCTGTGGCAAAAGCTCGGCGCCGACGAAAGCGCTTGCTTCACGGTCGACAGCGCCGGCTATGCGCTGGCCGATGGCGGCTTCAACGCGACGCTGGGCGATTACGCCCGCTTCGGCCAGCTGATCCTCGACAAGGGCCGCGGCATCGTGCCGGCCGACTGGATCGAGGCGACGCGCAACGGCAGGCATGCGCCGGATTTCAATCCGAGCCTGCCGGAGGGCAGCTACCGCAACCAGTTCTGGATCGAAAACCCGCGCTCACGCGCACTGATGTGCCGGGGCGTGTTCGGGCAGATGATCCATATCGACTGGGACACCGGCATGGTCGTGGTCAAGCTTTCAAGCTATCCGGATTTCAGCAATGTCGCCTATTCGGTGGCAACGCTGAAGGCGGTGCACGCCATCGCCAAGGCGCTTGGTTGACCCACAACAAATCATCCCTCCGAGGAAACGTTCATGACTGGCAAGACTGCGTTCGAGATCCGCTACGGCTTTGCCCGCAATGAGGTGCTGCTCTCCAACTGGCGCGAAAACCCCTTCAACCGCTGGTCATTCCAGAACCTTGGCGAACTGGTGCCGACCGCTCCCGTGGCGGCGACGCCGGGAAGCGTCGAAGCGCCGGTGCGGGACCTGAGCGGCCTGCTCGGCGAAAAGGTTTCGATCGCCAGCGCCCCAGAAACGGTGGCCGAATTCCTCACACGTTCGAGCAGCGACGCGCTGACGGTGATGAAGGCTGGCCAGTTCATCGGCGACTGGTTCGCGCCCAATATGGATTTCGGCGCCCGTCACATCATCTTCTCGATCAGCAAATCGGTCACGGCCATCATCGCCGGAATACTGGAAGGCGAGGGCGTGTTCGACCCGGAAGCGCCGGTGACCCAGTACATTCCGGAAGCCGCCGGTTCGGCCTATGCCGATGCAAGTTGCCGGCATGTGCTCGACATGAGCGTCAGCCTCGACTTCGAGGAGGCCTATCTCGATCCCGAAAGCGCCTTTGCCCGGTACCGTCGTGCTACGCTGTGGAATCCGGGCGGCGGCACTGAAAGCTTGCGCGAATTCATTCTGACCTTGCAGCGGCTCGAAGAACCGCACGGCAAAACCTTCCGCTACCGTTCGCCCAATTCCGATCTGCTCGGCCTGCTGCTCGAACGAGCTTCCGGCCAGCGCTTCCCGGACCTGATGCGCGAGAAACTGTGGCTACCGCTGGGTGCTGTCAGCGAGGCTTCGATCGGCGTCGACATGGAAGGTACGGCGCGCACCGCCGGCGGCATTTCGGTGACGCCGCGCGACCTGGCGCGTATCGGCGAGATGATGCGGCAGGGCGGCACGGCCAATGGCCGGCGCATCGTGCCAGAAGGCTGGGTGCGCGATACGACCGTTGCCGGCGGCAGCGCGGAGGCCTGGCAGCGCGGCACAATGGTGCATCTGTTCCCAAAGGGCCGTTACCGTAACAAATGGTACCAGACGGGGGCGGCAAACGGCGCCTTCTGCGGCATCGGCATCCACGGCCAATGGCTCTACGTCAACCCGAAGACGGAAGTGGTGATTGCAAAAATGGGGTCGCAGCCGGTGCCTGAAGATTATCCGCTCGAACGCGAGATCGTTGCCTTTTTCGAGGCGCTGAGCGGGATGGTCTGAGGACGAGCCAAAGCAAGGCGCTTTCCTGTGGACCTCTTTGACGCTTGAGAACACTGCGGTTGGCGTGACGGACATCAGCGCCTATGGTCGCCGCTCTTTGCGACAGGGACCAGCATGGCAGCAGACAGCAAACGCATCGCATCCATCATCGCGGCAGAGATCGGGGCGCGGCCGGAGCAGGCATCAGCAGCTATAGGGCTGCTCGATGAGGGCGCGACGGTGCCGTTTGTGGCGCGCTACCGCAAGGAGGTCACCGGCGGGCTAGACGACACCCAATTGCGCGACCTTGCCGAGCGATTGGCCTATCTGCGCGAACTCGATGCGCGCCGCGATATCATTCTCGGTTCGATCCGCGAGCAGGGCAAGCTGACCGAGGAACTTGAGGCCAAAATTGTGGCTGCCGCCACCAAGGCTGAACTGGAAGACATCTACCTGCCCTACAAGCCCAAGCGCCGCACCAAGGCCGAGATCGCCCGGGAGCGCGGGCTGGGGCCATTGGCGGAGGCTATTTTGGCCAACCGGTCGTTGGTGCCCGCCGAGGCGGCGCTGGCTTATGTGACCGAGGATGTGACCGACGCCAAGGCCGCACTGGAAGGCGCACGCGACATCCTGTCGGAACAGTTCGCGGAAAATGCCGATCTGGTCGGCAAGCTTCGCACCTACATGAAGGAGCGCGCTTTCATGCGTGCCCGTGTCGTCGACGGCAAGCAGGAGGCCGGGGCGAAATTCTCCGACTATTTCGAGCATGTCGAGCGTTGGGCAAATGTTCCGAGCCACCGCGCGCTGGCCATGCTGCGCGGCCGCAACGAAGAGGTGTTGTCGCTCGACATCGAGGTCGATGCCGACGATGCCTCGCCGGTGAAGCCGGTCGAGCGGATGATCGCCAATGCCTACGCCATCGGCGGCAGCCTGCCGGGCGACCGCTGGCTGATGGAAGTCGCCGGCTGGACCTGGCGGATCAAGCTTTCGCTGCACCTGACGCTCGATTTGATGCGCGACCTGCGCGAGCGGGCGGAGGAAGAGGCGATCCATGTCTTTGCACGCAACCTCAAGGATTTGCTTCTGGCGGCACCCGCCGGCTCGCGGCCGACCATGGGGCTCGATCCCGGCATCCGCACCGGCGTCAAGGTCGCGGTGGTAGATGGCACCGGCAAGGTGCTGGCGACGACGACCGTCTATCCATTTCCGCCGCGGAACGATGTGCGCGGCACACAGGCCCAGCTCGCAGCACTCATCCGCCAGCATAAGGTCGAGCTGATCTCGATCGGCAACGGCACCGGCAGCCGCGAGACTGAAAAGCTGGTCGCCGACATGCTGTCCGACATGCCTTCGGATGGTGGGCCAAAGCCGCTCAAGGTGATCGTCAGCGAGGCCGGCGCCTCGGTCTATTCGGCCTCGGCGACAGCGGCGGCTGAGTTTCCCGGGCTCGACGTGTCGCTGCGCGGTGCGGTGTCGATCGCCAGGCGCCTGCAGGACCCGCTCGCCGAACTGGTCAAGATCGAGCCGAAATCCATAGGCGTCGGCCAGTACCAGCATGACGTCGACCAGTACCGGCTTGGCCGCTCGCTGGAAGCGGTGGTGGAGGACGCGGTGAATGCTGTCGGCGTCGATCTCAACACCGCCTCGGCGCCGCTTTTGGCCCGCGTGTCAGGCCTAGGCGCGTCGCTTGCCGATGCCATTGTCGCGCATCGCGATGCGACCGGGCCGTTCGCCAGCCGCAAGGAACTGCTCAAGGTGGCGCGGCTTGGACCGCGCGCGTTCGAACAATCCGCAGGCTTCCTGCGCATTGCCAATGGCAGCGAGCCGCTCGACGCCTCGTCGGTCCATCCGGAAGCCTATGGCGTGGCCAAGAAGATCGTCGCTGCCTGCGGCCGCGATGTGCGCTCGCTGATGGGCGACAGCGCAGCGCTCAAGGCGCTCGATCCGCGCGTCTTCGTTGACGAACGGTTCGGCCTGCCGACGGTGCGCGACATCATTGCCGAGCTGGAAAAGCCCGGCCGCGACCCGCGCCCCGGCTTCAAGACCGCAACCTTTGCCGATGGCATCGACGACATCAAGGATCTGAAGCCCGGCATGCTTCTGGAAGGCACCGTCACCAATGTCGCTGCCTTCGGCGCCTTCGTCGATATCGGCGTGCACCAGGACGGGCTGGTGCATGTCTCGCAACTGGCCGATCGTTTCATCAAGGACGCGCATGAGGTGGTGAAGGCCGGCGACGTGGTGAAGGTGCGGGTCGTCGATGTCGACATCAAGCGCAAGCGCATCGCGCTGTCCATGCGCAAGGACGGCGGCGAGGGCGGGACGCCGAAGGGGCCGCGCGACAATGGCGGCGGAAAGCCGGCGCAACCTTCGCCGATGCCGCAGCGTCAGCCGGGACGACCGGCACAGCAAGGCGCGTTTGGCGCAGCACTGGCCGATGCCTTGAAGCGGAAGTAGCCTCGAATGGTTCCTTGCAATCGCTAGAGCGTTATCTACCATCCTTGTGTGGAGATACGCGCGATATGGCAAGTTTCGAGAAAGTGAGTGTCCAAGAGTTGGGGCGTCTTTGGGACGAGGGCATGGCGAGTGGCAGTTCGGTCGATGGAGACCAGGCTTTCGCCCGGATCAAAAGCAAGCTCGATGCGAAAGTTGCCGAACGCAAGTCGCAAAAACGCTGCGCTTCCAGCCGGAAACCGAGCCGATGAAGCGGAAGTAGCTACCAGGCCAGAACGGCCGGTTCCTTCTCAACCTGGCCCAGCAGCCAGTCGCGAAAGCTGGCGACCGGCGGGTGGCCGCGCTTGTCGTTCGGGACGACGAGATAGTAGGCGCTGCGGCTTTGCATCGGCTGTCCCGGCGCCGGCACGAGCTGACCGCGCTGCAACTCGCCCGCAATTAGGATCTGCGGGAGGAGCGCGACCCCAAGTCCGGCCATGCAGGCTTGGGCGACGGTGCCGAATTCCTCGAACTGCATGCCGGGTCCGATCGGTGTGCCCAAGCCCTGCTCCTCGAACCATTCGCTCCAGGCGCCAGGGCGCGTCGTCATGTGCAGCAGCGGCAGGCGGCTGATGTCGGCCGCCGTGGTGATGTCGCGGCTGGCAAGGAAGTCTGGCGAGACCACCGGCATCACGGTTTCGCGCATCAACAATGTGGAATCTGCGTCCGGCCAGTCCGGCTGGCCATGATGGATGGCGGCGTCGAGCCGCTCGCGGGCGAAGTCGAAGCGGCCTATGCGGGTGACAAAGTTGATGGTGATGTCAGGGTTTTCTGCGACGAAATCCGGGATCAGCGGCATCAGCCAGCGCGTGCCGAAGGTCGGCAGTATGGCGAGGTTCAGCATGCCGCTATGCCGATTGCTCATCAATCCGAGCGCGGCGTCGCGCAATTGCCCGAGTGCCGCCCGCACGGCTTCGGCATAGATTTCGCCCGCCGTGGACAGCCGAACATTGCGGCTGTCGCGCTCGAACAGCCGGCGGCCGAACTGTTCCTCCAGAAGGGCTATCTGGCGGCTGACGGCCCCTTGGGTCAAATCGAGTTCCTGGGCGGCAACGGTGAAGGAGCCAAGGCGGGCCACGGCCTCGAAGGCGGCAAGGGCGCTGGTGCTGGGCAAAAGCCGGCGTTGGACGTTCATGATCCATTACTAAACCTCATTGATCGGTGATGCAATTTTGTTTGATTTTTCCGAAGCGAAGGCGGATAAGCCCGAGCACTTCAAGATTTTGGGAGAGAGCGAAGCCATGGCCGCCGACAAGAACGCGTTCGTTTGGGAAGACCCCTTCCTGATCGAGAACCAGCTTTCCGAGGATGAGCGCATGGTGCGCGATGGCGCGGCCGCCTTTGCCGCCGACAAGCTCGCGCCGCGCATCGAGGAGGCCTATCTCGAGGAAAAGACCGATGCCGGCATCTTTCGCGAGATGGGCGAGGCCGGCCTGCTCGGCATCACCATCCCTGAGGAATATGGCGGGCTCGGCGCCAATTACGTCACCTACGGGTTGGTGGCGCGCGAGGTCGAGCGGGTCGATTCCGGCTACCGGTCGATGATGTCGGTGCAATCGTCGCTGGTAATGTACCCCATCCATGCCTATGGCTCGGAAGAACAGCGCAGGAAATATCTGCCGAAGCTGGCCTCGGGCGAATGGATCGGCTGCTTCGGCCTGACCGAGCCGGATGCGGGTTCCGATCCCGGCGGCATGAAGACGCGGGCCGAGAAGACCGCGAACGGCTACAGGATTTCCGGCTCGAAAATGTGGATCTCCAACGCGCCGATCGCCGACGTGTTCGTCATCTGGGCGAAGCTCAAGGGCGACAGCGGCAAGGACGAAATCCGCGGTTTCGTGCTGGAGAAGGGCATGAAGGGGCTGTCGGCGCCGAAGATCGGCGGCAAGCTCAGCCTTAGGGCCTCGATCACCGGCGAGGTGGTGATGGAAGGCGTCGAGGTTGGCGAAGACGCGCTGCTGCCCAACGCCAGGGGCCTCGGCGGCCCATTCGGTTGCCTCAACCGGGCCCGCTACGGCATTTCCTGGGGCGCGATGGGCGCCGCCGAGGATTGCTGGCACCGGGCCCGGCAGTATGGACTCGACCGCAAGCAGTTCGGCAAGCCGCTCGCCGGCACGCAGCTGTTCCAGAAAAAGCTCGCCGACATGCAGACCGAGATTGCGCTCGGCTTGCAGGGCTCGCTGCGCGTCGGGCGGCTGATGGATAAAGGCAAGATGGCCCCGGAAATGATCTCGATCGTCAAGCGCAACAATTGCGGCAAGGCGCTCGACATCGCCCGCCAGGCCCGCGACATGCATGGCGGCAACGGCATCCAGATCGGCTACCACGTCATGCGCCACGCGCAGAATTTGGAGACGGTCAACACCTATGAAGGCACGCATGACGTGCATGCGCTGATCCTTGGCAGGGCTCAGACGGGGATACAGGCGTTTTTCTAAAGCTGTGCCGATGTTCAGGTGAGGCCGGCCTGCAAATGGCCGATGCCTGCGCTTCCGGTGCTCGCGTACGAAAAGTACGCTCTGCGCCGGTTCTCGGTATCAGCCATTTTCGACTCGGCCTGACCTGAATCTCGACACAGCGTAGCCGGCTTCGGCTGCTTAATTTAGGTGCAGCGCAACATCTCTGCTTGGAGAATGGCCAATAGATGTGTCAGGGTTCGGCTGAAGAAACGCCGATCTCCGGGGCCCCATGGCAATACTGGCAGCCGTCTACCACCTGACCCATTACAAATATGACCGGCCGGTGGTTCTCAGGCCCCAGGTCATCAGGCTGCAGCCGGCACCGCATTCCCGCACCAAGGTGCTCAGCCATTCGCTGAAGGTCGGGCCGGCGAACCACTTCGTCAATCTGCAGCAGGACCCCTACGGCAATTTCCTGGCCCGCTTCGTCTTCCCGGAACCGGTGACGGAATTGAAGATCGAGGTCGACCTCGTCGCCGACATGACGGTCTACAATCCGTTCGATTTCTTCGTCGAGCCATCGGCCGAGACCTTCCCGTTCGAGTACCCCGAAGACATCAGGGACGATCTCGCCATCTACCGCACGCCGGAGCCGGCGGGGCCGCTGCTGTCTGCTTTCCTCGCAACCATCGACCGTAGCGCCACCAACACCGTCAATTTCGTCGTCGACCTCAATGCGCGGCTGCAGCGCGAAATCGCCTATATCGTGCGGATGGAAACCGGCGTGTTCTCGCCGGAGGAAACGCTGGCCGCGAAAAAGGGATCGTGCCGGGATTCGAGCTGGCTGCTGGTGCAAATCCTCAGGAATCTCGGCATCGCCGCTCGTTTCGTCTCCGGCTATCTGATCCAGCTGAAGCCCGATCTGGTCGCGCTCGATGGCCCAGCCGGAACCGCCGTCGACTTCACCGACCTGCACGCCTGGTGCGAGGTCTATCTGCCGGGCGCCGGCTGGATCGGCTTCGACCCGACGTCAGGCCTGCTTACCGGCGAAAGCCATGTGCCGCTGGCGGCCACGCCGCATTTCCGCAACGCCGCACCCATTTCCGGCATGGCGAGCTTCGCCAATGTCGAATTCGGCTTCGACATGCGTGTCGACCGCATCGCCGAACATCCGCGCATCACCAAGCCGTTTTCGGATGAGAGTTGGCAGGCGCTGGATGCGCTCGGCAACAAGGTCGACGCCGCACTTGAAGCGGGTGATGTCAGGCTGACCATGGGCGGCGAGCCGACCTTTGTGTCCATCGACGATTTCGAGTCGGCGGAATGGAACACCGCCGCCGTCGGCCCGACCAAGCGCGAAAAGGCCGATGCGCTGATCCGTAAATTGCGCGAACGCTTCGCGCCGGGCGGCTTCCTCCATTACGGCCAAGGCAAATGGTATCCGGGCGAAAGCCTGCCGCGTTGGACCTTTTCGCTCTATTGGCGCACCGATGGCCAGCCGGTATGGAGCGATCCGTCGCTGATCGCGCGCGAAAAGAGCGATGCGAAGGTCGGGCCGCAGCAGGCGGAAAACCTGCTGACGGCAATCGCCGGCGAACTCGGCATCGACAAGGCGATGGTCAGCGAGGCCTATGAGGACCCGGCCGAATGGCTGCTCAAGGAAGGCAAGCTGCCCGACAATGTCGATCCGTCCAACTCCAAGCTGGAAGACCCGGAAGAGCGCAGCCGCATGGCGAAAGTGTTCGAGCGCGGGCTGACCAAGCCGTCCGGCTACGTGCTGCCGGTGCAGCGCTGGAACAGCCAGGCTTCGGACCCGCGCTGGCGCTCGGAGAAATGGAAGACCCGGCGCGGGCGGCTGTTCCTGGTGCCGGGCGATTCCCCGGTCGGCTACCGCCTGCCGCTGGGCACGCTGCCCTATGTGCCGCCGGCACAGTTCCCCTATGTCGTGCCGGTCGATCCGTCGCTGCCGCGTGAACCGCTGCCGGCGCGGGAAGCCATACTGCCAGAACCGGCTCCGGCCGAACTGGAAGGCGCCGACGAGATGGCGCGGCGCCAGCAGGCGGTATCGTTCACTGCGACGACCGGCCAGCAAGACCGGGTGGAGCAGGAGATCACCGAGATCGGCGGCGCGGTGCGTACAGCACTTTCGGTCGAGCCGCGCGACGGGCGGCTTTGCGTGTTCATGCCGCCGGTCGAGGCGCTGGAAGATTATCTCGAACTGGTCGCAGCCGCAGAAAACGCGGCCAAGGCGATCCGCCTTCCCGTGCATATCGAAGGCTATGGACCGCCGCACGATCCGCGCCTCAACGTCATCAGGGTGGCACCCGATCCCGGCGTCATCGAGGTCAACATCCATCCGGCTGCCAACTGGCAGGACTGCGTGGCGACGACGACGGCGATTTACGAGGAAGCACGGCAGACACGGCTTGGCGCCGACAAGTTCATGATCGATGGCCGCCACACCGGTACCGGCGGCGGCAACCATGTCGTCGTCGGCGGCGCAACGCCCAATGACAGCCCGTTCCTGCGCCGGCCCGATCTGTTGAAGAGCCTGGTGCTACAATGGCAGCGGCGCCCGTCGCTGTCCTATCTATTCTCCGGCCTGTTCATCGGCCCGACCAGCCAGGCGCCGCGCTTCGACGAGGCGCGGCATGACTCGCTTTACGAACTCGAGATCGCGATGGCGCAGGTGCCGCATCCCGACCAGGGCAACGCACCGCTGCCTTGGCTGGTCGACCGACTGTTCCGAAATCTGTTGACCGATGTCACCGGCAACACGCACCGCTCGGAAATCTGCATCGACAAGCTGTTTTCGCCCGATGGCCCGACCGGCCGGCTTGGGCTTGTCGAGTTCCGCGGTTTCGAGATGCCGCCCAATGCGCGCATGTCGCTGGCGCAGCAATTGCTGGTACGCGCCATCATCGCCCGTGCGTGGAACAACCCGCTTGATGGCCGCTTCGTGCGCTGGGGCACCTCGCTCCATGACCGTTTCATGCTGCCCCACTATGTCTGGGCGGATTTCCTCGACGTGCTCGACGACCTCAAGCTCAACGGGTTCGAATTCCGGCCGGAATGGTTCGATGCCCAGCTGGAGTTCCGCTTTCCGTTCTGCGGCGAAGTCCAGCATGCCGGCATCAAGCTGGAACTGCGGCAGGCGCTGGAGCCGTGGCATGTGATGGGTGAGCAAGGCGCCATCGGCGGCACCGTGCGCTTCGTCGATTCCTCGGTCGAACGGCTGCAGGTCAGGACCGAAGGCCTCAACCCGGAACGTCATGCCATTGTCTGCAATGGCCGAATCGTGCCGATGAAGGTCACCGACAATCGCGAGGTCGCGGTGGCCGGTGTGCGCTTCAAGGCCTGGCAGCCTTCGTCGGGCCTGCATCCGGCGCTGCCGGTCAACACGCCTTTGGTCTTCGACATTTACGACCGTTGGTCGGGGCGGGCGGTGGGCGGCTGCGTCTACCATGTCGCGCATCCAGGTGGGCGCAGCTACGACACGTTCCCGGTCAACGGCAATGAGGCCGAGGCGAGGCGTCTCGCCCGCTTCGAGCCGCGCGGCCATACGCCGTCGGCCTATGTGCTGCGCAATGAAGAAGCCTCTGAAGACTTCCCAATGACCCTTGACCTCAGGCGGCCAGCAAGACTCTGATCAGCAATGGCAAAGGGGAATCAGAAAAAGGTCCGCGGCAAGCCGCTGAGGCACAGTCTGCTGGAGCACTACCAGCCGATTGACGGCGTCGTCGACGAGATGGTCGATGCTTCGGGCCATCCGCGTCCGGCCTGGGCGCCCTTCATCGAGGCGCTGGAGGAGCTGGGTCCCGAAAAGCTGGGCCAGCGCTTTGCCCGCGCCGACCAGTATCTGCGCGACGCCGGCGTTTATTATCGCGTCTACGACAAGGCCGGCGCCAACGAGCGCGAATGGCCACTGGCGCATATCCCGCTGCTGATCGAAGACAAGGAATGGGCCGGGATCAGCGCCGGTCTCGTGCAGCGCGCCGACCTTTTCGAGGAGATAGTCGCTGATATTTACGGGCCGAACCGGCTGATCGAGAAGGGAATCCTGCCGGCAGGCCTGATTGCGGCGAGCCCCGAATATTTGCGCCCCGTCGTCGGCACCATGCCGGCCAGCGGTCATTTCCTGCATTTTTGCGCCTTCGAGCTCGGCCGTGGACCGGATGGAAGCTGGTGGGTGCTGGGCGACCGCACGCAGGCGCCGTCGGGCGCCGGCTTTGCGCTGGAAAACCGCGTCGCCACGACGCGGGCTTTGTCCGACATCTATGGCGAGATGCATGTGCACCGTCTCGCCGGTTTCTTCCGTCGCTTTCGCGATGCTCTGATCGGCATGGCGAAGGAGAATGACGGCCGCGTCGCCATTCTGACGCCGGGGCCGCTCAACGAGACGTATTATGAGCACGCCTATATCGCCCGCTATCTCGGCATCATGCTGCTCGAGGGCGAGGATCTGACCGTCTCCGGCGGCAAGCTGATGGTGCGCACGGTTTCGGGGCTGATGCCGATCAGCGTGCTGTGGCGGCGGCTCGATGCCGCCTTCGCCGATCCGCTGGAACTGCGGCCAGACTCGCATATCGGCACCCCGGGGCTGGTCGAGGCGATCCGCCGCGGCACGGTTTCGACGGTCAATGCGCTGGGTTCGGGCTTGATGGAAACCCGGGCGCTGCTCGCTTTCCTGCCGAAGATTTCGCGCGCATTGCGCGGCGAAGAACTTCTGTTGCCAAGCGTCGCCACCTGGTGGTGCGGGCAAGCAACCGAACGGGCCCATGTGCTTGCCAATATCGATCGCATGGTGATCGGTCCGGCGCTGTCGACGCGGCTGGCCTTCGAGGATGACGGCCAGACCAGGCTCGGTTCGGCACTGACGCCGGAGGAACGCATCGCGCTGATCGCGCGCATCGAGAGCGATGGCAGCGGTTTCGTCGGCCAGGAAGCGGTGACGCTGTCGACGACGCCGGTCTATGTCGGCGGCTGGCTGGAACCGCGACCGGCAAGCCTGCGCGTCTATCTGGCGCGCACGCCCGATGGCTGGACGGTAATGCCGGGCGGTTTCGCCCGTGTCGGCCTTTCGCTCGACCCGACGGCTATCGCCATGCAGCGCGGCGGCCAGGCGGCCGACGTCTGGGTGGTCAGCGACCGGTCGGTCGAGCGCGAGACGCTTCTGCCGCAGGAGCATGACAGCTTTGTCCGCACCATGCCGGGCAGCCTGCCCAGCCGCGCGGCGGAAAACCTAACCTGGCTCGGCCGCTATATCGAGCGCTCGGAGGATACGGTTCGCATCCTGCGCGCCTATCATGTGCGGCTGGCCGAGACGTCCGATCCTGACATGCTGCTGCTCGCCGATATCAGGGACTATCTCGAACCGTTCGGCGTCGATCTCGAAGCGGCCATTCCGCCCGGATTGATCGGCACGCTGGACAGCGCCGTCTACAGCGCCGGACAGATCCGCGACCGCTTTTCGCCCGATGGCTGGCTGGCGCTGAAGGACCTGTCGAAGACCATTCATCAGTTCGCCACCACGGTGGCGCCGGGTGACGACGCGACACGGGCCATGACGGTCATGCTGCGCAAGCTCGCCGGTTTCTCCGGCCTGTTGCACGAGAATATGTACCGTTTCACCGGCTGGCGTTTCCTCGAGATCGGCCGGCGGATCGAGCGCGGCATCCAGATCGCCCGTACGCTAGCCCGACTGACAAGGTCCGGTGCGTCGGACGGCTCGCTCGACATGATGCTGGAGATCGGCGACAGCGTCATGACCCACCGCCGGCAATATCCGGTGCGGGCCGGACGGCGCACGGTGATCGACCTCTTGGCGCTCGACCCACTCAACCCGCGCTCGATCCTGTTCCAGCTCGAACGGCTGAAGGCGGAGATCGGCCTGTTGCCATCGGTTGGGCCGGAGGGGCATATGTCGGTCGCGGCCAAGGAAATCCTGCAGCTCAACACGGCAATTGCCGTCATGGAGCCATCGGAGATGTCGGCGGAGGTGCTGGACGATCTCGCAACTGAGATCGGCAACCTCTATAGCAGCCTGGCTAAAGCGTATTTTGGTTAACATGCTGTACGATATCAGGCTTCATCTCAGCTACGATTATGACGCCGCGGCCGGCGGCAGCCGGCATCAGGTGCGTGTATTGCCGCCGACCATTGCCGGCGTGCAGCGCGTGATCGCGGCCTCGCTTTCGTTTGTGCCGACCCCATCGGAGCGCACGGATTTTGCCGATTTCTTCGGCAACAATGTCACCGCGATCGCCTTTCGCGACGTCCATGACGGGCTCGACATCAGAATGAGCGCGCGCGTGTCGGTGTCACGGCCGGAGCCTGGGCTCGACGTGTCGCCCGATCTGCAGCGCCTGCAGGAAGAACTCGGCGCCGTACGGTCACTGGCGCCGGATGCACCGCATCACTTTCTCGCCGCCAGCGATCATGCCGGCATCGATGCGGCGATCACCGCCTATGCCCGCGACAGCGCCGGCGGCTCGACGGTCGGCATGGCCATCGATCTGTGCAACCGCATCCACCGCGATTTCACCTATGACGGGGAAGCGACCACGGTGCGTACCGGGGCCAGCGATGCCTTCGGTTTGAAGCGGGGCGTGTGCCAGGACTTCTCCCACATCATGATCGCCGGCCTGCGCGGGCTAGGTATTCCTGCGGGTTATGTCAGCGGCTTCCTGCGCACCATTCCCCCGAAAGGGAAGCCGCGGCTCGAAGGCGCCGATGCCATGCATGCCTGGGTCAAGGTGTGGTGTGGGCGCGATGCCGGCTGGCAGGAATTCGACCCGACCAATGGCATGCGGGCCAGCAACGACCACATCACCGTTGGCTATGGCCGCGACTATTCCGACGTGGCTCCGATCGTCGGCGTGCTGAAAACCACCGGCGGCCAGGTCGGCGACCAGGCCGTCGACGTCATCCCGGTCGCGCTCGAGAAGGCCTGACAGCCTCGAAGCACAGCTTCTCAACAACGGCGATGCCCGTTATGCTCGGTTGAAACTTCGGGGAGGATCGGTCGGCAGGCATGCTGATGCGGAGTTCGGTATTGACGGCAATCAGTGTCATCATCCCGGCGCACAATGCGGCGGCAACCATAGCGGCCACGCTGGCCTCGCTTCGTTCCGAAGCCGAGGTTATCGGCGAGGTGCTGCTGGTCGACGATTCCTCCTCGGACGGGACGGCAGAAGCCGCGCTGAATGCCGCCACGCAATTCTCGTTGCCGTTGCGCGTGCTCATGAGCAACTGCCGGGACGCGGGCGGCTCCCGCAATGTGGCGCTGGCGCAGGCGCAATGCTCCTGGATCTACCTGATCGACGCCGACGACTTGCATCTGGAGGGCGGGCTGCGGTCGATGCTGGTCCGGGCGGGGGCGCAGCCGGCCGCCGACATGGTGATCGGCGCCTACCGTCGGCGCACCGATGGCGAGAACCGGAACCTCAAGCTTCCAGCCGGCTACATAGAAGATGGTATAGCCAATGCCTCGGCCTATCTGGAAGGTCACATTCGCTCGATCGCCGTGGGCAGTGCGCTGGTTTCCCGGCGCGTCGTCGGCGACACGCGCTTCCCGACCGGGCTTGCCTATGACGAGGACACGCTGTTCTGGTCCAGGCTGATGGGCAGGGCGTCGCTTGCCCTGATCGTGCATCCCGTCATGATCTACCACGTTTCGGCAGTGCGTTCCGATGATCGCTTCATCACCAGGCCGGTGCGCCGCTTTCTCGACTGGCGGCTGGCGCTGCGCGAGCTGACTGACTGTGGCATCCCACTGTCGTCGCTAAAAACCAGGGAGGGGCTGGTCGCCCTCAAGATCGCCAGGGTTCACTATGCGCGCGGCGATCTGGAGACGGCGGCGCGGTTCCTGAGGATCGCGGCGGCGGCGCCGAAGGTGCGGTCGAACACCTGGCGTTGCAGGCGCTACCAGCTGAAGCTGGCGCTGCGGCGCTGGTTTTCCTCTCCGCGCGTCCAGTTGCAACGTGCCTGAATCAGCCCCGCCGCAGCTTGCCGTCATTGTCATCGGCTATCGCGCGCCGGCTCAAATCGTCGAGGCGGTGACATCCCTGCTGGATCAGGATGAGCCGCTCGAGATCATGGTGGTCAACTNCCGCCGCAGCTTGCCGTCATTGTCATCGGCTATCGCGCGCCGGCTCAAATCGTCGAGGCGGTGACATCCCTGCTTGATCAGAATGCGCCGCTCGAGATCATGGTGGTCAACTCGGGCGGAGGCGAGGTCCTGGCGCTGCTGACCGGCGCCGGGGTCAAGGTGCCAGTGATCGAGGTCGGTCGAAGGCTGTTTGTCGGCGCAGCCCGCAATCTCGGCATTGCGGCCACCAAAGCGCCTTTCGTTGCCTTTCTTGCCGATGATTGCCTCGCCTGTTCGGGCTGGGCCGAGGCACGGATGCAGCGGCATCTGGCTGGCGACCGCGCCGTGGCGAGCGCGATGGTGAATAGCCATCCGCGCAATCTGATCGCCTGTGCGGCTCATCTGATCATGTTCATGCGACGGCTTCCCGGTCTGCCGTCGGATCGTGCGCTGCGTTACGGCGTGTCGTTCGATCGGCGGCTGTTCGATGAATATGGCTTGTTCGATGAAACCATGCCTGCTGCCGAAGACACCGAATTCCTGGGGCGGCTGCCGCAGGAACTGCAGCCGGTCTGGGAGCCTAAGGTGCAAACCGTTCATCGCAACGAAACCCGGCTGTCCAGATTGCTTGCCGATCAGTACAGGCGCGGCTGTCGCCGCGGCGATTACCTCGCAGCGTCCGCCCTGAACACTCCGTTTCGGTGTTTTCGCGACACGTTTCGCGATCGGCGGAATGCCCGCAAGCTGGCGAAGATCGGGCTTTCCGATCGGGATCGAACTTTCGCGATGATGTCGATGCCAATTGTCTGGCTTGCCCTGCTGGTCAAATCCGTGGGTGTCTATATTGGCGTGCGAAATCGCGTGAAAGCGGCAACAAGAAAATGATAACGAGCCAAATCAAGCCTCGACGCTGGCGACGGAGCCGACTGTTCTGGACGCGCCAGAGAACGGTCGCAGTTTTCAGCTATCGTTATGACGCGCATCTGGTTGCCGATCTGATCACCAATATCGATCCGGTCGTTGACGGCTGGATTGCCTATGACGATCGCGGGGCGACCGGCGTGTTCAGCAGCGAGCCGCAGCGGCGGCGGATCTTGCTCGACGCAGCGCATGAAGCTGCCGCCGACTGGATCCTGGCTATTGATCCCGATGAGCGGCTGGAACGCGGTACCGCGGAGCGGATCGGACAGCTGACGGGGGATTACAGGCGCATGGCCTGGGGGTTCCGGCTCCGCGAATTGTATTCGCCGACCGAGTACCGGGTCGACGGGCTGTGGGCCGAAAAGTTCCAGTATCGTCTGTTCAGAGCCTACGATCCGGCGAAGTACCGACCAGAGGACCTGCACGGGCTCTGGTATCCTCCCGATCTTGGTTTCAAGGCCCGCAACAGCGGGCTCAACCTCTATCATTTAAAGATGATGGAGCCGAAGCGGCGGATCGCCCGCCGCAATCTCTACCACCACCTTGATCCAAAGGGGCTCCTGCAGGATGTGGGCTATGACTACCTTGCCGATGAGGCAGGGGCCGTGTTCGAACAGATTCCGCCCGGGCGCGACTACCATCCGCCTCACGTCGACGATGGCGGCCTCTGGATGGCCGTGCCGGCTGGTGCCACCATTGGTGGACCCGACCACATTCCATAGCAACGGGGTGGAACCAGCAGTCGGCTTAGCGCTTATCTACGAGAAAAATTTCGTGGAGCGGGCATGCTTGACAAATCTGGGACGCCATCCGGCCGGTCGGCTGCCGGACGGGGGGACGATGGAGCGCCGAAGAACGGCGCGCAGACCGCTGCCGAACAGGCCTCGCTCACCTATATCAGCGACAGCGAGCCGGGGATCCGGCGCCTGAAGGCGGGCGAAGGCTTTTCCTACAAGGGCGCGAAAGGACAGGCCGTCGGCGCGGCAGCCATTGCCCGCATCAAGGCGCTGGCCATTCCGCCGGCATGGACGGATGTGTGGATCTCGCCCGATCCCGCCGGCCACATCCAGGCGACCGGCCGCGACCAGCGCGGGCGCAAACAGTACCGCTACCATCCGCTGTGGGCCGCCGAGCGCGACGGCGCCAAATACTCCAGCCTTGTCGCCTTTGCCGAAAGCCTGCCGGAGCTGCGCCGCCGGATCGATGCCGATCTGCGCCGCCGTGGCCTGCCGGCCGAGCGCGTCGTGGCGGCAATTGTCTGGCTGCTCGACAACACGATGATCCGGGTCGGCAATGCCGCCTATGCCCGCGACAACAAGAGCTTTGGGCTGACGACGCTACGCGACCGCCACGTCGACATCAAGGGATCGAGCCTGCGCTTTGCCTTCAAGGGCAAGTCCGGCAAGGAATGGAAATTGAAGCTGGTCGACCGCCGCATCGCCCGGGTCGTGCGCGGCGCGCAGGATATTCCGGGGCAGCAACTGTTCCAATATCTCGACGAGGATGGCGAGAGGCATGGAGTGCGCTCCGACGATGTCAACCGCTATATCCGCGACGCGATCGGCGCCAATTTCAGCTCCAAGCATTTCCGCACCTGGGGCGGCACCATCCATGCCGCGTCGCTGTTTGCGCGGACGGAGCTTCCCGAAAGCCAGGCGCAGACCAAGCGTGTGATGAACGCGGTCATCGACAAGGTGGCCGAGCGGCTCGGCAACACACGCGCCGTCTGCCGCAAATGCTACATCCATCCACAGGTTTTCGAAGCCTGGGTGGAAGGGCGGCTGCTTAGCGAAATGACCGAGGCCAACAAGCGCAAGCGATCGATAGACGGTCTCGATGATGAAGAGGCTCTTGTGCTGAGATGGTTGAAGGCAAGCGAAGGCTGACAAAATGGCGTAACTTTTTTGTCGACGCCATGTCGGCATAGGCCCTACTGTTTCGTCCTTTGAGACAGAAAAGGACCTCCCATGCTCTACGCTATCCTCTGCTATGCCTCCGAAGATGTCGTCTCCTCCTGGAGCAAGGCACAGGATGACGAGGTCATGGCAAAGCTCATGCATGTGCAGGAAAAATACGCTCAAGCCGGCCGGCTTGGGCCGGTGGCGCGGCTTTTGCCCACCACCGCCGCGACGACGCTGCGCAAGGTCAAGGGCGAATCGGTCGTCATCGACGGCCCGTTTGCCGAGACCAAGGAACAGTTCCTCGGCTTCTACACGCTGGAATGCGCCGATCTCGACGAGGCCGTCGAGTTCGCGCGCGAGCTTTCCGAGGTTAATCCCAGCGGCGGATCCTATGAGATCCGACCGGTTTCCGTCTTCAACCCAACCAGAGTAGCCACATGACAGACCTCGCCTGGATAAGCTCGGCGATCAGCGCTGCCCGCCCGCAGGCTATGGGTGCGCTGCTGCGGTATTTCCGCAATCTCGATGCGGCGGAGGAAGCTTTCCAGGACGCGTGCCTGAGGGCACTCAAGAACTGGCCGCAGAACGGGCCGCCGCGCGATCCTGCGGCCTGGCTGATCTTTGTCGGCCGCAATACCGGCATCGACGCGGTGCGCAAGCGCGCCAAGCAGGCGCCGATGCCGGAAGAGGACCAGATCTCGGACCTCGAAGATGCCGAGAGCGATATCGCCGAACGGCTGGACGGCGCACACTACCGCGACGACATATTGCGGCTCTTGTTCATCTGCTGCCATCCGGATCTGCCGCCTACGCAGCAGATCGCGGTGGCGTTGCGCATCGTCTCCGGTCTCACCGTCAAACAGATCGCGCGTGCGTTCCTGGTCGGCGAAAGCGCCATGGAACAGCGCATCACGCGCGCCAAGGCGCGCATTGCCGATGCCGGCGTGCCGTTCGAGACGCCCGGAGCGGTCGAGCGCTCGGAGCGGCTCGCCGCCGTTGCCGCCATGGTCTATCTGATCTTCAACGAAGGTTATTCCACCAACAGCGGCGAGGCGCCGGCGCGTGCGCCGCTTTGCGAGGAAGCGATCCGGCTGGCGCGCCTGTTGCTGCGGCTGTTCCAGACCGAGCCGGAGATCATGGGTCTGACGGCATTGCTTTTGCTGCAGCATGCGCGCGCGCCGGCCCGCTTCGACGAGAATGGCGAGATCGTGCTGCTCGACGACCAGGACCGCTCGCTGTGGAGCCGCAAGATGATCGACGAAGGCCTGGCGCTGGTCGACAAGGCCCTGCGCCACCAGAAGCCCGGACCCTACCAGGTGCAGGCGGCGATCGCCGCCCTTCATGCGCGGGCGGCAACCCCCGAGGAGACCGACTGGACAGAGATCGAGCTGCTCTACAGCCTGCTGGAGGCGATGCAACCTTCGCCGGTGGTGACGCTGAACCGTGCCGTTGCGGTCGCCAAGGTGCGCGGGCCGGAAGCTGCCCTTGCCATGATCGAGCCGCTTGGCGAGAGGCTGTCAGGCTATTTCCACTTCTTCGGACTCAAGGGCGGTCTGTTGATGCAACTCGGCCGTGGCGAAGAGGCGCGTGTCGCCTTCGATCGCGCCATTGCGTTGGCCAACACGGCAGCGGAAGCCGCCCATATCCGCATGCATATCGACCGGCTGATGCGGGACGGAGCCGTGAAGGCGCCGGCGAAGACAGCGCACTAAGCCTGTTCCTCCTCTGGCTCAATCGTGCAATCCCGGCTTGGACCATGCCGGGGTGGCGATTTTCCCCTGAAACGAGTAATGGCACGCCATGACAGCGCCTGCGGCATGCGGGCGATAATGGCGCCAAGGCTCGACCGCCGCCCTATGATGGCGAGCGGATCTGAAAGGGATAAAAATGACGATAGCGAAGGAAACGGCCGAACTTCTGGCGAAACTGGGTGTGGCCAAGGACGCGCTGACCGGCGGCGACCTCGTCGTGCGCAGCCCGGTGACGGGTGAACAGATCGCGGCGCTGAAGACGATTTCGCCGGCCGATGCGGCCAAGACCATCGATGCCGCGCACACGGCGTTCCAGGCCTGGCGGATGGTGCCGGGTCCCCGGCGCGGCGAACTGGTGCGGCTGCTCGGCGAGGAGTTGCGCGCGCACAAAACCGAGCTTGGCCGGCTGGTGTCGATCGAGGTCGGCAAGATCCCGTCGGAAGGCCTCGGCGAAGTCCAGGAAATGATAGACATCTGCGATTTCGCCGTCGGCCTTTCCCGCCAGCTCTACGGTCTAACCATCGCCACCGAGCGTCCGGGACATCGCATGATGGAGACCTGGCATCCGCTCGGCGTCGTCGGCGTCATTTCGGCCTTCAACTTCCCGGTCGCGGTGTGGTCGTGGAACGCGGCGCTCGCGCTGGTCTGCGGCGACGCCGTGGTGTGGAAGCCCTCGGAAAAGACGCCGCTGACGGCGCTCGCCTGCGAGGCGATTTTTGCCGGCGCGGTCAAGCGCTTCGGCGCAGATGCGCCGCAGGGCCTGGCACCGGTGCTGATTGGCGACCGCTCCGTCGGCGAGATCCTGGTCGACCACCCGAAGGTGGCGCTGGTTTCGGCCACCGGCTCGACCCGCATGGGCCGGGATGTCGGCCCGCGTCTGGCCAAGCGCTTTGCCCGCGCCGTGCTCGAACTCGGCGGCAACAATGCCGGCATCGTCTGCCCGACCGCCGATCTCGACATGGCGCTGCGCGCCATCGCCTTTGGCGCCATGGGCACCGCCGGCCAGCGCTGCACGACGCTGCGGCGCCTGTTCGTGCATGACAGCGTCTATGACGCGCTGCTGCCGCGGCTGAAGAAGGCCTATGAGAGCGTCTCGGTCGGCAATCCGCTGGAGACGTCTTCGCTCGTCGGGCCGCTGATCGACAAGGCGGCCTTCGACGCCATGCAGAAGGCGCTCAAGGAAGCCACCGCTCACGGCGGCAAGCTGACCGGCGGTTCGCGGGTCGAGAATGGCCATCCCGATGCCTATTACGTGCATCCGGCGCTGGTCGAAATGCCGAAGCAGGTGGCTCCTGTCACCGAAGAAACCTTCGCGCCGATCCTCTACGTGATGAAATATTCCGATTTCGATGCCGTGCTCGACGAGCACAATGCGGTCGGCGCCGGACTGTCGTCGTCGATCTTCACCCGCGACCTGCAGGAATCCGAGCGCTTCCTCGGCGTCGATGGTTCGGATTGCGGCATCGCCAACGTCAACATCGGCACGTCGGGCGCCGAGATCGGCGGCGCCTTCGGCGGCGAGAAGGAAACCGGCGGCGGGCGCGAGAGCGGCTCCGATGCCTGGAAGGCCTATATGCGCCGCGCCACCAACACGGTGAACTATTCCAAGGCGCTGCCGCTGGCGCAGGGCGTGTCATTCGACATCGATTGAGATGCTGCGCCCGGCTTTTGACCAGTTGATCCACCCGAACCCGTCGGGCGGATCGCTGCCGCTCGCGCGGATCGTTCCGCTTTCAGGCTTCGCCCCCGCTGTCCAGATGTCCGTATCCCGACGGCGGAAAGGCCACCTCGGCCATGCGCCCGGACGGGTCCTCGCGGTCGGCACGATCGGCTGCGCAACAGCGTCTGCGCCGAACGTTCAGCCAGCGTGCGGCGACGCCGGTCGGCAGGCTTCGAACGCGGCATCGATGACGGCAAGTTTGGCGGCCTGCACGGTCATGTATTCCTGGTAGAAGCTGTTCGAGACCCACATTACGGAATGCCCGCGCCGGCCCAGCCAGCCGACGCTGCCGAGCTTTTCGGCGTCGCGCAATTTGCGCGCAAGATGGGTGCGCGAGAGTTTTAGCCAACTGGCGAATTCGCCGATCGAAACCACGCTGGTCGGGATCCGGTCGAGGGCGGCATTGTCGGGATCGATGCCGGACATCAGCCAATCCATGACGATGCCGCCATTGTTGAGCCAGATGAACAGCGAAAACGTCTGCTTGGGCTCACGCACAGGGTTGGAGGAGAGCAGGCCTTCCGCCACCAGCGGCTGCAGCCTGGCAATCATGCCGTTCTGCTCGAGAAACGCGGCGAGGCGGTTGCCGCTGTCGAGACCGTCGAGCGTGCGCAGATGCGCAACCACCCAGCCGTCGAATTCCTTCAGCGTCGCTGCCGTCACCTGAAAGGGATGGGCTCGTCCATCACCGGTGTGCGGCAGGTATTCGATGATGTGATAGTGCAGCATCTCCTTGATGAAGGCTTCAGCCGTGTTGCGGCTGGCAACGGAATAGTGAAGCACTGCATCGATGAAGCGGGCCAGTGTCAGTTCCGTGCGGGGATCGCGCGGGTCGCGGGCGAAATGCAGAGCTAGGCCGGTGTGAGCCAGCAGCCAGCGCTGTTGCGTGGCGAATACGGCGGCCAGGCGTGGGCTCGTTTCATAGATATGCAGCAGCGCCTTCGACTGCGCCTCGACATGACGGTGCAGCGCCGGATGGCCGGCAATATATTCGAAATTCAGCGCCATCCTCCTCGTCCTCCGGCCAGCCCCCCGGCAGCGAAGACGTGCAATCACATTTCCAGCCTTAGCCGCCCGTGTCCAGCCATGCCAACCCGGAAAAAAGGCCTAGAGCGATCAACCGTTCCTCAGACACGTTGAAACCCCCGTCATCTCTTGATTTCGAGGCAAATTGCTGCAGAAGCGCCGCGCGCTTCTGCAGAGAAAACCGTGTCACACTTTTTTGGAAATGCTCTGGTCCGTTCGCGCCCGGCGCGTGTCGGAAAACAGTAAGCCGTTGCAAGCGTTGAAAAAAACCTACCCCGATAATAGTCAGCCCAGGAGCCTGCGGTTGAATTTGCCTCAAGGTCGCCAGCACGTTGCGCGCGGCCCGTTTGTATCCAGGCGGTTCGCCACGTCGGAGCGCCTGGGCTATCGTTCCGGCTATTACGACCGCAACCGCGAGGTGATGGAGAGCCATCGCGTCCTAGCCACGAAGACCACATCGTGGCAAACTTCTTGTTAACCACATGCTCGGTGAAATTATCGGATTAACCCCAGATGCCACTATCGAGGTTATGTTCCGTACCTTAGCGTTCAATATGAGTTCAAGGGATGTGTGGATTCGGGGGTTATTTCGGGTCAATCCGGGATGCGGAAGCTTTGCTCACGCACATGGTAGCCGCAATTGCCCATCGTGGGCCGGATGAGCAAGGGAAATTCGTAGCACCCGATGCCGGGCTCGGGCATGCGCGGCTGTCAGTGATCGGCATCGGAGACGGCCAACAACCGATGTCCGACGAGGCCGGCAATTTGACGATTGCGTTCAACGGCGAGATTTTCAACTACATAGAACTGCGCGAAGGGCTGATCGCCAAGGGCCGACACTTTCGGACGTCGAGCGACACAGAGGTCATCCTTCAGCTCTATGAGGAGATGGGCGAAGACTGCTTGTCTCTCCTGAACGGTGATTTCGCCTTGGCGATATGGGACAATCGGCAGCGACGAATGGTGCTCGCACGAGACCGGATGGGTGTCCGGCCGCTCTTCTACACAAGTAATGACGGGGTGCTTTACTTTGCCTCGGAGATCAAAGCCCTGTTGAAGGTCCCGGGCGTCTCCGCTGAAATTGATCCGATTGCGCTGGATCAGATCTTTACGCTGTGGGCGCCGATCGCTCCGCGCACGGCGTTCCGCAATATCCACGAGTTGGAACCGGCAAGTGTGATGATCGCGACGCAGGGGCAGGTCACGGTCAGACGATACTGGCACCTGGACTATCCGCATCGTGATGAGCCGTCGAAGATCACGAACGAGGACCACGCGGCAGAGGAGTTGCAAGCCCTTCTGACCGATGCGGTGAGGCTTCGCATGCGGGCCGACGTGCCGGTCGGTTCCTATCTTTCCGGAGGGCTCGATTCGTCGCTTGTTTCTGCGCTTGCCGCCGGCATGACTCCTCGGAGACTGGAGACATTTTCCGTAACCTTCGACAGCGCCGAGCATGACGAAAGCGCCTTTCAGACCGAAATGGCCTCGGCGCTCGGCACGCGCCACCACGCCATAGAATGCGGCGCCCGCGATATCGCCAGCGTCTTTCCTGAGGTCATCCGCTTTGCCGAGCGGCCGATCATCCGCACGGCTCCTGCGCCACTCTACAAATTGTCCGCCCTGGTTCGCCAGGCCGGCCTGAAGGTGGTGCTGACGGGTGAAGGCGCCGACGAGGTCTTCGCCGGTTACGACGTCTTCAAGGAGGCGCGTGTCCGCCGGTTCTGCGGGCGGCAGCCCACATCGCGCATAAGGCCGCAGCTGTTCCGCCGGCTTTACCCGTATCTGCCGGGCCTGCAACAGCAATCGGTGGAGTATCTGGCTGCCTTCTTCGGCACCAGCAACGCTGCCCTCGACGATCCGCTGTTCTCGCATCGGCCACGCTTCAAGACCACGGCGGCGGCGAAAATCTTCTTTTCCGGCGACCTGCGCGCGACGTTGAAGGGTTATGACGCGGCTGCAGAGCTGACCAGCCGCCTGCCCGAGGCGTTTTCCCTATGGCATCCGCTGCATCAGGCGCAATATCTCGAAACCCGCTTCCTCCTGCCCGGCTACATCCTCTCCAGCCAAGGCGATCGGATGGCCATGGCGCACGGCATCGAAGGGCGGTTTCCTTTCCTGGATCATCGCGTGGTAGAGTTCGCGGCAAGACTTCCGCCGGAGATGAAACTGAAAGGCTTGATGGAGAAGCACATTTTGCGCAAGGTGGCCAGGCACCACCTTCCGGCGGCGATCGGGAAACGCACCAAGCAACCTTACCGCGCCCCGGAGGCCCGCTCCTTCGTCGGGGCGGAGGAACTAGACTATGTTCGTGACTGCCTGGGCGAGGCGAGCATTACCGCCGGCGGCCTGTTCAACGCCAAGGCGGTGGCCAAGCTCCACGAGAAATGCCGCATGGAGACCGCGACCGGATTTCGCGACAACGCCGCCTTCGTCGGCATTCTGTCGACGCAGCTGTGGCAGAAGAATTTCGCCGGCCAAGCGGTCGGCGCGGCAAGAGCGGCCTGAGACGGCGAGGAAAAGGAAAGACATCATGACGGCAATCAAGGACAGGGTCAGAAGCTTTATCGTCGACAACTTCCTGTTCGGCGACACCTCCTACAAACTGTCGGATTCAGCCTCGCTGATCGAGAACGACATCATCGACTCGACTGCGGTGCTTGAGCTGGTGGCCTTCATCGAGGACAATTTCGGCATCGCGATGGTGGATGCCGACATCGTTCCGGCCAACCTGGACTCGCTTGACCGCATCTCGTCCTTCATCGAGGCGAGAGCACAAACGCTGGCAGCGTAAGCGCCAACGGCGAGGAACGTCCAGTGCGGATCGAGCATTTTCTGATGGCGAAGGCTGCTGCCCACCCGGCCAAGACGGCATTGGTCACTAGGGGCAAAAAGCTGAGCTACGAAGAACTCGACGACCTTTCGAGCCGGCTGGCCACCGCTCTCTTCATGAATGGGATCAGGCGCGACGACCGCGTCCTGATCTTCATGGACAATTGCTGGGAGGCCGCCGTATCGATCTTTGCCGCACTCAAGGCAGGTGCGACCTTCAGTCCGATCAACCCCTCCACAAAGGCCGACAAGCTCGGTTACATCATCGCCGATTGCGACGCCAGGGCAGTCCTGACGCAGGCGAAGCTGATGCCCGTGGTCACCGAAGCCTGCGCATCGCAAGGCAAGACCGGCATCTTCGTGGCTTCCACCCCTGGGGCCGATGGGCAATGCCCGGCAGGGGCCGCGTCCCTGACTGACTGCCTGACGTTCGATGGCGCGGAGGTAGACCATCGCGGCATCGACGTCGACCTTGCGATGCTGATCTACACGTCAGGTTCGACCGGCCGGCCCAAGGGTGTGATGATGACGCATCGCAATTGCGACGCTGCCGCGGGGTCGATCGCCACCTATCTGCGCAATGCGCCGGACGACATCATCCTGAACGTCCTCCCGCTTGCCTTCGACTATGGCCTCTACCAGTTGCTGATGGCAGTCAGGCTCGGGGCCACGCTGGTGCTCGAGAAGTCCTTCGCCTTCCCGCACGAGATCTTCGAACGCATCCGCAAAGAGGGCGTCACCGGCCTTCCGCTGGTGCCTACCATGGCGGCGATGATCCTGCAGATGCGTGATCTGGCGCCGGGTTTCCTGCCCAGCCTCCGCTATATTTCCAACACCGCGGCCGCCTTGCCGCCAGCCCACATAGAACGCCTGCGCTCGCTGCTGCCCGGCGTCCGGATCTATTCGATGTATGGGCTGACCGAATGCAAGCGCTGCACCTATTTGCCACCCGAGGAACTTGACCGCCGGCCAGGGTCGGTCGGCATAGCGATCCCCAACACGGAAGCCTTTGTCGTCGACGACCTTGGACAACGCGTGCCGGCGGGCGTGGCAGGTGAGCTAGTCATCCGCGGTCCGCACGTGATGCAGGGCTATTGGCGCAACAAGGCCGAGACGGAACGAGCGCTCCGGCCGGGGCCTAACCCTTGGGAAAAGGTGCTCTATACGGGCGACCTGTTCCAGACCGACGAGGACGGCTTTCTCTATTTTGTCGGGCGTAAGGACGACATCATCAAGACGCGTGGCGAGAAGGTCGCTCCCAAGGAAGTGGAGGCCGTGCTCCACGCCCATCCAGGTATCGCGGAAGCGGTGGTCGTCGGCGTGCCGGATCCGGTGCTGGGGCATGCGATCGGCGCGCTCGTCGTGCGGTCCGATCCGGCGCTTGGCGGAAAGGACATCATTCGTCACTGCGCGCGCCACCTGGAGGATTTCATGGTCCCCAAAATCATAGAGTTCCGCAGCGAATTACCGAAGACGGAGTCGGGCAAGGTCAGCCGCCGGCTCGCGGCTGAGATGATGGAGGCCGAGCAATGAACATCGGCTCAACCCAGGATGCGCCGGCCTTCACGCAAGCCCTGGTCATCGATCCCGCCGCCGAAACGGACAGGATCGTGGCGGCCCTGCGCGAGCAGTTGCGCGGCATTCGCAAGCGCGGCCTCGTGCTCGGTCTTTCGGGCGGTATAGATTCCAGCGTTTCGGCTGCATTGGCCGCGCGTGCCGTCGGCCACCAGAATGTGCTGTGCGTCCTCATGCCGGAAAGCGATTCCGACCCCGAAAGCCTGCGACTCGGCCATCTGGTCGCCGACACTTTCGGCGTCGAGGCCGTTGTGGAGGATATCGGGCCGACCCTGCGGGCAATGGGCTGCTATGAACGCCGCGACGCCTTCATCCGCGAAATGGTCCCGGACTATGGCAAGGGCTGGGCCTCAAAGATCGTGATCGCGAACGTGCTCGAAGGCGAGGGCTACAACATCTCCTCGCTGGTGGTGCAGGACCCGCAAGGCAAGCAGACGAAACTGCGGATGCCGGTGGCGGTCTATCTCGGCATCGTTGCCGCCACCAACATGAAGCAGCGCACCCGCAAGCAGATCGAATATTATCATGCCGACCGGCTGAACTTCGCCGTGCTCGGCACACCGAACCGGCTGGAATACGATCAGGGGTTCTTCGTCAAGAACGGCGACGGCGCCGCCGACGTCAAGCCGATCGCGCATCTCTACAAGACGCAGGTCTATGCGCTAGCCGCCTATCTCGGCATTCCGGAAGAGGTCCGCAACCGGCCGCCGACCACCGACACCTACTCGCTGGCGCAGACGCAGGAAGAATTCTACTTCTCCCTGCCTTACGATCGGATGGATCTGTGTCTCTACGGCCTCAACAACGGCGTGTCCGCCGAGGTGGTAGGGCAAGCGACGGGATTGACCGCCTCACAGATCGAACGCGTCTGGGCCGACATCGCCGCCAAGCGAAAGGCAACGCGCTATCTGCACCTGCGCCCGCAGCTCGTTGACGGCGTGGACGAAGTCGGCTCCTGACCTGATGCATATCGAGCAAAAGTGATCCGGTTTGCGATACGACATGCATCAAAGAAAAACTTAGAGCGCATCGCATGAACCCGATTTCATGCGAGGCGCTCTAAGCTCTTGTTTTACGCGATTCCGGATGGAAAACCGCGCACCTTTTTCCTGGAATTGCTCTAGGCGGAACGCTTCAGGTGAAGCGGCCGCCGATCAACTGGCTCCACTGCTCGCCCGCAAGCCCGTTCAGAAAGACCTGCGCGTTCTTCATGGCATCCAGAAGCTCGGGATCGCGTGAATGCACGACGGTCGAGGCGACCGGTATGAAGGCTATGCGTCTTACAAGCATGGCCTCCAGAAGCGCGGGCTGGACGCGGCCGCGCAAGCCGGAGACACCGCGCCGGGCGGCATGCTCGACCAGGCAATCGATCACCGGCCCGGCCTGGCCGGGAAGAGCGAGGACCTGCAGCACGCGGCCGATCCCGTCCGGTCGAGCGTAATAGGCGAAAGCGCCGACATTGGCGCCGTTCGGCGATGCCACCGACACGTAGACAAGCTCTCCGAAATCCGGCTTTTGCGCCGCATCGCCCAGAATATGGTCGAGCTGACCTTCCGCCCACTGCGGACGTAGCGGAAATTGGGCGCAAAGCGGCTCCAGCAGCTCCGCAAAGCTGCCGCTGTCGATCTCGGAGGTCCGAAATGCCCCCCGGCTCGATGCGTTGGCGACGACGCCGGTCCAGCGTCGTTGACTGCCCTTCATTTTGCGAAGGTAGAGCCGGTCGACGATCCGGGCGAGCGGGTTGAACATCCAGGCAAGCTTCATGTGATTGGCAAAAAGGCTGAGCACGAAGGTCGCCGGCCGCATCACGCGAACCCAGTCAAGGCTGTATTGCGGCAGCACCACGCCGCGAAGCCGCGTCCACAGTTTCACGGACGTATCATTGGCGGTTTCGCTGAAGGAGATGTCCTGCGGACCATCGAGGAAGGCCTTCAACAGGCGGGCACCGGCCATCGGATCGGTCTCGTGATCCTCGACCATCAGCGAGCTGCAGATGGCAGCGTAGAGCTGCCGGCCGTTGAATTTCATCGGCAGCGCATGAACGCCGACGAACCCGGAAACCTGGCCGGCGTCATTGACATGGACAAGCGAACGGAGCCCGCTGCCCCAGTCGGGTGCGTCCAGATAAAACCGCCTCATGTAATCGACGAGGGAGGCCGGCGCTGGCCCCCGCTTCTTGCGCAGCATGCGTTGAAACATGCCCGCGACGGCCGCAAGGTCGGCCTGATCGAGGGCGCGGACGACGCTCACGCCGGGCTCCCGGTTCCGGGAACCCGGCCACCATGTTTGCGCGCCATGGCGACACGGGGCTGGCCGTCGGCCGTCACGGCAAAGGTTGGGGTTTCGTAGGATTTCGTTCTCGATAAAAGGGTTGCTATCTGCCGATCTTGACCTTCGCCGAACTCAAATAGCAGCCATCCGCCTGGCTTGAGGAAAGCTGCGGCATCCCGGACCAGCCTTTGGAGGATCGAAATACCGTAAGGGCCGCCGTCGAAAGCTTCCCGAGGTTCGTTCTCCAACAGATGCGCGCTTTCGCTATCGAGACGGGATGAGGAAATATAGGGCGGGTTGCACACGACCATGTCGGCAGCGCCGTGGAGGCCGTCACCCTCGATCGCGGCAAATAGGTCGCCTTGCCGGACCTTGATCCTGTCCTGCAGGGCGAGGCGCACAACATTGCGGCGGGCAAGCGAAACCGTGCTGTCGGTCAGGTCCGCCGCCCATGCCCGAGCCCGAGGACATTCGCTGACGATGCCCACGGCAAGATTGCCGCTGCCGCAGCACATGTCGATCAGGATCGTTTCGTGCGCCTGTTCGCCAAGAATGGCCGCGGCCGTCCGGCCAAGCAGTTCCGTTTCGGCTCGCGGCACCAGAACGTCAGGCGCGAGTTCCAGCTCAACCCGCATGAAGCAGTGCAATCGCGGCCTATTACGATCGTTTGCACGGCCGGCAGGAGGGCTGTGATGCTGCGGCAAGGAAATTCCCTATGCTGAGGGGATGAAACGCGGGTTCCCTGTTGTTACCAACTCTGGGTAAACTGATATTAAAGATCATGATTGGATTGGGAGTAACCGGCCTATGTTGGCGGCGTCCTGTCCCATCAATGGCGAATTCCTGTGCCGCCGCAAGCCGATCCATGCGCTAATTCAGAGCAACGCCTCGTACCGGTCTCCGATCTTTTCAATTTCGAAATCCGCCGCCCTGCTTTTCAGGATCGCGGCGGTTGTCGGCTGGTCGAGCATTCCGGCCATCGCCACTGCCAGGGCCGCGGCATCGCCGACCGGCACCAGGGCGCCGAAGCGGCCGTCATCAAGTATTTCGCGCGGGCCGTGCGGCGCGTCCGTGGAGACCACCGGAATCCCCGCTGCCATGGCCTCGACCAGAACATTGCCGAAGCCCTCGCTGGTCGATGATAGGACGAACAAGTCAGCTACTGCGTAGCAGGCCGCCGGATCATTGACATAGCCCGCAAACAGAACGTCTGCGCCGATACCGGATTCTTCGGCATAGGCGCGCAGCTCGTCGGCCAGCGGACCCTCGCCGAAGATGACAAGCCGGGCCCGGCGGCCGGCGCGCAGCACAGCGAAGGCCCGCAGCAACGTCCAATGATCCTTAACCGGCACCAGGCGTCCGGCGGTGATGATGACGGGGCCGTCGCCCATCGCCGCGAGCTCTGCCTGCCAGGCGTAGGAGCGTTGCTGGGATGCAGCCGGCGGCAGCGGGTTGTTGATGACCACGACCTTGGATTTCGGGAAGCCTCGGGCCACAAGATCGCCGCAGACACCCTCAGAAACCGCGATGGCCCTGGTGGCGCGGGCCGCAACCAGGGCCGAAAGCCAGACCGCCATTTTCGCGCCAAGGCTGCCGGAAGGCAGTGAGGCGGCGGCGTGGAAACTCGGGAAGAACCGCGCCCTGCTTCGCGCGAGGGAAAGCGCCAGCGCCACGACCAGATTGGCGAATTCCGGGGCGCTGTAGATCGCGTCGGGAGAAAGGCGGCCAAGCAGGCCCGCGCTTCGCACGATGCCTTTCAATGTCGCCCACTTGCCATAACCCTCGCCGCGAATGGGGAGGCCGAAATCGACCAGATGCACGGCAGGCGAAAGCAGGGCGGCATTGGGCCCCTGCGCGTTCCAGGTAAAAAGCGTGACGTTGTGGCCACGCGATGCCAGTTCGTTCGCCATCAGGACGAACACGCGCTCGGCGCCGCCGCCCCTGAGGCTGGCAATGTGAAAGACAATCCGCTTCGCCATTTCAGGCGCGGCTGGCAATGACGTCCGGGCGGTTCGGCGGAAGACGCATGTCGCGCACAATACCCAGGGTAATAGCGAGCAACATGCCAAGGATCATGCCGCCAATGGCCCCCAGGCCGATCATCACGACGGTGCGGGGGGGCCATGAACGGCCCTTTGGCGGCACTGCGGTGGAAATCACCTGCACATTGGTGCTGTCGATCTGTTCGCGCTCGGTTATCTGGCGTGCCCGCGACAGGAAGCTCTCATAGATAGCCGTCTTCGACGCGGCGTCACGTTCAAGCTCACGCAAGGCGACCTCGGAATCGCTATCCGAGAACACGTTGCCCTTCAAGTCATTCATCTTGGCATTGAGGGAGGCCGACGAGGTTTTGGCGGCATCGAGGTTGACTTTCGCCAGGCGCAGGGTGCGCGCGTATTCGGCGCTGAGTTGCGCGCTGACCGTGTTGTACTCCGTCTTCAGCCTGACGATCGACGGATGACGGGGGCCAAAGGTCATCGACTGCGAATCGATCTGCTGGCGCAGGCCGTTGGCCGTTGCGCGCAGCGCCACAAGCGCCTCCGACGTGGCGGGACCGGAATTGGTGCCGTTTGCGCCGGCGGCAAGCAGGGCGTCGTAACTTGCCTGGGCGGCGATGACGCGCGATTGCGTCTCCACGATCTGGCCGTTGAGCTGGGTCATGGTTTGCGAGGAAACAAGCTGCCCATTGCTGGTGGCCAGATTGTGGCTGCGCCTATAGGCCTCGACCTTCTCTTCGGCGGCCTGCACATCGCTCTTGAGCTGGCCCAGCCGCCCGTCCAGCGCGGCCGCGGCACGGCTGGCGCCGGAAGCCTCGGCGCTGGCCAGCTCTTCCTGGAAAGTCTTGACGATATCCTGCGAAATCAGGATCGCCTTAGCGGGGGTTTCCGCCGATACCATCAAGGTCGTGACAAACGACTTTTCATCCGCGATGCTGCTAACCCGTTCCGCCAGGTTCTTCAGGGCGGTAAGCTTTGGATCGGGTTTGGCGCCGTCCGTCCCTGTGCGGCTACGGTCCGCGTCGAAGAACTCCGGGTCACTGGCCAGGTCAAGATCGTCTACAACACGTGAAAGCACGCTGCCCGAGGTCAAGATGCGCTCTTTGCTGCGCGCGCTGAGCAGCTGTCCATCGACCTGGGCCGATTGCGGGTAAAGATCATTCGGAACAACCTGAAGATTGGCGGGATTGATGAGGATGTCCGTGGTCACGGTATAGCGCTGCTTGCTCAGCAGAGCGTAGGCACCGCCGATGATCCCGCCGACGATTGCCAGCAGGCATACCAGAGCGAGGCCGGCGCGCAGCCAGACAAACAGACGCCCGAAATCGAGTTCGAGAAAGGTTCCGATCTTGTTGAGCGTCACCGTCGTGACGGGCTCGGCTACAGGCGGCGCCACGGGTGCAGGCGACACAGGGGCCGACGTTACAGGGGCCGACGTTACAGCGGGTGCCGCCGCATGTGCCATGATCGGCGCGGTTTGTTGCGGCTTTGGCCTGCTGGCGCGCCGCGCATTTTCGATCCGTTCATAGGGGCTAATGCCGGCGGCGGCCGCGGCTGGAGGAGGACCGGAAGCGGCGGACATCATGCTAACCCTTTAAAATTCAATACGCACAGCCTGCTTTACGGAAACATCGTTAACATTTCATTTTCCAGGCGTGTCAGGCGCGTTCCGGAACAGCGATCTATCCACCCTTGGTCGGTATTCTGCCACGCCCGTCGTAGCCTGGCAAAGCGTGCAGGCGTTTCAAATGGAAATGCAAGAGGTCGTCGCGAGGGCACCCGCAAGGACGGGCTTTGGCGTCATGTCGCTGTTGATGCTGGTTGGCCTTGAAGGGGCGTGCCGGTTTGGCGCCCATCCGGCTTTCGATAAGCGAGCAACAAGATGACGAGCAGCATGATATCCGGCGCCTTCGAAGAAAGGGCATTGTTTGACAATGCCGCGAGGATGGACGCGGCCGCTGCGATATGGGCGGCCCGAGGCGTATTGCGCAGGAGCTTGAAAAGGAACCGGAAGAAAGCAAACGCGAAGAGCAGGGCGATCGGCAGGCCAAACAAAAGCGTAAGAACGACCGGCGTGCTTTCGATGAAGGGGAGGTTGAGCTTTTCGTTGACGATCTTCAACAACTCGTTGGGATTCATGCCAAGCAGGATGTCCCTCCATTCAACGAACTTGAATACATCGTAGATCTTGACGCGCGCGTCGTAATTTTGATCAAAGAGCGTATTGCTGAAGCGGTTCAGCAGCCCCGCCGAAAAGAGTATCGCAATCAGTATGGCGCCACCGGCCAGCGTCAGCATCAGCACCAGGAGTTTGGCCTGGCGTTGATGTCTGGGTGACAAGTCCGGCCAAGGCAGGAACACGAGCAGGAACAGGATCTCGCCGCAAGCGAGCAGCAGGGCGGTGCGCGCGCCCGAAGCGGCCGTGCCGATGAAGAGAATGAAGATGCAAAGCGCACACACCCAGATACGCCACCGCGTCAATGCAACGAAACCTATGGCGGTGGTGCAAAGCGCGCCCAGCGCCAGCGGATGGGCCGACAGTCCGATCGGCCGAAAGTCCAGCTCAACGAGGGGATAGGGCAGGAATCGGTGCTGGGTGACGGCCTCGATCGTTCCGATGATGGCGCTGAGGACAATCATGCCGACGATGACATTGCCAAGCGCCCTGCGCACATGGTCACCCAGGGCAAGCATGATCATCGCCGCGGCACAAGAGACCAGATAGGAATCGATTATGAAGCCGGCCGAGCCGGCACGGCCTATCACGAAGAGATAAGGCACCAGCCACAACAGCAGCAGCGAATATAACAATGTCGCCTTGAACAGCCTGACTTCATCGCCTTCGAGCCGAATTGGCCGGGTCGTGGCGATGACGACAAGCAGCAGAAAGATCGCATAGGTCCCGATATGCAGCTTTTCGGGAAACGACCCCCCCTCCGTCGAATAGGACATCACCATATTCATCAACTGCGGCGAGATGGTCGAGCGGAGCAGGAAAGCGAAGGCCACGAGGAGAAAGAACAGGAGCGTGAGGGCGTCTTGGCGGCTGGCCTGCGCGGTCACGAACTGTTGCTCTGTGGGGGTGACACTCACGATTATCCGACCAGCGTTGCGGCTTGCGATTGAGATGGCAGGGGACGAACGCGCCCCCGGGTACATTTTCCTGCACGAACGTAAAGGAATATGGATAACCCGATCTTAACAGCGGCGATGCCCGGCATGGGCCGCCACATGTCAGCTTTGCCGAAAAGCCGGACACCGCTCATTGAGATCTCACCAAAGTGCGCCGCGTGGGAACGAATGCAGGCAATGCACTTGCGCGACATGCATCGGCAGCCGGATTTACGCTATTTCATGAACTCGGTAACCCACACTTAATTGGCCGGTCGTATTGATGGCGATGCTTTGCACGGCGCCGGACGCGCTGCCTGTGGACGGCACAATGGCATCAGGCGCCGGCAAAGCGCAGGAGATCAAGGTGAAGAAATTCTATTCGATTCAGTATCTTCGCGCCTGCGCCGCCTTGCTGGTTCTGTTCGCACACGCCTTTTCCTATCAGATTGGCGTGGACAATCTGATTATCGTGACGGCGGGCCGCCTGGGCGTCGTTCTGTTCTTTGTCATCAGCGGTTTCATAATGGTCCATATTACGGGAGATGGTCCGTTTTCCGCTGCCACCTTCCTGAAACGCCGAGCAATCCGGATCATCCCCCTTTACTGGCTTTTCACCAGCCTCGCCGCCGTTCTGGCGGCGCTCGCGCCAAGTCTCTTCCAGAAGACCGTCTTTACATGGCCCCACTATCTTCAGTCGCTCCTCTTCATTGTTCACGAAGCGCCTGGACGGGATAGCGCCAGTCCAATCCTCTCACTCGGCTGGACGCTCAATTACGAGGTATTTTTCTATATCGCTTTTGCGGTGTTCGCATTCCTGTCCGTGACCTCGCGCGTATTTGTGCTGACGGTCTTTTTCATTGCGATGTGGATAGCCGGGCTGTGGCTGGCTCCCACCAACCCTGTTATCCAGTTCTATCTCAACCCTTCTCCGGTGGCATTCGTAATCGGCATGTGGATAGGGCGGCGCTATTTGGACGGTGATTTCACTTCCGACATACGCCATGCCTGGATATTCGGCGTAATGACCGCTGCAGGCGTGGTGCTTTCATTCGTCGATGACGGTACGCCGCTATTGGGTCAGATCAGCTTCGCGGGACAAGCAATGTGGGCGGCGGGCCTGCTTCATCTCAGCCTCATTCTGGAGCCGAAACTCAAGCACTGGAGCCTTCTCGAGCAGTTGGGCGACGCTTCCTACGCGCTTTATCTGTCGCATATCTTCGTGATCGGCGCTGTGGCGTACCTGGCCAGACGCACCGTCGGATACGAGCATCCGACAACGGTATTGTTGGTGTCGGTGGTCAGCATCGTGGCAGCCTGCCTCGTCAGTCTGGTGATTTACGAGATGATCGAGAAGCCGATTCTTCAGACCCTGAACGGCAGAAGGAAGACGAGAAACACACCGCTTCCTCATATTGCCACGGAGAACAAATAAGCAGGCCACGCAACGGGACGCTCACGGCTTTCAGCGCTTCAGTCAGCCCGCGCTGTCCACGACCTCGACATTGCCGGCGCGGTTAAGCGTATGAATGCCCGTGCGTGCCCATGCCGGACCCGCGCCGATCGGCCGGGGCGAGGCAAAACGGACATCGGACGCGTCGAGTCGCTCAAGCCGCATCAGCCCCAGACCACCGCCATAGGCCCTCGATCCGTTCTGCACCGGCAGCACCAGGGCATCGTCGTGGTGGATAAAGGCGCCGCCCGGCCGGGTGGCCGAATGATCGACGGCAATGGGATTGAGCGGATGGGCGACCCATGGCCCGCGCAGCGAGGGTGCGCAATAGACCGCCATCGTGTCCGACGCGCTGCCGTAGCCGAACCGCTCCGTTCCAACCAGCCAGAAGCGACCGTCGGATTCGAGCAGCGTCGCGTCGTTGAAATCCCTGTCCGCCATCAGCACCGTGTCGCGGACCCAGCGGTCGGGAAACTGCGCGGCGCGATAGAGCACAAGTTCGCGAGCCGAACCACTTTCGGGGATCATGAAAATCTCGCCATCGTGTGCGAACACCTGCGGATACGACAGGTGGTGCGCTTCCTCCAATACAACCCTTGGAACACCGAAAGTGCCATCGTCACCGAGCTCGGCGACGGAAATCACGCCGCGACTCGTCGCGTAGGGGAATTCCTCGACAAACAGATGATGGCGGCGGTCGGCCTCGAAGACGAACGGGTCGGCATAGAAGCGTTGGCCATCGTCCGGCAGGACTGTGAACGGTTTGCCGTCGAGTTGCCCGGTTTCGGCGATGCCTGGTCCGTCGATCACCCGATAGGCAACCTGCCAATAAAAGGGGCGTCGTCCCCGCCTGATTTTTTGCACGGCGCGATCGATCAAAGCCCTGCCAAAAAAGGGCACATAGTGTCGAACAAAACTGTCGTTCTTCAGGATCGGCACCGGGTTGTCGCTTACCGGCACAAGCTTGCCCGCAAAGAAGCGGGCGACGGTTTGCATGATCAGCGACATGGCACCGGCGAGCAGGTCGTTGCAGCTTCGAGATAGCCAGAGCCTGTCTGCCAGCATCGGTCTAGCCTGGGCCACGACAACGCCATCGAGGCGAGCGCCAAGTTCAGGCAATTGTCCGCTCGCCAACATTGCGGCAACGCCGGCTGGAAAGCTGTTGCGACCGCAAAATTCGAGCCTCAGGACTGGCGCGTCTTGCCCCGTTGCGCTGGCAGTGAGATCTATGACGAGGTCCGGAGGGCCGCGATCGATGGGCGGCAACGGCTCGGACCGGCCCGCCAGCGAGGGACCGAAACGCCGGCTCTCGATCGCCAAGACAGTGTCCAGCCCCCGAGCGGTTGGCGCCGGCGCCGGCGCGTGGCAACTCGAGACCACATAACCTGCCGCACCCAACCGCATGAAAAGCTCATTTTCCCAGCGTCGGGATGCGACGGCGTGGCCGATGATTAAAATATTAGTCAACCCAAGTTATTCTCGTTAAAGCAAAAAATGGCTTTGCTCTGGTATCTTTCCCCACAGTTCCTGGCAAGGGTTGCCCAAGGGGGGCTGCGGACTCTAGCGTTAATCATACGTTAATTTTTTTGAATACGAAGGCGGTTCAGGGCGCTATTGTTAGGCTGAAAGCACATGTCAGCCGGGCGCCCACGCTTTCGGTGACCAGGGTCAACCATGAACGCCGTTTCACATCCGAGATTGCCCTCAAGGCGAAAACTGCTGATCGTGTTCGGCACGAGGCCGGAGGCGCTCAAATGTTTTCCGGTGGCGCGCGCCGCGCTCGCCCATCCAGGCTTTACCACGGAAATATGTGTGACGGGCCAGCATCGCGAGATGGTCGATCAGGTCATTGAATTGACGGGCCTGCCGGTGCACTACGATCTCAACATCATGCAGCCAGGTCAGACGTTGTTCGACGTGACCTCGCGCGTGCTCCTCGGAATGGCGGGGGTGCTGGAGAAGGCGAAGCCGGACATCGTCATCGTCCAGGGTGACACAACCACCGCGATGACCGCGGCTCTAGCTGCCTTCTACAAGCGCATTCCGGTTGCCCATATCGAGGCGGGATTGCGCAGCCACAACATCAACTCTCCCTTTCCGGAGGAACTGAACCGCAAGATTGCCGGCAACATCGCCACCTGGCATTTTGCGCCGACCACCGAGGCGCGCGACAATCTCATCGCCGAAGGAAAGGCTGCGAACACCATCTTCGTAACCGGCAATACCGTGATCGACACGCTGCTGCATTTCTCCATCGAGATCGATGCCGACAAGTTGATGAACGCCAAGCTCGCCGCTCGTTTCCCCTTCATCGATCCGACCAAGAAAATGATACTCGTCACCGGTCATCGCCGTGAGAATTTCGATGGCGGCATCCAGAGAATCTGCACCGCGCTGAAGGCATTGTCGGCGCGCAGGGATGTGCAGGTCATCTACCCGGTCCATCCCAACCCGAATGTGCGCTCCGTGGTCGAGGCCGAAATCGGGACGGTGCCGAACATCCACCTGATCGACCCGCAGGACTATTTGCCGTTCCTGTACCTGCAGAAACAGAGCTACCTGGTGTTGACCGACAGCGGCGGCGTGCAGGAAGAGGCGCCTTCACTCGGCAAGCCGGTGCTGGTGATGCGGGAAAACACGGAGCGACCCGAAGGGATCGCCGCTGGTACTGCCCGGCTGGTCGGTACCGATATCGAAAAAATTCTGGCCAATGCCAATAGCCTGCTCGATGATGAGAGCGTCTATCGCGGCATGGCGGAGAGGCACAACCCATACGGCGATGGCCAAGCTGCGACCCGGATCGTTGAGGAATTGCTGAATCATGGCTGAAATCAAAACCGTTTCCGTTATCGGCATGGGCTATATCGGCCTGCCGACCTGCGCCATTTTTGCCAGCCGCGGACTCGATGTCATCGGTGTCGATATCAACGAGGCGGTGGTCGCGAAGGTCAACCGCGGCGAAATCCACATCATCGAACCGGACCTGGATGGTTTGATCCAGAAAGTTGTCGCCAATGGCAAGCTCAAGGCATTCAGCACGCCTCAGCCGGCCGATGCCTATATTATCGCCGTTCCAACTCCGATCACCCCGGACCGCAAGCCGGATGTCAGCTACGTGCTTGCGGCAGCGCGAAGCATCGCTCCGGTGCTAAAACGGGACGACCTGGTGGTGCTGGAATCAACATCGCCGGTCGGTACGACGCGTGTCATGACAGCGCTGCTCGCGGAACTGCGACCCGATCTCAAATTTCCCGTTGCGCATGGCGAGGAAGCTGACGTCCTGGTCGCCTACTCTCCCGAGCGCGTGCTGCCGGGAAAGGTGCTGACCGAGCTGATCAACAACGATCGCTCGATCGGCGGACTGTCCCGAAAGTCTTCGGAGCGGACAGCGGCACTCTATTCAAGCTTCGTCGCCGGCGACCTGTTCATAACCCAGGCCGAAAGCGCGGAACTGGTTAAGCTGACTGAAAATGCGTTCCGCGATGTCAATATCGCCTTCGCCAATGAGCTTGCGGCGGTGTGCCAGGATCTGTCGCTCAACGTCTGGGAGGTAATCGATCTCGCCAACCGGCATCCTCGCGTGAACATCCTGCAGCCGAGCCCGGGCGTGGGCGGCCACTGCATTGCGATCGATCCGTATTTTATCATCGACGCCGCACCGAACAATACGCGGCTGATCAGTTCGGCACGGCGCATCAATTCCGAGCGACCCTTGTCGGTGGTCAGGGACATCGAGGCATTGCTCGACCCGACCCGCAAGCAGACGATCGCCTGCCTTGGCCTCAGCTTCAAACCCAATATCGACGATATGCGCGAGAGCCCGGCTGTCGAGGTTGTTAAGCTTCTGTCCAAGATTCCCAATATCAAGATCGTCGCTGCCGAGCCCAATGCGCGTCAGTTGCCACACGAGCTCGAGGGCAGCGGCGTCATGTTCACCGATGCACTTTCCGCTATTGACCAATCCGATATCGTCGTCCTGCTGGTCGACCATAGACAATTCAATCTGATCGATCCCGAAGCGCTCAAGGACAAGAAGCTCGTCGACACACGGGGCCTGTGGACCTGGCGCAAGGCGCGCAAGCCCGACGCCCGCATCGAAGGCAAGAAATCCGAAATGGAACGCTCGCAGTCTCTCGCTCGCACCGGAGAAGCGGCATGAACTCGCATGACCCGGCATGGGCGCAACACTCTCTATTGGCATCACGCCGCCGCGAGTTTCTCGGTGCGACCATCCATGCGCTGACCATGGCCGAGACGCTGGCCATCGCAGACGAGGCGATGGCGACGCGGCGACCGCTTCATCATGTTGTCGTGAACGTCGCCAAGCTTGTGAACATGCGCAAGAATGCCGAACTGCGCGAGGATGTCGTCGGGGCGGATATGGTCAATGTCGACGGCAAAGGCGTGCTTTGGGGCGCGCGGCTCTGCGGCGTCGAGTTGCCGGAGCGTGTGACCGGCGTCGACGTCATGATCAACCTGCTTGCGCTGTGCGCCAAGCGTGGCTATCGCCCCTACCTTTTGGGCGCTGAACAGCACATTCTCGACGCAGTTGAAAGCCGACTTGCCAGAGATCATCCGAGCCTGGCCATTGCCGGCCGGCGCAATGGGTATTTCAAGGCGGAGGAAGAGGCCGCGATCGTCGAGGCCATCAACGCTTCAGGTGCCGACTGCCTGTTTGTGGCGATGCCGACGCCGAGCAAGGAGCGCTTTCTCAAGCGCTATCGCGACGTACTCGCTCCGAGTTTCGTCATGGGCGTGGGCGGCAGCTTCGACGTCTATGGTGGAAAGGTCGCCCGGGCACCGAAACTGGTTCAGGCGGCCGGCCTGGAGTGGCTGTTCCGCGTGGCGCAGGAGCCGCGACGCTTGTGGCGCCGCTACTACGATACCAACACCGCCTATGCACTGCTGCTGTGGCGTGAGTTCTGGTCTCGCCGGGGACGCCGAAACGTCAATCCGTAAGCTCGCGACTTTCAGACAAGCATGCCTCATAGCGCGGGATTTATGCGATCCGGAGCCGTGCCCTTAGCTTGCCGATGAAATGCGTCACGGCCGCGGGGTGAAACAACCAGGTCAGTCCCAGGAAAGCCGCAGCGCCGGCGACGCCGCCCGCCGCGAGCGGAAAGATCGCCGGCATATAGCCCAGCGCAGTGCTGGCGAGGCTGGCGGCCAATCCGGTGCAGATAGAAATTATGATTGAGACAGCGATGTCGCGCCAGGGCACCGGCACCGGCGTGAGCCTCTCGGCGATGACGATGCAGGCTGCAAGACCTGCCAGCGATCCGCCCGCCAACGCCAACGCCGCGCCAACCTCCGCCATGGTGGGAATCAACAGAAAAGACAGTGAAATCGTTGCCACCGAGCCGAAGGAATTGGCGATGATCAGCAACCACGGCCGCTTATGTGCGTGCACCACGACGCCATAAACGAAGCTTGTGAGATTGGCACAAAGAACGCTGAAGGCGATGATCGGGAACAGCAGGCCGAAGCGACCATGATATTCCGCGGGCAGCAGGAGTCGCGTGATGTCGCCGCTGAGCGCGATAAGCATTGCTGCGACCGGCAGGCAAAGGCGTATCATCAAGGCCATGAGTTGCGACAACAACCGCCCGGACGCCTCGGATCCCTCTTCGTCGAAGCGGCTGACCACTTCTGGAAATGCGCCCATGTTGATTGCGTTGGCGACCATATCGATCGGCTGCCGAGCCAATGCGTAGGCGGCTGCGAAGACGGCCACCGCGCCGGCATCGTAGTAGAGCTTGAGGAAGACGCGTTCAGCGCTGTTGAGACCGAAACCGACCAGCGCCATGATGACCAGGGGCACGCCGAGGGCAAAAAACTCCTGGTGGGTGAAGCGCGGCGGGCCGCCAATAACGCGCCCGGATGCCACCACGCACGCCACGATGCCGGCAATCAGCACGGCGAGGCTCGAGCCGAGCGATACCGTCAGAAACGAGCGTTGGAAGATAAGGATGGCGGCGATCGGCAAGGCGAGTTGCAGCAGGCCGCGCAGATATTCAAGCATCGAATAGAGGGAATGACGCTGCTGCATTTGCAGCACCGTCAACGCGAACCGGCTGATGGAGCCGGCAATCAGATAGCTGCAGACGGCGATTGCAAATTCGATCCAGCGCTCCGGCACGATCACCGCCGAGGCGATCACGGATATGATCAGGGCCAGCACCGTGGTGACAAGCAATACCTGTCCGGCAAGCATCAGGCTGCCACGGCTGACGTCGCCTTTTCCGCCAAGCCGCAACAAGGCAATGCGCAGCCAGTTGGTAACGGCAACATCCGTCATTTCGCCCACGGTGACCACCAGGGTCAGCAGGCCATACTCCGTCTGGTCGATCAGCCGCGTCATGACGACCAGCAGGAGCAGAGCGGAAACCCGCGTCAGCAGAATAGCTGGGCCATAGATGAGTGTGGAACGGAGCAGCAAAGGGTTGTTCCCGGAAAATTTGCCGTCGATTAATCGTTGACCGACGGGAATTCCAGCACGATGACGGCAAAGGGTGAACGGATACAGTTTGAACCAAAAGATTTGTCGTAAATCTTTTTTGGAACCTTTGCTTTACGGTCACCCGGCATCCGCAATCCAAATGGTGTCATGTTGCAGCGTCTCGCCCACAATAGAAAAATACATGTCTTGGTCGCAACGCCCTCGGGCGTTTCGGGACAAGGCGGCATCGACCGGATCATGGGGGCGCTGAAGCAGGAGTTCGAACGGCAAGAGATCGCCGACATCGATCTGCGCTTTCTTTCCAGCCGTGGCCCGGGACATGTCGGGCTTTCGATCTTCTACATGCTTGGTTTTTGCGCGCGGATGCTTGCGGCCCGCCTCGACAGACGCGCCGACGTCATTCACATCAATATATCGGTCTCCGGCAGCACCTATCGCAAGATGATGATCGCCGCCTGCGCCAGGCTGTTGTCGATACCATATGTCCTTCATCTGCATGGGGCGCAGTATCAGACATTCTGGAAAGATGATCATAGTTTCATGAGCCGCCGTATCAGGGCTCTGTTCGAGCATGCCGGCCGGGTGATTGTCCTGGGGGGGCTTTGGCGCGATTTCGTCGCCAGCCGGGCACCGGCGAACGGCGGCAATATTGTCATCGTTCCCAACGCCACGGCAGTTCCTTCCCTGGCGCATGTCGGCGGAGGCGATCACGTGCACATCCTGTTCCTCGGCCGCATCGGCGAGCGAAAGGGCGTGCCGCAGTTGGGCGAGGCGCTGGAGCGGATGAAACATCTCAGGGGTTGGCGTGCCACGATCGCCGGCGATGGTGAGGTCGAGCCGGCACGAGCGAGGTCGGTCGCTCTAGGGATTGCCGACCGTATTGCTTTTCCGGGCTGGGTGGGACCTGACGAGGTCGCATCACTGATCGCTTCGGCCGATATTCTGGTGCTCCCCTCGTTCGCCGAAAATCTGCCAATGTCGGTGATCGAAGGCATGGCGGCCGGCCTGGCTGTCGTGGCCACCCCGGTTGGCGCGGTCGAGGACATCATCACCCACGAACAATCCGGTCTGTTGGTGCCGCCCGGCGATGTGGCGGCGTTGACCGAGGCGTTAACTCGGCTGGTCGAGGATACGGCGCTGCGCGCGCGGCTTGGCGCCGCCGCCATGGCGGTGCACCGGGAAAGGCTTGAGCTTGCACCGTTTGTCGACGCGATCTGCGATGTCTGGAGATCGGTCGCGTCCGAGGCGCGATCGGTCAAGCGCTGACGCTGTCCTTCATTGTCGTCACTGCGGCGGGCCAAGCGCGAATTCGCGGTGGAATATCTCCAGGTTCAAAAGCGCCCATATCAGTTTTTCGTGGTCCGCGGCGCGCTCGGCGTGCTCCCTGACAATCTGGTCCAGCTTCTTGGCGCTCAAATAGCTACGGATGACCGAATGGGACGAACACAGATGGTCCCGTACATAATCGCTCATCGGCCCGCGGAACCATTCGGCGACGGGCACCTTGAAGCCGATCTTTGGGCGGTTGAGGACCTCGTCGGGAACCATGCCGGCCATGCAGTCGCGCAGGATCTGTTTGCTGTGCAGGAAGCCCAGCCTGTAACGATCGGGCAGTTGGCTGACGAAGGAAACCAGATCGCGATCAAGGAATGGCATTCGCCCCTCGATTGAACCGGCCATCATCACTCGGTCGCCCCGTTCCAAGAGGTTGTCGGGCAACCACGATGTCTGATCAAAAAACAACACACGGCGCAGATGAGATTCCGTCACACTCGAAGAGAACGGGAAATCGTTGCAGTCATGGCCGCAAGTGGCCAACCCACCGAGGAGCGAATCGCGTTCCCGCGCCGTCATGGCTCCAAACCAGGAGATCATCCGGGTGGCAAAGTCCCGTTCACCCGCGCTTCGGGCAAATGTATCGAACTTGGCCGATGCGCCGGGCAATGCGCGCATCAAAGGGGCGAGGAGATTGTTGTGAAGCGACGCTGGAACAAGTGACCGGTAGACACCCGCCAGAGACTCTGCGCGATGTTTGGGGTAGCCGCCGAGTATCTCGTCCGCACCTTCGCCCGTAAGCACCATCTTGACGTCCTGCGAGGCTCGAACCGACATCAGGTAAATTGGAATGTCCGTACTTTGTGAAACAGGTGCCCCCCGATGGCGGACCATCTTGGGCAGATGATTCATCAGGTCATCCGCCTGGATGACGATTTCGCAATGATCGGTCTTGAAATGATCGGCGACGCGCCGGGCGAATGGAAGCTCGCTGTAAGCCTGTTCGCTGAAACCGACCGAAAACGTACGAATGGGGTTGTCGCTGTGCCTGGTCATCAGGGCAACGATTGCCGACGAGTCGAGGCCCCCGGACAGAAAGGCGCCAAACGGCGCATCACTGCGCATCCTGATCTCGACAGAACGGTCGAGCAATTCCAGAAATCGCCGCTTGGCGGTTCCTGGATCGATATCCGCTGTCAGATCGGTCTGATCCGGGGGCGCATAGTAGCGCGTTTCCGTTACTTCCCCTTGCGACCACACAGCGTAGCTTCCCGGGTTGAGCTTGCGGATCTGTTTGAAAAGCGTCCGCGGTCCAGGCACGTAACGCCAGGTCAGATACTCGCGCACTCCATCCAGATCGAGCTGCTGGCCATCTGGCTGCGCAGACAACAACGCGCTGATCTCCGAGGCAAACGACAGCAAATTTCTGCCTTGCATGAGGTAAAGGGGTTTTTTTCCAAAGGGGTCGCGAGCGAGGATCAATTCGCGCCGTTGAGCGTCCCACAGCGCAAAAGCGAACATCCCGCTCAATCGGTCGAACATGGCCAGGCGCCACTGGTCATAAGCCCTGAGCAGCACTTCCGTGTCGGAGCGTGTGCGAAAACGGTGGCCGAGACCGATCAACTCCTCACGCAACTCGATGTAGTTGTATATTTCGCCGTTGAAAATAATCCGGAGCCGTCCGTCCTCGGTCTGCATCGGCTGATTTGAATCGGCGTTTAAGTCAATAATCGCCAGGCGGCGATGCACCAATGCCAACTGGTCCTCGCCTGTGTTCAGGTCCAGGAGTTCGATGCCTTCGGCATCGGGACCACGATGCTGCAAGGCATTCGACATCCCGGCGGCCCGATCTTGTGGCTTCTCGACCCTGCGCCCAATCCAGCCGGCAATTCCGCACATTCTTTCCCTTGGCCCTCTTTCCCTTGTTTGCGTATGATCGAGGACACCAATCTACAGCGAATATATTAAATAGCTGCTCGGTGGAGTGATTTTAAAACTGAGCCTGATTTGGTTCGATCAGGCCCTCTCGGCTGCAACTGGAGACGACAGTCCTTGGGTTTCACGCGATTGATCGCCAGCAACCAGGCAGACCGCTCGAACCGATCCTGACCCGATGACGAGTTATGGCAGGCCCAGTGCCCGCAACATCTCCCGGTCCGGGATCGCAGGCCCCTTGGGTTGGATAACACTCATTCCGTAAGGATTGGAGAATTCCCAGGCCGACCACGGCATCGCGAAGCGTTCCGCCTCTCTGCGCACTGCCATGAGATAGCGCAGGCGATCAGCATCGAAAGCTCCCATGCGGCCATCCGCAGACATCAGGATAACGCCGAATTCGCCCACGAACAGGCGTCTGCTCGCTATGCCATGGGCTTCAGCCCAGTCGACCGCCTGACGGAAACCCGCTTCGAGCTGGCTCTGCCCCCAATTCTGCTCAAAGTATCGGGCGATCGTTTCACGCGCCGAGGCCATGTTCATCACCTCTTCGATCTGGCTCAAGCCGGCGGCGTCCATCTGCGCCTTGAGGGTTTCGGCGACCACTTCGGGCGTGCTGGCGTCGGCAGGCCAGGGAAGGCCGGAGGAGAAAGCGTTCTTGTCATCGGCCCGCTGGTGCGTGAAGCTGTGCGGATCATACATGTGGAAGCTGTAATAGACGTTGGGGTCGTCGAAGTTGGGGTCCAGGTTGACCAGTCCCGCGATGCTCCCGCCGCAGGCGCCGGTCGCGACGATGGTGAGTTCGCTGCTGACGGCGCGAATATCGCGAACCGTGCCTGCCATGATCCGCTGCCAGTCATCGCTGCCGCTTGAATCGCAAGGGTAGTAGGCGGGCTCGTTATAGGGCTCGAGGGCGACCTTGTCGGCGCCAATTTTGATCAGCATGGCAGCCACCGCCACTACCATTTTGCGATAGCGGGCAACACCCTCGCTGTCGGCCCCGCCATGGATCATTTCCATGCTGTAGGCCGGAACCTGGCTGACGCCATGCAGATCGAAAACCACCTTGAGCCCGCTTGAAACCACCCGCTGCACCGCAGCGGCAAGCATGTCCAGCGCCTGTTGTCGTTTGGCGCCCTCGCTGGCAAGCAGAGGGCCAGGGTCGACACTCAGCCGGACAAAGTCGAAGCCCATGGATCGAATGCGACCAAACTGGTCGCCGTCCGGCCAATCGGTGAGCGGCCTGCCGCCCGCAAGCCATTCCTTCTCGCTGCGATAGGGCGGCCATTTGTAGGAACCATCTTTCTCCACCGGCGACCAGTTGAGCCATTCATGGACGCCAACGCCGCGCTCAAGCGGGATCGGCGCCGCCTCGGCTGACAAAGCCATGCCAAGCGCGCACGCTATGACGTAGACAACTTTTCTCATCGCAAAACTCCGCGTCATGGCCGAAGATATTAACCGCGGGAACGGAAAAGAGGATGCCGCCACACGCTTTTTCGACGGGATGGTGTATGAGGATCAAAATCTTGGCGGAGCGCGGATGAGGGTCGGGTGGTATTTCAACCGATTGCGCAGCATGGAGTTGGCCGAGATATTGCATCGGTTGGACGAGCAGCGCCGGAGGACCGTTTCGCGCCGCCGCGACAACGGCTGGCAGCGCTATGCGTCGCCGCAGTTGCACCCGGTGCTGCACGGATTGCGGAATGCTGTGCCGGCCGCTGCGACACCAGCCCAGCGGCAAGCTATCGAGGCGGCTGCGCAAAACACTCTTCGGGGCCAGTTTTCAGCACTTGGGCAGACCTGGCCACAGCGAGACCCCTATACTCTCTTTCCACCCGAGCTCTGGCGCCTTGATCCGGTGACCGGCCGGCTTTGGCCAGGCCCCAAGACCCATACTTTCGATATCGATTTTCGCCATGCCACCGGCCGTGGCGATGTAAAATATGTCTGGGAAATCAACCGGCTGCAGCAACTGCCGCCACTGGCTGCCCATCTGCTTCTCACCGGCGATGATCAATCCCGTGCGGCCATCGAGGCGGCGATCGAGAGCTGGCATTTCGCCAACCCACCATTTCGGGGCGTTGGCTGGGCCTCGGGCATCGAGGTCGCGCTACGAGCCATCAGCCTGATTGTCACGCTCGACCTCGTCGGCGACCGGCTTGGCGCGGCGACGCGAGAAAAAGTCGGTGAAATACTGGCGGCAAGCGCCTATTGGCTGCCGCGGTTTCCCTCCCGTTTTTCGTCCGCCAACAACCATCTCGTCGCGGAATTGGCTGGCGAATATTTGATCGGTCTGGCTTTCGGGGCCGAGGTGGCTCGCGAGTCGCTCCTGGCTGAGGTGCTCAAACAGATCCTGGCCGATGGCGCCGGGGCCGAGCAGACCCCGACCTACGCCGCCTTCAGTGCCGAACTTTTCCTGCTGTGCGCTGCGGCGGCGCGCCAGGCCGGACTGCCTTTTCCCCAGCCCGTCGAAGCGCGTTTGGCCGCTTTCGCCAATTTCGCAGGCTGGCTCCCGCCGAAAACCAGCGGCTTCGGCGACAATGATGAAGGCCGCGTGATCACGCTGGGGGGCGAAACCGATTATGTCGGATCGGTCGCGGCCGCCATCCGTGGTTTTCTACGGATGCCGGGCAGCGCACCGGAGCCTGGCGATTTTCGTGCGCTTTTCTTCGGCGCGCCACCGCGGCCGGCGCCGGTGCCGAATGGATTGCATACATTCACGCAAGGCGGGCTCTCCGTCTGGCGCGGCGAGATGAATGGTCGCAACGTCCATCTGACATACGACCACGGCCCGCTGGGCTACCTTTCGATAGCGGCGCACGGTCATGCCGACGCGCTGTCGCTCACCCTGTGCATTGACGGCGATCCGGTGCTGGTCGACCCCGGCACATGGCTCTATGGTTCGGGGGGAGGCTGGCGCGACTGGTTCCGCTCGACGCCGGCGCACAACACGCTGAACCTAGAGGGTAAAAGCCAAAGCATCATCTCCGGGGCGTTCAACTGGTCGCACAAGGCGGTTGCGACATTGGTGGAGAGCGAGCCGGGGCCGCACTGGAGGCTGTGTGCCCGACATGACGGGTACAAAGGCCGCTTCGGCGTTGTGCATCAACGCGCCGTGACACGCGATGGCGACGGCATCCTCGTGACCGACCAACTGCTCGGCGGCAGCCGCGTCGCTGAGATCGTCTTCCAACTCGCCGCCGACCTCCACGCCAACAGGGATGGAAACATTGTCACGATATTGCGCGGCGCTGAACCTTTGATGACTATCCACTTTCCAGACGCAGCGATCCACATCCGTTCCGGCGGCGACACACCGGGCCAGGGCGGCTGGGTTTCGCCGCGTTTTGGTGCAAGGCAGCCAGCCGAACGCCTCGCATGGCGTGGCCAAGTAGGCGAAAAGGGAGTAGTCATCCGGCTCGCGCCAAGTCCGCCGCAGACCCGATAACGGGCAGGTTGCAGGCGCAGCGTTCGACATTAATTACGTTCAGATATTTAGCGGTTTTGACACCGTTGATCTGCTAATTTGGCCATGATTGTTCTGCCAGTCGCATCCCGATACACAGTTGCGGGCAGCATATGATAGGCCTGGCAATATGTGCTTCGCGACGAGCCGGATCACCATTTCACCACCTAGGAGCCACTGCATCGATGTTTTCGGAATTCGCCAGAGTGATCGTGGAAAAACTCTCACACATCGATCTGCTGACACTCGGTCTCCTGTTGCTCACGGCGCTGGGGAGCGCGGTGGTCGCCTACTGGCGAACGGTCGAACAGAAATCCTTCCGGGACTTTTTCGACTTCGCCTTTCCCGCGGAAGTCATCATGCACCCATCGGCGCGAGCGGACGCATTGTTCTGGATCACGAAAAGGCTGGTGATGCCCTTCCTGCTCATTCCCGCCGGTGTCACCTTCGTTGCCGCCACGGGATATGCAACAAACCAGGCAGTCGGCTGGCTCTTCAGCATCTCGCAACCGCTGATACCCGGCCCCGCCGGCCCAGTGACGATCATCCTCTTCACCGCAACCATGCTCGTTGCTTACGATATCTCCTACTACCTATATCACGTTGCCCAGCACCGTTTCCCGTTCCTGTGGGAATTGCACAAGGTGCATCATTCGGCCGAAGTGATGGTTGGGATCACCAAGGACCGGGTTCACCCCCTGGACGATCTGATGAACCGGATCTGGGACGGCGTCATACCGGGGATCAGTTTCGGCTTGTGGAGCCTGATTGCGCTTGATCCGGTCGAGATCGCCATATTTGGCATCAACGTCTATGTCATTCGCAACATTCTCATGATGGACTTTGTTCGCCACACGCATCTGAAGATTTCCTTCGGCCGGTTGAACGGCGTCATCTTGTGTCCGCACTGGCACCAGGTGCATCACAGTGTCGACCCTCGCCACTACGACAAGAATTTCGGGCTGCTTTTTTCATTCTGGGATCGCATATTCGGAACGCAGTTCATCCCGGATCCGGACGAAGACCTCAAGTTTGGACTGATAGATCGCGACGTACGCGACTATCAGTCGCTTTTCGGACTTTACGTGCTGCCGCTCAAGAAAATGGCAAACCATATCATGCGACTTTTTCAAAAGCGCATCGATGTCGCGCAGCCGCAGGACCGTCTCCAACCATGAACAAAATGGCTTCGATTGACGCTGTTGGTGCGGAGCGACTGGAAATCGTCAGTTCGACGGATCGCCTGGCCGCCATCGAAGCCGAATGGGTAGACCTATGGCATCGTACCCATGCACTGATCTTTCAGAGCCATGCCTGGGTTTCGGCATGGTGGAGCACCGTGCGCGACCGCGACCGGCGCTCGCTGCGGATCGGCCTGGTATGGAGCGATGACAGGCTGGTCGCTGTCATTCCCCTGGCGATCGGCAGACGAAAAGGACTTCGGCTCCTCGAATGGGCCGCCAATAGCTATACGGACTATGGTGATATTCTTGTCGCGCCGGAATGCTCCCTATCGGCCCTCCAGAACCTCTGGAACCGGATCTGTTCGGCGGGTGGCTTCGATCTTGCTTTTATCAATCGTCTGTCGCCGGATGCGGCAGCCCGCAGGATTTTTACACCGGGCTCTTCCAGCGGCGTCAAGCTTCGCGCCAATCACCGGGAGGAAGTCAGTTATCGCGTCGCTGGACAGTGGGCCAGCGGAGCAGCATGGCTGGCGGACCAGCCGAAAAAGATGCGCCAGAACTATCGGCGCGGCATCAAGATACTGGAAGAAACAGGCGAAGTGAAATTCCGCCTCCTGTCGGCTGACGAGCCGCTGCAGCCATTGCTGGAGCGACTGTCGGCGCTGAAGCGCAGATGGCTGGAAAAGCACACGCGTGAATCCGACCTTTTCGAAGAGGGCGAGCCGGTTCTTGCCGCCCTGGTGGACGCGCTGTCACGCGCCGGTGTGCTGCGCATTTTCGTACTTGAATGCAATGGTGCGATGGTCGCGGTTTCCATCAACATCGTCCAGCACAACGTCATGATGGCATTCGTTACCACCTACGACCCTGACTTTAGCCGAGCGTCGCCGGGTGCGGTCCTGATTACGGAGTATATACAGTGGTCGTTTGATCACGGCTTGGGATTGGTCGATTTCCTCTGTGGCGGAGAGGCCTTCAAACATAGGTTTGCAACACAGGCCGTTACCCTCCAATCCGTTCTTGGGGCACGCACTGTGCAGGGCGCGCTCGCTTCTCTCGCTGATCGTATCTGTCAGACGATCCGCGTACGCTCACGCGGATTGGCGTCGGCGAATCCAGAGCGCCCGCCCGATGAGACTGCTTAATTTAGCTGGATAACTTGGGCATAAGCCGCCGAGCGTTGAGGGCTGGCGTGCGACATGGGCGCGCCATTCGAAAATCCGCGTCGATTACGCCTCGGAATCGGGACCGAATGGGTCCGCAGGTGGAGACTTCAGCCAATTCCCGCAAATCACGTCTCTCGAGGCACAGTTTGTTGTCTGCGAAGCGTCGCAACACGTTCGTTGGCGTCACAACGGTAGCAGGCTAGGTCCTGAAAATCATTGAAGATTTTTTCGGACAGGGCGCCTACCATAGGTCGGCGTTTTTTCTATAATTTCAGTAGCTTAAGGTAGGCTGGTAGCGGGAGAGCGCTACCGCCTTTCCCCCCACTCGTCGAACTACCGGTTCCTGCTTAGGTGCTGCGGCTGAGCTGTGTCGCTGCAATCTGCCGCCAGACATGCGCGGTGGACGCCCCGGGTTCGGAACTGCGCTGCGGATGGCCAACGCATGGAAAAGGAGTGCCGGTCAGTTCAGGGTTCTGCCGTTCCCTGCCGCGCTGCCCAGTCGAACGGGTAAAGGCAATAGAAATAGCCGGTACGCTCGGTGGCGATGTATTTCAGGTGGGTGCCGTTTGGCAGCCAGACGATATCGCCGGGATTGCACTCATGGCGACCGTCGTCGAGTTCGATCGTCAGGGTGCCCTCGTGGATGAACAGCACCTCGTCGTAGGTCACGGTCCAGTCGATCGAGGCGTTCTCGAGATACTCGATGCCGCCGCCCATGGTCCGACTGATATCGGCATTGATGACGCGGGCAATCGAGGATGTGCCGGTCGGTGTGATGGACGGCTTCAGGGTCAATTCGCTGCGCTTGAAGATCTTGGCCTTGGACACCGTTTATCCTTTCCTTGCGCGGAGGTTGGCTTTCGAAGGGGTGACGCCGGACGGGGCCAGTCCCGCGAGCCATCTGGTCAAGAGGTCGGGTTTTCGGCCGGCATGTTCGAGATCGTCGCGCCGCCGCACCGCGCCGCGAACGAAATGCGCGCCGACGAACCGGAATGGTTCGGATGGGAAGCCTCGCGTCACTGGGCGCACGAGCGCCGAATGGGTGAGCTCGGATTCGCCGCCGGTCAACAGGCCGGCCAGGATCTTGCCGCCGAGATAGGCCATCGTCGTGCCGTTGCCGGAGAAGCCGTAGCCGTAGACGATGTCGCGGTTGGCGGGCAGGGCGCCGAACAGTGGCACGCCGCTGACGGTCCGATCGATCGGGCCGTTCCATGATGTATCGAGCGGAAAGTCGGCGAGCGCCGGGTGACCGTCCCGCAACGCGCGGCGCATGTCGGCGACCCGTGGCGATAGACCATGAAACCGCCTGTCGACGATGCCGCCGAGGCCGATGACGCCCCCACTGACGCCGACAGACAGCCGACCATCGCGCGTCGGTGACCAACCGCCGACGAAAACGCGGGAATCGATCATCAGCGGCGCGCGGCGGTAGCCAATCTTGTCGAGAAGGTCTGGAATGGGTTTTGACATGGCGTCGTCGCTGGAGATGTTGAAGATTGCCGGCGCCAGTTCTCGAATGGCGCCGGACCATGCATTCATGGCAAGCACGATCTTGCCGCAAGACACAGTGCCTCTCCCCGTCTCCACCTTGAGCGTGCCGTCGCGCGAAAACCGCGTCATCGGCGACTTTTCATAGATGCGCACGCCGCGTGTTAGTGCTGCCCGGCGCAGGCCGCGCACGAGGAAACCGGGATGCACGGTTGCCGACGACGCATCGAACGCGCCGCCGAGGTGGCTCGTCGTGCCGGCCATCGCTGCGATCTCGTCGCGCGAAACTCGTCGCGCCGGCACGTAGCCATGCGCCGCCAGCTTGTTCAACGCGTCGTCCCAGGCGCCAAGCTGGGCTTCGCACGTCGCACCCCAGATCCAGCCGATCCGATCAAACCAGCTGTCTATTCCCTCGGCCTTGCAGAAAGCCTCGATGCCGCCGATTGCGGCTTCGGATGCCTTGATGATCGAAAGTGCATCGTTTCCGTCGCGCAGCGCGGCGAGCGCGCTGTATTTCGTCCATGCCGAGAGCACCATGCCGGAGTTGCGGCCGCTCGGGCCACCGCCGCAAATGTCACGCTCGACGATGACAACATCGAAGGCGGGATTGTGCTCCTTGAGGCGTATAGCGGTCCACAAGCCCAGATAGCCGCCGCCGACGATGCAGATGTCAGCCTGGGTCGCCTCTTCGAGCGGAGGCGCAAGGTCTGGGTCCTCGGGCAGGGCCTGCCGCAGCCAATGGCTTCGCCAGACGATGTCCTTTTCCGTCAGTTGCATCACGATGCGCCTCTGGCTGATAGGCGGCGCTCCACGAGCCTGACCCAAAGGCTCGCGCCAATCGGCAGGATTGCGTCGTTGAAATCGTAGTTGGTGTCGTGAGCCGCGGCCTGGTGCGCATCGTCGGCCTGGCCGAGCAGGAAATAGCAGCCGGGCCGCTGTTCCAGCATGTAGCAGAAATCTTCAGAACCCATCTCGGGAGGCGGATCGATGACGAGACTTGCCGGTCCCATCACTTCGTTCACAATCGCGATCATCGCGTCGGCTTGCGCCGCAGTGTTTATCGTCGGTGCGAAGGGCGTTTCGTAGCGGATGTCGACGCCGGCGCCAAAAGCTTCAGCTTCGTTTTTCGCGATGCGGCGGATTGCCGTCTCCAGCGTCTTTTGAATCTGGTGGTCGAAGGTGCGCACGGTGCCGGTCAGAAACGCCGTATCGGGGATGGTGTTGAAGGCTTCGCCTGCGCGCAGGCTGCCAACGGTGACGATTGCGGGAGAATGCACATCGGTGACGCGGCCGGGCAGGGCTTCGATTGCCAGCAGGATGCGCGCGGCGATGGGGAGTGGATTGATCGCCAGATGCGGCATCGCCGCATGGCCGCCCCTTCCGTAGACGACGATCTCGAAGCGATCGGCCGCCGCGGCCACCGTTCCGCGGTGGACGGCGATCTCGCCGAGCGGCCGTTCGCAATTGTGCAGCGCGTAGACTTCATCGCAGGGGAAACGCTCGAAAAGGCCCTCGTTCAGCATGGCAAGCGCCCCACCTCGACCCTCCTCGGCCGGCTGGAAGATGAAATGCACCGTGCCGGCGAAGTCGGGCGAGCGAACAAGCGCCGAGGCTGCGCCGAGCAGCATAGTGGTATGGCCGTCATGGCCGCAGCCATGCATCCGCCCGGGGGTGCGGGACGCATGCGCCAGCGGCCGTGCCTCAGTCATCGGCAGGGCATCCATGTCGGCGCGGATGCCAAGGCTGCGACCAGCGCCGAGCCTGCCCCTGAGCGTGCCGACGACACCTGTGCGTCCGACGCCTTCGGTCGTCTCGATGCCCCACGCGCGCAGTTTGTCCGCCACGAAACGCGCCGTCTCGAACTCTTCGAAACCGAGCTCGGGATTGGCATGGAGATGCCGCCGCCACGCCGTCATCTCGGTCTCGAGTTGCTGCACCGACGGAACCAGTTTCATGCCGATGCCTCTGCGCGGAGAGTTTGCGAACGGCTCTGCAGGATGGCGATGACCCCAAGCAGGATCGCCGAGAAAGCGATCAGCAGCACGGCGACGGCCGCGATGGCAGGGCTGATGGACTCGCGAACCCCGGAGAATATCATGCGGGGCAAGGTTCGCTCCGCGCCCGTCGAGAGGAAGCTTGCGACGACGACTTCGTCGAAAGAAATGATGAAGGCGATGATGGCCCCTGTAACGACGCCCGGCGCTATCAGCGGCAGCACCACCTTGAAGAAGGTGCGCATGGTGCCGGCGCCGAGCGATGCCGCCGCACGAACCAGCGTCCGGTCGAAGGTCGAAAGGCTGGCGACGACGGTCGTCAGCATCACAGGAACGGCCATCGCCGTATGCACCAGAATGATCGATAGCTTGTTGCCAACGAGTCCCAGCGTGGCGAAGAATGAAAAGGCCGCGACGCCGACGATGACGACCGGCGTCACCAAAGGCGCGGCGATTATTGCGTAGAGGATTCGCTTGCCGGCAAAATCGCCCCAGGCGAGCCCGATCGCCGCCGGTATGCCGAGCAGCAAAGCCAGAACCGTGGTGGATAGCCCGATGACGACCGAGTTCCACAGCGCGTTCGGCCAGCGCTGGTCGACCCACAGTTCGGCATACCAGCGCAGCGACCAGCCCGGCGTTGGAAATGCCAGCGAATTGCTCGAGGTCAGCGACATGGGGACCACGATCAGCAGGGGCAGGATGATGAAAGCCAGCAACGTCGCCGCATAGGCATACATCAGCCATTTCCGGAAGCGGTCGGCGCTCATGCGACATGCGCCTTGCTGCGGAAGAGGACGGATGCCGTCCAGAACAGGAACGCAAACAATACGAGGATCATCAGCAGTTGCAGGGAAAGCGCTGCGCCCATGCCCCAGTTCAGCGTGCTGTTGGTGTAGAAGGCTATGTAGCTGGAGATCATCTGGTCTGTCGGCCCGCCGACAAGCGTCGGGGTGATGTAATAGCCGAGCGCGAAGACAAAAACGATCGCCCCGCCGGACAGGATCCCGGGCAGGATCAACGGCAACTGCACGCGGCGCCACGCCGTGAGCCACGGCGCACCCAACGACAGCGCCGCGCGCATGTAGGTGGTCGGAACCCGCCGCATGACGGCGACGACGGAGAGGACCATCATGGGCAGCAGAACCTGAACCATCGCCAGGTACAGCGAAAAGCGGGTGTAGATGAGGTCGAGGGGTTCGCTGACGATACCCAATCCGAGCAGTGTGGAATTCACGGGACCGTTCTTCTGCAGCACGATGATCCAGATGACGGTGCGCACCAGCAGCGATGTCCAGAGCGGAAACAGGATCAGCGCGAACATCAGCTTCGACCAGGCAGGCGGCGCGCTGACGATCGCCTGCGCCAGCGGCACGGCGAGCACCGCGCAGATGACCGTCACCACCATGCTGATCCAGATCGTACGCAGCAGCGCGTCGACGAAGATGGCGCGGTCGGCCGAAACGGCTTCGATCGAATTGTCCGCGCCGCGCTTCAGGTCGAGGCTCGCAAGCAGATAATAGTCCGTTCGCGCGCTTTGCTGACGCGCTATGACCTGCCAGAGATCGATGTTTTTCCAGCCGGCCTGTTTGGCGAGCACCTCGTCGCGCACGGGGCGCATGCCGAGCTTGCCGTCGGCCGCATCCTTTGCCGTCTTGATGACGAGGAAACGGCTACCGACAACGCGCTGGTTCACGAGTTGCGCCAGGACGCCTTCCTTCCCGGCGCGCCGCGCGTCGGCCAGGTCCTCGACGAGTGCTGCAAAGACGGGTTCGCCAGGCAGGCCGCTCTCTGCTTTCCAGCCGGCCAGAGCGGCAATGGTGCGCGGCAGGTTGTTCGAGAAATCCGAGTTGTCGACGGCCAGAGCCAGGAAGCGCGCCAGCGGCCACAGAAACAGAATGACGACGAATAATATAAGCGGAGCCGCCAACAGGGCGAGCATGCCGCCCCGTTGGCGTCGCTTCATAGCCGGTTTTGTCCCGACCAGCATGCCCAAGTTACTTCGCGAGCCAGGCCTTGAAGCGTTCTTCCAGCGCTTCCTTGTGCTCGGTCCAGAAGTCGTTGTCATAGGCGGCGCCGTACTGGAGGTGCTCCGGCGACGTCGGCAGGTTGGCCTTCCAGTCCGCGGGAATGAGGTCGGCGGCTTCCTTGCGACCGGTGCCATAGGCATAGAGCTTGGAGAAGCCGGCCTGATTTTCAGGGATGGAGAACCACTTGAGGAGATCCAGCCCGCCTTGCTGGTGCGGTGCGCCCTTCACCACGGCCCAGTAGTCGGTGCCGTAGAAGAAGCCGGCGTCCCATGCGATGGCGTAAGGCTTCTTCTCGTTGATGGCTTCGTTGGTGATGCGTGCATTGAACGCGTCGCTGAGCGTCACTTCGCCGCTGTCCAGGTTCTGGATGCCCTGCGTCGTGGTGGACCACCAGACGACGTTCGGCTTGATCTTGTCGAGCATGGCGAAAGCCCGGTCGACGCCTTCCGGCGTGGCCAGCACCTTGTACATGTCCTCGCGTTTCACGCCGTCGGCCATCAGCGCATTTTCCAGTGTGAACTGCGCTTGCTGGTAGAGGCCGCGCTTTCCTGGAAATTTCTCGACGTTCCAGAAGTCCGCCCAACTCTTTGGCGCGGCGTCGCCCTTATAGACATCCGTGTTGTAGGCAAGAACCGTTGCCCATGTGTCGGACGCGACACCGCATTCATGCAGGGTGCCTGGGAGATAATTCGCCGCGTCGCCGGTGATCTCGGGCGTCAGCGGGACGAACAGGCCTTCGGCGCAGCCGACTTCCATGGCGGGCGCTTCCACCGAGACGACGTCGTAGGTAATGTTGCCCGCCTGCACCTGGGCACGCACCTTGGCGACCTCGCCGCCCCACTCTTCCATGATGATCGGGACGCCCGTCTTTTCGGTATACTTGTCCCAGACTCCATCCTTGTAGGCCTTGTCCCATGTACCACCCCAGCCGACCACCGTGACGGGATCGGCCGCGGACGCGGCAAAAGTGGAGGTCGCGAGGCAGATCGCGGCGGCAGATACGGCTTGCAGATAAGTCCTCATCGCAGTTCCCCTTTCTTACCATTGTAGATTTGATCAAATTTCAAACGCAAAATGGATTGATTTGCAACAGGAATTTGCGATAGGGTGCAAGAAAGTTAAAAAGACAAGGGAATTTGATCGAATGCTGCAAGGCACTAGAGACGTGCGCGCCAATGTCAGTCTCGCTGCTGTTCTGGACGAGGCGCGACAGTGTTTCGCTGACGCCAACCCGAACAGCCTGGCGCGCCAGAACGAGGCCGCGGCATCGTTGCCGGGCGGCAATACGAGGGCTGTACTTTGGTACCCGCCATTCCCTGTTTCGTTCGTCTCCGGCGAGGGCTGCAGGGTCACCGATCTCGACGGCCATACCTATGTCGATCTGGTCTCGGAATACAGCGCCGGCTTCTACGGCCACTCCGACAAGGCGATTTCGGCGGCCCTTGTGGACGTCATACAGGGCGGCATCATGCTGGGTGCACCCAACCGCTACGAGGCGCGCCTGGCAGCGGCGGTGGTCGAGCGTTTTCCAGCCATCGAGCGCGTGCGCTTCTGCAACTCGGGCACCGAGGCGAACATCATGGCGATTTCCGCCGCTCGCGCCATCACGAAGCGTTCGAAGATACTCGCCTTCCGGGAAGGCTATCACGGCGGCGTACTGACTTTTGCGCATGGCGGCTCACCGCTCAATTTGCCTTTCCCCTTTGTCTTCGCCGACTACAACGATAGTGCAGACGCCGTGGCGCTCATCAAGGAACAGGGCGACGAGCTTGCCGCCGTCATCGTCGAACCGATGATGGGCGGCGGCGGCTGCATCCCGGCGACCCGCGAGTTCCTGCAGGCGCTGCGCACAGCGACGAAGGAGACCGGCGCGCTGCTGATCTTCGACGAGGTCATGACCTCGCGCCTCGACTATCGAGCGCTCCATGGCGCGCACGGAATTTTTCCCGATTTCGTGACGCTCGGAAAGTACATCGGCGGCGGTGCGAGTTTTGGCGCATTCGGTGGACGCGCCGACCTCGTCGACCGCTTCGATCCGGCTTTGCCTGGTGCGTTCTCGCATGGCGGGACGTTCAACAACAATATTCTCAGCATGGCTGCTGGTTTCACCGGTCTGACGCAGGTGCTGACGCAAGAGGCGAGCCGCGCCATCAATGCGCGCGGCGATCGCTTGCGTGAAGCGATGAACGTCTCACTTGAACGACATGGCGTCGAGGGCATCGTCATAGGGCGCGGGTCGTTGATGAACCTGCATTTCGTCAGGGGGCCGGTGGACACGCCGGCGCGGCTCGACGATGCCGATCCATCGGTGATTGCGCTGTGGCATATCGAGATGCTGTTGCGAGGGTATTACGTGACGCCGCGCGGCATGCTGGCGTTGTCACTGCCATTTGGCGACGCCGAACTCGACGGCTTCGCCGCCGCATTCGACGATTTCCTGTCGAGCAACCTCAAAATACTGCCCCGCCGGACAAACTGATGCTCGATCGCAAGGATGCCACCGCCGGCTCGGCCGCGCAAAAGACAGCTCATGTTCGTGTCCATACGGGCTTGAAGGAAGCACTGATGAACGGTGACTTCCTGCCCGGCCAAAGACTGGTCGTGCGACAGCTTGCCGAACAGTACCGGACCAGCGCCATGCCGGTGCGCGAGGCCTTGCGGCAACTCGTCAGCGACGAGGCGATGTTCGACCACCCAAACCGGGGCGTCATCGTCCCCGAGGCCACGGTGGCGCGTATTTCGGATCTCGTGCGTGTGCGCTGCAGCGTCGAAGGGACGGCGGCCGAATGGGCTGCGACGACCATCACGCCCGAAGAACTCGATGAATTGGCGAAGCTGAACAGCCTGATGCGCGAGTGCGTCGAGAGCAACGTCATGGCTAACTATCTCGGCCTGAACAGGCGCTTCCATTTCACGATGTACCATGCCGCGCGGTCACCTCTCATCCAGCAGATCATCGAGAAATTGTGGCTGCAGGCAGGACCGTTCTTGAACATCGTCCGCTCGGACGTGACCTACGGCCTGGGCCTGGACCATCACGACGAAATGCTCGCGGCGCTGCGTCGCGCCGATGGCGCGGCTGCGCGCAAGGCCCTGGTGGCCGATCTGCGCGAGGCCGCCGACATCATTCTTCGCGCCGCGGCGGCGGCTGAGGCGCAGCCTGCTCGAAAGCGCCCGACTTCGGTGCGCCGTGATCCGAAGGCGCAGGCGCGGTGATGGGCGGATCTCCGCGTGGGCCGGTTCACGTCGAGTTTCGCGGCGTCAGCAAGCGCTACGGGCATGCGGTCCAGGCGGTGCGCCAGCTCGACCTGGAAATCGTGCGCGGCGAATTCCTGACGCTGCTAGGCCCTTCCGGGTCCGGCAAGACGACGGCGTTGATGATGCTGGCAGGATTCGAAGATACGACCGAGGGCGAAATTCTCATTGACGGTCAGCGCATCGACAACGTTCCCGCCAATCGTCGCGGCATCGGCATGGTGTTCCAGAACTACGCGCTTTTCCCGCACATGACGGTCGCCGAAAATCTGGCTTTCCCGCTCGAGGTCCGCAAACTTGGCCGCGAGGAGGTCAGGCGACGTGTCGGGAACGTTCTCGACATGGTCCAGTTGCCCGAATTCGGCAATCGGCGGCCAGCGCAGCTTTCGGGCGGGCAGCAACAACGTGTGGCGGTTGCCCGCGCCCTGATTTTCGAACCGCATCTTGTCTTGATGGACGAACCGCTTGGCGCCCTCGACAAGCAGCTGCGTGAGCAGATGCAGTTCGAGATCAAGGATATTCACGCCCGGCTGGGCGTGACCTTCGTCTACGTCACGCACGACCAGACTGAAGCGCTAACCATGTCGGACCGCATCGCGGTGTTCAGCGCCGGCCGCATCGAGCAACTGTCGACGCCGCGCGAACTGTACGAGCGTCCCGCGGCGAGCTTTGTCGCAAGCTTCATCGGTGAGAACAACCGCATGTTCGGCGCCGTGCTGGCCGGAAGCGAGGATGGCGGCGTATACGTCCGTCTCGACGACGGCGACGTTGTGTTGAACGCCATGTCCTGCGGTGCTGCGCTTTCTGCGGGTGTCAGGGTGACGCTGTCGATAAGGCCCGAGCGCCTGTCCGTTCTGCAGGACGGCGTCACGGCGCTCAACGAGATTCCGGCGACGGTCGTTCAATCAATCTACGTCGGCGATCATGTCCGGCTCGTCGCCGCGACCGCGAGCGGCCAGAAATTCATCGTCAAGCTTGCTACTTCGTCGTCTCAGCCGAAGCTCGATCCGGGTACGGCGATCCGGCTGGGCTGTGGCCGCGAGGATTGCCTCGCGCTCGATCGATAACACCAAAAGGCAGACAAGGGAGACCCGATCATGAAGAAATCGCCGAAAGTCGTCATCACCTGTGCGGTCACCGGATCGATTCACACGCCGACCATGAGCCCCTATCTGCCGATAACGCCTACCGAGATCGTCGACGCGGCTGTCGGCGCAGCCGAAGCTGGCGCCTCGGTGATCCATCTGCATGCCCGCGACCCCGAGACGGGCAAGCCGACCCCCGATCCTAAGCTCTTCATGGACTTCCTGCCGCGCATCAAACAGCAGACCAACGCCGTGATGAACATCTCTACCGGCGGCGGCCTCAAGATGACGCTCGACGAGCGTCTCGAAGCCGCCCATGCCGCCAAGCCCGAACTCTGCTCGCTCAACATGGGGTCGATGAATTTCGCCTTGCATCACATCGCGCCGAAATACACCGACTGGAAGCACGACTGGGAGAAGGGCTACCTGGAAGATACCAAGAAGGGCATCGTCTCCAACACGTTCGAGCAGATCGAGCGCATCATTGTCGAGGTCGGCCAGGCCTATGGCACCAAGTTCGAGTTCGAGTGCTATGATGTCAGTCACCTCTACACGCTGGCGCACTTTCTCGACCGCAAGCTGCTGAAGCCGCCGCTTTTCGTCCAGACGATCTTCGGACTTCTGGGCGGAATCGGCGCCGACGCCGAAGACATGATGCACATGCGCAGGACGGCGGACAGGCTGTTCGGAGACGACTATCTCTGGTCGATCCTTGCCGCCGGCAAGCACCAGATGAACCTCTGCACGATGGGTGCGATCATGGGTGGCAATGTGCGTGTCGGGCTGGAAGACAGTCTCTATATCGGCAAGGGCGCGCTTGCCAAGAGCAATGCCGAGCAGGTCGCCAAGATCAAGCGCATCCTTGGCGAACTGTCGCTTGAAATCGCAACCCCCGACGAAGCCCGCCAGTTGCTGGATCTCAAGGGCGGAAACGAGGTCGGGTTTTGACGCCCCCGATTGAAACCTATGTCGGCGTCGTCCATCCTTGGATGTGTGACGCGATGGGCCATCTCAACGTCCGTCACTACGTCGCTATGTTCGACGACGCCAGTTTCCAGCTGCTTGGCAGGATCGCCGATCCCCGTTTGACGCCGACGCTCGGCTGGGCGGATGTGAGGATGGAGATCGACTACGTGCACGAAACCGAGGTGGGAACTCTGATCACCGTTCGCACCGTTATAGAAAAGCTTGGGAAGTCGTCGCTGACCTATCTGCATGAAATGCGCGGCACGCTGGACGATGTGCTGCATGCACGCATGCGCACCGTAACGGTGCGCTTCGATCTTCAAGCGCGGAGCAAGATCGAGATCGAAGGCGAAGCCCGACAGGCGTGCGCGAAACTCCCGAGGGGTGAAGTCGATACGCGTGGGTGACGGCGAGAATGTCTGAGGGCATCGTTAGCGGCATTGGCGTGACTTGAGCGAGATGCTCTAGGTCGCGGAAGGCTTCTACTCGCCATAGGAAGGGCAAAATATAGCCGCTATTGCACAGACACCGCATTGGGCGGCCGCCACAATCGGGCCATTGCGTACGATAGCGGGGTTGAAGTGGTAGCGGGACATCGCAAGACCTACTACTGAGGGGGGCGCTCTTTGCTATCGTCAGCCAGGGTGACGGCAAGTCGTTCGAGCGTCACGACGTTGAAAACCACGACTTGTCTCAATGATGGACCGGACGGACAGTTGAGCAAAATCAAATAATTACGGGAGATCGTGTGCAAAACTGCACACGCCTCGACCAGCCACAGCACAGCGGTTTTGAGCGAGCGCTCGACCGCGTCGCCGAGCTCATCGTGGCGCGAGGCGACCATGGCGAGGCATGTGCTCCCGCCATACGACCATTTGGAGCCCGCCCTGGAGGATCATCGAGCAAAGGAACAACGCCTCGCCGCAGTGCGCCAGCGTGTCATACAATCCCAGGATCGAACGGCAACACGATCTTCCAGGCCGATGTCAGCGACCGTCCGTGATGCATACTTAGGGGATTTGGGGAATAATCACAGCAGGACCGGATAGCTCGCGCGCTTCGAGGGCCCGATGCAGGTCTTGAACCTGGGTCCACTCGAACCGGGAGTAGGAATTGGTATCGGACATTCCGTCCGACATGGCCTTAAACAGGTTGGCGGCGTTCTCCCGAAATTGCGCCGCTGCCGCGTTGTGCGGAAAAATGGAAGGCCTCGTCAGGAAGAGACGGCCTCTGCGGTTCAAGAGTTCCGGATCGATCGCCGGAGCCGGTCCGGATGCCATGCCAAGACAATGACAGTTCCGAAAGGGGTGGCCAGATCCAGCGAAGACAGGAATGTGTCTTTGCCTATTGAATCCAAAACTGCGTCGACCTTGGTACCTCCGGTCCATTCGACAATTTCGTCCTCCCAGCCTTTTCTGGAATAGTTGACAGCGAACGCACATCCGTTGGCTTTCGCCAACGAACATTTCTCGTCCGATCCGACCGCCCCAATGACGGTTGCCGCTAGCTTACTGGCCCAACTCGCCAGGATGGAGCCGACACCGCCGGGAGGGGCGCAGGAGCACCAGATGCCCATTCCACGGGGAACGTCTTTTGTATCAGATACTGCGCCGTCAGACCTTTGAAGAAGTGGGCGGCGATCACTTCGTCCGAAAGACCATCGGGAACGGCAACCAGCTTCTCGGCGTTGACGGTCCTGAATGTCGCGTAGGCTCCTGTGCCCGCGCTCATATATGCGACCCGATCGCCGATCTTGAACTCCTCTACTGAGGAATCCAGATCCTCAACCACTCCCACTGCCTCATGTCCCAGGCCAGTATTCAAGAGAAGCGCGCTATGCCCTTGCGTTGCGATATATCGATAAAATTGAAGCCTATGGCAATCTGCCGAATGGTCACTTCTCCACGGCCGGGTGGCCCCAACTCCAAGTCAGCAAAGTGCATGACCTCCGGGGGCCATGGTGTCTATCCGAACAACTTGAGCGTTGGGCATTGGAAATTTCTCCTGTCGTCATCGACCGAGATGGGCATCCGGCCTTTTGCCGGGTCATCGCGGACGTATACGAATGTCGCGACCTCTTGCCGGCAGGCCATCATGATTGTGCGAACCAATATTTGGTTTCGGCACTGAAGGGCTGGGCCACGTCGCTCCTTGAAAGACCCGAGTACCGGCAGGCCGACAGCTTGATCAAGTTCGGGCAAAAAGTCCTGTCACGTGTTGCGACCGCTCAGTCATCTGCGCCGGCGCAAGCCTGCATCGGTTAAAGCGAAACCTTGCTTCGCCTTCAAATTGCGTTCAGTCGCGACGTCGGCTCTTGCTCAGCAGGGGCGCAGAGTTTGTTGCGCGTCCCTACGAATTGAATCTGCCTGCCAATACTGGATCGTGGAGATGTCCTACAAACTGATCGTGCAGCAATTTGCGGACGAGATCGTCGTACTAGACGGCGAAACAATTCTCGAAGCGGCGATGCGCACCGGGCACTACTGTCCTTCGGACTGCAGAAACGGAGTTTGCGGCGAGTGCAAATGCGCTCTCATCTCCGGTTCCGTGGACATGAAGCAGTACCTGGATGTCGCTCTGAACGAGGATGAGAAGCAACAGGGTTATATTCTCGGCTGCCGCTCGATGCTGCGAAAGCGATTGCGAAATTGCCCTGCTTGAGCGGGAAGAACGCGTGCGCTGGCGACAAGCGTCGCCCGATGGGCACGAGCCGCTAACAAAAAAGCGCCCCATGAGACCAAACGGCCTCTCCATCGCAGGTACGAAAATGGAAAAGAAGCAGAACTTTCACAGCTTTGTGTTGATACCGATGCTCGGCAGCGTCGGCGGTGAAGGCTCCGTTCTAGCCGCTTACCCGGATATGACGGCGATGCAGCAGATCGGTCATCTCCTGTTCGAGCACATCCATCCGCCATCACGTCGCGGCACTGAGTTACCCAGCCGCGATCCGCTGACCCCAACGGTATGAACCCGGACCATCTTTGTTATTGAAAACCCGCTTTCGGCGGGCGTATAAAACTCGACGTTACCATTGCTTTTTGTAGGGAGGCTGTGATGGATAACGTGATACCAATCCGCAAAGTATTGCCTTGCGTGGAAGTCGTCGAAGCCTGCGGCGAATGGTCCGTTCGTGTGGCCGAGGAAGACCAGGAAATTACCCGATCATTCGTGATTGAATCATTCGCGCTGTCCTTCGCAGAAGGCCAACGGATACGCCTGCATCTCGACAAGTTCGTTCGCCTGTAAGAACGATCTCATTCCCGGCAGGTGATGTGGCACGAGAAACCGGATCACCTGCCGCTAGAATTCGACCAATGAGCGCCGGCCGCCCTCAGCTAATTGATTGCCGCGTCGATGCGTTTGCCGAAAATGTCGGCCATTGAGCGGGAATACGTGGCGGTCAGGTGATCGGTGTCGCGCCAGACAAAAACATTGCCGATGACCGCAGGGCAAATGTTGCCCGGGCATACAATGTCGCTGAAGTCGACGAGCGGCACATGCGGGTAGAGGCGCTGGGCAACTACCACGGGATCCCGATCACGTGCCGATTTATATGGAACAGAGCAGTGGCCGTCCCGAGCCATGCACCGCTCCGGGTTCGTTCCCCAAGCTGGTGTGTCGGCTATTACCACCACCTTAATGCCCAATGCCTCAATGCTGCGCCATAGCTGCACCAACGTATCGCTCACGGGCACTTGGCTTCCGTCGTCGGGATAAGCACGTAAAACGTCTCTCTGCCCGAAAATGATGATGTCTGGCCTTTGTTGTCGAATAATTCGCAGCATATGCTGACCCCAGGTCAGGCAATCTGGAAACGGACGGTCGCTGTCAGACATCATGATCATGGTAGGAAATAGCGGGCATCCGGGCTTGGTAAAACTCTCCGCATTCCAACCTCGATCCGACGCCGCCACCTGAAACGCCGGAAGCCAGTGCTCTGCGTGCGAATCGCCAACCAGGAACACCTTGAGCCGCCCATTTGGATCGCCAACCTGGCAACCGACAGGTTCGCCGTTTTCGCGAGGCGGGCGGCAGCTGTCCGTTTGTGGCTTATCCTGCTTTATTGTCGGCAGCGAAGGAGCATAGGCCGCTACGGTCGGCACCGGCCTGTTGGTGAACAAGGACCTAGCCCCTGGATAGTCATTCGGGTTGTCCGAGATCAATGCTTGTTGCCGGGCGATTTCTATCGAGACAGCGCAAAATGCGATTAGAGGCACCAAAGGAACCGGGGCAAAAACGGCCAGCCACTCGACCAGTCGGGGGCGTGATCGCAACGATGCGCGGTGGCGGAAACGGTCCTCGACATGAACCTTGGTGATGGCGGCTAGACCGACGCTTGCTGCAAGGATGGCCAGGCCGCCCCAAAGGCCGATCGCTTCGCCACTTTGCTGGGTGAAAAAAACGATGATTGGCCAATGCCAAAGATAGAGCGAGTAAGAGATGTCGCCGAGGAATTGGAACGGTCGTGACTTGAGCAAAGCAAAGGCGCTGAACGACGACTGGCTTTGACCAGAGACGATCACCAACGCGGTCCCAACGGTCGGCAACAGCGCCGCATAGCCGGGGAAGGGTGTCTTGGTCGAGAACAGAAAGGCGGCTGCGAGAATCGAGCCGACGCCGGCAAACCCAAGCAATCGCCGCGCTCGTACCCCGATCCGTGTGTCGGCTGACTCCGGCACCATGGCACACAGCAGAGCGCCGAGCGCCAGCTCCCACATGCGGGTGTGAGTGACGAAATACGCCCGCGCCGGGTCAACAAGCGTGAGCCATACGGAGGTGGCAAGCGAGGCGATGAAGATTGCGCCTAGCACGGCGGCCAGCAAGGGTCGCCAAGGCCTGTGGACTTTTCGTGAAAGCCACAGGAGGCCGATGATCAGCCCCGGCCAGACAACGTAGAATTGTTCTTCGATCGACAGCGACCAGTAATGTTGGACCGGGCTCGGCGCGCTCGTCATCGCCAGGTAATCAATCGCCTTCGCTGCGAGCCGCCAGTTCTCCAATTGAAAGGCGCTGTGCACCAGTTCATTCGTGCCGTCCCTCCATAGCGCGGAGGGTAGATAGAGCGGGGTCGCCAAGCCCACCAGCAGAAGGACAAGCATCGCGGCAGGCAAGAGGCGCCGCGCCCGGCGAACATAGAAACCAAGTAGGTCCATTCTTCCGGTGTCCTCCACCTCCCGCAGCAGGACGCCGGTGATCAAGAAACCAGAAATGACAAAAAACACGTCAACGCCGACATAGCCGCCGGGGGCCAGCCACGGCCAGACATGGAACAAAGCGACTGAGCAGACAGCGATAGCACGCAGCCCCTGGATCTCAGGCCGGAAATTCGACTTGCTCAAATACTTGCTTCCGGTTGCTGCTAGGCTCGCGCTTATACAGAATGAACGAATGGAACAAGTAGCCCCCAATAACAACCTCAGCACTCAATTTGGCATCGGTTGGGACCAGAAAAGCGAAAAGCCCCGGACACCGTGAGGCGCCGGGGCGAAGTCGGATAGTTGGTTTCATGTCGTCGCCAATCAGCCGCCGCGCAGCGCCCACCAGATATCAGACCAGTACGCGGTGACAAGGGAGGCTAGCGCCGCCGCAGCCATGCCTGTTACGCCGAGAGCACCGAGCCCCATCAGTTTCCACCGGGTGACCTCCGCTGTCACGGCCTTCACCTCAGTCATGTCTTCACTGAGGGATTTCACTGCGCCTTCGGTCTGGGAAAGACGCTCCACCAACTCGTCGGTCTTGGCGTACATCTTCGATCGGCTGGCGGCGGCGCGCTGTTCGGATTGCTCGTAGCTCAGCGCGGCCCGGGGCGTCGCTATCTTTGATATCGCGCCGGATTTCGGTGACGTCCCGCTGGACACCCTCCAAAGCGGCGACGAGGCCGCCTACCATCATCTCCAGGCTCTTCGTCGCCGATGTTGGCATGTCAGGCTTTCCATGCGCACAGCTTGGCGCCCTTTTCGTTTGGGCCAAGACCTGGCTCACCTCGCCGTCTGAAAGCGCCGCGATTGCTTCGGCGGACAGGCGGATCGGGTGCTCGACCGCGCAAAACGAGCCGCCTATCGTCGTGCAGCCGGCAATCGCGACGAGCACCGCAAGGGCTATTGCTTTGGTGACCATTTGCCCAGCCTCCCCCGGTTGTCGTCCGGCGCGCGACCGGCGACGGCATCATCGATCTCGTCGGCTTAGGTTGCGGCGATCACGTTGGCCGCCGCCTGCTTGTTGCGTTCGGCCTTGGCGCCGGCAAGCCGCTGTTGAAAGCCGAAGCCAAGCGCGCCGATGATGGTCGCGCCAAAGGCAAGCACGGTCGGGTTGTTCAGGAGCCATGCGATGACCGCGCTCATAGCGGCCACCAGAACCGGACGGCAAACCCGGCGCTGAGGACCAGGCTGATAGCGCCGACGGTGCGCAGCAGGCGATCGAACGCCGGGATGAGCAGTTCGCGAAAGCCTTCCATCACTCAGCAACCTCCGCCTTGATCTGGCGCACCGCCGCGACGATCTGGGAGCGCAGCAAGAGCAAGATCAGGATGAAGACGATGAGGACGCCGCCGCCCGCAGAACGGCCTTCCAGTCATGCCGGCAAGCCAGCCAAGCCCAAGCGCGCCGGAACCGAAGAGGCCGGTCAACCAGGACAGGAAGCCGGATTTCTCCTTGACCTTCTGCGCCACCCTATCGGGAACAACAGGCTTCGGCACCTCCACCGGCACCTCAACCCTGATCTGCGGCGGCGATGCAGGCAGTGCGGAGATCAGCATGGCATCGCGACGCACGGCTGCCATGCGGGCCGTCCAGCCCTTGCCAAAGGTCAGCCAAAGGAGCTTGCCGGTCTCTTGTTCTTGGCCCGCCTCATGAAGCCGAGACGCGCATCACAATAGGCGTCGATGATGACGCCGGCAGGCTTGGCGCCGATCGCCTTGAGGCTGTCCGGTCCTAGTCGGCCGTCGACCCTCGCGCCGGCCACGCGCTGGAGGTATTCTGCGGCTCGCTTTGGACCCGAATTGAGCGCGAAATCGAAGGCGGGATAGTCGACGCCGGCCGGAAGCTCCGAGCCGTGCACCGCATCCCAAAACTGGCGGCGATAGACCGTTGCAAGCTGGGTATCGGTGATAGCCTTCAGGTCGGCCTTGGTGCCGCTGGGCTTGATATAGGCGCGGAAGGTCTCCAGCGCCACACCTTTCGTGGTGGCGCCGCCAGGATCGGCCGGATTGTCCGACCAGAGCCCTTCCGATTTGAGAACGAGCGCGAGCGCCCGCACGAAATTGCGGTCCATGTGTAAGCCTCTTGAGGTTGCATTTGAAAGAAGGTAACCGCTATTTTGCGGCCAGGGCGGGATGTCTAATGTCTGTATTCTCTAAATGGTTCAAAGACGCGCGCGCGAAACTGCCCGATAATGTGTCGGTTGGCCGCCACACTTATGGCGTCACTTGGCGGAAGGTGCTTTTTCCGACTAATGAAGCCCCTCTAAATGTGGGTAGCTTCTGCTCTGTTGCTGGCCAAGTGCTGTTCATGTGCACCGGCCAACACCAGACGAAGAGTGCCACTTCATTCCCGATCTATAGCCGCGTCCTGAAGCAGCCTGAGCCTTTACCCAATGCTGGCAAGCCTGGGGGCATCACGATCGGCAACGATGTTTGGATTGGCCACGGTGCCATTATATTGCCAGGCGTGACAGTCGGCGACGGCGCTGTTGTGGGTGCCGGCTCCGTCGTCACCAAGTCTGTCGAGCCCTATGCGATAGTGGCCGGCAATCGCGCGCAAGTTATCCGCAGCCGGTTCCCTGCTGATACCGTTGCGCAATTGCTGGAAATACAGTGGTGGTTGTGGGACGACGATAAGATCAAGAGCGAGGCAGCTACTCTCAGCGGTCCGATCGAGACTTTCATCGCAAAGCACGCCACTCGATGAGGGACATCTTCGGTTACATCGCGTATGGCGAAAACGAATTGTACCATCGCGGCGCGTTGCTGAGCGCACTCAAGCTTTTGTATCATTGTCCAGAAGCAAAGATCATTGTTGCGACGGACAGGCCCGAATTGTTTGTCGACTATCCCATGGAGACGTTGCTTCTGACTGACATGCAGAAAGAGGCTTGGTCCTTCAGCGGTCAATATCATTTTGGCATCAAGGCCCGGGCGTTGATCAAACTCCTGAGGATGACCGACCGCCTCATTTTTATGGACTCAGACCACTACCCAGCAGGATTTCTATCTCATGCCTCCGAAGGCATTTCGCCTAAGCATTCAGTGATGCGACGCCTAGAGAAACCCCACAAATGGACGCCTGTGCTGGAAGGGGAAGGCCTTAGGATCGGCGAACATGTTATCACGGGCCGCGAACCTATGTGGCAAAGCGGCATTCTCGGATTGCATCGAGACAATCTTCCCGCTCTGATGGACGCGTATCCACCGATGCTTGCTGTCCATCAGATATCGAAAATTGACGCTGCGGAGCAGTTCTGCATCGGCATAGCCTTGTCCTTGGGGGGGCGGACGATCAGCCCGCATAAGCTCAAGATCAGGGACTATAATACACGAGGGAAGAAGGCGTTCGCAGAATCTCGTGTACATCGATTCTTCTATGCATACGCTGCTGAGCCCGTTGCACGGCAAATCGTCGAGGCTGGCCGATATCGAATGTGGCGGACGCCGGTGGACATCATTCGTCAAAAACTCAAGGCGCGAGGATGACCGCAGGATCGAGCCCAAGAGCATGGACTAGTCCGACAGCGTCAGGATCGTCACTATAGACTTCTGGCCGATCCGGCGCGGACCAGCGGGCAAAATAGATTGGATTGCCCGTCAGCGCGGCATAGGCCTGCGCCATCTTGCCCGCGTCGATGATGCGAGCCTGTACAACCGATTCCAGGACCATGCGACGCACGGAAGGAACGGCACTCCACGCCTTGCCGCCCCAGACCTGGCGCGCATCTTCCGGTGCTTCTGGCATCTCGGTGCCATTTTCAGGCAACTTGACGTCTGCACCGTCAAAGCCGCCGAGATAGACGCCATCCGCGTCGACGAAGAATTTGGTCATATTTGCTGATCCCTTTACTCAGAATTTGTAATTGGTGTATGCCTTCGCCAAGCATGGTTATCGCCGTGAGGCAGAGATGTTTTATTTGGGGTTGGCGATCGGCTTTGCGTTGGGCATCGTAGCAATGTCAGCTGCCGTTTATTATTGGACGCACCACGATGATCTTGCGATCAGGCGGGGGGAAGAGCATTAGCCGCATAGGCCTTCCGCCGGCCAATGGCGGGCCCGCTACGATGGACGGAAGACGCATGCTCGGCGCAAGCCGAGGCCCCGCAATACGCCGTTCGTCACCGTCCCGACCACGGCCGGAACGGGCTTCGATGTGGGACGCGGTGCGATAATCACCGACGAGGCCACGCACACCAAGAACGTGGTGTTCCATCACCTGATGAGGCCAAGGTTGTCGTCGGGGACCCCGAACTGATCGTAGGCATGCCTCCGCTCATCACTGTCGGAACTGGGATGGACGCGCTCGCGCACTGCATCGAGGCGTTGTCGAGCGCCTACTATCATCCGATGTGCGACGCGATCGCCATCGAAGGTGTGCGCTTGATCTTCGAAAACCTTCCGAAGGCGTATTCGAATCCGAATGACGTCGAGGCCCATGGTGACCTGATCAGCGCTGCTGCGATGGGTGCTGTCGCCTTTCCGAAAGGGATGGGCGCCGTCCACGCACTCTCGCATCCGGTCGGCGCGCTCTACGACACACATCACGGTATGACCAATGGCGTTTTCCTGCCCTATGAGAAGACGCATGCAGGGACGACCCCCCGGGACAAGCACGTGGAGGACGGTGTGCGCATGTTTCGAGGTGGGAAGCATGACGGTGTAGTCGCGTTCGGCGGCGGGTCGGCGCTGGACACCGGCAAGACGATCGGCTTCATGGCGCGCATCAGAAGGGCATATTGTGGGATTACGACTTCCTCAACGGATATCGGGATCGCGCCGATCCATCCGCGATGGCGCCTCTCAGGACCGGATTGGCTCGTACGTCGGGAAACACCGCCGCCTCCATCGCGCGGTGCATCCAGATTTGCGTGGGTGTATTCGACGGCGCCCGGATACGGCGTAGCGCATGGGATTCCGAGAACAACAATCGGCATCAAGGTCCTCGAGATTGTTACACGCCGCGACGAAGTTCGGCCGGACCCCAGGAAATCGCCGATGCAAAAGCTTGGGGCGTAAGGTTCTTTTCGGCGCAGACCGTCCGTCAAAAAGGCATTCAGCCGATCCTGGATGCCATTCCTTCGGAGTCTAATGTCCACATAAACCTCGACTTCGACGGGCTCGACCCATCAATCATGCCTGCTGAATTTTGTTCCCGCTGGGCGGGGTGTTGTACTGGGAGGTCGTGGATCTGATGAAAGGTGTTGCGGCGAAAGCAACGATATGCAGCATCGCGGCCGTGGAATTTGTTCCGTCGAAAGATCCGGACGGCAATTCCGCATTGACCGCGGGGCGGATCATATCATTGGCCATCGGCTCCATCCTGAAGAAAACATCGGTTTAGACGTCGGGCGGAACCACCGCGTCTGGTCGCAACAAAAAGCCGAGGTAAACATCCCACCCCGCAAGGTAGAGGGCTGTCCGGTCGCGGGCTTCATTGGCGCACAAGGATCGCAGGCTTTTTGCTAGACATGTTCCGACGCGGCCCAGCCAGGATTGAGGTTTGGCGCGTCCGGCGCGATCGGTGCTTCAGTCGGCATGAAGCCAGTCAGCAGCGACAAACGATGCTTATCAACCAAACGCATGAAACTCAACGGTATAGACATCGGCTACTTGGGTTTCTCCTTAAGCTTTTCATCCCCGAAAGAATTGCCTCCCAGGTGCGGCTCGATATCCGAAGCTTGACGATTCTATCCCACATCCGCCTTACGTCCGCACCCTCAGCGCCTGCTCCAGCCTGTCGGCAATCTGTGTGACGATATAGGCAATCACCATGTAGATCACGACGGCAATCACGAAGGCTTCGAGGTAGTAGTAGTTCAGGGCGGCGGTCAGCTGGGACTGGGCGAAGATATCGACGACCTCGATGGCGAATCCGAGAGAAAGCGCCTTCATGATGACCATCATCGAAGTCGTCAGGTCGGGAATTGCGGTGAGGGCCACCTGGGGAAACAGGATACGTCGAAACAATTGGCCGCCCGTATAGCCGAGCGAATGGGCCGCGTCCGACTGACCGGTGTCGAATGCATTCAGGGCTCCCTTGATAATCTCTGATTGGAACGCGGCGACACAGCCGGTAATCGCAACGACAAGAATGACCCAATTGGGGGTTTCGTGAGCGTTGAAGTTGATCCCGAGCAACGAGAACAGGAACTGGAATGCGGGCGGCAGACCGAAATAGGCGAGGAAAATCACGATGACCATTGGAACGCCCTTGAAGACGATCTTGTAAGTCATGATGAGCTCTCGCAGAACCGGCACCCGTCTGTATTCGATCAGCGCGAATATGCTGCCGACTATCGTCGACAGGACGAAAATCAAGAGTGCCATTCCAACGGTCACGGGTACGGCACTCAGAATTTCCTGCGTGTCCTGGAGCAAAATATCGGTATCAAACATGGTTGAATACCCTTACGTCAGACGCTCGCGAGGAGCTCGTTCTTGATCGGAGTTGTTGTCGTTGCCTCTGGCGCTTGCATCGGTGATCGAAGCTCGAAGAAGCGCACGATGAGCCATGCGACCAGGCACATCAGCGAATAGATGACCGCCAGAACGAGGTAGGTTTCGAACTGGAACTGGTTGTAGTCGCGCTCCATGATCAAATGCGCAGTCGCCATGACGTCGGCGGCGCCGATGTACATGACCAGCGCAACGTTATGGATCAGATAGATGACGGAGTTCCCGTAGCCCGGTAGTGCGAAGTGCACCGCTTGCGGGCCGACGACGCGAGTAATTTTCTGCCGGAACGTATATCCAAGGCTATCGGCCGCATCGTGCTGGCCGCGATCGACGGCAAGATATGCAGGCCGCATGACTTCCGACAGATATCCTCCATGGTAGAGGCTCAACCCCACCATGGCAGCCATCGTCGGCGAAATAAAATCTTTGGCGCCGAACAGGATCACCAACAGCGGAAGCCCATAAAACGCGACGAACAGCTGCAGGACGACAGGAACACTCCGGGCATAGGACACGTAGAGGTCCACCAGGTGACTGATCAGTGGCACCCTGCGAACCCGGAGTGTTGTCGCGATGAGAGCCAGACAGAACCCGGAAATGAGGGCCGTAAACGTGATGGCGAGCGTCAGCGGCAGTGCCGAGAGCAACTCGGGAATCATAGCAGATACATCCACTTTGAAACGCTCCTTCTTGCAATTCAACCTTGCCGCTGACTAGCGAATATGGCCCTCGACGGCCGTGCTATTTCATGTACTGGACGATGCCCTCGCCAAACCACTTCTGCGAGAGCTTCTCGATCGTGCCGTCGTCTTTCAATTCCTTGAGAACCTTGTTCACATCGTCAGCCAGAACCTTGTTCTCGTCTGATTTGTGGATCAGCATGTAGGTGTTGTTGCTGAACACTGGTTCGGACGCTACGATATCGAGTTTCTTTTGCTCGATGACGGTCTGCTCACCGAGATTGGACGGCAAGACGAGAGCGTCGAACTTGCCGTTCTGAACTTCGTCCAGCCGGTTCGGGTAGGGAATGCCTGCACTCGATGCCGTGACATCGAGCTTGTATTGCGGGTTTTCTTTCTGCCAGTTCATGATGAACTTGTAGGTTCCACCGCCGGCCGTTGTCGGAACGATCCTCTTGCCGACCAGGTCTTTCATTTCCTTGATGCCGCTGTCTTTCTTGCTGTAGATCTTCATCAGGCTGGCGCCCATAGGATTTTCCGGAATGAAGAACTGCTTGGAGCGCTCGGGCGACTTGTAGTAGCCACCCACCGCAATGTCGTACTTGCCCGTAGCGAGACCGGTTTCCTGGGCAATGTCGGAGACGCCTTCCATTTCGAACTTGTATTGGGGCAGCTTTGCGTTGATCGCCTTCAGAAGGTCGGGCTCATAGCCTTGCGGCTCGACGCCGATCGCGCCCCATGCCAGCGGCTTGGATTCGGCAGACGTAGCGATCTTGATCGTGCGAACGGTCTGGCCATAGCTGACCCCCGCCGTTGCAAGGGCAATCGCGATGCCGCCGGCGATGGCCAGGGCATAGCGGCGAGAGAAATTGGATGTGATTGCAGACATGTCTTGGTTCCCTTGTTGTTGGATTATTGAAAAGCGAGTTCTGACTGCAGGAATTGAGCAAGTCGTGGGCTGGAAGGCGCGTCGAAGATATCAGCCGGGCTGCCATCGGCGGCGACCACGCCACGGTCCATGAAGACGATCCGGTTGGAGATGTTCCTTGCAAATTGCATCTCGTGGGTCACAAGCAGCGAAGTGATCCCTGACGAGGTGACGTCCTTGATCACCTTCAGGACTTCACCGACGAGTTCTGGATCCAGCGATGACGTAGGCTCATCGAAGAGTATCACGTCGGGACGAACCGCCAGGGCGCGCGCAATGCCGGTGCGCTGGAGCTGGCCGCCCGACAGTTGGGAGGGATAGCTGTCTCGCTTCGGGGTGAGGCCGACCCGCTCGAGCTCCCGCAAGGCGATCTCCCGCGCCTCGTCCGCGGACTTGCGCTGCACGACGACCAGTGGATCCATCACGTTCTGCAGGACCGTCATGTTCTTGAAGACGTTGAATTGTTGAAAGACCATCGCCGTTCGCAACCGGATCGCCTGGACAGCGACCTTGTCGGCACGCTGGTAATCCATCCGGATCTGATCGAACGCGATGGTTCCTGACGACGGCTTGGCCAGGTAGTTGATGCATTTCAGCAACGTGGTCTTGCCGGTGCCGCTGGGGCCGATGATCGAAACCACGTCACCCCGCTTTACCGAGAGATTGACGCCGTTCAGAACCTGCGTGCTTCCGTAAGACAGCTTTACATCTTTGAGTTCAAGCATTTCTGGTTGGCCCTTCGGAAAGTGTGAGACGGACTGCTTCGACCGCATGCGACATCATCACCCGCTCTCTGCATGGCCGAGAACGTGCATCAGCCGGTTTGCCCAGCCGAAGATCGATATGGAGTGGATCAGGTCGATAATCTCGCGGTCGTCCATGCCGACTGATCGAAGCGCGGCGATATCGTCTGCCGTCGCTTCCGACGGGGCCGCCGACAGGCGGCGGGCAAAACTGTAGATTGCCGCATCGCGTGGGCCGAGCGCTTCAGGTTTATCGAGATAGAGCGCGGTGACCACTTCGTCGTTCTTGGTCAGCTCTGCATGCCTGCGGGCGTGAACAACGGCGCAGAATTTGCAGCCATTGACGATGGACGCACCTAATGCACCCAGCTCGCGGTCAGGGCGGGCAAGCCCGCCTTCGACATACATGATTGCGTTGAACAAGACGGTGCGAGCAAGGTAGCTCTCAGGGTCATGCGCAAGGGTGCGCACATATTCCGAAACTTTCTTGGCTGATGGCGTGACCTTCATCGCTTCAAGCTGTTCCGGCGTGGCCTCGGATAGCTCGACCGGCGCTATGTACGGATGCCAATTCAATGGCTTCAGGCGCACCGCGGAAATCATACCGTCCTCAACAATCGCAGGCCGGTTGCCACCCGCGTCTGGAAATTGACGAAGGCGATGAGCTCGGAAAGGGCGACGATCTGAGGATTGTTCAATCCAGCTTGGGCGAGCAGGGCGATGTAGCCCGCTTCCGCCTTTTTCGGTGTCAGCGTAATCAGGTCCACATGGCGTGCGATGGTCGCCAATGGCTCTTCCAAATCCGTTTCCCCCTGGGCTAAGGCCAAAAGCTGCTCAGTCGGATCGAGCTGAGCCAGCTGCTCATCATATTCGGCCATCAGGACCGGATCGGCATTCAGAGCGGCCATGCGACGGGCCAGAGCAACCCGCAAATTAGGCGCAAGCCCTTGGTCGTTTGCTGGCTGCAGGACGGAGAGGCGACATTCCTCGGCCCCCAGCACGAATTCAGGCCGAAACCGACGCGCGCTGAAAAGCGCATCGTCCGGTGATAGACCGGCGGCCTTGTCCATTGCGTCGATCACAGCGCGGCCTCCTTCTCCAACAAGGGTGTTGAATCGACCCATTCGTCGCCCAGAAGTTCGGGCGTGTCGTAAGCGATCAGGTTGGCGAAGTGGGTTTCGACATCTTCGGCAAACAGCGATGCGGCAATGCCGCGGACCAAACGGTCGGCACCCGCGCTGACGGCTGGGATATCACCGGAGACCTTGCCGTGCGTCAGCATGGCGGCGTCGTTGAAGCAGTGGATATGCGACAGCATCGGGCAGGAGCCGGGGACGCGCTCACGAAACTCGAAGGCGGGACCTAGGTCCGGTGCGTCGGACATGCCTGCACGAGCCGGGCCCATATCCGGCCTATATCGGCCATCCGACCAGGTACGGATATGTGGGGCGATCGCCGCAAATTCCGGGCGGCCGCTGAAATCATTTGAAAAGCCGGTTGCCGCGATCAGGAAATCGTAGCGCATCGGCCCCTGCGTGGTTTCCACCAGCAAGGTCCCTGCTTCCTGCTTCACCGCAACTATGCCGCAGTCGAGAAAGAACCGAGCATTGGGGTGCCGAGACACGCGAAGTGTCGATGAACGCGGCGGCGGCGTCTGGGTCGAGGCGGTATAATCGAAGAATTTCCACTTCCAGGCATCGGGCAAGTGATGCATTCCGAGTACAACACCCGGGCTGCCAATGCCGGTCAGCTTGTTGATGCGCGGCATTTCCTTGCGCCTGATCAACATGTCAACAGAGCCGGCTCCCGCCTCGAGCGCCGTTGCGGCATTGTCCATGGACGAGGCACCAGCGCCGATGACAGCGACACGCTTGCCTTTCAGTGTATCGAAGTGGATGTCGTCGGCGGAATGGGCCCAATAGGCGCGATCGACGCCGCTGAGGAAATCGGGCACGGCAAAACCGCCCAAACCGGACCGACCGGTGGCCAGAACGAGACGACGGGTGAGAACCCGGCCGGTTTCCGCGCCTTCGATATCGATCGCAATCAGATCTCCAACAGGTGCCAGTCCGGTCATCCGCACGCTGTTGCGGACCGGCAGGCCGAGAACCTTGCGGTACCAGACCAGGTAGTCCATCCATTGGCCCTTCGGGATTTTGTCCAGCGACCGCCATGCCTCAACGCCCCATTGCGCAGTGAACCAGGCGCGGAACGTCAATTGCGGCAGGCCGAGCGACGGACCGTGCAGGGTCTTCGGCGACCGAAGCGTCTGCATGCGGGCAAAGGTCACCCAAGGTCCTTCGAACCCGGCCGAAGCCGCATCATAGGCCACGACATTGGTTATCCCGTTCAGCACCAGCTTTGCCGCGGCGGCAAGTCCGCACATGCCGGCGCCGATGACAACGACATCACGGACCGGCACGCCGTCGTGCGAACGCGCGGGAACCCATGGCTTGGCGGGCAGTTCGAGAAACTCAAGATCCTGTGCGAGCTGTGCTTCGAGCGCGGCAAGACCTGTCGACGTTGGCGCGGTGGGAGTATGCTTCATATTCCCGTTCCGTGATTTGTGCCGGATGCAGGATCGCTCACCAATTGGCCGGCCAGGGCCGGATCGAGTTTCTTGAAGCCGACGATCGACCGTTCAGCCACCGCCTCGACCGCATCCATCAACGCCTGCGCGACTGGACGAAGGGGGCGTTTTTCGGCAGCAACAACGCCCCAATAAAAAAGGACGGTCGCGTCAATCGGGCGGATGGCGACCCCAGGCAAGGCCACGCCATAAGCGGTGAGGGGATCGATGACAGCGGCTACGCCGGTCCGGCGCACAAGCTGCAACGCGCCATAGGCAGTATTCGTCCGGATCACTGGCCCGGTGTCGATACCCCTGGCGGCCAATGCCTTGGAGACATGCAGTTGGAAACGCAGCGGGTTGAGCAAGGTAGCGACGCGACGGCCGGCAAAGGCCGAAAGCGGTATGACGTCGAGTTCTGCCAGCGGATCGTCCTCCCGCACAGCAGCAACATCGGGCGCCGAATAGAGCCGCAGGACATCCAGGCCGGGCGTATCGAGCGGCAGGCTTGAAAAGCCGATCTCGGCACGACCGCTGCGCACTTCCTGGGCGACGATGGAGGGAAGAAACTGTCCGAGATGTGTCTCGTGCGGAAGCTCGATACCCTTGAGCTCGGCCATGGCCGTCGGGATCAGGCCAGTGCCGATCGCGGAGGTTGTAACAATCTGCAGGATCCGACCCCGGCCGGCGGCGATCATCTTGGCCCGCGCCGCGAGTTCGGTGAAGGACATCAGCAGTCGCCGCGCTTCTTCTTCAAATGCGACACCCTCTTCAGATAGCTGCACCCGTCGGCCGAATCGGTGCAGCAATTCGAAGCCAAGTTCGCCCTCAAGATCCTGAATGGTGCGTGTCACCGCAGGTTGGGAACGCCCGAGCATGTCAGCCGCCTTGGTAATGCTGCCGCTGGCAGCAACCGCAAGGAAGGTCTGAAGGTCCCGAGTTTCCATATTCTCCCTACATGTGAAATCCGTATGATTGACATCGTCTCATTCATTTTTGATATATGTCAAGCGGAAACTAATGTTCGCAGCGGCGCTTGCCGGCTCAGAGCCGGAGCCCTTGATCGAAACGCTGGGGGGCACCCGACGTGCATGCAATTCGAAACCTCGTGATGAAAAACTTGTAGGCCGGGACTGCAAGGATTCTCGAACCATAAAGCCTGCAACAGGAGGAATGTTATGCGCGTGAGTATTCTGGGCGCCGGAGCAATTGCCTATGGCCTTGCGGCCTATTTGGCACAATCGGGACACTCGCCAACGCTTTGGTCACCGTCGGGACGCCGCACCAGAACGTTGGCTACTGGCGAATTGTTGAAGGCGACGGGGGATATCGAGGCGACGGTGCCGGTGCGCATTGCCAAGGATTGTAGAGATGCTATCGACCACGCGGACGTGGTGGTGATCGCGCTTCCGGCTTACGGCCACAAGATGGTGATGGACGCCGCCGTCCCTCATCTGGCAGATGGAATTCCGGTCATCATCAGTTCGCATAGTTCGTTCGGGGCTCTGTATCTCTGGAAGCGGTTGGCCGAGCGCAAGATCAGGTTGCCGATCGTCGTTTGGGGCACAACGCTACTGACTGGCCGCCAGCTCGGATCAAGCGAAGTCAATGTCACTTCCATTCGCCGGAAGCTTGATGTTGCGACGCTGCCTTTCGATGCGCTCGACCAAGGGTACGAGCTTTGCACGGCCTTGTTCGGCGATCGTTTCGTCAAGCGGGATGGTCTGCTGGCGATTGCGCTCAGCAACCTCAATCCGCAGAACCATCTGGGAATTGCCCTTCTCAATCTCACACGCATGGAAAAGGCCGAGCAGTGGAGCCAAGGGGGAAATGTCACACCTGCCGTTGGTCGCTTGATCGAGGCTCTGGATGCCGAACGGTTGGCCATCGCTGCCCATTTCGGCATCGCGGTTCGTACGGTCCAGGAACATTTTTCATTATCGTTCCACGTACCCATGAGCACTGTTTCGGAAATGAACCAGGAGATGGATCGTCAAGGTCGCGGCGGGTTTGGCCCGACAACCATCGAGAGCCGCTATATTCTCGAGGATGTTCCGTTCGGCCTGCTACCGACCGCCGTTCTGGGGAAGATCAGCGGAAATCCGGCGACACTCCATGAATCCGGAATTTCCATCTTGTCGGCGGCTTATGGCCGCGACCTCAAGGGAGATAATGACATTCTTCCTGCGCTCGGCATCGAGAAAATGACAAAGACGGATCTTGAAGCCCTTTGCCGCAAGGGGTTTTGATCGCGCTCGCTGCCAATGCGGCGTGATTACGCTTTGGGGAAGCTAGCGCGACTCTCCTGTTACATCATTGCGAGCTGATTCTAACGCCAACGACGTCCGAAGGGGACCAACACAGGTTGGATATTATCAAACTGTGTTGGTCCGAATTGGCTATTTCACCTGCTTGATCTCCCCCGGCGCCAAACGGCGCCGGATAAGACGTGCCGTATCGATCACATCAAGCGTTTGATGTCGGTGTACGCGCCATTCGTCTTCAGCGTCACGGTGACGTCGGCACCGGTGCGGTTGCGCCAGAACCAACCGTGATTGCCGTCAAAGGCTGCCTCAAGTACGCCCTCGTCCTCTGCAGCCCCGCGTCCCTTCTCGTATGAGATGTTTTCGCCGCCGCCGTCACCATGCGTGTCGAAGTTCACCGCCGCGCCATTGGCTGTCCAAGAGTAGTTTGCCTTTGCGCCCTTGGCCATGACGAGCTTGATCTCAGCTCCTTCGCCGGGCTTGAGGGTGACCGACATTTCGTCCGTCCGCAGTTCCTGGGCAGAGGCGGAACCAATCACCAGTTCAGCGAAGACGCGCTCCAGAAGACTCGACTGCTGATCTTGGCCTGGCACTGCGGTCGGCGTGCCGTTTTGCAATTCGCGACGGCGGTCTTGCTCGGCCTCTTCGGCGAGTTGTGTCTTGATCTCGCCCATCTCGGTGAGCTCGAGCGCTCGCCCAATGCCGGTGGGATCGATGGCGTATTCGGCCGGCAGTACGATGGTCACCAGGATGGCCGCTGCCGCGACAATGGCGATGAGGGTAGATCGGAGGAGCTGCATGGATGTCGGCAGTTCAGCGCGGGTCGGGATGTCTGTGTTGTACATGGGAGAATTCCTTTTTTGATCTTTACTTGGAGGTTCAGGAGACGACCCAGCCGGTGAGCTGATAGCCGATCAGGACAAACCCGGCGGTCATCATGATGGTGTTGGCGGTGTATGCGTGGCGCCAGAAACTGTCGGTCCGGCGCCAGTAGCCCATGACGATAAGGATAGCAGCGAGCGCCAGAAGCTGACCGACCTCAACGCCGACGTTGAAGGCAAGTAGGTTGGGCACGAGCCCGTCGGGCGAGATGTTGTATTCGATGATCTTCGTCGACAGGCCGAAGCCGTGGAAAAAGCCGAAGATCAGCGTCGCGATTTTGGTGTTCGGCTGGAAGCCGAGCCACCTCTGAAAGGCACCCATATTGTCGAGCGCCTTGTAGACGACCGACAGGCCGATGATCGCGTCGATGATGTAGCTGTTGATGCCAACGTTGAAATAGACGCCGAGCAGCATCGTCGTGGAATGGCCGAGCGCGAAAAGGCTCACATAGATGCCGATGTGCTTCATCCGGTAAAGGAAGAAGATCACGCCGAACAGGAACAGGATGTGGTCGTATCCCGTCACCATGTGCTTGGCGCCGAGATAGATGAAGGGCAGCAGATTGATGCCCGTGATTTCCTGGATATAGCCCTTGTCGCCTTCTGCCACGGCATGGGCGAAAGCAGCCCCGGCAAGAAGTGGGAGGGTCAGGAGAGCAATAAGCATAGGAAGGGCCAACCGCCAGCGCGCGCAAGGCGTGCGTGGCGGACCCTCGTAGAAGGATCCTTGCATGAGAATTCCAATCGTCGTCGTTGAGGATGGCCGCGCTTGCGGCCGCGATCATACGATGACGATCTGCCTGGGAGGGCGCTCAAGCCGGAAACGGATTTCGAGATCGGCAAACGAAGGCGGGTAAACCAGCCAGCTCCGGCCTATAGGCGGTGATGGCTGCGCGAAGCCCGGAAGCGTGCTCGCCGTCTCATGGGTGTGGTCGGCCGGATTGTGGCCGTGGGTATGACCAAAGCTCTGCTCATCGGCTTCGCCATCGTCATGGCTGTGGCCGTGCTTTTCGATCTGTGCTGCCAGCTCTGCGTGACGCGCTGCCTCGGCGGCAGCGAGCGCAGTCGGATTATGCGAGGCCGAACTACCCATTGGGGACAGCAGCACGCCGAGCGTCATCGCGAAAGCGATGACGAGGCGAAAGGCTGCGCTATGGATCCAATTCGGCATGCTTAACGATTATTCTCTAAAATCCTAACGAATGGTTGCGTGCACCAGAATCGAGGCCACTTTGAGGCTTGGAATATCCTCTCTGGGGGGATAGCATCAAGGCATGAATGAGCGTCCCCACGTCCACGAAACCCATCCTGCCATCATCAAGCGGCTGAAGCGCGCCGACGGCCATCTGCGCGGGATCGTGGAGATGATCGAGGCCGGCCGACCGTGCCTCGACATCGCCCAGCAACTTCATGCCGTGGAGAAGGCCATCGCCCAGGCGAAGAAGACGCTGATCCAAGACCACCTCAACCACTGCCTTGAGGACGTCGTCGGACCGCTGGCGCTCGAGCAGCGCCGCTCGATCGACGAGTTCAAAGATATCACCAAGTACCTGTGAGAGACGTCGTCATGGACAAGATACGCGATTGGTTCGGCTTCGGCCCGATGTCACAGGGTTTGGGCGGGCACGGCCATGACCATGGCGAGGGTGGCCATGGCCACACGCACGGCGTCATCGATCCGACGATCGCGACTACGACACGTGGCATCTGGGCAATCAAATGGTCGTTCGTCTTGTTGGCCATCACTGCGGTGCTTCAGCTGGTGGTCGTGTTCCTCTCAGGCAGTGTGGCGCTGCTGGCCGATACAATCCACAATGTCGGCGACGCGGTCACAGCTATTCCGTTGTGGGTCGCATTCGTGCTGGCCCGCCGCAAGCCGAGCAAGACGTTCACCTACGGCTTGGGCCGGGTTGAAGACCTGGCCGGGATCATAATCGTTCTCATCATTCTTTTCAGCGCCATTGTCGCCGGCTACGAAGCGATCGACAGGCTGATCCATCCGAAACCCATCGCGTTTCTCGGCTGGGTCGCGATCGCCGGCCTGATCGGCTTCCTTGGCAACGAGGCGGTCGCCGTGTTCCGCATCCGCGTGGGCCGCGAGATCAACAGCGCCGCATTGATCGCTGACGGCTACCATGCCCGTACCGACGGCTTCACCAGTCTCGCGGTGGTGCTTGGGGCAATCGGCGTTTGGCTCGGCTTTCCGCTCGCCGACCCGATCATCGGCCTTCTGATCACGATCGCGATCTTCGCCATCGTCTGGCAGTCATCGAAGGCGGTTCTGACGCGCATGCTGGACGGCGTAGAGCCCGGCATTGTCGAGGAAATCCATCATGCGGCCGAGCATGTGCGGGGCATCGAGCAGGTCGCCCAGGCCCAGGCGCGCTGGATCGGCCATCGCCTGCATGCCGATGTCGCCATCAAGGTGGCCGACAGCGCGACGGCGAAGGACGTGCTCGGCATAACCGAAGCGCTGAGAGGGGAACTGTTCGATCACCTGCCGGCGCTTTCGGAGGCAAATATCCGCCTGGAGGGCGAAGGCGGACCCGTGGTGGCAGGTTCCGGACACGCTCACCACGCGCCCGATCCGTTCAAGGTCGCTTGCGATCTGGCGTCGGGGACGCTGGAAATCGTCGACACGCCCGCCGGCGAGCGCATGCGCCTCACCATCGACAGCCACGCCGACGATCTCGAGGCGACAGTGATCATCGAACGGCACGAGGGACCCGAGACACTGCCTCTGGGACCTGTCGCGGGCGATCACCACCGCCTCGAAAGCAGTGTTGCCCCGGCCGAGCCGCACGAGTTCGAGGCAAAGCTGATCCTGACCGTGAAGGACAGGGAACAGATCCTGCCATTCAAGATGGTCGAGCCGGAAGGCCACCATCACTGATCTCACGACTGGCGCGGCACCTTACGCCGCCCACGCATTCCGAGAAGACAGACATCATGCTGGAAGTCCTTGCCGACCGCACCTATCGGCACCTGTTCCTGGCGCAGGTCATCGCGCTCATCGGCACCGGCCTTGCCACAGTGGCGCTGGGGCTGCTGGCTTACGATCTTGCCGGCGCCAATGCGGGCGCCGTGCTCGGCACCGCGCTCGCCATCAAGATGATCGCCTATGTCGGCGTGGCGCCCGTGGCGGCGGCCTTCGCCGAGCGCCTGCCGCGCCGCACCATGCTTGTTTCGCTCGACCTCGTGCGGGCAGCGGTCGCCGTCTTCCTGCCCTTCGTCACCGAGGTCTGGCAGGTCTATGTCCTGATTTTCATCCTGCAGGCGGCCTCGGCCGGCTTCACCCCAACCTTCCAGGCATCGATCCCTGACGTGCTGCCCAAGGAAAAGGACTACACGCGGGCGCTGTCGCTGTCGCGGCTTGCCTACGATCTGGAGAGCGTGGTCAGTCCGATACTGGCGGCGGCACTGCTTTCCGTCATCAGCTTCCATAGCCTGTTCGCAGGCACGGTCATCGGCTTCCTGGCGTCGGCCGCGCTGGTGGTGTCGGTGGTTCTGCCGAGCCCGAAACCCTCTGAGCCGCGCGGCGTTTACGAGCGCACCACACGCGGCATCCGTATCTATCTGGCGACGCCGAGATTGCGCGGCCTGCTGGCGCTCAACCTCGCTGTCGCCGCCGCCAGTGCCATGGTGATCGTCAACACGGTCGTGCTGGTTCAGGCAAAATTCGGCCTTTCCCAGAGCGACACGGCACTTGCCCTTGCCACCTTCGGTGGCGGCTCGATGATCGCGGCGCTGGTCCTGCCGCGGCTGCTGGACAGCATCCCGGATCTGGTTGCGATGTTGTCAGGCGCCGGCCTGCTGGTTGCCGGCGTGTTCGCAGGGCCGTTCGCCATCAGCTATCAGCTGCTCTTGCCGCTCTGGTTCGTGCTCGGGCTGGGCTATTCGCTGGCGCAGACCCCGTCTGGGCGGCTGATCAAGCGCTCGGCCGATCCCGTCGACCGGCCGGCATTGTTTGCCGCGCAATTCGCGCTTTCGCACGCCTGCTGGCTCATCACCTATCCGATCGCCGGACTCGTCGGCGCGGCGATGGGCCTGCCCTTCACCTTTATCCTGCTTGGCGTCATTGGCGCCGCGGCACTCTTTGCCGCGATGTGGTTGTGGCCGCGTCACGATCCCGACGTTCTCAGCCACGCCCATGACGATCTGTCTGACGGGCATTCGCACCTCGAGGACGCCGTCTCGACCGAAGCAGGCTTCGAGCATGCGCATGGTTATGTCGTTAACGATAGGCACCCAAAATGGCCGAAAGCGAGCTGAGCGGCCCCAATGCTGGGAGATGTTGGTGCCTTCGGCGCGCTGTTCCTCACCGCGTTCGCCGCAGCGACAATTCTGCCGCTGCAGTCAGAGGCGGTGCTGGCCGGCCTGCTGCTGGCCGGAAGCCAGTCACCGGCGGCGCTGATCCTGGTCGCGACGATCGGCAACGTGCTTGGTTCGGTTGTCAACTGGCTGCTCGGCCGCTGCATCGACCGCTTTCGCGACCGCAGATGGTTTCCGGTCAAGCCCACTGCGCTCGATCGCGCCGCGGGGCGCTACCGCCGTTACGGACGATGGAGCCTGTTGCTGAGCTGGGTTCCCGTCATCGGCGATCCGCTGACGATGATGGCCGGTGTTCTGCGCGAGCCGCTCTGGAGCTTCGTTGCGATCGTCACGATGGCGAAAGCCGGCCGCTATCTCGCGCTCTCGGCGGCGGTGCTGAACTGGCTGTAGGCCGCAACCGCGACCAAGTGGGTCGCTGGGGTAAAACTCTCAAACGGTTTTCCGACTTTATGTCTTATGTCTATACAAATTAGCAAGCGTGCACATGATCGTTGCCAATCAAACAAAAAGGGGAACTAACATGATGACTCTCGACCGCCGCAATTTCCTGGCCTCCACAGCCGGCCTGGCCTTCATTGCCGCGTTTCCGCGCGCCGCGTACTCGGAGGGGCATGAAACGTTGAAGGTCGCCATTGCCGCCGAAACCGGCGATCTCGACCTGCTGCAAAACGTCTCCACCCTGAGTTCCTACACGGTCGTGTTCGACGCCCTCATACACTATGGCCAGGACGGCGCGCTCGAGCCCGGGCTCGCCACCAAGTGGGCTGTCGCCGACGACCAGCTTTCGATCGCCTTCGACCTGCGCGAAGGTGTTGCCTTCAGTGACGGCACGCCCTTCGATTCGACCGCCGCCGAATGGAATCTCAAACGCTGGCTGGGCGTCGCGGATTTCTCATGGATCGGTGTGTCCGACGCATTCGACAGCATCGTCACCGATGGACCCAGCAAGTTGACGATCAAGCTAAAGCGTCCGGTGCCCCGCCTTGCTGGAGCTCACCATAGTGCGTCCGGTGCGCTTCCTGTCGCCGAAGGCGGTCGACGCCGGCGGCAAGCAGACCGCTCCGGTCGGCACCGGACCGTGGATCGTCGAAAGCTACGATTCCTCCGGCACCGTGCTGGTGCGCAACGACAAATACTGGGGCGAGAAGCCACTGTTTGCTCGCATGGAACTGAAGGTGGTTCCCGACGAACTCGCCCGCGCCAACGCGCTGCGTTCCGGCGACCTCGACGTGATCGGCGGCGACTGGGTGGCGACGCTGTCGCCGCGCCGCGCCCGCGCGCTTGAAAAGGACGGCATGAAAGTGGTGGCCGAGGCCGGCACCGCAACCATGCTGCTCGGTTATTCGCCGAAGGCCAAGATGATGGCCGACAAGGCCGTGCGCGAGGCCATCTATGTCTCGGTCGACCGCGCCGCGATCGCCAAGGTGTTGTTCGAAGGCTACGCAGATCCGGCGGCGGATCTCTTTCCGGCCAACGTGCCTTCCTCGGGCAAGCGGCATAACGTGCCGGTACGCGACGTCGCCGCGGCCAGGAAAATCCTTGCCGATGGCGGTTGGAGCGAAAGCGGAGGCGCCTGGAGCAAGGAAGGCGCGCCGCTGGCGATCGATTTCCTCGTATCGGAGGAATCGCTGCCGGGTTCGCGCCGCATCGCCGAGATGATCCAGGGTCAGCTGTCCGAGGTCGGCTTCCAGGTTCAGGTCTCGTCAGTCGACAACGCCACCATGCACGACCGTCGCCCGGCGTTCGAATATGATCTTGCCTTCTTCACCACCTATGGCGCGCCCTATGATCCGCACGGCACGCTCGGCAACGCGTTCGTATCCACCGCCGACAGCGGGCCGGACGGCAAGATCTATGTTTCCCCGGAGCTTGATGGCGTGGTCAAGGCCGCGCTCGAAGCGAGCGGCGACGAACGCGAAGCCAAGATGCAGGCGCTCTACGACTGGCTGCACGACAACCGGGCGATCTGCCCGCTCGTTGTCAGCCAGCGGCTGTGGGCGCACAATCCTCGCGTCGAGAACTTCGCGCTTCCCGCGACGGACTACGACCTGCCGTTCAAGGCGATCACGCTGAAGGCCTGAACGCCTCGAACCTCCTGGGGGAGTTCCGATGAGACGCACGATTCTGCGAAGGATGTTGCTTGCCTGTCTGCTTGTCGTGGCGGCATCGGCATTGACCTTTACCCTGGTTGCCGCGGCGCCGGGCAACGTCGCCGCGCTCATGGCCGAGCGTGCGGCAGGCCCGGGCGCGGATGCCGAAATGATCAAGAAGATCGGCGAGGACCTCGGGCTCTATGATCCGCTGCCGGTCCGCTACGGCCGATGGCTTTTCAGCGCCATCACCGGCGATCTCGGCGTCTCGCTGCGCACCGGCAAACCGATCGCGCAGGAATTCGCCGCCAGAATCCCGATGACAGCGGCGCTGCTTGCGGGCGGCGGCATTCTCGCCTTTTTCCTGTCGCTGGCGCTCGGCGTTGCCGGTGCGGTCAGCAATGGTGGCGCGTTGGACCGGTTCCTCCACGCCTTCTCGCTGGTCGGCGCCTCGACGCCGAACTTCTTCGTGGCGGCGCTGCTGGTCATCGTCTTTTCGGTGATGCTGGGCTGGCTGCCCACCTTCGGCGTCAGCGGCTTCACCTCGTGGCTCTTGCCGTGGGTGACAATCGCCCTGTTTCCGGCATCGGTGCTGAGCCGCGTCGTCCGCGTCAACCTCCAGGAGGCCATGTCGCGACCCTTCGCCACGACGGGCTTCGCGAAGGGCTACACGAGGACACAGGTGCTGATGCGCGAGGCTCTGCCCAACATCGCCATCCCGTTCCTGACCACCTTCGGCGCCCAGTTCACGCTGATGATCATCGGTTCGATCGTGGTTGAAACGGTGTTTGCGCTGCGCGGCGTCGGCGCCTTCTTTATCGATGCAATCCGCTTCCGCGACTTCGTCGGCATGCAGTCGGTTCTGTTGCTGTTCGTGGTGTTCTTCGTTGTCGTCAACCTGATGGTTGACGTGATCTGCATGTTTGTCGACCCGCGCATGCGTAGGGCGAGAGGAGCTTGATCCGATGAACATGTCCTTGTTCAGGAGCATGAAGGACTGGCCCTGGCTGGTGCTGCTGCCAGTCGTCTTCTTTGTCGCGGTCGGTGTGCTCGGTCCCTCGATCATGCCTTACGATCCCGGCGCGCAAGACTACGACCTCACGCTTGCGGGACCGAGCTGGGCTCACTGGCTGGGCACCGACTATCTCGGCCGCGATATTCTGAGCCGCATCATCGGCGGCGCCCGCATATCGCTGGTGGCGATGGTGATCGTGCTGGTGGCTGCACTTGCCATCGGCGTCAGCATCGGTTCGTTTGCCGGTTATGTCGGCGGGCGCGTCGAGCTTGTGTTGATCAGCCTCATCGACATCGCGCTGGCGCTGCCAAGCCTGGTGATCGCGCTGGCGCTGATCGGCATTCTCGGCACCGGCTACTGGTCGATGATCACGGCGCTGACGCTGGCGTGGTGGGCGAACTATGCCCGCATGAGCCGCGCCGTGGTCACCGCCGAATTGCAACAGCCCTATATCGAAGCGGCAAGGGTGATGGGCGCCAGCCATCTGTGGATCTTTGTGCGCCATATCCTGCCGCATGTCCTGGCCCTCGTCGTGGTCTATGCCAGCGCCGATGCCGGCGCCCTTGTCCTGGCCATCGCGACGCTGAGCTTCCTCGGCCTGGGCGTCGCGCCGCCGGCGCCGGAATGGGGCCAGATGCTGGTCGACGGCATGAGCTACATCGAGGAATACCCAAGGCTGGTCGTCCTTCCGGGCCTTGCGCTCACTTTGGTGGTGGTCAGCTTCAATCTGCTGGGCGAGACCTTCGCGTTGCAAAAGGTGCCGAGGCCGGTGCGCGGCGGTTTGCTGCGCAAGCGTCGCAAGGCGCGCGCCCTTGAGGAAGCGGAGCGGAACGCCGTCGAAACGGGAACAGCCGCGCCATGAGCGACGAGCCGATCTACTCCATAGAAAACATGGTCATTGATCTCTACGCCACGACCGTTTCCGTGCGCGCGGTCGATGGGGTGTCGTTCAACGTCCGTCCCGGCGAGACAGTCGCCGTCGTCGGCGAGAGCGGTTCGGGCAAGACCGTCATGACGCTTGGGCCGCTCGGGCTGCTGCCCGAGGGCGTCACCGTCGATATCAAGGGATCGGCGCGAGCCGAAGCGAGCGAACTGGTCGGAATGGAGTCCAGGCGCTTGTCTGACCTTCGCGGCCGCTATTTCGGCGTCATTTTCCAGGACCCGATGAGCGCGCTGAACCCGATGCTGAAGATCGGACCGCAACTGGCGCGCCAGGCGCGCCGCTTTGCCAATCTCTCGCATGCGGATGCCCGCAAGGAAGCGGTCTCGCTGCTCGCCCGCACCGGCATCCCTGACCCGGAAGACCGCTACGATCGCTATCCGCATGAAATGTCTGGCGGCATGCTGCAGCGCGCCATGATCGCACTGGCCCTGGCAAGCCGGCCGCGCGTGCTGATCGCCGACGAGCCGACCACTGCGCTCGACGCCACGGTGCAGGCGCAGATCCTGGAGCTCATCCGCCAGATCCAGCGCGAGGAAGGCATCGCGGTCGTGCTGATCACGCATGACATCGGCGTCGTCGCCTCGGTCGCGGACCGGGTCATGGTGCTCTATGCCGGGCAGGTGGCGGAGGAGGGGATCGCGATGGATGTGCTGACGCGGCCGACGCATCCCTATACACGCGGGCTGCTTGCCTCTGTACCGGATTTCCGCGCCGACGAACGCGCCGCGACCAAGGAAATACCAGGTTTGCCGCCGAACCAGATCAGGCTGGAGCCGGGCTGCCGTTTCGCTGCCCGCTGCGAACTGGTTGAGCCCGAATGCCGCGTGCATCGGCCGCCGCTCCAGACGATCTCGACGGGCGGGACGCCGCACAAGGTGGGATGCCCGGTGGTGCTGAGGCGGGAAGGGATAGCAATCCATGGCTGACATTGCGGCGATTGAGGTCAAGGGCCTGAAGGTCCATTTCGCCAACCGCTCCGGCACAGGCGCCGTGCGGGCGGTCGACGGCATCGACCTGACCATTCCGCGTGGTGCCTTCCATGGCATCGTTGGCGAATCCGGTTGTGGCAAGACCACGCTGGCTCGCAGCGTCGTCGGCCTGCAGAAGGAGACTGAGGGTACGGTGCTGATCTCGGGGCGGGATCGCGCCCAGTGGCTGAAGTCGGACCGCAAATCGTTCAGCCGCGAGGTCCAGTTCGTCTTCCAGGATCCGCTGGGCTCGATGAGCCGTCGCCAGACCGTCTACCAGACGCTGGAAGAGCCGCTGCAGATCCATCGCCTCGGATCTCCGGCCGAGCGCCGGCGCCGTATCGGCGAGCTGCTGGATCTGGTGGCGCTGCCAGCGACCGTGCTCGACCGCCTGCCGCGTTCGCTTTCCGGCGGCCAGCGCCAGCGCGTTTCGATCGCTCGCGCGCTTGCGCTGAAGCCATCGATCCTGGTTTGCGACGAACCGCTCAGCGCGCTTGACGTTTCAATCCGGGCGCAGATCGTCAACCTGTTCACATCATTGCAGAAACAGCTTGGCCTTACCATCGTCATCGTTGCGCATGACCTGGCGATCGTGCGCGAGGTCTGCTCAAACGTGACGGTGATGTATCTTGGCCGCATCGCGGAAGCCGGCGTGACGCGGCCGCTGTTTCGCGAGCCGGCCCATCCCTACAGCCAGGCACTGCTTTCGGCGGTTCCTTCGCCGGATCCTCGTATCGAGGCCGGCCGTCGCCGAATCATCCTCGCGGGCGACCCTCCAAGCCCCAGCGCGCCGCCACCGGGATGCCGCTTCAACACCCGCTGTCCTGTGGCGATCGATGTCTGCCGGACCGAGGAGCCGATGTTGCGCTCGGTGCCGCATGGCGGGGTCGCGGCCTGCCACCTTGCCGACGGCGAGCGGCGGCCGGTGATTTGAGTGCCGACTTGATCTGCCCTCGTTGCCCGCTACTTCAGGCCGCCGCCGGCTTCGTGACGGGTGGCCAGCTATGGGTCTCCGCCTTGCGTCGTGAGGCCCAGGCATAAAGCGCATCGTAAATGACGAAGCCGTGCTTCAGGATCTCGTGGTCGTCGGGCGTCACGTCCCGCAGCCCCATGGAGATCGCGAGCAGTCCTGCAGACTGTGGCGTGAGATCGTGCCGATCCGTGTCGGCGCCGCGCACGATCGCGGCAATGGTCACGATCGCCGGGTCGCGATCGAGGCCGAATTTCGAGACGAAGGTGTCGAAGCTGCAACCGTCGCCGACATGGGTGAATTCGACGCCGGGCACGTCGTAGGGTGTCGCGCCCGCTTCCTGGGCAACACGGATCACCTGATCAGGTGCCGCGAACAGGAAATCAGGTTCCTTGTCGATGAAGCGTGCAATCAGCCAGGGGCAGGCGATGCGGTCGATGACCGGGCGTTCACGGGTAACCCATTTCATGACGCAATCCTTTCTTCGCTCATCACCAGAGGGACGGTTGGCGCGCCGATGGCGTGCCAGGCGGCGATGCCGCCTGAGAGCGCCGTTGCATCGACGCCGCGGCGACGCAGTTCGGCGACTGCGTCGCCGCTGACCTGGAAGCCGTACACGCAATAGACGATGACAGGCCTGTCCCTCGGCAGTTCATCGGCCCAATCGGCAATGGTCTCGGGAGCGCGGAGCTTGGCGCCCGGCAGCATATCGCTGCGTTTTGCCAGATCGTCGGCCAGGCAGACGTCGAGCACGACCAGATCTTCGCCCTGGTCGAGTCGGGCCCGCAGTTCCTCTGGCGCAACAGTTGGAACCTTATTGTCCGATGCAGGTCCTGTTGAAGGATCGCGCTGCGCGACAGCCCGCCGGTGGCGGGCGGCAACCCGCTCCCAATGGATGTTCTTCATGAACGCGTCGACATAGGCGCCAGCCTTGGCGCCAAAATCGAGGTGGTAGGCATGTTCGTACATGTCGAGCGCGAGGATCGGCATGCCGCCGGCGAGACAATTGGTGTGATCCGCCGCCCATTGAATCGTCAGCCGATCGCGGCGCTCCGACCAGGTCAGCAGCGTCCATCCCGAGCCTCCGGCCTGCGCCTTAGCACAAGCCATGAACTTGGCGCGCCATGCCGCCACGCTGCCGAAGTCGCGCTCCAGTGCTGCGGCAAGATCGCCTCCGGCATCGCCGGAACCACCGAGCCCATCGAAATAGATCTCGTGCAGGATCGCCGAATTTGCCGCGACCAGCTCTTCGCGCTTCAACCCGTTGATGTCGAAGACGGGTGCTGCGCCCCAGTCGAGTTCATCGAGCCGCTGTTCGATAGCGTTGAGGCGGCGAACCGCACCGCCGTAATTGTTTTCATAATGGCTGGCCAGCAGGCGTTCGGACAGTCCGACGAGCCTGGGCGGCTTGAACGGCAGCGGCATGATCTGGTGCGGCATTGGATTTCCTCGCTCGGCGGCACGGCCCATCCGTGAGCAGGCGCACGTTATGCCCAAACGAGAAATGATACAAGTGTTGCATCTTGCTCAGGCGTTTGATACGGGTCACTTATGAGCGAGAGGGAATCGATCCCAGCTGCGCCGGGTATTCCACCAAGGACGAGGAGCGAACCATCTGCGGCTGAACCGCAGTCCTCAGGGGCGGCACGCCTTGGGTGGTTGCCACCACCGATGTCGCTTCCGAAAGGCCCGCGGTCACCTCGACGCGACCGTTGTCGGTGACACCAGCCTTGATGGCGAGGCGTGTGATGCGATTGTCCGTGACTGTGTACACGAAGGTGCCGTCGCCATTACTTCCGGGGCCTCCATTCCTGCCGGACGACGTTCGAGGGGCGCCACATGAGCTTTCTTTCTTCGCCCGGAAGTGCGCTGGGGCGCTTCGACAACCGACGATGAGCTTCGCCCGCATATGGTTTGCGCATGAGCTGATACAAGTGTTGCATCTAATTCAGTCCATGATACGGTTCACTTATGAGTGAGGGGCAATCGCAGGAGCAGCGCTGGCTGCTCCTGATTTATCAGCTGCCAAGCAAGCCCGCCTATTTCCGGGTGAAGATCTGGCGACGGTTGCAAGGCATCGGCGCGGTCGCAGTCAAAAGCACCGTTTACGCCCTGCCGGCCAATGCCGAGATGCAGGAGGATTTCGAATGGCTTCTGAAGGAGATCGTCGCCGGCGGCGGCGAGGCCATGATTTGCGAGGCGCGCCTTGTCGACGGTCTGTCGGACGCGCAGGTGCGGGCGATGTTCGACGCGGCCCGTGATGCCGACTATGCGGAGATCGCTGGGGAAGCGCGCGAGCTGGCTGCAGCGATTGGGGCCGACGCGACATCGGAAAAACACGCAGAAGCGCGTCCGCAACTTGGTCGCTTGCGCAAGCGGCTCACTGAAGTGGTGATGATCGACTTTTTTGGTGCCAGCGGTCGCCTCACGATCGAGGGACTGATCGCCGAACTTGAAACACAGCTTACAGAGGACAAGGCCATGACCAAGGAACCGAAGAAGGCCGCCGAGCCGAGCGAGCTCAAGGGCCGAATCTGGGTCACGCGCCGGGACGTGCATGTCGACCGCATCGCCTGCAGTTGGCTGATCCGCCGGTTCATCGATGCTGACGCGATCATCCGCTTCGTAGCGGGCAAGGGATACGTGCCAAAGGAGGGGGAATTGCGCTTCGACATGTTCGAAGGCGAAATCACCCATGAGGGCGATCGCTGCAGCTTCGAAGTTCTGCTTACCCGCGCCGGCATCAATGATCCGGCACTCCAGGCCATCGCCGAGATCGTCCATGACATCGACCTCAAGGACAACAAGTTCGGTCGCGAGGAGGCGACTGGGATTGCCAGTCTGATTGCAGGCATCGCCATGGCGAACGAGAGCGACGAACAGCGGATCGCGCAGGGCGCTCCTGTCTTCGACAACCTCTATCAGTATTTCCGCAAGAAACGCGGATGACCGCAGGGACTCAAACTATGGCCAATCTGGAGCAGTCCGTCACGACGCCGCCATCTCTGGCCGAAACCCACGACCATGACATTTCGTTTGCGGACGCCATGCGAGTATGGGCTCGCGTTGCAATGCTCAGCTTCGGCGGCCCGGCCGGCCAGATCGCCATGATGCATCGGATCGTCGTTGAGGAAAAGCGCTGGATCGGCGAGACGAGATTCCTGCATGCGCTCAACTACTGCACGCTGCTGCCAGGTCCGGAGGCGCAGCAATTGGCCATCTATATTGGCTGGCTCATGCACAAGACCAAAGGCGGCCTCGTCGCGGGAATCCTGTTCGTGCTGCCAGGCGCGGTCGCCATCATGGTCCTGAGCTGGATCTACGCCATCTTCGGCAACGTTGGCGCTATCCAGGCGCTCTTCTTCGGCCTGAAGGCGGCGGTTCTGGCCATCGTGCTCGAAGCGGTCCTGCGGATCGGCAGGAGGGCGCTCAGGAACAATGTGATGGTCGGCCTCGCTGCGGCAGCCTTCATCGCCCTGTTCTTCTTCCATGCACCGTTCCCGCTGGTCATCCTGGTTGCGGCCGTGATCGGCTACGTCGGGGGCAAGATGGGTTGGGCCGCATTCCAGCCAGGCAATGGACATGGCAAGCTTGGTGGCAAGCAGGTCGATGATGTCGACTCGGCGCTTGGCGAAGGGATGCCGGCGCATGCCCGGCCATCCATCGAATGGTCGCTGAAGATTGCGGCGGTGTTTCTGCTGCTATGGTTCGTTCCGGTCCTTTTCTTGTTGCTGTTTCTTGGGCAAGGCAATGTCTTCACCGACATCGCCATCTTCTTTTCCAAGATGGCGGTGGTGACGTTCGGCGGGGCCTATGCGGTGCTTGCCTATGTCGCCCAGCAAGGAGTCGAGCACTATGGCTGGCTGAAGCCTGGAGAAATGCTGGATGGCCTCGGCATGGCCGAAACGACGCCGGGTCCGCTGATCATGGTCACTCAATTCGTTGGTTTCATGGGAGCATTCCGGGAGCCGGGGGTTCTTAACGCGTTGGTCGCTGGAACGCTCGGCGGCCTTCTGACGACGTGGGTGACCTTCGTCCCGTGCTTCCTGTGGATATTTCTCGGCGCGCCGTACATAGAGACGATGCGCAGCAACAAGGCCCTGTCAGCCGCACTGTCGACCATCACGGCAGCGGTGGTTGGAGTGATCCTGAACCTCGCGGTGTGGTTCGCGCTTCATGTCCTGTTTCGCGATTTGCATGAGATCGGCTTGCTGGGCATGAGGCTCGACGTGCCAGTCCTCGGTTCCCTCAACATTCCGTCTCTCGTACTGACCCTCGGTGCGATGCTGGCGGTATTCCGCTTCAAGGTCGGCGTGATCCCGGTGCTAGCGGCATGTTCGATCCTGGGCGTGCTTTTCGGCGTCGCGGCGGGCTCGGTCTAGGGCGATCTTTCTGCTCGGATGCGAGCATCGCAGTCTATTTCGTATCGGGGCTGCCTGATGGGCGAGCAAGTAGGAGGCGAGGTATAATGGGCACGAGGCGAGTGGCTGTGGTCTGGCGCGGTGACCGGGAGGCGCGTCGCACGGCGACACCGCAGAACAACCGGTTTCATCGCGTGTTCGAGGAACTCGCTGCGATCGGTGTTCACGCCGAACCGGCCGTTTATGACGAAGAGTTTGCCGAGGAGGTTCGGACCCAGCTCCTGGCGACGGACGGCGTGCTGGTCTGGGTCGATCCCTTGCACGAGGGAAAAACCCGTGCGGTGCTCGACCCGCTGCTGCGCGACGTGGCGGCACGCGGCCCCTGGGTGAGTGCACATCCAGACGTGATCCTGAAAATGGGCGTGAAGGAAGTTCTGCACCGTACGAAGCATCTCGGATGGGGAACCGATACTTACCTCTACGGCTCCGCCGAGGCTTTTCGCGAGGCGTTTCCGGAGCGGCTTCGGACGGCCGGTCCACGGGTGCTGAAGCAGAACCGCGGCAATGGCGGCCAGGGAGTATGGAAGGTCGAGCTGATCGGTTCGCTTCCTGGCGGAGAGCCGGCGGTTCGGGTGCTGCACGCGCGACGCGGCAGTATGCCGGAAGAACTCGCACTGCCGGATTTCATGGCGCGCTGCGAGGTGTATTTGACACCCGATGGCTGCATCGTGGATCAGCCATTCCAACCGCGTTTACCCGACGGGATGATCCGCTGTTACATGGGCGCCGACAAGGTGGTCGGCTTTGGCCACCAGTTCATCAAGGCCCTAATCCCACCACCTCCTGAAGGGCCAGATTCCGAGGCTGCGCAACCAGGGCCGCGGATAATGCATCCCGCCACGGCCGAACCGTTTCAGTCGCTGCGGACCAATATGGAAACCGGGTGGACGCCGCAAATGATGGCTGTGCTAGGCGTCGATGCCAGGTCGCTGCCGATCATTTGGGATGCCGATTTTCTCTACGGACCACGGACTGTGTCAGGTGAAGACACGTATGCGCTTTGTGAGATCAACGTCAGCTCGGTCTTTGCCATCCCCGATCAAGCGCCGGCCGAAATAGCTCGACTCGTTGCCATGCGATTTTGAATCGACGAAGATTGGCGGTCCGAGTGGGGCTCTGGCCGAACGCGGTTCGGCGGTCAGTCCGACGGTCGCCGGACCCCTGCTTGCCGTTTCCGGTTTCGGCTGACCAATTCTCGTCGCCGGTGGCTTGAACACCATCTACGAAATCCTTTGCTCATGACGTTTCGCAAGATTCGGCCGCCCGAGGAACGTTAGCCTCAACCGGCGCGAGATCTGGATTTGGAAGGTCTTGCTAGGGTGACCGCCCCGGAAGAGCTGAACCCGCCATCCGCTGGAACAGGTCGTCGACCTGGGCCGGCGATAGGCTGGAGTCCTCGGCGATCCACCAGGCAAGCACCGAGAGAAAGGCTCCCGATATGAACTGGACGACGAATTCCAGCGGCACGCCCGCGTCGCCGATCCGCTTGCCAGACAGTTCGGTTCGCACTGCGCGCCGTATGCGTTCACGCAATTGATCGTGGATCGTGTCGCCGCTGCTCGCAAGTAGCGCTTTGTGAAGCGACCGGAACGCCCGCGCGTGCTCGAACATCGGCAGGCTGAATTCGAACAGGCGATTGCCTGTCTTTTCGTCTGCCGACACGCGCCTGCTCAGCGACAGCAGATGCGCCTCAAGGGCCGCGCTGCGCAATTCGTCCTTGCCGGCATAGTGCGTATAGAAGGTCGACCTGCCGACATCAGCTTTCTGGCAGATGTCTTCCACGGTGAGAGCCGCATAGCCGCACTCTGGGATCAGAGCAATCAGCGCGTCCTGCAGCATGGCGCGCGTGCGCGCGACACGACGGTCGATCGTACCCCTGTCGTCGGGCCGCTCGATTTTAATGGTCATTGCTCTTTCCACCGTGCGGTTTGGGACGTTCAGCGGTCCGTTGTCCAGCAACAGCGCTAATGGACAATCTGTCCAGTATGATACGCCGAGTCCAGAAGCTCAAGAATGCCTTGAGCACTCCGGAAACGGACGAGGAGGCAAAAGGAAATGCACCAATTTGGTCATCGGGCTGGAAACGGACAGCATTCGCGAAAGGGTGTTATTATGCTTGCTGTGCTCGTCAAACTGTCGCTGGTCGCCGGTTTTCTGCTAATGCTTCATTTCGGGGACGGCTATCTCAATGCCGGTGCTTGGACGGCTGCAGTCCACGGCCTCATCCTCGCTGCGGTCGCGGCATTCGCACTCTGGGGCGGCTTCCATCACATGCGGACTGCCGGCGCGCATGGCGCCGGCGAAAGGGGCATCGGCATCGTCCTGCATAGGGCGGTCGGCTATGACCTGCTTGCGCGCGTCCTGACTTGGGGCCGCGAGGACCGGTTCCGTGAATTCATGCTGCGTCTGGCAAGGCTCCAGCCCGGCGAGGCGATGCTCGATGTCGCCTGCGGTACGGGCACGCTTGCCATAGCCGCGAGACGGTTGGTCGGAGCGGTCGGACGCGTCACGGGCGTCGACGCATCGGTCGAAATGGTCGAGAGGGCGCGCGTCAAGGCTACGCGAGCCGGCGTTGATCTTACCTTCGTCCAGGCGACGGCCCAGGAACTTCCCTTCGAGGATGGCCAATTCGACATCGTGATCGGTACGCTCATGCTGCATCACCTGCCGAAACCCGACCGATCAACCTTCTTCCGTGAAGCGGAGCGGGTTCTGAAGCCGGGAGGCCGACTGCTGCTGATCGACTTCGGAAGGCGGCTGCACGAATCCAGATTGCCGAGGCTCCATCGGCACGGGCATATCGACATGAATGCGGTCGGAACTCTACTGGTCGAGACAGGCTTCAGGGTCGACGATACCGGCGCCGTCGGGACCATGAACCTCGATTATGTGCGCGCGACCACGGACAAGATCCTGCCTGCCTGAGCGCGGCATGCCGCGGCGACCGGACCGGGCGCGCCGCCGCCAGGAAGACGCGCGGGCCGGTAGTCGCGGGCCGCGCTGCATTGCGTGCGTAGCCGCCGCGGCGCTATCTTGCCGATTGGCTATCCCGGCCTGCTTCGATACGCGAGTCTACCGAATGCCCAAGACCTACTTGTCTTTGACGCTTGCGGCCGCATGGTTGGCATCACCGCTTGCGCATGCCGATGGCGTCGACCGGGCGCTGGATGCCTTCCACGCGACATGCCTGGCGCACGGCCCCGACTTCGAGCGAACCGCGACATTGGCAAAGACGCGCGGATGGACGCCGCTCGTCGACGGCGCGGCACTTGCTCCTGTGGATGCCATGAAGGCGTTCCGCGGATGGCAGGTCACCGGCGACGACCTTCCGGCCGGAACGATGGTCGCGGTGACCAGGGCTACCATGGACGGCAGGTCCGTCCAGACCTGCTCGCTCAAGCTTTTCGATGTCGACCGCGCCGAGTTTGAAAAACGGTTCTTCCACCGCACCGACGCCGAAAAAATCGGCGAGGAGAGGAAGGGCAGGCAGGTTTCCCGGCTGTTCATACTGATCGCGGGCAATCGCAAGCAGCTCGTGCATTTGACGTCGCCAGCCGTTCGGAGCACAGCGAACGCCATCATAGCAAGTTCGATCGTCGATGATTGAAAAGGCTTCGCGGGCCGCGTCCCAATTTAGCCTGCTTGCGCTGCCAGATCACTCGGTTGGCGCGCAATGACGAGAAAGCGAGCGCAAATGCGACTGACCAGCACGATTTTTGGCGTGGCGCTCCTGCTCGCCTCCACCGTCGCGGCCGGCGCTCATCCTCATGTCTTCGCGGAAGCCCGTTTGGACCTAACGGTTGGCGCTGACAAGTCGGTCAAGTCGCTCAAGCATCTCTGGCGGTTCGACGAGCTCTTCTCCTCGACGGTGCTGATGGAGTTCGACAAGAATTCCGACCTTTCTCTCGACGCCGAAGAACTCGACGCCGCCGCCCTCACCATCCATGCCTCACTGGAAGAATATAATTATTTCCAAATGGTCACTGTGGAAGGCAAGGACGTGGCGATGACGCCGCCGGCGAGGCTGGTCACTAGCTACGAGAACAATCAACTCGTCATCCAATTCGAGACGCAGCCGAAAGATACGTTGGCGCTCGCCGGCAAGGTGAGCATCGGCGTCTACGATCCGACCTTCTACACCGCGATCGATTTCACCGATGACGATAAGATCGCCGTGGCTGGCCTACCGAAAGATTGCACGAGGGCCGTCGTCCGCCCCGATCCGAATACCGCAATCGCACAGAATCAGACGAAATTGACGGATGCCTTCTTCAGCGATCCGACCGGAACCGATCTCGGCAAGATATTCGCGACACGCCTTGAATTGACGTGCGGTTGAAGCGGCGGAACGGATAGAACGTGTTTTTCCAAACCCTGGTCGAGTTTCAACGCACGATATACTTGGCGCTCGCCGAACAGATCAAATTGCTGTCAGCCGGGGGCGACTGGCTGGCGTTCACTGCCTTCCTGCCGATGGGTGTCCTGTTCGGAGCTGCGCATGCTTTGACACCCGGACACAGCAAAGCCGTGCTGGCTACCTATTTGGCCGGATCGGATGCCAGCATCCGTCGCGGCCTACTGGTGTCGCTGACACTCTCCTTCACCCATGTCACGATCGCCGTTGTGATTGCAGCCCTCTCGTTGCCATTGGTCTCGATTGCGCTGGGCAGCGTCGGCCGGGCGCCGCTTTTGGAGGATGTCAGTCGTGGCCTGCTCGGGTTAATTGGTCTGTGGATGCTTTGGCGGGCGCTCAGCCACGGTCATCACCATCAGCATGAAGGCGAGGTTGTGGGCGTCATGGCCGGCCTGATCCCATGTCCATTGACGCTCTTCGCGATGACCTTCGCGATCTCAAGAGGTGTTCCGGTCGCGGGCATACTCTTTGCAATCACCATGATGGCCGGCGTGGCACTGACGTTGTCTTGCGTGGCAGTTCTGTCGATCCTGTTTCGGGAACGGCTGGTGCATTTCTTCGACCGTCGGCCGCGCCTGTTCGATGTGATATCGCGAACTATCGAAGGTACCGCCGGCCTTATTCTTACTGGCGTGGCTGTCTGGCAAATCTCGTCGAAATGAGAAAGTTTGACCGACCGCCAAGGCCACAGCGATTCTCATAGGGATCACATTGCAATTAACGACGTCGTGCCATTAAGTGCCGGCACGCGTGGTTCGGGTTTGGGTTTAGAACATTGAGCGACCGTCAGAAGATCATTTGGATGATAGCGCTGGCGATCCTCGCCGGCATCGCGGTGATATTGCTAAATCACTGGATCAAAGGCGATCTCTACGCGGCGGGTCCATTGACTTCGACTACCCAGACGCCACATTTAGTTCGGCCGGCATGACCGGTTCTTTTTCTATCCGATTTCTGGCCCGCCGGTTCGCGCCGGCGGATTTTTGGCGGGGGTAGGATACTCAGCGCGGATTTGGCTATCTTGCCCCTGATTGTCAGAGGCGGAGCTGCGGTGATCGCTCCGCAATGATGGCCAACGGCGGTTTCACGACGGCGGCATACGCGCTTGAGAGATGAGAATGGCTGTTTCATAAAGAGGATATCATGCCTGCGGACGATGGTAGTCTACGCGACATTCTTGGAATTCTGTTGGTTCTCCTACTCGTAGGCGCCAACGGTTTCTTTGTCGCCGCCGAATTTGCGCTGGTCGCGGTTAGACGAAGCCGCGTCGACGAATTGGCTACAGCTGGACGCTCGAACGCCAGCCTCCTTCAACGGGCTTTGGTGAATCTCGATGCGAACCTTGCAGCAACTCAGCTCGGCATCACCATCTCATCGCTGGCGCTCGGTTGGGTCGGCGAGCCTGCACTCGCTCACCTGATCGAGCCACTCCTCTTGGGAGTGATGGGGTCGCTGGCCACGGCAGCTTCGCACACCATTGCCGTCGCAATCGCCTTCATCATCATAACCGCGCTACACATTGTCCTGGGTGAACTAGCGCCGAAAAGTCTGGCGCTCCAGCGAAGCGAGAGCACGGCACTTCGGGTCGTCCGCCCTCTCGGTCTGTTCCTGTTCCTGCTCAGGCCGGCGATCCTTGTTCTCAACGGTCTCGGCAATCTGGTGCTGCGTCTGTGCGGTCTGCGTCCGGGCACAGGCGAGGAGTCCTTGCATTCGCCCGAAGAGCTGAAGCTGCTCGTGGCGGCAAGCCAGGAGGCAGGGCTCCTTCATCAGACGCAACAGGAACTGGTCGAGCGTGTCTTCAACATCGGCGATCGGCGCATTGCCGACATCATGACACCGCGACGCGATATCGACTGGATCGATACCGACGACATCCCTGACGAGATTCTGCGCACCATCCGGCAATGTCGCCATGAGCAGCTTCTGGTCGGCCGTGGGGGGATAGACGAACCGCTTGGCATAATTCTGAAGAAGGACCTTCTCGACCAGGTGCTCGACGGCAAAACGCTTGACCCGATGGCGGTCATCCGAGAACCTTTGATCGTTCACGAGGCAACGCCGATTTTCCGTGTACTCGATCAGTTCAAGCGGACGCCGGTGCGCCTGGCGATCGTCATCGACGAATATGGCGCTCTGGAGGGGATCGTCACCCAGACCGATCTGCTCGAAGCCATCGCAGGCGACCTTCCTGACCTGGACAATGAGGACCCTGATGTCATCGAGCGCGATGACGGGTCCTTGCTCATCGACGGAATGATGCTGGCGCACGATGCGTTCGCTCGGCTAGGATTTCGATCGGGGTCTGCCGAAGGGGATTTTCACACGATCGCTGGGTTCGCCTTGTCCCGCCTTGGGCACTTGCCGGAAGCCGGTGAGCACTTTGACTACGAGGGCTGGCGCTTCGAGATCCTCGATATGGATGGAAGGCGGATCGACAAGCTGCTCGCTCGCCGTGAGCCGCCTACATCCAAGCCGGCAACCAGTTGAGACTGACCGCGCGACAGGCCGGTAAGCCGGCCGGCCTTTTGCGCGCGAATATTTCCACTTTTCGAACCCACGCTCCCACAGTAGTCCCTATCCACAAACGCCCGTCAGTTCGCCCAGGACGCGTCTCCGCTGGAGTCACAGTGGCTGGTGAGCGTCTTCGCGTCGCGCTATGTGATCAATGGAACCGACAGTTGAGGGTCTAAATGGACGCCAAGAGCGCCGTCTGGCTGATTATTGGGGTCCTGGTGGTGAAACCTTGGGACGGATCGAAGCACTTACCCGTTTCTGGCGTTCCTTGCAGGGGCGCCCCACACCTTCGGACACGCGGATGACCCCACAGCAGCGCCGCCGGTTTCGTCTGATGATGCAGGCCGCTGACGGCCGTGCGAACGGCGCGAGCTACCGCGACATTGCGGTTGCGTTCTATGGACAAAAGCGCATCGCCGCCGATCCTTGGAAGACCTCGGCGTTGCGCGACGCGGTGATCGGCCTGGTCGAAGGCGCGACCGCCATGATCGGCGGCGGCTATTTGCAGATCCTGCGTCATCGCCGTCGACCGTAGCGGTTCTCGCCCCGAACGAGGGGGTGGGATTTTAGCCTCCCTCAACTTCCCCTCCCTTGCGAAGCCCATTCTCCGCAACCGTGGTCGCCGTCCACCGCTGAACGCCAGCGGCTGCCCAAAACCCCACGGAGGTCCGACCCATGCGACCCGATATCGCCGTTTTGCCGCCGCGCTTCCTGCGCACCAAGGAAGCCGCGGATTTCCTCAGCCTGTCCGCCCGCACGCTCGAAAAGCACCGTACCTATGGCACTGGTCCTTCCTACCGCAAGCTCGGCGGCCGTGTCGTCTATGCCGTCGACGATCTTCAGGCTTGGGCCGAACGCGGCGCTGTTACCTCTACATCCGACCCGCGTGGATCGGTCATGCCGGCCAAGCGTCACACACCGACGCCGCCGGCGCATGGCGGACGATACGCACGCTGACCGCGCGCGGATTTCAAATGGTTTCGCGAAACCAATCCCTTTCGGAGCGCGGGCAACTCGACCTGTTCCGGGCGCTGCCTGGCGACTTCGCCCCACGAGACGCGCAGGATCTCATGGCCTACCCGTTCTTCTCCCTTTCCAAGACCCATCGCGTCACCCCGATCGATTTTGCCGCGGGCAACGTCACGATCCGGGTCGAAGCCGTACCCGATCATGGGATGGCGACCATCTGGGACGCCGACATCCTGATCTGGGCCGCGAGCCAGATCGTCGAGGCGCGCGACGCCGGCCTTCGCACCTCGCGGTTGATGGCCGCCACGCCCTATGAGATCCTCATGTTCGTGGGCCGGGGCAAGAGCCTGCGCGACTATCAGCGCTTGAAGGCGGGGCTTGACCGGCTGCAGTCGACCACCGTCTCGACGACGATTCGTCAGCCCGCCGAAGGCCGGCGTCACCGCTTCTCATGGATAAATGAGTGGCAGGAGCGCATCGACCGCCATGGCAAACCCGCGGGGATCGAACTGATCGTCCCCGACTGGTTCTACCAGGCAGTCCTCGATGACGCGCTCGTGCTGACGATTGATCGCGCCTATTTCGACCTCACTGGCGGGCTGGATCGCTGGCTCTATCGGCTGGTGCGCAAGCATGGCGGACGCCAGCGCGATGGCTGGCGCTTCGACTTCCGCCACCTTCACCAAAAATCCGGCAGCCTGTCGCCCTACAAGCGCTTTGCCTTCGAGTTGCGCGACATCATCCGCCGCCAGCCGCTGCCCGGCTACACGCTCTTCCTCGAAGTGGAGATGGGCGGCCGGGTTCTGCTCGCTTTCGCGGATCGGCTCCTGTGGAAAGCCTGTGGGCGGCATCGTGCTATCGGGAACCGGACCTATCGTGCCATCGGGAACCGCAGGCTCGTGCTATCAGGAACCGAAACGGGGCCTAACCCTTGGAAAGCAAAGCCGAAATCGCGCCCTTAACTTAGACTCTAACCCAGAATCTAACCTTGAAGTGCGTGCGCGCGATGTGCAGAGGCTCGTCCGGCGAGCCAGCGCACTCAGCATAGACACCGACAAGACCTCGAATGCGCCATCGGTTTCTGACGGCAGCAGCACGGCAACCAGCGTCTCCGAAGCCCCGAATCCGCCTCTTGATCCGCGCTCGGGAGCCACCCGATGATCGCCGCACTCCTTAATCGAAAGAGCCGTGTCGGCAAGGCAACTTTGACGCTGCTTCTCGCCGGTGAATTGACCTGAAAGGGAAATCAGTTCGCGACCTTCGTCGTGCGCCCGACCACCGACATGACGACTCAGGAGCGCGCACGCATCGCCGCTTTCGAGCACGACGTCCTCGTCGCCAACACGCTGCCCGCGAGGCTCGCGCGCGCATTTCCCACCGCATCAGGAGAACCGAAATGACTGGCACCGCGGCTCCCCGCATGCGCGACGCGTTCCCGGCCATGCACCACGCTCGCGACGAACTCGTTCATGTCGAACTGACCTGGGTCGAGAAGAGGATCGAGAACTGGATACGGTTCGGCACGCACGCCCACGAACAGATTGTCGATCGTCGCCGGCGCATCCTGTCCTATCGTCCCGGCGCGGTCTTCGCCTTCGTGCGGTGGGCCGCGAACGACTTCGGAACGATCATCTCACGCATCGACATCGTGCGTGCGGTCGCGTCTGGCGAAGCCTATCAGACGCTGCCCTTCGTGCGACCCGGCGGCGACATCCTGCTGAAGGTCGAGAGCTGGCCCAAGGTCGAACGCGTGCTGCAGGCGATCGACGCCATCCAGCGCCTCGGCATCGAGCCTGAGTCGGTGTCGCCTGATCATTGGCGGCACATCCACAACCGGATAACCGCCGGCCATGCGCCGCGCAGCTACACACTCGACCAACATCGTGCCTTCCTGCTGCGCAAGAGGACCGAGCCGTGACGCGCGCCGGGATCATCTTAGCCAGCGTTATCGCAGCCATGGGCGTCGGTTATCCCGGCCTCACTTCGATGCCCGCGAAGCTCATCTGGAATGCGTCAGCCAGCGCACCGATCGGCTTCTACACGATCGACTTCGACGGACCCTTCGAGGTCACCGATCTTGTGGCCGTCGACGCGCCCGAGCCGCTCGCGGCGTTCCTCGCCGATCGCGGCTATCTGCCGAGGGGCGTGCCACTCCTGAAGCGCATCCTTGGCGTATCGGGGCAACGGGTCTGTCGCTCGAACCTCACCATCACGGTCGATGGAAACGAGGCGGGGATGGCGTTGACGCGTGACCGGGCCGGTCGTGACCTGCCGGTCTGGCAGGGTTGCCGCCGCATCGCGAGCGGCGAAGTCTTCCTGATGAACCGGCATGTCCGCGACAGCTTCGACGGCCGCTACTTCGGCCTCCTCTCCACCAGACGGATCATCGGCCGCGCCGTTCCGCTGTGGACAGACGAGGACGGCAACGGCCGCTTCGAATGGCGCGCGCCAACGCGGTGAGCGCGCGACCAGCGGCGCGCGTCGTGGCGCCAGTCTTCATCACCGCACAACTGAAAACAGGAGCCAGACATGCAACAGATCGGGGAATTCACGCGCCAGAAGACTGGCTATCGCGGGCGCATCCACACGCTCAGTCTCAACCTGGATATCGCCATTGTGGCGGCAGAGGCGAGCGAAACGGAGAATGCGCCTGACTACCGCGTTCACGCCGCAAGCGAGGACGGCCCCGAGATCGGCGCCGGCTGGAAACGCTCCAGCGAAAAGGCCGGAGACTATGTCTCGATCCAGCTCGACGACCCGACCTTCGCGCAGCCGATACGCGCCAACCTCTTTCGCAATGGCGACGACAAGACGTCCTGGTCGCTGCACTGGGCGCGCCCGCGCGACCGTAGCGAGAAGGATTGACCGATGCGCGCTCGCCGTCCGTCGACGAGCCATCGCGGCGCGCCCGGGCCGCTTCGCGCTGCCCGGCGCATGGCTTTGCTCCTCCTTTGCGGCCTGTCCGTTGCGACCGTCATGCCGGCGGCGACCTTGGCGCAGGAAACACCTCTCACACGATCGTCGCAACGCGATCCGTTCGGCGCGCATATCGCAGAAGCCTCGCGCCGCTTCGGCGTTCCGACCGCGTTGATACGCGCCATCATGCGCAAGGAAAGTGCGGGGGCTGTGCGCGCCGTGTCCAGCGCAGGCGCCCGCGGCTTGATGCAGATCATGCCCCGTACATGGGACTATCTGCGCGCCCGCTGGTCGCTTGGCCGCGATCCATTCGATCCCCGGGACAACATCCTGGCTGGAACGGCGTATCTTCGCGAACTGCACGATCGCTTCGGCTCGCCCGGGTTCCTGGCCGCCTACAATGCGGGACCTGCACGCTACCAGGCCTACCTCACTGGGCGTCCGTTACCGGCCGAGACCCGCGCCTATGTCGCAGCACTTGCTCGGCTTGTCGGAGGTCGCGCAACCATCCGCCCTTTCGCCGTTACGTCTGTCGAGGCCATTCCCTGGAAGCACGGCTCGCTCTTCGTCGGTCAGCCGGATCGCAAACAAGCTGTCGCTCGGGTGCCAACCGAGCGACCACCAAATGACGCGAGTTCCGCACCCACGGTGCGCGATGTCTCCGCCATCGTGCCGCTGTCCGAAGGCCTCTTCGTGGCGCGAGCCGGCGAAGGGATCCAGCCATGAGCGTGTATGGGCCTCTTCGCGCAACCGCGAGCCCCAGCGCACCGTGGCGTGGATGGAGGCGGAAGATGTGCAGAACAACCGGAAGATGGCGAGATAAAAGGCCGCGAGGTGCGGCGTCGACCGGTTGTGTTGTTTCAAGAGGTTATGTGGCATTTCCGCGAGGTGCGAACAAGTGGCGCACCTCGCCGGAACACCGTTTCACCTGTGATTTCGGTGCCTTGAGACGATGTGCGGATCTTCACGATGACTGACGAGGATGGTTTCCGCATCCGGCCCGGCCGCATCCGCTCGCCCAGTGCCCAGCGCGCCAGGCCCTTCATCGCGCAGGCGCTTGCCGCCGCCCAGAAGGCCGGCGCCTGCATCTCTCGCACCGGCCGGATCAGTTCGGGCAATCGCTCGACCTTCGGGCGTGGCCGCTCGGCGAGTGTGCGTGCCAATCGTCTCCTCACCAGCCGCTCGCGAGCTGTGATCATCAAGACACGGCTAGTTGTGGAGCCTCGACAGGTTGTCCTCGGTTAGGCCGAGGCGGCTGATTGGTGTTTTGGACTTTAGGCTGCCGTGCGGTCGCGCGCGCAGCGCCGCTTGCCGCCCATCTCACCTATCTGGGCCGAGAGGGCGTCACCCGGGACGGGGAGAAGGCAAGGCTGTTCGGGCCGGGGGCCGGGGAGGTGGATGGCGGTGCTTTCGCCGCGCGGTGTGGCATGGGTGGGACGAGGGGGACGCGACCGCTTCCTACCTCCTGGTCTCGATTGCAAAAGAGTTCGCCGACGATGTGTTTGCGGGAACGGCTCGCCATCGCCCGGCAGTGCTGCCGCCGTCGATCGGGTTTCGGGACGGCACTGCAGAGTTGGCGTTGCAGAGGATTGCTTTGGAGCTCAAGCAGCCTGACCCCATCAGCGCAACCATGGTGGAGTGCCAGGCCACGCAATTGCTCGGCCAAATGTTAAGGTTGAACGGCGTCCATCAGGAGCCGGCAAAAGGCGGTTTGTCATCGTTCGATCTCAAGCGGGCAGTGGACATGATCGAGACGTTGTCGGACGGCAGACCTACGCTGGCCGATCTGGCAAAAGAAATTGGGGTTAGCCGGTTCCATTTCTGGAGGGCCTTCAAGCAGTCGACAGGCATGACGCCGCACGCATTCATTGCGCAGCGACGGTTGGAGCAGTCCGCGGACATGCTGCGATCGACCAATCTGTCGGCGACGGAAATCGCGATGGAATGTGGTTTCGGCAGCTCCAGCCATTTCGCGACCGCCTTTAAGCGGGCTTTCGGTGCGGGCCCGACGGAATTTCGTCGTAAGTGGCGAATCTAGGTCGCCGCTTGTCGTTCTTAGCAAGTATCGGAAAACCCCAACATCACAGTAAAGCAGGCTTGGCGGAAGAAGGTATCCATCGGCGGTCAGCTCGGATACGCCGCTCATGTCAAACCTGGTTCGAGTTCATCATGGCAAAGGACGGGCCGGCCGGTCCAGTCCCTGCCTCGGATTCCTGGCCAGCACGCTATCGGCGGCCGTTGCCCGAAACGGCTACTACATCGCATCCGCCTGGATTCTCGTCGAGCGAGGACACGGAACTGCCGGCGTGGCGACGTTCCTTGCGATCGTCAGCGTTGTCGAATTCATCGCGAGCCCTTTGGCCGGCGTAGCGGCGGATCGATTTGACAGGCGGTGCTTGAACGTTGCGGCAGACCTCAGCCGCTTTCTCGTTATGCTGGCTACCGCTTGCGCGCTCCTCTACATGGACGTGTTTGTGATTATCTGTCTGTCAGCGGCCCTCTTTTCGTTTTGCGACCGTGTCGCGCTTACAAGCTCTCAATCAATGATCCCCGTGATAGCTGACGGCCGCGATCTTGTAGCCTCGAATTCCGCCGTCTTCTTCGTCATGCAGGTCGGCAATCTCGGCGCAGCTTTGCTTGCAGGGCCTTTGCTGCATGATCGCTCCCCAGTCCTGCCATTCACCGTTATTGCTGCCTTTTTTTGTTTTCATCGGGCTGCCTAGCCTTGATGCGGCTGCAACCGGTTTCGCGTGATGTCCGCTTCGCCAAAATCTCGGCAGCACAATTAGATCCAAGCCTGCGTCGTCTCATCGGCGTCTACGCGCTTCTCTACACAAGCGCGGTGCTTGTCAGCGTCATGGGATCTAGCTTCGTCTTCCAGGAGCAGAAGGGTACTGCCGCGGATTTCGGCTACCTTGAGGCTGCATGGTCGGCGGGCTCACTGATCGGTGCGGTCTCTCTATTCCGGATTGAAAGAGCGATGAGTACCCACGTGCGGCATCTCATGCTTTTGGGCTTAACGGCGCTGGTACTCATGGCGCTGGCATCTCTGCCCACGCCCTGGACAGTGATCCTTTTTGTCGCGCTCGGATTTCTATACAATCTTGGACGCGTCAGCGTTGAAGTCACATTGCAGTCGCATGTATCCATTTATCTTTTGGGCCGGGCCAAAGGCATTATGCATAGTGTGGCCGTGGTGCTCGGGTTACTCATCTTCGGCATCGCCGCCGCTGTCGGAGATCGAGCATTTCCTTCGACGATTTTCTTGAGCTTTGGCGTGGCGCTCCTCGTCAGTATTTTGTGTTTGAGCGTGGGTGTAATTCAGACACGAGAAAAAGGTGAAACGTGAGGTGGAAGAGCTAACAGCAGGCGTAGATGCGAAACAGGCAGTCCTGGGGTCGCTGACGGCACTCTACCCCTGGATGAGCCCATACCATTCCCGGCCGATCCGCGATTATGCGTTTCGCCTGTTTACGGCGCCGGCTTCGGTTCCCATGCCAGAAATCCGGCTCCGAGCCTTCACCAAACTACTCGACATCATCAGGAAGGCAGCGACACGAAACGGGTTGTCTGCCGATACCGCCTCAGAAATCTGCAGGGATTTCGAAAGGCGCCGCGTGTTGCAGACAGGCCCTCATTTGTTTCTCCTCATGGAGCCAGAAGCCTATTACACGCATATCTTCAGCCTCCTTGGTCTCTCGGCGCACGGGTGTTCGACCTACGTTTCCTACGCCGTTTCGACGGTGAATCTCGTCGAAAAGCCACGCAAGGGGCCAGGCTGGCTCACCGTTGACGGGAAGCCGGTCAACGTCTTTGGCCTGAGCCGAAGCCGGATGATCGGGTACAGCCTGCTAGCCGGGCGGGGACCCTATAAGTTCGAGTTGTTACCGACGGAACCAAACACTGGGGGCGACGCGCTCACGCTGCTTCGTGCCCTTCTGCCGAAGACGCAATTCGAGCGGCCCGCGCATGCCATCAAGGCAGCCAATCTTACGCTTTGGCCAAAAATGTTCGGAGGCCACTTTTCCTTCCTGCAGATCGACGACGAGGACATCGCCGACCTGGTGGCCGACCATCTGTCGGACGAAAATTCCTGGCTACACATGAGACTGCTGGAAGACCCGAAGTTCGCCTCCAATATCCTTGCCGGCCTCGACGCGATCGCGTCCGGCCCCTGGAGTGGCTGGCTCGCGCGCGGTACCGATTTCTTCTGGTTCTATGAAAATGGCAAACGCCTTCCGCTGCGTCTGGTCGCCGGAGAACTCATCGATCCCGCGACCGGTATGAAGGTGGCGTGCTTCACAGCCCCCGATATCCTTGAGCGGCTGGCAAATCGCAGCCTTGTCCCGAATCTCCTGCTGATGTTTCTGGTTTTGTCGATCCTGCCCGGCGTGCGCGCGCTTGGAGGCAGCTATCAGCCGATCTATTACCCCCTGATGCGCTATGTCGTCTCCCGGGCGCTCGAGGCCACAGGCGTGGATGAAGATCTTCAGCAGGCTCTCGCAAGCGACGACGTACCGGGTGCTTGGGGACATCGGGTAATTGAGTGTGATGATGATCCGCTCGAGGTATTCCTGAAGGGCAGGAACGGCGCGATGAGTGATCTCATCGGCCGTTTGGGCGACATTTCCTTCGCCGAGGCTTGTGGAAGCATGAAAGGCTTCGTGACAGACCCGTCGTGGAATGAACTTCACAGCCGACTGCGGAACGGGCTGATTGCGCCGGCCGATGAGGAATGGGCCTTTTCCTGAAATGTGTTATGCGCTTCCAGCAACTGGCTGTGTGCGCCGGTTGCGAATGGCTGCTTCGCGCCCATTTTCGGTCACTCGTGGCAGCTTGACCGCTACAAGAGCGGACATTTCTCGCGACGACTTGGAGGGTCGTCACTGCTGCATAGAAGACGCGGGCAAGGTACTGTCAATCACGCACTTGGCATGTAACATTGTCTGCTAATAAGCGAGGGGCAGTTCGGCAAGGGTGCCGCTCAAACTCTGAGCGGAATGTCGTTGGGGGAGAACGCCGACATGCAGTGTTCAGTCGAAACCGACCTCGCTGGTCGGCTCGAATCTGCGAACCGGTACATTGCCGAGTTGGAAATCGCCAAAGCATCTGCGGCAACCGAACTCAGCCGACTTTCCGTCGACAACAAGCGTCTGCTCGACCTCACCGAGGACCGGGCAAAAGAACTCGCGATCCTCAACAGCGTCGGCGAAGCAATGGCGAAGACGTTGAATGTCAAGACAGTGACCCGTATCGTCGGCGATAAGGTGCGCGAAATATTCGGTGCAGATGTTACGGAAATACTGTTGCGCGACGAGTCGTCTAATCTGATCACAGTACCGTACGCCTTTTCCAAGGACCATCAAGAGCCTGCACCATTTGCCATGGGCGAAGGGTTGACCTCCAGAGTCATATTGTCTGGCAAACCGCTCCTTATCGGCTCAGGCGATCGGGCGGATGAGTTGGGCGCTCTTACCCCTACAGAGGAGGACGAGACCGAGTCCTACCTAGGTGTGCCGATCATCGCCGGAGACAGAATTCTGGGCGTTGTCAGCGTGCAGAGCTATCAGCAGAACGCATTTAATGAAGATCATGTGCGTCTGTTGCAGGGGCTGTCATCCGGCATGGGCGTTGCCATCGCTAACGCACACCTGTTTGACGAGACCCAGCGCCTGCTGAAAATGATGGAGGCCCGCAACGCTGAACTGGCCTTCGTGAATGGCGTTCAGGAAGTGCTCGTCTCCGATGTGCAAATGCAGGCAATATATGACCAGATTGGCGACAAGATCCATGAGATTTTCGATGCCCAGGTAGTGGATATCGGACTTTTCAACCCGGACGACAACCTTCTGCATTTCCCGTATGCGATCGAGCGAAGCGTTCGCTTCCCCGATGAACCGATCCCGCTCGTTGGTTTTCGGAAGCATGTCATGGAGACGGGGCAACCATTGCTGATCAATGAGGGTCTCGTCACCGCGACCGAGAAATACGGCAACCCGCACGTGCTGCAGGGTGAGGCGGCGAAGTCGATCCTGTTCGTACCGATGATCATCGAAGGACGGGCGAAGGGCGTCATCTCGCTGCAAAACCTTGATCGCGAGCACGCCTTCAATGAATCCGACGTGAACCTGCTCACCACGATCGGCAATGCGACGTCAATTGCAGTTGAAAAGGCGAGGCTCTTCACCGAGACGCGGCGCCTGCTGCAAGTAACAGAGGACCGCGCAGCAGAATTGGCCATTCTCAATAACGTCGGCGAGGCCATGACGCAGTCACTGGATCTGGACACGGTTATTCGCCTCGTCGGCGACAAGGTGCGGGAGGCCTTCGGGACCGAGGTTAGTGAAATTTTGCTGCATGACAGCCAGTCCGGCCTAATCCATGTGCCTTATGCATACTTCAGGCAATATAGAGTTATTGACCCATTCCCGTTCGGCGTGGGCGTAGCGTCCAAAATCATAGATACAGGGCAACCGTTAATCTTCACGACTCTCGAGAGAGGAAAAGAACTTGGCGCGTTCTTTCCAGACGAAAAGGACAGGACCGCATCTTACATTGGTGTGCCCATCAAGTCTGGTGAAAGAACGCTGGGGGTTATCAGTGTACAAAGCTACCAGGAGAATGCCTTTGATGAAAATGACGTACGCCTTCTGCAGACGGTCGCCTCCAACATGGGGGTCGCCATCGCTAACGCCCGCCTATTTAACGAAACACAGCGTCTGCTAAGAGTGACCGAGGCCCGGGCTGCTGAACTTGCCGCCATTGGAACGGTCAGTCAGGCGCTCATAGCGGAATCGGAACTTGACAGCACGATCCAGTTGATCGGCAACCAGATGCAAGAAATCTTTGATGCCGATATCGTCTACGTCGCTCTGCTCGACCCGGAAACCAAGCTAATCCATTTCCCTTATCAGTTTGGCGAAACCTCCACCACGATCACACTCGGTGAAGGTCTGACAAGCAAGATCATTGAGACTGGCGAGCCGCTGCTCATCAACCAGGATGTGAACGAGCGCAGCGCCCAGATCGGGGCTACCCCCGTCGGCAAGGATGCGCTGTCCTATCTCGGCGTTCCGATCAAGACAGCCAAAGGGACTGTGGGGGTGATTAGTGTGCAGAGCACTACGCAGGAGGGCATATTCACTGATGAGTCGCTGCGCTTGCTGTCTACCATCGCCGCCAACGCCGGTGCCGCCCTGCACAACGCGCAGCTCTTCACTGAGCTCAAACAGCTGTCCCTGGCGCTGCAGCAGGCAAAGGAGGCGGCCGAAGCTGCAAATGAGGCGAAGAGTTCTTTTCTGGCGACGATGAGCCACGAAATTCGCACGCCAATGAATGGCGTGATCGGAATGAGCAACTTGTTGCTTGGTACAAACCTGGATGCCGAACAACGCGAGATTAGCGAGACGATCTGCAATAGCGGCGAAGCACTGCTAACGATTATCAACGACATACTCGATTTCTCCAAGGTTGAGGCCGGCAAGCTAGAGCTCGATCCAAGTCCCTTCGAACTCCGGGAATGCCTTGAGAGCGCAATTGACCTGATAGCCTCCAAGGCCGCAGAGAAGGGGCTCGACCTGGCTTACGTGGTGGAGCCCGGTACTCCCGACGGAATTGTCGCAGACAGCACCAGACTGCGGCAGATTTTGCTCAATTTCCTCAACAACGCAGTGAAATTCACCGAACGAGGTGAAATTGTACTATCGGTCACGAAAGTTCCGCCTGCAGCTGAGGGCGCGCGGACAGCCCACCGCGGAAGCGAAGAGGGCTTGTCCACCCTGAAGTTTGCAGTACGCGATACCGGCATCGGTGTTCCAGAGGACCGATTGGATCGATTGTTCAAATCTTTCAGCCAGGTCGATGCCTCGACGACGCGGCGCTACGGCGGAACTGGACTAGGGTTGGCGATCAGCAAACGCCTGGCAGAACTGATGGGCGGGGAGGTATGGGTGGAAAGTGTAGAAGGGTCGGGCACGACATTCTTCTTTACCATCCGCACTTCCGCCGCGCCTGCTCCCAGGCAGGCGCAAATGTCTGTGGCCAAAGTTGAACTCGCAGGCAAGCGGTTGCTGATCGTTGACGACAACGCAACCAACCGGCGCATCCTGTCTCTGCAAGCCCAATCCTGGGCCATGGTTCCACACACAACCGAATCGCCCCTTGACGCATTGCGCAGGATTTCCAGTGGCGAAAATTATGACGCCGTCGTGCTCGACATGAACATGCCAGAGATGGACGGCATAGAACTGGCCAAACGATTGCGTCGGCTTGGTCAAAGGGGTGACCTTCCACTGATATTGCTGAGTTCCCTTGTCCCTCTTGATGAGAAAAACAAGGCGGCTATCGAGAGCATCAAATTTGCGGCGATGCTTCCTAAGCCGATCAAGCCCTCGCCGCTCCTCAATGCTTTCATGTCGGTCTTTGCCGAGGCTCCATCGCGTTCGGCCAAGCGTGACCAGCCCAAGGGGCCGTCCCTAGATACTGAGATGGCCGCGAAATTGCCGTTACGGATCCTGCTGGTTGATGACAACATCACCAATCGGAAGATTGGCTCCAAGGTGCTCGAACGGCTTGGCTACAAGGCAGACTTGGCGGTCGATGGAGAGACGGCGATTTCGTCATTCGCCGAGGGACAACACGATGTCATCCTGATGGACATTGAGATGCCGGACATGGACGGGCTTGAAGCCACAAGGTTGATCCGCGCATCAGGCTCGGGGGATTCGCTGCAGCCCTTCATCGTGGCACTTACCGCCAATGCGATGGCCGGAGACCGAGAGCGGTACCTGGAAGCCGGGATGGATGACTATCTGAGCAAGCCGCTGCGCGTGGAGGAGTTGGTCGCCTCTCTGAAACGCGCTCCCAAGCACAACTGACGACAAAAGGTCTGGTCATGGCTGTGGCACAGGAAGCTCTCGACAAGCTCCTTGATCTCATAGGTGGGGATCAAGAATCTCTGGCGGAGCTCATTGAGAGTTTTCTGGATGAATCCCCGTTGCTCGTCGAGCAGATGCGCCAGGCTGCGGAGTCCGGCGACCGTTCAGGCCTTGGCCGCGCAGCACATACGCTGAAATCGAGCGCGCGGGACTTCGGCGCCAACCAACTTTCCGCGCTTTGCGAGGCGATGGAAAAATCCTGCCGCGACGGTCTGCCCAGCGAGGCCGCGACGGAGGTGAAACTCATTGCGGGGGAGTGTGATACGGCGAAGCAAGATCTCAGCTTGCGCCTTGCCGATCTGAAACGAGGGGGACAATTGAATGAGCGTAGTATCGGAGACTCAACCACCTGAGGCTCGCGCAGCTGAGGCTCGCCCACCAGAGGGTGCGCGCGTCCTGATAGTCGATGATTCAGGCACAGTGCGCCTGAAACTCAGCAAAGCGATCCAAACTCTGGGCCATGAAACAACAGCTGTCGCAAGCGGCAAACTGGCGCTCGAACAGGTTGCCCAGAATTCCTTTGACCTCGTACTCCTTGATATAGTCATGCCGGAAATGGATGGTTTCGAGGTGCTCAAGGCGCTCAAGTCTTCGCGAGCCACTCGCGATCTGCCAGTGATCGTCATTTCGGCGCTCGATGAAGAAATGAGCAGCGTGATAAGCGCCATTGAGCTTGGCGCGGAAGACTTTCTGCCAAAGGACTTTGAACTCGCTCTACTCAAGGCACGTGTTGCAACCTGCATCGAGAAAAAAAGGCTCCGCGACGTTGAGACGGAATACCTGCGGCAGGTGGCCAAGCTGACCAGGGCGGCCGCCAGCTTGGAGACCGGACGATTCAATCCTTCAAAGCTTGGCATCCGCGATGTGGCAAGCCGCAGGGATGGTCTCGGCAAGCTTGCCACCGTGTTCGCGACAATGGCCCAGAAGGTCTATGAGCGAGAGCGAAAGATGCGACAGAATATTCGCACGTTTCGTGGCGCTCTGCTGCTGCTGGCATGTGGTGGGTTGTGGGGCATTGTCGTGCCACTTTCAAAGATGGCTTCGCTCGTTGAGGCCCATCCGGTCGGATTGGCAATCCTAATTGACACTATCGGAGCTGTCGTCTGCATCGGGATTTGTCTGAAGCGACGGACAATGCCGAGCCTCAAGGATCTCACGTGGGCGGATTACAAGTTCATCCTTGGTTTTGCATTCATTAGTTCGGTGATCAACCAGGTCCTCGTCTATTGGGTGGCAAGCAAGCTCCCAGCTTCTATCGTCTCCATTGTCATCGTGCTCGAGGGATTTGCTGTCTTCTTATTCGCCGCTCTGATGCGGACCGAAGCCCCAAATGTGAAGCGCTTTTTAGGACTTGGATTGGGTCTCGCCGGCATCTTCATCATCCTCCTCTACGGAGAGCCCGGACAAATGGCCACCGGGTGGGTGTGGCTTGTCATTGCTCTTGTGATTCCCGTCACTTACGCGGTCGAGGATATCTATCTATCAGAGTCTAAGCCTGCCAACATCAATAACGTTGCCCTGTTCGGCATCACGCTCGTTGTCTCGGTTTTTATGCTGATCCCACTTGCCGCTTTTTATCAGGACTTCATGCCATTTGATCTAGTGGCCGGTCGGCTTGGCGTCATCGTCTTGCTGATGGCTGCCGCTGGCAATTTGGCGATGCTGCTTTTCATTCAGTTGATCTCCAGCACCGGTGCTGTTTTCGCAAGCCAGAACGCCTATGCTGGAACAGCAGCCGGCATAGGCTGGAGTATGCTGTTACTTGGAGAGGCAATACCAGTTGTCACATGGGCCTCGCTGGCACTGGTCATCATCGGTCTTCTGATGGTCGAGCCCAAGCAGGAGGCTGAGGAAGAACCCCCGTTGCTTGATGACTCACTGGAGGAATTTGTGCCGCGGCTTGATCTGCTGCCTTTACCTTCGAAATGAAGGATCGGAGCCGCAACGGTATTAGCTCGATCACCGCACATCGTCCGCTTGACACTCCAAATAGTCGTTCTGGGCAAGATTACTTGACCGGCTCCAGGAATGTGCCTGAGTGCCTCGAGTGGCAAAGAGGGGTCGGAAATTCACACGGTTGGCTTTGCGATCGAACGTCGGCTAACCTTGAGGGATGCCCGAAACCCGCCATTCCGCTCCCGGCCCCAATTGAGCCGTCGGCACGCCCGCAACCCGATGTCCAGTTTTTATGCCTCTCCACCAGAAGCTTGGACTGCTATCGTGAAGAGTTTCGGGCGCTAGCAGGCGTACGAAAGTCCCCGGCAAGGAACCTCGGGTCACGGGTGCTAGCTATTAAACCAGGATTTCGGATTTGGCAGAAGTCGGCGATGGCGTGACCGCCGGTCGGGAGGCTCTTGGGGTGAAAACGGACAGACGGCTTCGTCGCGCCGCGCGCAAGCATAGCCGCGAAAATTCATGGGCCAGGCAGATTTCCTTGGCTGGTCTTGGACCATCAGCAGAAGGCGCGATCTGCCCCGCATCATCGAGCGCAACCGGAGTGGCCTCGATGACAAACGATGGTGCTTTCCCCAGCCTTGCCTGAACATGCGGGAATGTAGCTTAGCCGCAAGTGGAATGGTAACACCGCACGGAAGGCCGACAGGCCGCGTCGGAGTTGAAAGACAAGCATCTTCGGCCAACAGAGGAGGCCGGAGCATTGATCAGCTTGGCTGGCAAGGGTCTCGCCACTCGGCACTCTTTTCCGCGTCGCGAGACCCGTTGTCAGTTGGCGCTGGCGACCGGCGCCACCAGCGGTGTGATGCGGCGAATTGCGACGCGGCGGTTCTGCCGTTCGGACCCTGTCGTGTTTACCTTAAGATAGCGCTCGCCATAGCCTTGGGTCGTCAGGTTCTCTGGCGCGATGCCGAAGGAGGTGGTGAGGGCCTCGGCAACGGCCTCTGCTCGCTGGTCGGACAAGGCCAGGTTTGCATTGTCGCTACCGACGGCGTCGGTATGGCCTTCGATCAAGAATGTTTCGGCCGGGTTCTTCTTCAGCAGCCGCTCCATTGCGTCCGCAACGCCTTGCAGCTTTTGGACTTCGCTGTCCGAGATCGCCGCCGAACCGGACTCGAAATTCAACGTGTCGAGATCAACCCGCCGGGCGATATCGCGCACACGCGCCGAGCGCTTGACCTCGTCGACCGAGTAGAGCCGCTGGACCTTTTCCACCGGCGGTTGCTCCAGGAAGGTATAGTAGTCGTCGGCATTCTCGACCAAATCGGACTCCAGGATATATTGTTTGCGCGGGATGTTCAGCCGCATCGGTGGCAAGTCATCACCAGGATCGCGCCAATCCTGTACGTCCTGGTAATACCTCTCGTCGACATAGCTCAGCACATACTCGCGGCCGTCGGGCGTGATGCGCGATCGCTGGATGACATCGCCATAGCGGTTGCGGATGGTGACGATTTGGATGCCATTGTCCCGAACGATTGTCTCGCGGGTGCGGTCGCCCGGCAGATCCTCGTAGTATACATCCTTGGCACCACGGTTCATTCGCGGAGCTTCGTTGCTCTGGACGATCGTCTGGTTGTTGAACTGGATGATGATCCGGCCGCCAATTTCGGTGAGAACATCGGCGCCCTTTGGACGCTCCGGCGCCTGGCTATCCGGGGCCTTCTCGCGGCGGGTACCCTTTTCATCCGTCACCGGAACAATCTTCTCAGGCTTGATTTCCTGCTGCGCTGCCTTGTCGTCCGCAGGAGGCGGCCCGGAGTCTACGGGGGCAGTTGCAGACGCGGGGGCCTGACCGCCATCGCTCTGCTGAGCGGGCGGTTTGCCGTCCTTGCCAGGACGTTTGGCATCCTTTTCGCTGTCGAGGACTGGTGCCGCGTTCGGATCTGCTGACGCCTCGCCCTGTACTGGCTTCTCGCTTTGGGCGGGCTGCGCCGGCTCGCCATTGGCGGGCTTTTCGGAAGGTGCAGGCTGCTGATCGGTCGAAGGTTGTTCTCCAGTCACGGGCTGCGTTGGTGCAGGCGCCTCGGCGGCAGGCTGCTCGGCGGCAGGTTTCTTTTCTGGCTTGCTCGTAGGTTCCGCCGGCTGTTCGCCCTGGGCAGGCGCAGGCTGATCGGTCATAGCAGGCGCCTGGGGAGCCGGGGTGGGTATAGGTGCCTCATCTGCAGGTGGCTGGACTTGCTTAACTGGAGCCGATTTGTCTGGGGCCGGCTGCGCTGGCGCAGCCTCGGACGCCGGCGCCGGCGCGGCTGGTTGAGCAGGCTGTTCCTTCGCGGATGGTTCAGCCGGTGGGGTGGATTCTTGAACGGGAGCTGCCTCGGACGCAGGTGCTGCCTCTTTTGGCTGCTCCTGCGGTTTCTGGGCAGGCTGTGGTTCGGTCGCTGGAAGTGGAGCAGCGTTTTCGGTCGGAGCCTGCTGCCTCAGCGCGCAGGCTTCGGCGGACTCGCCCTCCTTGCATTTTAACTTGATAAAGATCGGCGGTGGGGATGCGACGAATCGTGCGGGACCGGAGGCGGCGCTGCTGAGGGGCGCGAAGGGCCCGAACGGCGCGGACGCGATCAGCAAACCGAGTGCAGTGCTGGCCAAAATTTTTGGTCGGCGTGTCATTTGAATTCTCCTTGACGTGTCCCGTCGTTACTGAACTGGGCAACTGCTACATTCGTTCCGGTTCGATCTGGAATGCCGTGCTTGCTAACAGCCGACGGGCAGATTGCTTTGGAGGCGACGCCGCGAGCCGAGCCGCAGATACAGTCCGCCGGAGGACGCCGCGGCCTGTTCCGGGGTAATCTGCGGTATGAGAACGCCCGCTGGCCGGGAGCTAGCGGATGGGCCTTCTGGACCCTTCTGACCATCTGGACTGACCCAGCGGGCAAATGGCTTCAGTGCCGCGAACTGACGCTGCAGGCGCACGACTTCAATCAGTGTCAAAATATCCGGCCCGGCCCAGCGATCTGGGTTGGATTGCTAACCGTAACCTGTTGGTTGTGCCGTTCATCGCCCTGGGTGGAAGGCGCAGGCGCCTCGGAGAGGCTGCCATGGTTCAGATGCGTGCAGTGCTCATAATCATGGCCGCGCGCACCGCATCGAGAACAGCACATGGGGAGTTGGTATAACAGCATCTACTACAATGCAGGACTCGGCTTTTGGTTGCCACGGCCGACCACGGTTGTTGGATTTCCGCAAGGGGCCACCTCAAGCCGCCCCTAGCGAGGATGCCGAGATTGTGAGCTTCAATGTCTACAGCGAACAAGAATGGCCGTTTGCGCTGCTCGGAGGCATTTGATTTGCAAGCGGCTCTGCTTGCCGACAGGCGCCCAGCCACCGCGGGGGCGCTGCCCCGCAGCCGCACAGTTTGGGCTAATCGGACGCATATGCGGTCTGCCTCAGCTGTTGCGGGATTTTTGCTTTTAAAGACGCGGAATCCGGCTCAGAACCATGCTGCTCCGGCCGTTCACGATATCTCGATAAGGGATAAGGGTCTGCAGCGCTTGTAGGTAGCGTTGCGACTGGATTTTGAGTCCGTCGGGATGTGCGGAACGTGTCCGAGGTCGCTTGGGCGGACGCTTCCCCAATGCGGGTTAAGCAGCTAGACGATAACCTTTAGATCCGGCGAACTGTTTTCTCGTCGAAGTAGGCTGCGCGCCTGTCAACCAGTTTCAGTCGCTCGCCGGGACAGACGGCGTGATGGGATCTGTCACCGCGAGCGCAACAACTGTTGCGCGATAGACCAGGCTTGTTCGACATGATGTCGGGCGGCCGCCTCAGCTTTGTCAGGGGCGCGCGACTTGATCGCATTCATGATCGCGGTCATTTCGCCTATCGCCGGTTCCCGGCGATTGGTTGAAGTTATAGTCATCGACCGCAGCTGGTTGATGCGGACGTTCAGCCCTGAGACGATTTCCCAGGCGATGCGCTTATCGGCCGCTTCGAACAGCGCCTCGTAGAATTTGGTGGTCGCCCGCATCACCGCGACCGGCACCCCTGACGCCCAAGCGTCGAAAAGGTTGGTCAAGGCACCGTCGAGCACGGCAATCTGCTCATCTGTTGCCGACATGGCGCAAGCCCGCGCCGCGATGCCCTCCAGCAGCGCCCTTAATTCGTAGATCTCGTCGGTGCGGCCGAGATCCGGCTTCGCCACGGCCGGCCCATGGCCAGGTATCATCTGCACCAACCCCTCCGCCTCCAATTGCCGCAAAACCTCGCGCACCACCGAGCGGCTGACGCCGAGCTGATCGCAAAGCGGCCGTTCGACCAGCCTTTCGCCGGGCTGGAAATGAAAATCCATGATCGCCTCGCGCATGCGCTCGAGCGCCAGCGTTCGCAATGTCTTGGCAGAGCGGTCGATCCGCAGCGTATCGTCTGACATTTCCTCTCCGCTTCCTCGTGCTGCCACAAAACAGATTCGTTGACCGGTTGACAAGGTTTCTGGCGCTCCATAGCATGGTATACCATAATACGTAACAGAGAAGACAGCGCGAAAACGCGCCCTGCGACCGAGGATTTGATGAAACCAGCCATTCGGAAGATCGTCACCTACAGTGAGAACACGCTCATTGAAGGCGGCAAGGCAGCACCGCAGCCGCTGCGCCTGATCGGCGTCGCCGCGGTGCTGACCAACCCTTGGGCCGCCCGCGGTTTCACCGAGGATCTGTCGCCGGAGATCCGCGCCATCGCTCCCGTCCTCGGTGAATTGCTGACGCACGAGATCATCGCCGTCGCAGGTTCGGGCGAAGCGATCGAAGGCTACGGCAAGGCCGCCATCTGCGGCACGGCGGGCGAGATCGAGCATGCATCGGCGCTGATCCATACGCTGCATTTCGGCAATCATTACCGTCGCGCGGTTGGCGCCAAGACCTATCTCGCCTTCACCAATCTGCGCGGCGGACCAAACACGCCTATCATGATCCCGCTGATGGACAAGAATGACGAGGGCCGCCGCTCCCATTATCTGACCGTGCATTTCCAGATTGGCGATGCGCCTGCGCCGGACGAACTGGTGGTGGCGCTCGGCGCCTCGATTGGCGGGCGCCCACACCACCGCATCGGCGACCGCTATCAGGACATCAAGGAGGTGGGAGACCTGCATGGCTGATGCCGCCGCCCCCGCACGGATCCGGGACACGGCTCCAGATGGCACCGGCTTCATCCGAGCCGGCTCCGGCACACCTGTACTGCTCATCCACGGCGTCGGCATGAACGCGGCGATCTGGCGCGATCAGATCGCATTGATGCAAGACCGCTACGACCTGATCGCCATCGACATGCTCGGCCACGGCAACTCGCCGCTGCCGCCGGAAAATGCCGAGCTCTCCGACTTCGCCGATCAGGCGCTTCGCCTGCTCGATCATCTCGGCCTCGCCGCCGTATCGATCGTCGGCCATTCGATGGGTGCGCTGGTCGCCTTGGAAATCGCACTTCGTGCACCGTCGCGCGTTCGCTCCATCGTCTGCCTCAACGCGGTCTTCCGCCGCCCCGAGGCCCTGGCGCGGGCCGTGCGCGATCGAGCGGCGGCACTCGGCACGCATGGCGATGCTTCGGCCGTCGCGGCAACGCTTGCCCGCTGGTTCGGCGACCCGTTGCCGGAGAACTTGGCCACCGCCGCCGCAACCGGACGCGCGGCTCTTGAAGGCGTCGACCCGGAAGGCTACGCGCGCACCTATCGCCTTTTTGCCCGCGCCGATGCCGAGCATGCCGATGCCCTGGCCGGGCTCACCGCACCGGCCCTGTTCATGACAGGGTCGCAGGACAGCAATTCGACCCCGGCCATGTCTGCGGCGATGGCGAGGCTCGCGCCCCGCGGTCAATGCCTCGTGCTCAGCGGAGAAAGGCACATGATGGCAATAGCCTCTCCCGAAAAAGTGACTCAACACATCATCGCCTTCCTGGACACGACGGCGGGCTCCGGCACGAAGGCGCAAACCGATGCCGCGTTCGACAACGGCGAATTCAGGCGGGCACTCGGCTCGTTCCTGACTGGCGTCACCATCGTCACCACGGTTAGTGCGGAAGGCGAGCCGCGCGGCTTTACGGCAAACTCCTTCACCTCGGTCTCGCTCGATCCGCCGCTCGTCCTTGTCTGCATCGCCAAAAAGGCGCTGGGGCACAGCGCCTTTTCGACTTCCAGAGGTTTCGCGATCAACATTCTCTCGGAGAGCCAGAAGACCGAATCCGGCATTTTCGCCTCCAAGGCCGCGGATAAGTTCGCTTCCGTTGCCTGGCAGTCCGGGCTAAACGGCAATCCCCTGATCGACGGATCCGTGGCGGTGTTCGATTGCGGCATGGAGCAACTGGTCGATGCCGGCGACCACTCGATCCTGATCGGTCGCGTCCGAGATTTCACCCACAATGGAGCGCAGCCGCTCGGCTATTTCCGTGGCACCTACGTCACGCCCGGCCTCAGCCAGGAAGCCCTTGCGGCTGCACCTCACGGCACCGAAGTCGGCGCCATTCTCGAAAATGAAGGCCGCGTGCTGTTCTTCGAAACGGCGAACGGCTTCCACGAATTGCCGGCGGGTCGAGGGCTGGGCTCGCCCAAGGATGCCCGCAGCCTCAAGGGATGCCTTGCCGCCAAGGGCGTCGACGCTCAACTCGGCTTCCTGTTTGCGGTATGGGACGACGCGGCCGATCCGTCGCGCTCCCACGTCTACTACCGGGGGACGGTCACCGCCCCCGCCCCCGGCGACAGCCAGGTCAGGCTTGTCGACATAGACCATGTCGCCGATCTGAAGATCGCCGATCCGGCGGTTCGCTCCATGCTGACCCGCTATGTCCGTGAACGCACGGAAGATGCATTCGGCGTCTATGTCGGCAACGAGGTCGAAGGCGAGGTCCGGCCGCTCGCCAGGGCTGCGTCTTCCCAAGCTCTTACTGGTCGCAGGTGACGCCGATGAAATTCTCGCTCTTCGTCCATATGGAGCGCTCGGATCTGGCAAAGCCGCATTCCGAGCTTGTTGCCGAACTGGAGGATCTGGTCGTGCTGGCGGAACAGGCCGGCTTCGAGACCGCCTGGATCGGCGAGCATCACGGGATGGAATTCACCATCTCGCCCAACCCGTTCATCAACATCGCCTATCTTGGCGCCAAGACCAGCACGATCCGGCTCGGCACCGGTACGATCGTCGCGCCGTTCTGGCACCCGATCAAGCTTGCCGGCGAAGCGGCGATGGCCGACGTCATCACCGGCGGCCGGCTCGACATCGGCATTGCGCGCGGCGCCTATGCTTACGAGTACCAGCGGCTTTTCCCCGGGCTCGAAGCGTGGGGCGCGGGCCAGCGCATGCGCGAGATGGTGCCGGCGATCCGTGGCCTGTGGGACGGAGATTTCGAGCTCTCTGGCGAGTTCTGGTCGTTTCCCTCGACCACCTCGTCGCCCAAGCCGCTGCAAAAACCTTATCCGCCGATCTGGGTGGCGGCGCGCGATCCCAACTCGCACGATTTCGCGGTGGCCAACAAATGCAACGTGCAGGTGACGCCGCTCGCCTCCGGCGATGGCGAAGTGACCAGCCTAATGGAGCGCTTCAACACCGCCTGTGCTTCCCACCCGGAGATATCGCGGCCGGAAATCATGCTCTTGATGCACACATTCGTGGCCGAGGACGCAGCCGACGCCGATCGGCTGACACGGGACCTGTCGCAATTCTACTGCCAGTTCGGCGCCTGGTTCCAGAACGAGAAGCCAGTGCGCCAGGGCGTGCTGGAGGCGCTGACGGAGGCCGAGATCGCGGCCATGCCGCAATATGCGCCGGACAAGATCCGGCAAAATCTGGTGATCGGCGAAGCCGACGAGGTGATCGCCAGGCTCAAGGCCTATGAGGCGCTCGGCTACGACCAGTATTCTATCTGGATCGACAGCGGCCTTTCGCACGAGCGCAAGAAGAAATCGCTGCAGCTGTTCATCGACAAAGTGATGCCGGCCTTCCGGGGACCGCGAACGTGATGAGCACCGGCGAATTCAGGAACTACATAGACGGCAACTTCGTCGAAGGGGCAGCGACCTTCGACAGCATCGACCCGTCGACCGGCGCAACATGGGCAAAAATGCCAGCTGCATCAGCCGCCGACGTCGACCGCGCTGTCGAAGCCGCCCACCGGGCACTGCGATCCGGTCCGTGGGCAGCGATGACGGCGAGCGCCCGTGGCAAGCTTTTGGTGCGGCTCGGCGATCTCGTCGTCGCCAATGCCGATCGGCTGGCGCAATTGGAGACGCGCGATACCGGCAAGATCATCCGCGAGACCCGCGCCCAGATCGCCTATGTCGGTGACTACTACCGCTACTATGGCGGTCTCGCCGACAAGCACGAAGGCTCGTTTGTTCCCGTCGACAAGGCGGATATGGAGGTGACGATCCGGCCCGAACCGATCGGCGTCGTTGCCGCTGTCGTGCCGTGGAATTCGCAGCTCTTTCTGTCCGCCGTCAAGCTCGGGCCGGCGCTCGCCGCAGGCTGCACCGTCGTCCTCAAGGCGTCCGAGGATGGCCCTGCTCCGCTGCTGGCCTTCGCCGAACTCGTCCACGAAGCCGGATTTCCCGCAGGCAGCGTCAGCATCCTGACCGGCTTCGGCCATGATTGCGGACACCGCCTGACCAGCCATCCGCTGGTCGCGCGCGTCGCCTTCACCGGCGGCCCGGCGACGGCCCGCCAGATCGTCAGGAACACGGCTGAAAACCTTGCTTACACGACACTCGAGCTCGGCGGTAAAAGCCCGGTCGTGGTGTTTGCCGATGCCGATCTCGACAGTGCCGCCAACGCCGTCGTGGCCGGCATTTTTGCCGCCACCGGCCAGAGCTGCGTCGCCGGCTCGCGGCTCTTGGTCGAGCGCTCGGTGAAGGACGAGTTTCTCGTCCGGCTCAAGCGCAAGGCCGAGGCGATCCGGATCGGCGACCCTCAAGATACCGAAACCGAAATGGGACCGCTCGCCACCGCGCGCCAGCGCGACTGGATCGAGAAGATCATCACCGAAAGCCTGGCCACGGGCGGCCGGCTGGTCACCGGCGGCAATCGCCCTGAAGGCAAGGCGGACGGCTTCTACTATGCGCCGACGATCATCGAAGCGCTCGATCAGAGCCTCGCCTGCGTGCGCGAAGAACTTTTCGGTCCGGTGCTCAGCGTGATCGCCTTCGACACGGAAGCCGAAGCGCTGGCGCTTGCCAACGACACCAAGTTCGGCCTGGCGTCCGGCGTCTTCACCACCAATCTCGCTAAAGCCCACCGCATGGCGCGCGGCATCCGTGCCGGCGTGGTCTGGATCAACACCTACCGGGCCGTCTCGCCGCTGGTTCCGTTCGGCGGCTACGGGCAGTCCGGCCTCGGCCGCGAAGGCGGCATGGACGCTATCCGCGATTACACGCGCTCGAAATCGGTCTGGATACGCACCTCGGACGACCCGATTCCCGATCCTTTTGTCATGCGGTAGCCGCCGCTAGCCAGGGAACCGCGATCAAGGCGAAAACACCGGTCGCAAACAGCCAACAACGAAAACAAACAGAGGAGAACGACATGAAACTGATCATCACTGGCATCCTTGCCGCACTTCTGGCAACGACCACCGCCAAGGCCGACGAAATGGTATTCACCAGTTGGGGCGGGACGACCCAGGAAGCGCAGACCAAATCATGGGCCGACCCCTTCACGGCCGCATCCGGCATAAAAGTCCTGCAGGACGGTCCAACCGACTACGGCAAGCTGAAGGCCATGGTCGACGCCGGTAGCGTCAACTGGGATGTCGTCGACGTCGAGATGGATTTCGCCATCAAGGCGGCCAAGGACGGCCTGCTGGAACCGATCGACTTCAAGGCGGTGCCGAAGGCCGATCTCGATCCGCGCTTCACCACTGACCACGCCGTCGGCAGCTTTTACTATTCCTTCGTGCTGGCTTGGAACAAGGGCGCCGTCTCTGGCGAGCCGGCCGGCTGGGCCGACATGTTCGACACCAAGAAATTCCCGGGCAAACGCACCTTCTACAAATGGTCGGCGCCCGGCGTCATCGAGATCGCCTTGCTCGCCGACGGCGTTCCCGCCGACAAGCTATATCCGCTCGATCTCGACCGCGCCTTCAGGAAGCTCGACACCATCAAGTCCGACATCGTCTGGTGGAGCGGCGGCGCGGAATCGCAGCAATTGATCGCTTCGGGTGAAGCGGCGTTCGGCCAGCTCTGGAACGGCCGCGTCTTCGCACTTCAGCATGACGAAGCCGATGTCGGCGTCTCCTGGGCCCAGAACCTGACGGCGGCCGACGTCCTGGTGGTGCCGAAGGGCGCCAGGAACAAGGACGCGGCGATGAAGTTCCTCGCGGCGGCAAGCAGCCCCGGCGGCCAGGCGAAGTTTGCCGAAGCCAGCGGTTATGCGCCCATCAACACCAAGGCCAAGGCCGAGATGGCGGCCGACGTCGTGAAGTCGCTGCCGGACGCCCATGTCGACGGCCAGATCAATCTCGACATGAACTATTGGGCCGAGCACCGCGACGAGATCGCCACGCGTTGGTACGCCTGGCAGGCGAAATAAGCCTGTCCCTTGAACTGCCAGGGGCGGGACGGTCAGCACCGTCTCGTCCCACAGCTGGATCGCTGCCATGTCGGTCGAAACACGCCAGAGCCCATCAACATTTCGCATGCCGGCAGGCTTCAACGGCCTGCTGCCGTCGCTGGTCCTGATCGTTCTGTTCTTCGTCGTCCCCGTCGTGGCCCTGCTCTTGCGCAGCGTCACCGAGCCGGCGCCCGGCCTGCAGAACTACGCGACCCTGCTGGGCGACGGCACCTATGCCAGAGTGTTCTTCAACACCTTCCTGGTCGCGGCGGTAGTGACCGTCGTCACGGTGCTGGTCGCCTTTCCGGTCGCCTGGATGCTGGCGATCATGCCCTCCGCGCTGGCCTCGATCGTCTTCGGCGTCATCATTCTGTCGATGTGGACCAATCTCTTGACCCGCACCTATGCCTGGATGGTGCTGCTCCAGCGCACCGGCGTCATCAACCGGACGCTGATGGCAGCTGGCGTCATCGACCAGCCGCTGCCGCTCATCAACAACCTGACCGGCGTTACCATCGGCATGGTCTACATCATGCTGCCTTTCATGATCCTGCCGCTGGTCGGCACCCTGCGCGCGATCGATCCGATGACGCTGCGTGCCGCAGCCCTATGTGGCGCCAGCCCTTTCCAAGCTTTCCGCCGTATCCTTTTGCCGCTGTCCCTGCCCGGCATCGCGGCCGGCGCCCTGATGGTGTTCGTCATGTCGCTTGGGTATTTCGTCACGCCGGCGCTGCTCGGCGGTACGTCCAACATGATGCTGGCCGAAATGATTGCGCAGATGATCCAGTCGCTGCTCAACTGGGGGCTGGGCAGTGCGGCCGCCTTCATCCTGCTTGTCGTCACCATGGCGCTCTACGCGCTGCAGCTGCGCCTTGTCGGCGCCAGGCGCATGAGCGGAGGCATCTGAGATGCTGCTCGACTATGACCGGATGGGATGGCTGAAAATTGCCCTGCTCGGCTTCACCGCGCTGGTCGCTGCCTTCCTGCTCTTGCCGGTGGTTTTCATCGTCCTGCTCTCCTTCGGCTCGTCGCGCTGGTTGGCTTTTCCGCCACCCGGCTGGACACTCAAATGGTACCAGGAGCTGTTTGCCGACCCAGCCTGGCTGGAGGCGGCACTGACCAGCGCCAAGATAGCCGCCATGACCGCGATCTTCGCAGTGTTAATCGGCCTGCTTGCCTCCTTTGCGCTGGTTCGCGGACAGTTCCGCGGCCGCGAGATCCTGCGCGGTCTGCTGCTGACGCCTATGGTTCTGCCGGTGGTGGTCTTCGCCATCGCCATCTACGCCTTCTTCCTGCGCCTCGGTCTCGGCGGCACCACCATCGGCTTCGTCATCGCCCACACTATTCTGGCGCTGCCCTTCGCCATCATCCCGATTGCCACGGCGCTCGAAGGCTTCGACAAGTCGATCGAGGACGCGGCGATCGTCTGCGGCGCCAGCCCGCTCGAGGCCAAGCTCCGGATCACCTTGCCGTCGATCCGGATCGGCATCTTTTCCGCCGCCATCTTTGCCTTCCTCGCCTCGTGGGATGAGGTCGTGGTGGCGATCTTCATGGCCAGCCCCACCTTGCAGACCTTGCCCGTCAAGATCTGGGGCAGTCTGCGGTCGGATTTGAGCCCGGTCATCGCCGCCGCCTCCAGCCTGCTTGTCGGCCTCACCCTTGCCCTGATGGCGGTGACGGCACTGCTGCGCCGAAAGTTCCAGACATGACCCAGCCCTTCCTTTCCATCCGCAAGCTGCGCAAGGCGTTCGGCGCATTCACTGCGGTGCATGACGTCACCCTTGAGATCCCCAAGGGGGAATTTCTGACGTTTCTCGGGCCATCGGGCTCGGGAAAGTCGACGACCCTCTATGCCATTGCCGGTTTCCAGGACCCGAGCTCCGGCGACGTGCAGCTGGCTGGCAAGTCGCTGCTCGCCGTGCCGTCGCACAAGCGCAACATCGGCATGGTCTTCCAGCGCTACACGCTGTTTCCGCATTTGACGGTGGCCGAGAACGTCGCCTTTCCGCTTCGGGTTCGCCGCCGGTCCGAAGCCGAGGTGAAGAAGAAGGTCGCCGACATGCTGGCGCTGGTGCGGCTGGAAAGCTTCGCAGCGCGCTTGCCCAGCGCACTGTCGGGCGGCCAGCAGCAGCGTGTCGCGCTGGCCCGGGCGCTGGCCTACGACCCGCCGATCCTGCTGATGGACGAACCATTGTCGGCGCTCGACAAGAAGCTGCGCGAGGAAATCCAGGCCGAGATCCGCCGCATCCATCGCGAGACCGGCGTCACCATCCTTTACGTCACCCACGACCAGGAAGAAGCACTGCATCTCTCCGACCGCATCGCCCTGTTCCGGGACGGCCGCATCGAGCAGACCGGCAGCGGCGAAGATCTTTATCTGCGGCCGGCGACCGACTTCGTCGCCGGCTTCATCGGCAATTCAAATTTCCTCGCCGCCGAACATCTCGAAACCGCCAATGGAGCGGCAACGATCCGGCTGGCGGACGGTTCGGTCGTATCCGGCGTGAGCGTCAACGGCGCTTTCGACAAGGGTCAAAAAACCAGGCTGATGATCCGCCCGGAAGCGTTTGGCATGGAGCGAAAGCCGACGAGCGCGGAGCTCGCTGTCGAGATCGTCGATGTCGCATTCTATGGCGAACGCCGGCGCATCGTCGCGCGCACCGCCAACGGACAGGAAATCGACATCAGGCCGACCTCTGCCGCCATGCAGTCGCATGAACCGGCGCAGGCTCGCCGGCAGGTGTTTTTCGATCCGTCGGCGGCGTTCCTGTTTCCAGCCTGAGCTTTCGAAAAACTGACCTTAGGAAACATCCTGTCCAGGTTCGCAGATTGCCGGAACTGCGGTCGAGTGGGCAAAGCCGCCGAGCAGCGCCTGGCGCAGCTCGTTCCGCAAGCAGCGGCGCCTTGGCGCAAATCTTGCCGACAACCATCATGGACGCGGCGGTTGGCTGCCAGTCTGCGCCAAATCGGCTTTGTTAAGTATTTCAATGGAGCGATGTCGGCGCACAGGAGTTGAGGACCGTGATTATCAATTGTAGGTAGAAACCGATGTCGCTACCTAGGGGTGTTTTGGTTGTCGAAGACGAACCTCTAATCCGCATTGACATCGCGGACTTTCTTCGGAGCGAAGGATTTCTGGTTTTCGAGGCTTCCAATGCCGACGAAGCCATCGCCATACTCGAAACAGGTGTAATGATCGAAGCGATGTTCACCGACATCGACATGCCGGGCAGTATGGATGGCCTGAAACTTTCGGCCGCTGTTCGCGATAGATGGCCGCCCATCAAGATCGTAGCGACATCAGGCCATCGCATCGTGGCGGCAGCGGATCTCCCGGAAGGGAGCGCGTTCTTCGGCAAGCCATATGACCACGCGGCCGTAGCAGCCTGCCTGCGAGGTGTCCTGTCGCTCTGATCGCAATGACGGAGGCTGGCCAACCCTTAGTGAACGGTTAGGCCACCGAGGACACTGAAGGATCTATTGCGCAAGGCGATCAGGCTGGACTTTCAGTGTGACAACAAGACCATCCTTTGCCCAGTCGTAGACAATCGTGCCGCGCAGATGACCAGTTACGCTGCGTTCGACCAATTTGCTTCCATATCCTGGAGCAGCGGTCGGCGCCTTGACTGGAGGCCCGCCACTTTCCGTCCAGACGATCGAGACGGCCTCACTTTGCGCCGAGCAAGAAACATCCAGCGTCCCAGTCTCGGTCGACAGAGCGCCGTATTTGAGGGAATTGGTTGCAAGTTCATGGATGATAAGCGCGAGAATCGTTGTTGAAGACTCGCCAACGCTCATCCTGGGCACCGCAACCCGAATTCGACCGCTGAAAGCGCCCAGATCATCATAAGGCGCCAGAAGTACTGTCAAAAGATCGCCTAGCAGCGCCGAAGCGGCCTCGGTTTGACCCGGCACGGGCCTGACGAGATCGTGGGCGCGGCCCAAGGCAGTCAGCCTTTGTGTCAACTCGCGCGCCATGTCGTTGGTCGTGGTCGTCGAACGGGAAGTTATAGCGGTAAGGCCGGAGGCGATGGTCAGCAGGTTCTTGACGCGGTGGCTCATTTCGCCAGCCAGAAGCTCCCGACCTTCCTCCGCCTGTTTTCTCCCCGTGACGTCAATGAAAATGCCGAACATCAGCCGCTGGACCATCCCTTCATCGTCGCCTTGCCCTCGGGCGGAGATCCATTTGAGCTCGTCGCCGATCATGATCCGGAAATCGATCTCGTAGGGGCCTACAATTGCCCGCGTCGCGTTGAACGCGGCTCGCACACGGTCGCGGTCGGCAGGATGGATGTGCGCGGATAGATCTTCAAATTTGACGTCCGTAGCACGCGATATGCCCCACAGGTCATAGGCCCGATCATCCATGGCCAACGCATCGCTGTCCACGTTCCACGACCATAGGGTGACGCCTGCGGCTTCGATGGCGCGGATCAGGTTCCTGGGCTCCCATAGGAGTGGTTTCAGATGTTCTGCTGTGGTTTTCATGGATGCTCGCAAGATCGCAAGGGTGGTTTTGACGAATGGCCAAAAGGGATCTCAGATCCAGTTATTCCAGGTCTGAGAAAAAGTCGCAGATCAGATCGGCAAGTTTGGTTGCCTCAAAATCCGTCATGCGGGCGGCTGTTTCCACGGCAGCCGTTGCGAGATCGTCCTGATCGACCGCCAAAAGATCAAGAATTCGGGCAAATCTGATTTTGAGTTCATGCGCGCCTTCGAATTCGTCGATCGTGACCTGAAGAATCCTTGGTGTAGCATCGATCAAACGGGTTTGGATGCTGTCAGGCGACGATGCAAGGATACGTATAGCCGCGAAAAACTGTTCGCGCGCATTGGTGTATATTTCGTCCATGGGGTACCTTCTTCGCTGCCGGCACGCCCTGGACGCGGGGCATGAAGCGCGACGTTCAAGAGCTGAGAGATAGGGCGTGCTGTTTTCGGCACCGCTACGGTCGCTGAGGCTGGATCGCTGGGATGGTTTCGGACCCTCCACGTTAGGAGGGCAACCTTAGGTACCATAGATCTCCACCATTACCCAGCCCTCTGGGACAGCGCGTTTTCCCGACGCACGTGCTGGGACGGCGATCAGGGGTATGGCGAGATGCACATGGCGACGCATCGCGTTAGCAATTCCATGCACGACCAAGCAGGGTGTCAGCCGCTTTAGCGTTACCGGCCGCCGCCTGCTTTGACGTGTTACGTCGTCAATAGCCCTTTGGGCGGCCCTCAACGTCTGCATCAGTTCGCATCTCGGCGTCATCTATTCCCAACGCTCCGTGCATAGGGACGACAACGGAATACTCGTTGACGATCTCGCCTGCACTGATGACAGGTTCATCAGCAATTTTCCGGTCAGCATCCGTCGCAAGCTGGAACCAAACTCCGTATGGAGTGTTGAGGTGGGCTCGTTCCGCGGGGTGGGACGGATAGCACCTCTAACGCGCTTTGGCTTTTGGATAGCGGATCGGCTATGGACTAGTCGCCGGTTGCGGGCACGAATTGCGCTGCGGAAAACGAAGCCTGGAGGATCACATGCATCTGTCGAACGAGAGCATAATAGTTATATTGGTAGTGGGACTTATTGCCGGATGGTTGGCCGGAAAAATTGTGCGGGGCGCCGGTTTTGGTGTGATCGGAGACATCGCAATCGGGATCATCGGCGCCTTCATAGGGGATTGGCTGCTGCCCCGCGCAGGCGTCCATCTGGGAACCGGAACGATCAGCCTGATCATCAATGCAACCGTCGGCGCCATTGTACTTCTCCTTATCATCCGCTTGGTTGCTGGTGGAGGGCGTTTCGGAGGCGGATGGAGGGGTCGGTGGCGGTAGCCATCTCCCGTCGGCAGGGTGATCCGCCCTTGATCCATGAGCCGCACTCAGGCGAAGAGAGTGGCTGCTACAGCCTCTGTATCATAGGTTCGCGACCTGATTCTTCATCTGCGCCGGTTAACCGGTTGTAGCCGGCCACATCGGAGACCAGGATGGCTGCTATTTGCGGATCTCTCTCATCTCACCTTCAATCTGAGTTGGCGATCCAACACAGCTTCCCCGTCGCAACAAGGCGACGACCGAACGATGGGGTCGGATATCAACGGCCGATATCAGGCGCAAAGCTGTCGTTTCGTCGTGGCAGAAACGAGCCGGCTTCGATTCTCATCCGAGCTCATGGATCGTTACGCCCGGCACAACGGCCCTGGCTATCTCGCAAAGGTGCTGGTGACGGGTGAGGTAGATTACCTGGCCCGCACTTGCCATTTCAACGAACAGCCTGAAAACCTCTTCGGACCGGACATGGTAGAAGGGTACGGAGGGTCGGAACTGGGCGAACTCATACTATCCTGCAAGCCTGAGCGCCAGATAATGCTGGAAACGCGCTCCCTTTGACAGTGCATCGGCGACCTTGGACTGCCCATCGCGCTGCATTGCGATGAGCAATTCACCAGCCTTCACCGGTTGAGTTGTCAGGCCCGAATACTGGCCGCGCGTAATGAGCGCGAAGGCGTCCGAGGCAGGCCCCATCATCCCGGAGCGGTGACGCCCCGCGGTAGGCACGAAGCGCGTTTCCGGCCGACATGACACCCGTGGGAGGAGCCATGTTTCAAGGCCATGTCGGCTGCATCGATCGCTTGGTCCAAGTTGTCGGTAGCTCAAAAGTTCGTCGATGGCGCTGCGCGGCCCGCCGGATGCCGACGACCAGCCCGCCGGCCACGCTAAGCACAAGCGGTATCGTTCCGCTGCGCATGCCGACGCCGCCGTGGTGCGAGCAAGCACCGCGCCTGCCGATTGAGCTGGAATGCGTGCCGTCGCTGCATGTTGTCTCCCCACGAAATGGGAGCAAGCAGATCATCAGCACGATGAATTTTGCAGAGCCAGCAGCCCAGGGGCTATTGCTGAAGCGGCGGCAAATTCTTCTGAGATGGTGAAGCATGCGGGCAGTGCATAATTGTTCGAACCCCGATGGCCAAGCCAAAAACCGCTGCCCCCCGCGGCCAAGATGGCGCAGCAGCCCTCAACACGCTCGCCGGCAATGGGTCGCCTTTTGACGCGGATCCATTCAGTTTCGCGCGCGGAAGAACGGCAGCTTTGCGCCCAATACCAGACGTTCGAGTGAACATCTGGTGATCCCAAAAGCGGTCGTCCATAAGCAATGGCCAGTTTGGCAGCTACGACAGCGCGCACTTTATGAACCGGTCCGCGATGTCTCCCAGGAACATCTGATTCACATAGTGCCCGGTCGCTTCAGCGTGCGAGCGGGCCAAACGCGGCAGCTCCGTTACGGCGCGCTCGACATCATCGAGACTGATCGGTTTTTCCGATTCCGGAGGATCGATGCGGACGACGTTTTGCTTTCCGACGAGAAGGTAGGCTTGGCCAAGGGCATTGTGAGACTGGGCCTTCGCCGCCGCGCGAAAGATCATCGGCGCCTTTCCCAGGCCGGGAAAGATCCAGCGCCAGAGCCCACCGTTCCGGACGCCTTCGTCCAGCCCAAGGACCTCGTCACCGGTGCCGATGGACAGAATGCGAATCTTTTCTCTCCGGAGATCGTAGCAGGCAAGCGCATCGACCACGGCGTTCATGACAGGATTGTTCGCCCAGATGCCCCCGTCGATCATGATGTGGCCGTCGTTCTCGACTCCGGGGTAGTATCCCGGAGCCGCCGAAGTGTGGAGTGCCACGTGCGCTGCCTTCGCGTGCCGATCCCTCTTGTAATCGGGGTGGTGCGGGGTTTTGTAGATGTAGGGCTCGCCGTAACGGCCCTCGAAGCTCGGAATCACGAGACGCGTCGTCGCATCGTCCAGAAGACGCTCGCCGAACACCTTCAGCAGTTCGTCCTTCAGGACGCTCTGGTCGTTCTTCGGACGCTGCAACCACCGTGGGAGATCGAAGATCCCTTTGCCCCTCGGAAAGATCACAGATCCGCGCTCGGTGTAGATCGCGGCACCCTGCCGGGCCGTCATGCCTGCGGCGAGTGCCAGCGCGATGATGCCGCCGGTCGAGGTGCCGGTGATCATGTCGAAATGATTGGCAATCGACTGCCCGTCCAGGAAACGCCTTTCAATCTCGGCGAGATAGGATGCGCCGAAGACGCCCTTGATGCCGCCGCCGTCGATTGACAGGATGCGAAAGATCCGGCCTTCCGGCCACGGCTCCTTCTTCCGCGTTTGCTGAAGAGTGCCGTCCGATCGGCGAGGCGGATGATAGGTCATGATGCAACTCCTGCTGCACGAGGGGTCGGGTGACGCCCGCCACCGGTCCAGCGCCCGGTCATGAGCCACAACTCGTAGCAGGCGAGCCAATCGGCGCTCCAGGGGACGATCGTCCGGGCCAGGTGCATGGTTGCATCCCATTCACCCGCCGACGGGTCGTAGAGACAGAGTCTCGGGTCGTCCTCACGATCATAGACATGGGGAAGCGAGCCCTCCGGATTTTCCGGCAGCCTAATCAGAGCCGGAGACAGAACCCGCACCTCGGGCGCATAGTCCACCCGGTAACGGATCTCGATCCGATGGACCTGGAATTGCTTCAGGTCACCGGTCCAGCGAGCCGCCCCGTCTCGGCGGGAAAGGTGACCGACCCGAAAGCCGGGCCAGTCACGCTTCATTGAAGCGATCTGCTCCTTGATCGAGATTGGTCGACTATTCATCAACCGGATCTCCGAAGAAGGTGTGCGGCTTGGCGGCGACCGGAGCCACCGACGTGACAATCGTGGCCGCAGCAGGCAGGAGAATGCTGCCCTTCTTGCTGTAGACCTGAGACCCTGCGACGATCGCAGCGCCGGTGGCGTCCGCCGTTCTGTCGGCCGCGCGCGTCACCACGCGGTCGCCAAACATCTCGCGCAGCCAGTTGCGAAGGCTGACGGGGTCCAACTCGCCGCGTTTGGCGCGCTCGATGCCGGCCACGAGATCGTGGAGATAGCGGGCGAACTGGTTCTGCTGATCCAGGTTCTCCGGCCAGCGGTCTGTGAAGACGTCGGCGCTGTAGGTCGGATTGACGACTTGAAGCTTCTGACGGTTGATCGTCGCCCGCTCGATCTCGCCGATGATCCACCGGCAGATGCGGATCAACATGTCCGAGAGCTTCATGTCGGGAAGCGCAGCCGCGCCGGCAAAGTATGACAGCATGACCGACGGTGGGATGCGGCCACTGTAGTTTGCATAGCGAACGTTACGATAGCGCTTCAGCAGTTGCAGTGCGACGGTTGCCATGTTCTTCACTACGAACTGCGTCTGATCGGGAACTTCGTCGACATCGGCGTCCGCGCGGATGTTCAAACGATGGTCGCCGAACCAGCGGTCCCTGAAGGCTTCAATCACGCGTTCCTCGTTCGGTGTGCGCGCCTTGTACCATCCGGCATGGCCGTAGGCGTTCATCGGAACCATGCAGTCGTCGTTCGACGGGAGCGGCCCCTTCGCATGGGTGATCTCCGACTGGCGATCGGTGGTGCCGTAGTCGCGAAGCGCGGGCGTCACGTCGAGATGCATGTTGTCTGCATAGAACAGCGTGACGCAGCGGGTCTGCTGAACGATCTTCTGAACGGGATAGTCCTTAAGGGCCGCGGCGAGCGCCTTGAGGATCGCGAGCGGTGTCATGTGGCGAAAGCGACCGCCGAGCTGGGCGACAATGTCGATATCATATTCATCGTCGGTGCCGCGCGTGGAGATGGTGGCGTCGATCGCCATCGATCCCTGTGCATAGAAGTGCTCGATCTGATCATGGAACGGCGTCGTGCCTTCCAAGTACTCGCGCACAGCCTTGTAGCGTTGGCAGGCCTTGCCATGGAGGGACGGCGGCAACTGAACGCTGAAGGCGATTTCCGCCAAGATGCGATCAAGCGGATCTTCAAAGGGGTTCTTCCCCTGGTATGCGAATGTAGTCATAGTTATGTTCCTGAATTAGAAGGTTTCTGAGCTGCTTGGGAGGCGCTCTAAAAGGAAAGCGCGGGGCATCGGAATTCAGACAATTTTATTTTTTGTCCGAATCCGTTTCGATGAGCGCATAACATTCATGAGGAGAGTCGACGGGATGTTGTGGGAGACGTCGAATGGATGCCGAAATCGGCATTAAGCGCATACCTTGCTCGGAAGAGGGGGTAAGCGAATTCTTTGATCGGATGACGTCTGTGCAAAAGCGGGACGCTTATCAGTTTGCGGTCAAATGTTCGGCGGCGTGCCTTGCCGACGCTCACGAACTGATCAACGAAGCCTTCGTGAGGATGTGCGACGGGCGCCGTACGCGCCTAAGCGACAATAACGACCTGTTCCCGGTTCTGATGGGCACGATCAAGAGCCTGGCTTCCGACCGTCACTTCGTCACGGAACGCGCACGGATCCGGCGCATGGGCTCCGGGAAGGAAAAGGGCAAGTATGGCGTCGTTGAACGAGACGCCGATCACGGGAGCATTAAGATCGCCTCGGCCATCGCCGATACCGACGAAGTCACCGATCGAATGGATCCAGACGAATATCGGAAGGCTCTGCTTGCCGATATCGCCGGCGATACCGAGTTCGAGTTGCTTTTTGAGGGCATGTCCGTCCCGTTCATCGGAAAGGACTTGGCCGAATGGATGGGAATGGACACAGTTGCGCTGGCGACGGTTCGGAGGCGCTTCAAGAGGCAGATGCTACAGCTCGGTAAGAGGCTGTCGGGGGTAGCGCGCTAGCGCTAAGCAGATTGGAAGGTCCGCATGTCAGGGAAAGATAGAGAGTGGCTCGGTCACCTGCACGAGTTCCTAATCGACGAGATCGTGCATGGCAAGGATGACGAGCCGATAGATGAAGCCGACGTCAGAGCCTTCGACGCTGCGGTTGCAGTAGGACGCTCGCGCCTGGCCAAACTTAAGCTCGAAGCAGCACGACAGGCAGTTCGTTCGGACGTGTTCGCGTCCGCCCCGATTTCCGATTTGGAAATGGAACACGCAAAGCGGCGGCTCACCTCGCTGAGGACCGGAGCCAATGATGACGACGCTAATCTGACACTTGCCGCCCGCTTTGGTCAGGGCGGCAATGAGGACGATGACGGTATGCTCGAAGACATTGCCGAGCTTGAGCGCGATCGCGACGACAATAGTGGCAAATGATGAAACGGCCAACAAGAGCCGAAGGTCTGCTTCAGTCTTTGGGCATCGACGAGCCCAAAGATATTGATCTCGAAGCGATCGCGTGGCACGTCGGCGCCAAGATTAAGGTTCGTCCCTTGGTCAATTGCGAGGCCCGCATCATCGGGCTTGACGACAAGGCGATCATCTCGGTGAACGCCGCCTCGCCTCCAGAGCGGCGGCGGTTCTCGATCGGACACGAACTGGGGCATTGGGCGCATCATCGCGGACAGTGTGCCGTGTGTCGCGCGGCTGATATCGGGAACTACAGGAACGAGCAAGCGACAAAGGAGAGGGCCGCCGACGCATACGCCGCCGATCTTCTCATGCCGTGGTACCTCTTCAAACCTGCGGTGCGCCTTCAAAAACGCTTGGACATCAATGCGCTGCGGGCCGTAGCCGTGCTCTTCTCAGCGAGCCTGACCGCAACACTAATCCGGATGATCGATAGCGATCAGTTCCCTTGCAGCATGGTCGTCACTCACCGCACATCCGGCAAGCCTTGGGTCACGCGGGCTCCCTCGATGCAGCGTCGCTGGTTTGCTCGCGAGGACCTCGATTCGGGCTCGTTCGCGTTCACAATGATGTACGGCAATGATGCTCGAACAGAAGGTTTCCCTCGGAAGATCGGCGCGGACGCATGGTTCGATCATCACTCGGCAGCTGAGTTCGAGATCACCGAGCAATCATTCAAGCTACCAACTGGTGACGTGGTTACGATCCTCAATCTGCCTGAAAGGATGGCTGGCTGACCGGAGTGCCAATTGTTCATTTCCAGGGATGATGACCAGTTATTTTCTAAGCCACGTTACCAAAAGCTGACTTTCCGCTGCCGGCCCCATTTCGGCCTTTCAATGACGTGCTTCACCACGCAGCTATCCGCCGTTTTTGACGTCTCGCGCCTTTACACCGCGACGTTCTGCATACTCGATCAACGCGAGCTCAATGACAGCGGTTACCGAACGACGTTCCGACTCTGCGAGTTGTTCAGCCAGAGCTAGCACAGATGGGTCCAAACGAGTTGTGAATGGCTTTTTTATCATTGTCGCTTTTCAGCTTGAACTTTGGGCAGAAAAAATGCATAACAAAGCACGTGCGGTGCACATGCATCGCACGGGCGACGATCGATCAAGGTCCAAGAGACTTTGATCGGCCTGACCACAACCGCGCTGGCAAGGGATCGGATCATGGCTGATTCCGACGATACCACGACTTTGCCTCTCGTCATCCGCAGGAGGGTGCTTGGGCAATTGCAATTGCGAGCGGAATCCCTCTTCCCCGCTAACTGACGTTCAAACCTGAGGATCTAAGAGCCGTACGCCTTCGCCCTTTTGACCAGCGGACAAGAATTCGACACCTGCTTTTATCAGAGCCGCCTCAATGGCCTGCAAAGTGCTGATCCGGGAATCTACCGTGCCGTTTTCCAACCGGACCAACGCATTCAAAGACACAATTGACTTGTCGGCAAGCTCCTGCTGCGACCAACCAAGCAAAGCCCGTGCGGCTCGAATCTGTCGTGGACTGACCATAAGTCCACAATCGGCAGGCAGATTTTCTTTGCCACCAATAGGGTAATTTTGAACCCTATAAGGTATTTTTAGTGGCGATTCGACCTGCAGATCACATCGGTGCGAAGAGCCCGGCGCGTAGCGACAGACTCTCTGTTCGGCTGACTAGTGGAGGATCGAAAGGCCTTGTTGAAACAGCAACGCTCCGTCCTCCTTCGGACGGGGCCGAAGCCAAATATCGACAGAGACCCTCATCTCGCCGATCAGCATGTCGGCAGGCAGATTGCGACCGTTCGCGTCCAGTCTGACGTATCGCAAGCCCAGCTTGCCCGATCGATAGGCATCAGCTTCCAGCAGCTCCAGAAATATGAGAACGCGCGGAATCGCGTGAGCGCTTCGATGCTCTACGAGATCGCCAGCTCGCTCGGCGTTCCTGTCAGCCGCTTCTTCGAAGGCCTGCCGGGAAACGATGAGACCCGCGTCGAGGCGCGGCCCCTCCCGGTCGATGAGCGCCTGGATTTCATTGCCAGCGCGGAGGGCCGGCGCCTGATCGAGGGGCTTGTCAAACTTCCGCCGCGTGTGCGCGGTCGCGTCTCGTCCCTAATCACAGCGTTAGGAGAAGAACTGGCCGTGATGGACACAAAGGCGGATAGCGAGACAGCCGGCGAATCCGCGCCGGCTGAATTAAAGACGCCCTGAGGGCAGGCGGCTTGTCAGCCGAATTTTCGTGCAGCGGGCACGGCGATGCGGCCGCAAGCCGAGGACACTTCGATTTCGACCCCGAACGCCCGCGAGCGGGTCGCGAATCCCTCGAGGACCTCTCTCGCCGCGCTTCCCGTCACGGCGACGGGCACCAGTCTGCCTGTTGCCGATCCGAGAGACTGAGGGTCCGAACCGATCGCGACGGGCAAGAGATCTATGCCTGCGAGGTTTCCACCCGCATCATAGCGGCACGCGGCGACGATGCTTTGCCAGACTTCCGGTGGGTTCCATTCGGTTTCGTCGGGGTGGACGTGGAATAGGAAGTTTCCGAGGCCGTAAAAGATCGGGGAGCCATTGTAGATTTCCACGGCCTGCAGCACCGGAGCGCCGTGGCTGACGAGCAGGTTCGCGCCGGCGTCGATGCACATCCGCGCAAAGGTCTGCACCCAGCGGGGCACGTCCTGCCAACCTGGTTCCCAATGATGGTGGTGCAGATAGGCAATGACGAAATAGCCTTGTGCCGCCGCGTGCCGGATGGCGGACAAATGGACACTCGCGCTCCACTGATCGACTTCGATCAGCCGGCCGAAATCGGCGGCTTGCGTGAACACGGTGCCGTAGAAATTGATCTCCTTGCCGGCCGCCACCTCCATCGGGTCCTCCGGTTGCGCATAGTTGGCCAATTCAAACGGGGAGCTTTGCAAATGAGCGCCCAGCCTTGCCAGTCGCCGGAAATGTCCGTCAGGCACCCCTATCTTGCGAACGGTGTTCAGGCGATTGACGCCGGGCCGAGCCGGCCGGAAGGCCGTTCGGTCTTCGGCATACATGTTGGTCGGGCCGGGGCCTGCATCCATCGCAAGAAGCGCGACCTCGCGCGCGCCCAGCCGGCGGCGACCCGGTTTCCTGGCGTCAGTCTCGTCGGCTCCGATGCCGGCATGCAGGAAACCGCGTGCTTCCACTTCCTCCAGGGTCGAGAGGATACCGCCGGCGCCGAGATCGAAGGCGTGGTTGTTTGCCAGAGCAAGCGCGTTGAAACCGATGGCCTGCAATGCGTCGAGCACTTCAGCCCTGGAATATCCGAAGTATTTGCCCTTGGTCGGCCACCCGCCGTGCTTGCCCAGGATCGTCGACTCGAAGTTGGTAAAGACGACGTCGCCTTGGCGCAGGAAATCCGTAACCGCGATGAAGCGTTCGTCTTTGAGGTCACGGATGTCGTGCTTGATCAGGGATTGGCCGGTAACGACCGCGCAGAACTGGTCTTTCATGGAGCTCGCCTTGAAGGAGGGGAGGGCGCTGGCGTTCCGGCCGGCACCTCGTCAATGTCGAAGTCGGTTGCCTCTATTGCGAGATGGCTGGCGAGATATCGCTTTTGAACCATTTCAGGCTCAGCGCCTTGATCGTTCCATCCTTCGTGGCCGCGTCGATGGCGGCGTTGAACTTGGCGAGCAACTCCGTATCGTCCTTGCGCAAGCCGGCGCCGACGCCCGGCCCCCAGAGCCCGCCATTAAGTTCAGGGCCGAAAAACACCACATCCGAACCGGAAGGCGTCTCCAGAAAATCGCGCCAGGTGAAATAGTCGGCGAGGCCGCCGTCGATGCGACCCGCGGCAAGATCGAGCTTCATGTTGTCCTGGCTGTCATAACTTCGAATGGTCACGACATCGCCCAGCATTTCCTTCACGACTGCTTCCGAATTCGACGAGCGCAGGGCCCCGATCGCCCTGCCGGCGAGTGTCGATCTGAGGCGTTCGATGGTCGCCTTTTCCTTGTCGCCGATGGTCGAAAGGTTGACCTTTTCCTTGGTGTCGCCGGCGACGAGACCCAGGTCCTTGCGCACCACGAACTGGTTGAAGCCGGTGGCGTAGGGGATCGAGAACGCGATCGACTGCTTGCGTTTTTCCGTGATCGCCATGCCAGACATGATCACGTCGAACTTGCCGACAAGCAGTGCCGGGATGATCCCGTCCCAATCCTGCGGGACAAAGGTACATTTGATCTCGATGCGACGACACAGCTCCTGTCCAACATCGATATCGTAACCGTAAAGTTGACCGTTCGCGTCGGTGCCGTCCCAGGGCGGCGAGGCGCCTTCAGCGGCAATCGATATGACGCGCTCGCTTTGCGCGCTCGCCGGGACTGCCGACATCAGGGATACGATAGAAACAGCAATAGCCAGGGGTATGCGCATGATGCACCTCTTCGTTGGTTGGATGGAAAGGGGAGCCCAGAACCTGGGCGTCAGGGCAGGGGGGGCGTCGTGATCTCTGGGTCAGGTAGGGCGGGGCGCAATCGCGCCTTTCGTCGGCGAACCGGATGGCCGTCGGTCGACAGCCATCGCTCCAGCAACTGGATCGCTTTCACCGCGATCGAGGTGAGCGATAGGTAGATCGCTCCGGCGACGATGAAGATTTCGTACGGCGCGAACGTGGTCGACACCATCTGTCTCGCCATGCCGGTGATCTCAAGCAGCGTCACGGTGCTCGCGAGCGACGAGCCCTTGATCATCCCGACGATCTCGTTGCCGTAGGCCGGGAGCGATATCCTGAAAGCGATCGGGAAGGTGACCAGGCGAGCGATCTGGAAGCGTTTCAAGCCGAGAGAAGTGGCCGCCTCGGTGACACCCTTAGGCACGGACTGGAGACCACGGCACAGGATCTCGGTGGTGTGTGCCGCGCTGTTCAGCGAAAATGTCAGAAGGGCACACCAGAAGGGGTCGCGCAGGATCACCCAGAAGATGCTTGTTCGCACCGCCTCGATCTGAGCGAGGCCGTAGTAGAGCAGAAAGAGCTGAACCAGCATCGGCGTTCCGCGGATCACATAGGTGTATGCGAGCACCGCGAGCGAGAAGCCGGGACGTCCGAACGCGCGGATGAAGGCCAGCGGCACGGAAAGAAGAAATCCGGCCGTCAGCGACAAGACCGTCAGGGTCAAAGTGAGACCAACGCCCGAAGGCAAGACAACCACTGCGTCAAATATCAAGCCGAGGTTCATGGGCCTTCCCTCCTACCGGCCGAGAGCCGGATAGCGCCGCTCAGTCAGCCGGATCGACAGCAACGTGACGGTGGTCAGCGAGAGATAGAGAGCGGAGGCCGCAAGGTAGAAAGTCAATGGTGCGCGCAAGGATCCGGCCCCCACATACGCAACGCGCATGATGTCGGTCAGGCCGACGATCGAGACCAGTGCGGTATCCTTGAAGAGCGAAATCCAGAGATTGCCATAGGCAGGCAGCGCCAGCCGCAGCATCTGCGGACCGATGACGAACATCCAGCGCTGCCAGGCGTTCAGCCCAAGCGACTTTGCCGCTTCGGTTTGGCCCGCTGGCACTGCCGCAATCGCGCCGCGAAACACTTCGGTCGCATAACCGCTGAAAATGACCGAGAGCGCGATAACCCCTGCGGTGAATGCGTTCACCTCGACATACCGGCCGGCGATCTTGCTGGCGAGCGTGGTTCCGCCGAAGTAGATGAGCAGGATAACGAGAAGTTCTGGTACACCACGGACGACTGTGGTGTAGGCGGCCACGACCGCGTTGAGGCGCGGCTTTGCCGTGCCCTTCGAAATCGCCAAAAACAGCCCGAATGCCGTACCCAGGCAGCCGCTGACAAGAGCCAGGCTTATGGTCACGGTAAGTGCGACAACAAACTGAGTAGTAAAACCACCCATGGGGCGCTTTCCTCGGCTCGCAATTGCCGCAGGATACGCCGGTCTTTATTGCCGAGACCAAGCCATATAACCCAAGGTTGCGAGTTGTTATATTTCTAATGTGCAGTTAATTTGAGATACTGGCCAATTCTAACGCTTGAAATTACACACTCAATCTATAACTTTTATTATTTTATCTATAACGCGTCGTTATATACTGAGGCAGTTCGTTGCTCCCCAGGTTGGCGTTGTCTGCCGCCGGGTGGTTATCAGGGAAAGGCGCGCAGGGAATGGAGTTGTTGCAGAGCGACCTCAAGCTCCGTCAGCTGAAGGTCTTCCGGGAAGTGTTGCGGGCCGGTTCGACTAGGCGGGCGGCGGTTGCGCTCGGGATAAGCCAGCCGGCCGTCAGTCAACATGTGAAGCAGCTTGAGACCACGCTCGGCATCACACTCTTCAAGAGATCAGCCAACCGCATCGTCCCCTTGCAGGAAGCCTGGGAACTCCTGCGAAACGTAGAACTGGCCCTGACGTCGCTGGATCGCCTGGACGCGTCGATCTTCGCTATGAAGAACGAGGAAAAGCAGCGGATTGCGATTGCCGCGCCCTCTGTTTTCGGTTTCGTGACCTTGCCCAAGGTCGTGGCGATTATCCGCTCACAGACCGCTTCGAATGTCCGGTCGATTTCTGGAAGCTACGAGCAGATCGGCGAACACATCCTGGCCGGCCGCGCCGATCTTGGAATTTCGAGACTGCCTCTGGATCCAGGCTTGTTTGAATGGGCGCCGCTTGGGTCGGCACGAAACGTATGCATTTTTCATCCCGACCACCGCTTTTCAAAACAGACCTGCATCGAGGCGCAAGACCTGGCAGGCGAAACGATCGTCGATATCGATCCCCAGTTTGCCGCCCACCAGATGAACTTCAATGCCTTGCGCTTCGCCGGCGTTGAGCCGGACATACTGGTGGAATTCGATTACAACGGTCACGAAGCCGGATACGTCTCAGCTGGCCTGGGCATTTCGATAACCAATGAGATCATTGCGCGTGAATACGCGGCGTTTCACCTGGGAATAAAGCCAGTGGAACCGTCCGCGCTCTATCACTACGTCGCGATTTGGCAGAAGGGCAGGACCTTTTCGAATGCACTGAACGTGTCACTCGAGGCGATCATCGCTGCGTTTTCCCAGATGCCGTCTGCGAGAGGGTGATCATCCCTTGAGGGATGGGTGTCCTCGGCAGCCGCTGCCCTTGAACAAGGGGCAGGGGTTCTTTCTGACGGAAAGCAATCGCCCCGCGCCCATTCAACAGAATGCGGGCTTTTGCGCAAAATAGCCCCGCTGTCAGGTTGTCTTGATGCCGATCTTGCGGCGCTTCGTTGGCGCCGCTTCAGGCTCAGGCGCTACGGCCTTCCGTCCCAGGCCGATCGCCTTCGCCATCGCCGATCGCACCGCGGCATAATTCGGCGCAACCATCGGATAGTCGGAGGGCAGGCTCCATTTCGCACGGTAGGCATCCGGTGACAGATCGTAGTGAGTGCCTAAGTGCCGTTTGAGCGATTTGAACTTCCTGCCGTCTTCCAGGCAGATGATGAAATCGGGCGTCACCGATTTCTTGATCGGGACAGCGGGTGTAGGCTTCTCTTCCGCTTTGGGTGCGGGTGCTCCCTGCAGCTTGCTGATCGCTCCATAGGTACCGGAAATTACGCGAGCGAGTTCCGTAACTGGAACCGGGTTATTGCTGACATAAGCGGAAACGATGTCGGCGGTCATCTCGAGTAATTCCGCGTCGGACTTGATAAGATCGTCAGGCATTTGGCCAACCCTTCATTTGCTCTTCAATTGCGTAGCCCCGATCTACGTCAGCAGCTTCGCTACAGCAAAGCCCACACGGTGCACAAGACAAGAAGTTACAAAGAGCAACGCGGCGGGGCATGGGTCATGAAACTCTGCATGAACCAGTTCGAGCGCGGCACCGCCCAGCGATGAAGGTGCGAGCGCAATTGGGCAGGAGGGCGGATGCTGGCGGCCCGGCCGTGCATGATTGGACGCTCTTTTCTCTTTTCTGATGTTCAACGAAAGCAACAGGTCAGACGGGCAGGTTTCCGAATAGCACGCCACGCTGTCCGTTTCTGCGACGGACCGCTTTAAGTGCTTCCGTCATCTCGCGACTGGATACATCTTGCTAGGTATGGAGAAAGATCGCGATCTCGGTTGGCTCAAAGGAGTCCACGCATCTTGCGGAAAGCTGTCCGCGTATTTTTCAAGTCCATCGTCATTCTCGACCCGTACCGGGCACTACCCGCAATGGTGGTGAAAATCCACAATCAGGCCTTGCATCGGCCGCCTGATAGGGCGATTCTTCGTCTTGCAAGCGCTCTCGCGCGGCAAGCCGCCCGCGAGGATCACGAGCGTCAACAGGCCGAGAAAACACATCATGAATCGAGCCGCGATCTACGCACGTTTCTCAACCGACCTTCAGAATGAGCGATCGATAGACGACCAACTCGCACTATGCCGGACGTACGCAGAGCGTGAGGGTTTGAACGTTGTCGCAACGTTTGACGATCGAGCCCGCTCCGGCGGTTCGGTCTTGGGGCGTGATGGTCTGCTGCAGCTCATGGACAAGGCTCGTGAGCACGAATTTGATGTTCTCGTCGTGGAGGCGCTTGATCGGCTCTCTCGCGACATGGAAGACCTTGCAGGCATTCACAAGCGCCTTTCATTTCTTGGCATCGAAATCCGTGCGGTTCACGAGGGTGTGGTCAATACGGTTTTGGTCGGGCTTCGTGGCCTTGTCGGCCAACTATACCGCGAGGACGTTGCTCACAAAGTCCGCCGAGGCCAAGCAGGGCGCATCAAAAATGGCCTTCACGCCGGCGGATTGACCTATGGTTACGCTTACGTGTTGGGCGATCCTGGGAAGCGCTTGATCGTAGAAGAGGAAGCGCGGATCGTGCGTCGCATCTTTGGCGAATATGTCGAGGGTCAGACGCCACGCGATATCGCCCACAAACTCAACAAAGATGGCGTGCCGCCGCCTCGCGGCCGAACCTGGAACGCCTCAACCATCAACGGCAATGTGCAAAGAGGTACGGGGCTGCTTCAAAATGAACTGTATGCCGGTCGCTTGATCTGGAACAGGGTCCGAATGGTCAAAGATCCTGATACTGGCAAGCGTGTCTCGCGTCCAAATTCCAGGGGCGAGTGGCAAACAGTCGAAGTTCCCGATCTTGCCATTGTTTCGGCTGCGTTGTTCGATGCGGCACAAGCAAGGAAGAAGGCGCGGGCAATCACTCATCCAAGCCATCAGCGCCGACCGCAGCACTTGCTAACGGGACTCCTTAAGTGCGGTGCTTGTGGTGCGGGTATGTCATCAAAGGGTATCGACAAGACCAAGCGTGTTCGCATCCGCTGTTCCGCCGCCACGGAAAGCGGGATTTGCTCTGATCCCAAGACGTTCTATCTGGATACCGTCGAAACTGCGGTCCTGACCGGCCTCGCCGCCGAGTTGCGCCATCCTGACGTAATTGCCCATTACGTCCAGACCTATCAAGAGGAACGAAGGCGCCTTGCAGCCGATACCGATGCACGGCGTGCTCGCCTGGAGCGACGGCTCGGAGAACTGTCGCGCGAGATCGACCGCCTGGTCACCGCCATCGCCAAGGGCCATGGCGATCCAGCAGTCTTGGGACCGCAATCAACAACGCTGAATGAAGAGCGGAAAGCGATTGTGACGGAACTGGATCAGGTGCCCGCGGCGGCCACCGTGATCGCACTGCATCCTGCAGTGTTGGCACGCTACGGACAACAATTGAATCAACTGCAGGCCGGACTTGCAAAAGGCCTTATGGCCGGCGATTCCGAATCCGCAGAGGCGATGCGGGACTTGATCGAAACCGTGACCGTGTTTCGCGATCCATCAAGGCTCGGCGGAGTCGAAGTGGAAATCGCCGGACGTCTAATGGCACTCCTGGGGGAGAAAGCCTTCCCCAACGGCGTCAGAGCGTCGGGGGGTATGGTGGTAGCGGGAGAGGGACTTGAACCCCCGACCCCAGGATTATGATTCCCGTGCTCTAACCAACTGAGCTACCCCGCCAGGGCGGCGAAAGGCCCGAAATCCGCCTTAAATCGAAAGGCATTTCGAGGCGTTCGCCAAGGTCGCGCGGATATAAGGTTGGGAGGGCGAGCCTGTCAAGCATCGATGCGCGAGGGCGCCGGCATATTGTCGCCGGTAAAAGCTTTGCCGGGCTGGCATCTCCGGTAAGCCACCGGGGTTGAGTTCGACGGGGCACGCCGCTATGTCTCGGCCAAGAAATTAGAGTTTGAAGCTGATGAAGCCGCGCATTGCAGTCCTCGGTTGCGGATACTGGGGCAGCAACCACATCCGCACCCTCAAGGCGCTCGGCGCGCTACATGCGGTTTCCGATGCCAATCGGGCGCGGGCCGAAGGCTTTGCCAGCGAGCAGGACTGCCTGGCGATCGAGCCCGACCAGCTGTTCGTGCGTGATGATATCGACGCCATCGTCATGGCGCTGCCGCCGCAATTCCATGCCGATCTTGCCGTGCGCGCCGCTGAGGCCGGCAAGGACGTGCTGGTGGAAAAGCCGATTGCGTTGACCGTGCCCGACGCCGAGCGCGCCGTGCAGGCGGCCAGGGACAACGGCCGCGTGTTCATGGTCGGCCATGTCTTGCGATTCCATCCCGCCTTCGAGACGCTGAAGGCGCTGATCGACAATGGCGAGCTCGGCGAGGTTCGCTACATCCACTCGCACCGGCTCGGCCTCGGCAAATTCCACACCGAGAACGACGCACTGTGGGATCTGGCGCCGCACGATCTGTCGATGATCCTGGCCATCACCGGCACCGAGCCGATCGACGTCAGGGGCGAGGGGGCCGCACTCCTCGACAATCTCAGCGATTTCGCGCATCTGCACATGCGTTTTCCCAATGGCTTGCGCAGCCATCTCTTCACCTCGCGGCTCAATCCCTATCGCGAGCGGCGGCTGACCGTGGTCGGCACCAAGGCAATGGCGGTGTTCGACGATGTCGAGCCATGGGAGCGCAAGCTGGCCGTCTACCGCCACGCGGTGTGGCAGGACAGCGGCCAGTGGGCCTTCACCACCAACGAGCCGTCCTATGTCGCGGTCGGCCAGGGCATGCCGCTGACGCGCGAGCTCGAGCACTTCATCCAGTGTATCGAGACGCGGGCCGAGCCGCGCACCAGCGGCGAGGAAGCCATCAGGGTGCTCCGCATCCTGACGGCGGGTACAGTCACGCACACAAAGTCCTGAGACCGTTTCGAAACTCTGCCCTTAAGGCAGATCGAAACTAAAACTGTCTCCGAGAGGGGTAGTGTTTACTCTGCGGGAATCTGCGCCGGCCTGGCTGCGAGCCGGCTGAGCATGGCTTCGGCCTCGGCGCCGCGCTCGGAGCGCTCGATGAAGCCGCCGCCGAAGACGCGGGCTTCGTTGCCGTCGTCGGAATAGAGCACGCAGGCCTGTCCGGGCGCGATGCCGGACTCGCCGTCGACCAGTTCGACAAAGGTGCTGCCGGCGCGGTGATGCAGCACGGCCGGGCGCGGCGGCCGCGTCGAGCGGACCTTGGCGAACAGCTCCATGCCGGCGGCCGGAATGTCGGACAGCGCGCGATCGCCCAGCCAGTTCATGTTGCGCAGATAGATCTTGTGGGTCTCCAGCGCCTCGCGCGGGCCGACGATGACACGGGCCCGGTCGGCGTCGAGATGGACGACGTAAAGCGGCTCGCCCGAGGCGATGCCGATGCCGCGGCGCTGGCCGATCGTATAGCGCAGGATGCCGTCATGGCGACCGAGCACGCGGCCGTCGATATGGACGATGTCGCCTGGGTTGGCGGCAGCTGGCTTCAGCTTGGCGATGATGTCGGAATATTTGCCCTGCGGCACGAAGCAGATGTCCTGACTGTCCTGCTTGGCGGCAACGGTCAGCCCCATTTCTTCGGCGATGGCCCGCACCGCAGGCTTGGACAGCCCACCCAGCGGAAAGCGCAGATAGTCGATCTGCGCCTGCGTGGTGGCAAACAGGAAATAGCTCTGGTCGCGGTCGGCATCGACGGGCCGGAACAGCGCGCGGTGGGCGCCATTGGCCCCGGAGCGGATATAGTGGCCGGTGGCGAGCGCATCGGCGCCAAGGTCCTTGGCGGTGGCCAAAAGGTCGGCGAACTTCACCGTCTGATTGCAAGAGACGCACGGAATGGGCGTTTCGCCGGCGACGTAGCTTTCGGCAAACGGGTCGATGACCGCCTTACGGAAGCGCTCCTCATAGTCGAGCACGTAATGCGGAATGCCCAGTGTCTCGGAAACGCGGCGGGCATCGTCAATGTCCTGGCCGGCGCAGCACGACCCGGCCCGGTGCGTTGCGGCGCCATGGTCGTAGAGCTGCAGCGTGACGCCGACGACATCATAGCCTTCGCGCTTCAAAAGGCCGGCAACGACAGACGAATCCACACCGCCCGACATGGCGACGACGATGCGGGTGTTTTGCGGGCTGGCGGGAAGGTCGAGGCTGTTCATGGTTCTTTCGTTCTGCGCGGCGCTTCAATGGCAGTGGCGCGAATATAGGTCAACCACACCAGCGGCGCCAGCTTTGCGGCGGTGCCGATTTTGCGGGAAAATTGCGCGCCTGCCCGCCGTTGCCTCAAATGCCGACGAAAAGACTAACGCGGCGTTCATGATCCTTACCTACTCATTAGGGTTCGCTTAGGCAATTTTTAAAGCTGTGGCGGTAATGTGGTGGGGATTGGGTCTTTGAGTTTTTAGTAGAGAGTACGATGACCGATCTTGTTAGACCGCGAGTCAAATATGTTATTGGGCCTGACGGCAGCCCTCTTACGATTGCCGATCTTCCGCCGACGAATACACGTCGCTGGGTTATCCGGCGCAAGGCGGAAGTGGTTGCTGCGGTGCGCGGCGGGCTTTTGAGCCTCGACGAGGCATGCCAGCGCTACAAGCTGACCACCGAGGAATTCCTGTCCTGGCAAGCGTCGATCGACGAATACGGCCTTGCCGGGCTGCGCACGACGCGCATCCAGCAATACCGGCACTAGAGCCAGGACCACAACAGAAAAGGGCGCGGTAACCGCGCCCTTTTGCCTGTCGGTAATGCCTGCTTCAGACCGTCAGCACCACCTTGCCGATCGGCCTAGTGGCGAGAAAAGCGTGCGCGGCGCCCGCCTGTTCGAGCGGAAACGCCTTTGCCACATGGACCGCAAGCTTTCCCGCATCGACCAGTTTGCCAAGTTCGACGAGGCCTTCACGGTCGGGCACGACGGACATGCGCTCGACGCGGATCCCACGCGCAGCAGCCTTGGCTCGGGTGGTGTCGTGGATATTGAGCAGCGACACCAGGGCGCCACCGTCCTTCAGGACTGTCAGCGATTGGTCGGCATGGTCGCCGCCCATCGGCTCCAGCACCAAGTCGACGTCGCTGACCTCGGCGGTGAAATCTCGCTTGGTGTAGTCGACCACTTCATCGGCGCCGAGCGAGCGGACGAAATCGAGTTTCTTCGGGCTGGCGGTGGCGATGACATAAGCGCCGTGCGCCTTGGCGATCTGCACCGCCAGATGCCCGACGCCGCCGGCCGCAGCATGGATCAACACGCGCTGGCCGCGCTTCAGGCCGCCATGGCGGACAAGGCCTTGCCAGGCGGTCAGACCGGCCAGCGGCAGCGCGCCGGCATGATTGTGGTCAATGCCTTGCGGCTTCGGTGCGATTTCATCGGCCGGGGCCACAGCGAGCTCCGCATAGGCCGCGGCCTGCTTGGGAAAACGCGGCATGCCGAACACGGCGTCACCGACCCTGAGGCCGCCATCGACGCCTGGGCCTACCGCCTCGACCGTACCTGAAATATCCCAGCCCAAAGTGAAGGGCGGTTCGCCCAGCAATGGATAGTAGCCGGCGCGCACCGAGCCATCGACCGGATTGATGCCGGCAGCATGCACGCGCACGAGCACTTCGCCGGACTTGGGCGAGGGCGCGGGGCGATCGGCGATGACGAGGACGTCGGGTCCGCCGACTGAATTCTGGACAACGGCACGCATGGGAGGCTCCTGCTGGGGTTTCTGTGCCACTATCATTTGGATAGTAATATTCCCTTGTCCAGTATGTACCTTTTCCATATATAGGCATCTCATGGATAGTGATAATGATTGCGGCTCCGGCTATGACGCCTTCCAGCGGACGTGTCCTTCGCACGCCGTGCTCGAGATGCTGGCCAGCAAATGGGTCTATCTGACGGTTTGTGCGCTGCGCCGTGGCCAGATGCGCAACGGCGAACTGGCGCGTAAGCTCGAAGGCATCACGCCTAAAATGCTGACGCAGACGCTGCGCGTCCTCGAGCGCGACGGGCTTGTGCGGCGCGAAATCTTTCCGGTGATCCCGCCGCGGGTCGAATATGAATTGACCGAACTTGGCCAGAACCTGGCGGGGCTGCTCACCCAGATACGCTCCTGGTCGGAAGAGCATGTGCCTGACATCAAGCAAGCGCGGGCGAGGGCGGCGGCGAACCTGGAAAGGGATTTGGCACGGGCCTGAAGCTGCGGCCGCCTTACGGGCCGGATCAGCGCGCCGGAGCCTTTTGGCGCGCTACACGCAAAGCAAAGCGCGGCGTCAGGCGGCGCCGGTCGGGTTAAAACCCTGCCGTCAGCCGATCATGGCGCTGCGACCGCCGAGTTCCGCGTCGCGGATCTTGGTGTCGCGCGATTCCAGCATCTCGGCCTTGGAAAGCTCCGCTTCAGCTTCGCCGAGTAATGATTCGGCAGCACTTCGCTGCTGGGCGAGGTCGCTTTGAGAGTTTCTGAGGTTATCACGGCGCAGACGCGCCGCCTTGGCGAAGGTCGGATAGGCAAAATGATTGATGTCGGTGATGCCGGCCTTCTTCTCCTCGGCGGTGATCTGAAGCTCCAGTTCAACGGCCATGCGCTCGAACTCGGCGATCATCATGTCGAGCTGCAGCAGCTGCCGCCGCTTCTCATTCACCTGAAATTGCTTCAGCCGAACGAGGTTTTCACGTGACTTCATGATTCGGTACTCCCGGAAACGCACACCTGCACATATCGTCCAATCCGCCCGCCAGGGCCTGGCGTCGCCCGTATCCACCGGCATTCCCCGAACTATGGGAAACAAATCCCTAAAGTTTTTTGCCGGCGGTAACCATTCGTTTACGCGCATTGTTAATCATAAGGGCGAGGACTTAAGGCCGGGTAAAAATTCCGGCTCCCGATACGGAAGCCGGCCAGCGAGTCCCTTGAGTCACTTAGTCCGACTTATTAATGTGTTGCATTAGCGATTTGGTTCTGTGATTCATCATTAGATTCAAGAGGGTGTAGAAAGGGGTTAAAAAATCTGGTACCGTCCTTGGTGCGGAATTAGGTTTTGTTAACCATTCGATGGCAGCCTCTGTTCAGGCAATCACTGCTCCGGTCCCGGATGGGTCGTGACATGGTCCGGCGGCAGAAAAGGGGAATGAAATGCGCGTTCTGCTGATAGAAGACGACAGTGCAACCGCTCAGAGCATCGAGCTGATGCTCAAATCTGAAAGTTTTAATGTTTACACGACCGACCTCGGCGAAGAAGGTGTCGATCTCGGTAAACTTTATGATTACGATATCATTCTTCTCGACCTCAACCTTCCCGATATGTCCGGCTACGAAGTCTTGCGGACACTTCGCCTGTCCAAGGTGAAGACGCCGATCCTGATCCTGTCCGGCATGGCCGGTATAGAGGACAAGGTGCGCGGCCTGGGCTTCGGCGCCGACGACTATATGACCAAGCCGTTCCACAAGGACGAACTGGTCGCCCGCATTCATGCCATCGTGCGCCGTTCCAAGGGCCATGCCCAGTCGGTCATCACCACCGGCGACCTGGTGGTCAATCTCGACGCCAAGACCGTCGAAGTCGGCGGCCAGCGCGTGCATCTGACCGGCAAGGAATACCAGATGCTGGAGTTGCTCTCGCTGCGCAAGGGCACCACGCTGACCAAGGAAATGTTCCTCAACCACCTTTATGGCGGCATGGACGAACCGGAACTGAAGATCATCGACGTCTTCATTTGCAAGCTGCGCAAGAAGCTCGACGCAGCATCCGGTGGGCAGAACTACATCGAGACGGTCTGGGGTCGCGGCTATGTGCTGCGCGAGCCGGAAGACATCCGCGTCAGCGCCTGAGCGAACACCATCCGATTGAATTTAATGAGAAAACCCGGCTCAGGCCGGGTTTTTTGCTGTCCTTCTTGGCCGAGGACGTGCCGAGTCAGGCGGCAACCTTCAAGGTACGAAAACGTTCGAGCAGTTGCGGCCGGTTGAACGGCTTCAACAGATAACCCTGGGCGCCGGCGCGCTTTGCCTTCATGATCGAGGCAACATCGACCTCGACCAGTGAGATCAGAATCTGCGGTTTGATCGTGCTCTCCATGGCGCGAACCTGGCGAATGACGTCGACCGCTTGCATGTCCGGCAGGGCGCCGTCGACGACAATCACATCAGGCATCTCGGCAGCGCACATCTCGACAGCATCAAGTCCAGTTGCCGCTTCGATCACCACCATGTCGGAGCCGCCAAGAATCCGTTTTGCAACCTTTCTGATGACGCTCGAATCGTCGACAAACATGCAGCGCTTCATTTCCGGGTCCTCTTTGCCATGGTGCGAACCGGCGGCATCCGGGTATCGGGATGCACACTAGGCCAATCTGGTAAAGAAGCAGAAAAGCCGTTAGGTAAAGTTTTTACAAACATGTCGTTTGCAGCCCCATTCGGCAGGGGCGTTGCCGGCAATGAAACTTGCTTGTTCTGAATTGCCGCAAATATCAGCGGGAAAAGATACTTGATTGTTCTTGATGCTCGGACGTCCTGCCGAGCGGCTTCGCTCAGGCCGCGGACAGCACGATCTCTTCGGCGGTCGCGTGAATCGAGATCGTCATGTTGGCCTCACGCGCCAGCAGCAGCGTGTAGTAGGGCTGGACGGTATGGGCGTCGATAGGCTCCTCGGGCTTGTTGCCGGAATGGAGCTCGAGGAATTTCGGCGGCACGCGCAGCATCGGGCCGCTTGCGGCAAGCGCAAAGCGCGGCTCGGTGTCGAGGTTTTCCAGCGTGACCACCAATCTGCCACCGCGCGGGATGGCAGCATTGGCGACGAGCAGCAAATTGAGCAGCAGCTTGACCTTGTTCTTGGGCAGCAGGGCGCGAACCCCGTTCCAGATCAATTCCGGCTTCTCGTTCTTCAGGAAGGCGATGGCGACGGACTCGGCATCGCCGGTGTCGATCATCATGCCCGCCGAACCGGCGGCGCCGAAGGCGATGCGGGCGAATTGCAGGCGGGCCGAAGCGTTTCTGGCGCTCTGCCGGATCAGTTTCATGGCGTCTTCGTCGGCGCCGCCCTCGTCCAGGAGTTCAAGGCCGTTGTTGATGGCGCCGACCGGCGAAATGATGTCGTGGCAGACTCGGCTGCACAACAAGGCTGCGAGATCGGGTGCGGAGAGAGAGAAAAGCTCAGCCATCGGCGAAAAATCCCTGCTAAAATTCACATCCTGGTGGCCGCGCGGCCGACAGCCACGCTCACCACCCGAATCACGCTCTCTCCCCCAGGCATTCTGAATACACAGCGCCCGAGCGTGCAGCAACAATCCACAATTCTTGTGAGAAAAACGGCATCTTTGCACAGGATGGGAGTCCGTGCAGACAGTCAGAAACAGCCTTCGAACCGCCATGTTCATGTGGGAGGTTAATGGTTGAAAAAGGATTACGGCATAGTTTGCCCGTAACAGTCATCCTTAACGGTCGCCTAAAGAGCCGGACGGGGTGCGAGGCGTCGGCGAAAGTGCTCCCTGACGGAGATTGGAAGCATGGTTTCCCGATTCTACGACCGGACGTTTGTCCGCGTCTTCTTCATGGCGATTGCCCTGATGGGCGCTCTCGCATTCTCAACCTCTGCGTCGCGGGCACAGGAATACACCGCTCAGGAGATCGTCGATTCCGGTCACAAGTTCTTCGGCGCGACGTCGGGCGGTCTCGCAACCGTCGTCGAGAAGATTTTTGCCTCCTACGGCCTGCCCAATGGCTATCTGCTCGGCGAAGAGGGATCCGGCGCGCTGATCGGGGGCCTGACCTATGGCGAAGGTACGCTCTACACCAAGAATGCCGGCGACCATAAGGTGTTCTGGCAAGGGCCTTCGCTCGGTTGGGATTTCGGCGGCGAGGGATCGCGGGTGATGATGCTCGTCTATAACCTCGACGACGTCAGCAATCTCTACAATCGGTTCGGCGGCGTTGCCGGTTCGGCCTATGTCGTGGCCGGCGTCGGCTTCAACGTGCTGCAGAACAACAGGGTGCTGCTGGTGCCGATCCGCACCGGCGTCGGCGCGCGGCTTGGCGTCAATCTCGGCTATCTGAAGCTGACGCAGAGGCCGACCTGGAATCCCTTCTGAGCGATTCCGACCACACTTCGACCCGATCAACAGATTCTGCCCGCTGCAGCTGCGGCAAACCCTTGCCGCAGCGCTGGATTTGCGTCATGCGAACATGGCAAAGTCCAGACTTGGCGGTTGCCGGATAGCGGCCCGCCCGTAACGGGTAGTCACCTTGGTTCAGTCGATCCTGTTCTTCGCCCTCGGCTTCCTGTGCGCAGGCTTTCTGGCGCTGCTGGTCGCGCCGGCCATCTGGCGGCGGGCGGTTGTGCTGACACGCAAGCGTGTCGAGGCGTCGGTGCCGCGAACGCTGGCCGAGATCCAGGCCGACAAGGACAGCTTGCGGGCCGAGTTCGCCATGACGACGCGCCGGCTCGAAATCAGCATCAAGACGCTGCGTGAGCAGGCGAATGAGCAACTCGTCGAAATCAATCGCGGCCGCGAGGCGCTGAAGGGCCTGGCGGTCGAGCGCAAGGACAAGAAGCAGGCGCTTTCGGAGCTCGGGGAAAAAAACGAATTGCTGCTGCATCGCGAGCAGCAGATACAACAGCTGTCGGACAGGCTTGCACAAACAGAGCGCATGATGGAAAAGCGCGCGCTCGAGCTGGAAAAGCTCGAGCATATGTACGACGACGCGTCCTTCTCCTCCAGCAATCGTCAGATCGAACTGGTGGCTCGCGAATCCGAGCTGGAAAAACTTGCCAACGACATTTCAGTGTTGCGCGGCCAGCGCAAGGAGGCCGACAGGCGCCATCAGGAAGTCGTCGCCGAGGCCAAGGCCACGCGCGATGCCTTGAAGGCCGAAAAGAAAAGAACCGCCGACCTCGACAGAAAGCTCGAGCGTCTGCTCGCCACGCTTGCCGATCGCGAGGACAAGCTCGATCGCCGCGAAAAGGAACTGGCCCGGCTTCGCGAACGGGTGAAGGGCGAGGCTGCGGGAGGCGCCGCGGCTGCTGGCCTAGTTGGTGCGCAAGACAGTGCCCGCGCCAGGAACGAGGACATCGACAAGACGCTCGCCAAGCTCGAAGGCGACCGAGAGCGGCTCGAAGCCAGGCTGACGACGCTGGCCCGCGAAAACAAGCGGATGAAGGCGGAGCTTGGCGGTTCTGGATCCGCGAAGCCCGGGAATGGCCCCGGCAATGGCAATGATACCGGTTCTGCCTTGCGCGAACAGATGAACAATCTGGCGGCTGAGGTCGTCCATTTGACGGCCAAGCTCGAAGGACCTGATTCACCGATCGCCAAGGCGCTGGCGGCGCCGCAGGAAACGCGGTCGGGAACCACCAGCCTCGCCGATCGCGTGCGGGCGTTGCAGAAGGCAGATTTGCCGAGCTGAGTTTCAAGCCCCGGCTTGGAATTGCCTGACTACGCCTATCAGAGCGAAAAATGGTGCAGCGCAATGGCTGACGCGGCAGCAACATTCAGGCTGTCGAACCCTTCCGACATCGCGATCCGCACCGTCCACAGGCGGGCAAGCAGGCTCTCCGGGAGGCCCTCGCCTTCGGTGCCGAGATAGAGCGCCAGTCGTTTCGGTCGCGCGGCATCACGAATGTCAGCCTCACCACGCGGCGACAAAGCGACCTGGCCGAAGCCCAACTCGCCGAGCTTCGCGATGAAAGCTTCAGTGTTGCCGAAGGACGCAAAGGGCACCTTCAACGCGGCGCCGACGGAGACGCGGATCGCCTTGCGATACAGTGGGTCGCAACAGGTGGCGTCGACGAAGACGGCATCGGCGCCGAAGGCGGCGGCATTGCGGAAGATCGATCCGATATTGTCATGGTTGGCGATGCCGATGAGAACGACGATCAACGCTTCGGCAGGCAAGGTGTCGAGCAAGGCCTCGGCGGGCTGTGGCGTGCCCTTGCTGCCGATCGCCAATATACCGCGATGCATGTGGAAGCCGGCGATCCTGTCCATGACGGCGCTTGCCGCAACGTAGACCGGCAGGTCGGCAGGGGCCTTGCGCAGGATGTCGTCGAGCCCGGCCAGCCGGTTTTCGAGGACCAGGACCGACTCCGCAGCAAAGCGTCCGGCTGACAGCAGGACGTCCAGCACCACCTTGCCTTCGGCAACGAACCGGCCATGACGGCCGGTGAGATCGCGCTCGCGGATGTCGAGATAGGCGGAGACCCGCGGATCGCGCGCGTCGTCGATCTGGATCGGATCCATCAATACCTCGGCCGGCGAAAAATCGTCAGCGAGGTAAGGAGCGATCGGAGCCGCCAGTCAAGCCCTGCAGGTCAAGTCCCGGCGCGGCGCAGACGCGTTGCCATCTGGGACAAGTCGCCTATCCCGAAAATGCCGTCCAGCATGCGCAACAGTTCGCGCACGGCTTCGGACTTGCAGGAATAGTAGATCATCTGCCGGTCGCGGCGGGTCTCGACAAGATCGAGCGCCCTGAGCTTGGCCAGATGTTGCGACAAAGCGGACTGGCTGAGCATCACCTTTTCGGCGATGGCGCCGACCGACATTTCACCGTCGGCCAGATAGCTCATGATCAAGAGCCGCTTTTCGTTGCCCATAAGGGTCAGAAATGTCGCCGCCGATTCGGCATTGGCGATTAGTTTGGTCGAGACCATCGATGCCCCATGTTTTCCTGCTCATCCAAACGCTATGGGGGCAAATAGCGTTGGCTGCTATAATTCAGCTATGGATCACGCTGCTGATTCAGCGTCGTCTGAATCGTAGATCATTTCGCCCAAATCTCAAGACGTGCTTTTGATTCATGACGATTATCCTTGCGTAGCTGGCGCACGACCGGCTTTGGCCATGTCGACCAGAACCGGCCGCAGGTCGCGCGCGGTCTTCAACGGCTGCGGAAAATAGACCCTGCAAACGGTGTCGCCCGATGCCAGGTCCATGCCATCGGCATCGAAGCCGGTCATGGTCCAAGCATCACCTTCAACCCTGGCGAAATGATGGGCATAGACGGCGATGGCGTCGAGATGGTCGGCATTCATGTGGTCGAGAGCGGACTGTTCGCTGGCGGCCAGCTCGTCGACGATCGGCCCCTCGGTGATGAGATCGGCACGGTCGAGCAGGTAGGCCTTGCCGAAGCCGCCATTCAGGCTGGCGCGCTCCGGCTCGAGGCGAAAGATCGAGAAATCGCCGAGCTCGGCATAGAGCTTTGCCTTGGGATTGCGGTTGAGATAGCGCCGCTCGGCCCGGGCATGCGCGCTCGACCCGCGTTCCAGCGGCTGCGCCCGGCAGACCAGCGTTATCCTGGGATGCGCCAGCGGATCGCCCTTGCCGGGTTCGCCGACAAGCAGCGAGCAGCGCGGCTCGGCAAGCATGGCGCCGGTATGGGCTGACAGCGCCGAGACAAGGATCAGCGGCGTGCCATCGATGTCGGTGGCGACTCCGACCCTGGAGGCCAGCGGTGCGCCGGCCGACGGCTCGATCACCGCGAGGGCGCCGAAACGGGCGCTGCGGATCAGCGTTGCGGCCAGCCTGATCGCCTCGGCGTCCGTCGCGCGAATGACGTCCTTCTTCGGCTGGTCCAAAATGCTCACCAGGTAAGTTGATTTTCTAAATCCAGTTATTGGCCAATCATGCCGGCTTTGACAAGCGTTTTGATCTCGGCTGTCGAAAAGCCGAAGCGCGCCAGCACAGTCTGGGGCAGCTGATCGTCATCTTCAGACATGCCGGCAAGCGCCGGCTGCGAGGCCGAGAAGCGTGGCGCGGGCGCGGGGCGCTCGAGCGCACCGGCCTTCACAAATGCGTGACGCGCCCGGTTGTGCGGATGATCCCTGGCTTCGGCCAGCGACAGAACCGGCGCCACGCAGGCATCGCTTGCGGCAAACAGCGCGTCCCAGTCGTCGCGTGTCTTCTGCCGGAACCGGTCGGCAATGGCCGCGCGCATGTCCGGCCACAACGCCTTGTCGTATTGGCCGCGGACAAAATCCTCGCCGAGCGGCAGCAGCCTTGCGAATGCGGCGAAGAAGCGCGGCTCAAGGCAGCCGACCGCAACGTGGCGTGCGTCCGCCGTCTCATAGGTGTCGTAGAAGGGCGCACCGGAATCGAGCAGGTTGGCGCCGCGCCGGTCGCTCCACAGACCTGCCGACATGAAGGCGTGTATGGGGGCCACCAGCATCGAAGCGCCCTCGACCATCGCCGCGTCGATCACCTGGCCTTTGCCGGAGCGCGAGCGCTCGAACAGCGCTGCAAGCACCCCGGCGATCAGCATCATGGCGCCGCCGCCATTGTCGGCGATCAGATTCAGCGGCGGCACCGGCCGACCTTCCTCCCGGCCGATGGCATGCAACACACCCGAATAGGCGAGGTAGGTGATGTCGTGGCCGGCACGACCTGCGAGCGGCCCGTCCTGGCCGAAGCCGGTCATGCGGCCGTAAATCAGCGCCGGATTGCGCGCCAATGCAGCATCCGGGCCGAGACCAAGCCGCTCCATCACACCGGGGCGAAAGCCTTCGACAAACAGATCGGCCTTTTCGGCAAGGCGCAGCAGCAGTTCCGTTCCTTTGGCCTGCTTGAGGTCGACGCGCAGGATGGAGCGGCCGTGACGGTCGAGATTGTACGCATCGGAGAGGGGCAGCAGGGGTTGGTCCGAACCGGTGCGCTCGATGCGCAGCACCTCGGCGCCCATCTCCGACAGCATCAGCCCGGCCAGAGGCACCGGGCCGAGCCCAGCCATCTCGATGACTTTCAGGCCGGCCAGCGGACCGGTCTTCACTGCGCCGGCCGCCATGGCCGTCTATTTCGGCGCCATGCGGATTGCCCCATCGAGGCGGATGGTTTCGCCGTTCAGCATCTGGTTTTCGACGATATGCAGGGCGAGCGCGGCATATTCGGACGGCTCGCCGAGGCGGGACGGGAAGGGCACGGCCGCGCCGAGCGAATCCTGCACCTCCTGCGGCATGCCGGCCATCATTGGCGTCTTGAAGATGCCGGGCGCGATGGTGCAGACGCGAATGCCGGAGCGCGCCAGGTCGCGGGCAACCGGCAGCGTCATGCCGACGACGCCGCCCTTGGATGCGGCATAGGCGGCCTGGCCGATCTGGCCATCATAAGCGGCCACCGACGCGGTGTTGACGATGACGCCGCGCTCGCCGCCCTGCAGCGGTTCGAGTTTGGCGGCACGGTCGGCGACGAGGCGGATCATGTTGAAGGTGCCGATCAAATTGATCTCGATCACCTTGCGGTACTGGTCGAGCGGATGTGGACCATCCTTGCCGATCGTCTTCACGCCGATGGCAATGCCCGCGCAATTGACCAGGATGCGCGCTGGCCCAAGTCTCTTTTCCACCTCGGCGACCGCGGCCGCACCGCTGTCGGCGCTGCTCACATCGCACTGGATAGCGGCGCCGCCAATGTCGCCCGCCACCTTCGATGCCCGGTCGATGCCGATATCGAAAATGGCGACGCGCGCGCCCTTGTCGGCCAGCGCGCGGGCGGTTGCCTCGCCGAGGCCGGAGCCGCCGCCGGTTACGATCGCAATCTGGCCGTTCGGGTTCATGCTGCATGCTCCGTGCTGTTCCGGGTCATGCTACGGAGGTCGCCGCCATGGTGCAACCTGACCAATGGGGATCCATCGCGACCGGTGCCGCGACCGATCCTGGAGCTCAGGCCATCACTGGTGCCTGCTCCGCGATCCTGGCAAGGCTGGCATGGCCGACCTCGCCGGAGAGCCGCGCCACGGCACCGGGCACGATCTCGTGCGACAGCAGCCGGTCGAGGTCGACCGGGCGCGGCATGGAGATCTGGCCGCGGGGGATCTTTCTGAAGCCGAGCGGGCCGTAATAAGGCTCGTCGCCGACAAGGATCACCGCCGGCGCGCCGGCCTTGGCGGCCGCCTCCAGCGCGATCGCCACGAGCCGGCGGCCGATACCGAGATTCTTGAAGGCGGGCCGCACGGCGAGCGGCCCGAGCATCAGCGCGCGTCCGGCGCCGGCGGCGATGCGGGTCATGCGCACCGAAGCAACGACGATGTCGCCATTCATGGCGACAAAGGATAGCGAGCGCTCGTGGCCGCCGGTCTCGCGAATCTTGTAGGCGGCCAGCACGAAACGGCCGGGGCCAAAGGCTTCGTCGTTGATGGCTTGGATTTCGGGATCATGCGCCGGAGTTTCCGGCAGGTATTTCACGTCGGCAAGGCTCATGGTCTTCGCGGTCCGATACAGAGGAAAGGTTGCTGCAAGCGGCAGCGTTCGCCAGTCAGCGCTTTCTAAGCGCGGGCGCCCTTTCGTCGTCGGTCAAACCGGATCAAGCCAAGATCGAACATGCGGAGTGTCCGCTAGCATCAATTTCCGGCGGCTGCAATCGGCTGTTTTCATCCGGCGTTTCATACGAGTGACGCTCTGTTCAGCAGATGACGGCTTCGGCATTGCCGCCTTGCGACTACATTGGCCAAGGCACGCAAGGAGTTTTCGTATGGGATTGCTGGTCGAAGGCAAATGGCAGGACCGTCCGGCCAATGTCGATAGCAGCGGCAGGTTCATCCGCGCCGAGACGCAGTGGCGTGACTGGATCACGCGCGACGGCGCGCCGGCGCAAGGTCGTACGCGCGGCTTCAAGGCCGAGCCCGGACGCTACCATCTTTATGTCTCGCTCGCCTGTCCGTGGGCGCACCGCACGCTGATCTTTCGCGCGCTGAAGAAGCTAGAAGACATCATCCCGGTTTCAGTCGTGCATCATTTCCTCGGTGCTGAGGGCTGGACGTTTTTGGCCGAGGATGGCGCCACCGGCGACACGCTCTACGGCCTCGACTTCCTGCACCAAATCTACACCAAGGCCGATCCAGCCTATTCGGGCCGGGTTTCGGTGCCGGTGCTGTGGGACAAGAAGGAAGAGACCATCGTCTCCAACGAATCCGCCGAAATCATCCGCATGCTCAATTCGGCCTTCGACGAGTGGGGCGATGCCGCTCTCGATTCCTATCCGCCAGGCCTGCGCGGCGAGATCGACAAGGTCAATGCGCTGGTCTTTCCCGCCGTCAACAACGGCGTCTACCGCGCCGGCTTTGCCACCACGCAAGCGGCCTATGAAGAGGCGTTCGGCGAGCTGTTCGCGGCGCTCGACACGCTGGAGGGCCGACTGTCAAAACAGCGCTATCTCACTGGCGAGCGTGTCACCGAGGCCGATTGGCGGCTGTTCACCACGCTGGTGCGTTTCGACCCGGTCTATGTCGGCCATTTCAAATGCAATCTGCGCCGCATCGCCGACTATCCGAACCTTTCGAACTATCTGCGCGACCTCTACCAGGTGCCCGGTATCGCCGGCACGGTGAACCTGCACCACATCAAAATGCACTATTACGGCAGCCACGAGAGCATCAACCCGACGCGCATCGTGCCGGTCGGGCCTGGGCTCGACTATGGCGCGCCGCACGACCGGGCGCGGTTCAGGCAGGCGGCGTGAGCATCGGATTGACAGCCTACCAGTACGGCGATACCGGCTCGCCTTCAAAAACCTCGGCAAGCCGCCGCAGCGTCGCCGGCGTCGTGCCATGCGGCAAGCGGTCGAGCGGAAAGAAGCCTGCTTCGGCGATCTCGTGGTCCGGCAGTTTCGGCGCGATCTGGTTGAAGGTTTCGATGAGATAGAGGCCGACATGGTCGCGGCGGCTGGAGCGGCGGTTGAAATGCATCGATTTCAGCACCGGCTGGGCTGTCAGCGCGATGTTGCCTTCCTCGGCCAGTTCGCGCACCAGCGCCTCACCGAGCGTCTCGCCGACTTCGACGCCCCCGCCCGGCAATTGCCAGCCGGGAACGTAGGTGTGGCGGATGAGGAAGACAGTGTTCGAGGCGCGATCGTGGATCAGGCCGCGCACGCCCAGCGTCATCGGCCGCCGCAGCAGGAAATAGAGATGGAACAGCCTTGCCCTGAGGCCTGCCCAGCCGGTCTGGCGAAACGCCTGCTCCGGGTCCGATATAGCCATGACTAGCGAAACCGTGGATGGGCAGGAAACAGTGAGTGGAAAGCGGGGAGCGCGTCGCCTATGAAGGAAGGATGTTCAGGCTCGCGCATATTTCCGATGTCCATCTGGGGCCGCTTCCCGGTGTAACCTATCGCGAACTCGCGTCCAAGCGCGTCGTCGGCTACGTCAACTGGCAGCGCAACCGCCGCCGCCATATGCACGATGCCGTCATCGACACCATCGTCGCCGACATGAAGGCGAGCACACCCGACCACCTCACCGTTACCGGCGATCTGGTCAATCTGGCGCTCGACGGCGAGATCGAGATGGCCAAGCACTGGCTTGAGACGCTGGGTTCGCCGGAGGATGTCTCGGTGGTGCCGGGCAACCACGACNATCGAGATGGCCAAGCACTGGCTTGAGACGCTGGGTTCGCCGGAGGATGTCTCGGTGGTGCCGGGCAACCACGACGCCTATGTGCCGGGCGCCTTCGACAAGGTCTGCCGCTCCTGGGCGGCGTGGATGAGCGGCGACGGCGTGACTGCGCCGATCGACCGCAACGCTTTTCCCTATCTGCGCGTACGCGGCAATGTCGCGCTGATCGGCGTTTCGACGGCGCGCGCCACGGCGCCGTTCATGGCCAACGGCTTCTTCCTCGAAGGTCAGGCGCAAAGGCTGGCGACAGTGCTCGACGCAACGAACAAACGCGGCCTGTTGCGGGTGATCATGATCCATCATCCGCCGGTGCGCGGCGCCGTCGCCCAGCAAAAGCGCCTGTTCGGCATCTCCCGCTTCCACAAGACCGTTCATAGGCATGGCGCCGAACTCGTGCTGCACGGCCATTCGCATCTGCCGTCGCTGTTCTTCATCGGCGGGCGCGGCGCCAGGATTCCGGTCGTCGGCGTCGCCGCCGCCGGGCAGTCGCCAGGCAGCAAGAACCCGGCGGCACAGTACAATCTGCTCGATATTGACGGGGAGAAGGGCAATTGGCTGATTCGCCTGACGCGGCGCGGCCTGACCGGGCCGGCCTTGCCGCCATCGGACCTGCAGGTCATTGAACTCGGCGCGCAGACACCGAGGCCTCCAGATCGTTGATCAGAAGCTGATCTTCATCGCCATCAGGCGATCCCAAAACAGCGCGGCCGCCACCGCCAGGCCAACAAGCGCGCCGGCGGCGACCAAGCCGAGACCGGAAAGGAACGTCGACCAGCCCCTGCGGGGCACGGCTGCTTGCAAGGGCGGCTCAGCTTCCGGCACGGCGGCGCGTTTCAGGTCGGCGACGGCCGGCTCGACACCGCCCTCCATCATGCGCTGGCGCTCGACGATACGCTCCGCCACATAGCGCGTGACCTGATCGGCGACCGGTTTCATATCGGTCGATTCGGCGAGCACGACGCGGCCGATGCGGGTATCCCTGAGAAAGCGGTAGGTGCGGCGGTCGCGCCCCATGGCGACATGGCTGACGGCGTCGATCCACAGGCGGGGCTGCAGGCCGGAGGAGATGACGAAGTCGAAATTGTCCATGTCGGCGGGCACGTCGGCAAAGACCGGGGCGAGCTCAGCGGCGAGCAGATCAAGCCGCATCCGGTGCGCCTCGCGCATGTCGACCACGACATCGTCGCGATCGGCGAAGGCATTTTTCACATCGCGAACGGCGTCGGACAGTTTGCGGGAGGTGTCGATGGGGGTGATGTTTTCGCCAGTGTCCTTCATCGGCGTCGCCTCGCTGATATGGTTAATTGCGAGTTAACACAGGCGGCGGCAAAATGCACTGGCGAGATGCGGGCGTCAGTAAGGTTAGCTCGCCGCGGCCTCGAATGTCGGACGCAGGCGCCTGCCGCGGCGTGCCATGTTTCGGCGCACGGCCTGGGCGACCACATCAGGCACTTCCTCGACCAGCATATGGCCGGCATCGAGCACGTGATGAATATGAAAATGCGCCGGCAGACAATCAGCCTGGGTAAAGGGCAGCACCGGATCGTCCGTTCCCCAAACCACCATCACCGGCATGTCGAGGGTGTCCAGCTGTTCGCGGGGTATGACCCCCTGCCGCTCGTTCCTGGTCATGACGGCCGATATCTCAATCAGCTTGCGCAACTGGCCGGGGCGACGGCGTAGGTCCGCCAGGACGCCAACGATGCGTTCGGGCGGCGGGCTTCGCGGTCCCGACATGGCGGCAAGGCAGGCGCGGATTTCCCGTCTGTCGGCGGCCGCGGCGTAGCGGCGCAACAGCGGTCCGTTGATCTCGGGGCCAACACCGCCCGGCGCCAGAAGCGTCAGCGAGCCTATCCTTTCAGGCTCGGCAAGCGCCATCAGGGAGGCGACCGCGCCGCCCATCGAATGACCGGCGACATGCACCCTTGCTATCCCGCGTGCGGCGATATCGGCGAGAACCGCTCGCGCCGCTGTTTTGGCCGGGCCGCTGCCAGGAAATTCGAGAGACAGTCCGTGTCCCGGAAGATCGTAGGCCAAGGTCCTGACATCGGGCCCTAGCGACGCGGTCACCTCGCGCCAGATATCATGGCAACGACCGAAGCCATGCAGCAGGACGACCGTCTTCGGCCCGGCGCCCCGCTCGGCAACATAGAGGGATGAGACCATGAAAATGTGCGATTATTGCAAGACTGGAGAGGAAATTCGAATCGAGGCTGGATTGCTCCCAGTCCAGACCGATGGCCAGTAAAGTTTTCGCGATCCGGAAAGACTAGCTGGCGTTGTCGAGGCCCGCGGCGCGCAGCGCCTCAACCAGCCGGTCGGTCAGATCGGCGGGATATTTGCGCTCGGCGAAGGCCGCGCGCGGATCGGCGGCGAATTTCGGGAATTTGGTGGTCAGCTCATCCAGAAGCTTGGCTGCCAGCTGTTCGCGGCCGGCAGCCTTGGCGCCGATCAGCCGCGCCGCCAGATAGTGCGATTTCATCGCCGTCGTGCGCAGCGACTCGCTGGCTATCGCGGCCTTGTTCATGTCGCCCAGCATGAATTGCCCGGCGAAAAGCCCAAAATCCCACCATGTCGGATGGCCGCTGAACGTCTCAACGGCATGGGTCAGGATGGGTGTTCCCTCGGCATATTTGCCGGCAAAGATCAGGCCATAGCCGTAAGCGGCAGCCATGCCGAGGTCGTAGGGGTTGAGCTCATAGGCCTTGCGCATCCAGCGGATCGATTCCTCGGTGTTGCCGAGGCGCGAGTTGAGGTAGCCGTAGGCGCGGTGCGCATAAGGGCTGGTCGGTCCCATCTGGATGGCGCGATGGGCGAAAGACATTGCCTGTTCGACCGTCGCGCCAGGTGGATAGGCGTAATGATCGGTGGCGGCCTCAAGGGTCAGGGAGGCCAGTTCCGAATAGACCAAGGACGATTTCGCACCCTGGCCGGCGAGCTTGTCCAGGCAGCGATAGGCAGCCTCGTGCGTCCTGGTGCTCTGGTCGAGATAGTATCTGTCGTTGAGGATCAGGCAGCTCGTCAGCCCGGTCTGAATGCCGTTCTGTTCGATGTAGCTGTAGAGCGGGCCGGAGGCGGGAATGGTCGAGCTGAGGATGGCGGCGATACGATCCTCGACGGTGCCAGGTGCGCTGTCGGCGGCCGTCAGACTGCGGGACAAAAGCACGCGGCCGGTCGCCACGCTCTGCAGTTCGAGCGTCACGTCACCTGCCATTGGTCCCGGCAGGACATCGAAAACGAAGCTGGTCGGGTCGGTGCTTGGGTCGCGCTTGCTGTCGGCGTCGCGGCCGATGAAGTCGATGGTGTCGAAACCGGCAAGGCCGGCGCGCAGCGAAGCGGCGACGCGGCCGGCCTCGGGGCCGGTGGCCTTCACGGCGATGTAGACGAGGGGCAGGGCCTCCATCGACGGCGATGCGATGCTGCTCGTTACGCCAGCAGTCTCGACCACCGAGGTCGGATCACTGCTGGCAAGCAATGCGCCGCTGCCCTGGCGCAGGATGAGCACGCCCAGCATGAGGATGACCAGCGTCATGGCGACCCAGAAGAACTGGAGATGGCGCGCCAGCGAAGGCCCAGGTTCTGTAACCCCCGCGGCCGTCGCGCCAGCGGGAACGGCGTCAAGAGCCGTCTGGTCGGGCGATCCGGGCAAGGCGGCTACCGCCGCCGCAAGCGGCTCCTGCCCAACCGGCAGGCGTATGGCGTTGAGCTCATAGGACGGCACGTAGCCGCCGCGCGGAATGGCAATGCGAACCGGTTCGGCTATGCCTTCATTGGCGAAATAATGCTGGAGAAGTTCGCGCAGCCGGCCTGCCTGCACCCGGACAACGGCGTCGGTCGACGAATCGAAATCGCCGTCCTTGCCGAAGACGTCCATGGCGATGGAGAAACCCTTGAGCCTGTCGGCTTCGCCGGCCTGCTCGCGCTCAACAAGATAGCGCAGCAACTTGCGCGCGCGCTCGGAACGTCCGAACGTTTCGCTGGCGAGCAGTCGCTCCAGTGTCTCGCGCACTGCGGGGGCGGCAGGCGTGGCATGCTGCAAGTGTCGATCCTCTCGAAGTCGGCACAGGTTGAGGCGCAATCATATAGAGCCTGCACTTCCATACAAGCATGCTTATGTTATGCGATCGCGTAACACACCGGATAGTTGCCGGTGGTTGACACAAAAAACCGGAATTTCCCTCGGCAAATAGGGGATTTCCGGGCGCCGCGGACATTCGGCGCCCGGGAAATATCAGCCGGCCTTGCGGCCGATTATCCGGTTGGCGGCCGAAACAACGGCTTCCAGCGAGGCGGCGACGATGTTGGTGTTGATGCCGGCGCCGAACAGCTTGCTGCCGGGATATTCCATCTCGACATAGGAAATCGCCGAGGCGTTCGAGCCGCGCTGGAGCGAATGTTCGGAATAATCAAGCACCGACATGTCGACGCCAACATGACGCGACAGCGCATCGACGAAGCCGTCGATCGGGCCGGTGCCGGAGCCGGCGATTGTCGTCTCCTTGCCGTTGTCGAGGATCACCGCCTCGACCACGCGCCGGCCCTTTTTCTCGGTATCGGGATAGGTGTGATGGTCGAGGAACTTCAGCCGTGCGCCGGGCTGGTCGACATAGGTTTCAATAAAGCGGTCATGGATGCGTTTTGCCGGCACTTCCTTGCCTTCGGCGTCGGTGATCGCCTGGATCTCCTGGCTGAACTCGATCTGCAGGTTGCGCGGCAGATTGAGGCCGTAATCGGCCTGCAGTACATAGGCGATGCCGCCTTTGCCCGACTGCGAGTTGATGCGGATGATCGCCTCGTAGCTGCGTCCGACATCGGCCGGATCGATCGGCAGATAGGGCACTTCCCAGACCGGCGTGTTGGCCTTCTTCAAGGCCTTCATGCCCTTGTTGATGGCGTCCTGGTGCGAGCCGGAAAAGGCGGTGTAGACGAGTTCGCCGACATAGGGATGGCGCTCGGAGATCTTCAGCTGGTTGGAATATTCGTAGACGTCCTTCATCCGGTTGATGTCGGAGCAATCCAGATGGGGATCGACGCCTTGCGTGTACATGTTGAGCGCCAGCGTCACGATGTCGACATTTCCGGTGCGCTCGCCATTGCCGAACAGCGTGCCTTCGACGCGGTCCGCACCCGCCATCAGGCCGAGCTCGGTGGTGGCGATGCCGGTGCCGCGATCGTTGTGGGGGTGCAGCGAGATCAGCAGGTTCTCGCGGTCGTCCAGGTTGCGGCACATCCATTCGATCCGGTCGGCATAGATGTTGGGCGTCGACATCTCGACCGTCGACGGCAGGTTGATGATCAGCTTGTTGTCGGCTGTCGGCTTCACGATCTCGGTGACGGCGTTGCATATCTCCAGCGCGACTTCGAGCTCGGTGCCGGTAAAGCTTTCGGGCGAATATTCGAAGCGATAACCGCCGCCGGCCTTGGCCGCCATGTCGGTGATCATCTTGGCCGCGTCGGTGGCGATGCGCTTGATACCGCCGACATCCTTCTCGAAGACGACGCGACGCTGCAACTCGCTGGTCGAATTGTAGAAATGCACGATCGGGTTGGTGGCGCCCTTCAGAGATTCGAAGGTGCGGGTGATGAGTTCGGGACGGCACTGCACCAGCACCTGTAGCGAAACATCAGCCGGCACATTGCCTTCCTCGATGCACCAGCGGGCGAAATCGAAATCGGTCTGCGAGGCCGAGGGGAAACCTATCTCGATCTCCTTGAAACCCATGTCGAGCAGCAGGGCGAACATGCGCGCCTTGCGCTCATGACCCATCGGATCGATCAGCGCCTGGTTGCCGTCGCGCAAATCGACCGAGCACCAGACCGGTGCCTTGTCGATGACCTTGTTGGGCCAGGTGCGGTCGGTGAGACCGACCGTCGGGTAGGGCTGGTATTTTCGGGCCGCGCCCGGCATGTGGCCGGCCGCGCGTTTTACGCTTTCGGCTTCGCCGGCGCGGATGTCTTCTCGTGCGTTCATCGTCTTGTTCTCCCGGCGGCTCGCGGATCGGTCTTCGGACGGATTCCAGGGCGAGCAGCGCCTTATCAGATTTTCGTTCGCTTGATGTGAATTGCCAATTTCTGAACTGGCCAAGGAGCGTGCGCGTAAGCGGCGGTTCGACCGCCGGGCGCTCCTTCAGCGAACCCGGCGATCGCCGATAAGGCCGAGAAGAAGCAGGGTCGATGCCAGCGCGCGCACGGTCTCGCCGGCAAAGCCGGTCGGACGGGAAGCGACGGAGGAGACGCGCGTGTTCATGGCGGGGTTCATACAGGAGCCGCCATGGACAGGCAAGTGGGCTGCCATTCCACCACTCGCGAGCACTCTTCCCCATGCGCGGCAAATGCGCCAGACTTGCGTGTAGCCGGGGCCGCAATGCTTCGCCGTCGGAGGGGTCATCCGTGAATTTTGTTTTCTTCTCGCCGCATTTTCCCGCCAACGGCGCCGATTTCTGCGACCGGCTGAAAAAGGCCGGCGCTACGGTGCTGGGCATTGGCGATGCGCCTTATGAGGCGCTGGACGGCAAGCTGAAGGCGGCCCTGTCGGAATATTACCGCATCGCCGACATGGAGGACTACGATCCGGTGTTCCGGGCGATGGGTCATTTCATCCACAAATGGGGCCGGATCGAGCGCTTCGAGTCCCTCAACGAGCATTGGCTGGAGCTGGAGGCCAATATCCGCACCGACTTCAACATCTACGGCACCAAGCTCGATTTCGTGAAGAATTTGAAGCGCAAGAGCCGCATGCGTGCATTCTTCCGCAAGAGCGGCGTCGACACCATCGCCCAGCGCAAATGCTCCGACCGGGCCGGCGCCATGACCTTCATCCGCCGCGTCGGCTATCCCGTGGTGGTGAAGCCCGATTCCGGGTCCGGCGCCTCGAACACCTTCAAGATTTCCAACGCCAGGGAGCTTGACCAGTTTTTCAGAGACAAGCCCGAGGACGTGACCTTCGTCATGGAGCAGTTCATCGAGGGGCTGGTGGTGACCTTCGATGGGCTGGTCAACCGTGACGGCGAGGTGGTGCTGGCGGCCAGCCACCGCTACGACCAGAGCATCATGGAAGTGGTCAACAAGGATCGCCACATGAGCTACACCTGCTTTCCCAAGGTCCGACGGGCGATCGAAGAGGCCGGCCGCAAAATCCTCAAGGCGTTCGACGTGCGCGAGCGCTTCTTCCACATCGAGCTGTTCGAAACCAAGGACGACCGCGTCATCGCGCTTGAGGTCAACATGCGGCCGCCCGGCGCCTGGATGACCGATGCGATCAACTACACGTTCGACATCGACGTCTACGCGGCCTGGGCGGACATGGTGGTGAAGGATGCCACCGGTGGTCCTTATGAGGGCAAGTATTTCACCGCTTATGCCAGCCGCAAGCAGCACCTCCACTATTTGCACAGCCATGAGGACGTGCTAGCCGCGCATCGCGACAAGATCGTCCATCATCAGCCAATTGAAGAGGTTTTCAGCCGCGCCATGGGAAATTACGCCTACCAGATGCGCTCGAAAGACGAAGCAGCACTGCGCGCGGCCGTCGCCTACATCCACGCGGAAAAGGCTTGAACGCGATGGACATCTCCTATCACAAGCATTTCTCCGGCAATCTCGGCCGCGACATGGAATACAAGCGCTACGGCCATGCCGGCCGGCCGGTGGTGGTGTTCCCGACGTCGCAGGGGCGGTTCTACCAGTTCGAGGATTCCGGCGGGGTAGGAGCGCTGGCCGAATTCATCGACACCGGCCGCATCCAGCTGTTCGCGGTCGACGGCGTCGATTCGGAATCGTTCTTCAACAAGCATGCCGGCGCCGCCCACCGCATCGGTCGCCACGAGGCTTATTTCCGATATGTGCGCGAGGAGGCGCTGCCGGAGTTTCTGGCGACCGCTGAGCAAGCCAATGGCGGGCGCAAATTAAAGCCGCTGTTCACCGGCTGTTCGATGGGCGGTTATCATTCCACGAACTTCGTCTTTCGCTTTCCCGAACTCGCCAGCGGCGTCATCGCGCTGTCGGGCGTCTATTCGGCGGGCGACTTCTTCGGCAAGGCGCTGGAAGGTGATATCTTCTACAATTCACCGCTCGACTATCTGCCCGGCACCGTAGACCCAAAGCTGCTTGCCCGGCTGAAGTCGCTGAGGATGATCTTCTGCTGCGGGCAGGGCGCCTGGGAAGAGCGGATGCTGGTCGAGACCCGCAGGCTGGAACAGATCCTGCGCGACAAATCCATTCCCGCCTGGGTCGACTATTGGGGCGGCGATGTCAGTCATGACTGGCCATGGTGGCACAAGCAGCTGGTCTATTTCTTCGGCCGCTGGCTGGATGATGATCTGATGCACCGGCTCGATTGATGACCACACCCGAACCTATCCGCCGCTTTATCGAGGCCACCAATGCGGGTGATAGCGAAGCCGTTCTCCACACGTTCACAGCCGACGCGTCCCTGACCGACTGGGGGCGGTCCTTCCAAGGCCGCCAGCAGATCGCGCGCTGGAACCAGTCGGACAATATCGGCGTGAAGTCCAATCTTCGCATTGTCCGCATCGCCGAGGTCGAGGGCAGCTACCGCGTCCGCATTGCCGTGAAAGGCAATGGCTTCAACGGCGAGGGTGACATGACCTTCGTGCTGGACGGCCACCGCATAGCGAGCCTCGTCATCTCCTGACGCGGCTCAGCTACCCTTCCTGGCAAACCGGCAGAGCAATGGTCTCGTGTTCCACCGCCGATCCACGGCGCAAGCCGAGAAAGACGACAAGGGCGGTGACGATGGTGATTGCCGCCAGCACGATCAGCAGCCTGTCGAACGCGATCTCATAGGCCTGGACCAGGACCGTGGCTCCGGCACCCGGCAAGCGGGCTGCCGCTTCGCCGATGTTGCCGGTCACCAGCAGCTGCGCGGCGGCGGTTGCATCCAGGGAAGACGCCGTTCCCTGAGCCGCCAGTTGGGCTGCCGTGAAACCCGACAGGACTGCCATGACGATCGCCAGCGCCACGCCTTCGCAAGCGACGCGGGTGGTGTTGAAGATGCCGACCGCCATGCCGGCACGCTCTTTCGGCACGACGCCGACGGCAAGTCCGTCCATCAGCCCCCAGGGCAAGGCGATGCCGACGCCTATGAGGATCAGCGGCGCCACCAGCGCTGCGACGACAGGCGGTGTCAGGCTCAGCCAGACAAGGCCGCCGGCGGCCACAAGCAGGCCGACACCGCAGATCGTTGCCGGAGCGATCCAGCGCGCTACCTGGCCGGCGAGCAGTGGCAGGATCAACAGCGGTCCCGACAGGCAGATCATCAACTGCCCCCCCTTGATCTCGCTCATCCTCTCGATGCCGATGAAGCGGATCGGCAACAGCACCAGCAGGACGACGAAGCCATAGGCGGGAGCGGCCGCCAGGAACTGGGCGCCGACGAAGCGGGGAAAGCGGAACAGCGAGAGATCAAGCATCGGCCGGCGCACGCGCCGCTCGACGACGACGAAAGCGGCAAAGCAAAGGGCGGCCGCCACGAGAAGCGCGATCACCAGGGGATCGGTCCAGCCGCTCTGCGGCGCTTGCAGCACGCCGTAGGTCAGCGATGCCAGCGCGATCGTAAAGGTGCCGGCTCCCGCCCAGTCGAGGCCGGTCGCATCCGGATCGCGCGATTCCCTGATGGTGCGCAGGCCGAGCAAAGCGGCTGCAATCGCGAGCACGGCCACCAAGACGAAGATCGATCGCCAGCCGAAAGCATCTATGAGCAGGCCCGACGCGATCGGCCCAAAAGCGAGGCCGATGCCGAAACTGGTGCCGAGGAAGGAGAAGGCGCGCAGCCGCAATGGCCCATCGAATTCCTGGGCAAGAGCGGAGGCGCCGCCGGCAAAGGCGGCGGCACTGCCGAGCCCTTGCGCAGCCCTGAGCACATCGAACCAGACGATATCAGGGGCAAACATCGATCCCAGCGATGCCAGCACATAGGTGGCGAGGCCAACAAGGAAGAGCCGCTTGCGGCCATGATTGTCGGCCAGCGCGCCTGATGCCATCAAGGTGGCGGCGAAGGTCAGCATGAAGGCGTTGGTCACCCAGTTGAGCGCGATCGGGCTGCCGCCGAGGTCGGCCGCAATGCGGGAAAGCGCGACGGCCGGGCCGGTGAAGGTCAAGGGCATTGTCATGGCGGCAAGGCATACCGACAACAGGACAAGCCATGGCGCGACCGCGCCGTTTGTGGTCTTCGAGGTCATGGATTTCCTATCTGAACCAGGATCCGCCGGCCTGCCGCAAGCTTGCTGCGCCGGTCGTAACGGGAAGATAGGCTCGCGACACTTCGAGAAAAATAGTGTTAGATCTCCAGATATACCGGACTGAAACGCTCGAATGGAGAGATGCGATGGAACGCCTCAATGGGCTCCTGGCCTTTGCCCGCACGGCTGAGTTCGGCAGCTTCATCGCTGCGGGCCGCACGCTCGGCATCTCGGCATCGGCCGTCGGCAAGAGCATCGCCAGGCTCGAGCAGGATCTCGGCGTAAGGTTGCTTCAGCGCAGCACGCGCCGCATCGGCCTGACCGAAGAGGGCAAGCTGTTCAACGAGCGGGTGCGGCGCATCCTCGACGACATCGACGATGCCGAGGCGATGCTGTCGCGGAGCCGCGAAACACCGCATGGGCGGCTGCGCGTTTCGACGCCGATCGTGACCTATCATTTGCTGTTCCCGGTGCTGTCGGAGTTCATGGCGCGCTATCCCGAAATCGAACTCGACATCGACTTCAACGACCGCATCGTCGACCTCATCGACGAAGGCGTCGACATCGCGATCCGCAGCGGCGACCTGCCGGATTCGCGCCTGGTGGCGCGGCCGCTTGCACCCTTCCGGCTGCTGTTGTGTGCGGCACCCTCCTATATCGAGCAGCACGGCAACCCGAGCGGTCCGGACGATCTCGTGAACCATTACGGCATCCGCTTCCGCTTTCCCAACAGCGGCAAGCTGCAAGGCTGGCCGTTCATCGGCGGCAGCGCCGAGCCGCAGGTCCGCTCGATGCTGACCTGCAACAACACGGAGGCGCTGAAGGGCGCCACGATGGCCGGGCTCGGCATCAGCTCGATGCCCGATTTCCTGGTCCGCGAGGCGCTGCGTGACGGCCTGCTGCGCACGGTGCTGGACGACCATGTCGACGGCCGCGGCCAGTTCCGGTTGCTGTGGCCGTCCAATCGTCATTTGTCGCCGAAGGTTCGCGCCTTCGTCGATTTCCTTCCCGACCGGCTTGCCGCGACGCTGGGCGGCTCTTAGAGCATGATCCCAAAAAGTGGGTACCGGTTTTTAGAAAAGATCATGCTCCAACAAAGGGTTAGATCATGATGAAATTTCAACGAAATCTCATCATGATCTAGTCCTTCGCGGCCGACAGCGACGGCGACAGCGAGGAACAGCGGCGCTTCTCAGTAGGTGGCGCGGCCGCCGGAGAGATCGAACGTTGCGCCGGTGGTGAAGGAATTTTCGTCCGATAGCATGAAGGCGATCATCGCAGCCGCCTCTTCGACTTCGACGAACCGGCCTCGCGGCACCTTGCCCAGCATGTAGGCGACCTGGGCCTCAGTGAGCTGTTCGAGGATGCGGGTGCGGGCGGGCGATGGGGTCAGCGCATTGACGGCGATGTCGTGGCCGGCCAGTTCCTTACCGAGCGATTTTGTCAGCGCGAGCACGCCGGCTTTGGCGGCGGAATAGGCGGCGGCATTCGGATTGCCTTCCTTGCCTGCGACCGAGGCGATGTTGACGATGCGGCCGTAGCTGCGCGCGATCATGCCGGGCACCAGGCGCTTGCAGCAGTAGAAGACGCCGTTGAGGTCGATGTCGATTATCTGGCGCCAGGCGGCAGGATCATAATCCGCCACCGCCGCTGCCGGTCCGGCGATGCCGGCATTGTTTACCAGCAGATCGACCGGACCAAGCGAGCGCTCGGTTTCGGTCGCGGCGCTGTCGACGGCCTCCATCAGCGATTGATCGCACAGCAAACCCTCGACCCGGCCGAGCGGGGCGAGTTCGGAAACGGCCTTCGCCATGGCGGTCTCGTCCACATCCCAGATGGCGACGCTGGCACCCGATGACAGCAGTCGCCGGGCGACGGCAAGGCCGATGCCTTGCGCGCCGCCGGTCACCACGGCGACCCGGCCTGAGAGATCGACGGCATTCACACGACGTTTCATGGGCACTTTTCCTCTTCCCTGGATATTTGAATCTCAGTCCCTGACGGCTCTCGCCACCAGCCGCGCTATGCTCGGCCCGGCGATGAGCACGACCAGGAAGCGGGTCGACTGCAAGGCCATGACGAAGGATATGTCGACGTTCTGCGCGGCGGCGGCAATGATGGCGACGCTGTCCATGCCGCCGGGGCTGGTCGCGAGATAGGCGGTCAGCGGATCGATACCAAGGACGTGGCTGATCAGCCAGGCTAGCCCGCCGCAAAAGGCGATCAGCACGACGATAGAGCCGACGATCTGCGGCAGCGCCCGTGTCGCATGACGCAGGATCGCCCGGGTAAAATTCAGCCCTATCGACCAGCCGACCATCGCATAGGAGAGCGCCAGCAGCCATGGCGGCAATTGCATCGCCACGCCGAAGCCGAGATGGACTATGGTGCCAAAGATGAAAGTGCCGAGGAAGAAGGGTGACGGCAGCCGGCACAACCGGCCAAGCAGGCCGCCGACCAGCGCCACGCCGAGCGTGGCGGCAAAGGCTGCCGGTTCGATCAGCGGGAACCAGACGATGGCTGGTACCTCGATGCCCGAAGTGTCGACCCACATCTTGGCGACGAGCGCCGCCGTCATCGAGACGAAGATGACGCGCAGATACTGCATGAAGGCGACGAGGCGCTGATCGGCGCCGAAGGCACCGGCCATCAGCACCATGGCAGTGGCAGCACCCGGCGACGAGCCCCAGACCGCGGTGGTGCCGGGCAGGATGCGCCAGCGGCTGATCAACCAGCCAAGCAGGCTGGACGCCGCAAGGGTCGCCAGCACCACGACAAGGACCAGCGGCCATTCCTTGTAGAACACCGAAAAAATGTCGGTGGAGATCGACGCCGCGACCAGACAGCCGACCAAGGCCTGGGCGGCGGCGAACAGCGGCCGCGGCACGCGCACCGTGGCGCCATTGGTGCCGGCAAGGATCGCCGCCAGCATCGGGCCGATCAGCAGCGCCGCCGGCAGTGCGGCGTATTCCAGCGCGCCGGCGAACAGCAGCGAGACGATCAGCAGCACCAGCCACTGTCGGACTGGAAGCATGCGCGCCATGCGTTCGACGGCCGGTTGGTCTGGCGAAGAGTCCATGTTTGGGTCTTAGACCTGGAAGAGAAAAATGCGAACGCTGTCTCGGACGAAATTCACGACCCCGACCCCGCGTTGGGATGTCACTCGTTCTTGATGGCGGGCAGGCCGAAACCGCCGGCCGGATGGGTCTCGACCTGGAATTCGAAGCCGGCGATGATCGGCCGGGCCTTGGCGATCGCTGCCTGGACCTCCGGCAGTTGCAGCGAAGCCTTGTGGCTTGCGGCGTCGGTCCACACTTCGGTCACCCAGATCGCGTCGGCATCGGCCGGGTCGCGGGCGATGACATAACTCAGGCAACCCGGCATGGCGCCGGTCGAGGCGAGCAGGACATCCATGATCGCGTCGCGCTGGCCGCGCGCCGCCCGCATCTTTCCGATCAATCCGTACATTGCCTCTCCCCTTTCTTCCAACCTCAGCAAACGTGCGCACGACATGCATGGTTTCGAGACGCAGTATGCAATTGCCGGCTCACGGCATCAACTGGCCACCGTTCACCTCGATGACCTGACCGGTGATGTAGCCGCTCAAAAGATCGGAGGACAGAAACAGATAAGCGCCGACGCAGTCTTCGGCCGTGCCGGCACGCCCTTGAGGAATGGTGGCGACCATGCCCTTCATCTGCTCGTCGGTGGAATAGCGCTCATGGAAGGGTGTCGCGATGGTGCCCGGCGCCACCGCGTTGACGCGGATGCCGAAGCCGATCAGTTCCTTGGCCATGCCGCGCGTCACATTGGAGACAAAGGCCTTGGCTGAACCGTACAGCCCGGCGCCGCCGCCAGCGCCATTGCGCGCCGCGATCGACGAGGTGTTGACGATGAAGCCGCCCTGCTTCTTCAGCCATGGCATCGCCTTGCGCGAGGCCGTCAGCACCGAGCGGGCGTTGAGGTCCATCACCGCGTCGTAGTGCGCCTCGGTCTGCTCCGCATAGGGCACGCGGCCGAGCATGCCGCCGGCATTGTTGACCAGCCCGTCGAGCCGGCCGAATTTTTCGGCGCTCTCCTCGACTACCCGCTCGACATCGGCTGCCTGTGAGAAGTCGCCCTGTTTCAGGAACACCTCACCGCCGCTGTCGCGGATGGTTTTGGCCAGCGTTTCGGCCGCTTCGCGGCTCGAATTGTAGTGCAGGGCGACCCGGCATTTCTGGGCGGCGTAGGCCAGTGCAAGGGCGGCACCGATGCCGGTCGAAGCGCCGGTGACCAGCACCGCCTTGCCGGCAAGATCGGGGATGACGAGGGTGGTCGCGGTCATGAGCACTTTCCTTCGGGCTGTTTGGCCACCCTTCGTAGGCTCTCATGGCCTTCACGTTCAAGCCCGTGGCGGCTCAGGGCCGGAGATAGGCGTAGCCTTGGCGCTGCAGTTCGGCGAGCTTGACGACGCCGCCCTTGTCGGCGGCGTGGAAGCCCTCGAGCAGGTCGGCAAGCGTGATCTCCATGCCTTGCATGGTGTTGCCGCAGGCATGCGGCTCAAGGCCCTGTTGGACAAGGCCGGCAAAGCGTCCCGAGATCGCCGCCGATATGCCTTTCGACTTGAAGCCGGCGAGGGCCGGACCATGCACGACCAACACGATGTCGACATTGCCGCCGGTGCCTTCATAGTGGTTCTTGATGTTGCCGAGCACGAAGTTGACCTTATCGAGGTCGCTGAGGTGATAGGCGACCTTCGGTCTGTCTTCAGCGGCGGCGGCCCGGCTCAGCCCGAACAGGCCGGCGGCACCGGCAAGGCTGGCCCGGAACATGTCGCGTCGACGCATGGCATCCTCTCGGCTTGGCGCTCCCCGCAAATTGCGTGGCTGCGGCCATGATACTAGCATAAATTCACGTTACGTCCTGTCGATGCGAGGAGGGGGTCACATGGCGTTCAGGAAGTGGAAGGTTGTTGCCAGCGCTGGATTTGGCGCCGTGCTGCTCGGCGCGCTTGCAAGTTCGGCCCTTGCCGGCGATGCGCTTAAATTACCCGAACTCAGCCCGAATGGCGCCGATGCGTGTTTCGGCCGCGTCTATGATGCGGCGCACCTCAAGGCGCATCCAAAGCAGAAGGTGGCGCGGATCTTCTTCCTCTATGGCCATGATCCGGTGAGCCATCCGAACGAAGAGCCGATGGCAAACGCCGACACCTCCTACAACGGTTTTCTCACCACCACGGTGCGCGGCGCCAAGGCGCCGCAATGGGCCGGCGGCTGGTGCAATCACGAGTCCGAGGACGGCAAGTCAGGTCCGATCCGCTGCGGCATGGACTGCGACCGCACCATGGCGTCGCTGAAGCTCGATGACAAAGGCCGCCTGATCCTCACCGACGTCTCGTCCGATCTCTATCTCGACGCCGGATCGGAAGACGAACTGGGCGAAGCCGAATATGACCGGCAGGCTCTGGGCTCGGAGGACAATAATTTCCGCCTCGACCCGATGCCGGCCGCAACCTGCCAGGCTGAATTCGCCAAGATCGACCCGATCGATCCGGCGCTTGGGGCTCCCTTGCGCGAGCGACTGAAGCCGGACCAGCCTTTCTGTTTCGGGCGAGACTACGATGCCGCGCATCTCTCCTCGCATCCCGACCAGGTGACGCAGTCGATCCGGGTCTTCCGCGGGCCGGTCGAACTCGCCTCCTTTGCCTCAGGCGATGTCGCCAACTGGCCCGACGGCTCCGATGTCGCCGTTTCGGTGACCACCAGGAAGAACGGGACGAAGGTCACGCAGACCTATTCCTGCCAGGGTGAAGCGGATCAATGGCGCTGCGCGGCCAGTTCGAAGATGAGCAACTTTTCCTGCGATATCGCGCAAAAGGAAATCTTCCTCAAGCGCGGCGCCAACGGCACCCTCATGCTGGCCAACCCCAATAGCAGCCTGGCGATTGTCGATCTGTGCTCGGCGGATGGCAAGACCAAGTCCGATGACAAGGTCTACCGGTTGGAGGCTATGCCGCAGTCGGCCTGCACTCGTTGAGTTCGATCTTGTCTATGACGCTACCATGGTATATATCTTTGCTATATCTCATTTGAGGATGCACATGGACAAGGCAAAGGTGTTCTGGTCAGGCCGGTCACAAGCTGTGCGCTTGCCTAAGGAGTTTCGGTTCGAGGCAGACGAGGTTTCGATCCGTCGTCATGGGCAAACTGTCATCTTGGAGCCGCTTGCGCAGGATTGGGCATGGCTCGACCAGGTCATCGGACCGGTTGACGACGATTTCGCCCAGGGAGCGCTGGAGCGTCAGGATGGTCAGGATCGACCTGCTTTGGATGACCTCTTTAAGTGACCTACCTGCTCGACACCAATGCCGTCATAGCGATCATCTCGGGCGACGAGGGTCTGCTGGCTTTGCTCAAACGGCATGCACCACAAGACTTTGCTCTCTCGGCGGTCGTTTTGCATGAGCTGTACTACGGCGCTGAAAAGAGCCAGCGAAAGGTCCAAAATCTGGCGCGCATCGAAGCTTTGCAGTTCCCGGTACTTGAATTCGACCGAGACGACGCGAGACATGCCGGTGAGATTCGTGCTGGGCTTGCGGCACTGGGAACCCCGATTGGTCCCTACGATGCGCTGATTGGCGGGCAGGCACGTGCTCGGGACCTCACGCTGATAACCCGCAATATCCGGGAATTCGAGCGGATCAAAGATCTCACTATCGAAACGTGGTAACTCGTCTCACGCGAACGGCACCGCCGTCGTGCCTTTCGGCAGCTTCGCCTCGTCGTCCGGTTCGACATGGATGGTGACGCGCACCGAGGGGATTTCGGCCTTCAGCGCGTCCTCGATGCGGTCGCAAATGACGTGGCTGGCGCCGACCGTCATGTCGGCGTCGACGACCAGGTGGAACTCGATGAAGGTGGCGCGGCCGGCGATGCGGGTCTTGAGGTCATGAACCTCCAGCGCGCCCTTGCAATTGGCCGAGATGATGTCGCGAATGTGCATGTGTTCGGTCGTGTCCACTGCGCGGTCCATCAGCCCGTTCATCGACGAGCCGATGACGTGCCAGCCCTGCCACAGGATGTTGAGCGCGACGATGACGGCAAGCGCCGGATCAAGGATCTGCCAACCGGTCAGGATAGCGCCGACGAGGCCGCCGAAGACGCCGACCGAGGTCACGACGTCGGTCATGATGTGCCGGCCGTCGGCGACCAGCGCCGGTGATTTTGCGCTGCGCCCGGCGCGGATCAGCGTCCAGGCCCAGAAGGCGTTGATGACGGTGGCGACGCCGTTGATCGCCAGGCCCTCCCAGGGTTGTTCGAGCGGGGTCGGCGTCTGCCAGGAGCGCCAGACCTCGTTGAGGATCAAAAGCGCGGCGAGCACGATCAGCACGCCTTCCAGCACCGCCGAAAAATACTCGGCCTTGTGGTGGCCGAACGGATGGTCCTGGTCGGCCGGCTTGTAGCTGACCAGGACCGCCCAATAGGCGGCGGCCGAGGCTATGACGTTGACGATCGACTCCAGCGCATCCGAATAGAGCGCAACGGAGCCGGTGACGTACCATGCGGCAAGCTTGAGCGCGAGCACCACGCAGGCGATGACAATCGACCAGAAGGCAAGGCTGGCGATCCTTTGCCTGGCCGCTGCCTTCGCTGCGATCGCCGCCATGTTGTCCGTCGCCGCCATCGTTTCTAAGCGGCCTTTTCCTTGGCCTTGCGCGGCAGATGCGCAACGATGTTTTCGATGATGCGCATGCCGGCATTGTGGCCGAGCGTCATGATCGATTCCGGATGGAACTGGACGGCGGCGATCGGCTCCTTGCGGTGTTCGAAGGCCATGATGATGCCATCCTCGGTCTCGGCGGTGACGATGAAATCGTCGGGCAGCCGCACCGGATCGGCGAAGATCGAGTGGTAGCGGCCGACGGTCACTTCCTTGGGCAGGCCGGAGAAGATGATTCCAGGCTTGGAGACGCGGATGCGCGACGGCTTGCCGTGCATCGGCACGTGCAACTGCCTGAGTTCGCCGCCATAGGCCTCCGCCAGCGCCTGCAGGCCAAGGCAGACACCGAAGATCGGCAGGTCGCGGGCGCGGGCGTTCTTGATGGTCGCGGCGCAGTCGAAATCCTTCGGCGTGCCCGGTCCGGGCGACAGCACGACGAGATCGGGCTTCAGCCGTTCGAAGACTTCTTCCGGCACCGGCGAACGCACGGTCGAGACATTGGCACCGGTCTGGCGGAAATAGTTGGCCAGTGTGTGGACAAAGGAGTCCTCGTGGTCGACGAGCAGGATGTTGACGCCGTCGCCGACGCGCGCGGTGGTGCGTTCGGCGCCTGCGGCATTGCCCAATTTGGCGTCGCGAATGGCGGAGAGCATGGCGGATGCCTTCAGTTCGGTTTCGGCTTCTTCTTCCTCGGGGATGCTGTCGAAGAGCAACGTGGCGCCTGCTCGCACCTCGGCAATGCCGTCCTTGATGCGGATGGTGCGGAGCGTCAGGCCGGTGTTCATGTCGCCGTTGAAATTGACCATGCCGATGGCGCCGCCATACCAGGCTCGCGGGCTCTTTTCGTTCTGCTCGATGAAGCGCATGGCCCACAGTTTCGGCGCGCCGGTGACGGTGACCGCCCAGGCATGCGACAGGAAGGCGTCGAAGGCATCCATGCCTTCGCGCAGGCGCCCTTCGATGTGATCGACGGTGTGGATCAGGCGTGAATACATCTCGATCTGGCGGCGGCCGATGACGCGCACCGAGCCCGGATCGCAGACCCTTGACTTGTCGTTGCGGTCGACGTCCGAGCACATGGTCAGCTCGGATTCATCCTTCTTGGAATTGAGCAGCTTCAGGATCTGCTCGCTGTCGGAAATGGCGTCGTCGCCGCGCTTGATGGTGCCGGAGATCGGGCAGGTCTCTACGCGGCGGCCGTTGACGCGCACGAACATTTCGGGCGAGGCGCCGATCAGATACTCGTTTTCGCCGAGATTGATGAAGAAGGAATAGGGCGACGGGTTGATCGACTTCAGCTTGCGCGAGATTTCGGAAGGCTGCGTCTCGCAGCGTTCGTAGAACATCTGCCCGGGCACGACCTCGAACAGGTCGCCGCGCTTGAAACTATCCATCGCCTTGCGCACCAGATTGGCGTATTCGCCAGGCTCATGGTCGCCGCGCGGCGGGATGCGGTCGGCGGTCTTGAACGGTTCGGCGATTTCGTCGCGCGGCAGCCCCTCGGTTGAAAAACCGTCGCCGGAATAGTCGTAGCGGTCGGTCCAGGCCTTGGTCGAATAATGGTCGACGACCAGGATCTCGTCAGGCAGGAACAGCACGAGATCGCGCTGGCTCTGTTTGCGCTCGAGCTTGTAGTCGACTGGATCGAACTGGAAGGCGAGGTCGTAACCGAAGGCGCCGTAAAGGCCGAGATTGGCGTCTTCATCGGTCTTGAACAAAGCGGTGATGGCGCGCAGCACAGTAAACACAGAGGGGACGCGGCTGCGCTCTTCCTCGGTGAAGACGCGGCCGGGCTTGGCGACATCGAGGCGGATCAGCTTTTTCGAGGTTTCAGCAATCGTCACCTCGGTAATGCCGGCCAGCGTCTTGCCGATCACCGGCAGCAGCACTTCGCCACGGCCGTTCAGCGCCTCGATGCGCATGGCGCGGCCACGCGCGGAAATCACCAGCGGCGGATCGATGATGGCCGTATCCCAGCGTGTGTAGCGGCCCGGATATTCGTAATTCGAGGAAAACACCGCACCACGGCGCGAGTTCAAGCCATCGACATAGGCGTCGATCGCACCGGCGTAAGGCTTGTCGTGGCGTTCGCGGGTGATGGTGACACCACCTGCGGTCACGAAGCTTTCCGCGCCGTTTTCCAGAGCCTTGATCGTCATTGCCGTCTCCATATGGCTTGTTGGGGCAACGGACCCGGGACTGGCTTTGAAAAAACAAATGGCCGCCCGGACATTCCGTTGCGGCCACCCTCTATTTTCACGCGCACGCGTTCGAACAGGCCGCTGTCAGCGGGCCCACCACCAAATGGTCTTGATCGAGCGCATGTTCATGGGCGAAATCCATAGCGGCGAAAAGCCGGATGCGCAACAGGTTTGAAAGGCCTGTTTGTGGCCGCCGCTTCTGCAGCCCATGGCACATCGCCAAGGCTTGGGGTCCTGCCTAGACTGTTCGTCCAACATCGGAAAGACGGGAAGACAGCAATGACCGAGCAGATCGAGCGCGCACGCAGGTTCCATGCGCTCCACGTCAGGGGCAACCCGATCGTTCTCTACAATGCCTGGGATCCGGGCTCGGCCAAGATCGTCGAGAAGGCGGGCGCCAAGGCGATCGCCACCGGAAGCTGGCCGGTCGCGGCTGCTTTTGGTTATGCCGATGGCGAGAAAATTCCGCTGGAGCTGGCGCTGGACAACATCAAGCGCATCGTGGCGGCAGTCGACCTGCCGGTGACCATGGACCTCGAAGGCGGCTACGGCGTCGAGCCGGTGACTGTCGCCCAGACGGTGACACGTGCCCTGCAGGCCGGCGCCATCGGTTTCAATTTCGAGGACCAGATCGTCGGCGGCGCTGGTCTGCACGACATCGCCATACAGGTGAAGCGCATCGAGGCGGCAGCGGCGGCGGTGAAGGCTTCCGGCATTCCCGCCTTTATCAACGCCCGTACCGACATTTTCCTCAAGGCCAAGCCGGATGTGCATGACAGCGTGCTGCTCGACCAGGCCATCGAGCGGGCGCACGCTTATGAAAAGGCAGGAGCGAGCGGCTTCTTTGCGCCGGGGCTCGGCGACGAGGGTTAATCGAGGCGCTGTGCAAGGCGACGGCATTGCCGGTCAACATCATCGCGCTGGCGCATGTGCCGCCGCGCCAGCGCCTGGCCGAGCTTGGTGTCGCCCGTGTCAGCCACGGCCCGGTGCCGTACCGGCAGATGGCCGAATGGCTGGAGGCCAAGGCGCGGCTGGCGATTTCGGGTTAGCTCAGTCCTCCAGCGTGCCTGACCTCGCGTCGGCGCTCTTCTTGTCGCCGACCAGCTTCAAGAGATCCTCGCCGGCGCGGATGATGCGGCGCGAGCGGCGGGTCAGGATGACGCCGTCCTGCGGCGCCAGCACTTCGGTGCGGCCGCCGGCCTCGCCCGGTGTGTGGACGATGGTGGCGAGGCGCGCGCCATTGGCGACGCGGTCGCCGGGCTTGACGTCGTAGAGGATGGCGCCGGCCCGGGGCGCCGGCATCATGTCGATGTTCTCCAGCGGCGCGACGAGGCCCTTGAACGCGCCGGGTGCGGGAAGGGCGGTATCGGCGATGACGCCGCGCGCCGCCAGCAGCCGGTAAAGGCCTTCGGCATCGGAACTTGCCAGCGCGCCGTCGACATCCAGCATGCCACGGTATTCTACCGTGGTGGCAACGCGGCGGTCGAGCTTCGCCACGTTGGCGGGGACGTTCTGGTAGGGCATGATCGTGGCGCCCTCGAAGGTGCCGTCGGTGTCCTCGCTCCACAACACCACGGCGTCGACACCCATGGCGGCGGCGCAATCGGCCATCGCCGGCCACAGGCTGGCGTGGACGTAGAGATAGGCAAGGCCCTCGTCGTCGCAATGCAGGTCGAGCACGATGTCGTGGCCGAGCGACAGCTGCACCAGACGGGTCTTCAATCGCTGGTCGGGGGTGCCAAGCGTGGTGTCGGGCAAAAGCTTGGCGTCCGGTGCTGCGAGCAACGGAAAGCCGCGGTTGAAATTGTTGCGGGTGCCGAGATGGAAGCGGCCCTGGTGCTCGCCGAAATGATATTGCGCGCGGCCGATCGGATTGGCCCAGGGCACGACCGTGATGCTGCCCTTGATGCGGCCTTCGGCTTCGGCCTTGTTCAGCGCCGGCATCAGCGCGTCGATGGCGACGACACCAGGCAATTCACCGGCGTGGAGTGCTGCCTGCAGATAGGCCGAAGGTGCTGCCTTGTCGGCGCCGGCGAAGCGGAACAGCGGGAATTCGTAGGAAACGCCTTCGGTATCGCCGGCGATGCGTTCGATCGATTTCTGCATGGGATGCCTCCAGGATAAGAGGCAGAACACATGCACTTTTGCCAAGGGGCTGTCGATTGGTCCAGTTCGCGCCGCCATGGGCGCAATGGAATTATTCGGCGGCGGCCGGAACCGTCGTTATCGGCGCCGATCCTTCGAGCGCCTGCGAGACAACGGCTACGCTGACCGCCAGCAGGGCCAGCACCGCGCCGACCAGCGGCAAATGAGCATAGGAAACGCCGGCCGACAGAGCCACGCCGCCGATCCAGGCGCCGCTGGCATTGCCGATATTGAATGCGCCCTGGTTGAGCGTGGCGGCGAGGTTCGGCCCTTCCGAAGCCGCTTCGACGACGCGGATCTGCAGCGGCGGCACGACGACGAAGATCAGCAGTCCCCACAAGAAGACGACGCCGATGGCGACGCTGGCGATAGCGCCGAACTGCATGAAGCCGACAAACAGAACTGCCATCAAAAGCAGCGTGCCGATGACCGTCGGCATCAATTTCCAGTCGGCCAGCCGGCCGCCGATGATGTTGCCTATGGTCATGCCGGCGCCGAACAGCAGCAGGACCCAGGTGACCGCGGAGGTCGACAGGCCGGAGACATCGGTAAGGTAGGGCTTGATGTAGGTGAAGACGGCAAACAGGCTGGCCGAGGCCAGCGAGGCGATCAGCATGGCGAGCCAGACCTGCAGCTTGCCCAGCACGCGCAGTTCGCTGCGCAGGCCGCCGCCGCTCGGTTCGACGACATTGGATGGCACCAGCCAGGCGATGGCGGCAACAGAGATCAGGCCGATGCCGACGACGGCAAAGAAGGTGGAGCGCCAGCCGAAGGCTTCGCCAAGCGCGGTGCCGGCAGGAACGCCGAGAATGTTGGAGAGCGTCAATCCCGCGAACATCATCGCCATGGCGCTGGCGCGCTTGTTGCGCGGCACCAGGCTGGCGGCAACGACGGAACCAATGCCGAAAAAGGCGCCATGACCGAACGCGGTGAAGACGCGCGGCCATCAGAAGCCAGTAATTGGGCGCAATGGCGCAGAGCAGATTGCCGACGACGAACATCGCCGTCAGCGCGACCAGCACCGGCTTGCGCGGCAGATGCGCGGTGGCCATGGCGACGATGGGCGCGCCGAAGACGACGCCCAGCGCATAGCCGGTGACCAGCAGGCCGGCCGAGGGGATCGACACTCCGAGATCGGCCGCAACCTCCGGCAACAGGCCCATGATGACGAATTCGGTGGTGCCGATGCAAAAGGACGCAATGGCAAGCGCAAGGATCGGCAAAGGCATGGAAAATCCAGACTGAATCGGTTCAATTCAGACTGAACGAGAAGCCTTGCCGCGCGCAATGCACATTGCTGCAACGCACCAATGCAGAAAGCGCTGAGCTTGACGCGGAGTCATGTCAGGCGAGCGGCTTCAGCTCCTGGGCGATGGTTGGCAACAGCTCCGAGACGTTGGGGTGGATATGCACGGCGCGCGCCAGCGTATCGACCGGCGCCTTGGCGTACATCAGGTCGAGCACGCAGTGCACCGCCTCGTCGCCGCCGGGGCCGAGCACGGAGCAGCCGAGGATTTGCCTGGTGTCGGCATCGACCAGGATCTTCATGAAACCTTGCGTCTCGCCCTTTTCGATGGCGCGGCCGACGCGGGTCATTGGTCGCTGGCCGACCAGCGCCTTGCGCCCGGATTTCTTCACCGCCGCCTCGGTCATGCCGCAGCGGCCGAGCGGCGGATCGATGTAGAGCGCATAGGCCTCGATGCGGTCGCTGACCTTGCGCGGATCGTCGTCGAGCAGATTGGCGGCGACGATCTCATAGTCGTTGTAGGAGGTGTGGGTGAAGGCGCCCTTGCCGTTGCAGTCGCCCATCGCCCAGATGCCGGGCACGCTGGTGCGCAACTGGTCGTCGACGGTGACGAAGCCGCGCAGATCGACCGCGACGCCGGCCTTGTCGAGGCCAAGATCGTCGGTGTTGGGGGTGCGGCCGAGTGCCAGAAGCACATGCGAGCCGACCGCCGGCGGCTTGCCGGATGAGAAGGTCACGGCGATGTCCTTGCCCTGTTGGGCAAAGCCGATGTTGTCGGCGCCGACATGGACCGCTACGCCTTCATTCTCGAGGATCGATAGGATGGCCGCCGACACGTCCTCGTCCTCGCGGCCGGTCAGGCGCGAACTCTTCTCGATGACGGTGACTTCAGAGCCGAAGCGGCGAAACATCTGCGCGAATTCAAGAGAGATGTAGCTGCCGCCGACGACGATGAGATGGCGCGGCAAAACATCGAGATCCATCATCGAGGAGTTGGTGAGGTAGTCGACGTCGTTGACGCCCGGCAGGTCGGGCACCGAGGCGCGGCCGCCGGTGTTGAGGAAGATCTTTTCGGCGGTCAGAAGGTCGTCGCCGACACGCACGGTGTTGGCGGATTCGAAGCGGGCATGGCCGCGATAAAGCGTGCAGCCCTTCATGCCGGCGATCCACGTCTCCAGATTGCTGCGGGAGTCGTTGGTGACCTTGTCCTTGCGCGCCTTGATCCTCTTGTAGTCCACGCCGACAGGGCCTGAGAACGTCACGCCGTAGTCCGCGGCACGCCGCGCCAGATGCGCGGCATAGGCGCTGGCGACCATGGTCTTGGTCGGCATGCAGCCGGTGTTGACGCAGGTGCCGCCGACCAGCTTGCGCTCGATCAGCGCCACGCTCATGCCGGCTGACGTCAGCCGGCCGGCGAGAGGAGGGCCGGCCTGTCCGGCGCCGATGATGATGGCGTCGTATGTCTTGGCGTCTGAGGCTTGGGCAGTCATACCACCGCCGCCACGATCAGCAGGCCGCCGATGATCGCCACCGCGTCCTCGATGAGGGCGGCAGGCAAATCCTTGCCGAAGGCGGCGGCCAACCGGCCGCGCGCTTCGGCGCCGCCATAGGTGCCGATGACGGCACCGATGGCGCCGGCAATCAGGCCGCCAATGGTGGAACCGGCAGTGGCGCCGATCACCGCGCCGCTGAAGGCGCCAAGCAGGATGCGGGCGCCGAATTGCTGCGGCACCTTGCGGCTCGGCGTCGAGGGCAGCTGGTCGGTGACCAGTTCGACGATGGCGAGGATGGTGAAGATACCGACGGCGGCCCAATGGCCCATGAAACTTGCCCAGGTGCCGGCCACCGGCAGCCAGCCGAGATACGCGCCCCAGGCGATCGCGGCCGGCGCGGTCATGGCGCGAAGACCGGCAATGACGCCGATCAGAAGTGCAAGCAAATAGAGCATGTCGATCCCCTCGAAGCAGGCCCGGGACTGGCCCACGAGGGCAAGCTAGCATAGGTCCTGCGTTTGACGAGAGTAGGCACTGGTGCTTCTTCCATCAGTGAGCATTGTACTTTGGTAAACAGTCGAACACGACGAAGGGACGGAGTCGCTGTGATGGCCGATAGCGAACGCACAAGGATGATTGCAGGCGAATGGTACACCTGCATCGACGACGAACTAGAGGCGCTGCGGGTGATCGCGCGCGATGCGGTGTTCGAGCATAATACGCTACCGCCCCAGCAACGCGGCAATATCGGTCCGGCGCTGTCGGTGCTGCTCGGCAGCACGGGCGAGGGCGGCCGCATTGAGGCGCCGTTCCACTGCGCCTACGGTTTCAACATCCATCTCGGCGACGGCGCCTTCCTCAATGCCGGCTGCACCATCCTCGACACCGCGCCGGTGCGTATCGGCAGGCGGACGCTTCTCGGCCCCAATGTGCAGATCTACTGCGCCGAGCACCACAAGGAGGCCGCGGGCCGTCAGGCGGGACTGGAGATTGCCCGGCCGGTCACCATTGGCAATGACGCCTGGATCGGCGGCAGCGCCATCATCCTCGGCGGCATCAGCATCGGCGATGGCGCCATAGTCGGCGCCGGCGCGGTGGTGACGCGCGACGTGCCTGACAACACCACAGTGGTCGGCAATCCGGCGCGGGCGGTCAAGCGGGGCTGAACTCGTCGTGGGCGGTCAGTATGAAGCCGTACGTGCCATGCGCTCGTCCGGACCGGCTCGCCGCGAGAATTCACGCCGGTATTGGGCCGGTGACGTCTTGAGCCGTGCGGCGAAATGCTGGCGCAGCGAGGTGGCGCTGCCGAAGCCGGCTTCGAAGGCCACCATGTCCATCGATTTTTCCGTCGCCTCCAGCAGCCGTTGCGCCAGTTCGGTGCGTTGGCCGGCCAACCATTCGCCAAAGCTGGTGCCGATCGATTTCTGGAAACGGCGGGTGAAAGTGCGCCGAGTCAGGCCCGCGGCCTCCGCGACGCGGTCGAGGTTGTGCGTTTGTCCGAGCGTTGCCCGCACCGTGTCCAGCGCCAGGGTGAAGCGGTCGGTGGCCGGGGTTTTCGCCAGCGGGCGCTCGATGAACTGCGCCTGCCCACCCTGCCGGTGCGGCGACAGTACAATGTGCCTTGCCAGCCGCAGCGCTACCTCTGCGCCATAGCGCGCGCGCACAATGTGCAGGCAGCAGTCGAGCCCGGCGGCGACGCCGGCCGAGGTGACGATGTCGCCGTCGTCGACATAGAGCACGTCGGCGTCGACTTCGATGTCCGGGTACAATGCCTGCAACCGGTCGGTGGAGGCCCAATGTGTCGTCGCACGCCGGCCCGCAAGCAGCCCGGCGGCGGCAATGGCGAAGGTGCCGAGACAGAGGCCGACGATCAGCGCACCGCGCCGGTGCGCGTGGGTGAGCGCTGCCAGGAGCGGCGGCGGAAGTGGGGCCTCGAGATCCTTCCAGCTCGGAACGATGACGATGTCGGCATCGTCGAATGCGGAAAGGCCATACGGCACCGCGATGGTCAGCCCGGCATCGGTGTGGATCGCTCCATCGTCGAGCGCGCAGACGCGAAAGTCGAAACGCGGCAGGCCAAGCATGGTGCGGTCGGTGCCGAACACCACGCACGGCACGGAGAGGTGGAACGGGCTGATGCCGTCAAAGGCGAGAACGGCAATGATCGGGTCGGCCATGCGTGTTTCCAGCAAGCGAAAAAGCGGATTGTCCCAATTCTTTCGACTGATGTCAATCGGGCCACTTTTGGCAGTCGGGCGATTCGCCTATTTCCTGTCCCATTCGAGCTCGAAGGAGAACACCATGTCCGCCAATATCACGCCGCGCCGCGCACTCATCGTTATCGATGTCCAGAATGATTATGATGGCGGCAACCTCGCCATCCAGTGTCCGCCGTTCCGCGACAGCGTCGTCAATGTCGCGCGCGCTATGGATGCCGCCGCTGCGGCCGGCGTGAAGGTGGTGGTCGTCAAGCAGATGGCGCCCGAGACCTCGCCAGTCTTCGCCAAGGGCAGCCATGGCGGCGAACTGCATCCCGAGATCGCCCGGCGAAGCCGCGACCACTATGTCGAGAAGTCACTGCCTAGCGCCTTTGCCGGCACCGACCTCGAGGCGTGGCTGCGCGCCAATACCATCGATACGATAACGGTGATCGGCTACATGACGCATAATTGCGACCTGTCGAGCATCATCCACGCCGCGCATGTCGGCTTTGCGGTCGAGTTCCTGTCCGACGCCACCGGTTCGCTGCCTTACGCCAACAGCGCCGGCTACGCCTCGGCCGAGGAGATCCACCGCGTGGTGTCCATCATCCTGCAGTCGCGCTTTGCGGCCGTGCTCAAGACCGCCGAATGGATCGATTGCCTGAAGACCGGTGCTTTGCCCGAACGCGACACGCCCTATGCGTCCAACCAGCGCGCGCTGGCGCGCAACGCTGCATAGGCAAATCTGTCCCCGAAAAGCAAAAGGGCGGCCAGTGGCCGCCCTTCTTGGATCTCGCAACGATCTCGAAATTTTCAAAACAGGCCTTCGATCTGGCCGATCTCGTTGAGGAAGATTTTTTCCGAGGACGGCGCCTTGGGCAGGCCGGGCATGGTCATGACCTCACCGCAGATGACGACGACGAAGCCGGCGCCCGCCGAAAGCCTGACCTCGCGTACCGGCACGGTGTGCCCGGTCGGCGCGCCACGCAGGTTCGGGTCGGTCGAGAAGGAATATTGGGTCTTGGCCATGCAGACCGGCAGGTGCCCGTAGCCGGCCTGCTCCCAGGCATGCAGCTGGTCGCGCACCGACTTGTCGGCGATCGCCTCGTCGCCGCGATAGATGCGCTGGACGATGGTGTTGATCTTCTCGAACAGCGGCATTGCGTCGGGATAGAGCGGCGCGAACTGCGAGGCGCCGGATTCGGCGATCTCGACGACCTTGCGCGCCAACTCCTCAATGCCGGCAGAGCCATTGGCCCAATGCTTGCACAGGATCGCCTCGGCGCCGAGCGAGGCGACGAAATCCTTCATCGCCTGGATTTCCACCTCGGTATCGGTGGTGAAATGATTGATCGCCACGATCGCAGGCACGCCGAACTGTTTCACATTCTCGATGTGGCGGCCCAGATTGAGGCAGCCCTTCTTGACTGCCTCGATGTTTTCCTTGCCGAGGTCTTCCTTCTTGACGCCGCCATTCATCTTCATGGCGCGCACGGTGGCGACGATGACGGCAGCCGCCGGCTTCAAACCCGCCTTGCGGCACTTGATGTCGAAGAATTTTTCGGCTCCGAGGTCGGCGCCGAAGCCGGCTTCGGTGACGACGTAGTCGGCGAGCTTCAGCGCCGTGGTGGTGGCGACCACCGAGTTGCAGCCATGCGCGATGTTGGCGAACGGGCCGCCATGCACGAAGGCAGGGTTGTTCTCCAGCGTCTGCACCAGGTTTGGCTGCATGGCGTCCTTCAGCAGCACCGCCATGGCGCCGTCGGCCTTCAAGTCGCGGGCATAGACCGGGCTCTTGTCGCGGCGGTAGGCGACGATGATGTCGCCGAGGCGCTTTTCCAGATCCTTGAGGTCGGTGGAAAGGCACAAGATCGCCATCACTTCAGAGGCGACGGTGATGTCGAAGCCTGCCTCGCGCGGATAACCGTTGGCGACGCCGCCGAGCGAGCAGATGATTTCGCGCAGCGCCCGGTCGTTCATGTCCATGACGCGGCGCCAGGCGACGCGGCGGGTGTCGATGCCGAGCTCATTGCCCCAGTAGATGTGGTTGTCGATCAGCGCCGACAAAAGATTGTGCGCCGTGGTGATGGCGTGGAAGTCGCCGGTGAAGTGGAGGTTCATGTCCTCCATCGGCACGACCTGCGCGTAGCCGCCGCCGGCGGCACCGCCCTTGACGCCGAAATTCGGGCCGAGCGAAGCCTCGCGGATGCAGACGATCGCCTTCTTGCCGATGCGGTTCAGACCGTCACCAAGGCCGACGGTGGTGGTCGTCTTGCCTTCGCCGGCCGGCGTCGGGTTGATGGCGGTGACGAGGATCAGCTTGCCGTCCTTGTTGCCCTTCACCGATTTGATGAATTCGGCCGAAATCTTCGCCTTGTCGTGGCCGTAGGGCAAAAGGTGCTCGGTCGGGATGCCGATCTTCTGGCCGATCTCCTGGATCTGCTTTTTCTTGGCGCCGCGCGCGATCTCGATGTCGGACTTCACTTCGGCCATGACGGCTTTCCTTCGGATTGGACGGTGGAGGGGACGGGTTTGATCTCACTCGCAGGCATGTTGAACCCGGGCGCGGGCATGTTCTAACCCTGTCGCTCCCGCGGCGTCAACTTGCATGCAACTATGTTTCCTATGAAGAAAGTGTCTCCGCGGCCGGCCGACCTGTCGCCGGTTCTTCCTGGCTCCGTTGCCGCGCCGTATAGAAGCCAGAGGACGCGACGTTCCGCCGTCTCAAAACAGCCGCCCAATGCACGGAATGCGACAGAGGCGACGGCGCAAATTCGCCATCGCTCGCCGGGAAAGCTGTGAACGCTACTGAGTCAGGACGTTGCTGATCTCGACCATGTTGGAGCGCACGCGAAGCACGTAGAAACCCATCGTCGTCAGGTGCGTCGGCATGATCCAGCCATCCTCGCGGCCATTGGCGATGATGAAGGGCTGGATGCGCAGCGCCGAGACGAATTGCGCATCCATCGTGTCCCACAGATTGCCGAGATGCTTTTCCTTGATGACGTCCTCGAAGTCGGCCTGGGCGCCTTTCATCAGGCCGTAATAGGCATAGAGCTGGCCATAGGCGAACCAGAAGCGGTCATCGGCGCGGAAGTCGAACCAGCCATTGTTATGGTTTTCGGCGCGCTCCTTGAGGATCGCCGAGGTCGAACCGATGTCGGAGGAGATGCGGTCGATATACTGCTTCAGATTGTCGGCGCGGGCATCGAACGTCGCCTGGCAGCTGCCGAGGCGGGCGTTGAAGGAGCGCAGCTTGGTGACGGCATCGCGATAATAGCTCGGCGTCGGCGTCTTGGGGCCGAACGGGTTGAGGCCGAAATACCAGGTCTCCTCGTCGAACTGCAGATTGCCGCGCGCATCCTGCAGGTCGCCGTCGATCTGCGATGTGGTGCGGACACGGCCGAGATTGTCGGCAAGCTCGGTGGCGGTGCGCCGCACCGCCTGGTTGATGCCGCGCTGGAACGAGGCCTTGTTGTCCATGAACGGCGTGTTGTCCCAGTCGATGCCGAACAGGCCGAGTTTGTAGAGGATCATCGACGAGATCCAGGCATTCTGGTTGACGTTGAAGTCCGTCAGGTCGGCCGCCACCTGGGCGATGCCCGAATTGCCGCAGGTCTTGGCGGTGTCGGTGCCGGCGCCGGCCGCGACCTGTTCGCCGGCGGAAATGTTGCGGTTCTCGAAGGTGTATTTGTCGACGTAGTTGGGATCGAACTTGTTCCACCACTGGGTGGCGTAGAAGAAATTGGCGTAGAGGCCGATCAACACCAGAAGCGCGAGGCCGACCACAGCCTTCAGGATCCAGCCGCGCTGCGTATACCAGCGCCCAGCCCAGAGGAACGGCCACAGGATCGCGCCGATGACGAGGCCGATGCCACGGCCTATCCATTGGAAGATGCGGGTGAAGAAATTCACGATCGGATCAAGCATGGCTCTCGTTCACCCCTCAGTCAGTCAGGCCGTAAAGGCGCGTGCGAAACGCCACTTTGTCTTTCAAATATGTGGTTTTCAGAACGTCCACAACATGCGACCGCCAGGCGTCGCTGTAGCCGTCATAGTCCTTGTAGAAGCCCGGCTTGTTGAAGACGTAACGCGAGACAAAGTCCTGCGGCACGAAATCCGAGATCAGCTGGTTGGTCAGCCAGGCGTCGGGATGGTCGGGCTTGCCACGCACGACCAGGAAGCGCTGTTGCGGAAACACATCCTCGATCTTGAGATGGCCGAGCTGGGCGATCTCACGCTTGGCGGCGTTGAGAAAGGGGAAATTGCCGTCCTTGGTGATCAGATCGGCATGGCCATGGATCCAGGTCTGCAGCCAGACCTTGTCGACCTCGGTCAAATTGCGGTTCGGCTCTGTGTCGCGGATGAGAGAGCGCACCACCATCTCGGCGCGATGCTCGAGATAGCCCGAGCTTTCGACCCATGACGCGCGCGGCAATTCGATGCGGCCGGTGCTGGCCAGGAACTTGAACACCTTGTCGGCATCGTTGATCGAGAGATAGCTGACCTGCCAAGGCCGCGAACGGCGAAAGCCGGGGGCGGCCGGGTCGCCGATGACGGTAGTCATATCAGGATCGACGAAGACGTAGACGCCGCCGAAATGGCTGGTCCAGTAGGCGTTGTGGCGGAAGATCACCTGGTCGGGCACCAGCGCATTCTCACGGATATCGCCGCAGACCTTCGCCAGCTCCACCATACGGCTCAGCATGGTGTTGTCGCGCCAGGCATCGGGCTCCTGCTTCAGCCGGTCGACCAGCTTGCCGAGTTCGGCGGCCTTGCCCAGCACGTCCTCGGCCGAAAGCACCCTGAACTCGACCTGGCTGATCGACAGCAGATCCTCGATGTCGTTGACCAGGGGAACGGAATCCTCGATCTCGCCGTAGATGACATCCTTGATGGTCAGCGCATCGATGGCGCGCTGGTTCTTGGACATGAACTCGAACATCAGCTGCGAGGTGTTGGAAAAGGCGGTGTGCACCACCGGCAGATCGATCTGCGACGGCGTCAGGATGATGAAGCGGCGGTTGACCTCATTGGGGTCGAGATAATCGTAATCGCCGCATTCCTCGGCCACTTCGGGCGAGAAGCCGGTGCGGTCGATCTGGAAGCTCTTCAGCTTGGTGGGCTTGAGGCCGAAGGCAACAAGCGCCTTGTTGTAGCGCTGGATGAGGTGCGACTCGTCGACGGTGAGCAAGCGACCGTAGATCAGCTCATTGTCGCGGAGAAGGTCGGGCTTTTTGGCGTGGCTCATGCAGAACGTTCCGAGTGGCGTTGCCTGTTGTGGCGAAGCGCCAACGCTGACGCCTCCCTCTCCCCGTTCTTCACGGGGAGAGGGGGGCGTCAGCGTTAGCGCCAAGCCTTTCAGCACCCGCGGGCAGCGAAGGAAGCTCACGCATNGAGTGGCGTTGCCTGTTGTGGCGAAGCGCCAACGCTGACGCCTCCCTCTCCCCGTTCTTCACGGGGAGAGGGTAAGGGTGAGGGGCAGCGCTAGCATTCAAGGACATGTCTCCCCATGGCCTTTGGCGTCAATAAATCGAAGATCATTGGTCCGGATGTGCCGATCGAGGCGCTGTTCGATAGCTGCCAGTATGGTCGTAGCGATCTCTGGTCCACGCATGCGCCGCCCCTCACCCTTACCCTCTCCCCGTGAAGGACGGGGAGAGGGGGGCGTCAGCGTTAGCGCCAAGCCTTTCAGCACCCGCGGGCAGCGAAGGAAGCTCACGCATTCCAGAGCCCCTTCTTCTTCATCTCCTCCATCTCGCGTCCCGCCCGTTCGCGCAGGCGTGCGTCGCGCAGCAGCTTCTCCACCGCGGCGTCGTCGGATTTGTCGGAATAGCGGAACTCCGAGTCGGCGTAGCGGTTGATCTCCTGCATGACCATGTCCATCGAGAACGGCCCACGCAGTTCCTCGATCATGGCTTTCTTTTCGTTGTAACCCTTGTGCATGAAGGCTTCCGGCTTCTCGAACCAGTCGTCGGGCAGCTCGATGTCCATGGCGCGCATCTTGATGGCGTCGGTGACGTTCTTGATGGCTCGGCCGGTGAAGCGCGGCTCGGCATCCTTGATCAGGTGCAGATAAGTGCCGATGTCGGCCATCGATTTCGGCGCGCCATTCTCCTTCATGTAGCGCTCATAGACCTTCATCAGCCCGTCTTCCTGAGGCTTCTCGTGCTCCTCATAGGCTTCGGTCACCGCGCGCTGGATCTCCTGCGCGGCGTAGAGCTTGTGGTCGCCGAGTGGGATCTTGTGGTTCTTGCCGGCAAGCAGGACGAAGATGTCGATATAGTCGTCGCGGCTCTGTGGGCCGTCGACCAGCCAGCGGGCGCCGGCGCGCTGGCGCAGCGCATCGTCGACATTTTCGGGATAGTTGGAAAACATGCCGAACGAGCAATTGCCGCGCACCACCGTGCCGGCGCCGGCAAAGGCGTCCATCAAGACGCCGGTGATTTCCTGTTGGCCGGCCGAGGCGCGGTCGTCGGAGCGGCGGGCCGCCACCTGGTCGATGTCGTCGACGGTGCCGAAGCCGATGACGCGTGGGTTCAAGACATTGTTGATGAACTGGCGGCAGTTCTGGCCGGATTTGCCCTGGTAGGACGAGATCTGGTCGACGCCGAAATTCTCATAGGCGAAGGGATAGCCGGCAACTTGGCAATAATTGTTGACGAGGCCGGCGATCATCTGGATCAGCGTCGTCTTGCCGGTGCCCGGCGCGCCATCGCCGATGAAGGTGAAGAGGAAGCCGCCGAGCTCGACGAACGGGTTCAGCTCGCGCTCGAAATCATAGGCCATCAGCATCTTGGCGAGCTTGACCGACTGGTATTTGGCGATGTGGTTGCCGACGACCTCTTCGGGCTTCTTGAAGGTCATCACCAGCGGTTTCGAACGCTTGCCGGGCGCGACGTCGAAGCCGTCTAGGGTGAAATCGTCGGCGTCGATGCGGATATGGGCGTTCTCGAACGGACCGATGCCGTCGAAGCGGCCTTTGCGGGCCAGCAGCCCATCAATGGCGACCCGTGCAAAAGCTCGCGCGCGCGTCGTCAGGTCGCCATCGTCCTTGGAGCCTGCAATGGCCTTGTCCAACCCGGCGACGATCGACTTCACCGCGTCCTGCGGCGTGTCGAACAGGAAGTCCGGTTCGGGGATATCGTTGGGCGCCTCGCCGTCGCTGTCGATCAGCTGGAACAGGTAAGAGGCGAGGCTGAAGGCTGAAACGTAAGCCGAGGCTGACAGAAGCTTCTTGAAGGTCGCCGCCTCATCGCCCTCAAGAGGCGCGCGGGTGTTCTTGGCCTGGAGGCTTTCGAGGTCGGAGCCCTCGGCGAAGACGTCGGAGATGGCGAGCGCAATCGCCAGGCCGCGGCGGGCGCGGAACAACATCGTGTGCTGGGGGATGCTCATCAGCTGGTCGTCGGGATGGACGGCTGCCACGGTCTTGACCAGCTCGACCTCGCGTGTGCGCCGCACCGAGCCGACCGAGACGGTGGAGACGAAGCGGCGGTTGGTGCCGGCCAGCGCTGTGCCGGATTCGCGCGAGGGGTCTTCCAATACGACGACGCGGGTGATGAAGCTTTGCGCGGTTGCGCGGTGCTTTTCGATAGCCGCTTCCGGGATGGTGGTCAGGCCGGTGTCCATGAAGGATGCTCCGCGATGTGACGGTCAGACATCTGAAATCACCTGCCCATTTGACAGGATGTGAACCTTGTAGCCGGAGAAGATTTTTTGAGCTTCGCCGGCGGCGTAGAGTGCTTGATAGGCTTCGTGCGGGATCAGGGCGTGGTTCTCGTAGCTCGACACACCCTGGCGCGCGGCTTCGAGATCGTCGGTGTTGATAAAGAATTCCTGCGTCGTCTTCTCGCTCGAAAACAGCCCCTTGCGGCCGGGTTTCTCGCCCTTGGAGTAGACCTCCTGGATGGTCCAGGTGAGCAGCCAGGCATTTTCCGGTTTGCGCACCTTGGCCAGCACCTCGGTCACGGTCGAATTGTTGTCCGTAATGCCTGCGGAATAAAAGGGGCCGAGCACGACGCGGCGCAGCTGCTTAGGGTGCAGCGGCTCGAAATCCTTGTCGAGATTGACCGCAATCGTTGCGGGCGAAAGCGTGTAGGCGGAATTCTTCTCGGTGAAATCGTCGAAGCGATGGGCGAGTTCGGGGTTGAGCAGGCCGTCCACCGGCAGCGGGATGTCGACCCGTTCATTGAGCTTGCCGCTGCTGTCAACGAGCTGCCGGATCATGCTTTCGGAGGAATCCTCCACCGTCACCATGTAGACCAGCGGCAGGTTGGCGCTGCCGTCGAAGCTCGCCCAGTGCACGAGGTAATAGGGACGCCCGGTCTTTGGATTGACCGAGACCTTGGCCGTCTGCGCCAGCGAGAACGGGCCAAAAGTCTGTTCGCTCTTGACGTCCTCGAGATAGAGCCGCTCGGCCATCGACTTCTGCAGCGCTTCGGGGAATTCCTTGTGGCGCAGGATGAAGTCGGCCATTTCCTCGCGCAATTCGCCGGCCAGCGGAATGTTGGCCAGCCGCGCCTCGGCCTGGCGGCGGTCGTTTTCCAGTTCGAGCAGGTTCTGGAAGACGGGATAGCCGCTGTCGGCGCGCGAAATGCGGAACGTGTCCATGAAGCCGAGCCGGTTGCGCCAGCAGGAAAACGATTTGTCCAGCCGGGCAATGTATTCGGCGACAATCTTGGCGACGATGCCGTGCCGGTAAAGCGGCGAGCGGTCGTCGCGCATGAACACTTCGAGGCCGCTGAGTGCCGCCGTGATGGCGGAAAAATAGCGCGCCGCCGCTTCGTTTTCGGGAGTCATGCCGGTGTGCCCGCGTGCAGCCGCTCCTTACGACTGCACGTAGTTGGCCGAATTGTGCTTCTTCATCACGTCGTCGAAACGGCGGGCGAAGGCGTCGTCGGCGAGCTTCTTGCGGCGCTGGATGTCGGAGCTGGCGACCATGTTCTTCTCGTGCATTTCGAGAAGATCGCCGATGTGCTTTTGCGAGGCGGCGCCAATGCCGGCCATGGTCTCTTCGGCGGTGTTGTCAACCTGGCTGCCCAGCGTGTTGATCTTGTGGGCGACATCCTGCTGGGCGGCGGTCTTCAAGGAATCTTCCAGTGCCTTGTAGAGCACGATGCGCTGCTCCGTATCGATGGTCAGCTTGTTGATAAGCGTCGACTGGGCTGCGATCTGATTGTTGAGCGAATCGACGAAGGTCTGGAACATCGAGGTGTAGCGTTCCAGCGTCTGGCTCTCGGCCAGAAGCTCCTGCTCCTTGGCTTGCTTTTCATTGTATTCGGTCGCCAGTTTCGAGCGCTCGCCCTCAAGCTGCGTGCGCTCCTTCTGACTGGTAGAAGCGGCGATCTTGTTTTCGATGTCGAGCAGCAGCGGATTGACCTCCTCGATGCGCTTCTGCACCGCCTCGAGGTTGGTCATGGTGACCTTGCGGCGCTCGATCACCTGCGACAGGCTGTTTTCCGAGGTCTTGTAGCGCTGGTCAAGGACCTCTTTCTGCGCTTTCAGGATGCCGACGATGGTGTCGGACTTGACCAGAAGCTCCTGCAGATTGCCGGCCAGCGACATGTTGCGGACGCGGTCGGTGCGCATGCGCTGCTTGCGTTGCGCCGAGAAGACACCGACGAAGCTTTCCCAGCCGGTGTAGTTCTTCATGCTCTCGAATTCAGTGCCGAAGACGTTGGTGGCGTCTTCCAGCCCGATGATCAGGTCGGCGATGTTGCCTTCCATCACCTTCTGCTGCTTCAGCACGTCCTCGATGCGGGCATTCTCGATGTCGAAATTGGCGTCTCCGATCTTCTTGTCGGCGGTGGCCAGCGTGTCAAGCACCGTGCCGGACTGCTCGATCTTGGAGCGCATGTCCTGCACGACCTGCCTGGTCTTGGCAATTTCGGCATCGAAATTCTGCAATGTCGCCATAGGGGCCTCCCGCTTCGGCTTCCGGTCGCTGGCTGCGAACAGCGGCGAATATATGTGGGGTATCAGGGGATTGAAAGACGCAAGACAAGACCCGCCCCGAAAACAAAAACATACGCGGTCGTCTTGAAAGGCAATGAAGGCGGGGTCATGGCGTGATTAACCAGCCGGCCAAGTATTGTTCAACCGTCATTGAACTTTGGCGTCTGCGAAGCAGTCGATCTCGGACAGTGTAGGTGTGCTGAATTCGACAGAGGGCTCAATGAGTTGCAAGCGCGAGACAGCTGGCGGAAGCCGTCGCCATCACGCTACGCATCGCGCCGTTCAAGGCTTCGGATCGGCCTTCAGATAGGCGATGACGTTGGCGATGTCCTCGTCGCTGCTCAGGCCGGAGAAGCCCATCCTGTTGCCGGGTACTTTCAGCTTGGGAGCGCCAAGATAGGCTTTGAGGTTGGCTTCGTCCCAGACCAGGCCGGCCGCGCCGGCGTCCTTCATGGCCTGCGAATAGTTGAAATTCTGGGCGGTGCCGGCGGTGCGGCCGACGATACCGAGGAGATGCGGGCCGACCTTGTCGCGGTCGCTTGCCGCCTCGTGACAGGCCATGCAGCGGTAGAATACTTTCTTGCCAAGTGCTGCATCGCCGTCGGCCTGCGCGGCGAGGATACCGGCCAAGTAAATGACAAGGCCTGATGAAATGGCTCGAAGCATGGCGGTTCCCGGCTGGCTCTGGCTGAGGGCAAAATAGGCTGCAGGCCTTAACAAACGCCGTATGCCGGTGGATAGCAGCCGGGCTCAATCCGTGCGCGGGATCGCCGCGACCGCCTGCTTGACCTGCTTTTCAATCGCCGCCGACGAATGATTGTCGCGCACGAAAGCGCGGCCGATCTCCGCCATCTCGGCGGCCGCTTGCGGGCGTGTCGCGAGATCGATGATTTTCGATGCCAACTTGCCGGCATCGTCGCTGGACAGGAAATGCCTGCCCGCCTGCAGCCCAAGCCCTTCGACGGCCTTTTCGGTGGCGGCGACGACCAAGCCCGCCGCCATCGCCTCCAGCACCTTGATGCGGGTTCCGCCGCCGAAGTGCAGCGGGATCGGCGCATAGCCGGCGCGGCCAAGCAATTCCGGCAGATGCGGCGGGTTCTCTATCAACCGCAGACCATGCCTGGTGCATAGACCGCGCACGACATCGCGCGGGTTTCTGCCGGCGACGGTGATCGACCAGGGCCGGCCGGAAGCGGCGAGGCGCGGCGCCATCGCGCGGCCGATCTGCTTGACGGCGTCGATGTTGGGGAAATAGCCGAGATGCCCGATGAAGCACAGGCTGAGCTCACTGAAGCGCTCGGCAGCAATTGGCAGGGAAAGCACGCTCTCGTCTGGAATGGGGTTGGCGACGAACCTGACGTCGTTGACGGGGCCGAGAGCGGACAGAAGCGCTTCGTCGGCCCGCGAACAAACCCAGATCTGGTCGGCCAGGGCAGCCGCACACCTGTCGGCTTCGCGCGCCTCTGCCTTCCTTCGCCTGTTTTGGCGCCAGTCTCGTATTTGCTGCCACAGCGTCAGGCCGGCGATCCGGTCGGACACCGTCCGGGAATCGATGTTGTGCTGGTCAAGGACGGTGCGCGCGCGATGCTTCGGCGCCAGCGTCAGCAGCTGCGAAAGCACGATCTCCTCGATCACCACGAGATCGGGCGCGAATTCCCTCCAGATGGCGTCGGCTTCGGCCAGCTCGTCGTCCGGCATCATATGCACGGTCGGGTGCGGGCTGCGCCTGCCCCAAGGCGCCCTGCCGCGCGCTGACTCGATGATCCGGTGACGGATGTTCGGCGGTGTGGAGGGTGCCGGGGCGCCAGTCAGGCTTACCGTCAGGACCTCGCCCATCGATGCCAAAGCGCGTGCATTGGCGGCGTTCCGGATCTCTCCGCCGGAGACCGGCGGAAACGGGCAATCGACTGTGAACTGCAGAATTTTCATGTTGTCCCGGCCGTTCAGCCTCTGGTGAAGCCAATGAAATCGTCGGGCGCGGCGCGGCCCATTTCCTCTTCCCAGTGGCGGCGGCAGAGCGAGATATAGACGTCCTTGCCGATCGCCACCTGTTCGCCTTGTCTGGCCACCTTGCCGTCAGCGCCGAGACGCACGACCATCGTCGCCTTGCGGCCGCAGCGGCAGATGGTGCGCACTTCGCGCAGATCGTCTGCGATGGCCAGAAGCGCTCGCGAACCGGAAAACAGATTGCCCTGGAAATCGGTGCGCAGGCCGTAGCACATCACCGGGATGTTCAGCCGGTCGGCGATACGGGCGAGCTGCCAGACCTGCTCTTCCTCGAGAAATTGCGCCTCGTCGACAAAGATGCAATGCACCGTCGTATGTTCGTGATGCTCGGCGACGCGAGCGTAGAGATCGTCGCCGTCGCGGAACATCTCGGCCTCCGTCTCCAGGCCGATGCGCGACGAGATCAGCCCGGTGTCGCCCTTTCTGTAGTGGCCGGCGACGAACAGCATCGTCGTCATACCGCGTTCGCGATAATTGTAGGACGCCTGCAGCAGCATTGTCGTTTTGCCGGCATTCATCGTCGCATAGTGGAAGTAGAGCTTGGCCATGCCGTCCTTTTAAGCCGAGTTGGCGCGGCGCGGGGAGAGGGCACCGCTGCATTTCATGGGAAAAGCCGTCTGCCATCGAAAAAGCGGCAGGCGTGTCGCTGTTTGGCCAGTCCGCGCCGTTGATCGTGATTGTCTTAGCGCTTGAAACCACACCAGAATGGTGTTTGGCTGATGAAACAAGGCGGGCAGAGAAACCGTAACTACGCTTCGCCAAAGAATCACAATGGGAGACTGCCAATGTCGCGTATGAACACCTTCGTCGCCGGTCTCGGCCTGGCGACTTTTCTGTCCACGAGCGCTGCACTTGCCGGCGATCCGGAGAGNATCCGGAGAGCTGCAAGGCGGTGCGCCTTTCCGATGTCGGCTGGACCGACATCCAGGCAACCACCGGCGTCGCTTCGGTGCTGCTCACCGCGCTCGGCTACGAGCCGCAGACGATCCAGCTGTCGGTGCCGGTGACCATGGCGTCGCTGAAAAACAAGGATCTCGACGTCTTCCTCGGCAACTGGATGCCGTCGATGACCAACGACATCAAGGACTACACCGCCGATGGTTCGGTCGAGACGATCGGCACCAACCTGACCGGCGCCGGCTACGGCATCGTCGTACCGACCTATGTCGCGGAGGCCGGCGTCAAGTCGCTGACCGACATCGGCAAGTTCAAGGACAAGTTCAACGGCAAGATTTACGGCATCGAGGCGGGCAATGACGGCAACCGCATCATCCTCGACATGATCAAGAACCCGAAGGACAATCTCGAAGGCTTCGAGCTGGTCGAGTCCTCGGAAGCCGGCATGCTGACGCAGGCCGAGCAGTCGATCAAGAACAATGAGTGGATCGCGTTCCTCGGCTGGACGCCGCATCCGGTGATGGGCGCCATGAAGCTCACCTATCTCGACGGCATGGGCGACAGCGGCTTCGGCGCCGCCACCGTCTACACCAATGTGCGCAAGGGCTACACCACCGAATGCCCGAATGCCGGCAAGTTCATCGCCAACCTGAAGTTCAACCTGGACATGGAAGGCGAGATGATGGACGCGATCCTGAAGGGCGGCGACGCCAACACGGTGGCAGCCGACTGGCTGAAGAAGCACCCTGACGCGGTTGCGCCGTGGATTGCCGGCGTCACCACCTTCGATGGCGGTGATGCGGCAGCGGCGGTCAAGACCGCGCTCGGAAGCTGAGCCGACTGAATTCGGCAAAGCCGAACCAGGAAGGGCAGCCAATCTAGAAAAGGCTGCCCTTTTTCATATCCTGTGAGAAGATGACCTAACGACAGCGGAGGCCGGAAGCAGGCGGTCTCTCGCATGAGAGGGGCGATATGGATCCGATTTCGAAATTCATGGTCGATCACAAGATACCGATCGGCGCCTGGGGAAAGGCGTTCTTCGGTTTCCTCACCGACAATTTCGACACCGTGTTCAGGGCCTTCTCGAATGGCCTCAATTTCTTGCTCGACGGGCTGGTTAGCATCCTTTTGATGGTGCCGCCGGTGCTGCTGGCGCTGATCATCGCCATCATCGCCTGGCTGCTGCAGCGCTCGCGCCCGCTGGCCATAGGCGTCTTTCTCGGCCTGATCTTCATCATCAACCAGAACCTCTGGAAGCAGACGGTGCAGACGCTGGTGCTGGTCGTGGCCGCCGCCGCCATGGCGATGGCCATCGGCGTGCCGCTCGGCATCTGGGCCGCGCACAAGCCGAAGGTCTACCGCATCATGCTGCCGGTGCTCGACCTGATGCAGACGCTGCCGACCTTCGTCTACCTGATCCCGGTCCTGACCCTGTTCGGTCTCGGCAACGCGCCCGGCCTCATCGTCACCATCATCTTCGTCATCCCGACCGCGGTCCGGCTCACCCATCTCGGCGTCGTCTCGGTGCCGAAGTCGATCATCGAGGCCGGCGAGGCGTTTGGCGCCACCAAGCAGCAGCTGCTGTGGAAGGTCGAATTGCCCTCGGCGCTGCCGACCATCATGGCCGGGCTGACGCAGTCGATCATGCTGTCGCTGTCGATGGTGGTGTTTGCAGCACTCATCGGCGCCGGCGGCCTCGGCACTGAAATCAACCGTGCGCTCGGCTCGCGCCGCATCGATCTCGGGCTCGAGGCGGGTCTGGCGATTGTCGTACTCGCCATCGTGCTCGACCGGATGACGCGTATCGGCGTTGGAGGGAAGAAATGACCGTCGCCGTCGATTTCAAAAATGTCGATATCGTCTTCGGCTCCGACCAGGCGGGTTCGCTGGCTCTGATCGACGGCGGCGCCACGCGCGCCGAAATCCTTGAAAAGACCGGCAATGTGCTGGGTTGCGCCGGCGCCAGCCTGACCGTCCATGAGGGCGAAATCTCGGTGCTGATGGGCCTGTCCGGCTCGGGCAAGTCGACGCTGTTGCGGGCAGTCAACCGGCTCAACGTGGTGTCGCGCGGCCAGGTGCTGGTCAAGGACGGCGACAATATCGTCGATGTCGTGACCTGCGATCAGGCGACGCTGCGGCGGCTGCGGCAGAAGCAGGTGGCGATGGTGTTCCAGCAGTTCGGCCTGCTGCCTTGGCGTACGGTGGAGGAGAATGTCGGCCTCGGCCTCGAACTCGCCGGCGTGCCGGAGCAAGAGCGCAAGGAGCGCGTGCAACGCCAGCTGAAACTGGTCAATCTCGACCAGTGGTCGAAGAAATACGCGCATGAGCTGTCCGGCGGCATGCAGCAGCGCGTCGGCCTGGCCCGTGCCTTCGCCACCGAGGCGCCGATCCTGCTGATGGACGAGCCGTTCTCGGCGCTCGATCCGCTGATCCGCACCAAGCTGCAGGACGAATTGCTGCAGCTGCAGGCGGAGCTGAAGAAGACCATCATCTTCGTCAGCCATGATCTGGAAGAGGCGCTGAAGATCGGCACCCACATCACCATCATGGAGGGCGGTCGCATCGTGCAGACCGGGGCGCCGGAAGACATCGTGCTCAAGCCCGCCAATGACTATGTCCGTGACTTCATCGCCAATGTGAATCCGTTGTCGGTGCTGACCGCCTGGAACGTCATGCGCGACAGCCGCGACCTCGAGCACGGCGATAATGGCTGGGTGTGGCTCGACCGGCGCAAGACGACGCGCTTCAAGATCGACGAGCACGGGCTGGTGGCGGCGGCGGAACGCGACGGCAAACCGGCGGTATGGGTTTCATGCGCCGATGTCGAGGCGCAGCCGGAGGAGACGGCGCAAGTGTTCTGGGCCAACCCCGGGACCTCGCTGAAGACGGTGATGCTGGCCATGCACCGCTCGCAGACGGCACCCGTGGCGCTGTTCGACGACCAGTCGCGCTTTGTCGGCGCGATCGGGATACGCGATGTGCTGAGCGCGGTGTTGCGGCGCTAGATCATGATGAGATTTGGTTGAAATCTCATCATGATCTAACCCTTTGTTGGAGCATGATCTTTTCCAAAAACCGGTACCCACTTTTTGGGATCATGCTCTAAGCCAGACCGATGCGCGTGGCGCCGAGCTTGAACAGGGCTGTGGCATCCCGGTCGAAGCGGAAGGTGTGGATGAAGTCGTCCGCACGGTAGTCCGGAAGCGTCTTGCGGATGGCGGCGGCGAAAGTTTTCGCCTCGTCCAGTCGCCCCGCCAGCGCCAGGCAGTGAGCGGCGATCGACAGGATGATGACATGGGCGTTGGGGCGGGCAGCCGCTTTCAGCGCCCATTCGGCTGCCTCGTCGAACTGGCCGAGGCGGACATGCGCCATGGCGCGTGCGCCCAGCATGCCGAACAGCATCGGGTCGAACGGCGACAGATGGCGCGAATGATCCGACGATCCGATCGCCGCGTGCGGGTCGCCCGACTGCGAATGCACGAAGGACAGCGCATAGTGGCCAAGCGCGAAGTTCGGGCTGAGGTCGACGGCTCTTTGCAGTTCGAGCACGGACGCGTCACCCTCGCCGCGCAGCCACAGCGCCCGGCCCATCGCCCAGTGCGCGGCGGGATTATGATCGTCGACCAAAACGCTCTGGCCGGCCGCCTCAAAGGCAAGCGCGCTGTCCTGGTCGCGGTCGCCCCAGCGCTGGAAGGCGCTCTGCCAATGGGTGAAGGACAGGCCGGCATAGGCGCGGGTAAAGGTCGGATCCTGCTGCAGTGCGATGCCGAAGAAATGCCTGGCCTGCTCGTTTTCGCTGCGGGTGAAGCGATACATATGCCAGAGTCCTCGATGGTAGGCCTCCCAGGCATTGAGCGAATTGGGCGCCTTCAGCATGGCGCGGTTGCGCTCGACCATCTCTATCTCGGATGAGATAGAGGCCACGATGCTGTTGCCGATATCGTCGAGGACAATGAAGATGTCCTCGGCCTTGCGCTCGAAGGTCTCGGCCCAGACGATCCTGGCCGTGCGAACCTCGACAAGCTCGACAGTGACGATCAGGCGACCCGTTGCGCTGCGCACCGTGCCGGTGGCGACATAGTCGACATTCAGCCTTCGGCCGGCATCTTCCGGCGCGATGTTCCTTTCCGCCAGGGCAAAGACCGAGCCCCGGGCGATGACAAAGAAGTCCCTGAGCTTGGCGAGGCGGGTAATGATGTCGTGGGTCAAGCCATCGGCCAGCCCGCCACGAACGCCGCTACCGGCGTCTTCGGCAAATGGCATCACGGCCAGCGAAGCCTTGTGCGGCGTCGCGGCTTCTGAACCGGCAAGCATGACTGACGCCTGGTTCGGCCCGGGCGGAGCTGCCGGTTGTGCCGGCAAAATCGCGCAGGGCCGTTCGCTACGGATGGACAGCCACGCCTCGCGCACCGGGCCGAAATCCAGATCTTCCGACTGGAACAACTGCGCCGCAGCGGCAAGATGGTCTTCGCAGGCGCCGAACTGGCCGCGCCGCGCCAGCCTCACCAGGAGTGCGACATGGGCGCTGCTGTCGAACGGGGTCAGTTCCAGCCATTTTTCGAGATGGGCGGAGACGGCTTCGAAATCGGCCGGCAGCGTCTTGACCAAATGTTCCAGTATAGCAGCTTGGCAGGAACCGAAACGGCGGCGCTGCGCGGTCAGCCAGCTGTTGAAGAGAGGGCTGCGGTCGATCTCCAGCCCTTCGAGGAAGTCGCCGACGAACAGGTCGGAGAGCAACTGCAGTCGCGTCGGCTCGAGCGTTTCGATGCCTGCGGCAGCCGCCGCCGCGACATCCAGAACGTCGACTGAGATGCCGTCGAGGTCGAGCGCGATCGTATCGCCCGATGTTTCGATCCTGCGGCGGCCCGGTTCGTCGAGCGCGGCCCGCAGCTTGCTCAGGCACCAGCGAAGCTCACCCCTGGGATCATTTGGAACATCCCACAGCAACTCGCAGAGCTTGCCACGTCTGACCGGATGGGGCGCCAGCGCCAGATAGGCCAGCAGCGCGCGCAGCTTGCGCGATGCCTGCAAGACCACCGGGACGCCGTCGCGCGCAATCGTCGGCGGCCCAAACAGGCGCACGACAACACCTTGATGGCTGCTCGCCAGGCTCGATTCCACGCCAGATACCACGCCTGCTCCCACGCTGACCTGCCGGCCCCTGCTTTACCACCGAGCACGACAAAGTGCACCCGGCTCGCAAAATTTGTGCGCCGAATGTGGTGTTTGCCACACTGCCGCACGTCAAGGACCTGTAGTGCGGCAAGGTGTCGAAATCTCGCCGCCCAAACCGCCGGTGTGTAACCGGCCCGTGAGCAAGAACCAGGAGTCTACCATGTTGCATCAGCAGAAAATCAGAACCACGGCCGGCCGCGGCCGCCTGTTCGACAGCATCCTCGACACCATCGGCGACACGCCGGTCATCCGCGTCAATAATCTCGGACCGGCGCACGCCACCATCTACGTCAAGGCCGAGTTCTTCAATCCGGCGGCGTCGGTGAAGGACCGGCTGGCGCTCAACATCATCGAGGAAGGTGAACGCACCGGCGCGCTCAAGCCGGGACAGACCATCGTCGAGGCGACCAGCGGCAACACGGGCATCGGTCTTGCCATGGTCTGTGCGCAGAAGGGCTACAAGCTGGTGGTGACGATGGCCGACAGTTTCTCGGTCGAGCGCCGCAAGCTGATGCGGATGCTGGGCGCCAAGGTGGTGCTGACGCCGCGCGCCGAGAAAGGCTTCGGCATGTACAAGAAGGCGGTGGAACTGGCCGAAGCCAATGGCTGGTTCCTGGCCCGCCAGTTCGAGACCAAGGCCAACGCCGACATCCATGAAGCAACCACGGGACGCGAGATCGTCAACGATTTCGCCGGCTCGCGGCTCGACTATTTCGTCACCGGCTACGGCACCGGCGGCACCGTCGCCGGCGTGGCGCGGGTGCTGCGCCGCGAGCGGCCTGAGACTCGGATCGTGCTCACCGAACCGGTTAATGCGCAGCTTGTCGGCAGCGGCAAGCCGCAGATGCGTGGCGCCGGCGGAGCGCCGGCCGCCAGCCATCCGGCCTTCGAACCGCACCCGATCCAGGGCTGGACGCCGGATTTCATTCCCAGCGTCCTGCAGGAGGCCATCGATGGCAACTTCTATGACGAGGTGATGCCGATCGCCGGGCCGGAGGGCATGAAATGGGCCAAGGCGCTGGCGCAGCAGGAAGGCATCTTCACCGGCATCTCCGGCGGTTCGGCTTTTGCCGTGGCGCGCCAGATCGCCGGCACGGCGCCGGCCGGATCGGTGATCCTGTGCATGCTTCCCGATACCGGTGAACGCTACATGACCACGCCTTTGTTCGACGCCATCGAGGCCGAGATGAATGCGGAAGAGCTCGCTCTGTCGCGCTCCACGCCCGGCTGCCAGTTCCCGGCATGATGACGCGGGAGCAATCTGCATGGACGCGATGCCTGGACACTCGGCTGCCAGTACCGAGGAAACGCTTGACCCCTCGGACTGGGCCGGTGTGCAAAGCCTGTCGCATCGGATCGTTGACGATGCCGTCGCTTACCTGCGCGATGTCAGGCAACGGCCTGTGTGGCAGGAGATGCCTGGCGATGTGAGGGACTTCTTCACCGCGTCTCTGCCGCAATCGCCAACGCCGCTTGTCGAGATCTATGGCGATGTCGTGGACAAGGTGATGCCCTATCCGATGGGCAACATCCATCCGCGCTTCTGGTCCTGGTATATGGGGTCGAGCAATTTTACCGGCGCGATCGGCGATTTCCTGGCGGCAATCCAGGGCTCCAATCTCGGAGGCGGCAATCATGCCGCCGCCCTGATGGACGGCCAGGTGGTCGACTGGTGCAAGCAGATGACCGGCATGCCGGCTTCGGCCAGCGGCACGCTGGTCAGCGGCGGTTCGATGGCCAACATCATCGGGCTGACCGTGGCGCGCAACACCAAGGGCGGCATCGACGTGCGCGAGCACGGCGTTGCCGCCATCGAAAAGCCGTTGCGTTTCTATGGCTCGGACCAGGTCCATTCCTGTCACCGCAAGGGGATGGAAGCGCTCGGCCTCGGCAACAAGGCGCTGCGGCGCATTGCCAGCGACGCCGGACTTCGCATCGACATCGAAGCTTTGCGGGCGGCGATATCGGAAGATCGCGCGGCCGGGTTCAAGCCGGCCTGCATCATCGGCAATGCCGGCACTGTCAACACCGGCGCCATCGACGATCTGCAGGCGCTGGCCAAGCTGGCGCATGAGGAGGACCTCTGGTTCCATGTCGACGGCTGCATCGGCGCGCTGATCGCGATCGCGCCCGAGAATGCGTATCGCGTCGCCGGCATCGAATGGGCCGATTCCATCGCGCTCGATCCGCACAAATGGCTGCATGCGCCGTTCGAGGCAGGCTGCGCGTTGGTCAGGGATGCCTCGGCGCATCGCAAGACCTTCGCGGTGACGCCGGAATATCTGGAATCGACACCGCGCGGGTTGGCCTCCGGCCAATGGCTGCACGACTATGGCCTGCAGACGACACGTGGCTTCAAGGCACTCAAAGTGTGGATGGCGTTGCGAGAACACGGCGTCGAAAAATTCGGCCGCCTGATCGACCAGAACATTGCGCAGGGGCAGTATCTCTCAGGGCTGATCGCGGCCGAACTAGCGCTCGAACTGACGGCGCCGACCAGCATCAACATCGTCTGCTTCCGCTATCGCGCGGATGGTCTCGATGGCGAGCGCGCGAAAGCGCTCAACACCGAGATCATGCTGAGGCTGCAGGAAGACGGAACCGCCGCCATTTCCGATACCACGGTGCAAGGCCGGCATTGCCTCAGGGTGGCGATCAACAACCACCGGACCCGGCGCGAGGATCTCGACCTTCTCGTCGCCGAAACGGTCCGCCTGGGCAACGAGATCGCTTCTGCCTGACCGGCCATGGGGTAGTTCTCAGCCGCTGGCGGCCTCCTTTAAATCGCCCTCCGTAGCGGGAAACGTCAGGCCGGGAAGGTAAAATGTGATCGGCCGGATTTCGTAGACTGCCGAGGGATTCACGCGGCGCAAGTCGCGCGCAGCCGCAATCGCCGCCTCCTGCGTGGCGCAGTCGAGGACATAAAGACCCAGCAATTGTTCCTTGGTCTCGGCAAACGGCCCGTCGATGACGATGCCTTCGCCCGGACCGCGCAGCGTGACGGCGTCGGCGGTCGCGCCCAGTCTTGCCGCCGGCCCAAGCTTGCCTTCGCGGGTCAGCCTGGCGTTGACTTCGAGCAGGTCGTGCATCAGCGCCGCATCCTGCTGCGGCGTCAGGGACTGGATGGTCTGTTCGACGTGATAGGCCAGGATGGCGTAAAACATGCGGCGATCTCCTCCTGCTCGAGCGGCCGCACTATTGCAAGGTTGGGTTGGCTGATCCAGCCCGGAAGCCCATCGAGACGCTAGTCTGCTGCCTTATGCCGCCAGCGGCAGGCTGAGCTCCGTCAGCAGGCCGCCGCGGGGATGGTTGGACAGGTTGACATCGCCGCCGGCGGCACGCGCAATGTTGCGGGCAATGGTCAGGCCGAGGCCGAGGCCGCCGGTCTGGCGGTTGCGCGATTGCTCCAGCCGCACGAAGGAACCGAACACCTGGTCGAGCTGCGCCTGCGGTATGCCCGGCCCCTCGTCGCGGATAACCAGCGTGACCGTGCCGTCCGACTGCCGCAGGCTGACATGGGCTTTCTTGCCGTAGGTCACGGCATTCTGGACCAGATTGTTGACGCAGCGCTTGAGCGCCACCGGCCGCGCCATGCAGATCATGCCACGCGGCCTGGCGCCGTCATGGTCGAACGTGACGTCCTCGAAACTGTCGGCGATCGATTCCACTAGCGACCAGAAATCGATCCGCTCGCGCTTCTCCTCGGTGACTTCGAAGGTGGCGAAGTCGATGACGGAGCTGGCGATGCTCTCGATGTCGGCGAGGTCGTGGGCGAGCGCCTCGCGCGCCGTCGATCTGCGCAACAGTTCGAGGCGCAGCCGCATGCGGGTCAGCGGCGTGCGCAGATCGTGGGCGAGCGCGGCGGCCAGATGTTCGCGGTCCTCGACATAGTCGCGCAGCCGGACCTGCATGGCGTTCACGGCTTTGGCCGCGGCGCGGATTTCGCGGCTGCCGGTCTCGGCGATCGGCGGGCTCTTCAGATCCGTGCCGATCCGGTTGACCGCCGTTTCCATCATCCGATAGGGCGCCGTCAGCCGGCGTAGCGACCAGATCGACATGATCACCACCAGGGCCGCGATCAGCGAATAGAGCGGCAGGCTGTCGAAACTCAATATCGGTCCGACCGGCGTGTTGGGCTCGGTGAAATTCAGCCATTGGCCGTCGGCGAAGCGGACAGATGCCGTCAGCTTGTCGCTCTGGGCGAAGCTGGCCGCCAGCGATAACAGGTCACGCTCCACCGCGCCGACATCCTTGGTCACGGCCACACCGCCAGGCGCGTTGGCTGCCTGGGTTGCCGGATCGCGCCGGACGCGGGCGTCGGTGATGCCGAATTTCGACAGCCGCCCGACCAGGATGTCCTCGAGTTCGGCCAGTTCGTCGTCGCCGGCGATCGACGAGGTGACCGCGGGCGTGTCCGACACGGTCAGCGCATAGGTGGCGTTGAACAGACCGGAGGCCGTCAGCTTGCGCTGCTCCGGCGTGTCGTCATGCATCAGCTGCACCAGCGAATAGGCGCGATCGTTCAGCCGGTAGAGATCGACCTCGTCATTGGCGACGGCACGGTCGCGCGAGACGATATAGAGCGTGGCGACCTGGCTGATCAGCAGGCCGGCAATGACAATGAGCAAGACCCAGACCGGCAGGGTTTGCGGCAGGAAACGTCTCATTCGGAGGTGGTCTCGGGCAGGAACTGGTAGCCGCCGCTGCGCACGGTCAGGATCAGTTTCGGCGTCTTGGGGTCGTCTTCCATCTTGCGCCTGAGACGGCTGACCAGGATGTCGATGCTGCGATCGAAGGAATAGTCGCTGTCCCCGCCGGAAAGCTCGATGAGCTGGTCGCGGGTGAGCACTCGCTGCGCGCTTTTGACGAAGGTCTGCAACAGGTTGAACTCCGCCATCGTCAGCTCGACCCTGACATCGCCCGGCGCCATCAGCCGGCGGCGCGAGCAGTCCATCGTCCAGCCGGCGAAATGATAGATCTGCTTGGTGGTGGCGCGCTTCGGCTCGGCAGCACCATTGCGCCTCAAAACGGCGCGGATACGGGCCAGCAGCTCGCGCGGATCGAAGGGTTTGGGCACATAGTCGTCGGCGCCCATCTCCAGGCCGACGACGCGGTCGGTGGTCTCGGTCACCGCCGTCAGCATGATGATCGGCGTCGAGTAGCTGGCGCGCAGGTCGCGGCAGAGCTCCAGCCCGCTCTTTCCCGGCAGCATCACATCGAGCACGATCAGGTCTACCTGCGTGCGGCGCAGTATGTCTTCCATCTCGACGCCGTCGGCGGCAACCGTGGTGCGCAGGCCGCGCTTCTGGAAGAATTCCTGAAGCAGGTCGCGAATGCCCTTGTCGTCGTCGACGATCAGTATGTGCGCATCGGATTTCACGGCGATCCTGTCATTGCTGGCGGCCGGTCGGCGGCTGCCTTCTGAGTCTGCTTCTGTGACGTCACCCACACGATAGAATTCTGGCCACATGTTGGCCAGCGGCGATGATCGCCCGCAAAGCCGATTTGCCAGAAACAATCCAGAAACAAAATTCTATAGTCCGGAAAAACTCCCGAAAAAAATCAAGGGCATAAAGGGTGCCGTGGCGGTCAGGACATCGGCTGCGACGCGAAGACTCCGGAGTAACGGACATTACCGATGCACAGGTTCACGACCAGCTTGATGGGTGCGCTGCTCAGCATTTCGCTCGTCACAGCCGCGGTCGGAGCCACAACCGCAAAGGTGACGCCGATCACAAGGAGCGAGCGCTGCATCGATCTCAATCGCCAGGTAGACGAAGCCCTCGAAACCCATGCCGCGGCAACGCAGGTCACCGCGGCGAAAGCACTGCAAAGAAAGGGAAACCGGTTCTGCGCCAACAAGAAACAGGCACAGGGTATCCGGATGCTCGCGAACGCTTTGAAGCTGCTTGGAGTGACACCGATCGACCCGGTTCAGTGACACTCGAAACTCGACCCGCACAAAGAAGGAAATGAAGCCATGAAAAAGTCCATCCTCTCCGCCACCGGTCTCGCCGTCGCTCTCGCTTTCGCGATGCCGGCTCTGGGCAATGCCGCTGCCACCACGACCGCTGCTCCGGCTGCTTCCACCACCACCGCTCCGGCGACCACGACCGCCAAGCCCCCGGTGAAGAAGGTCGTCGCCAAGAAGCCGGTCAAGAAGCACAAGAAGGCAAAGAAGGTCGTCAAGACGGACGCCCCGAAGGCCTGATCCAGACAGCCAACAGGTTTGTCTGTAACAAGGCCGCTCCAGCACCCCCCGGCTGGAGCGGCCTTGTCGTGTGAGAGCATGATTACCCGTTAATGGGTGCCGGCCACCCAGGACTTTAACCCGTTTGCAATGCCGGTCCGGTAGGATAGCCCGCATGAAGAAGCGGCTTTCATCCATTCTGCGCTCGATGGCCATCGGCGGCCTTGTGGCCTCGGCCATGGTCAGGGTGCTGATCCAGTTCACCGCCAGCCCGGTGCCCGATCCGGTGAGCGGGCGCACGGAGCCGTCGCTGTTTGCACCGGCAATCTCCAGCAGCTGGCAATACATCACACCATGGCAAAGCCTGCTGCTGACCGTGATCACCGGCGCGGCGCTGGCCTGCTTCTTCGGCTGGCTCGCGGTCGCCTGGGTCGAATACAAGGCGGCCGGATCAAGGCCCGATGCGGCATCCAGCGCACGGCAATTCCAGGCTCGTCGCGTCGCCGACCGCCAGGGCCGTTGAACCGCAGCGTACAGTTCCTAAATTTGTGAACGGCAGCACTTCCGGGAAGCCGGTTTGGCGCGCCGATCAAAATGGACGACGGCTTTCCCCCATGACAAAGTGAGAGCGACCCCTCGCGCGATACCGGTTCCCGATGCCTGAAATCAGTTCCAAACCCCGCACCAAGACCAAGCCGCGGACCGAGCGGCCGAAGCTCTACAAGGTCATCCTCATCAATGACGATTTTACGCCGCGCGAATTCGTGGTGACGGTGCTGAAGGGCGAGTTCAAGCTCAGCGAAGACCAGGCTAACCGGGTGATGATCACCGCGCACCGGCTCGGCGTTTGCGTCGTTGCCGTCTTCACCAGGGATGTCGCCGAGACCAAGGCGACACGGGCCGTCGACGCGGCCAAGGCCAAGGGGTACCCGCTGCTGTTTACGACGGAGCCGGAGGAGTAGGTTGAGCGTCTTTCTCCCCGTATAGTGACGGAGAAGGGATCCTTACCTTCCCTCTCTGTACCACATCGCGCCCATGGCCAGCAGCAGCAGGCAAAGGCCCAGGAAGCCGCCGAACAGGGGTACGCGCGAGACGGCTTTGAGCACGCTGTCGTCGGTGCTGCGCAGGCCGATCCAGTCTGCGCCCGAGGCCGCACCGGAGGCGCGGACCGGGACGATGGAGGGCAGGGCGACGCTGCCGGTGAGCTGGCCAAGGGTGGAGGAGGCCGCCAGCCGGCGCACGCTGCCGCCGGTGGCCTCAGTCGGAGCCTTCAAGCGGTCCTCGGTAGAGACGACGTCGGAGAATTCCGGCGCGTTGACCGGGCCGACATGGGCGAGTGCGGTCAGGTCACCATTGCCGATCTGGTAGAGGCCGATCTCCTTGGTCTCGATGCTGCCCAGGAAAACGCCGGGTTCGGACTTCTCCAGCTTGACGATCAGCGCCTTGCCCGAAGGGGTGATCACCTGCGCCGGGCCGGGATCGTCGCTCATCGTCTGGCGGCGGATTTCCAGCATCATGCCGCGGCCGTCGGCGGTCAGCCGCTCTTCCTCGAGTTCAGGTTCCTTCATCAGCCAGTGGGCGATGCGGCGGTAAAGCTGGACATGCGGCCCGCCACCCTCGAAGCCGCGCGCCCATAGCCAGCCCTGATCGGACAGAAGCATGCCGACGCGGCCTTCGCCCTTATGATCGAGCAGAAGCAGCGGGCGGTTGTCGGCGCCCTTCATCACCACTTCGCCTTCGGGGTTCTGCACGCCGATGGTGCGGAACCAGCGGCTCCAGCGCGGCGGCTCGGTCGCCGAGCCGTCGAGGCCGCGCGTCACCGGATGGCGCTGGCCGAGATCGGTGAGGCGCGGATAGAAGGCCTTGTCGATGACTTCGCCGGTCGGCATTGCCGGCAGCGACGACATTAGCGGGGTGCGGGCAATCGAGGAGTCGCCGGCATATTCCGGCCCGGCGGCGATCAGCAGCGCGCCGCCCTTTTCGACGTATTCGGAGATGTAGTCGTAATAGAGGATCGGCAGCACGTCGCGGTGCTGGTAGCGGTCGAAGATGATGAGATCGAAATCCTTGATCTTCTCGACGAACAACTCGCGGGTCGGGAAGGCGATCAGCGACAGTTCGTTGATCGGCGTGCCGTCCTGCTTTTCCGGCGGCCGCAAAATAGTGAAATGGACGAGATCGACCGAGGCGTCGGATTTCAGCAGATTGCGCCACGTGCGCTCGCCGGCATGCGGTTCGCCGGAAACCAAAAGCACGCGCAAGTTCTCGCGGATGCCGTCGATCAGCGCGATGGCGCGGTTGTTGGCGTCGGTCAGTTCACCCGGCTCGCGGTCGATGGAGAGTTCGACGATGTTGCGGCCGGCGCCGGGGATGGTCACCTGCAGCGGCATCGCCTGGCCGATGGTCGCCTCTTCGACCGCGACCTGCTCACCATTGACCGAGACGCGGACATCGACCGGGCCGGCTTCGCCGTCGGTGGCGATGACGCGGTAGGTCATGTCGAGCGGCTTGCCGACGAGGCCGAAGCGCGGCGCGTTCTCGAAGCGGATGCGGCGGTCCTTCTCGTGCTCGTTGCCGGTGATCAGCGCGTGCAGCGGCGCATTGAAGTCGGGGGCGGCCGGTGCGTCATGCACCTCGCCATCGGTGATCATGATGGCGCCACCGATGCGCGAGGGCGGCACGTCGCGGAAGGCGCCTTCAAGCGCTGCAAAAAGCTTGGTCTCGNATGATGGCGCCACCGATGCGCGAGGGCGGCACGTCGCGGAAGGCGCCTTCAAGCGCTGCAAAAAGCTTGGTCTCGGTGCGCTCGTCGGCGGCTTCCGACTTGCCGGCCTCGACGACGCGGACGTCGAACTGCTTGAAGCGGCCAAGGCGCTGCTGCAAACCGGCAAGCGCTTCGTTGGTCTGTTTGGTCCGGTCGCCGATATCCTGGCTCTGGCTGCGGTCGACGATGACGGCAACGACGCTCTTCAGCGCCTCGCGCTCCTCATCGAGGAAGACCGGATTGAGGAGTGCTGCGCCCAGCGCAATCAGCGCCGCGAAGCGGAAGATCGCGCCGCGCTGGCGAAACCACAAGCCGACAGCCGCCAGCACCAGCAGCGGTGCGAGCACCAAAGCCAGCAAGGGCCAGGACAGCAGCGGTTCGAAGGAAATCGACCAGTTCATAGGCTCACTGCCCCAGCCGTTCGAGCAGGATCGGCACGTGCACCTGGTCGGATTTGTAGTTGCCGGTCAGCATGTACATCATGATGTTGACGCCGGCGCGCAGCGCATAGATGCGCTGCATCGGATCCGATGGCACGGTCGGCAAAAGCGGGTCACCATTCTCGTCGACGGCCCAGGCGCCGGCAAAATCATTGGCGGTGATCAGGATCGGCGAGACGCCGTCGCCGACGCGTACCGGCCGATTCTCGGCATTGCTGGCCTCGAGCGAGGCTTCCACCCAGAGCGGGCTGCCGGAGAAGCGGCCGGGAAATTCGGGCAGGATGAAGAAGGATTTGGTCAGCACATGGTCGGCGGGCACCGGCTCCAGCGGCGGCACGTTGAGATTGCCGAGAATGTCGCGCAACCGTTCCGTCGCCGGGCTCGCCGAATCCGCACCGATGCCGTTGGCGAACTGGTCGCGCGTGTCGAACAGCACCGTGCCGCCCTGCTGCATATAGGCGTCGATGCGGGCGATCGCGGCTTGGCTCGGCATCGGCGCGGAAGGATCGATCGGCCAGTAGATCAGCGGATAGAAGGAAAGCTCGTCCTTCGAGATATCGACGCCCGCCGGCGCGCCCGGCTCGAGCGCGGTCTTCTCGATCAGGAAGCGGGTCAGGCCTTCGAGCCCGGCGCGGCTGATCGAATCGTCACCGGGCACACCGGTCAGCACATAGGCGATGCGGGTCTTGGCAATATCCTCGATTGCCGCGGCATCGCCGGGCTTGGCGTCGTCGGCGTGGGCGAGGTCGGCATGGCCAAACAGCATGCCGAGGCCAAGCAGCAGCGCAGCCGTCGTTGCCGCGGCCGATCGGCCGCGGCGCGGTCGGCGCGACATCAGCCCGCCCATCCAGAACACCGCCAGCGTGTCGAGCAGCATAAGCGCAAGTGCCGCTGTGACCAGCGATCCCTTGAGGTCGCGCGATTCATCGAAAGCGTACTGGATATTGGTCACCGGCACTGTGAATTGCGGGCGCACCAGCGGCGCGAAGGCGGTGGCCGGTTCGAGCAGATTGTGGGCGAAAACGCCGGTTTCCGAGCCGTAGAGGCCGGGCGGGTTCTCGAACGTCACCGGCAGCGTGCCGGCGCCGGGGACCAGCGGTCGCGCGTCCGGCGTCGGCGGCACCAAAGTGCCGTCGGCGGCTATCATGCGATAAGGTGCCAGCGACGTAGCAGCGGCTTCGGCGTTGGCAACCGCCGCACCCTGGTTGCGCGACAGCTGCACGATGCGCCGCAGCATCTCGACGAAGCTGCCGGAGATCGGCAGCGTCGACCATGTCGCTTCCGGGGTGATGTGGAACAGAACCAGCGTGCCCTTGCCCTTCTTCAACCCGGTCACCAGCGGGGTGCCATCGGCAAGGGTTGCCCAGGTGCGTTCGACGATGTCCGGCGTCGGTTCGGCCAGCACCTGCCGGCTCACCGTGACCTCGGCCGGCGGTGCGAGGTCGGCGAACGGGCCGTTCTTCGGGAATTCGGTCACCGCCTGCGGCGTCGTCCATGACAGCGCGCCGCCAAGCGAGCGCTCGCCGGTGCGCAGCCTGACCGGCAACAGATCATCGTCATTGCCGGCGGCGGCCAGCCGCGAACCGGCAAAGCGCACCAGCGTGCCGCCATTGTCGACCCAGTCGACCAGCCGCTGATGGACCTGCGGCGGAATGGTACCGATATCGGCCATGACGATCATCGCCGGCTTCTGGTCGAGAAGCTGCGGGATGGCGTCGGCGAGATCGACGCTCGACGGTTCGACCAGATCGGCGAAAGGCTGCAGCGCGCGCCTGATGTAATAGAGCGGCGACAGAAGCGGCTGCGCCTGGTCGGCCTCGGCCTGCGATAAAAGTCCGACGCGGCGGCGCTTGGAGCTTTCGTCGAGCACGCGCACCGCACCTGCCTGGCGTTCGCCGTCGAGCGCGATCGAGGCGAAGTCGTTGCGCAGTTCGAACGGCACCGCCATCGTGCCGCTGGCGGTAGTCTCACCCGGCGCGAAGGTCAGCGTCGCGTCGGCGATGCGGCGGCCCTTGTCGTCGAAGGCGCCGGCGGTGACTTGTGCCGGCGCCGGGTCGCCGGGCGCGCGGATGGCGGTCAGGGCGAAGCCGTCGACCTGATTTTCGGCGCCAGTGAGCCCAGTCAGCGCCAGCCGGTCGGAATTGGCCCAGACGACACGGGCGGCATTTTTCGACAGCAGTGTGTTGAAGGCGGCCTCGTCGCCCTTTGCCGCAAGGCCCTCGGCGAGAACGGCAACGCTGGCGCCGGGCAAGGTTTCCAGCACGCCGGCGACGCGGGCATAGACGGCGGGTCGGTCGGTTGGGATCGGCCTCGGCTTGGCGGCGCGCAGCCGGTCGAGGGCAGCCGCGGCATCGAAGGGGCCGATCTCGGCGTTCGGCTTTTCGGCGGTGAAGGCGATGACGACCGGTACGCCGTTCGAACCGGCATCGGCGATCAGCCGCTGGGCGGTGGCGACGCGCTTGCCCCAGTCGGCGGCACTCGCCCAGTCATTGTCGATGACGAGCGCCAGGGCGGCGCCCTCGGCCGGCAATTTTTCGCGCGGATTGAAAACGGGTTCGGCTAATGCCGCGACGACAAGGGCTGCCATCAACAGCCGCAGCAGCGTCAGCCACCACGGGCTCTGCTGCGGCGTTTCCTCGCGCTTCAGCACGCGAGCGAGGATCTTCAGCGGCGGAAACATTTCGGACTGCGGCTTGGGCGGTGTGAGCCTGAGCAGCCACCAGATCACCGGCAGCGCGAGCAGGCCCCACAACACCATGGGAGCGCCAAAGGAGAGCGGCAGCCAGCTCATGCGCCGGCCCTTCCCACGAATGCGCCATCGGCGGTCATCGCCATGTGGATGCGCACCAGCGCCTCGGAAGCGAGGCGATCGGTGTGGTTGACGGTGTAGCTCCAGCCGAGGCGCTTGCACCAGCTGGCCATCTCCTGGCGGCGGGCGGTGTAGAGCAGGCGGTATTCGTCGCCGAGCATTTCGGCGCGGCCGGCGGTCAACTTGTCGCCGGTCTCGGGATCGGTGAATTCGGTGCGGCCGGCATAAGGAAAGGTCTCCTCCGCCGGATCGGCAACCTCGATCAGATGCGCACGCACGCCATGCCGCGCCAGCACATCGAGCCATTCCATGGTCTCCTCGACCGGGTCGAGGAAATCGCTCACGACGACGATGTCGCAGAAGCGGCGGATGGCGGACAGGTCAGGCTTTGCTGGCAGGTCCGCGGCGTGCATCAATTGCGCTGCGATGCGCTCGGCGCCGTTGCGGGCGGTGAACGGATCTGTCAGGCCGGGCCATGCGATGCGCTCGCCGCTGCGAGATAGCAATTCGGCCATGGCCAGTGCCAGCACCAGCGCGCGCGATTCCTTGGAAACGCTGGCGCCAGTCGATTTGTAGAGCATGGAGGGCGATGGGTCGGCCCAAAGCCACACCGTGTGGGCTGCTTCCCATTCGCGGTCGCGCACATAGGTGTGGTCGTCCCGGGCCGAACGGCGCCAGTCGATGCGCGAGGAATCGCCTTCGACATAGGGGCGGAACTGCCAGAAATTCTCGCCGATGCCGCGCTTGCGGCGGCCATGCCAGCCGGCAATTACCGTATTGACGATACGGCGTGCCTCGACCAGCAGGTCCGGCACCAGCGAAGCCCGCAACCGGCCCCTGGCGAGCGCGTCGCGCGTCGCTGCCGGTGCCTGGACTTCGCCGATACGTGCCATCAGATTCCTTTGGCCAGTTTCGCCACCACGTCGCGCACAGTCGTGCCCTCGGCGCGGGCGGCAAAGGTCAGCGCCATGCGGTGCTGCAGCACCGGTTCGGCCAGCGCGCGGATGTCGTCCACCGACGGCGCCAGCCGCCCGTCATAAAGCGCGCGCGCACGGGCGCACAGCGTCAGCGCCTGGCTGGCGCGCGGGCCGGGACCCCAGGCGACATGCTTGTCGGTCTCGGCATTGCCCTGGCCGGGACGCGCCGAACGCACCAGTTTGAGGATGGCGTCGACGACGCTTTCGGGCACCGGCATACGGCGGATCAGCGTCTGGATTTCCCTCAGCCGCGCCGGCTGCAGCACGTTTTGCGCCTTGGCGTCCTCGATGCCGGTGGTTTCGAGCAGGATGCGCCGCTCGGCCTCGATTTCGGGATAAAGGATGTCGACCTGCATCAGGAAGCGGTCGAGCTGCGCTTCGGGCAGGGGATAGGTGCCTTCCTGCTCCAGCGGGTTTTGCGTCGCCAGTACATGGAAGGGCGCGGGCAGGTCGTGGCGAATGCCGGCGATGGTGACGTGATATTCCTGCATCGCCTGCAGCAGCGCCGACTGGGTGCGCGGCGAGGCGCGGTTGATCTCGTCGGCCATCAGCAATTGCGCGAAGATCGGGCCGGAGATGAAGCGGAAGGAGCGCTTGCCGGCCTCGTCCTGTTCCATCACCTCTGAGCCGAGAATGTCCGACGGCATCAGGTCGGGTGTGAACTGGATGCGGCGCGAATCGAGGCCGAGCACGACACCGAGCGTTTCGACCAGCTTGGTCTTAGCAAGGCCGGGCACGCCGACCAGCAGCGCATGGCCGCCGGCAAGCAGCGCCACCAGCGTGCGCTCGACCACCACTTCCTGGCCGAAAATGACGCGGCCGACGCCGTCGCGCACCCTGGAAATATCGGCCAGCGCCGTCTCGGCCTGGGCGATCATGTCCTTTTCGCTGATTGGGCTTTCCTTGACCATTACGCTCATGCCGCATCGATCCTTGTGCTGGAAGTACCGGCTTGCACTGTAGAGCCTTAGAATGCCGCGATTCGGCTTCGCCTGGCGCCTACGAATGAATTTAAATCACAGACTTAGGCTGACAAGCGGAACAACAGTGACTATTTCGTGACCATGACGGAACGCTCCGAACATCGCGAACACAGCCTTGCTGCCGCAACCGAGGCGCGCGGTCTCGAAGCGTTGATCTCGCGTGCGGCTCGCGCCGGCAAGGGCGCGGCGCCGGTGGAGCGCTGGAATCCCGACTTTTGCGGCGATCTCGACATGGAGATCAAACAAGACGGAACGTGGTTCTATCTCGGCACGCCGATCGGCCGCATGCCGCTGGTGCAGCTGTTTTCCAGCGTGCTGCGCAAGGACGAGGATGGCAGGACCTATCTGGTGACGCCGGTCGAACGGGTCGGCATCCGCGTCGTGGACGCGCCTTTCATCGCGGTTGAAATGGATGTTTCCGGCGCCGGCGCCGAGCAGACCATCACTTTCCGCACCAATGTCGGCGATGTCGTCGAGGCCGGACCTGGCCATCCGCTGCGCTTCGTCGACGAGAACGAGACCGGCGGCCTGAAGCCCTATGTGCTGGTGCGCGGGAGGCTGGAAGCGCTGGTGGCGCGGCCGGTGATGTACGAACTGGTCGAGCATGGCGAGGAGATCGATATCGGCGGCAAGACGATGTTTGCCGTGCGCTCGAAAGGCGAAATCTATCCGATCATGCCGGCGGAAAAACTGAAGCGGCTGAGCGCATGATGGATCAGGTGAGGCCGCCGCCGTTTTCCACAGCGGATTTTCGCGCGCGGGTCGCCGCGCAAGCTGAAGCCCATGCCGGCGACGATTATGGCGATCATCGCTTCAACCCCGGCCATCCACGGTTGACGCAGCTCAAAGCGCTGCGCGACGCCGCGGTGCTGATCCCGGTCGTCGATCATGGACGCGATGCGACCGTGCTTTTGACCAAGCGGGCGGAAAAACTGCGCAGCCATTCCGGGCAGGTGGCTTTTCCTGGCGGCACCATTGATCCCACCGATGCGACCCCGGAAGCAGCGGCCTTGCGCGAGACCTTCGAGGAGATCGGCCTCGGCCATGACCGCATCGAGATCATCGGCCGCATGCCCGATTATGTCGCCGGCAGCGGCTATCGCATCGCGCCGGTGCTGGCGATCGTCGAGCCCGGTTTTACGCTGTCGCTCAATTCCGACGAGGTCGACGCCGCCTTCGAAGTGCCGCTTTCGTTCCTGATGGATCCGGCCAACCACACCAGGGACAGCCGCATGTGGAACGACCTGGAATGGTTCTTCTACGATATGCCCTATGGCGGCCAGCGCATCTGGGGCGTCACCGCCGGCATCATCCGCACGCTCTATGAAAGGCTCTATGCTTGAGTGATCCGATATCGCTGGCGGGCAGAGCCGACTGGCTGGGTGAAAAGCATCTGCAGCGGCTGCTTGCCGTGCTGGCGCAGGGCGGCGAGGAAGCCCGCATCGCGGGCGGCGCGGTGCGCAATGCGCTGATTGGGCAGCTGGTCGCCGATATCGACGTTGCTACCACTTGCCTGCCCGAGGAAACCGTTCGCCGCGCCGAGGCGGCGGGCTTCAAGGCGGTGCCGACCGGCATCGAGCACGGCACGATCACGGTGATTGCCGGCGGCGCGCCCTATGAGGTCACCACGCTGCGCGCCGACATCGAGACCGATGGCCGCCGCGCCAAAGTGTCGTTCGGCCGCGACTGGAAGGCCGACGCCGAACGGCGCGATTTCACCATCAACGCGCTCTATGCGGAGGCTGACGGGACGGTCGTGGACCTGGTCGGCGGCGTCGGCGATATCGAGGCACGAAGGCTGCGCTTCATTGGCGATGCCGAGCAGCGGATCCGCGAAGACTATCTGCGCATCCTGCGTTTCTTCCGCTTTTTCGCCTGGTATGGCGAGGGTCGGCCCGATGCCGAGGGATTGAAGGCCTGCGCCCGGCTCAAGGACGGTCTCGCCCATCTCTCGGCCGAACGCATCTGGTCCGAGCTGAAGAAGTTGTTATCGGCCCCAGATCCGTCGCGCGCCTTGCTGTGGATGCGCCAGGCCGGCGTGCTCACCAGCGCCCTGCCGGAAAGCGAGAAATGGGGCATCGATGCCATTCATGAGCTGACCAAGACAGAAAAGGATCTGGGCTGGGCGCCGGACCCGCTGCTCAGGCTGGAGGCGATCGTGCCGCCCGATGCGGAGAGGATGAAGACACTGGCCAAGCGGCTGAAACTTTCGACCACTGAGGCGGAGCGCCTGCGCCACTGGGCGCTGACGGCTGCCGTCGAGCCCAAGACAAGCGAAGCGGAACTGGCCAAGAAACTCTATTCCGGGGAGCGCCAGGGTTTTCTCGATCGCCTGCGGCTGTCGCTGGCGTCGGCGCGAGCGCGGGCTCTCGAGGACAATGACGCGCTGGTTCAGGCCGGCGGGTTTTCGCGCCTGCTCGCTTTTGCGCTGAAATGGGAAAAACCGGTGTTCCCAGTCAAGGGCGGCGATCTGACGGCGCTTGGCGCATCGCCGGGGCCAATACTCGGTGCGATCCTGAAAAACCTGGAAAAGGAATGGATCTGGTCCGGCTTTGCGCTCGATCGCGACGCGCTGCTGGAGCGCGCCGCAGAAGCCTTGAAGGCCAGATAGGACTGCTCAGGCCGCGTCGCGAACTTTCTCGATGCGCGAGCGGATCGCCTCGATCATCGTCTCGCGAATGACCGTTTCGCCATGTGTCTCGCGCATATGGTCGACGGCGCGGCGCATGACCTCGGCTTCCTCACCGGCACGCGTGTGCCACTCACAGCCGGGAACCAGCGAGCCGCAATGGAATTCCTTCATGGGATTTTCTCCTTTTCCTCCTTGGAGCCTGTGCCTCTCATGGGCACACGAAGCTCCGCCATCTCTGTTCCGCGCCCTGTCACAGCAGTCGGTTTCGGGGGCGCGCACCGGGGAGTTAGCATAACACGGTTCCACGAGTTTGGTTGCCGTGGGGGCGAAAAAGGCGGAGCAGCGCTGCTCCGCCCCCTCTTGCCAGGCTAAGCCAAGGCGAGAACGTTCGGTCTTGTCCCGGTCACTTCTCGATCTTGACGGACTCGGCAACCTTGTTCTTGCCGCTCATGTCCCAGGAAACGCGGACCTTTTCGCCGGCCTTCAAGCCTGGATCCTTGAAGGTCTGGGGCAGCGTGAAGGTGGATCCATCGTCCAGAACAAGGCTCATGGCCGTGCCATCATAGGTCTTGACCGTGCCCGTGGTGTGCTTGACCGCGGCAAAGGCAATCGAGCCGGAAGCGAGAAGGGCAGCGGCGGCTGCCGAAACAATGAGCTTTCGCATGTAATACTCCTGGAAATGCGGGCATCCGTTTGGAAAATGCTCCGCCTTGTTCAGGGCCGTCCGGTAGCGTCGTGTCGCGGTTCGGGACTGAACCGCCGGCGCTTCCCGGCCCGAAACGACAAATAGCCGTTTTCTTTCAATCGCCTATTAGACGAAAAAGATAATGGCGATGCCACATTGGCTGCCCAGATTCGGCGAATGGGACGTCAATGCGGCTCACGTTTCGCTCACCGATTTTTTACGGCCACCTGACCTCCGGCGGCAGGCTGGACAGGATCGAAGCGACATTGCCGCCGGTCTTCAGGCCGAAGATGGTGCCGCGATCGTGAAGAAGGTTGAATTCGACGTAGCGGCCGCGGCGAATGAGCTGCTCGTCGCGGTCGTCGTCGGTCCAGTTCTCGTTGAAATGGGCGCGAACCAGGTGTCCGTAGACGACAAGGAAAGAACGCCCGACATCCTGGACGAAGTTCAAATCGGCATTCCAGCCGCCTTTCTCCTCCCCCGAATGCAGCCAGTCGAAAAAGATGCCGCCGACGCCGCGCGGCTCGTGGCGGTGCGGCAGATAGAAATACTCGTCGCACCAGGCCTTGAATTTGGGGTGGTCGGCGATCGCAGCGTTCTTCTCGCAGGCGAACTGCATGGCTCGATGGAAGGCGACCGTGTCGGGGTGATCTTCCGTGCGGTTGCGGTCGAGCACCGGCGTCAGATCGGCGCCGCCGCCAAACCAGTGGCGCGACGTCACGACCATGCGGGTGTTCATGTGCACGGCCGGCACGTTGGGGTTCCAGGGATGCGCGATCAACGAAATGCCTGATGCCCAGAAGCTCGGGTCTTCCTCGGCGCCGGGCATCTGCTTCCTGAATTCGGGCGAGAATTCGCCATAGACGGTCGAAGTATGGACGCCGACCTTCTCGAAGACGCGGCCGCGCATCATCGCCATGGCGCCGCCGCCGCCCTTTCCATTGTCGCGTTCCCACGGCGTCTTCTCGAAGCTGCCGGGCGACCATTCGGCCAGTGGTCCCTGCAGTTCCTGTTCGATCTGCTCGAAGGTTGTGCAAATGCGCTCGCGCAGCGTCTCGAACCAGAGCCTAGCCTTCATTTTCTTCTGTTCGATGTCGGGTGGCAGGCCTGCCGGTATTTCTGGTCGTTCCAAAATGCTGTCTCCGGTCGCGGCCGACAAAGGACCTAGTGGAGTGAATTTGACATTTGCACACAGCGTGGCGCAGGGCACGATGCAAATGTCAAATTCGAAAACTCCACCAGAAACATAAACTTGCTAGTGGTCCTTGTGATTCCAACATTCGCAACGGCGCCTGGGGATTAGGGAGGCGAATGTTGGAATCGGACCACTAGCCTTTTCCGGGCGCGATCCCTAATCTCTTAGGGGCAAGGGTCAAGTGTCATCTGGTTCGGCCCAGGAGTTCTTTCATGCGCACGCCGGCAAGACCGCCGCTGCATGGCCTGAAGAAAAGGCTCGATCGTTCACGCGCCGAGCGCGAGCGCATGCCGCGTGACGGGTTTTTGCGCGAGACCTTCGTCCTGCCGCGCCCGGATGCGCGGCTCAAGGCCAAGGAATGGTTCGAGCGTTTTCCCAAGCAGGCCTACTGGACCGAGATCGAAAGCTGGTTCGAGCGGCCGGGCGACGTAATCGAATTCACCATACGGCGGCTGCCCGCGGCGGATTAGGATTCCACAAGCAGTCGCCTTGCGCCCGGCCCTTGCGCACTCAAGCGATCTTCCCTGTTTCGCAGCGGGCATTTGTCGATCGACATGCAGCCGCAGCCGATGCAGTCGGTAAGGCCGTCGCGCAGCTTCTTTAGCTGAGTGATCTTGCGATCGAGGTCGTCGCGCCAGCCGGTCGACAACAGGTTCCAGTCCTCGCGCGTCGGGGTACGGCCTTCTGGCAGCGATTCAAGTGCGGCGCCGATCTCGGCCAGCGAGATGCCGACCTCCTGGGCGATCCGGATGATCGCCACCCGCCGCAGCACGTCGCGGCCATAGCGCCGCTGGTTGCCCGACGTGCGGTGGCTGCGGATCAGCCCGCGCGCCTCGTAGAAATGCAGCGCCGACACCGCCACGCCGCTGCGCATGGCCAACTGGCCGACCGTCAATTCCTTTACCGGAGCCATCTCGATTTTCCGCTTGACCTCAACTTAAGTTGAGCTTGTAGCCAGGAAATGTCGATAGGGCAATTGAGGAGAAGGCGATGTGCGCCTGGGTGAGAATGATGCAAGACGCAAGGGCCGTTGGCGATGACGACAACGCGTTGAAGGTTCTAGCCGAGTTGCCGGATGGCTTCACCGGCGACCATGGCGACGGACAGCGCGACGTTGATGCTGCGCGTGCCCGGCTGCATCGGGATCGTCAGCCGCGCATCCGCCGCCTGATGGACAGGATCCGGCACGCCGGCGGATTCGCGGCCGAACAGCAGGATGTCGCCTTGGGCGAAGCTGAAGCCCGTATAGGGGGTCGCGGCTTTGGTGGTGAGCAGCACCAGCCGGCAGGCTTGGCCCTTGCGCCAATCCTCGAAGGCGTTCCAGTCGACATGCCGGGTCAGGGCAGCCATTTCGAGGTAGTCCATCCCGGCGCGCTTGAGCGCTTTGTCGGAGAGCGGAAAGCCGGCTGGTTCGATAATGTCGACGCCAAGGCCGAGGCAGGCGGCGAAGCGCAGGATTGTTCCGGTGTTGCCGGCGATGTCAGGCTGGTAGAGGGCGATGCGGAGACGGTGGTTCATTTCCGCGTCTTTCTAATAAGTGGCAGATCGGCCACAGCGGGTGGCTGGTTTTGGAAATTGCTGGACCTGCGGGTGGCCATTTTCTGCGAAGTCGATTATACCGCACGCATTGTCAACCCGAACCGATGGAGGGGTATTTCATGATGACCATGCACATCCAGCGCCCCTCCCGTGGGCTTACCTGCCTGCTGGCGGTTTCGGTACGACGATTTACCTGATCTCTTAGATCTGATCGCACCGATTCCCGCCGAACCCAATTTTCGGCTCTCGAAGGAATCCTGCGATGTTTTTCAAACGGTCAAAGGGGCCAAGCGCCCCAGCTGAGCATGTCGCGACCGAGGCCTATCCTCGTGTCCCGACGGATGCAATCCGTGCCTCCGGCCGAAGGCCGGCGCACGACATTGCTTCGCCTTTTTATGTCTATTTTCACACGGAGGACGGACCGATGTTCGATCCCTATAAGATACCTGGTTCAAGAAGCCTGCACGAACGCAAGACGGCGACCTGGGCGTTGCTAGTCGGCGAGACCTATTCGTCGGCGGTTCATGCCGAGACGCGCCGGCGTCCGCATCGCGGCATGTTGCCGGATGTCGATTTCTCGCGTGCGGTTCCCGACCACAGCCGGCCGTCGCTGGTGCGCCGGATCATCCGGCTGATCCGGCCGGGCGCGAAAAACCGGACTGGCGGCGGCGTGCCGTCAGCTCAGTCGAAGGCTTCTGTCGGTGAAAAGCCCGCAAGTCCCTATATTGCGCGAAGCAGGACCGATGGCCCGGGTGATTCCGGGCCGTCAGTCCCCGCCGACGTACGGTCTGGGGACGCGGAGCGCCCCGGGGATTTTTCCCGCGCCGCATGAGCGGACAACAGTTTTGTGAGCATCACTATGTTTAGCTGGTTTGAAAGAAGGCTCGATCCGTTCCCCGCAGCGGAACCGGTCGAGCCGCCGAAGACGCTGGTTGCCTTCTGCGTGCATTATACGCGCGGCGCCTGGCCATACATCATCGTCGACGCGGTGCTGGTGACGGCGATTGCCATCGCGGAAGTGTGGATGTTCGGCTTCATGGGCCACATCGTCGACTGGCTGTCCGGGCAGAACCGCGAAACCTTCCTGCAGACCGAGAGCTGGAAGCTTGCCGGCATGGCCTTCGTCGTGCTGTTCGCGCTGCCGGGTACGGTATGGCTGCATTCTTTGCTCAACCAGCAGACGCTGATGGGCAACTACCCCATGCGCATCCGATGGCAGGTGCATCGTTATCTCTTGAAGCAGTCGATGAGCTTCTACCAGGACGAATTTGCCGGCCGCATCGCCACCAAGCTGATGCAGACGGCACTCGCCGTGCGCGAATGCGTCATCAAGGTGATCGAGGTGCTCAATTACGTCATCGTCTATTTCCTCGGCATGCTGTTCATCGTCGGCTCGGCCGACTTGCGGCTGGCGGCACCTCTCGGCGTCTGGCTGCTCGGCTATATCGGGTTGTTGCGCTATATCATCCCGAAGCTGGGCAAGGTCGGCGAGGCGCAGGCCAATGCGCGCTCGACGATGACCGGCCGCGTCGTCGACAGCTACACCAACATCCAGACGGTCAAGTTGTTTTCCCATGCACGGCGCGAAGCAACGTTCGCCAAAGAAGGCATGGCAGGCTTCCTCGACACGGTCTACCGGTCGATGCGGCTGGTGACGGTGCTTTACGGGCTGCTCTATATCCTCAACGCGCTGCTCCTGTTTTCGGTGACGGCGCTGGCGCTGTGGCTGTGGCTCGGCCAGGCGGTGACGATCGGCGCCGTCGCCGTGGTCATCGGCCTCGTGCTCCGTATGTGGGGCATGTCGCAGTGGATCATGTGGGAAATGTCGAGCCTGTTCGAGAACATCGGCACGGTGCAAGACGGCATCGCCTCGATCTCGCTGCCGCGCCTGGTCGAAGACCGGCCGGGGGGGAAGGACATTGCCGTCACCAAGGGCGAGATCCGCTTCGACGACATTCGTTTCCACTATGGCAAGCAGAAGGGCGTCATCGAGAACCTGTCGCTGACGGTGAAGCCCGGCGAGAAAGTCGGCATTGTCGGGCGCTCGGGTGCGGGCAAGTCGACGCTGGTCAATCTCCTGTTGCGGTTCTACGACCTCGAGAACGGCCGGATCCTGATCGACGGCCAGGAGATCGCTTCGGTGACGCAGGATTCGCTGCGCGCGCAGATCGGCATGGTGACGCAGGACACTTCGCTGCTGCATCGTTCGGTGCGCGACAACATCCTTTACGGGCGGCCCGATGCGACGGAGGAAATGCTTGTCGAGGCAGCCGGGCGGGCCGAGGCGCTGGAGTTTATCGGCAGGCTTTCGGATCACACCGGACGTAAAGGGCTCGATGCTCATGTCGGCGACCGCGGCGTCAAATTGTCCGGCGGCCAGCGGCAACGCATCGCCATTGCTCGCGTTATGTTGAAGGACGCACCGATACTTATCCTTGACGAAGCGACGTCGGCGCTGGATTCCGAAGCCGAGGCCGCCATCCAGGAGAATCTCTACAAGCTCATGCAAGGCAAGACCGTCATCGCCATTGCGCACCGGCTGTCGACCATCGCGGCGATGGACAGGCTCGTCGTCCTCGACAAGGGCCGTGTCATCGAGGAAGGGTCGCACGAGGAACTCGTTGCCAGCGGCGGGCTCTACGCGCAGCTCTGGCAGCGCCAGTCGGGCGGGTTCCTGCTCGACGACGGTCCGGTCGATGCCGCCAATGACGCCGTTGCCAACGACATCGGCGTGAAGGGTGAAGCCGCAGAGTGATGACGTCAGCATGATGACAGCCGTCTATCGCTGGTTCGAGGACTGGGTCTATCCGTTCAGGGAGCCGGCGGACCTTCGGCCACCGCCAAGCGTCGGCGGCTTCCTCTGGCACTATGTCGGCCAGGCGAAGTTCGCCTTCTTCGCCATGCTGGTCATCGGCGGCATCGCGCCGCTGATCGAGGCCGGGCTTTTCTACTTCGTCGGGCGGCTGGTCGATATTCTCGACCAGCTTCCCGGTGAACGCAGCTGGGACGCGCTGTGGACCGCCGCCGGGCCTGAGCTTGTTTTCATGATCGCAGTGGTGCTGGTCATCCGCACCGTCGTCGTCGGCCTGTCGGCGCTGGTCAACGAACAGACGATCACGCCGGGCTTCTACAATCTGGTGCGCTGGCAGGCACACCGGCATGTGTCGCGGCAGTCCTACACTTTCTTCCAGAACGATTTCGCCGGCCGTATCGCGACAAAAGTCTGGCAGGCGGGGCAGGCGACCGGCGACCTGATGGAGAGCTTCATCGAGGTCATCTGGTTCATGCTCATCTATACGGTGACGACCTTGGCGCTGGTCGCCGGGCTGGATCTGCGCCTGGCCGTGCTGGTGGTGATCTGGATCCTCGCTTTCGCCTGGCTGGCCAAGCTCTATCTGCCCTCGATCCGCAGGCATGCCGAGGCGACGGCTGAAGCGGGCTCGATGATCAATGGGCGCATCATCGATTCCTATTCCAACGTGCAGACGCTGAAGCTGTTCTCGGCCGACGGCGACGACCGCTACATCAAGAACGGCTTCGACATCTATCTCGATGCACTACGGCCCTTCACCCGCCGGCTGACCGGCGTGCGAATGGCGCTGACGACGCTGTCGGGCATCATGATCACCGCGATTGGCTGCTTTGCCGTCTATCTCTGGGTCGAAGGGTCGATCACTGTCGGCGCCGTCGCCTTCACGCTGTCCCTGGTGCTGCGGCTCAACATGCTGCTCGGGCGCGTGATGATGCAGCTCAACGGCATTTTGCGAAACCTCGGCGTGCTGGAAAACTCCAAGGCGCTGATCTCGCAGCCGCTTGGCCTTGTCGATGCGCCGGATGCGAAAGAGCTTGTCGTCGCCGGAGGCCGCATCGAGGTGAAGAATGTCGAGTTCCACTACGGCAAGGGTTTTGGCGTGCTGAATGGCATCGACCTTGTGGTCAAGCCTGGCGAGAAGGTCGGGCTGGTCGGGCCGTCGGGCGCGGGCAAGACGACGCTCGCCAACCTCATCTTGCGCCTCTACGACCTCGAGAGCGGCAAAGTCCTGATCGACGGGCAAGGCGTCGCCGAGGTGACGCAGAACTCGCTGCGCGCCAATATCGGTGTGGTCAGCCAGGACACGGCGCTGTTCCACCGCTCGCTGCGCGACAACATCAAGCTCGGCATGCCGGACGCGACCGAGGCCGAGGTGATCGCGGCGGCAAAGAAGGCCGAGGCGCACGAGTTCATATTGGGCCTGCGCGACAACCGGGACCGTACCGGCTACGACGCTTTTGTCGGCGAGCGCGGCGTGAAACTGTCGGGCGGCCAGCGCCAGCGCGTCGCGATCGCCCGCGTCTTCCTCAAGGATGCGCCGATCCTGATCCTCGACGAGGCGACCTCGGCGCTCGATTCCGACATCGAGGCGGCGATCCAGGAGAATCTGGCCAGGCTGATGGAGAACAAGACGGTCATCGCCATAGCGCACCGGCTGTCGACCATCGCCGCGCTCGACCGTCTTGTGGTGCTGGACGGAGGCCGCATCGTCGAACAGGGCACGCATGACGAGCTGGTGGCGCTCGAGGGGCTCTATGCGCGGCTGTGGAAGCGGCAGTCCGGCGGTTTCCTCTACCACGAGGAAAGCGTGCTGGAAGAGACACGGCCGGCGGAGTAGGGCATGGCAGGGTCGCCTGATGTCGGTTACGTCCTCAAGCGGCTGCGGCCAACCGCGCCGGCCTTCGACGCGCTGAAGGAGGAGAGCCGGCTGGAGGGCTACTGGATGCTGGTGCGTCTGGCGGATGGCTGGGCAGGCGGCCGCAACAAGTTCCTGAAACGAGGCGAGGCGCTGTTTGGCGCATGGCATGGCCGAGAACTCGCTGGTGTGTGCGGGTTGAACATCGATCCTTATTTCGAAGGCCGGGACCACGGCCGGGTCAGGCACCTGTTCGTCAGCGCGCGTCACCGCCGCAGCGGCCTTGGGCGCATGCTGGTCGAGACCGTCATTGACAGGGCACGTCACCATTTTGCCGTGCTGAACACCCGCGCGCCACAAGAAGCCTTTGGTTTCTATGAACGGCTTGGCTTCCAGCCGGTGGTGGGCGAAGAATTCGTCACGCACCGCATGATGCTCTCTCAAGACAGAAAAGGAGGCTGAGATGCCACTGCGTCCGCCATCCCTAGGCGCCTCGGCTGCCGAAGCCGCGTTCGACGCGCTTGGCCATGAGATACTGGCTGAAAAGGCCGCAGCGCTCGGCCGTGCCGGCCAACGGGTCGAGGAAACGCTGGCCAAGCTCCGTCAGAACAACGGCGACGAGGAGCAGCGACCGCGGCTGCTCAAGGAGGCTGCCGCAGCGGTGCACGCCTATTTCATCCAGCGTGAACTCTGCGGCCTGCGCCGGCATGAGTCGGTCATCCGCGAATACGATATCCCAAGGGCCGTGCTGGTCAGGCTCGGTGCAAGCTAGAGGTCATCAGCCGGCAACATTCATTCCAGCCATTCGGTGATGAAGCTGCCGTTTTCGTGGATGTCGGTCGTTTCGAGCGGGCCTGGGCCAAGATTGGTGAATTTGTGCGGCGTATCGGGCGGCACGATCAGGATCTGGCCGGCCGTGGCCTCGATCTGCTGGTCGCCGATCGTGAACAGGCCGGTGCCTTGCCGGATGATGAAGATTTCACAATAGGGATGCGTGTGCAGGCGCGGGCCGCCGCCAATCTCTTCCTGATAGTTGAAAATCAGGCAGGAGTTGGAGCCGTAGGCGCCGCATTGCAGTTCGCCCTGCCAGCGGCCGGGCGTCCTGGTCCAGGTCTCGCGGTCGATGATGTGTGCCATAGCCTCTAACCCTTCGTCGGTATCCAGGGGTTGAAAAGCTTCACGCCGGTGCCTTCAAAATCCTTGGTGTTGCGGGTCACGACTGTCAAGTTTTTGACGAGCGCGGTAGCGGCTATGAGGGCGTCGCGCTCCGGCTTTGGATCGGGAACGTGGAGGTTTGCGCAACGCACGACAACAGCCGTGTCTATGCTCAAAATCCGGTCGTCAAACTGTGGAATGAGTGTCTGATCCAACCACTCACGGTACATGGTGGCCTGGCGAGTATCCTTCCTCGACAAGAGCAATGTTCCGATTTCGAGTTCCAGGATCGAAATGACCGACATGAAAAAGCTGGCGATGTCGTGGGTCTCTGACCAGGCCAAAACGTTGCGATCGGCCTTGTCCCGACGACGCAGATTCGAAACGACATTGGTGTCAAGAATGAACATCAGTCGAGTTCGGGAATCTTGAAAAACGGTCCTTCCAGGCGAGGTGGTTCCCAGTCGAAATCTGCTTCGGGGCGATCATCGGCAATCGCGTCCGCGAGGCTTCTCGGCTTCTTCTCTAAACGCTGATATTCCTCCATCGACATCAGCACATGGGAGGGCTTGCCGCGGTCGGTAATGATGACCGGCCCGTTCTTGGCTGCCCGTTTGGCATGCGCCGTGTCCTGGTTGAATTCACGGCTCGACATGATGGTTATCGTCTTCGTCGAGATATTCATATCAACACCTCCATCCGGAAGATGTAGACATATTGCTACATTCGGCCAAGCTCGTCAAATTTCTCTTCGTGCGGAACGCCCGCGACAATCTGCCCTTGTGGCCTCAGCCCGCTGGACAAAAACGGGCTTCACGCATAAACCGAAATCCAAATGCCGGAGGAATTCGCTAGCTTGTTCGCCATGCGCTGTCGGGCCGGCGCGATGGAGCGGGGACAAAGCTCGGCCGCCGGCTCGGAAGAGGCGAAAGGATCAGGCACCCGTGAGCGCAACCGACACCCAGGATCCCAACCGTCGTGATTTTCTCTACGTCGCCACCGGCATGGCCGCAGTGGTTGGCGCAGGCGCCGTTGCCTGGCCCTTCATCGACCAGATGCGCCCCGATGCCTCGACGCTGGCGCTGGCCTCGGTCGAGGTCGACGTCGCCTCGCTGACGCCTGGCATGTCGCTGATCGTCAAATGGCGCGGCAAGCCGGTCGTGGTGCGCAACCGCACCGAGCAGGAGATGAAGGACGGCGAGGCCGTGAACCTTGCCGACCTCAAGGATCCTATTGCCCGCAACGCCAATCTGCCCGCCGATGCGCCGGCGACCGACGCCAACCGCACCACGCCCGGCAAGGAAGCCTGGATGGTGATGGTGCAGGTCTGCACGCATCTGGGGTGCATTCCGCTTGGCCAGGAAGGCGATTTCGGCGGCTGGTTCTGCCCGTGCCACGGTTCGGTGTACGATACCGCCGGCCGCATCCGCAAAGGCCCGGCGCCGGAAAACATGGCCGTGCCGGTATTCAAGTTCATTTCCGATACCAAAATCCTTATCGGTTGAGGCAGGGGATAATTCGATGAGCGAGGGACACTCGACCTATACGCCCAAGACCGGTATCGAACGCTGGTTCGACGCCCGCATGCCGCTGCCGCGCATGGTCTATGACAGCTTCATCGCCTATCCGGTGCCGCGCAACCTTAACTATGCGTGGACCTTCGGCGGCATCCTCACGATCATGCTGGTGGCGCAGATCCTGACCGGTATCGTGCTGGCCATGCACTATACCGCCGACACCAACCTCGCCTTCAATTCGGTCGAGAAGATCATGCGCGACGTCAATTCGGGCTGGCTGTTGCGCTACATGCATTCCAACGGCGCCTCGTTCTTCTTCGTCGCCGTCTACATCCACATCTTCCGCGGGCTTTATTACGGCTCCTACAAGGCGCCGCGCGAGCTGCTGTGGATCCTCGGCTGCATCATCTATCTGCTGATGATGGCGACCGGCTTCATGGGCTATGTGCTGCCTTGGGGTCAGATGAGCTTCTGGGGCGCCACCGTCATCACCGGCTTCTTCAGCGCCATTCCGCTGGTCGGCAACTGGATCCAGGAACTGCTGCTCGGCGGTTTCGCCGTCGACAACCCGACGCTCAACCGCTTCTTTGCGCTGCACTATTTGCTGCCGTTCATGATCGCCGGCGTCGTCGTGCTGCACGTCTGGGCGCTGCACGTGGTCGGCCAGTCGAACCCGACCGGCATCGAGGTGAAATCGAAGACCGACACCGTTGCCTTTACGCCCTATGCGACCATCAAGGATGCATTCGGCATGATCGTGTTCCTGTTCTTCTTCGCCTATTTCGTCTTCTACCTGCCGAACTTTCTCGGCCATCCGGACAATTACACGATCGCCAACCCGCTGAAGACGCCGGCCCACATCGTGCCGGAATGGTACTTCCTGCCGTTCTACGCGATCCTGCGCGCGATCACCTTCAACATCGGGCCGATCAACTCCAAGCTCGGTGGCGTGCTGTGCATGTTCGGCGCCATCGTCATGCTGTTCCTGGTGCCGTGGCTCGACACCTCCAAGGTGCGCTCGGCGGTCTACCGGCCCTGGTACAAGCTGTTCTTCTGGCTGTTCGTCGCAGACGCTGTCCTGCTTGGCTGGCTTGGCTCGCAGCCGGCGGAAGGCGGCGGTCTGTTGACCCTCCTGATAGGTGAGGTCTCGGGCAACTACGTTGGCTACGCTCAAGCGGCGACACTGTTCTACTTCGCCTTCTTCCTCGTCATCCTGCCGGTGCTTGGCCTGATCGAGACGCCACGCAGACTGCCGAATTCGATCACCGAGGCGGTGCTGGAGAAGAACAAGGGTGCCGGAGGGGGACATCCGGCCGGTGCGACCGCGGCGCCGGAAACCAAAGGCTGAGTGAGAATCTAAGGGGATTTGGCATGAAAAAGATTCTCACCTCGCTCGCCCTGCTAGGCGTGTTTGCCGCTGGCATCGGAGCCGTCGGCAGTGTGGCGATCGCCGCTGAAGAGGCGCACAACGCGGCGGCACCGACGCATTTCCCGATCCACGAGCCGAAGGAGATGGACTGGACTTTTGCCGGTCCGTTCGGCACCTACGACAAGGCGCAGCTGCAGCGTGGCTTGAAGGTCTACAAGGAAGTCTGCTCGGCCTGCCACTCGATGAATCTGGTGGCGTTCCGCACGCTGGAGGACCTCGGCTATTCGGAAGCGCAGATCAAGTCGCTGTCGGCCGAGTACACCATCCATGATGGACCCAACGATGCCGGCGACATGTTCGACCGGCCGGGCAAGCCGTCAGACCATTTCCCGGCGCCGTTCGCCAATGAAGAGGCGGCTGCCGCTTCCAACGGCGGCGCTGCCCCACCGGATATGTCGCTGCTGGCCAAGGCGCGCGGCGTCGAGCGCGGCTTCCCGCGCTTCGTCTTCGACATCTTCACGCAATATGCGCAGGGCGGCCCGGACTACATCCATTCGCTGCTGACCGGCTACGACGAGACGCCACCTGCCGGCATGGTGATCCCCGAAGGCACCCACTACAATCCATACTTCATGTCCGGCGTGTCGCTGAAGATGCCCAAGCCGCTGTCCGACGGCCAGGTCACCTATGATGACGGTTCGCCGCAGACGATCGACCAGTATTCGCGCGACGTCTCGGCGTTCCTGATGTGGGCGGCCGAGCCGCATATGGAAGACCGCAAGAAGACCGGCTTCCGCGTGCTGGTGTTTCTGCTTCTGTTCGGGGCGCTGATGTATCTGACCAAGCGCAAGGTGTGGGAAGGCGTGGCGCACTAAGCCGCATCTTATTCCTCGGAAATGGAAAGGGCGTCTTCGGACGCCCTTTTTGCTTGCCAAACCGGACATGGTTCGCATCTTGGCGCAGCAGCCGTCCAGTAAGAAGTCCGTTGGCACGCCGCCATGCGATTGGTATTGCACGCGCGCCCGGCGGATCGCCGGCTAAAGGGGCATTTGGGATCGATGATGCGGCTACGCGACTGTCACAACTTTTCCGATTTCCGGCGCATGGCCCAGCAGCGGTTGCCGGGGCCAATCTTCAACTACATCGATGGCGCGGCCGACGATGAGGTCACCTACCGCCGCAACACCGAGAGCTTCGAGCGCTGCGACCTCGTTCCCAACGTGCTGCGCGGGGTAAGCGAGATCGACATGTCGGTGACGGTGATGGGCCAGAAGCTGGCCATGCCCGTCTATTGCTCGCCGACCGCCTTGCAGCGGCTGTTCCATCATCAAGGCGAGCGCGCGGTGGCCAAGGCTTCGGCCAAATTCGGCACGATGTTCGGCGTGTCCTCGCTCGGCACTGTCAGTCTTGAGGAAGCGCGCAAGATCAGCAGCAGCCCGCAGGTCTACCAGTTCTATTTCCACCGGGATCGCGGCCTCAACCGGGCGATGATGCAGCGGGCGAAAGCGGTTGGAGTCGAAGTGATGATGCTGACCGTCGACAGCATCACCGGAGGCAACCGCGAGCGCGACAAGCGCACCGGCTTTGCCATCCCCTTCAAGCTCAACCTTGCCGGCATGCTGCAGTTCGCGCTGAAGCCGGGCTGGGCGATCAACTATTTCACCCATGAGGGGTTCAAGCTGCCGCAGCTCGACGAGCATGTCGACATGGGCGGCGGCACGATGTCGATCAGCCGCTACTTCACCGAGATGCTCGATCCGTCGATGACCTGGGACGATGTTGCCGAGATGGTCAGACTGTGGGGAGGTCCGTTCTGTCTCAAGGGCGTCATGTCGGTGGAGGATGCCAAGCGCGCCGTCGAGATCGGCTGCAGCGGCATTGTGCTGTCCAACCATGGCGGCCGGCAGCTGGACGGCTCGCGGGCGGCGTTCGACCAACTGGCCGAGATCGTCGATGCCGTCGGCGACAGAATAGACGTCATCATGGATGGCGGCGTGCAGCGCGGCACCCATGTGCTGAAGGCGCTGTCGCTCGGCGCCAAGGCTGTTGGCGTCGGCCGCTACTATCTGTTCCCCTTGGCGGCGGCCGGACAGCCGGGCGTCGAGCGGGCGCTGGAGCAGATGCGGATCGAGATCGAGCGCGGCATGAAGCTGATGGGCTGCAGTTCGATCGAACAATTGTCGCGCAACAACCTCCGTTTCAGGTAATCTCGACCCATGAAATCCTCGCTCGAAGACACGCTGCTCGCCGCGATCCGCACCATTCCGGACTACCCCAAGCCCGGCATCCTGTTTCGCGACATCACCACTTTGCTCGGCAATGCGCGCGCCTTCCGCCGCGCCATCGACGAGCTGGTGCATCCCTATGCCGGCCAGAAGATCGACAAGATCGCCGGCATCGAGGCACGCGGCTTCATCCTCGGCGGTGCGGTCGCGCACCAGCTTTCGGCCGGTTTCGTGCCGATCCGCAAGAAGGGCAAATTGCCTTACGAGACGGTGCGCGTCGCCTACAGCCTGGAGTACGGGCTCGACGAGATGGAGATGCACAAGGACGGCGTTGCGCCGGGCGAGAAGGTGATCCTGGTTGACGACCTGATCGCGACCGGCGGCACGGCGGAGGCGGCGGTCAAGCTGCTAAGGCAGATCGGCGCCGATATTCTTGCCGCGTGCTTCGTCATCGACCTGCCGGATCTCGGCGGACGGGCGAAGCTCGAAGCGCTGGGCGTGCCGGTGCGGACGTTGATCGGGTTTGAGGGGCATTAGTGAATAGTGAATAGTGAATGTCAGCGTTCAATGACAGGCGCTAGGCTTACTCACACACTCTGATATTGAATACTCACTACTCACTACTCACTACTCACTATTCACTATTCACTACCCAGCCTTCACCAGCACGGCGCTGTCGAACTCCAGCACCTTGTCGCCTGCCGAATCGGAACCTTCCGAGCGCAGCGCCAGCAGGCGCCAGCCGGGGCGGGTGGCAAGCGGGCGGTGGGACAGGGCCGTGCGCATGAAGGTGACGGTTTCTCCGGCATAGACCGGCTTTGGCCATTTCAGGTTCCTGAAGCCGGGGGAGGGGCCGAATTCTGGTACCGGGCCGGGTCCGGTCCATTGAGAAGCGTCCATAGGATTTTTGAGATTGAGCTTCATCCAGGTGGCCGCGGTGTGCCAGCCTGAGGCGCAGAGGCGGCCGAACACGCTTTTCTTCGCCGCCTCCTCGTCGACATGAAAGACCTGTGGATCGTATTTGCAGGCGAACGCCTTGATCGCCTCGGTTTCGAATTTGTGCGAACCGAGGTTGATGGTTTCGCCGATGCGGAAGAACGCGTCGAGGCTCATGCGCCGGCCTCGCGGGTCAAGAACATGACAGTGTTCTCAAGTTCGAAGACGCTTTCACCGCGCTGGTTGAACAGTTCGCTGCGCAAGGTGACGAGGCCGAGCTGAGGCCTGGATTTCGACAGGCGCCTGGCAAGCACGCTGGTGCTGCCGGCCAGTGTGTCGCCGGCCAGCACCGGCTTCTTCCATTTGACCTGGTCGATGCCGGGCGCGCCTTGCGCGGTCGAGTCGAGCAGGAAGGCGTCGCACAGCATGCGCATGAAGATCGCGCAGGTGTGCCAGCCGGAGGCGGCCAAGCCGCCAAGGATGCTGGCCTTGCCGGCGGCTTCGTCGAGATGCATCGGCTGCGGGTCGAATTCGGTGGCGAATTCGATGATTTCGGCCGCACTCACCTGCTTGGCGCCGAGGTCGATCGATGCGCCCTCGGTGAAATCCTCGTAGGCCCAGCTTTTCGCGGTCATGATCCCAATCCGGTTGTACGATCACCGGGCATCCGGATGCCGTCCGGGCGGCGTTTGGTCAAGCGAATTCTATTGGGCCTAAAGCGCCTCGCGTTTGAACGGATTCAGGCGACGCGCTTTAGGTTTTTGTTTTTATGCATGTCGTTCTCTCAAAACCGGGGCCACTTTTGAGCGACATGCATTAGAGCCAGCCGCGGCGGCGGAAATACCAGAAGGGCAGGATTGCCGACAGGATCATCAGGCCGATGGCGAAGGGATAGCCGAGCTCCCATTTCAGCTCCGGGATGACGTCGAAATTCATGCCGTAGATCGAAGCCACCAGCGTCGGCGGCAGGAAGATGACGGCGGCGACCGAGAAGATCTTGATTATGGCGTTCTGCTCGATCGAGATCATGCCGAGCGTCGCGTCGAGCAGGAACGAGATCTTCTGCGACAGGAAGGTGGCGTGGTCGGCGAGCGACAGCACGTCGCGCGATACTGTCTTGATGCGGGCGCGGACGTCCTTGCTCATCTTGATCTGGGTCGCGACATGGGCAAGGAAGCCGGTGAGGCGCTGCAGCGAGATCAGGCTGTCGCGGATCGAGGAGGCAATGTCCTCCTTGCGGCCGATGGCCTTGAGCAGTTCCTGGAAGTCGCGATTGCGCTTGTTCACCTTGGTCGACCGCGCTTCGAAGATATCGCGCGAGATCGTCTCGATGTCACGGCCGGCGCGTTCGAGAATATCGGCTAGGCGATCGACGATCGCCTCCAGCAGGCCGATCAGGATGGTGTTGCCGGTGGTGCAGCCTGTCGCCACCTTCTCGGCGCGCAGGGGAAAGGTCTTGAACGCCTTCGGCTCATGATAGCGGATGGTGACCAGTCTCGGGCCGGCAAGCACAAAGGTAACCGGTGACATCAAGGGATCATCGATTTCGGTCTGCGCCGGCAAGGTGGCGGTCATGAAGTAGGCGCCGTCCTCGATGTAGAGGCGGCTCGAAATCTCGATCTCCTCCATCTCCTCGCGCGTCGGGATGGCAACGCCGAGCCAGGTCTCGATCGCTGTTTCTTCTTCCTTGGTCGGGTTGAGAAGGTCGGCCCAGACGACCTGATCGCCATTGGCCACGAGATCGTCGGCGAGGCGCAGGCGATCATTGTCGACGACGAAGGCCTTGATCATCGCCGGTCTCCGTTGGTTGAGCCCAAGGTTTCGTTTAATAGCGATGGGTCTTGCACGCGCCGCCGTTCCCACGGGGACGGCCAAGTCGCATGCAAACGGCCATAGACCCGGTGCCAAGGGCAGTCAAGCGAAGCGGCATGCCGGCTCCTCCACTTGACGAAGCCGTGATCGGTCGCCGTCAGCGCGCCAGCCGCGGCGCCTCAGGTGTTGAACTTGAACAGCAGGACATCGCCATCCTGGACGACATATTCCTTGCCTTCGTCGCGCGCCTTGCCGGCTTCCTTGGCCGCCACTTCGCCGCCCAGCGTGACGTAGTCGTTATAGGCGATGGTCTGGGCGCGGATGAAGCCGCGCTCGAAATCGGTGTGGATGACGCCGGCCGCCTGCGGGGCCTTGTCGCCCTTGTGGATCGTCCAGGCGCGCGTCTCCTTCGGCCCGGCGGTGAAATAGGTAATGAGATGCAACAGATCGTAGCCGGCGCGGATGACCTTGTTGAGGCCAGGTTCGTCGAGGCCGAGCGAGGACAGGAACTCCATCTCTTCCTCGTCGGAGAGCTGGGCGACTTCGGCCTCGATCGCGGCTGAGATCACCACGGTGCCGGCGCCCTGCGCGGCCGCCATCTTTTCCACAGCCCTGGTGTGCTCGTTGCCGGTGGCGGCGTCGGCTTCGGCGACGTTGCATACATAGAGAACGGGGTGCGAGGTCAAGAGGTTCAACCCCTGCAGGATGCGCAGGTCCTCTGCTGAAATGCCCTTGAGCAGGATGCGGGTCGGTTTGCCGGCCTGCAGCAGCTCGAGTGCCGCCTCCATCATCGGCAAGACTGTGGTGGCTTCCTTGTCCTTGGTAGAGGCGCGCTTGCGGATCTGCACGATGCGGCGCTCGAGGCTGTCGAGGTCGGCGAGCATCAGCTCGGTCTCGACCGTATCGGCGTCGGCGACAGGGTCGATCTTGCCCTCGACATGGGTGATGTCGTCATCTTCGAAACAGCGCAGCACATGCACGATGGCGTCGACCTCGCGGATGTTGGCGAGGAACTGGTTGCCCAGCCCTTCGCCCTTGGAGGCGCCACGCACCAGGCCGGCGATGTCGACGAAGGAGATGCGGGTCGGGATGATCTCTTTTGACTTGGCAACCGCGGCGATCTTCTGCAGCCGCGGATCGGGCACCGCCACCTCGCCGGTGTTCGGTTCGATGGTGCAGAAAGGATAGTTGGCGGCCTGCGCCGCCGCCGTTCTGGTCAACGCGTTGAAAAGCGTCGACTTGCCGACGTTGGGCAAGCCAACGATGCCGCATTTGAAACCCATTTTGTCCGGTCCTATCGGGAAACTAGAAATTTGATGAGGGCTATGGGCGATAGGGGTGAGCAACGTCAAGCCCCGCAGTCCCGATCCTATCGACGCTCAGTCCTTCTTGCCGAACAGTTTCTTCAGCATGGCGGCCATAGGGCCGCTTTCCGGCAGCTTGGCCGGCGCCTGCTGTGGCCGTGCCTGGCGGATGTGGCTTTGAGCCTTTGGACCTTCAGCCTTCGGCGCCTTGGGCGGCGGCCGGTCGTCGTCGCTGGTCGGCACCAGCTTGTCACGCAGGGCCAGAGTAATGCGGTTCATGAAGGAACTGTCGTCGCCCTTGGCCAGCAGCCCGGCATCGTCGGCGATGGTGTCGAGCAGCACGTCCAGCCACTCGCGATCGGCCTTGGCGAAGTCGCCGAGAACATGGGACTGCACCATTTCCCGGACGCCGGGGTGTCCGACGCCGATGCGCACGCGTCGAAAATTCTTGCCGACATGCTGGTCGAGCGAGCGGATGCCGTTGTGGCCGCCGGCGCCGCCGCCGACTTTGACCCGCAATTTGCCGGCCGGCAGGTCGATCTCGTCGTAGAAGACGGTCAGCGCCTCGGGGCCGAGCTTGTAGAAGCGCAGGGCTTCGCCGACCGGCTGTCCCGACAGGTTCATGAAGGTCTGCGGCTTGATCAGAAGAATCTTTTCGCCGGCAATCGTGCCTTCGGCGATCAGGCCCTGGAACTTCTTCGACCAGGGCGAAAACGAATGGCGGCGGGCAATTGCGTCCGCCGCCATGAAGCCGACATTGTGCCGGTTATCGGCGTATTTCGCGCCCGGATTGCCGAGGCCTGCAAAAACAAGCATCGTCTGCTCCGGGCTCGAAAATTACTTCTCTTCGGCAGCAGGAGCCGCCGCTTCGGGGGCTGCCGCTTCCGCCGTCTCTTCCGTCTCCGGCTTCATCGCCGAGGAGCCGGCAATGGTCGCGATGGTGAAGTCGCGATCGGAGATCACCGGCTTGACGCCGGCCGGCAATGTAACCGCCGAGATGTGGATCGAATCGCCAATGTCGGCGCCGGTGAGATCGACGGTGATGAATTCCGGGATCGCATTGGCCGGGCAGTGGAACTCGACTTCGTGACGCACGATGTTGAGCACGCCGCCGCGTTTGATGCCGGGCGACTTGTCTTCATTGATGAAGTGCACGGGCACGTCGACGTTGACCTCGGTGTCCTTGCCGATGCGCAGGAAGTCGACATGGACCGGGAAATCCTTGACCGGGTCGAGCTGGAAATCCTTGGGCAGAACCTGGATTTTCTTGCCGTCGACATCGATCGTGGCGATCGTGGTCAAAAACCCGCCGCCATGGATTTTGTAGAAGACGTCCTTGTAGTTCAGCGCAATCGCCAGGGGAGGCTGTCTGTCGCCGTAAATAACTGCAGGCACTTTACCGTTGCGGCGAACTGCACGGGCGGACCCCTTACCGACCTGTTCGCGCGCTTCGGCCTTGAGCTCGTAAGTATCGTGGCTCATGGCACTTCCTTTCGCGTTTTATGGAGCGTTTGCGGTGGCAGTGTGCCTGGACCGTAAACGTCGAAAGCCGCCAGGCCTGGATGTCCGAATGCCAGAAACCGCATACGCGGAGCTTTGTTCGGGATCACAAGGGAAGGCAGCCTTCCGCCGCGTTGCCTCCAAGGGTGTCTACGCGGGTGGCGGCTCTATAGCGGAAGGCGGGCAGGCGTGCAAGCCATGGCGGGCAAGGGCGGCCGATGCCTGCGTTGGGCGCGCCGCATTGCGCTCAGGCCGGCAGGTCGGTGGGCGGATTTGATCCGTTTCCCTTGGCGCCACCCAGCGTGGACAGCGCGCTCAGCAGTTTAGTCCGGTCCTTGCCGATCATCAGCACGCCGCTGTCGGGCGCCAGCAGCGCCGAGAACGGCAGCATGGCAGCGCCGATCGAGGAGGCCTCAGGGCCGAATTGCCCCGACACGATCTCCGGCGCGACGATGCCGATTGCGCTGGCCTGGTTGAACTGGGTCTGCACCCTTGCCAGCAGTTCGAGATGGATCAGCCTGGGCAGGATCGAGTCGAGAACGATGGCCTCGATGTCGATGATGGAGGTGATGGCGATGATCGCCTCGACCAGCGCGCTCGCACAATCGTCGATCCATTCGAACAGCGGCACGCGCGCTTCGGCTGGCAACGGATCGAGTTCCCGCACACGATTGATCACCACGCCGCGCGACCTCAGGTGATTGACCAGCACATAGATCGAGGCGCGATGCAGCAGGCTCTGGTAGCGCGCAGGCTTCGCCGCCACCGAATCGAGGCTTGAGGGCGAGACCGGCAAGGGTCCGAGGGCAGCGCTGTTGCCATGCGGCCCGGTATGGACCCTGCCGCCTTGCACCAGGCCGCCGCCGACAAAAGTGTCGATCGAGATGTGCATGAAATCGCGAAAGCGGGCGCCGGCGCCCTGGACAAGTTCGGCCAGCGCCGCCGACGTGGCGTCGTTTTCCACGAACACCGGCGTCTTCGCCGGCGTGGCAAAGCATGTCGTCAGGTCGATCGCCTCCCAGCGGCTGCCGAGATCGTCGGGAAAGCCGAGTTCCTCGCTCCAGCCGCCGAGGAAATAGGGTGAGGCAATGCCGACGCCGACGATGCTGGCATCGCCAAGCCCATCCACCAGCTTTTCGAAGGTGGCCAGCGCCATGTTGCCGGCCTTCAGCACCAAATCAGGATCGGGGAAGCGGTATTCGTGCGACTCTCTTGCGCGGATTTCACCGGCGAAGTCGACCAGAACGGCTTCAAGCGCACGCCGGCCGATCTTGATGCCGACGCTGTAGATGCGCTCCGGCGTCAGCCGGTACAGCGTGGAGGGCGAACCGCGCTGCCCGAACCTTTTTCCCACTTGCTTTACGAATCCGGAAGATTCCAGGCCGTCGACGATGGCAGCGACGGCCGCCGGCGTCAGGCTTGCCGCGCGCGCCAGATCGGACTTGGAGGCTTCCTTGAGGCGACGGATGGCGTCGAGCACGAAACGCTCATTATAGTGCCGAACTTTGACAGAATTGCTGCCTTTCCCTGACAAAACCCGCACACTCCCCAAATGTCCCGTTCCCGGCGCGAAGCCCGCAAACCACCTGCGGCCGAGCGCACCCTGCGGTGCCTATGTTGGCGGCGACAGTGCGCGTCGGAACCATGGAAGTCAATTTTGCCGTTGCGCCTTTGGGCTATTTAATATAGCAAATTGAAAAAATAACTAGTCAGGGAGGAGACGTGCTGCACTCGGGCACACAAAGCGAAGCCGACGCTGCGGTGGTGCGGGCTGTTCCTGTTGCCCTGGTTCAGGCGACGAAGGCTTTCGGCGGCACCATTGCGCTCAAGGACGCCTCCTTCGAATTGCGCTCCGGCGAGGTGCTGGCGCTGCTTGGCGAAAACGGCGCCGGCAAGAGCACCTGCGTGAAGCTTCTGGCCGGTGTGCATTCTCCCACCAGCGGTCATGTCGAGGTTGACGGCAAATCAGCCGTCTTCCATTCGCCGCATGACGCGCAGGCGGCCGGCATTGCGGTCATGCACCAGCATCCTGGCCTGTTTCCCGATCTGTCGGTGGCGGAGAACATCTATCTCGGCCACATGCCGCGCGACCGCTTTGGCGGCATCGACAATGCCGCCATGCTGGCCGGCGCCCGCAAGGTGCTGGCTTCCGTCGGGCTCGACGTGCCGGCGGCAACGCGGCTGGGAACACTGCGTACCTCTGAACAACAACTGGTCGAGATCGCCCGCGCGCTGTCGCTGGATGCCCGCGTGCTGATCATGGACGAGCCCACGGCGGCGCTGTCACAGCGCGAGGTCGAGCGGCTGTTTTCCGTCGTTGCCGATCTCAGGCTGCATGGCGTGGCGATGATGTTCGTCGGCCACCGCATGGATGAAATCTTCCGCATCGCCGACCGTATCGCCGTGCTGCGCGACGGGCGCCTGATCGGCGTCAAGCCGAAAGCCGAGCTTGGCCGCGCTGCCGCCATCAGCATGATGGTCGGGCGTGAAGTCACCGACCTCTATCCCGAACGGCGCCATGCCTCAGGCGCGCTGGTGCTGGAGGCGAAGGGACTTTCGCGCGCCGGCGGGTTTGCCGGTATCGACCTCAAGCTTCACGCCGGCGAGGTGCTGGGGCTTGGCGGCCTGGTCGGCAGCGGACGCACCGAGATTGCGCGCGTGCTGTTCGGTATCGACCGGCCCGACGCCGGCGAAATCCTGATCGACGGCAAGCCCGTGCAGTTCGCCTCGGCGCGCGACGCCATGGATGCGCGCATCGCCTATGTGTCGGAAGATCGCATGGGCCAGAGCCTAGTGATGGATTTCTCCATCCTCGACAATGCGGTGCTACCTGTTCTCGACAAGGCCGCACAACGCGGTCTCTACGGCACCGACCGCGCCATCGGTCTGGTGGCGGACTGGCTGAAGCGCATGAAGCTGCGCTTTTCCGGTTATGGGCAGCCGGTGAAAGAGTTATCCGGCGGCAACCAGCAGAAGGTGGTGCTGGCCAAATGGCTGCGCACCGAGCCGCGCGTGCTCATCCTCGACGAGCCGACGCAAGGCATCGATGTCGGTACCAAGGCGGAAGTGCATGCAATGATCGCTGACCTTGCCGCGCAAGGCATGGCGATCCTGCTGATCTCGTCAGAGATGCCCGAGCTGATCGGCATGTGCGACCGCATTATCGTGCTGCGCGAAGGCCGCCAGACTGCTGAGTTTTCGCGCGGACAAGCCACGCAGGAAAAGGTACTGGAAGCGGCGACCAGGACCGATGAACGTGCCGGCCAGCCAGCGCAGATAGAACGCGCCGCCGAGGAGGAAAAGGCAAAAGGACCGTTCGATTTTCTGAAGCGGCGGGAATTCGGCCTGCTTGCGGCGATGCTCGCCGTCGCCATTCCGGTCACCATCATCAACCCGCGCATGGTGAGCGCGGCGAACCTCACCGCTGTGTCGATGGACGCGGCCTTGCTGATTGTCGCTGCACTGGCGCAGATGCTGGTGCTGATCACCCGCAACATCGACCTGTCGATCGCAGCTGTGATCGGCCTCTCCGCCTATATGGCGGCCAGCATGGTTCAGGCCTATCCCGGATTGGACATCGGCATCGGCCTGATCACCGCCTGCGCGGTCGGCGGCTTTGCCGGACTGCTCAACGGCCTTGTCGTTACCAGGGGAAAGATCCCGGCCATCGTCGTTACGCTGGCTTCGATGTCGATCTTCCGCGGTTTCAACTCGATCTGGGCCGCGGGCGACCAGGTCAGCGCCGACGAAGTCACGCAAGCCTGGCTCGACATGACCGGGCTGAAGATCGCAGGCGTGCCGCTGATCGTCATCATCGCTATTGTCATCCTGTGCGCCGGCTATGTGCTGCTCTATCGCACCGCAACCGGGCGCGAGCTGTTTGCCACCGGCTCCAATCCCGACGGCGCACGGCTGATCGGCATCGCGGTCGACCGGCGCATCCTGCTGGCCTTCGGCATGGCCGGCCTGCTCGGCGGCCTGTGCGGGGCGCTGTGGGCATCGCGCTATGCCACCATCGATGCCCGCGTCGCGCTCGGCTTCGAGCTCACCGTGATCGCCTCCGCCGTGGTCGGCGGCGTCGCCATCCGTGGCGGTTCGGGCACGCTGCTCGGCATCATTCTCGGCGCGCTCACGCTCTTGGTCATCAAGAACGGGCTGACGCTGGTGCGTGTCGACCCGCTCTGGTTGCAGGGCGTCTATGGCCTGGTGATCCTGGTTGCCATCGGCATCGACACCTTCATCGTGCGGCGTGCCGAACAGGCAAGACAGGCGAGGGCGAGATGAGAAAGTTTATCCGCTCGATCGACTTCTGGGATCTGCTGCTGGCGACCGCCTGCCTCGCCGTCTTTATCTATGCGGCGGTCTTCGTGCCGAATTTCGTTTCCGGCTTTAACCTTTCTCAACTGGCGGCGAGCGCCTCGGAAAAGGCGTTGCTGATCCTGCCGATGACGCTGCTCATCATCACCCGCGAGATCGATCTGTCGATCGCCTCTGTGCTGGCGCTGACATCCGTGGTGTTTGGCCTGCTCGTCCAGGGCGGCGTGCCGACGCTGGCGGCCATTCCGCTGACGCTGGTCTTCGGCGGCCTGCTCGGCGCCTTCAATGGCTATCTGGTTTCAGGGCTGGGGCTGCAGTCGCTGGTGGTGACGCTCGGCACCATGGCGCTGTATCGGGGCATTGGCTACATCCTGCTCGGCACCGGTTCGGTCAACATATTGCCGCCGGCGGTTGTCGATTTCGGCATCAGCAATCTGCCGGGCACACAAATCCCGTGGACCATCGTGCCGTTCCTGCTGCTGGCGCCGATCTTCGCGGTGGTGCTGCAGAAGACGCCGACCGGCAAGCGCATCTATGCGCTCGGCGGCAGCCCCGAAGTGGCGCGTTATTCCGGCATCGATACGCGCAAAATGGTGCTGAAGCTGTTCGTCGTTTCGGGCATGGTCGCAGCCATCGCCGGCATCGTCTATACCGCGCGCCTTTCCAATGCCCGCGCCAACAATGCGCTCGGCATGGAGCTCGATGTCATCACCATCGTGCTGCTCGGCGGCGTCAGCGTCTTCGGTGGTAAGGGGCGGCTCACGGGGGTCATGCTGGCGCTGCTGTTGATCGCCATCATCCGAAATGTGCTGGCGCTCAACCAGATCGGCGGCGACGCTCAAGGCATGATCATCGGCCTGCTTCTGATCGGCTCGCTGCTGGTCGGCAATTACTGGCGCTCCCTGGAGGAGCGGCTGTCAAGATCGCGCGTCCTGCGCGAAACCAAGGGGTGATCTCGGGCCCCTTTCTTCAAGCCCGAATTCTGACGGAGGAGACACAATGAAAGCGTTTAGAATAGCCCTGCTCGCATCCGCGGTTCTGCTTGCGCCGGCCTCGCTGGCCTACAGCCAGGAATGCGCCAAGGAACCGGTGATCGTCGGCTTCCTGCCCAAGCTCGACACCGATCCCTACTTCAAGGTGGCTTTCGGCGGCGCCGAGGAGGCTGCGAAGGAAATTGGCGGCACCGCCACCCAGGTCGCCCCGTCGCAGGCGACGGCCGAGGCACAGATCGAATTCATCAACAGCCTTGTGTCGCAGAAGGTCGGCGTCATCGCTATCGCCGGCAACGACGCCAATGCCGTTGCGCCTGCGCTGAAGCGCGCCGTTCAGCAAGGCGTCCGGGTGATCTCGTACGATTCCGACGTCGCGGCCGATGCGCGCGCGGTGTTCGTGAACCAGGTGAAGGGCGACAGTCTGGCCGAAATGATGCTGGAAAGCGCATTCAACCTCAGCGGCGGCGAAGGCGAGTTCGCCATCCTGTCGTCGACGCCGACGGCGACCAACCAGAACGCCTGGATCGACTTCATGAAGGCGAAGATGGCGGCAGAGCCGAAATACGCCAAGATGAAACTGGTGCAGGTCGCCTATGGCGAAGAGAGCGAGCAGGTCAACCAGCAGCAGGCCTTGGCGCTGGTGCAGGCGTTTCCGGATCTCAAGGTGATCATCGTGCCGGCAGGCATAGGCCTTCCGGCGGCCGCGCGCGCACTCGAGGAAGCCGGCATGATCGGCAAGGTCAAGCTGACCGGCCTTGCGCCGGCCACTTTGATTTCGAAATACATCAAGGATGGCGCTGCCCAGGATATCTGGTGGAATGTCACCGATCTCGGCTACCTGACCTATCAGGCGGCCCAGGCGCTGGCGCAGTGCAAGATCACCGGCAAGGAAGGTGAGAAGTTCACGGCAGGCAGGCTCGGCGAGTACACGATCGGCGCCAGCGGCGAACTGATCCTTGGCCCGGCCAAGATCGTGACGCCGGAAAACCTGGCCGAGTTTAAGTTCTAAGCCTCCCAAGGCCCGGCGGGCGCCGGTTCAAGCCGGCGCCCGCTCGTTCAATTGTCAGTCGAAAAGCGTGAGGGCGACGATGAAACTCTTGCTGGCAGGCGAGACCTTCGCGGCGACGACGTCGGTCGCTGCCGGCGGCGACGTTCTGACAAGTGCGACATGGGTGAATGGCGCGACGGCCTTCAATGCCGCCCTTGCCGCAGAGCGCATAGCGGTGACGCAGATCGGTGGCGATCGCTGTGCGGCCGAATTTCCGTATGACCTCGACGCGCTGGCCGAATACCAGGCGGTGGTGATCTCCGATGTCGGCGCGCTGACCTTGCTGGTCACGCCGGAGGCCCGCGCCGGGCGCATCGGCGTCAACCGCCTCGACGTCCTCAAGGCCTATGTCGAAGGCGGCGGCGGGCTGATGCTGGCCGGCGGCTATATGGGGTTCCAAGGCCTGTTCGGCACGGCGCGTTTCCACGACACCCCGGTCGAGGACGTGCTGCCCGTGCGCTGCCTGCCATTCTCGGACGGGCTGGAAGTGCCGCAAGGCCTGCAGCCGTCGATCCTTCAGGCGTCGCATCCGATCCTTGCCGGTGTCGCGGGTCCGTTGCCGCCGATCCTCGGCATGAACAAACTCGATTTCAGGCGCGACGGCTCGTCCCAGCTTCTGGCGACCTGCCAGTATCGCGGCACGGACTGGCCGCTGCTTGCTGCTCGCAGCGTTGGCCACGGCCGCACTGTCGCCTGGGCGACGGATATCGGCCCGCACTGGCTGTCGCAGGACTTTCTCGGCTGGCCGCTCTACGGCAAGCTGATGGGCAACGTCGTGCGCTGGCTGGCCGGCAAGGATTAAGCCTGGCGTGTTTGTAGGGCAGCTAGTCCGGCTTGCTGCTCAACGCTTCGCGCAGCGCCTGGATCCGCCGATTCAAGGCATCGAGATCAGCCATCGTCATGCCCGAGCGTTCGATCAGGGTTTCGTTGAGGCAGTTGCACTGGACGAGCAGCGCGCGGCCGGCAGGCGTCAGGTCGACCTGCACTTGGCGCTCGTCCGTCTGGCTGCGCTGGCGGGTGACGAGACCGGCCTGTTCCATGCGCTTCACCAGCGGCGTGATGGTGCTCGATTCCAAAGCGAGCCTGTGCGCAATCGAGCCGACCGACATCCCGCCGGCTTCGGCAAGTGCGTTCAGCACGAGATATTGCGGATAGGTGATGCCCATCTCGTCCAGCATGGGCTTGTAGGTGCGATTGATTGCCATGCTGGTGGCGTAAAGCGTGAAGCAGAGCTGGTTGTCCAACGGGAGAGGCACGAGGCATTCCTTTGCCGACTGAGCACATCAATATGTACCACGAAAAATGATATCGCGATACATATTTTCTGTAGACAAGGATTTGGACCTGCGCTAGTCGTATGGTTATCGCGATATTGATTATCGCGGAAGCAATCAATGGAGAGCGAGATGACCAAGCCCGGCAGCAGCACGATCACCACCAAGGACGGCACCGAAATTTTCTACAAGGATTGGGGAACGGGACAACCCATCGTCTTCCATCACGGCTGGCCGCTGAGCAGCGACGACTGGGACGCCCAGATGCTGTTCTTCCTGTCCAAGGGCTATCGCGTCATTGCCCATGACCGGCGCGGCCATGGCCGCTCCACCCAGACCGATACCGGCAACGAGATGGACACCTACGCCGCTGATGTCGCGGAGCTTGCGGCGCATCTCGACCTCAAGGACGCGATCCATGTCGGCCATTCCACCGGTGGCGGCGAAGTGGCCCGCTATGTCGCGAAGTACGGTTCCGGTGGCCGTGTCGCCAAGGCCGCACTGCTCGGCGCGGTGCCGCCGATCATGCTGAAGACGGCGGCCAATCCGGGTGGCCTGCCGATCGAGGTGTTCGATGGTTTCCGCTCCGCCCAGGCAGCCAACCGCGCCCAGTTTTTCCACGATATTGCGGCCGGCCCGTTCTACGGCTTCAACCGCCCCGGCGCCCAGGTGTCGCAGGCTGTCGTCGAGAATTGGTGGCGCCAGGGCATGATGGGCGGCACCAAGGCGCATTACGATTGCATCAAGGCGTTCTCGGAAACCGACTTCACCGACGATCTGAAGGCCATCGACGTGCCGGTGCTGGTGATGCATGGCGACGACGACCAGATCGTTCCGATCGCCGACTCCGCGCTGCTGGCTGTCAAGCTGCTCAAAAAGGGCGAGCTCAAGGTCTACAAGGGCTTCCCGCACGGCATGGCGACGACCCATGCCGATGTCATCAATGTCGACCTGCTGGCGTTCTTCAAGGCCTAGAATCGTTCAGTTGAATAGACATCGTCCAGTTGGATAGGCAAGGCACCCGCCGCCGGGCGGGTGCATTTGCTTTCGTCGAAATGTCAGCGGGACAGTGCCTATTTATCGAGAAAACCAGTGATCAGTTTGACGGTGTCGTCGGGGTTTTCCTCCATGATCCAGTGTCCGGAAGCGGGCACGATGCCGCCCGTGACATCGGTCGCAACAAGCCGCAGGAGATCGGCCTGCGTAGTGCCAGCGGATTTTTCACCGCCGACAGCCAGTACCGGCATGGTCAGTTTGCCGCCGGCGGCGAGCATCGCCTGGTTGTCGATCGCGTCCTGGTCAAACGCCTTGAACTGCTCGAAGGCGTCATGCATCGCATGCGGGCGGGCATAGAGTTTGGCGTAGTGCCTGCGCGTCGCCTCGTCGATCTTCTTGGGGTCAGCCGACAACTCGTTGTAGAAGCGGTCGAGATAGATGCGCTCGCGCCCCGCGACCAGCCGCTCCATATCAGGGCCGCGGAAGTTGAAGTGCCAAAGCAGCGGGCTTTGCTTGATCTTTTCCCAGTCGCCTATGCCGGGCAGCGGCGCGTCGATGATAACCCATTTGGTGATGCGCTTGGGATACTGAGCGGCGAGCGCATAGCCGACCATGTTGCCGATGTCGTGGGTGACGAGATCTGCCTTGTCGATCTTCAGGGCATCCAACACGCCGGCGATGTCGACGGCCTGGTTCTTCTTGGCGTAGCCCGCTTCCGGGTGGGCCGACAGACCCATGCCGCGCAGGTCCGGCACGATGACGGTGTGGTCCTTTGCGAGGGCGATGGCCGCGGCGCCCCACATGTCTCCGGTATCGGCAAAGCCGTGCAGCAGCACGACGGCGGGACCCTTGCCGCCAACGCGCACATAGAGTTTGGTGCCGTTGGTTTCGACGGACTGCGTCTTGAAACCCGGCGGAAAGGGAACGATGCGTGCCGTCGCCGGCAAGGTAACAAGAAGCACACCCAATACGGCCAATACGATCTTGCGCATGTCATCCCCCAGAGACGTCGAAGGCCCCAAGCCTTCGTTGATGACTATCTCTAGCAGGCTTTTCAACCAGCGCATGGTGAAAGAATCACAGAGGGCGCAGCAATGCCGCGCCCTGCGTCAAATCCGCAAAATCGACCGGTTTTATCTGGCCGCCGCTTGCGCCTTCCTGGCTTCCTTCATGTTGGGCAGGAACACCGTCAGCAGGCCGAGCAGCGGCAGATACGAGCAGATCTGGAAGACGAAATCGATGCCCTTCATGTCGGCGACGACGCCGAGCACGGCGGCTGCAATGCCGCCCATGCCGAAGGCGAAGCCGAAGAAGATCCCGGCGATGGTGCCGACACGTCCCGGCACCAACTCCTGCGCAAACACGACGATGTTGGAGAAGGCCGAGGACAGGATCAGGCCGATCAGCACCGTCAGCACCATCGTCCATTCGAAATTGGCGTAGGGCAGCGCCAGCGTGAACGGCAGCACGCCGACGATCGAGAACCAGATCATCGCCTTCTGGCCGTAGCGGTCGCCGAACGGTCCGCCGAGCAGGATGCCCAGCGCCGAGGCGCCGAGGAACAGGAACAGCATGACCTGGCTCATCTGCACCGACACGCCGAACTTATGGATGGAATAGAAGGTGTAGTAGCTGGAGAGCGAGGCGATGTAGGCATTCTTGGTCAGCACCAGCAACGTCAGGACGATGAGCGCACCCATCACTTTCTTGCGCGGGAAGGGGGAGACGAAGTTTGCCGCCTTGCGATTGCCCTGCGCGGCGCGCATCCGGCTGTACCAGCCGCCGACCCGCGACAAAACGATGATGCCGATCAGAGACCCGACAGCGAACCATGAAATGCTGGTCTGGCCGAAGGGCACAACGATGAAGGCAGCGAGCAGCGGCCCCATCGACTGGCCGAAATTGCCGCCGACCTGGAACAAAGATTGCGCCAGGCCAAAGCGGCCGCCGGAGGCAAAGCGGGCAATGCGCGAGGATTCCGGATGGAAGATCGCCGAGCCGATGCCGATCAGCGAGGCGCCGACCAGAAGCAGCGCATAGTGGCCGGCATAGGCCAGAACGATCAGGCCAATCAGCGAGGACGCCATGCCGTAGGGCAGCGAATAGGGCATTGGCCGCTTGTCGGTGATCATGCCGATGACCGGCTGCAGCAGCGACGCCGTGACCTGGAAGGTGAAGGTCAGAAGACCGATCTGCCAGAAATCGAGACCGTAATTCTCTTTCAGCAGCGGATAGATCGCCGGCAGCAGCGATTGCATGATGTCGTTGATGCCGTGGCAAAAGCTCACCGCCAGAATGACGGTGAAGGCGGTCGCCTGGGCTGAAGGGAGGCTGGCGCTTGGCTGCGGTGCAATGCTGGTGGCTGTCGTATCGGTCAAGGCAGGCTCCGAGGTCTTTTTGGCGGGTGTTTGCCCGCGGGCAGGCTTGGCGGCCGCTCCCGCAGACCGCCTTAAGGACGCTCGTCTGAAGCGCTTGGGCGACGCCCCTGCGGAGCGCCTTGGGGATGGCTGCCTTATAAGCCGCTTGCGAGGCGACTTCTTTCGTGGTTTGGTCCAATAGTTTCGCAAGTGGGCCATAGCCGATGCCACATGGCAGGGACATCTTCCGCGCCGGCAATGCCGATCTCGGCCGATTGCACGAAAGCCGCTGGCAGTGGCTGGAGGAGGTTTCCGGGCCGGCGGTGGCTTTGCCGACCGAATATCCCGACGGTTACCTCGTGCCGCAACACCGCCACAGCCGCAGCCAGCTGCTGCATGCGCTGGTCGGTGTCGTGCTGGTGACGACCAGGTACGGGCGCTGGATGGTGCCGCCCGACCACGCAATGTGGATACCGGCCGGCACCGAGCATTCTGTCGAAATGCTGGGCGATGTCTCGATGCGCTCGGTCTATGTCATGCCGGGCGCTATCCCCGGCCTGCCGGAAGGTTTGCGCGTCGTCGGCATCACCGAGCTGATGCACAGCCTGATCGTCGAATCGGAAAAGCTGCCGCAAGGCGGCGAACTGGAAGGCCGCGGCGGGCTGATCATGAACCTGTTGCTGCACGAGATCCCGACCTTGCCGGAACGGCCGCTCGGGCTGCCGTTCCCGTCCGACCCGAAGCTGGCGGCGCTCTGCCGACGCTTTGTCGCGGCACCTTCGCCGCACGCCACGATCGACGAGTGGGCGGATGCCGCAGGCATGAGCCGCCGTTCGTTCACCCGCGCCTTCCAGCGCCAGACCGGACTGTCCTTGTCGACTTGGCGCCAGCAGGCCTGCCTGTTTGCGGCCCTGCCCAGGCTCGCCGATGGCGAGCCGATCACCAGGGTGGCGCTCGACCTCGGTTATGACAGCGTGCCGGCATTCATAACCATGTTCAAGCGCATGCTCGGCGCCTCGCCGCGCGGCTATATGCGCGGCGCCCGCGACGAAGGCATTCGGCGGGCTCAGCCTCGACTTGAGGCCCCGGCGCCGTAGCGCCAGGAAAAGCCCGCAGTACTTTGCCGTAGGCCCTAGTCCAGCTGAACGCCGCTGGCCTTGACGATCGGTTCCCATTTGGCGAGTTCGGCCTTCACATGCACTCCAAGCTCTTCCGGGGTGGAGGCCACGATCGAGGCGCTGAACTGGGCCATGCGGGCGATCACATCAGGGTCTTTCAGGGCTTCAACTGCCGCCTTCTGAAGAACGGCGACGACCTCCGGCGGCGTGCCTGCGGGCGCGAACAGAGCGTTCCAGCTGTAGGTTTCATAGCCGGGAATGGTTTCGGCAATGGCCGGTATGTCGGGGAAGGAGGGAACGCGCTCCTTGGTGGTGACGCCAAGCGCTCTCAGCGTCCCGCTCTTGATATGGCCCGATGAAGAGGGGAGGTTGTCGAACATCATCGGCACCTGATTGCCGATAACGTCGTTCAAGGCCGGTCCGGCGCCCTTGTAGGGAATGTGCTGCATACTGACGCCGGCCATCGTCTTGAAAAGCTCGCCGGAGAGATGCAGCGGGGTGCCATTGCCTGATGAGGCGTAGGCATATTTGTCCGGGTCCTTCTTCAGCATCTCGATCAGTTCCTTGACGTCCTTGGCGGGGAATTCAGGGTTTACGACCAGGACGTTTGGCACCAGCACGAGCAACGATATCGGCGCAAAATCCTTCTCCGCGTCGTAGGGCTTTGTCTTCAGGATCAGCGGGTTGAGCGCGTGGGTTGCGACCGTGCCCATCAGGATCGTGTAGCCGTCCGGTTCGGCTCGGGCGACCTGGGCAGCGCCGATGCTGCCCCCGGCGCCGCCGACATTTTCGACGACAATCTGCTGGCCCAGCTTTTCGGACATCTTGTTGGCGACCAGGCGCGCGACCAGATCCGTCGAGCCACCGGCGGAAAAGGGGACAACCATGGTGATGGTCCGGTCCGGAAAATCGGCGGCCCAGGCCGCTGGTGCTGAAAGGGTGGCTGCGATGGAAACCGCGAGCCCGAGCAAAGTCCTACGCCGCATCTGCTACTCCTCCGTTGATTGGAGGGGCAGTATGGCCATGGTGAACTCCTCGCACAATGCAACCATGGACTGACTGCCCGCCTCAGGAGATCGGGCTTGACACCGATGCTTCGGTTGGCGTGCGCGAGAACGCCTCACCCCTCAGTTCAATCAGCCTTGGTCCAGCTGAAAACAAGCCATTTGTATCGTGACGTCTCTTCAGGCTCGGCCGTGTAGGTCATCTGCATGTCGCCGCCCTCGGCGTAGATGTCGAGCCTGGGCGCCGTGTCCAGTTCGAGCCACAGGGAATCGTTCTTGAACGACCATGTCCCGCACCAGACGCAAGGCCCCGATGCCGGGTCACCCGGTTGGTGAAAATTGTAGCGGCCGTCCGCCGTGATCTCCAGATAGTCGAAGGCGCCATAAAAGGCGGTCACAGTCTGCTGAAATTCGGTCGCAGACGCTTCCTGGTCGGGCTTCGCCGGCTCTTTCAGATCACGCGGTGGCCGGATTGCGGACCCTGCGATGCTCCATTTGCCGATGAAATCCTTTTCGGTGGGAAGATATTCCGTTTGCGCCTGCGCGGTCGAAACCGGAGCGATTGTCGGCGCATAGGCCGCGCTGGCGATGCCGATTGCGAGAAGCATTCCTGCGATGCCTGCAGCCTTGATTCGATTGCGCATCAGCTGGCTCCTTTCACGACGGTTTGGGGCAGATTCCAAAAAGGAGATTACCCCCGAGCCAGGCCCGTGGGCACGCTTTTGGGCAACATGGATTAATCGAACAGGCTCGACACGGACTCTTCGGTCGCTGTGCGCGAAATCGCCTCGCCCATCAGGTCGGCGATGGAGATGACGCGGATATTCGGGGCGTCGAGCACGCCTTGCGTCGGCTGGATGGAATCGGTGATCACCAGTTCCTGCAGCTTCGAGCCGCTGATCCGGGCGACCGCACCGCCCGACAGCACGCCGTGGGTGATATAGGCGGTGACGCTGGTAGCGCCGTTGGCGAGCAGCGCATCGGCGGCGTTGCACAGCGTGCCGCCGGAATCGACGATGTCGTCGATCAGCAGGCAATCCTTGCCGGCGACCGCGCCGATGATGTTCATCACTTCGGATTCACCGGGACGTTCGCGGCGCTTGTCGACGATGGCCAGTTGTGCGTCGAAGCGTTTGGCGAGCGCGCGGGCGCGCACCACGCCGCCAATATCGGGCGAGACGACGACGACATTGGCAAGCTGTTTGTATTTTGCCTTCACGTCGCGGGCCATCACCGGCACCGAGAACAGATTGTCGGTCGGAATGTCGAAAAAACCCTGGATCTGGCCGGCATGGAGGTCGAGCGTCAAAACGCGGTCGACGCCAGCGCGGGTGATCATGTTGGCGACCAGCTTGGCCGAGATCGGTGTGCGGCCCGAGGCCCGGCGATCCTGCCTGGCGTAACCGAAATAGGGGATGACCGCGGTGATGCGCTTGGCCGAGGAGCGCATGAAGGCATCGATCATGATGAGCAGTTCCATCAGATGATCGTTGGTCGGGAACGAGGTCGACTGCAGGATGAAGACATCCTCGCCGCGCACGTTTTCCTGGATTTCGACGAAGATTTCCTGATCGGCGAAGCGTCTGACGCTGGCCTTGCCCAGCGGGACATTGAGATAGCGGGCGACCGCTTCGGCCAGCACCCGGTTGGAATTGCCCGCGAAAAGCTTCATGCACCGTTCCTGGCGAAGGATGGGGAGGTCCTCTTAATCGGGCTTGTAGCGAGCCGTGCCGGTATTGCAAGCCTCGTTGACGGGAATCCGCCGGCTAATCTCAAAAACGTCAACAGTGAACGGAAGCCGGTAACAGGCGGATCAGCCGGCGCTGCCGCCGAGCCAGGCCGCGAACTGGTCGATCGTCTGGTCGGCGATCGCCTGCATGGTAGCGGGTGCAACCGCGGGCCAGCCTTCGGCGGCATTGACCGAGGGCGCCTTCTGCTGGCCATTGATGCGGTGTAGCCGGTTGCCAGCGGGGTCATAGACGTCCCAGACATAGATAACGGTGGTATCCTTGCCTTCCGTCATCGTCGAGAAGTAGCCCTTCAGCACATGGGTGGCGGCCTGGTCGGCGCTGCCGGCAAGGGTGATGCCGCGCTGCTTGGCGCGTGTCTGCAGTTCGGCCGTCAGCGGCGTTGCCGCTTCCACGGAGGCGCCGACGATCGGTGCGATCTGCAGCCGGGTCTTCGACCAAGCGGCGGCGCTCTGCGCGGGGTTGGCGGGTGTCGTGGCGCCGACGGCCGGCGCTGGTGTGGCGGCGGGCGCGATGCCCGGGGCAGCCAAGGGCTGAGCCGGTTGGGCCGAGGCTGCCGGCGGCGTGATGGCGGACGGCTCAAGGACGTCCTTGGCATTGGTGCAAGCGGCCAGCACAAGCGCTGCGAGCAATGACACGGTCGTCACATGCGATCGTCTCATCTGCCCGAAAACTCCTTAGTCGCGAACGCCCCCGCGTGGACCAACCATTATGGATTCACTGTACGATCAAGTCGAGATCATGGCGTGAAAGCGGCTTCGGCTGGGATTCGGTGGTCAGGTAGGTGCGGCCAAGCGTCATCGCCGTCTCGGTTTCGGAGTCCATGATGATCATGTGCGCGAACAATGTCATGTTGGGCGCGATCGGCTCGGGATTGCCCTGGTAGAACATCGGCATATCCATCCAGGACGGGGTGAAGCGGGCGCCGACGGAATAGCCGCAGGCGTTCAACCGATGCTTGGTCAGGCTGTGCGCCTCCAGCGTGCGGGCATGCGCGTCGAAGACGTCGCCGAAGGTGTTGCCGGGCGTCATCGCCTTCTCGACCGCCAGAAGAGCCGCGCGGGCGGCGTCGAACAGCTCCTGATGGCGCTTCGACGCCTTGCCGGTCAGCACGGTGCGCATCATCGGCGCGTGATAGTGATGGAACACGCCGGCCCATTCGAGCGTCAGCTGATCGTTCTTGGTCAGCTTGCGGCGCCCGGCCTTGTAGCGGCAGAGCAGCGCGTCGATGCCCGAGCCGATGATGAATTCATTGGCCGGATAGTCGCCGCCGCCGGCAAACACCGCGCCCTGCATGGCGGCAAGGATCAGCGCTTCGTCGCCGCCCTGCTTGATCAGCGGCAGGGCCGCGTCGAGCGCGTCGTCGGAAAGGTTGGCGGCCTTTTCGGCCTTGGCGATTTCAGCCGGGCTCTTGAACAGGCGCAGACGGCCGACAATACCGGAGGCGTCGGCGATCTGGCCGAAGGTCTGCAGCTGCTCGTCGACGCGGCGGCCATTGAAGGCGGTCAGGCCATGGGTGTCGTATTCGACGCCGATGCGGGCGCCGAGGAGATTGAGGTCGTTGAGCAGGTTGCGCAGGTCGACCGCCGGGTTGGCGCCGTCGCGGTCGGTCCACAGCACGATGTTGTCGATGATCGATGTGTGGCGCGCCTGGCGCAAATCGGCCGAGCGGGTGAGCAGCACCATCGAGCCGTCAGCCTTCACAACCAGGCACTGGAAGAAACAGAAGCCGAACGTGTCGTAGCCGGTTAGCCAGTACATGCTCTCCTGGGCGAAAAGCAGTACGGCATCGAGCTTCTTTTCCGTCATCTCGATCATCAACCGGTCACGCCGGGCGTCAAATTCCGACCGTTCGAAATGCAGCGCCATTATCCGTTCTCCAAAACAATTGCCGAAACCTGCCGACCGTAGTCCGGTTCCTTGCGATGCGTCGCGCGCCGGTAGGAAAAGAAGAGATCCTCCTCGGCATAGGTGCAGCGGCCAAGCCCCTGCGCGGTCACGCCAGCCTTCTTCAGCCGGTCGACCGTATAGAGGTTGAGATCGAACATTGCATGCGCCGGATTGGCCGAAGGCGCGAAATAGCCGATGTTTTCGGCATCGGCTTCGACGAAACGGGCGACGAATTCCGGCCCGACCTCGTAATTGTCGGGGCCGATCGAAGGACCGAGAACCGCAATGATGCGCTCACGGCGGGCGCCGAGGCTTTCCATCGCGGCAATGGTGTTTTCAAGCACACCGGTGAAAGCGCCCTTCCAGCCGGCGTGTGCAGCGCCAATGATGCGCGCTTGCGCATCGGCGAACAGCACGGGGCCGCAATCGGCCGTCGAGGCGCCGATGGCGATGCCCGGCCGGTCGGTGACGATGGCGTCGGCCTTGGGCCGCGGGCCGGGAAAGGGTTCCCTGGCAATAACGACATCGGGCGAGTGGACCTGATGCGCGGTCAGGAGATGGCTGGCCGGCACACCCATCCAGGCAGCGACGCGGCGGCGGTTCTCGGCGACCAGCATCTGATCGTCATCCGACCCGGTGCCGATGTTAAGTCCCTGATAGATGCCGCCGGAGACGCCGCCGATACGGGTGAAATAGCCATGGCGGATACCTCGCGGCTTGGCCGCTTCCAGCAGCGGCGAGCGAACAGGATCCGGTTTGGTCTGATTCAGCATGGATGGGTTTGTTGTCCGCGCCGGCGTTTTCGTCAAGGCGAAGTTCGGCCGAGTGATTGCGACAGTGCTGCCGCGTCGACTTTGCATTGGCCAAAAGCAGGCATGCGACCATAGGCGGCGTCGCGGGACGGCTTGTAACGATCTCTGAGGGTCAGACTGGCTGATGCGGCAGGATTCTCAGGATTTTGAACAGCGTGCCCATGCCGTCGGGTCCGGCCAGGCGTTCGACGGCATCGGCAATGGTTTGTCGTGCCTCTTGGCTTGCCTGGCTGCCCAACTGGCCAGCTCGCTCAAGCAATCCCATGCCAAGCAGAAAGTCGCCCTGCGTCGCCAATTCCACATCGAGGCCATGCGCCCGCACGACGGCGGCCAGTGCAGCGAAGTCGACATGGGCGGTGAGATCGGCTTCGCCGGGATTGGCCAGCACATCTTCGGGGGCGTGCCTGCGCACGGCCTGCAATGTGTCGCCGAAACCGGGCTGGAGATGGCCGTAATCGGGGAACAGCCCGGCGCCGCCGTGGTCGGCTATGCGTTCGGCAATGGTCGCCATCAGTGCCGCGCGGGCCGGTGCTATTTCGAAAATAGAGCCTTGTGGCGCCTCGGCGGCGTCTTCCGGCAGCAGCGTCGCCTCGACCGAGCCGGCGCCGGCGAAGAAGCTCAACTCGTCTGAGACATCGAGGCCGATCACCCGTTCGCGCCAGCCGGCGCCGGCGCGGATGAACTGGCGGATCGGCACGGCATCGAACAATTCGTTGCCGACGATCAGCAATGGCGCCTGCGGTAGCGTGGCGATGGTTTCGTGCCAGCCGAGCTCAACCGAACTTTCGGCAAGCGTCTGCTTCTGGATTTCGGTTAGCCGCGGGCTGGTCTCGACCAGAGCGAAGGACGCTCCGGCGGCGATAGCCGGATCGAGCCGCGTCAGGGTGCGAAGCATGTCCTTCATCAGCGTGCCGCGGCCAGGCCCGATCTCCGCGATGGTGACCGGCAGCGGTCGGCCGATCGCCAGCCAGGCCTGATAGAGCCAGACGGCGACGAGTTCGCCGAACATCTGGCTGATCTCGGGTGCGGTGACGAAGTCGCCGGCGGCGCCGAACGGCTCGCGCGTGGTGTAGTAGCCGTCGCTGGGATCGAAAAGGCAGAGCGCCATGTACTCGTTGACGGGGAGGGGCCCGAGCGCGCCGATCAGGTCGACGATGCGGGTCTTCAGCCGTGTCATGCCGGCTGTGGTTGCGGCGCCGGTTTGGCTGTGGCCATCGCCCAGATGCCGGCCAGCACCATCGGCAGCGACAGCACCATGCCCATGGTGAGCCAGCCGCCGAGGAGGTAGCCGAGCTGCTGGTCGGGCTCGCGGAAGAACTCGACGAAGATGCGTGACAGGCCGTAGCCGCAAATGAAGGCGCCGCCGACAAAGCGCGGCGTCTTCAGCTTCAGCCGCGAATGGGTGAGGAAGCGCAGGACCAGGAACAGCACCGCGCCCTCGAGCAGCGCTTCGTAGAGCTGGCTCGGATGGCGAGGCTCCAGGCCCGCGACACAACCCGCCACGGTCTGCTGGAGACGCTCGTTGCAGAAGACGACGCCCCACGACACGTCGGTCACGCGACCCCAGAGTTCGGCATTGACGAAGTTCGCGATGCGGACGAGGCCGAGCCCGACCGGCACGCCGGCTGCCACCACGTCGAACAGCGTCCAGGTGCGGATGCCGCGCTTGAGGGAAAACAGCGTCATGGCGAGGATGACGCCAAGCAGGCCGCCATGGAACGACATGCCGCCCTGCCAGACGGCGAAGATGTCGAGCGGGTGGTCGATATAGCGCTTTAAATCGTAGAAAAGCACATAGCCGGTGCGTCCGCCGAGCACGACGCCGACGGCGGCCCAGACGATGAAATCGTCGAGGTCGATCGGCTTCATCGGCAAGACGCCATCAGGCCACAGCCTTGTGTTGGTGACGAGCCGCTTGGCGTACCACCAGGCGAACAGGATGCCGACGATATAGCCGATGCCGTACCAGTGCACAGCCAGCGGGCCGATCTGAACCAGGATCGGGTCGATGTTGGGGAAGGACAGCGACGCCATCGGCAGCGGGAAATAGTCGTTCAACAGGATCTCCTGGGAGGGCTCGCGTTAGGGCGCGGACCATGCGGCAGGGTTTTGGCGGGGTCAAGGCAAGGTGACGACAGCCTGATCGTCAGAGATAATGGGCTCAACCCTGCGGCTTGCCGGCGACCAATTGCCTGAGCGCATCGTTGATCCTGTCTTGCCAGCCGGGGCCATCTTCCTGGAAATGGTCGAGCACGGCGCGATCGATCCTGATCGAGACAAGCTCGCGAACGTTTGGTGCGGCGGAGGGTTCGCGAATGGGAGGCGCGGGTTTCTTGACCGGCTTGAAGGCCGCTTCAGCGGCTTCCATCGGATTGGTCGGTCGGCGCGGGGGCGTTGCCATTGGTTGATCCTGAATGAGAGTGACTCTTGCCTGGAGCAAGTCGTGAGGAAAACTAGGCCGCTGGTCTGTGAAGACCAGTAACTTCACTTGGTTCTCTCTGCCATTGCCCTGTATTTGGCTTCAAGCCTGTCCAGCACCTCGTCGCCAGGCTAGACCCGGCCCGCACTGGCATCCGAAATGCCCTTTGCGAGTGCTGCATCGAGTGCTGCAAAGCGCTTCTCCAAGTCCGCACTGTCCGTCACGGCAACCGTCGTTCCAAGAATCCATTTGCGATAATAGCAATCTGTCGGCCGGACCGTGAGCCAAATCGCGTCCGACATGAAGCCGCACCAGCTTCAACGTTCTTGCATTCCGCAGGCAGTGCCACTACGTCAATTCCAGCAAGCGAGGATTTGCCATGTCGACCGGACCGAACCGCATTCTCGATGAATTCGCCAAGCTGATGACCGATGCCGCGGGTGCCGCACAAGGCGTGCGCCGCGAGGTGGAGACTGCCTTCAAGGGGCAGGCCGAGCGCATCCTCAACACCATGGATGTGGTGCAGCGCGAGGAGTTCGAGGCTGCCCGCGACATGGCTGCCAAGGCCCGCGAAGAAAACACCAGGCTGGCCGCCCGCATCGATGCGCTCGAGGCCAGGCTTGCCGAATTGACCGGACAGGCCGCACCTGTGGCTGCGGCAAAGCCCAAAGCAAAAAAATAAAATTTGAACTTTTCCACAAAGCACAATCCGAAAAAATGCTTTGCCGTGAATCGTTTACCGGCGATGCATGAATCTTTGTGACAGCGCCTTTCCACATGCTGATGACGCAGTGCGAAAAATTAGGCTGTTCACGCGACTCCCGATCAATAGACTGAATTTGTTGCATGATTCGGAGCAGGGTCATGCGGCCGGGCGGTGGGGTCCGGTCCGGGGTCTTTGTGTCGTGAAGTCCTGGCCGTCCGAGTTCAAGACAAGATTGTTCGTCGTGTGTGCCCCGCGGAGCGTGTGGCGCTCCCCTGAACACAGGAAGCATTCCATGGAACTTCTCGAACTCGAATTCTCCCGCGAAATCCATCCGGTGGATGTCATCGAGCAGGTCGCCCATAACAATGACTGGTCCTTCGAACGGGCCGGCGATGACGAAATCTCGATCTCGGTTGCCGGCAGCTGGACCGATTATCACGTCTCCTTCTCGTGGATGGAGGACTTCGAGGCGCTGCATCTGGCCTGTGCTTTCGACATCAAGGTGCCGGAAGCCCGCGCGCTGGAAGTGATGCGGCTTTTGTCGCTGATCAACGAGCAGATGCTGTTTGGCCATTTCGATCTCTGGGAGCAGGAGGGCGCGATCATGTTTCGCCAGTCGCTGCTGCTCGCCGGCGGGGTCGAACCGTCGAGCCAGCAGGTCGAGGTGCTTTTGTCGTCGGCGCTTGAAGCCTGCGAATGCTATTTCCAGGCCTTCCAGTTCGTTGTCTGGTCGGGAACCTCGGCCAAGGATGCGCTGGCCGGCGTCCTGTTCGAGACCTATGGCAACGCTTGAGCTTCCATGAGTTCGAGCAGCGCGCGCAAGCCCGAGATCAGCTTTGCCGATTTTGATCGTGTTGACATCCGTGCCGGCACGATCGTCGAGGCCGAGCCTTTCCCCGAGGCGCGCAAACCCGCCTTCAAGCTGAAGATCGATTTCGGCCCTGAGATCGGCGTGAAGAAATCCTCGGCACAGATCACGAAATACTATGCGCCGGAAACGCTGGTGGGACGGCAGGTGTTTGCGGTGGTGAATTTCCCGCCGCGCCAGATCGGTCCGTTCATGTCGGAAGTGCTCACGCTCGGCTTCCCTGATGAAGAAGGCGCCGTGGTGCTTGGCGCCATCGAGCGCAAGGTGCCGGACGGCGGGCGACTATTTTAGGAAGATTGCGTCAGGCGGCCAGCTTGCGCGTGGTGCCGAGCGCCTCTTCGACCGTGTCCATGAACATTTCGGCGCAGGCTTTCCAGCTGTAGCGCATGGCGCGTTCGCGCGCCTCGGCGCGGTCGACATTGAGCGCGGCGAGCGAGGCCTCGCGCAGATCGGTCGACACCGCGCCGCCGATGCCGTCGCCGACAATGTCGATCGGTCCGGTGACCGGATAGGCGGCCACCGGCGTGCCGCTGGCCAGCGCCTCGATGATGACGTTGCCGAACGTGTCGGTGCGGCTGGGGAAAACGAAAACATCAGCCGAGGCGTAGATCTCGGCCAGCTCATCGTTCGGGCGATGGCCGAGGAAATGCGCCTGCGGGTACTTCGCCCTGAGCCTGGCCAGTTCCGGTCCTTCGCCGACGATCACCTTGCTGCCGGGCAGGCCGAGATCGAGGAAGGCGCTCAGGTTCTTCTCGATGGCGACGCGGCCGACGCACAGGAATACCGGGCCGGGAAAGCCGAGGTCCTTCTTCTTGTCCGGGCGGAAGTGATCGGTGTCGACGCCCCGCGTCCACGGCCTGAGCTTGGTGAAGCCTCGCGACGCAAGGTCCTCCGCCAGCGACTGGGTGGCGACCAGCGTGCCTTGTCCGGAATTGTGGAAATCACGCAGCCAGCGATAGGCCCAGCTCTCCGGCACCGGCAGGCGGGCGCTGAGATATTCGGGAAAGCGGGTGTGATAGCTGGTGGTAAAGGGACGGCCAGCATTGCGGCAATAGCGCCGCGCCATGATGCCGAGCGGGCCTTCGGTGACGATATGGATATGGTCGGCCTTGCGAGCCTCGATCAGCCGCGCGACATGACCGGGCGTGGTCAGCGCCAGCCTGATGTCGGGGTAGGTCGGCAACGGCAAGGTGCGAAAGATGTTCGGGGTCAGGAAGTCGACCGCAACGTCGAAGGTTTTCAGCGTTTCGGTGAGCCGCTCCAGCGTGTGGACGACGCCGTTGACTTGCGGCCGCCAGGCGTCGGTGACCATCAGGATGCGCATGGCGGTCCTTTGCTCGGGTCGACGGTTGCCTTGATGCGATAGCGGTACGGCCCGGCTGCCCTCGCTTCGCTCCACCGCACCCGGGCAGGCACGAGGTCGAAGTAAGGCGGCTGAGCCGAATCAACTGATGTCGCGCGCTTCATGCGCGCTCTTGACCATGGTTTCATGACGGGCGGATGAAGGTGGTTTTTGGCCGAGCCCGCCTTCCAGATCATGCTTTGGTCAGGCGGGCACCTTGATCACCGCCCGCAGGCCGCCGAGCGGGCTGTCTTCCAGCATGATGTCGCCGCCATGGCTGCGGGCAATATCGCGGGCGATAGAGAGACCAAGGCCGGTGCCGCTGGCGTCGAGGTTGCGCGCCTCGTCGAGCCGCACGAATGGTTTGAACACGTCCTCGCGCTTTTCCGGCGGGATGCCCGGACCGTCATCGTCGATGGTGACGACGAGTGAGCCGCGGCCGTGATCGGCGCTGATCTCCACCGTCTTGGCATAGCGCAAGGCATTGCCGGCGACATTGGACAACAGCCGGGCGAAAGCGTGCGGGCGCACATGCACGTCCGGATCACCGGCAAGCACGGTCGATAGCTTGCGCTTGTGCAGCGACGCCTCGTCGCCGAGCTTTTGGAAATAGGCCTCGAGATCGAAATGGCCGGCATCTTCCGACGCTTCGCCGCGGGCAAAGGCGATATAGCCTTCCAGCATCGACTGCATGTCGTCGATGTCCTGGTTGAGCGCGGCCTTGGTCTCGGGCTTGCCGCCGGCCAGCGCCAGCTGCAGCTTGAAGCGGGTGAGGATGGTTCTGAGATCGTGGCTGACGCCGGTCAGCATGGCGGTGCGCTGTTCCAGCTGGCGTTCGATGCGCTCGCGCATCTGGATGAAGGCAAAGCCGGCCCGGCGAACCTCCTCGGCGCCGCGTGGGCGGAAATCGCGCGGCATCGGCCGGCCCTTGCCGAAGCTTTCGGCGGCCTCGGCCAGAGACAGGATCGGCCGGATCTGGTTGCGAAGGAAGGGGATGGCGATCGTCAGCAGCACCAGCGACGTCCCGACCATCCAGATCAGGAAGATGTGGGTGTTGGAGGCATAGGCCTGGCTGCGGCGCACGAAGACGCGCAGCACCTTGCCCTCGAGCTGGATGCGAACCTCGACGATGTTGGAATTGCCGACCGTGTCGATCCAGAACGGGCGGTTGATCTGGCGGGTGATCTCGGTGGAAAGGACGTCGTCAAGGATCGAGAAGAAGGGCTTGGGTCCAGGCGCCGGCAACGGGTCGGGCGGCAAGAGGTCGACCTTCAACTGCATGCGGTCCTGGGCGATGCGGATGATGTTCGCGTAGTCGCCATCGTGCGGATAGGTCTCGATCATGTCGATGATCGCGGCGATGTCGCGCACGGTGGCCTGCGACAGGCGCTGCGTCACGGTTGCCCAGTGGCGTTCCATGAAGTCGAAGGCGACGACCGACTGCAGAAGGATCATCGGCGCGATGACGATGATCAGCGAGCGGGCATAAAGCCGCTTGGGCATATAGAACGCAACCAGCCGCCAGAACCGCTTCCAGGCACGCGGCATTGCTTTCAGCGCCCGTGATACGCGCGCGCCAAAGCCGCCCTGTTCCGGCCGTTCCAGTTGCGTGGTCGCCATTTGTCCTTCCGCTGGGTCAATCGCCGCTGGTCGATGGCCGCACATCTATGGCCAAGGGCGGCCGTCAGCGGCATTCTATTCCACGCTGAGCCGTTCTGGAACAGCCGTTGGCGATCAAGTAGTTAGGCTGTCAAACCTCGGATTTCTTGCCATTGATAACAAAGGGTTTATTCCTGAATTGTCAAACCCGTAAGGTATGTGTTGGCCAAAGTCTGAGGCTTGTTCTGGAGATGTACAACTCATATAGGACGCTCCACCGGTCTCAAAAGGGCTGAGTCACATAGTTGAATGGTGCGGAAGGAGATGCGGACAATCATACAACGATAATCGCACGGCTGTACCCAGCTCAGAGCCAGTTCTGTATATGGCAGCTTTGCGCCTGCATGTGGTCGTTGAGCACGCCATAGCAGAATCCTAAAAGCAGACATCCGAGTGAAGGCCTCTTCGCGGGGCGACCGCTGGCGTGGCCTGGCTTCCTCGCACAATCGGGCGGCGTGGTTCGACACGGTGCCTATCACTGCATAATAGGCGCTGATCGAAACCGGTCCGCCGATAGTTGTATAGCCTCCGGCCATGCCGATTCCGAAGCCGAGCAGGTGATATCGCTTGCGCCATTGTTCCCTCAACACGCACATCGCCGTAGCCATGCGAACCGCTCTCCGTATCGTCGGCGCAGGCTAGTGGATCGTTGAAAACCACGACGATGTCGTCGCCCACGAAACGTGGTATTCGCCAAGAACCGTCATCACCTCCTCGGGTTCGCAGTCCCGGCGAAGGCTGCAAAGGCGCGTAGATCGGTGAAAACGACGGTCACCCCGCGACGGTGACTTTAGAAGCGTGGTCGCATCCCTTTAAGGACTGGGTGAGAGAGTTCGCTAACCCCGCCGGACGGCCACCTTCGAAGCCACGAAGCGGGTACCGTCTCGATTTATTGCAGCAGCGCGATTGCTGCGTCTCCGAGACCCTTTGGTGGAGTGCCGGTGTAGCCATCCAGGTTGACGCTCGAATCTCCATTGTAAGAAAATTGCCAAGCAACAATCCACCCCAGGCCGGTAGCCAATTTTTTATCATCGGTCCCTTTCATTTTAAGGCGGTGCATGGGCGAGTATATTGTCCCACTTATCGAATAATTCTTATTTGTTGCAAGCGATATGGTCGGCAACAATGGCAAGACGGTACGCGATCCGAAGATCGCGATGCCAGTATAAACGCCGCTCGTTGGAGCGGAGAGTTCCATGGCGCCGTTCCCACCTGCCTGTATGATGCTGGACTTGGCATCGACGAATATGGTGACTTCCTTGCCTGTGATTTTCGCATTGTTGCCGATGCCGACTACCGCATTATGAAAGTAGTGAACGCCTGGGGAAAGCACAACCTTTCCACCGAAGGCGATGCTCCCGCAGAACACCCGGCCGGCCGGAATGGTGACATCCGAGAGCGTCTGGTTACTGTAATCGCAACCTGTCGGCGGAACCGGTTCTGGTGTGCTGACAAGGGGGTCGGCGAGGAAGGGCTGGTTCGCCTTCGGGGAAATACTGTATCCGCCGCCTTGGTAATTGCCGACTACCGAGATTTTTGCCGCGGTGATTTTGCCGGCCCCAACGTGTCTCATTGCTTTGGGGCTGGAAGAATTTACCTGGATGCCACAGTTTGGCACCGACACCTTTCCCAAACCGGTCACGCTCAGTGATCCGGTTGAGTCTGGATCGAGAGCATAGATGCAGTATTCCGGGGGCGCCTTTCGTGCCTTTGCAGTGACGTGAAGGCTGATCGCCCGAATGCCGGCAAGGTTCATAAAGTCCGTCGGCATTGAGGCGGTGATTTCAACTGCTGCCTCCCGCGACACGGGAGTGGGCGTTGTGATGTCGACTTCAACCACCGCGCCGACCGCAAAAGAGCCGTTGCCAAGCGCAAGGTTCTTGGCGGCCAGAACGGCCTCCTCGTCTCCACCTTCACTCTCCATGGCTGCCAGGGCCGCCGAATCCGCTAGTTCTTGCAGCCTGGATTTCCAGGTGACGGCACTGGTAAGGTCGACGCTCACGCCCAAGACCAAACAAAGCGGTAGCGCCACCAAGGCCGCTGCCACAGCAAAGTTTCCGCCCCTGTCGAGCAGCAGATCCTTCAGCTTTCGCATTGAGATGCACTCCCTCTGGTGGAGAAACTTTAGACTACGCAAGCGGCGGAGAACGCCAGGTCTTCACTTGAGGCCGAAGGCTTCCTCAGCTTGATCCGACTGCAAAAGGTCTTTGGCAGAATGACCAACACCTGGCAAAATCACCAAGCGCCAATTTATTGGCCACCCGTTAGCGATCGCAACAGACTGACCTAGATCAAATGCAAACTGCCCTCGCTCCAAACGCGTCGCTCCTTGTCGTGTGGCAGCTGAACTGTCCGCCAGATTTTCATCCCCAACATCGTCTTCTCCAAGATAGATGGTGAGCGGAAGAGCAAGGTACGCCTTCAGCTGCTGGGAGGCTTGATCAGCACTGTAGATGCAGCCCGAGGAAAGGCACCCAAGCCCATATGGCGCTGCCTCAGCCAAAGATGGCAATACATAGGTAGATGGATTCGCGACAACTAATCTCTTGCCAGCTGGAAGGCCGAATGCCGCGTCGCGTGACATAAATTGTCCCCCAGCCGAATGGCCAAAAAGATAGTACGGCGCAGCAGGCAAGCTCTCTCGCGCTCTTGCCCAACTGACGAGGCCATTCACGTACCAGACCGTCCATTGAGCACGCGGCTGGATTACGCCGTTGTTGACGATGCCGGCTCGCTGATACTTCCAGTTCGGAAACCTATCCAAGTCGAAAAGCGGCGCATAAACGATCAGACAACGCCGATCGGCGAGCGGCTGTGCGTAGTCCCTATAAGAATCGGCCGTTCGACTCAAACCGTGAAATACAAACAGAAATGACGGGTTCGCACAGCTCTTTGGATGATAGCTGTATACCTTTAGCTTTGTTCCATTAATAACCGCCGTTTCTGTGCTCTTGCCGCTCTTCCAGGCAAACACCGGCCCTGAATAAATCAGGCCAAAGCTCAGAACCACGGCGGCTAGGAGTTGAACAAAAAAACGCACACGCCACTCCACAACAATTAGCACTCGCTGATATACCCGGTTCGGTCCTCAAAGCCAACCGCGAACTGTCGATGGGGTAAAGATTTGGTTCTTGAGGGCTCTGCTAATACTTCCACGCCCATCAGGGGAAATCGAACGCGGCTGACGAACTCACGACGGAGAACTTGGCGGGACGTCACGGCCTAGTTTGACTGAGTGGAAAATCAAGATGAAATCCAATCTCGTCAGACCCGACGTCCCCCAGCCGACCTTCCAGGCCTAGGGCGACCACCGCGTTTTCAACGGATGCCTTTTCGATAAGGCAAGTCTGGAACCCGGTCTGCAAATTGTCAGTCAGCATCGGATACAAGCGAAGCGAGTCGCTCCCATCGCTCGCGAGCCTGAGTACGGCGGATAAGCCACATGGGAAGGCGCCATAGCGTGAAAAGCCGCCCGGCGAATTGAAGACGAAATTTCCCAAGCCATACACGACAACGCGTCCTAAAACATATTCGACCTTTTGAGCAATATGGGCGCCGTGCCCTATGATAAGGTCCACGCCTGCCTCAATGAGTTGTTCCGCCAGTCGTGTCTGTCTTTTCGTCGGTCCTAAATAGTCGCTGCCCCAATGAGCAAAAAAAACAAACATTGGGTCCTGGTAACTGCCCCGCAGATCAGAAATCTGATCTCTAATACGGATAGGGTCAATCGGATTGACGCCAGGTGCACTTCCAGTAGCATACCATCTGTATATCTCAGAGTACTTGTGTCTTATCTCGAAACCGCCAAAGACGATAATATCTGTTTTTCTACTGCCGATTTCAAGTGTGATTATCAGGGGGCGCTCAGCATCCCGGAGATTAATGCCTCCTCCAAAGCCTTGGATACCAGCTAAATCAAGTGCGCGAATCGTATCCTTTAATCCCTGCCGACCGCAGTCCATCATATGATTGTTCGAGAGTGACACCCCAGTGAACCGAGCGTCGATTAGAGCTTGCGAGGTCTGCTTAGGGTCACACCACGCAAGAAAGTTCTTTTGCCCCCTGAGTTTGTGTGTTCTGTCGTGCGAGAGAGGTACTTCCAAGTTGCCAATCACTTTGCTCGCCTTTTCTATGAGCCCAGCCAAGTTCTTCAAACAGTAGCCGTAACCATATTTGGCCAGTAGATCACGCAATCCAACCACACGTGGGTGATCAAAATAGCTTTCACCGAAACATATATCGCCAACAAATAGAATATCCGCCGTAACCTTTTCCTGAGGTTTATCAGGTTCACCTTCAATACGAATCTCGCATTGGGAAAAGCCAAAGCCCATTCTTCGCGCACAGCTTTCGGCGATATATCTGCACACGTTGATAGGCGTTCCATAAACCGGAAAAAGATGCGATCCTATCCCCGGTCGAGTATTAGCCTCAATAATCGCGTATCCACTTTGGTCTGCGGGCGCCGAATGGTCTATCGCGATGATGTCCACGCCCACGACGTCCAGACCTGGAATCACTACTGCTACCCGTTCAGCCACCGCTTTCATGGTGAGATGTACTTGTTCGGTAATGTCCTGAGAATCGGCTCCAGTGGAAATGCCCGCCTTTAGATCCATAATAACTCTTTGCCCGTCAGGCGGAACGGAATCGAGGTTGAAACCCTGAGCTCGTATTATGTTCTCTCGATGCGCATCGACAAGGATCGGCCGATGGCCAAGATTTGGATTGCGGCGCCGAAGTGCATTCTGGTTGTCGACGAGCTGTCTGACGGTTTTTTTCCCGTCACCGTACACGACAGGCGGAACGCGTCTACAGACGGCAACGCACCGGCCGTCCACTACCAGATAGCGGGCCTCCGTTCCGGGGATTCTTTTTTCTATCAGCACGCCGCGTCTTGTCTGTGCAGTTGCTGCAACCCACGCAGTCTCGAACTGTTCGGGTTTTACTCCGACCGAAACGCCCTTTCCTTTCTGACCATCCACGGGCTTGATTACGGCTTCGCCGAGCTTCTTTAGGCGTTGGAACGCTCGATCCTTGTCCCTATTGCGAAATCTATATCCCTCAGCCACGGTTAGTCCTGCTTGAATGAAGATCTCGCGGGCATAATCCTTTCGGGTCAACAATCGACTGGCGACGCGCGAGGTGAAACTTGTTTCTGTCTCGATCGCGAAACATGTCTTGCCCAGTCGAGAGGCGAACATGTATGGCGGCTTCACGCGAGCATCGAAACCTAGTTGGACGAACTCGCGCCGAAGATACTCGACCGTCGAGAATTTACCTATATTAGGATACTCGTTTCGGTCTCCTCTGGGAATGTCGACCGCATCCAGCTGAAGTGACGGTATGTCCATATCAGTTCTTTCCCCAGCGATTATTTATAATTCCGCTTCTGATTCAGAGAGCGCCTCGATAAACATCAAGCCGAATGTCATGGAAGAGATGCCGATCGCCATCCGAGTACCAGAGCGTTTTTTGGGGATCTCGATAAAATCTGAACACGAACGATTGCCGACCGTATTGGTCTTGATCCGAATCTTTGGATTGAGCTGTAGCCAGGCTCTCGACGTTCCCTTCGAACGTAACCGCATTCAAGCAGTTCAACACAGTGCCTGGAGCAAAGATGTCGCCGCAGTGCTTGATTGTCTTCGAAATTTCCTTGTCAGGCCCAGATAGAGTCTTTCCCGGAGCAGGCGAGATCGTCTTGCGGTTCATTAAGTAGGTATCGCCCTCGGAAATAAACGAAAGTGACGCGCCCCTGTAGCAGAAGCCGGGTCCACTCTGGTCTTGAAATCCAGTTGATAGGTTCAATATGACGGCACCTGTCTCGCCGCTCACTGTCATCTCGTCCTTGTGCACAACGACCGCAGTATTCTCGTCAACCCCCACCCCGCTTTGACAATCCAACTCGGCCATAGTCGCTATCAGCCGTGCGAGGCGGCCTCGTTGAAGAAAGTGTTGATCGACTATCCAGCTGGGATCCAGGAATCCGAGGCCGGCGTCCACATCAGTTCCGAGACGAACTCCGCCTAGGAGAATCTCGATGGGTGGTGCCGGAAGCTTAAACATGTAATGACCCATGATTGCCGCACCGGCGCTTGACCCCGCTATAACCCCGCCGGTTGACCAGCAGTCGTATATCGCCTGAAGCGTAGGGGAGGGGCGGCCTTCGGTAGTGAGCAACTCGCCTGTTATCCGAGCTTGCCTGCCGCCAGTGAAGTAGACGCATCCCGCATTTCGGATCCGGTCAGCGATGTAGATGCCTTGGGACTGCTCCGTTCCTCCGCCAATCGTTGATGACAACGGCACAACAAATGCGGAGAGGCCGAATTTCGCTAAATGCGACGCTATCTTCTCGCCCGATTTAAGAGGATTGGCTGAAGCAATTGGGATTACCGCTACCTCGGGTCTACTGCGCTCGACCAATGAGACCAATTTGCGCCAGAGCGCCCTGTTCCTAAGCCGAAAGTTTCCGCCGACGATAAACAATGGGCCGCGACGATCCAAGTGTAGGCCATTGGCATAACGAACATGTTTGCTGGTCATAAGCATTTTGCCTAGTAGGATCATTATCTCGCGGCGGGAGGGCGGCATGTCGAGGGGCTCGGGTAATCGCTTCGGATCATTCAGATGCGCATTCGGAAATTCGATTGGCCGATTTCTACGTGCGGCTAGCTTCACGCTATGCAGGCAACAACCACCGGGCGCTCCAATCTTTACGCTTCCCACCGACCGCTAACGCACACCGTTGGTAGAATTGCTGCCTTTCAAGTAAGCTTTTATGGGTCAGGGCGCTATCAATTGACTAGCCCAGTCATCAGCCGCTTTTAGTCGCCTTTCCGTTTGCACCGCTAGCAGTTCCCGCCTTCAGTTCACTTGCGTCGACCGATGCGGGGTCAACGTCACCAGGCCCGCTGAGTTCCTGCCTAGCGCGTTCCAACACTTCCGATAGTAATCCTTCACCGATCAGCTTGAGTTCTTCCGCTACCACGGCCGACTTTGTCAGAGCCCACTTGTCGAGGGAGTCAGCGCGGATGAAGCCGTAACCGGTCGACGTACGGACCATCAGCCACCCTAGCTTCATCAATTCCTTGGTGAATCCTCTCACAAATGCCGCGCCGCCGACACGGCGTCCGGTTAGGCGCCTAAATGTGTTGTGTGACATTCCTACACGGGTTCGCAGCTGTCCCGATTTGTTCGTGGTGCGTTTCAAGGTCAAGGCAACGAGTGTCGCTGCATCACTTAGCGAAACATTCGGTGCGGCAGTCGGCGAAACAGTATCCATATCCATATCCATATCCTTACTCCCCTTTACTTCGGTAACCGAAAAACTCCTCACTACTGTCGAATTTCGATCGTCTCAGGCTGATTCGAAGGAATTGAGGCCACGTCATCGAACCAACCATTCTTTTTTGCCAGATACGAAATTGCCATTGCATGCATGGCAGCCTTGACCTGCGGCGGTCGCGACGCAAACGTGGCAGGTTCCGCAACCAGCTCGCCAGATCCGGATGCAAGCGTCATCTTGGCTCCGGACCCATCGGTGCTCCACCGCATCGATAGAGCCAATCCACCGCGTTGTAGATGTCGCCGCAAATCAGCGCCAAGCTCAGTCTCCGCACTTGTCAGAATCAATCTTTCAACAGGCAACGCCGACAACGCCTGGCGGGATACTAAATCCTCATTGTCGACGATAAAATAGCCACGGTTACCGGCATTCAAAACTGCTTTGGCCAGGTTTATGAGAATCTCGCAATTCTCGGCGTCGGTCGCCGTCACCGACACAGCGTGGCAAGCGCCCAGGCCAAGACCGTTCTCCGAGATTCTTGCTGGAGAAGCGGCATAAACCAGCGCTTCCAATAAAGGATCCCTTGCCAGCATTTGCGGTGTTGCCCGCTGGCTGAATTCTTGCGGCGCGGTGTTGATATAGGCGCCTTTCTTCGACAGGAGGCCGATGCACCGCCCCTCTGCCATGAACCGGTGCTCGATTGCTTTCGCCACCATGCTGGTATGCCGGTCACCAAGGACGAGCACCGTGGCAACTTCCGATGAAGCCGGATCGTCGTACATATTGGCCAGGATTATCTCGCTCACATCCCTTGCCGTGCCGGCCCGCGGCCAAAGATGAAACTCGATGCCTGGTCGAGCGTTCACCTCGATGACAGTGCACCCGACGTCTTTGTGAGATTGCGCGATGTCGGGCATGATCAGATCCAATCCGGCAATACTGAGCCCGATGACCCTCGCGATGCGTTCGCATAGCTTATGATTGTCCGGATGGACGGAGTTTGTAACGTCGATCGGCACGCCTCCGCGTGCGAGGTGACCGTTTGGTCGCAGAACCACCTGCTGCCCGGCAATGGGGACAGTCTCCATCGTAAGATGGTGCAATGACAGGTGTCTAAGCAGGTCGTCGTCGATTTCCAGACGCGACAGACGCCTGCCGTCCCTGTCTGGTTCCCGATTCAAATCATCGATCAAGTGGCGCAGCGTTTTTTCGCCGTCGCCAGTAACCTGGGGCGGGCAACAAAGGACTGCCGCCACGACACGAAAATCAACAATCGTCGCTCGATACTCCGGGCCGGCGATGAACTCTTCCACCAGCACGCCATACCGGTCAGACTGAGCCACCTGGCACGCTATGTCGAACGCGGCTTCAACAGCGCGGCGTCCCCGCAGCTTGACTGAAACTCCGCGCCCCTGATTGCCTTGGGCAGGTTTCACCACCACTGATTTGCCCAGCTGCTTGGCGGCAGCGACCGCCTCGGATTTGCTGCGAACCGTAAGCTGGCGCGGTACGGGCAAGCCGGCCTGCGACAAAAGCCTGTTGCCCAGCCTCTTGTCCAGGGCCACTTTCGCCGACGCAAACGATGTCGAGCCGGATATCGTGGAGAAGAGCTGCTTCTGGTGTTTGCCCTGGCCGAGACGAAGGTGGTTGCGCGCGACAAACTCGAACGGGATGCGGTTCCTCTTGGCGGCGGCGACCAGCACTGCGGTCGAATTTGAAAGACGCCGTTTCTTTGCTCTTTCCAGGTTCAATTCCCGGGCAAGGGAGTACTTCGCTGCCGCGTCCCCGTCTCGCGCCGCCTCGCTGACCGCCTCCACGACAGCCGCAGCCGCAGCGCGCGACATCTGCGGGTCATCCGACTCCCAGACGATCACTGAATTGCTCTCGGTCGGATCGCTCAACAACGTTGCCACGGTTGGAAACGAATAGAAATTCATCGCGCGGCGAAGCTCGAGGTCCGCGGCCAGGATCGCATCGGCTAGATACGACGGTACCAAAGCATCCTGCTCGCACTCCGGAAACAGACCGGAAAGTACCGAGCGGGCCTCGTCAGAAAAACCGGACACACGGGCAGTAGCCAATAGCCCTAAATTCAGCGTTAATCTAACAACTGTATTCGTATTATACACGTTGAGGCCGGATAGCGTCTTGAACCCGGTGATCTCAAGCGACTCCAATTCCCCAACTGGGCATACCATAGCCATACATTTTGCCCCCCGAATTAACCTTCCGTCTGCTTTACGAAAGGTTCCTGCCTCTACGGCTTGCGCGCCACCCTGCGTTATATTATGGTTAGCTAATGGTTAAGGCAACAAAAAAATAAATAAAGGTGGGAGTGAGAGGAAAATAAAACTTAAATAAAATCTTAGATAAAAAGACTCGGACTGCGTATTTGAAAGTAGAGTTGGGGTGGGTATCATGTCGATTTGTAGAATTCAGCGCGGGCGCATGAAGAAAGCCAAGCGTTCGTTCGCGACTCGCCGGGTCGCGGCCTCGCATATGCGCACGTTGATCACAGGATCCTTGCAACCGGTCGCAGGCGATCTTGTTTTGGCTCGTGTCGACAAACTCGGTAATCACAGCAGGTTGGAGCTGATCAACGGGAGAAAGGCGATCATGTTTCCCGGCGATGAGATAATCATTTGCTATGGAAACAGATACGCACCGGACCAGTTCGAAGCCGTTATAGGCCCTGATCTCGGACCATGTGACCTGGTGGCGGGGGGGGGCATCGCTGCGTGTGAGCTTTCCAGACATGATCGCATGATCGCGCCAACGAAGATCACCCCTCTCGGACTGATCGGGGACAAGTTCGGTCGCCGATTGAATGTTTGGGATTACAAGGTCAGGTCCGACGACCTTCGCCCCTCTCTGCCGATTGTCCTGTCGCTCGGAACATCGATGAACGCGGGAAAGACATTGACGGCGACGTCGTTGGTAAGAGGTTTCAAAAGAGCAGGGCTGAAGGTTGCCGCCCTGAAGATTACCGGGACCGGGTCCGGCGGCGACACCTGGATTGTGCGCGATGCGGGCGCTGACATCGTTCTTGATTTCACCGACGCCGGGTTTGCAACCACCTATCTTGCCTCAGTGGAAATGATCGAAAAAGGCGCTTTCCGCCTGCTGAACCATGCAGCCGAGAACGGATGCGACGTTGCCGTCATAGAGATTGCCGACGGGCTGCAGCAGAAGGAAACGTCCGAGTTAATTCTGGCGGAATCGTTTCGCAGCATGGCTCTCGGCACGATATTCGCTTCCTACGACGCGATGGGAGCAAAGTATGGAGTGGATACTTTGCGCGCCGCCGGCCACAAGGTGCTGGCCATCAGCGGCAGACTTGGCCGATCGCCGCTTGGCGTGAGGGAGGCTGAGGAAGCTACCGGGCTGCATTGCTATTCCCCGTGGGACCTCCAGGATGGCGCGCTCGGTCCTGTGTTTAGGGCTCGCGCTGCGGAAAAACTGGCCAATGGACAGAGCAACAACCCGTACCTGCGGCGCATTGCGGCATCGTCGGAGGCAGCCATGCCGGTCGGCGTGGATCGAACCCATTCTCATCAACTCCGGATTGATTTCTTGGCAAAGGTCGCGCGCGAGTTGATTTTGGCCGAGTTTGGAGAAGTAAATGCCAATGGCAGCCTGGCGATGTGGCCCAGTCCATTCGGAAGCATTTTGGTCACTCTGCCTGAGCGATCTCCCCAGGGTACTGTCCCCACACTCATGTCGGTGCAGGCGCCCGTGGAACTGATAGAGGCAGCAGTCTTGGCGAAAAGCCGCGGTGTCCTCAAGTCGTCGCTCGGCGGCATCGTACAGGCCCTCGGGTACCCTCCGCTGCCGACGGCCCGGATGTCCAACCTGCTGAACGAAACTTGGTCGATGTTGGAGGCGGCCGATCACCATGATCGGCCTCTGCAAAACGCACTTGAGGCGCCGCCGTTGGATGCTCATGACGACATTGATGCAGTGATCATGAATTTCTCTGGACTCTTCAACGAGCATGCCGATCGGCACGCGCCCCTTGGGCGCGCGTGAAAGACGGTGTCCCCATGAGAACACAAGGCAAGCGTCGCTATAGCGCCCCCCTTCGCGAAATGTGGCGCAGGTCGATACCCGGCCTTGCGGCTCTGGTGGTATTCAGCGTGTTTATCAATGCCTTGCGCTTTGCCGGGCCGCTTTTTCTTATACAAATATTCGACCGGGTCATTTCCAGCCGCAGCGTGGAAACCCTCATTATTCTGACCTTGGCTGCCTTGCTCGCTCTGGTAACTGGCGCGGCGCTGGAAACCGTCCGGCGCCGCATGCTTTCCCGATGGAGCGTCTGGATCGAGCACGAGCTAACGAGCCAATCGGTGAGAGCCGGGTTGACGGCAGGCGTTGCCAATCCGCCGCTTCTGGCCAGCATCGAGAAAGTCTCTAGCTTTGTAGAGAGAGGGCTAGCTTCTTGGCTTGATGTGGTTTGGGCTCCCGTTTTCCTTTTATGTACATACCTTATTCATCCGGTTCTCGGGCTGGTCGCTTTTACAGGAGTAGTTTTGCTGGTTTGTATGAGCCTGCTCAAGGAAAAGCTCACCCAAGAACCCCGCCAAGCGCACAGTGAAGCTGCCAGGCAGGCGAAAGAAGTGTTGGTTTCAGCGGAAAGGCACAAGGACATTGTCGGTGCTTTTGCAATGGCGGACGCGATTGCAGGCCGTTGGACTAGGAATAGGCTGGACGGCTTTTTGCAAAGGGAACGGCTAAGCGCCAGGGGAACGTTACTTGGCTTGGCGATCCGTGCGCTGCGGCGAGGCCTCAATATCATTCTGCTGGCGACTGGCATATGGCTGTTCTTGAACGACCTGGCTTCCTTAGGCGGCGTGTTTGCAGCTCGGCTTATTGCTGGCTTCGGTTATAGGATGGTGGCAGGTGCGGTTCGTGAGATCCGAGGCCTTCATGAAGCGCGCGCAGGTTACTTTAAGATCAAAGCGGAACTTACCAAGCCGTTGGACTTGGAGCCTTCGCTGCTTCCTGGAACACCGCAAGGTACTTTAAATTTGGATCAAGTCACTTTCAAGCATGCCGGATCTGGAACATACGTATTCAGAAGACTGACTTTTGCGCTGGCTCCTGGCGAATTGCTGGTGATCATGGGGCGTGCAGCCTCCGGGAAGACAACACTCAGTCGTCTTCTCATTGGCCTTCTCAAGCCACGCACTGGTCAGATCCGTTTGGGAGACATGAACATAACCCGTCTTCCGGATCACATTCGAGCGGAAGTCATCGGCTATCTACCCCAGCAGGTTGAACTGTTTGAAGGAACCGTGGGCGAGAACATTGCACGCTTTCAAGAAACCTCTGTTGATGACGTAGTCTCAGCTGCGAAAATTGCTGGAATTCACGAAGTTATCGTTCGTTTGGCCCAAGGGTATGACACTCTGCTGAATGACTCGGTCGGGCTGTCCGGAAGCGAGCGGAAGCGAGTAGCACTTGCCAGAGCACTGTTCCGGTCGCCGAGGCTCATTGTGCTGGACGAGCCGTTCGCTAATTTAGATAGCTCTTCTAGAAAAGCGCTTGAGTCCGCCGTGGGGTACATGAAGAGTTCAGGGTGCTCGGTAGTTGTGACAATGTCCAGCCGGTCGACCCGGCTTGCTGGATTGGTTGACAGGTCACTGATCCTCGGTGGCCGAACACCTGAGCTCGCCGATCACACCGAACGTTCAGTTCGTCCCATACGCCCCGGGAAAACTGAATTGCGGAGTGTCAAGTGATGGTCTCGCTTGCCCTTGGTACCAAACAGCCCGCCACTCACCAAGCCGAAGACCCGCCGCCGTTTGGTAAGCGTTTTGTCATCATCGGTTTCGCGATAATCGCCGCCTTCTCGACCCTGACCGGCATGTGGCTTGTCGGAGCTCCCATCCAGGGCGCTGTTGTGGCCACAGGGGTGGTGAATGTAGCGTCAAACGTAAAGACAGTTCAGCACCTCGAAGGCGGCATCATATCGGAGATTTTCATTCAAGAGGGAGATCGCGTAGCGCCGGGCCAGGTCCTGATACGGTTGCAGAGCACTGCTTCGACCGCCGCTGCAAATGAGATCAAGGCACAGTGGTATGATGCCAAGGCTACAGAGGCGCGCTTGGTCGCAGAAAGAGACGGAAAGGATTCGATAGATATTCCGCCAGAATTGAAGGGGTCGGGCAAATTGGCAGCAGATGCTGTTTCCGGGCAGGAAAGCGTCTTTCGGACACGTCAAAACCTCTTCAGAGAACAACTCTCTCTGCTGCAGCAAGCGACCGGAAGCATGGCGAAGGAAATAGAGGGGTTTGAAGGGCAAGTAGTAGCAGCCACTCGGAAACTCGAGCTTATCGAGGAGCAATTAGGTGATGTCCGCGCCCTGTATGAAAAGAAGTTGGTGGTCAGGACACGCCTTATAGACTTAGAGAGGGAAAAGGCAGACGTGGGAGGCGCCCTAAGCGGGTATATAGCGTCGATCGGCGCGACGAAACAAAAGATGGAGGAGACGAAATTCAAGATTGCCGAACTACGTGCCTCTACGACGGCTGACATTGTCGAGGGACTAGGAGAAACTCGTGCCAAAATATACGAATACAAGCAAAAAATGGCTGCCGCTGATGACGTGGCAACGCGTACCGCGATACGCGCCCCTATCGGAGGTACCATAGTGGGAGTTAAGGTCCACACAATTGGGGGGGTCATTGCGGCGGGAGAGCCGCTAATGGACATCGTCCCCCAGGAGGATAACTTCGTGGTTGTGGCAAACGTTGACCCTCTTGACGTCGATCAGGTGAAAGTGGGGCTGCACGCGACGGTTTGGCTTAGCTCTGTGAGCAAACGTTACCAGCAACCAATGAGCGGTGACGTTCGCACCCTTTCAGCGGATCGGCTGATAGACCCTCGGACCGGTCAGGCTTTTTATTCGGTTCGAATTGTTCTGAGACCGGAGTCTTTGAAGGCATCGCCTGTAGCATTGCAAGCTGGAATGAGCACACAGGTCATGATCGAAACTGGAGCGAGGTCGGCATGGGAGTATCTCAGCGCTCCGGTATACACTGCCATGGGTCGGGCTCTTCGCGAACAATAGGGATTGGCCATCGGGCAGGCACCTTTGGGATGGGATTGTGAGCGGTGCGCAAGGTCAGCGCTTCCACATCTCAAAAGATAGCGTGCACCTGCTGGGGTGAGAGAAGAGCCCCGTCTTGCCACGCTCATAGACGAACGGCGTGGGGCGGTACCGGTACGGCGCTGCGATCCCGAAGCAGCTGATCGTTGAGCTTTCGATAGGCCGGTGATCGACGATCAACATCTGTGCGGGTTCCGACATAGGCGTGATCAAAGTGATAAGGGGAGCCTTCACGGGTTCTAGCTCCCGTGCAGTCCGAACTAGGGAAGCGCCCAGTTAATTAAGGCATCCAACTGACGGTGCGCCCGCCTAAAGCTTTTCCCCTCGCTGCCGCTGGGTTCGCCGGAGCTGAGAAATAGAAAGCGGCAGAGGCCGCACCAAGAAGGTCTGCTTCTTCAGTGTGGCCACATTGAAACAGAATTAGCAGGATCGTGGCGAGATCCCGTGCTTCCTCGCTGTCGCGTTCGAAATGTCGCTCGACACAAAACCGGTCGAAAACGCGCTGGCATATCTGCTGATCAGACTGCCAGAAGGCAGCGAGTTCACCTTTTAACATCGCCCCGCTTTCGAGCCACAGCCGTAAGACATTGCTTCCAATCGCAATTAAACTATTACATTCGTCGGAAGTCAACCCAGCCTTCGTCAGCGTTTTCAGACCTTTATGCCTCAGTCCCTCAAACTGCTGCGCGTGGCCTAGGGAAAGTCAACTCAATATCCATTTGCCCGCGAGGATTTGGTTTTTTCCGCAGACTGATCGGGCGGATCGCCGGCCTGGAAATGCGTTTGCTCACCGCAAGCGGACGGTCTGCTTTCGGCCCCAACGCAGACGGCTGGACGCGCAATCGGCTGTGCGCCTCGCCCAGTAACTACGGGCGGAGCGGCTCATCCTGAAGCGACGCCTTATTAATGCAGGTTGCCCGCGAATATGTCCTGAAGGGAGTAGATTATTTCCGCACAGGCAAGCATGCGGAGAAGCACGTACGAGGCTTTCATGGTCGGGTACGTGTTCGGCGGCACGCCGCGAGCCGTGGTCGACGGGCGGCTTACGGCGGCTTGCGGACCGGCATGTAGTTCCGGAGGCCGGCATCCAGGCCAGGTTAGCCCACCACGCTATGCTTGGTCTAACCGCTGATCCAGATCAGCAAGCAGCGCACCGCACACAACCGAAAATGGCTCTGGTTCCAACGTCTGCTCGTGGGACACCGCGGCCGAGAGACGTCCGCATCAAGCGGCTCATTTGGTCTTTCAACCTATCGCAGCTGTGATCCGTCTGCACTCAAGCGGGCATGAAGATGGTCAAAATCCGCGAGGATCCAGAATCGCTCTAGTCAGCATCGAAACAGTTCGTGTTTCGATACACAATAACGACCTTCGACGGCTGAAGCCAGTCTATCCGGAAGACAGTATGGGTGGAGCGTCTCGATAGGTATATGGCGTATAAATATGGCTATATCTCCGTTATGCGTTTACACTTCTAAGCATAAACCCTTTCTATTCTTGCTATAGATAAGATGTGAATGCACAGACAGTCTAATAGCGAGATAAAAATAATGAAAGCTTCCGGTCAACCAAACGCAGATACAGGAATTGCGAAGTTCATAGATCGTCGCATCGACCAGCTAAAGGGTCGAAAAAGCCAAAGAGACATCGCCGTCGAAGCAGGGTTTACCAACGTCAACTTTGTATCGATGTTAAAGTCGGGCGCAGCAAAAGTCCCGTTCGACCGCGTTCCTGGACTCGCGAAAGCGCTGGAGTGCGACCCCGCGAGACTTTTCCTTCTGGCGCTCGAGCAGTACTATGAGAGCAGCGCATTGGTGGCGATAAGGCAAATCTTTGGTACGATCGTGACCGAGAACGAGGTGTCTTGGATTGAGGCGCTACGCAAGGCGTCCGACAACGCCGACCCAGCTCTAACCGCGAAGCGTGCAAAGATCCTGCGAGCGATTTTTGGGAAGATTGGACCGTATCCAGGTCTGTGAAGGCGGTAGTGCAATCATCAAGGTAAGTGACACAGCCTTGCCTGCGGACGGTCGCTCCCAGCTTGTAGCAGGGGCACTTCCGTGCACTTCGCATGTGAAACTAACGAGAGCCGTGGTGCCAATATCCACTGGTGCCACGGGTCTTATCGTGCGACCAGTGCGGGGTCAGGAACCGATCGACTTTGGTCACCAGACTGAATGAACCCCATAGAAAAAATCATGGGTCGAAGTCTTAGAATGGGCGTGCTCAGCGCATGGGAATGGCTCCACTTGCGCCACAGAATAATCGCTCAATGCTCCGTTTTGTGTGGGACGGCAGGGAATCATATCGCTTCAGGACCTGGAACAAGTTGACAAACGTCAACTTAGCTAGCCCAAAAGCCCTAAATGAGCCTCAGCAACCCCGCAACCTATCAGCCAAAATGTTATGCGCTCTCTTACGGTTTAAGAGCCGGCTTGACGCTAAGTTTACGTTAAGTTGACGTCCAGACGCCCGCGGGCACATTTTCGATAAAAAGTTGACAAACGCAACCTGAGACCCAAACCAAGGGTCGAACACCAAAACAGACAGAGAAGCTCACCGGGCACCGCCAGCCGTCGGCGCAGCGGTTGCGCGAGATACATCTCGGAAGCTATCTGGCAAGCCCCATTGGTCGAAGCAGCACGCAGCCGGCAACAGCTTGACCAGCATCAGAATAATAGCACCGCCATATAGAGCGAATTAGCTATGTAGGTAGCGAGAGCACAGAGAGACCACGAGCCGCCTGCCGAGACGTACATCTTAGAGAGGCTTGTGCAGAGGTGTGGCGTGGTGGTGAATTGAGGTTCTTCGCTTTTCGCTTTCAATGACCGTTTATTTGTGGCCGATCTTCTCTCAGGGTCCGCAGGAAAAATCGGCCTATCCGATGTCCTGGGACTTCGTAAGTACAAGGCACTGGGTCTCAGATTGCAAAGCCGACCTGCAGAACGCTGTGGTGTTCTCGTATTGCCGCCTACATTGTCCGTCAAATGCCTGCCAACAAAGCACGCGCAATGCGGAAGCACGCATTGCACCCTAGGTGCCGTTCGTCCGAAACGGTGACCGCGTTGCTAAATGAACGAGGATGTTGACATTTAACGCGTTAGTGTTATAGTTCGCTGCAAAGGAGGCGACATGGTCAAGACACCCGCACAATATCAGCGCGATTACCGTCAACGGAAACGCCTAGCTCGTGAGGCGCAGCAAGAAGCTACGCGAGCCTTTCTGAAACAACCGTTTTTCAAGTTCTTTAAGGACGACCCTGACGCCTCGAATTTTGAGATGTCGCTAGACGTTGCCGGCATACATCCCCACCAGTTTGAGGATGACCGTGATCCAAAGTCTGCGACCGGTGAAATCGAGAAGGGCGGTTACGATGACTACGTGGATAATGCCGGCTCTATAGGCCGTGCGGAGATCATGGTCGCCAATTTGCTAGACGCGGCCACTCAGCTTGCAGGGATAATCAACCGCTACAAACTGAGTGAGATTAAACGCGAGGAAGATCGACTTCACAGACTTGCCGAACAAGCCACGCCTGAAGGGCGGCACGAAATCGTGAAAAAACTAGCGAAGCTCAACCGCATCGTGGGGTTATTGGACAGGGAAGTCCGCCGGTCGCTGCCACAATGGAAAGCTAAGGAGGATTAAGAGACCAAGACACTCCAAAAAGAAAGGCATGACCAAGCGCGAACTCGGTCATGCCCGATACTGCAAGTTCCCGAAGACACTCATCAACAGGAGAAATCACAAAGAAACACGATACCACCGCCCCCTCGCTCTTGGCAACTTCGAGCACGCTCGACATCCAGGCTTCGATAGCCGGGGCAAGCGAATTGCCGGTCACTGAAACGCTTCGGTTGAAGAACCGTATCGAGACGATGACCCCGGCTCGACTTGCAGATTCGCGTGGTGTTCTTGGAAGGCTTGTTCGAAGGCGCGACGGGACACCGCCCCCCCACCTCACCAGCTTGATACGGTGACCAAAATTTGGGTGGACTAGCGTCGGCGATACCTCTCGCCGGTGCATTTCTGCCCTGACGGAGGACATCCCGAACCCGCAGTGTTTCCAGTCATTGTGGAAGCACTTCGCCTTGCCGTGAGTTCAAGGCGACTGATCTTCCGCATGTCTTACGCAACAAGCGAATCTTCGCTGATCTCCGCGGGAACCGCGAGGATTCCGCTATATCGAACATCTCGATCAATTCCCGCCCCAAACATGGAGATACCCAATGGAAGACCCGCGCAAATCTACTGCTCAGCAGATCCCATCCGCTTCTCGACATGAAGCAGGCGAACCCATAGTCGCCATCATGCTCCCCGCAGATCCGCAGCTAACAAAGTCAGACATCGAATCCGTACTAGCTGAGCTCGACGGGTTGGGCTCAAGTGGCGACGGCGGGGGATTTAATGGCGGTACGGAAGAGGAGGATTTGGAAAATGGCGACGAATATAACCGTATTTTGGCATTCCGGTTTCCGACTGCAATCCAGATATTATTCCACATTAACTATATACATATTCCCGTGAGAAAGCTCTTGCAGTGGGCGGCCGCAGAACTCCCCGATGACGCGGAAACCATCAACGCCATCCGCGACGAATACTACGGCGGGGACGAGCCCGAAGACCACGAGTTCGGGGTATCCGAATTTACCTTTAGAAACACGCCGCCGACGATTGAGCAAATGGCTATCAAGCGAGTCGCGCGAGCAGCCGGCCGCAAAGAGCGTGACGCTCGTCGGTTGGGCTTTGAGATTGGAGAAGCGGAGGAAGCCATTCGTGATTCTGAGTGGCAAATCGATCAATTGGAAGGTCGATCAACGCCGTTCGAAATACATATGGAGCAGTGCAACAAGGACAGAACTGAGATCGGTGCGATGTACGGCGAGCTTCACGACGCATGGGACAAATTTGTCGCCGACCGGCAAGACAAAAACGATCCTGAGTTCGATGCGTCGACGCGCGCGAAGCTGATGACATGGGAGCAAACGATCGGCGACACTTCTACCGCGCGACGTATTGTGAGGGACGCCGAATTCAAAGCACTGATGGCTGAAAAAGCCTCTGCAGCAGAGAAAAGGAATGCAGCGTGATCGCGACCCTCCGGAGTCCAAAGCCAAAAAGGCCGAAACCGTGGTCCTGGACGGCGAGGAGGCGGTTCAAATGCGCCTCCCACGACGTCTATGACTTTGCGAAGTTCCGCAACAGCAAGGCCATTTCGGACTGTTACGGCGCCATGGGCATGCCTGAGATATTTCCCGGCAAGAATTACCTGCCCGGACCGGTTATCAATGCGCTGATATGCGAGCTGGGGGAAATTTCCCTCCCGGCAGATCGGTATGACACTTGGACGTGGCACGGGCGTTATGATCCTGAGCACTCGGCTATTTTGGTGACGCTCAGGCGATTTCGCATTGTCGGTAAAAGAGCGGAACTTATCCGCGACGCACTGCGGGCTATAGAACCCTACCCATCAAAAAAATGGGTCGAATATTCCAAGATCGATACGGTGGTGGAACAGGTTGGTAAGCTTGTAGCTCTGCCGATGGCCAACGACTCCACTACGGGGCTCTGGCAGTAGCCAGAACTTACGGGCGCCGGGTGACCGGCGCCCCCGATGCGCGCGGCTAGCCGGCTAATAACACTCCTGCACAAGATGGTCATCCTAACGCAAGGGAAGAACCCGAGCGTACATCCAACATACCAATCGCCACGCGGTCAGGGAAGCTCTCCACCGGCCGGCGCGTTTGAATGCACACATCAGCTGAACCGGCAACGTAACGTTCAGGTGAGCTTCCTTGACACTGTGGCTGCCAATCTTAGGTCTACCGGCCGCCCAGAGAGCACGGTCAGCTTAAGACAGGGTCCAAGGTGGAACAAACCCGATAACCCGCTAGGAACGAAAGCAAGTGGATGACCCTAGGCGCGACCATCACAATGGCTAACAAGGACGGCTCTCCAGCCGCAGAGATCCGCTATGAATGCAGCCGGCTGCCAAACACCCAAGCTCGTCTGCGGGGTCGCTTGACGCTTGAGCCGCAGATCGATTTCGGCGCGTATATCACTACAGCCGTCCTCGACTGGGTTGATCTCGTTTTCCACACGGTTCGTCCGACCCAGCGGAAATGGATTTTCGCTGAACTCGAAAAGGCCATTGGTACCAGGTCTTTCGTTTGGCAAAGCCGCGACGAGGATGAAGTCCAATACCGGGATTTTCGCGTCCGCTTTCAGGAACCGGAAATAAAGGACCTCCTGGCCGCTGAGTTCGCGATCAACGACAGGTGGGGATTGGCTCATTCGACCATGGTCGAGAACCTGGAGGTCAGCGTGGACTTCCGTCCCAAGGTGCCTTCGGACGTCAGCATGGCGAAAATGTTTGGCGTTCTCGTCCGAAGCCATCTTCCGGGCCGGGATGTCATTTCAGAACCATCTGATCGGCCGCGGTTCACATGGGGGAAGGGTACAAGGAAAACTGCTCACGTACTGGCGGCTCAGAAAGGCAGCCCCGACCGAAACGACGAACTGCTTCTGGCTACCGATAAGGACCGGCCGGCTGTAGCTGATTCATCTTACTACGTGGGCGCAAAGAAAGCTTCACCGTCCTGGCGCACCATGACCAAGATCATGGACCAACAGAACAAAGGCACCGGGACACGCTTGATCCTCCCCAAGAATGAGAGGCGCGTGAGAATTGAGGTAACGCTTTCGAACTCCGAGCTACGAAGCATAGGCATCGACACAATGGCGAGCCTGATGGCATTCCGCTTCCAAACATTTCAAGGCCGGTATTTCCAGTTCAGGCTGCCGACGTTTGCAGATGCGGGTGCGCTGCCAAAGGGTAACCACGCTACTCTAAGCCATCTCAGAGAGAATGAACGTCGAACCAAGTTCCTGAATAGCGGCGTTGTAGGGCTGCAGGCCATGGACGATGCAAGAGCTAGGCGAACCGGAGCGCTTCAGATGACCATGCGCACGGAGGCAAGAAAGATAGGAAACGCTAAGGCTGAAAGGTCGACAACTCAAGAGATGCCTATGATCGCCTACAAGGAGCTGACCGGTCGCGTGCTGATGGCACTGCGTCATCTGGGTGATCGTGTCGCCGCGGCTACGATTTCGTAGAGACAGGTGAGATGCAAAGGTTCTGCGATGGCTTCATGTTAGGCGCCAATGTGTCATTGCGTCTAAGACAAGTTATTAGATGCCCGAGCCTGCCTTTTTCGCAAGAGCAACGCCGTCAACGAGTCGAGACTGCTCAGAACGCTCGCGACGCGCTTCGATGCGTGGAGAAAAGTTCGGTTCGAGCACGGCTGCCGACCATGAAGGCTCAGAAAGCGGTAGATGAGTTCAACAACAACCCTCTCCCTGTTACGGAACTGCCCGCCTTGTCAGCTTATCCGCCTGGGACTGGGCCGATATCGCATCTGGGATCGCGACATGTTCGATATGGCGTACGAGCACATCAGGTTCGCTCAGGGGACGCTCAGGGCGCGCTCCGAGCGTCGTCTAGCATCTTTGTGCATGAACTCGCGATGTGTGCTCTGGTGACGCTGCCTGATAAGTCGCGCCAACCTCTGCCGTGCGCGAGATAAGAGGCAGCAGATCAAATTGAAAACACTGAACATAGTGCAGTCATTGCAATGACAGATCAGAAGCAGTTTGTGGCATTCTATTTTAGCCATGTGGGGAGACAACCTCGCACGCTTTCAGAGCTACGCAAGCTCTCGTGGCTGAACGTACAGCGCAGGATGATCCAACATTGGGCTGCGGCTAATAATTATCGTCTCGCCCCCACACCTTTCAAAACCACAACCAACACCGAAACAGCTTTTACGGAGAGCTTAGAATTCCGAACGGCGCTCCGCCACGCAGGAGAGCTCAAATGTTCGCTAGTCATGGCTGATATTTCGGAGTCGCTGTCTCGAACTCCGGCGGAGAAAATCGTTGGGTGTGTGAAAGCCCTCGATACCATCCTCGTTGATATTTGGGATGTGCGTAGCGACGACCATTGGCGATCACTGTCGTCGGAGACGCGAAGCAAGTTGATGAACCGAGCCGTGATAGTTAGGGTAAACCGTGAAAGGTCTATAAAGAGCGGACTAAGGTCAACAGGCACTCGAAAGAAGCCTTCGGCCGATAACTGGAAGAGAGGCAACTCGGCAAACCAGGCCAAGGCTGACGCATTTGCACGCGGACTCGCGGACTTCGTGCGATCGCAAAAGGAGAAACTACTGCCCGGTGCGAAAGTTTCACCATCAGCCTTGGCACACGCACTTAACGAGGCTGGTGTCCTCTCGCCGCGTTCAGGCGTCTGGAATCACAATTCAGCCAGGAACCTCCTCCGTCGTGTCGAAACTCTCAGTCGGAGTTGAGTTCGCGAGCCGATCATCGAAGGCCAGCCGATCGCCGACGGTCAGGGATCCGCGCTGAGGCTCGCAACTAGCCGCCACAAGAAACAACATTGTCTTGTCTGCCCTCCGAAGGCAGAGGTCACAGGTTCGAATCCTGTCGGGTGCGCCAATGAATTCAGGTCCATTCCGGACACATAGGTTACGGTTTATATCGGAGACATGGGTAACACTTTTGGCCCGAAGGGGTTTTGGAGTGGTTCGAGCCTGCATGTCTCATCATCGAAGTAGCCCAAATCATAATCCATGAAGGAAGCCAGCCAGATATGGTCCTCGACCTGTTTGATGCCGACGGTCTGGCCGGCAAAGACGAGGCTGAGGTTGATCTTCTTGCGATTGTAGCAGATGCGGCCGCAGGTGGTGACGGTGACGGCCTTGTCGTGAAACGGATAATCGAGATCCGGCAGGCCGGCATAGATGCGCGGTGACGGCGTGTAGCGCTCGGCTGGACAGGCCATGTCGAGCGCCTGATGTGGGCGTTCTGAGTTGAACTCATTGATGAAGTCATCGAACCTGGCCTGCTGCTGCAGGAAATTGGCGCCAGCCGGTTTGGTGGTTTCCTTCTTGAGAGTCAGGTGCATGCGCTCATGGCGCCCGTTCTGCTGCGGACAGCCCGGCTGGATGCGCTCGATGTCGATGCCCAGGCGCAGCCACCAGACCGACAGTTTGCTGAGATTGAACAGCGCGTTTGGGCTGGCAAAGGGAACGCCGTTGTCGGTCCTGATGGCGCTGGGCAGGCCGAACTCTTTGAAAACGCTCTCGAACACCGTGAAGGCATAGGCTTCCTTGGTAGTCGACAACGCCTCGCAGGCGATGAGATAGCGGCTGGCGAAGTCGGTGATCGTCAGCGGGTAGCAATAGCGCCGATCGGCGAGCATGAACTCGCCTTTGTAGTCGGCACACCACAGATCGTTGGGCCGATAGCCGTTTGAAAGTGGTGTTCCCATCGCCCTGTTGCGCCTTCGCTTGCGGCGCTCGACCAGGCCATGGCGGTCGAGAACCGCATGCACCGTCGAGATCGCAGGCCGGTGAACGTCAGGATACAGCCGGGCCAACCGTTCGCGTATCTTTGGCGCACCCCAGGTCGGCTTGTCTTGCTTGAGGCGCACAATCAGCTTCTCGATTTGAAACGGAAGCTGATTGGCGTGGCGGTAGGGTCGGCGTGATCGATCCGTCAGCCCCTCAAGGCCACTGTCATTGTAGCGTGTGAGGATCTTGTAGCCGGTCTTGCGCGAGATATCGAACTCACGGCAAAGCACCGCCATCTTCTCGCCGTCCAGCAGCCGGGCAATGAACTTCAGCCGCTCTTCCATGACGTTACACTCCTTCCAAGGCACCTTGCTCTCCTTGCAAAGGGCCGAAAGTGTAACCCATGTCTCCGGAATGAACTGTCACCCATCTCTCGGGAAGGGCATCAAGTGGTTGACAGGATTTTTGCGAACGATATTCGCTTATCCCACACAAATTTCCCACACAACCGTCGTATCTTCCAGATTTTGCCGATCCCGCTATAAGGTCAGCAAACAGGAGGCAGTGCATGGCCACGCGCATCTACACGTTCGGATACGAGGGGCTGACGATTGAACGTTTCATCGAGAGACTACAATCGGCACACGTCAGTCAGGTCATTGACGTGCGCGCAACCCCTCTATCCCGCAAACGTGGCTTTTCGAAAGTGGCTTTTGAGCAGGCGCTAGCCGCCGCCGGAATTTCCTATGTTCATGCCAAGGCAATGGGGTGCCCAAAGCCAGTTCGAGACCGTTACAAGCGAGATGGGAACTGGTCGATTTATACAAAAAGTTTTCTGCAATACCTGGGCGGTCAGGAATCGGCTGTTGACGAAGTGGCGAGCCTCGCTCGGTCGAAGAGTTCATGCCTGGTCTGCTTCGAAGCAGACCATAACCTTTGCCATCGGACTTATGTGGCGAGAGCGGCGGCCCGCAAAACAGGTTCTTCAATCGCTCATCTCAAAGATCAAACAGAGATCGTTGAGCCATTTGAGGCGATTGCCGCCTAGGGGGATAAATCAGGCTGACGATCAGCCACTGATCTGGAAACCTGTGGATCGTTCCCATCAAGAAAATGAGGTCGGCCGCAGGTAGATCGTGTTCTAGCTTGGCGCGAAAGGGGGCTTCCCAATCTTTGCCGTGCCCCCGCCGGCAATTCCAATACAGAGCGCCAATTTCCCAATCGACGATTTTGTGCCGATACTCTGCGTCAATACCCCCCACGGTGCACCGATAGCGGTAATGGAAGTCGTGTGGCAGCTTCCGAAGGGTTCTAATTGCTGGAGCGTCTGCATCATCGAAAAGCCCAGCCTGTTGCTGATGCTGCAATAGTTTCTTTCGCTCCTGGGATGTCCAGTCCGGGTTCGCTGCCGCTGTGATGTCGAGCCCAATGATTTTGGACTGTCGCAAAAATGCAAGTGTGCTGCCTGCGGTTTTTCGAGATGCCTCGACCGCGGCGTAATCGTCGAAGATAGGCGCCTTGCTTAGATACGCCCGCCGATCGGCCCATCCATTTTTGGTCGAGAGGGGAGCGTCAACCTTGTTAATCGTGTCGACCTTTATGTGATGGCTTTCGGGGCGGTTGTCGTCTCTTGCCCTTTCGATCGTGGCTTCAATCATCTGCCATTTCTTGAATTGCTGGTCATCCTTGATCAGCCGAAACGGCACTGGAAACAGTCTGATCAGGGAACCTGTTTCCTCCATTCCGGCTACGCATGAGGTCTCGGAATACTTGCTGCTCGGCGAAGGGTAGGTTTTGCAAAGCACCAGTATTTTTGCGGTTCTCGTCACCATCGCGCCACGCTCCTAGCAAAGGCTTTCGCACGCGATGCCATCCTTGTCGCGGTCGAGCTTTCCGCCCCACGAGCAATTTTGCAGATACCACTGGGCCTCATCGCACGAGCCGATCTGCGAACAGGTCCGCCGTGGCTGGCACGAATAGCCGCTCTGCGCGACCAGCTTGCGGCTGACGAGGCCAAACGGCTGGCTCGACGGCGTCGTGCCTTCAGCGTGCGCCGCGCGCCATTCCCAGGGCACCTGAAACGTGCCGGCCCACAGACCGACCTTCGCGGCCTTCGCGGTCGCCTGCTGCCTTGCATAGGCGCCTTGGCTGTAGCGGGGCCAATCCAGCGCCTGACCCTGCTCGACCATCCAGATAGCCACGCCGGTGCCGTCGGCGCGCCGGCAGTCGCCTACAAATCGGTGATAGCGGTCCCACGTCACGAATGTGCAGTCGGTTGGTCTCGATGCCGCCAGGAAGGCATCCAGCGCTTGGGCCGATCTCCGGCCGCAGGAATAGTCGGCGCCGTTCGCGTTTTTACATATCTGTCGGGTTTCGGGCGCGTCTATGCCGTTGAAGCGGATGCGCTGGCCGTGGATCTCGATCGTATCGCCGTCGATGACCGAGGCGACACCGGCGATCAGCCCTGGGCTATGGCTGATCTGGCTCGAAAGATGGATCTCGGGTGCACGGCTGCTGTGCCGCAGGACGAACTGCGTCACGAAGGCGGACATTGCAGCCACCGTGACGAAAATCAGGCGCTTCGGAATGCCAGCCAATTGGCGTGCACCCCGCAGCTTAGTGACGGTCCGATTGCCCCATTGGCCCGACCGATTGTCGTATCGGTATTTGTCCAAACCCCTCTCCCCGATGAGAGGATGCTACTGTTATGGTTTGGAGTCCAGCCGGCCGGCTCCGCAGAGCCCCATGCGGCGGCAGCGATCCAATCGACGATAAGCCGTCCGGTCCGCCCGGCGGCTGCATCTGGTCGGGTCCGCGCTTTCCTTCTTGGGTGGCGCGGGCCGCTTTGAATCCGAAATTGTGTCAACCGCCCGACGAGCCTGCTGCCCTCCCTGGCGCGAGCCGGAATGCGTAACGGTTCCGGATGTAAACGTTGAAATAGACGCCCTTGGCAAAGGCAGCTTTGAACGCGGCAAAGGCCTCAGCAGGTACGTCCAAAAACTCGTAATGCTTCCCGCTCGCTACAAACCAAACCGAGAGAACCTTGGTGCTGGGGTCATAGTCGAACTTGCGTATCGAGGTCGACGGCATGGTATGCCATTCAAAAACTCAGCTAGCCGAGTTGGATCGTCAGCTACAGGCTGAAACTATATTCGAATATATGGCCGCGCTTCTCGTCGGCAACCCTGATCCAAATGGGTTCGCTGGTGGGCAGGGTGAGGTCGCGCTCTGTCGCTTCCCGCGCCGTCCTGATCGGCGTTGTGGCGTGGACGATGTGCGTAGCCGTCACGGTTTCGCCGTCCATTTCCTCGACGTGGTATTTCGGCACTTGTGTTCCTAAGCGTCTAGTTCGAGAGGCTGATCGTGATCCGGATCGGCATGATAAGCGACCTGGCGAAAGTCGCGCATGTCGATCTGTTGGCCGCAAACAGGGCAAGGCATGAAGTGATCGAGCTCGCTCGCGGGCGGGCCTTCATGTCGATGCCCGATTATTGGTCTGCCGAGATCCGATAGCCTGGTCATTATTTCCGCAGCGCCTTCGCTTCCCGCTCCAGTGTCTCGCGTTGGTTGCCGTGCTTCGCGATCAGTTCCCTGACCTGCTGCGGGGTAATGCCGGCCTTCGTGGCGAAATACTCGACCTCATAATCCTCATCGGCTGAAACACGATAATCCTCATCGGCTGAAACACGGTCCCGATCGCGAAAATCCCGTTTGCTCTTGTCGTCGACCATATCTCGATTCCTCCTACGAATATCGAGCAACGTTCAGTTAGCGTGTTTGTTGCACCAAAAGCCGGTTTCCGGTTTCGGAACCATTTTAGCTTAAGCTTATTGAATGGCCGGGTGTGGGTGTGTTCATGCGTTTAAAATTCATCCGGCCAATGGAGCCCGAGCTTTTCGATGTGCCGCCGGCCGGCGACGATTGGAGCCACGAAATCAAGTTTGATGGCTACCGCACTCAGGTCATCAAGGATGAAGACGGCATCCGCTTCTTCACAAAGAACGGCTTCGACTGGACGGCTCGATATCGCTATCTCGCCGAAGAGGCGGCGGCGATCCACGCGGAAAGCTTCATCCTCGAAGGCGAAGCTATCATGATCAACGATGCCGGCCTGCCAGACTTCCATGCCATGCAGGCGGTGATTGGGTTGCGGCGCCCGTCGCCGGATATCTACCTGGTCGCATTCGATCTGCTGTTCCTGAACGGCCATGACCTGCGCGGGATGCCGACCGAAGATCGTCGCGAGATCCTGCACGAAATGATCCCGGCCGCTGGGCACATTCAATTCAGCGAGGCGATGCCTGGCACCGGCGACGCGGTTTATCACCTAGTCGACAAGGCCGGGCTGGAAGGCATGGTCTCGAAGCTCAAGGGCAGCACATATCTCAGCGGCAAGACGAGCGCCTGGCGCAAGATCAAGTGCTTTGAGGAAAAGGAAATGGAGATCATCGGCGCGCAGCGCGAGCGCGGCAAAGCTGCCCAGGTGATCATGGCTGAAAAGGGCCACTACAAAGGCGGTGCATTCGTCTCGTTCACTGCCGACAAGCGGCGGGCGTTATGGGATCGCGTCCAGGGCAAGGTTGGCGGCCCGGTCCCGAAGGGGCATAAAAAGGACAAGGCCGAGTGGCTGAAGCCCGGATTAGTCGGCCGGGTCAAGACCCTCAAAGGCGAAGAGAAGCTGCGGCACGCAAGGTTGCTGGACTTCTGGGAGGATGATGCAAATGGCCGTGCGTAAAGAAAGATCAGGAGCGCGTCACCTAATGCATGGATGTACGGTGCGCAGGCGCGCAAGGATGGCAAGGAGCGCGCGGTGCCAGCTTACTGGCAGGAGCATGCCGACGCGTGGCTGCAGGGCTTTGATGGTGTGGCGGTGGACGGTTTTGGCAAGATCAAGACCGTCAACGGCGAGATTGTTCTCGAGTTTGGGTAAGGTCTTTCTTAATAAGCGAAATCTAATGTGACGTATTTCTGTCACTCAAACAGCCGCAGACTTCATTTTACTGATCACCGTTAGCTTCTTGGTAGCTCTCATGACTGTAAACGTCTTGCGGGCGAATAGCTTTCATGCTGCCTTCAGCGCACTCAGGAATCAGGGAGCTTAGGCATGGCGGAGCGGACTTTGGCGCGCGATGGGATTTGGGTTTTGCATCTCGCGCGCTTGCAGCAGCCAGCGTCGCTTCGCTGGAGCGCTTCTGCCTTTGCGATTCTTACGGTCACCCTTGCGCTGAGCGCCGCGCCGGCTTGGGCCGATGGCGGCAATGGCACAGGCGTGAGTGCTGGACAGGGGGGTGTGGACGGTGCACTAGCGGGCGCCACGGGTCAGAGTATCCCCAATGGGTCGACCGCCGGCGGCGGTGGTGGCGGCGTTGACCTAACAACGGGTAACGGTGCGCCCGGGGGATCGGGAGCGGGAGTCTTCACGGCCAACAGCCCAAATGGCATTGCCGGTGCGACTGGTGCTACGGGTCAGGTCATTTCCACAGAGGGGACAATTTCAACCAGCATCAGCGGCGGGGCTGGCGCCACAGGCTCACCTGGCACGAACAACGTCGTCAGGAGCGGCGGCGGTGGCGGTGGCGGTGTCGGCGTCAGTGCCACGGCCGACGTTACAGTTACTGGCACCGGATCGGTGGCTGGTGGCACTGGCGGTCGAGGCGGAACCGGTGGCACTTCCGGCAGTGGCGGTGGCGGCGTCGGCATATTTTCGTCTGCAAACGTGTTTGTAGAGGCGGGCGGCAGCGTTACCGGCGGCACGAGTGGCCTTATAGTTGGGGTCCAATCAGGCGGCGGCGGTGGCGCAGCTGCCATCGTCTTGACTGCCGGCGGGACAATCCAGAACAGCGGACATCTGCTCGGGGGTGCCGGCGGAAGAACCCTGCTCGGCGGCGGTGGGGACGGTGGCGCTGGTGTTCTTCTACTTTCGGGTGGAACGGTCATCAACGGGACCGGGGCGACGATCATTGGCGGCATTGGTGGTCAGGCCGGGGCGACCGGAACGGCAGGCGATGGCGGCGCTGGGATCAAGGGCTCCAACATCGCCGTCATCAATGCGGGTACGATCACAGGTGGCGCAGTCGGCGCGGGTGGTGGAACGCCGGTAGCCGGCAGAGCCATCCAGTTCACCGGTGGCGTCAATTCCTTGGAGATTCAGGCCGGCTCGAACATCACTGGCAATGTGGTTGCCTTCAGCAATGCCGATACGTTCAAGCTAGGCGGCGATACCAATGCAAGTTTCGATGTGTCCCAGATCGGCGCTGGCGCCAAATACGATGGCTTCGGACTCTATGAAAAAACCGGAAGCAGCACCTGGACACTGACGGGGACAACGACTGCAGTTACGCCGTGGACGCTGTCCGGCGGCGTCCTGCAGATTTCAAGCGATGGCAATTTGGGAGCCCCTTCGGGCGGCTTGACCTTCAATGGCGGCACGCTGCAGACGACCGCCGACATAGCCAGCGACCGGAGCGTCGCCCTGACCGGCAACGGAACGTTCCTGACCGACAACAGCACGACCCTCAGGCTCAGCAATGCCGTCTCGGGCGCAGGCGGCCTCACGAAAGCCGGAGGCGGCACGCTGGTTTTGACGGGCGTCAACACCTATGCGGGGGGCACGACGATCACAGCCGGCACGCTTGTCGGCAATGCGGCTTCGATCCGTGGTGACATCGGCAATGCCGGAACCGTCGTGTTCGACCAGGCGGCGGACGCCAGCTTTGCAGGCAATATCTCGGGCACCGGCGTGATGGTGAAGGATGGCGCGGGATCGCTAACGCTGTCGGGCACCTCTCTGCTTGACTGGACAATCGACCAGGGTGGTCTCGTCTCGGCGGCCGAGCGCTTCGGCGGCGATGCCGCGATCGGCGCCGGCGCCTCCTTTACATTCGACCAGGCTGCCAATGCGAGCTATGCCGGCGTGCTCTCGGGCGCCGGCAATTTCATCAAGAGCGGCGACGGCACGCTGGTGCTCGCCTCGGACAACTCTGCCTTTGCTGGCGGAACTTCGGTCACCGGCGGCACGCTTGCCGCGGGCGCTGCGAACGCGTTCAGTTCCTCCTCGCAGTTCTCCGTCGCCTCGGGCGCCACTCTCGATCTTGGCGGCACCTCGCAGTCGATTGCGGGGCTGAGCAACGCCGGAACGGTGCGCATCGCGGGCGGCGGCCTCGGCAAAACGCTGACCATCGGCGGCGATTACGTCGGCAATGGCGGCAACGTCGTTCTCCACACCGAGCTCGGTGGTGACGGTTCGCTGACCGACATGCTGGTGATCGCGGGCAACACGTCGGGGACGAGCACCCTTCAGGTCGTCAATGTCGGCGGCTCGGGCGATCAGACGGTCGGAGGCATCAAGATCGTCGACGTCGGCGGCATCTCGAACGGCACCTTCTCGCTCAACGGCAATTATATCTTCGAAGGCGATGCGGCGGTCGTCGCGGGCGCCTATGCCTACAGGCTCTACCAGGGCGGCGTGAACACCCCCGGCGATGGCGACTGGTATCTCCGTTCCGAACTCGACAACAGCCTGCTCTTCCAGGCCGGTGCACCTGTGTACGAAGCCTATGCGGGCGTGTTGCAGAGCTACAATCAACTGGGTACGCTGCAGCAGCGGCTCGGCAACCGCTCGTGGACCGTAGAAGCGCAAGGCGCGGACGGTATCTCCGACGATGTAAAGGCCGAGGCCGGTATCGGGCTGTGGGGCAGGATCGAAGGCACCAGCGGCTCCTACGATCCTGAAAGCTCCACCACCGCAACGACGTATGATACCTCGACCTGGAGGCTGCAGACCGGCGCCGACATGCTTGTCTCGGATAGCGCGGCCGGTCAGCTCATCGGCGGCGTCGCCTTCCAGTATGGCACGGTATCCGCCGACATCTCGTCGGTGTTCGGCAGCGGGTCCATCGATACGACCGGCTATGGCGTTTCCGGCTCGTTGACCTGGTACGGCGCGGAAGGCTTCTACCTTGACGGCCAGGCGCAGGTGGTCTGGTACGACAGCAATCTCGACTCGGCGACCGCCGGACAGCGGCTCGTCGACGGCAACAACGGCGTCGGCTACGCGCTCGGTGTCGAAGCGGGCAAACGCATCATGCTCGATCCCAATTGGTCGCTGACGCCGCAAGCGCAGCTTGCCTGGTCGTCGGTCGATCTCGACGCCTTCACCGACGCCTTTGGCGCTAGGGTTACCCCCGGCACCAACGACAGCCTGCTCGGCCGCCTCGGCCTCTCGCTCGACCACCAGACGCAGTGGCAGGACCGTGCGGGCCGCGCCGGCCACACGAACCTCTACGGCATCGCCAACCTCTACTATGATTTTGGGGATGGCTCCTCGGTCGACCTGGCCGGCACCAATCTCTCAAGCCGAGACCAGCAGCTCTGGGGCGGTCTCGGCGTCGGCGGTACGATCAATTGGGCCGGCGACAAGTTCTCGGTCTTTGGCGAAGCTCTCGCCCGGACACGTCTGAAAGACTTCGGTGACAGTTATGCACTGACCGGCTCACTGGGGTTGCGGGTCAAGTGGTGACGGAGGGCGCTCCCATCTGAAACTGGACCCTAGATGCCGAGCAGCTCATCCGTGAAAGCGGGTATTCTGCTCCGGAGTTGTGTTGAAATTCACGTGTCCTGGAAACTGCGCCGCCGGCGGGGGAACACGCCGGGCCCGCGCCGAAGGGCATGAAGCGGCCGGCGACGCAATGGCTCAAGCCGGGGCTAATTGGACGCGTGAAGCACCTGCGCGGCGAGGATGACCTGCGCCACGCCTCACTGCAGGACTTTCAAGAGGATGACACAGATGGCCGCGGCTAAGAAAGATCAGGAGCGGGCCACCTACGCCTGAGCACACGCGGCGTCAACTTTCTCGATCGGGCGATCGGCAACAATCTCCCCGAAACGGCTAAGACCGACGCCGTTTCGGTAAGTGAGTACATACACAAATTGTATGCCGACGCTAAAGCCTTGACGATCAAGCGCGAAGAGATCGACGAAGAGGTTGATAGCCTATATCGGACGCTGGTCGATGCCGTCGTGCACTTTGCCCCAGGTGTTCCCGAATGAGCAAGCCGGCCGTCCTATTCTTGAACCAATGGAAACACGATCTATCCGACGCCGGTGCGCCGAAAGAGCGAGCGGAGATCGAGCAGCTCGCAAAGCGGCTAATCGCCGACGCGGAGGCTGAGGGGATTGCGGAAAGCGAGCTGACCGAGGCGTTCGACGACAAGGAGGTCGACAGCCTTTATCGTACCCTCCTCGATGTTAATTCTGGTTCTGGGCAACCAGAATGAGTGTTCGCGGCCTGAACCTTCTGGACAAGGGATAGCCGAGCAGCTGCCCATCGTGGGGAGGGGCGATCCGATCGCCGCCGGTGGCAGATAGGGGCCTCATGCGAGTGCAGGCGGCGCTTTGAATTGCGCCAACTGTGGCAGAAAAACAACTGCATGAATCGGCGCGCTCTGCTACCAAAAAAGGCAGTTATGGGAGATCACTTATGAAGAAGCTGCTTTTCGCTTTGTCATTGTCGTTGCTGACGTCGTCAGCCTTTGCTGCCGATGCCATCGTTGCAGAAGCCGCGCCGGTCTTTAGCTGGACAGGGGGGTATGTCGGCCTTCAGGCAGGCTATGCTTGGGGTGATGGTCGCGTTGACCAAATCGGTGGACCGGGCTTTGTAGACACAGACCCTGATGGGTTCCTTGGAGGCGTCTACGCCGGTTACAACTATCAGATGTCGAACAACATCGTGATTGGTGCGGAACTGGACGTCGTCTATGCGAATGTTGATGGCAGCGGCCAAGTATTCGCCGCTCCTGGTTTTCCAATTCCGGGCGCCAGCGTCACCGAAGAACTCAATTGGAGTGGGGCGGCAAGACTTCGCCTGGGATATGCAGCTGATCGCTTTCTTCCTTATATTGCGGGTGGCATTGCGTTTGGCGACATCAAAATAAGCAATGATACCGGTCCAGGTTCGTTTGGAGATACATTTACAGGATGGACGATAGGCGTGGGCTTGGATTATGCCATGACGGACAATCTGCTGCTGCGCGCCGAGTATCGCTATACTGACTTCGGCAGCGAATCATTTGAAGATACGGGATCGGATGTTGATCTGAAGACCAACGAGGTTCGCTTCGGCATCGCCTACAAATTCTAATCCCTGAAGTCCCATAGAAAGCCTGTCGCTTGCCGCGACGGGCTTTTTTTGTGCAAGAACCGGAAACATGTCCCTCGTTGCGCGATCCCCTCAACGGAGTTCGCTACCATGGTCAAGACGAAAACCCCTCACAACGAGTTTCGCAGGAACAGCTCGCCGCTCAGGACCGAGGCGGAACGGCTGCACAAGGCATCGTCAGCCCGCTTGTCGCCGAGCTGCGACAACCACCAGGCCGTGCAGGATCCGCATGAAGTGCTGCTCAAGACCGTGAAACAATCACCGACAGGGATGCGCTATCCGATGGCCTCTTACAGGTCCGGCGTCGCTGCCTAGTGCTGGATAGGTGGAGTCCCGAGACCAGGGAAGGGCAACACGTTGCCGCCCGTCCCCCGCTGGCGGCGCAGTTCAACCTCTCGATAGACGAGGATGCCCATCACCATTTCCGCGCTGGCCATTTCCGATCTCGATGGCAACAACTTGAGCAATTGGTGCAGTTGTCGCGTTTCCATGGTCGCAATGTGGTGGGCCGATGGCTTCGATGCTATCGCCCAAGTTCGCCAGTAGCCCTGCGGACCTCTGCATAGGCTTGCTCTACAGCCGCAAAAACGTGTTGAGATGCAGACGCATCCTTTGGCCTTCTGCAAATGCCAAGGCATAGGATTCGATCGCGAATGATCGGGTAAGTTCCTGGTCTTCCTCGACCACGCGGACAAACCACTCGCCGCAGGCTTCGCCAACTTCGACACGAGGGTGTGCTTTGCGAATTGGAACTACGACAGCCATGGTGTTGCCTCCCCAGCAATCAGGCCAAACGGGGACCGTACTGTCGAAAGCGGTCTTCAACAAGAAAAGTTTGGGCTCCTATACGAAGCTGACGTGCCTCCAGAATGGCCGGCGCCAGTGGTTTTGGGGAACCTGGGTGGGTGCCGGCCAAGAGCGGACAGGTCCGCCGCGATGCATACATCGCCGATTGATGTCGCGGTGGTAATGGTGTGAGCGCGGAACCTACGCTTTAGCCTTAGCCGTCTGCCTTGCCTTGCCCGTTACAGTTGCCGTGGGCTGCGGTGCCTTCCTACCCAGACCGATCGACTTCGCCATGGCAGACCGTGAGGCCGCATAGTTGGGAGCGACCATCGGATAAGTGGATGGCAAGTTCCACTTNACTTCGCCATGGCAGACCGTGAGGCCGCATAGTTGGGAGCGACCATCGGATAAGTGGATGGCAAGTTCCACTTCGTTCGATACGCGTCAGGAGTGAGACCGAAATCCACGCGCAGATGCCGCCGAAGGGTTTTGAACCGCTTACCATCTTCAAGACAGATGATGTAATCGGGAAATATTGACTTCTTTGGATTTACCGCAGGCACTGGTTCTTCGGTCGCGGCAGCCACGCGATGGCCGATGCCAGACAGCGACGCGTGCACTGAGGCTATCAGGTCCGCCAAGCCCGCGACTGGCAAGGGATTGTTGCTGACGTACGCGGACACCACGTCAGCCGTGAGTTCTACCAGTTCAGCGGCGTGGTCGTGGGCGTCGGTCATGGTGCGAGTCCTCGATTTTGAAGTCGATCTATTATAGCTGCTGCCGCAGCTGCGCAACTCGAAGGCCCGATGATGGGCCGCTTCCCTAGTGGCCAGCCATTCCAAGGCCAACCCCCAGTCCGATGGCAAGGCCAAGGAACAAGCTGGCGCGGACTGGGCGCCACACGTCTGAGCGGGGCNAGCGGGGCTCTCTGAGGGCGTTGGCGATATCGTCGAAGATCGCTTCGGTCCGGGCAAGTAGATCGAAACTCAAATCTGTGAATCCCCGGTTTGTTCCGTCAAAGTCTAACGATCAGGGAAGTGCCCTGGAAAGCACGTGCAGTAACGGTTGATTCAACCATTGCTGGCAAATTGTGGAATGTGGGTGGCGGCTCCGACAGTTCGGGTGGAACTCAATGCCGAAGCCGCCTGCGCAGCCAAGGTTGGGGTTTGACCGCGCCGTCCTATAATGGGACAGCGCGGTCAACGATTCGTTAAAACGTTCTGGAACTAATTAAGCACGCGCTAATTGACTCGCGGTCTCGGGAGTCAGTGCATGCGTGAAGTTCATTCCTCCGATGGTGCCGATTTTGGCGGGACAAGCCTCCCGAGGGCTTTGGACAGCGTCACGTACCGGCCGGCGTCTTCGTCTTCCCTCTTCCTAGAGATCGGCCATTCGTTGGGCGAGTGGGTTGTTCGCATCATAGGCAGGAACGGTGAAACGTATTCCCGAGCATTCGAAAATGAGGCAGATGCCGTCGCTTTCGCTGGCGATCAGTCTTCTCGTCTAGGATTGGAAGCTCCCCCGAACCGAGCAACTTGACCGCCCTTCTCTGAAGATCGAAAGCGCGAATCTGTGAATCCCCTGGAACATCGTCGCCTCGAAACACTTCGGGCGGGTCGCACTGTTCCCATTTCAGTGTCTCCCAAAACTGCCCACTACCTGAGGTGGGCTTTTTTGTACATTAGCGGAACCTGAAATTTGGGGGCTTGTTGATAGAACGGCAGCGAGTGGGTGTTCGCTGCTGGTCGAGGTCCCGCAAGACTCGGCCGGGCTCGCATCACNTTGTTGATAGAACGGCAGCGAGTGGGTGTTCGCTGCTGGTCGAGGTCCCGCAAGACTCGGCCGGGCTCGCATCACCTGCCCTGGTCGGTGCGAGCCCACCGTCGCGCGACCAAGCGAGCTTCCCTGTGTCGGTCTCTATTTGATACTAGGAGACGGCGTTTTCATCATCACGCGCAATTGCATCTGGTCAATGGTTGCGACGATTGCAGCTGCCAGTGCTTCCGCCTCGTGGATCAGTTCCGGCCCATAGAGGCCATTCACCATCTCTTCGCTCGGTAACACGCCAGGCGGACAGTGATCCTCGGTAGTGCGCCGGATGAGCGTCAGCGCTGCCCGGCATTCGTCGGCTTCGATCTTCATAACCATTGAAACATGCATTTGAGCTAAAATGTTCCGGAACAGATTTCGGGCTCGCGGCTTGAGACGGTGAGGGAAGAACACTAGTCATGCCCATCAGACGAAAAGCCGTGGATGCCGGGATTTTTAAGCCTGCCGAATTGGCCTTGCTAGGGCGCGTTTTCGAGCAGCTTAAACTCGTCGACGACCAAACACCCGGTGCGCAGGGCCGGTTGGCCTCTCGGATCATTGCCAACTACATGGCCGGGATAAAAGATGAGGCCGAACTTCTCTCGCTTTCGAAGCAGCCGTTAGGGCGGTAAGGTCGGGAAAGCTAGAGCTTCACCAGCCGCACAACATCAAGCGCGACCGTCACCACCGGGCCACCCAGGTGCGGCCGTCTCAGGGGTCAAGTAGCGGAACCTAATATGCGCTTTGAACTTATCTGCTCATGAGCACACGCGGCTTCAACTTCCTCGACAAATGGATGGCGGAGCACCTGCCGGATGCAGTCACCGATGATCCCGGCACCGTCACCGATCTCGCTGACCAGGCAATGCGAGCGGCCGACAAGGAAGGCATTTCAGCCGACGAGATCAGCGAAGAGGTGGGCAGCGTCTTTGAGATCATCCTCGAGGCGATGCAGAGCCGCTAAGGCGGCACAACGGGCTAGTCTCATTCCATGTCCGGGACGTCGCCGCTGACGAACAGCGTCGTGGGCGGCCCATAGTCGCCGAGCGCCGGGTCTGCATCACGGCTCCAGGCTATGACACCAACATGGCTCGATGACAGAGCCTTGGCCGTGCGGACCGCGCGCTCCTCGCTTTGCTGATCAGTCGGGCCGTAAGCGGTGAATAGCTCGCCGTCCTCGCCTCGATCAAATGCAACGACCACAATCAGCTTCGGCTTGGTCTGGGTGGGCAGTACATTGTCCGACATTCAAACCTCCTAGAGGAACCGTTCCCCGTCGCCGCTATGTTTCAGGCAGAACCAGTGTGATGGCTGTCGTGGTCGGGCAAAGCCGAAGCCTCCATCCTCACCGCAGCCCGGGTGCTCGCACGCATGATTGTCAACGCGTCGTCGATCGCGCGGAATCGCCGTCATCCCTTCGGCAAGTCGGCTCGGTTCGTCGCTCATAACGGGTTGATCGGCCCGACCAGGCCGGGATGGTCATTGGGCAGCTTATTGACGGCGCTCGTGTTCACCTCACGCCCAACGCGATTGAACTGCAACTGATCGTCGATGTCGTGGCTGAGAATGTCCTTGAGGCTGTCCTTGGGCGTCGCCGGGTCCAGCCAGTCGTCATAGTATGCCTGGTCGAGAATGAGAGGCTGTCGATCATGCAACTGCTTCATCGGGTCTCCGGCAGGCTCTGTGATGATGGTGCAGCTGGTTATGTCGAGATTGGAATTGTAGGCCCAAAGGCCGGCGAACGAGAATGGCGCGTGGCCTGGCTGGTAGATGTGCCAAGGGTCTTTCTTCCCATCAGCCGGTGAGATGGTCCACTCATAAAAGCCATCGGCAGGGATTAGGCAGCGCTTGGACTTGAAGGCATCGCGGAAGGCGGGCGCCGTGTCGACGCCCTCAATCCTCGCATTGAACATCGCCGCCTTGGGCATTTCCTTTGCCCAGAAAGGAACCAGCCACCAGCGCCCTTCACGCAGCCGGTGGTTGCCATCCTCACCGGCAGTGACAAACGGCACATCCTGTGTGGGCGCAATGTTGTAGCGCGGTTCATCGTTGCGTCCGGTCTCGGCCGGCGCCGTCAGTCTGTAGAGCCGGTGGATTTCCGACCACGACAGATATTTGGTGTAGCGTCCGCACATCGCTCTGCCTCAGTTGCGCAGGAGTTCAGGCACGCTGAGCGGGCCAAGGTCGAGAATTCTCCTATACTCGTCCCTGCGGCGCCAGACGCCGCGGATTTTGCCCTTTTCCCGATCCCGCTTCGCATCAAAGGACTCACCTTGAAAATGATCAAGGAACGCCTTTGCTTCGGCTGGATCCGCGAAGCAGTGCAATCGATATTCCTCGTATTTGCCGTTTGGCCAAACCGCTTGCACGTGCCTAATTTGGAAAGTCATTCCACGCTTCTGACAGTAGTCGTGGATCGTGGTCCGGTTCCGACCGGTGCAGAGGTCATCCGGCAGCGCGACCTGGTGTGGCCATTTTTCGTCGATTGTCGATGGCGGCAGTATGCTGCTGCTGCGCTGGACCATCAGTGGCGAGCGCCGCCGACGTTCTTGCTCTCACGGAGATAGATGTCGGCCTGATGGCGTATGGCCTCTGCCAAAGACAATGCACGATCGAGGTCATCGGGATAGTTCGCCAGGCACCATATGGCGGTTAATTCAGCGATGGCCGCCTTTTGGCTGAGAGGCGAGAGGCCGCGCATCTGCTTTCCCATCTTGCTGACAGCCCGGTGTATGACGGGCATCTCACGCCTGACCGTGGCGTAGATTTCGGGCTGTTCGGATTCAGTCGCAATCATCGGTTTCATGAGGTGTCTCCAATTTGCCAGCAGTGAACAAAATAGGAACACGGGAGTCAATCTCTCTTGACTGGAAAGGAATATGTTCCTCATTTTGTTCGCCATGGCGCATGATCCGATCGACACGCTGGGAAAGGCAACCCGGCACAACATGCTTGTGAAGGCCGAGTGCAGTTGCGGCAACGTCCGCTACTGCCGATCGGCCGATCTCATGATGGTCTATGGCGGCGGTGTCGATCCGTTGAAGCTGAAATTCGACTGCAACCGCTGCAAACCGCAAATCAAAATCACGCTTCTCGAGGTTCATCCTGAGCACCTTCCGAAGCGGCTGATGATCCACAAGCCGATGAGGATCGACGGGAAGATCGTGTGGCACACCGAACGGTTCCGGCTGTAGGCGCATGGCGAGGACCAAGCCATCTCAGGTTGGCCAGTTGCCGCGGCTTCACTAAGCTGTCAGCGGCTCAGTTTCCGGCCATGATCATCCAATTGCTGCCGTCGCTGACGAGTGTTGCCCACTCGCCGGCGGTGGCCGCCAGAATTGCTGCAGTAGCTGCTCCACCGGCCATTGGCACGACGTTTGGTGCAGCCGAGACCACGGTGAACGCCTGGAGGTTCTTGACCGTGATTTCACGCCCTGGAAATGTCGCTGCGGCCGGGAGCGTTACGGTGCAGGTTGCAGCTGCCTTGTTGTTGATCAACCAATTGTCAGTAGCGGCAACGGCAAAGTCGGCCGTCTTGGTGACAGGTACACCGCGCGAGAAGCCTCTCGCTAAAAGCAAGCCTTCGCCGGTAGCCGTGTCGACAACGACGGACGCTGTAGTTCCGTTTGGCGTGGCAGACACGCTTGCACCCTGAGCCGTCGGCGTCCATGCCTCTGTGGTGCTAAAAAGCACATTGGCGCGGGAGGTAAGCGTATAGTTGGTGCCATCATAGGCGCCAAAAGCTGAGAACCCTCCGATTGGATCGCCAATACCCAAAGCTGTGCGCGCCGCTGGCGTACCGTTCGCCCGGCGAAATGTGAAGTTGCCGAGCGTTCCAAATCTATCAAAGGTAACGCGAGATTGCACCCCGTCAGCGCTGCCCAATTGGAGCGCTGTCCCGCTGGGTGGCGCGGGTAGCAGCGCCAGCGTTGCCGGCGACAGCGCGTCGGGCGTGACGACTTGATTTTTGAGCTTGCCATCGCTTCGCCGAACGTCCGCGAGCGCATCGATCGTTTCGTCGGCGCTGCGCACGAGCTCGGCCAGATCAGCGTCCAAGTTCGTGCCGGGAAAATTCGACACGCCCTGCTGTTCCTGTTGGTAGCTAGTGTATGAATAATCGAGGACGGGCTTCGTCGGAGAGGGCATTTGGTGTGCACCAGAACGTCGCTTCCACATCGCACCGCGGCGCCGGAGCAGCGCTCCGCACTCAGATTTCAGATGCTTATTGGAAGTCCGTTGACGTTAGCCCCGGCAGGATCCGAAGCGGTTGGTGCAGTTGCCCGACTTCTGCTCTGTTCCGGCTCAAAGAGTCTACTCGACTTGGACTCGGAAAACTAGGCCAGCAAGAGCATTCTACTTTTCCTCGCTGGCCTAGGCGTGATAGCGTCGAGCCGAATATGGCAGGTGCAGTTGCACAACCGCCGAAATGCTTCTTCCAATTGAACGAACCCTGACCACGCTGGGCCAACGCCACGGTTTGGTTTTCGGCAAGCTTTTGAAGGCGCGTGGCTTCGGAGATCGCTTCCTGATAATAACTTTGACGAAGCCGATCGGCACACCGCCTCGTTTCAGTTTTTGCGCGAGCTCGAAAGCGCTGGCCTGGAAGTTTGATGCCGACCTTCGCGTAGACTCCCGAGCCTTCCCACCCTCTGAGCCCTCGCAGTTTCGCTCGCCACGTGATAGCGGCGGCCCTTAAGACTGCTCATTCAGATGGACGTTCCAGGGAGGATTGTCGCGTCAAACGCAGCTTCAATGCAACAAAATTGTGCCGGTGATGCTCCTGTCATTGTGGCGAACGTCGGGAATTAAGTATTGGATGACCACGTCATTTGCGGTACAGAATCAGAGCAGCTGCTTTGGTGCCAACCTTACGTGTCGCTAAGAAGAAAATACTAGGACAAATTGCTTACGATGGAACCGCCCCATTTGACGCTTTCCTTTTTTTGGCCCCAGCAGCCAACGTCTCAGGCACCGCTGCCGGCCCGGGCACAGCGTGAGCGATCGAGCTTGAGATCAATCGACAGAGCTCGGAACTTGAGCCTTCAGGAAGTGATCTAGTGCATCGCCCTGTTCTCGACGGGATTGAAGCTGCCTCTTCAGGTACGAGATCCAAGACCTCTCACGTGATCTCGCGGCTGTTGACGTTGCGAGGGCTGGCCCTGCTGCACGACGGCTTGATGGGGGCAGCCGCGTTGTTGCTTTCATTCGCGTTAAGGCTGGATATTACCGGATTTTCGGCAAACGTTTGGAGCTTCGTCGCTGCTGCCGCCCTGTTTGGATGCGTAGTCAGCACCACTGGATTTTTCCTTGGATTGAATCGCGGTATATGGCGTTACGCGTCGCTTTCAGATTTCCTGGCAATTGCGGGTGTCGCCACCGCATCTATCGCCATCTTCTCGGTCCTAGAGTTTTTGGTGAACCGACTGAATTCAATTCCGCGTTCTTCGATTCTCATTGCATGGGCCTTTACAATCGTGCTTCTGGCCGGACCGCGCGCTGTGTACCGAGCCTATCGGAATCAGCACGACGTAAGAAGGGGAAAGGTTGCGAAGGGAAGCGCTAAAAACGTTCTACTCATCGGAGCAACCGATAACGCCGAAGCTTTCATAAGAACAAACAATGAGAGGCAACGTGCCTCTTTCCAGGTACTAGCAATTCTCGATGAACGCGGCCGAAGAACTGGTAGGGCCATACGTGGTGTCCCAGTGGTGGGCCCGTTAGAAAAGCTGCCGCAAATATTGGAGCGGTTCGAGGCGCGGGGCCGCCGGGTCGAATCGATAATCCTTACTCGATCACGAGATGAATATCAGCGATACGCCAAACTAGAGGAGTTGGTAGACGTCGCGGCGCAGCATAAGATTGAGTTGCTGACACTCCCTAACATGCTCGACATGAAAAGCATCGACGCAGAGATCGAACTCAGGCCTATAAAGTTGGAGGATCTTCTGCAGCGGGCGCCCGTCGGGTCAGACACGCAAAAAATCGCCGCCATGATAGGTGGCTTAAACGTGATGATCACTGGAGCCGGGGGTTCAATAGGGTCAGAGTTAGCGCGGCAGGTAGCCGATCTCGCCCCGCTAAACCTCGTACTTGTGGATGCCAATGAATACGCGCTCTACTGCATCAAATCCGAGCTGAGCCAAAAACATCCCGCTTCACGAATTCATGCAGTACTCTGCAATGTACGTGAGAGGGAGGCTACAAGCAGCGTCGTTGAAGCCCATGCCCCCAATCTTATCTTTCATGCTGCGGCTTTAAAGCACGTACCGATGGTTGAGGCTCAACCGATCGAGGGCATTTTTACCAACGTCATCGGTACGCGGAACGTGGCCGATGCTGCGCTGCGCTGGAACGTCTCTAAGATGATCATGGTCTCGACGGACAAGGCGGTGAACCCTGCGAACGTTATGGGTGCCACCAAGCGCATGGCGGAAATGTATTGCCAGGCGATGGATCTCGCCCAGGCGACCTTATCCACCCGTTTCATGACTGTGCGATTCGGCAATGTCTTGGGATCGGCTGGGTCTGTCGTCCCTCTGTTTGAACAGCAGATAAAAGCCGGCGGGCCTTTAACCGTAACTCATCCGGAGATCGTGCGCTTCTTCATGACCATCCCGGAAGCATGCATGCTGGTGCTGCAGGCGGCCGCAGCTCATGAACCGGACATAATTCACGAGCGGGGCAGAATCTTCGTGCTCGACATGGGCTCACCAGTGAAAATTGCCGACTTAGCAAAGAACCTGATCCGTCTGTCTGGGCGGCGTCCAGATCTCGACATTCAAATTGCTTACACCGGGCTACGTCCTGGGGAAAAACTCTACGAGGAGTTATTCGACTGCAATGAAAAGTTGAGTGAGACGGGCTCGCCAGGAATCTTGGCCGCGTCTGCGCGATCGATCGAGCGGGCCGTGATCGAGCGCATTTTCGATGAGATGCAACGCATGATAGATGACCTGAATGTAGAGGGCGCGCTGCGTCTTCTCCAATCAACGGTACCAGAGTTCACTCCGGGATCCGAAATTCAAGCGACAATGAGCAACGCGCGCTCGCTTCGGCAATGAAGCACGCCCGGCTGGTACCAGAGGATGTTGAGATAGCAGGTGGCGGGCTTGGTAAAGGCCTGCGCGTGCTGGTCGTCAGCCAACACTATTGGCCCGAGAACTTCAGAATCAACGAGGTGGTGGATTCACTACGCTCCGAAGGCTGCGACGTTGAAGTTCTGTCTGGGCAGCCGAACTACCCCCATGGCAAGATATTTAAAGGGTACAGTGCTTTCGGATTGGGCACCGAACTGCACCCATCGGGCTATATGATCCACAGGGTTCCGTTGGTGCTTCGAGGCCGCGGAGGAGGATTTCGGCGCATTTGGAACTACCTCTCGTTCGTGATGTTTGGAGTGGCGGTGGGCCCATATCTCACACGAGGGAAGCCGTGCGACGTTGTGTTTGTTTACGCGATCTCGCCCATCCTGCAAGGGTTGGTAGGGGCCGTTTTCCGCCAAATCAAAGGTGCAGCGCATGTCATTTGGGTACAAGATTTGTGGCCGGAGAGTCTTGAAGAAACGGGCTTTGTCAGAAACAGGTTGGCGCTAGCGGCGGTTGAGCGGCTCACAAGCTTCATATACCGGCGAGCCGACCTTCTTTTAGTGCAATCTCGCGGGTTTATAGGGAAAATCAAGGCCGTTGCGGGAGACAACATCCCAATCGCGTATCATCCAAATCCGGGCGATCTGCCGCCGGTGCGAGGTGACATCGAGGAAATCCCTCCGTTGAGCCTGCCTGCAGGGTTTAATATCGTATTCGCGGGTAACTTAGGCGCCGCCCAGGCCTTGGAAACCGTGCTAGACGCAGCCAGTCACGTTCAAGATCCAGATATACGGGTAGTTTTCGTCGGGAGTGGCATCCGGTCTGAATGGCTTAGACAGCAGATCGAGAAACGTCGGTTGACTAACGTGGTGTTGGCCGGGCGATTTCCCTCTGCGGTGATGCCGAGCATCTTCGCCCAGGCATCTGCCCTGCTTGTTACACTCAATCGGTCGAAAGCCCTCAGCCTGACGATACCAAGCAAAATTCCGACCTATCTTGGCGCGGGGCGCCCAATCCTGGCCTGTTTAGATGGTGAGGCCGCAGAGCTTATTCAGGACTCCAACGCGGGCCTTGCGGTTCCCGCGGAAGATTCTATCGGACTTGCAGAGGCGATGGTGCGGCTAAAAAACATGCCGGAGGAAGCAAGGGAATGCATGGGAAAGGCCGGACGCCATTATTACGACGCGCACCTAGCTCCGGCACGCCTTGCACGTGAACTCATTAGCCACTTTCGGTATGCCGTTGACCGGCGTACCCGCTTGCGGTGACGAAGTAGGAATAGGCGATGGACAAGCGAAATCCTCTCAAAGTGCTAGTGCTTGGCGCCTCGGGTATGCTCGGCAATGCGGTCTTCAGGTTTTTCTTAAGCAGCCCTGGTTACCGGGCTTTTGGCTCAACCCGCTCGCAATCGCATCACCGCCTATTTGCGAAGGAAACCAGAGGAAATTTAGTTACTCTCCCCGATGCCGAAAACCACGACGCACTCGCTAAACTGTTCGCTGAGGTCGGCCCTGATGTCGTGGTAAACTGTATTGGTTTAGTCAAGCAGCTTTCCTCCGCGAGCGACCCTTTGGCGGCGATACCCATAAACTCGATCTTTCCCCATCGGGTGGCGCGCCTCTGTCAAATCGCAGGAGCTCGTCTCGTTCACGTAAGCACCGACTGTGTGTTTGATGGCGCAGACGGAAGTTACAGTGAGAACTCCCGCCCCAATGCATATGACCTCTATGGAAAGAGCAAGCTTCTCGGAGAGGTGGACTACGTTAACGCCGTCACGTTGCGGACCTCGATTATCGGCCGCGAGCTAGGTAGCGCACATAGCCTGATCGATTGGTTTCTCGCTCAGGAAGGAACTGTTAGAGGCTTTACGCGAGCAATCTTCTCTGGTCTGCCCACGGTGGAGCTCGCCAGAATCATCCGGGATTTCGTTGTTCCGCGTCCTGACCTCAGAGGCCTTTACCATGTCTCCGCGCAAGCAATCAGCAAGTACGATCTCCTCAGGCTAGTGGCCGAAATTTACGCCAAGCAAATTCGGATCGAGCCTGATGAGGGATTGTCAATTGATCGATCGCTTAACTCATCGCGGTTCCGCCAGGCCACGGGCTACGATCCCCCGGAATGGCCTGAACTTATTCGGGCAATGCATGAATTCGGCTAATCCAAATCGAGAACAAAGAGTATGTTTTCTAACAAAACGCTGCTTATAACCGGAGGCACTGGTTCTTTCGGAAACGCGGTGCTTTCAAGGTTTCTGGCGAGTGATTTCGCGGAAATCCGCATATTCAGCCGCGATGAGAAGAAGCAGGAGGATATGCGGTTGGCGCTCAGAGATGATCGCGTCAAGTTCTACATTGGAGATGTCCGTGACTATCATGCCGTCGACGATGCAGTCCGCGGTGTTGATTATATTTTTCATGCCGCGGCGCTAAAGCAAGTTCCTTCCTGCGAGTTCTATCCGATGGAAGCGATCAAAACGAATGTCCACGGGGCCGAGAATGTGCTGCGTGCAGCGATTAGCAATGGTGTGCAGAAGTGTGTTGTTCTTAGCACCGATAAGGCGGTTTATCCGGTCAATGCTATGGGCATGTCCAAGGCTCTGATGGAAAAAGTTATGATAGCCAAATCCCGTCTGAGCGAATCCGTCGGAACGGTCGTCTGCGCTACCCGCTACGGAAACGTCATGGCTTCCCGCGGGTCGGTTATCCCTCTGTTCTTGGATCAACTCCTGCGCGGTCAACCACTCACAGTGACCGATCCCAGCATGACTCGCTTCCTGATGTCTCTTAGCGAATCCGTGGACTTGGTACTCTATGCCTTCGAGCATGCTCGGTCTGGCGACACCTTCGTTCAGAAGGCGCCGGCATCCACCGTCGGGATTTTGGCCAACGCGATGCGAGAAGTCCTTGGGCGCGACAATCCTATCAAGATCATCGGCACGCGGCATGGTGAAAAATTATTCGAGTCTCTTGTGTCTCGAGAAGAAATGGTTCGGGCGGAAGACCTCGGCAATTACTACAGAATCCCAGCCGATTCACGGGATTTGAACTACGACAAATATTTTGTCGAGGGGGAAAAAGAGCTGTCGACACTGGAAGATTACACATCTCACAACACCGAGCGTTTAAATATTGAGCAGGTGAAGAAACTGTTGAGCCAGCTTGACCTCATAAAGGAGGCCATCAGTGCTTAAAGTGATGACAGTCGTTGGGACACGCCCCGAAATCATAAGGCTGTCGCGAGTTATCGCCAAGTTTGACACGAATTTCGAGCACACGTTGGTACATACAGGACAAAACTACGACCACGAACTGAATGAAGTGTTCTTCTCGGAGCTTGGTATCCGAACACCAGATAGTTTCCTCAATGCAGCCGGCAGATCAGCCGCCGAAACGATAGGTCAGGTGATTATTGCCGCTGACGATGCCCTGGTTAAACACAATCCGGATGCGTTGCTGATCCTAGGCGACACGAATAGCTGTCTTGCTGCGATCGCAGCGAAACGACGCAAAATCCCAGTGTTCCACATGGAAGCGGGGAACCGGTGTTTCGATTTCCGGGTGCCCGAGGAGATCAATCGCCGTATCGTTGATCACATTTCCGATATCAATTTGCCGTATAGCCAAATTGCTCGCGACTACCTGTTGCGGGAAGGGATTCCACCTGACCAGATAATCGTCACCGGAAGTCCTATGCGTGAAGTTCTGGAGTACTATCATGCGGCGATCGATAGCTCGAATGTGCTCAGCCGCCTTGGGCTTACCGGGGGGAATTTCTTCGTCGTCAGCGCACATCGCGAAGAGAACGTTGACGATCCGGAACGGCTAGAACGACTTCTAGAGATCATCAACGGCATTGCGGAACGGTACGATGTTCCCGTGATAGTGTCGACCCACCCCCGAACGAGAAAGCGACTTGATGCGCTTGGTGGCGATCGCAATCCGAAGGCCAGATTTGAAAAGCCTTTTGGTTTCCTTGATTACGTGAAACTCCAAAGCTCTGCGCGCGCTGTGTTATCGGATAGCGGGACCATTACGGAAGAGAGCGCGATCCTCAACTTCGCCGCTCTGAATCTGCGAGAAGTGCATGAACGTCCGGAAGGTTTCGAAGAAGCCTCTGTTATGATGGTGGGGCTGGAACTCGAGCGGGTTTATGACGGACTTCGCATCCTCGAAACCCAGCCGCGCGGTGCGGATCGGCTATTGCGTTTGCCAAGCGATTACCAACCCGACAACGTGTCTGACAAGGTGATGCGAATTGTCCTAAGCTATACCGGTTTCGTAAATAGACGAGTTTGGAGAAAACAATAGCGGCTAGGTTGGTGTTTTCGCAGTTTCAACTCATTGCAGCGCACCGCGCGCGCTCTCAACCTGACTAGCTGACGTCAGCCCTCTTGTGACCCACCACACGACCCCAACGAACGTAACCGAAAGGAGGAGTTCGATGGCATAAATCAGTAACGTCCACGGGAACCCCATCTGGACGGTTAGATATGCCAGCGACACTCCTGTCACAGCCGCGGTTGCCACATTTTGAGTCAAGCGAGCAGCTACCCATTCGATCAAGTGGCCCAAAAGCGTCAGTGCAAACATAAACGCCATCACAATCAGCGGCGATCCAGACAGGCTTGCTATACCGATAGGGCCAGGAAGGGTCAGGAACGTGTAGTACTCGACGTTTCCGTAACGATCTCCGGACATTTTTTGGTAGATTGCGTGAGAGCCCGCTGCGGGATCCTCAGACATGACTTTCAAGAACAAGTCGACGCTGAGTTGCTCCGGATTGGCCGCTGCTGTCATAACGCCTTCCAGCCCGACCCATCGCATGATCGCTAGGTTGCGGAGTTGGTGAAATAAACCTTGGAGGGCAAAACGGTCGCTTGTGACGGCCTCCACCTTGTCGCTCAACGATGTCGTTTGGGATGCCGGCGGTTTCGTTACCTCTTTTGGTGTGGAAGAGACCTTCGGCGAAATGGAATTTGCCTCCGGCGACGCAACATCATCGACCGATTTGGGTGGAGCGAGGGGCTCTAGGGTCGGGGGTGCAAACTGGGACGAGGGCGCAGTCTGCCCAAAATCGAACGTGCGCTCGAAACTGACCACCGCAAGTGAGCCTGCAAAAACAATCGCGGCCAAACACATCGCCATGGCAATCGCGATCCAGTCCCGAACTTGCTGGCGGCGGAACACGATGACTGCAACTGCAGCTAGGACGTAGAGGAGAAGCTGGATTCGGCTGCCCATCGACAACGCGGCAAGCACACCAAGAAACGTGGCCGTAGCTACCAAGGAAGCATACGGCCATCTTCTGAGCTCTATTAGCCAGAGGACTGCGGTAAGTCCGCCGACAAGGGCACCCCACGTGATGATGAAGGCGGCGACCGCATAGATCCGAGCATCTATGTCGATGCCGAGGGGGTAGCCGATTCGGAGGATATGGAACGAGTAATTGGCCCAATATACGGCGATCGAGATGACTAGGAGGGACGCAAAAGCAGCGAGGACGCAGTTAGCGAGACGAGCAGGTCCCGAAGCCATCGACGTGTTGGAGAAAGAGGGAAAAAGAGCGGCCAGAAGGTTGGCCAAGCACACGCCCGACAAGCCGCTGGCGGCAAAAGTCAGAGCCTGATCCCACTGCGAAGTGAAAGTGCTAATGGGCTCTATTAGCGCAACGCCATATACGAAGTTAGCAATTGCCTTGGCTATGAACCCTACGAAGAGGAACAAAGACAATAAGAAAACGAAAAAAGAGGAGGGGAATGCAAGCGATAGGACGAGAGCGGCGCAACCGGAAGCATAGAACCACAGGATGATAGGCACCGAGGGACCGGGATTGCTCGCTAAAAGCAATGAGCACAGAGGGAGGGCTACGATTGCTCCTGTCGCCAGTGCGAAACCTACGATCCTGGAGGATTGGAATTTTGGCAGAGACTCAGTCATGCTCATGTCTATAGGCCGAAATAAACGTGCGGCCCAAGAGAGACTTTCCTTTTCCCCAATTGGCTTAATGGGCGCGCTGCGGGCCTCGTTGCGCAAAGCGTCAGCCTTATGCTATTGGCCATATGCGGATTGGCTTGGTTCGCCGTAACCGGACACAATCAACGCGATGACACTCGCACATCAAATCCTGAAGAAGCCCCTTCATGAAGGACGACCGATTCGAAGACGAGCCACGCGTGGTCGTGCTCGGAGGGACTGGTTTCGTCGGTGAAGCATTTGCTAGGTGTTGGACTGAGTCATCCGCGGCTCGTCCCAGCCGATATCTTTTGCACAGGTCGCGGCCAAAATGGCTCGGCTTGCGGGGGATTGAACTAAACGACGTCAATCTTGCTAACCCAGCTCAAGTGCTGAGCGCGCTTCGCGGCCATGATGTTCTGGTGAACCTTCTGCGCCCCGATGGCAGCGGCTGGTATCGCGGTGCGATGGAAAGCCTGAAGTCGGTCTTTCGGGAATCCGGGATCTATCGCTGCATCCACGCGAGCAGCATTGATGTCTATGCGGGCGTAAAAGACCACTTCATTGACGAGAGTACGAACCCCCAGCCGCTGTCGCCTTATGAGACCGAACATATTGAAGTGGAATCGGTAATAAGGGCGTCATTCCCCGAGACAATCGTGTTGCGATTGGGGGCGGTGTTTGGCCGCGGTGGCCGCAATCTGGTCAGCTTGGCCGAAGAAATGAGCCAGGCGCCGCAGTGGAAAATCGCGCTTCGCCGCTCACTCTATGGCACCAGACGAATGCACCTTGTGAGCGTCGAGACTGTAGCCCGGACACTGGTTCAATTGTCGCTTGACCAAAAGCGCCTTGGCCCTCAGGTGGTGCTCGTTACGGACGACCACGACCCTAAAAACAATTTTGCCTTCGTTCAGGATAGTCTTGCGGCGGCGTTTCATCGTGACCTACCCAAGATTGGCGCTACAGCGCCGAGATCGTTACTGAGGTTGCTCCTTCGTATGCGAGGCCTGCCGGATCGGAACATTGACCGGCGTTTTTCACACAGAAAGGCCTCCGAGCTCGGGTTGCCTTCCGAGGCATTCGCGGACCGATTGGAGCAATATGCTCAGCATCTGGCCGGCGAGATCGGAAGGCGCGCCGAATGAACATACTTCTCACCACCATATCCCTCGATTCCCAAAAAGGCGGAGGAACCGCAGAACGAACGCGGCGCCTGGCGGCTCACTTAGCGGCGAAGGGATGTCGGTGTGAGATCGCTACCATGCAGGACGGTGACTTGGCGGAAAACCTTCGCCAGCGCGGCATCCGGGTATACGCGACGGGTTCAGTTCGCCTGCGTTTCACGGTGCCGTTTATCAACCCTCTTCGGCTCGTCCAAAGCGTGCGCCGAGCAGATGCTGTGCACATTCTTGGCTATTGGAACCTTCTTTCGGTCGCCACCGCGTTTTTGGCATCGCAGTTCGGCAAGCCCTACGCATTCTCCGCTGCTGGCGAGTTCGTTGGCCTCGAGCACCCGCGCCCGATAGCGCGTCTTTTTCACATCCTCTTTGGAAAGCGGGTAATTCGCCATGCCAGCTTGCTGGTTGCGGTTACTCCGCTAGAGCGAGGCCAAATTCTTGAACGATTTCGGCTTGCAGAAGACCGTGTAGCCGTCGTCCCCAACGGGGTGGAGGAGGATGCCGAGGCCGTCTCCCATTCGCCTTCTAGACTGGAAGCACCTTACATCCTGTTCGTGGGACGTCTTGCCGAGGTGAAGGGCCCAGACCTACTTGTCCAAGCCTTCGCAGATGTGGCGTCGGAATACGGCGATGTACGGTTGGTGATAGCAGGACCTGACTTTGGAATGCGCTCCAGCCTGGAGACCTTCGTCAGCGAGAGGCGACTTGGTGATCGGGTCGTCTTCACGGGGTACCTGGGCGAGATTGAACGAAGCGAACTTTATAGGCGAGCTCTGTTGCTTGCCGTGCCATCGCGCGCCGAGGCTATGTCGCTTGTCGCGCTGGAGGCTGGTGTTGCTGGAACGCCGGTGTTGCTTACCGATCAATGTGGGTTTGACGAAGTTGAGCGCATCGGTGGTGGCCTCGTCGTATCGGCGACTGTGGAGGGGCTCCGAGGTGGCCTCCGGTCGATGTTGGCGGATCGTCATTCTCTCGACGAGAAGGGACGAAGCCTTCAAACCTACGTTCGCGGAGAGTTTACGTGGCCATTGATCGTGGATCGCCTAATTTCACACTTCCGAAGCATGCTCGCGAATCGCCTAGATTAGGAATTTTCTTGTCGGGGCATGACAACGCTTAGGGAAGAAGAAGAAGAAACGAAAAGCAATTTCTTAAAATGAGCACACCAAGACAGAATCTCGATACAACGCCCCGCGTTTCTTTAGTGGTCCCCGCGTACAATGCGATGGGATATATCGGGGAGACCATCGAAAGTCTCTTGATCCAAGACTACCCGAACCTTGAGATCATCGTGGTGGATGACGGCTCCACTGACGGCACAAGCGATGTCGTGGCCAGCTTCGGCGCGAAAGTGAAATCGCACAGGCAAGCCAACGCTGGCCAGAGTGCAGCGATGACGGAAGGATGGGCGATGAGCACCGGGGAGGTGCTTGGCTATGTTAGCGCAGACGACCGTCTTCTCCCTGCCGCTATTCGACGATGTGTCGAGGAGTTGATGGCACGTCCTGAAATCGTGCTCGTTTACCCTGACTTTCACATCATAGACGAACGTTCGGTGTTTCGCTCGACGCTGCGACCTCCAGATTATTCGCGACGCGCTCTCTACGCGAGGCTCCATTGCCTGCCCGGCCCTGGTGCGCTCTTTCGGCGCCGCGCCTATGAAAGAGCTGGAGCTTGGCGTTCGGATCTACGTCAGATACCCGATCTCGATTTTTTCCTCCGGATGGGGTTGGAAGGCAGCTTCTATCATCTGCCGGAGGTGCTCGCTGAATTTAGAATGCATAGCGCATCAACGACCTACAGTTCTGTTTCATTCGAGAGAGGAAACGAACCTCAACTTATGATCGATTCCTTCTTTCTGCGGAAAGACTTACCCGACGACATTCGGAGGTGGGAGCGCGAGACCAGGGCAAACGCCAGTCTTCTTTCAGCAGCGATCCATGGCCGTTCCGGTCGAACAGGAGTTGCCCTGCGCCGGCTCGCCGCGGCTTCCTTGCATCCACCGACGCTGGCGTCGCTGAAGGCACTGAAACATATCTTGCTAATAGCGCGCGGCGCGTTTTCCGCGAAGTAAACCCTGCGCCTATTCAGGATCTAGCGCCAACGAACTCCTTTCCTTACCGAGATGTGCGCCGAGAGCAGACACTGCACACTCGTGGTCGGCGCGTTGACTTAGACCTGAGACTGAAATGGCGCCGATCACGCCCACCGCTCGGACACGAATCGGAAAAGCTCCGCCGGCCAAAACATAGTCAGCCGGATCAAGGCCATATCCTGGCGGAAAGGTCCGGTCGGCACGCTGTTGCTCAAGAGCTAAGCGATACGAACTCTTGTGAAACATTCTGACGCTATTGAGCTTGCGTCGCGCCCATTCCGCAGTGAATTGGGCTGCCCCCGGAAGAGCGGCATAGAACAAACCCCGGTCCCACAATCGGAGCTCCACGACGATGGGTTGCTTCTCGACAAGAGCGTCGGCTCGGATTGCGCAGCCGATCTCAAACGCAATCATTTCGTCGAAACGTTCGAAAATAAGAGCCGTTTCCTGGTCGACGATTCTTGCGATGTCCCGTGCAACTCCTGGATTTGGTTCCATAGGCTCATCTCCATCCAATGCAACTCGCCGTTATATGACATCATTCCGATGCACAATGCCCGCTACAAACGCACGGTCTCGCGACACCTTCATATATTTGAAGCTTGCAGACATTTGTGGGTAAAGCCACGCGACATCCCTTTGACTGTCAAAGAGGCTGTTAAAAGCCCATGGCGATTGCTAGACGTTGTTAACGATCGACCGCATCATAAAATTCGAATCGCACGGCGATGGGCACCCAAACATTCTTTGCAATAGTTTTCGTTGGCAGACAGGGTTCCAGCTATTTGCAGGGCCTAATCGACTCTCACCCGGACGCAACTTGCGAGGGTGAGTTATTCTCTCCCACCGTTCGCTTGCTAGCGGATTTGGTAAGGCGTCGCACGATATCGTATAGAAATTCTCGACAACGAGACGTCGCGGCATATTTGAGTCGAAAGCTGCACAAGAAAAAAAGCGCCGCAATCGGCTTCAAAATGCCGTATCTGTCACTGGTCGAGCATCCAGAAGCTAGAGAAGCGTTTGAGGCGTTTGGATACAAAGTTATCCGCCTCTCACGAGACAATCTCTTGGACCAATACATATCATTCAAGCTAGCACAGATTAACAACGCCTGGAGGTCCGACCGCGGTTCAATGAAGATCACCCATTTTGCGGCCGAACCGGCAGATGTGGCGGAAGCGTTTCAAAAATGGACAGAGTGGGATTCGAGACTCGCGCAGATAGTAGAGACTCTGCCCAACCTGCATGTTACCTACGAAGAGTTGGTCGACGGGTCGGGTGTGTTTCGCTCGCTGGAGTTCCTCAATTTGCGCAAAGTTCCGCTGCATAGCCCTTTCAGGAGGCAGCGGTCCGGTTCTCAATCCGATATCCTCGAGAACTACGCGGAGTTGAAGGACCATTTCGCCCGGACGCAATGGGCTAGGTTTTTCGTTGGATGATCGCTGTTCCGAATTGGAGTACCGAACCCTGCATTGTGTGCCAAGGTCTGCCGCTACGGATGTCGGGTCACTCTTTTCCGCTAACGATTTCACCCTGTCAATTTTGCATCGTTTCAGGCCATGTGGCAACTGAATGAACGGCCGGCAGACCGACCCAATCTCTGCCCCGCTTAGAAGAGCAAATTTGCCTTCCATGTTGAGGGCCAGTGGGGCCGCGGCTGCAGGCCGCGTAGCAATACTGGCGGCAGGGCTAGGCAGTTCGCTTCTTCTCCCCCTCGGCCTATCGCAAGACAAGGTCGGCATATACTTCATCGCTCAGATTCTCACATCTGGGTTCGCAATTCTGGCGATGATGGGTCTTACGTTTACGGCCCCAGCACTCGTTTCAGCCGCTGCAGCTCAAGGCGATTTTGGGCGTGCGCGAGACGTCATCATGAAGATCCAAGGCATCGTAGGCGGATTTGGCCTCCTGGTCGCATGCGCTTTTTGGCTTGCCGATCCATGGATTGCATTCGGGAAAGACGCCGCGATTTGGCACGGGGTCCTGGCGATAGTTGCGTTGCAGGTCCCATGCGCCGCACTTGGAGCTGTGCAAGTGGAATTGCTCAGAGCAGTTCATTCGATCAGGAGTTCAGCCTTTCTTATGGCGTTCCCGAGCACGGTGGTCGCTCTCTTCCTGGCTTTCGCCCTAACGACTCGCCTGCAACCAGATTTGCATCAGGTGCTCCTATGCAGCCTTGCCGGATATGCGATTGCTGCGGGAGTTGGAGCCTTCAGCATTTCTTCGTCTTGCCGACGTTGGAGCGAGTTAGCCAATGAACCCATTGGCACGGGAGCAATCATCCACCGGACCCTGCCCAATCTAGCGACCACCTTAGTGTTGTTTGGGCTGTCTCAGGTGGACATGATCCTATTGGCGCTGTTCAGCAGTCTTGAGGAGATCGCGCAATACGGCATCGCCCTGCGGATTTCGACAGTGCTCATCATGCCGTTGAGCATCGCCAATTCGGCCTTTGCACCCACAGCCGTTCACCTCTGGACGCTTAACGATCACACGGGTCTCCAGAAAGCGCTGCGGCCCTTGGTTTCAGTGGCGACCCTACTAACTTTTCTAATGTATGCCGGCCTTGCAACTCTTGGCTACACCCTGGTCCATCTTTGGAATCCACATTATGAAAATTCTCTCTGGCTCGCACTGATACTAGGTGCCGGCCAACTCGGGCACGTTCTCGGCGGTTCCTCAGGTATTTTGCTAATGGTCCTGGGCGACGAAAGGGTCGCCTTTCGCATCACCCTTGTCACGGGTGTCGCAACTGTTGCTCTATGTTGCCTGGGCATTTTGGCTGGAGGCCCTTTTTGGCTCGCCGCTGCAGCGGCGGTGTGCAACGTGCTCCAAGTCTATTTCTTCGCCAAGCGGGTTCGGGAAAGGTTCAACGTGGACGCGACAGTCTTGGCACTGTTGCGCACGAAACCTGTTCCGCACCCACACGCATAGGCAATATGAACCTTAAGCCGAGAGAACCAAAGCGTCATCTTCATCGCCGATGTTCATCTTCGGACGGCAATTCATTGAAGCGATGAGCGCCCGGTTCATCGCCGACGTGACTCAAGCTCGCCAAGAGAACGATTGCTATGCCGATCACGATAACAAAGCCCAGTATAACCAATACCATCCCATTACATCCCACCCCCGAACGTATACTGGGCGGCTGACAAACTGGCAAGCCGAATACCAACTTGGGGTCGAGCCGACGGTTCCGTTGCGGACTTGGTCAAGCCAGAAGAGAGGCATGCAGTTCACTTGCAGTCACTGCTGGCGCTGGCCCACCCGTAACGTCGATGCTGCGGTCGGCCGACATCAAAGATGTCACAAGCCGTCCCCAACGAGAGACGCGCGCCGGCCGAGACTGTTGCCCAAATCCTGGTCTATTCCCGCGTCAGCGCTGCCCCGCTGGGCCGAATAGAGTCCCGCCGGTCTCAGCGCCAGTACGCACCAAAGCAACACGAATATCGGTCCGAAGCCGCGGCCGTTTGCACCTCGAATGAACTCGACTGATCGGTGGGCTATTCGACAAATCTGATAGTCTCTGCTAATTGTCGGCCATGGGGCTGACTATCATTCTCTGGGCGCTCGGCGCCGTCCTGCTGATCCTGTTCTTCGGAATGCTGCTCAGTGCGCCACGAGGCATCAGCGCACTGGTAGAACACGGTCTTCGTCGAAAACCGCCCGAATCCCCGCTAGCCCGCCTCGTTGAAGAACACCGACGTCATCGCGATCCCCGCGGATCCTGAAGCGTCTGTCCGCTCTCGAACAACGTGCGCAGCCCCGCCTCAGGGTAGCTGATGCGCGGCCGGCGGTCGGCAGCCGACCGTGTACGCTGCACCGCGTTCGGCCCTGTCATGATATCCGCAAGTTCGCCCAGGTTGCCGCGCAGCTGCGCGCGCTTCGTCGCGTCACCGGCCTGTGTAATGAAGCTGGTGCCCAGAGACTTAGCGAAATCGAACAGCTTGCCGACCGGCGACGACGCGCCGAGTTCGGACGTGATCATGCGATTTGCTTCGGTCGGGCTGCCCGCCCCGTGCCGGCGCATGCTGGCCTGGAGGACTTCAAGAAGCTCTGGCATGCTCGCCGAAGCTTGGTTGTTCGGTAGAGCGCGCAGAATGGCGTCGAGCAGAGCGCTACGTTCGTCGTTGCCGGCAACGCTCTTATGAAACTTCGCGCCCGCCGTCTCGCGGCTGCCGCTCTGCGTCTCTGTGTGCGCGGCGGAATAGCGATCGGCGAGGTTCTGCCGGACGAGAGCGGCCGTTGTCTCGGGATCTTCTGCAGCGAGCCGCTTGACGGCATCGGCGTTAGGCGCAGCCCCCCCCGGCGAGGGGATCACGGGGCAAGATGGCTTCGCCCGCAGTCCTGGTGTCAGTTGCCTTCGCCACCTGCCCGACCGGGCCTTGCTCAAGCGGGTCCAACTGGGTGCGACGTAGCGCTTCCTGTTCGGCCAGTGCCTGCGCGATCAGGAACATGCCCGCAATCAGCGACGCCCCCTGCTACGAGGGCGCCCGCGGTCTCGCCAGACGAGGAAGACGGCCACACAGACAGGTGGAACGATGGCGCCCGGCAAGGGCACGGGTAGCGCGACCGCCCTTGGAAGCATCATCATGTTGAGCAAGCGTCAGCAAGCGTCAGCAAGCGTCAGCAAGCCACCCAGATCTCCACGCCCGATGATGTTCGCTGTTTGCGTCCAGACCCGAGCTCGAACAAGATACTTGATCTCGCCCGTGAGACGGATTTCGCGCGTGCGCCGCGCTAGGAGGCGATCAACTTCGGCCGATATGGCAGGGTCTTCCTGCGCTTCGACGTGCTAAAACCATGGACCTTCCTCATTCTGGCGGCAACGGGAAAGTTTGCCAGATTATTTTGAAGATTTGACTGATGGCTGACTTGGCGTCCGTGCCGAGGATTGCGCCTGCATCGAACGCAACGGCCCCCGGTGTTCAAACCCAGGGCTTGTCTGTGGGAATCAATCGGCGCTCCAGGTGGTCAGGTTGTCCTGTTGATCGATGTTATCGCAAGGTTCGTCAGCTTGTTGTTGGTGGCCTTCTCCTCGTCGAGGATCTCGCTGAGCATCTTATGCGCCTCGTCATGCCCCAGTTCCTTTGCCCATTCCCTTAGAGAGCCGTACCGGGAAATCTCGTAGTGCTCGACGGCCTGGCAGGCGGCCAGCAGGCCCGCATCGAGGGCCGTACCTGAGGCTTCCTCCATCAGTCCATCGGCTTCCTTGATCAGCCCCTCAATGGCGTCGCACTTCTCGCCAGAGGCCTTCTTGCCGATTGACTTGAACACCTGCTCCAGCTTTTTGATCTGCCCCTTCGTCTCTGCGAGGTGATCCTCGGCCGCTTTCTTCAGCTTGGGGTCATTCGCGGCTGCGGCCACTTTGGGCAAAGCCTTGGTAATCGCGTTCTCCGCGTAATAAATGTCCTGGAGGGTATGTTCAAAAATATCGGCCAGTGTCTTCATGATGATGCTCCATTTGCCGGAAGCGGCTTCGGAAGAAAGTGCCAGCAAAGCGAATGGTTCCTTCGGCTGGAGGAGGAAGACGTGATGTCCGGTATAAGCGGATATGCTGACCTGACGTCCCCGGAACTTTATTGTCGTTCGGCACGTTTCTCGCCGAACCAATCGAGGTTCAAGCAAAAAGGGGGAAATATGGAAAATCCAGGTGTCGGTTGGGTAGCAGCGATTGTCATCGGCGGTGTCGCCGGCTGGCTTGCCGAGATGTTCATGAAAAGCAACATGGGCGTGCTCATGAACATCATTTTGGGGGTCGTCGGCGCAATCGTCGCCAATGTTCTTCTCGGGCTGCTGGGCGTATCGCTGGCCGGCTGGCTTGGCTATCTTGTCGCCGGCTTCATCGGTGCGTGTATTTTGATTGCCGTGGCGCGAATGGTTAAGCGCTGAGCCTGAATCAACCTTATGCACGCAGTTACATGTGGCTGAGACGCGTGATCCCTAGATCACGCGTCATCTTTCGCATCGGAAAATCGAGGTATCAAGATAGGTCGCGTCGCCGGACCGTTCTGCCTTACATGTGGAGGTGACGGCGAAGCAATCTGATTGTTGCGATTGTTCGGCTTTGATTACACGTCGAAAATCGAGCTAAGAATTGGGATGCTTCCCGACCGTATCAAGCGGGACGTTGCCTAGCATGCGGAGACTAAGCCATTCCGGCACCGCAGTTTCGGGCTCGCAAGAATCAATGCTTACGGCAATGGCACGCTGCGTCTCTTCGGGCGCGCCACCATTTCAAGGACTCAGGAGAACGCCGCAGACTAAGGAGAAGATAGTCTGCGAAAGTTCCTTGTCGTCACCACCAACGTTGAGGCGGTCGTATTCAAATCGCCACTTACCGATTGGTTCAGGGCCAACCGGCTGCCCTCTGGTTGAATGACAACCTGCTCGACCGCTGGGTGGTTGGCAACAGACGCGAATATCTGACCCGTCACAGGTTTCTCCACGCATGACGAGCGACCGCTATGCGCGTCAAGTAGGTCATGAGGCATCCCCTAAGCGGACATGCAACCGCACGGCTGGCGCGACGTTCACGCAGGCGGTGCCGCAGAGAGGGCGGTCGATAGGTCCGATCTGTGAGTCTTGGCTGACACTGCGCTAGCAGGTCCCCGTATCGCTTCTCACGACCGAATTCTTTTCTCATTTTCGGCTCTTCGGCGGCAACAGCGCTATAACGTCAGCAGAAGGAGCATTCTAGCGATGACAATGATCAACTGCGGGCTTATCCACGCCTTACCACCATCGAATCGCCGCGTCTTTAGCCGTCCCGAAGCGGCCAGCTTCGTGGGTGCAAGCGTCGGCTATTTCGACAAACTGGTGCGTGCCGGTATTATGCCACCGCCGTTACCGCTGCCTGGCGTCAAGCGCTGGGATGTTCGCGCTCTCGAGAGGGCGCTTGACGGTCTGAGCGGGATTTCCGAGTCTCAAGATTCCGACAACGAGTGGGATCGGCTCGTCCAATGAAGCATAAGCTGCCGAAGCACGTCAAAGCCTTCATTGATCGAACCGGCCGGCCGCGGCACTACTTCAGACTGTCGAACACTACCCTGCCAGGCCTTCCATACTCGACGGAGTTCATGGATGCTTATGAGGCGGCGCTGAAGGCTTGGGAAGCCGGTAGGGCGGCGCCAACAAGCATGATAGGAGCTGATCGAAGCCAACCCGGCACAATCGGGGCGCTGATCCACTCCTATTACGGCAGTGCAGATTTCAGAAATCTCGCAAAGGCCAGCCAGAAGACCTATCGGAACGCACTCGAACGTATCCGTACTGAATACGGCGTCGGCTCGGTCGCCAGGATCGAGCGCAAGCACGTCCTCAGGATGATGGACAAGAAGGCTGAACACCCTGGCTCGGCCAACGAACTGCTGAAGATGATCAAGCTGCTGATGGGGCGCGCCATCGATATGGGAATACGCAAGGACGATCCGACGATCCGGATACGGCGCCTGAAAATCAAGTCGGGCGGGTTCATCACTTGGGAAGAGGATGACATTGTCGCGTTCTACGCGGCGCACGCTGTCGGCACCCGCGCCCGCCTCGCCCTCGACCTTCTGCTGTTTACGGGCCAGCGACGCTCAGACGTGATTGCCATGGGTCGGCAGCACGTCAAGAACGACGTCCTGTCCATTCGGCAGCAAAAGACCCGCACAGCCGTCTCGATCCCACTTCACTCATACCTCAAAGGCATTCTCGATGCCCGACCTCACGACAATCTCACATTTCTCCTGACGCAATACGAAAAGCCCTTCCAGCCCGAATCTTTCACTAACTGGTTCCGGGTCTGTGTCCGCGAAGCTGGTTTGCGGGAGGATCTGGCAAGCGGCGCCATGGGGCTTTCGCCGCACGGTCTGCGCAAGGCGTGTAGCCGACGGCTCGCCCAAGCCGGCTGCACGCCCCACCAGATCAAGGCAATCACCGGGCACAAAAAGCTCGATGAGATCGTTCGCTACACCGAGGCGGTCGATCAAATGCGCTTGGCGCATGAGGCGATGAATGCCATCGCCGGGCACGGAGCAGGAACAAAAACTGTCAAACCAACCAGGTTGGTTTGACAGTTTGGGTCGTAAGTTGTTGAAAACGTATGGTAGCGAACAGGCTATTCTACACTGAGCCGATACCCAATACCGCGCACCGTCTGCAGCCAGACCGGATTGGACGGATCGCGCTCGATCTTGCGGCGCAGCCGGTTGATCTGAACGTCGATGGTGCGCTCGCCGACTTCCGAATCGTCGCCGACAAGTTCATGGCGCGGGATCGTTTCGCCGGCCCGCGCGGCAAAGATCGCCAGGATCTCCTGCTCGCGGTCGGTCAGCTTCAGCGCCTCGCCGCCCCGCTTCAGCTCGCGCCTGGCGATCTGGAAAGTATAAGGGCCGAAGACCAGCTGCTCGACCTTGGGCGTCGTCGCGGGGCCGCCACGGCGCAGGATGTTGTTTATGCGCAGGATCAGCTCGCGCGGGTCGAAGGGCTTGGGCAGATAGTCGTCGGCGCCGGCCTCGAGCCCGGTGATGCGGCTGTCGGTTTCCGATAGCGCGGTGAGCATCAGGATCGGCACGTTCTTCTCCGCCCGCAGCGCCTTGGTGAGGTCGACGCCGGTCTCTCCGGGCATCATGACGTCGAGGACAAGGAGGTCGAAGTCGAGCCCGGCGAGCTTTCGCCTGGCCTCGCCGGCATTTCCGGCGACTGTGACGCGAAAACCGTTTTCGGTCAGATACTGCTTGAGCAAATTGCGAATGCGGGTGTCGTCGTCGACCACAAGCAGATGCGGCGCGTCATCGTCCGGCGCCGTCGGCTGGTCCACCCTCTCAATGGTCTCCATGGCTTTTCCCTGACATGTTTGCAGGCACAATGTCGATCTGCGCCCTTAGTTCCGGATTGACCATGGCTTCCAGGAATCGTTCGATCAAGGGACGCTCGCTGGCTCCGGAATCTTCCAATGCAGCACGGATGCGGCGTGACTGTGGCCGCGCCAGGGCCAGCGCCAGGGCGCGGCCCTTGGCTGTCGGATAGAGCTCCCGCTGGCGGCGGTCGCGCGGACCCTGCAATTGCACGATATGGTCGGTGTCGATCAGCTGCTTGAGCACCCGCGCCAGGCTCTGCTTGGTGATCTTGAGCACGTCGAGCAGTTCGGCGACCGTCAGTCCGGGCCGGCGGTTGACGAAATGCAGCACACGGTGATGGGCGCGGCCAAAGCCGTAATCGGCCAGGATCTGGTCCGGATCGGAAGTGAAATCGCGATAGGCAAAGAAGAACAGTTCGATGATGGCGAAGTCGATGCCGTCCTCGTCGGTGATCGGCGTCTTGATCGGTTTTCCGGCAGCTCGGCTTCGATCCGTCATCATTTCTCCGTCCATAGAGGGATATTATGTCAGTACTATTGACGTAATTTCCCCGCAATGGTAATTTTTGACAAGCTTTTCGGCTGAATGCGAATGAAAAGGCAAGGGAGTGCCGTTTTTCCGGAACTTCCTGAGTTTGCCAGAGTTCGATTCTCCGCTTACGGTTCAAGGGCCGCCCGACGCGGCTGTCGCGCAACAAAAACAACACCAATGATGTGCGGGTCGCCGCCCGCGGGAGGTTTCCATGGCATCCGTTCCCTTCGACCAACTGGACGGCTTCATCTGGATCAACGGCGAGTTCGTCAAATGGGCCGACGCCAAGATCCACGTGCTGACCCACGGCCTGCACTATGCCAGCGCCGTCTTCGAGGGGGAGCGCGCCTATGGCGGTGCCATCTTCAAGCTCAATGAGCACACCGAGCGTCTGCATGAATCGGCGCGCCTGCTCGGCTTCAATATTCCCTATTCCGTGGCCGAGCTCAATGACGCCTCGACCACGCTTCTGAAGAAGCAGGGTTTCCAGGACGCCTATGTCAGGCCGATCGCCTGGCGCGGCAGCGAACAGATGGGGGTGTCGGCGCAGAACAGCCGCATCAACTGCGCCATCGCCATCTGGCAATGGCCGAGCTATTTCGACCCGGCGCAGAAGCTCAAGGGCATCCGTCTCGATCTGGCGGAATGGCGCCGGCCCGATCCGCGTACCGCGCCGTCGAAGTCGAAAGCCGCCGGCCTCTACATGATCTGCACCATGTCCAAGCATGCCGCCGAGGCCAAGGGCTATGCCGATGCCATGATGCTCGACTGGCGCGGCCAGGTCGCCGAAGCAACGGGCGCCAACATCTTCTTCGTCAAGGATGGCAAGATCCACACGCCGAAGCCCGATTGCTTCCTCGACGGCATCACCCGCCGCACCGTCATCGGCCTCGCCAAGGACCGCGGCCTTGAAGTCGTCGAGCGCGCCATCATGCCTGAGGAACTCGAAGGCTTCGAACAGTGCTTCCTCACCGGAACGGCAGCGGAAGTGACGCCCGTCTCCGAGATCGGTCCCTACCGATTCGAGGTCGGCGAGATCGCCAAGACTTTGATGAACGACTATTCTGCTGCGGTGCAACCTAAGCATGCGATAGCCGCAGAATAACGAAAGTCACAGCTTTTTTCGCAAGCAGGGGCGGTTTTGAGGCCGGCCCCTTTATTTCAGCATCTGTGCATTTGACTTTCGTATAATTCAGCGTCTCATGATGGTGTCGGCCCGGGAGGCTGGCAGCTATGGAGGGACTAGGTACATGGATACGAATACGCTCATTGCGCTCGTTGTGCAGGTAATTGCAGGTGTTGTCGGTGGTCAGGCGGTCGGCGTTGCGCTGAAGAATGCGGCGATGGGCCAGCTGACCAAAATCCTCGGCGGCGCCGTTGGCGGCGTCGGCGGCGCGGCGATCCTCGGCAGCCTGCTCGGCGGTACGGCCGACCCGGCAGCGGCTGCCACGGCAGCGGGCGGATTGGGTGATACGCTGAACCTCAAAAACCTGCTCGGCGGCGCCGGCGGCGGCGCCATCCTGACCGGCATCATCGGTGCGGCCATGGGCGCGATGAAGAAGTAAGCCTCTAGATCATTCACCGTTTCACGGCGAATGATCTAGTTTGTTGTTTTACGCAATTCCGGACGGAAAACCGCTTTACACTTTTCCTGGAATTGCCCGAGACTCAGGCTTCGTCAAATGGGCGGCCGTTGGGCCGCCCATTTCTGTTTTGGGACGGACTGTTTGCCTTTCAGCAGTGGACGGCCTTCGCCCGTGCCTCTACATCACGCTGGAACAGCGAAAGGACAATCATGGGTCAGCTCAATGCCGGCATCGTGCCGGTCACGCCTTTCCAGCAGAACTGCACCATCCTGTTCGACATGGATGACAAGCATGGCGTCGTCGTCGATCCGGGCGGCGACATCGACAAGGTGCTGGCGGTGCTGAAGGACAATGCGATCACCGCCGCTGCGATCTGGATCACCCATGGCCACATCGATCACGCCGGCGGCGCCATGGAGCTGAAGGAAGCACTCGGCATCGAGATCATCGGCCCGCACGAAGCCGACAAGCTATTGCTCGACAATCTCGAGAACCAGGGCCAGCGCTACGGCATTACCGGGGTGCGCAACTGCGTCCCCTACCGGTTTCTCGCAGAGGGCGAGACGGTTTCGTTCGGCTCACATATATTCGAGGTGCTGCATTGCCCCGGCCATGCGCCTGGCCATGTCGTATACTACAACCGCGCGGCGAAGTTCGCTCATGTCGGCGATGTGCTGTTTCGCGGCTCGGTCGGGCGCACCGACCTGCCGGGCGGCGACCATGCTGCGCTGATCGCCTCGATCAAGAACAAGCTTTTGCCGCTCGGTGACGAGATCGGTTTCATCTGCGGCCACGGCCCGGGTGGCCGTTTTGGCGAGGAAAGGCGGACCAATCCCTTCCTGACTTAGCGATGTCTTTCTGCCAACAAAAAAAGCGCTGGCCTTGCGGTCAGCGCTTTTTTTGGGGCAGGGAAGCGTCAATTCGCGACGCAGAAATGCTGCTCACCGTCATTGCCGGTGAACGTGCCGCTGCGGGCATTGAAGCTCCGGTAGCGGTCCGAGCAGTATTCGTACCAGTCGCGGGTCCACGGCTCGGCATAGCGGTCGGCATAGACGACCCGCGGTTCGGCATAGTAACGGCGCACCGGCGCCGGCCGCACTTCGCGGTAGTCGTAATCGTCGTCATAGCTGCTGTAGCGCGGCTGCGGGTTGCTCAGCGCACCGGCGATCAGAGCGCCGGCCGCAAGGCCGACGACACCGGCCGCAAGCGCGTCGCCATTATGATGACGACCATGGCCATGATGCCAGCGGTTCCAGTCCTTGGCATTGGCGGCAGGCAAGGTGGCGAGGGTGGTCGCGGCGAGAGCGGCGCCCAGGATGGCGGTCTTGAAAATGCGATTCATTTTGGTCTCCTTCGTGCCGGCCCGGATAGTTTTCGGGGATGCGGTCCAGCCTAGGGGACGATTAATAGAAGACCGTGGCTGAACGGGGGCTGAACGGAATTGGCTGATACGATCCAGTTCTTGCGGCAAAACCAAGCGCGTACGCAAGGCGCTCCGCCTCGTCAATCTCCGTCCGGACTGTCTTGAGCCGGCTTAGCCGACCGACAGGTTGACGGCCTTCGGACCCTTGCCGCGCTTGTCCGGCTCGGTGTCGAATGTCACTTTCTGTCCATCCTCCAGACCGGAAAGACCCGAAGCCTGCACGGCCGAAATATGAACGAAGACATCCTTCTGCCCGTCGTCGGGCGTAATGAAGCCGAAGCCTTTGGCATGATTGAAGAATTTGACGGTGCCGGTCTGCGGCATGGGAAGCTCCCTTTGATCCCATAAAGTCCAGTTTCGGGCCGGCAAATGCCCGAAGGGAAATTTGTCCTTTATTTTAGCGCTATCGGCAAGAGAAAGTTTTGGCCAGGGCGGCAACGCTGAAGGCTGGTCAAATAGATTGTTGCACCGAAGGCAATTCGCGCCAGACGATTGCTCCGGCGATCAGCCACGCCATGGACCGGTGAGCGTCCTTTGCCTGCGGCGACGGCGGACATGAAAAAGGCGCGACCAGAAACGTCGCGCCTTCGAAACTCTGGACGGCTGACAAAGCCGGTTCAAACACGCTTGAGGTGCTTTTTCGAGCGCCCTGGGGCGCGCGGGCACCGCCGGTTCAGGCCGCGCGGAGGTTGACCGCCTTCGGACCCTTGCCCATGCGGTCGGGTTCAACGTCGAAGGTGACCTTCTGGCCGTCGACGAGGGTACGCAGGCCCGAGGCCTCGATCGCGGAAATGTGGACGAACACATCCTTGGCGCCGCCGTCGGGCGTGATGAAGCCGAAGCCTTTGGTCGCGTTGAAGAATTTAACGGTGCCGGTCTGGGCCATTGGGGAAACTCCTTCACCCGTGTCAGTCTTGTGGTTTGCCCGCCGCCTGGCATCGTGGGCAAGTCCCGGTGGTTGCTTCGGCAGTCCTGCATTTGCGCATGGTAAAACCCCCCGCCGAAAACGGGGCCGTCAGAGATTCACAGTATCGGGGAAAGGTCGTCCAAAACGTTCCGCTCTCCGGGTCGCAAATGCCCGAACACAAAATTTATCGCACGGAAACGTGATCGTTGCAAGATAGCGCCGCGGGCCGCGTCCATCGACGCATCCCAACGAAGGCGCTTCGATAAACCTGGGTTCTTAAGAGATCATCGGCCAGAGCCCGGCCACGCATGGTCCAGCGGTCTGGTCCAGGGCCAGACCAATGCGGGGGCGAGCATCGCATGGCTCCCGCGCCGCAAACGGGGGTTGCATTTGGCAAGGGAATGGCGAGGATCGGCAGGCGCGTTTTGCGCCGGGGACGGGGGGCTCGAGGGAGGCATATTCATGAGATTTCTTGCGACGATCTTCTCGCGCCAGGGTTTTATTATTCTCTTCCTGTCGGGTCTTCTTGCGGCCTGCACCGTCGTCGTCGATGACGGGCCGGGACCACGTCCGCGCCCGCCACGGCCGGAACCGGAATTCTGCACCAGGCAATACGAGCCGGTCTGCGCGCGGCGCGGCGGTGACCGCCAGACCTTCGCCAATGCCTGCCTTGCCGAACGGGAAGGCTACCGCATCGTTCGCGACGGCCCTTGCCGCGACGGCGGCGGTGGTGGCGGTGGTGGCGGCGAAGAGCCGACATTCTGCACGCGCGAATACGCCCCGGTCTGCGCCCGCCGCCATGGCGAGCTGCGCACCTTTCCCAACGCCTGCGAGGCCCGTGCCGCCGACTACCGCGTCGTCGAGGACGGCCCCTGCTGATTTTTCCTTCTCCCCTGTCGGGTGAGTCCGCCGGAGGCGAATTCACCGTCCCACTGGCACGATAAAAGGCGGCGAATGCCGGGACCCTGCGAAGCAGCGGGGACCGGGCGGGTGGACCGGACCACCCTTGGTCCTTCGCAGGCTCAGGGCGTTCGAAACTCGAAAAGCCAACAATCGGCTTTTCGTCTGCTGCGCGGATCGCTTCTCACCCCCAAGGGAGAAGGCAAGGTCGCGGATCGGAGTGGTTGCCTACGCCGAATACGCCCCGTCGGCCGGGCCGGCATAAAGCTCTGCGCCGTCCTCGTCGCAAATGCGCAGACGGTCGGGGATCTGCGGCATGGCGAGGCTGTGGAACAGCGCGGTGGCGCCCTGCAGGGCGGCGCGCAGGTTCGGCGCGTCCAGCGATACCTTGTCGAGCGTGGCTTCGTCGACGTCGCGCGAGCGGCTCGACGAAGAACGTCAAGCAAGCCTCCGTTGCAGAGTTTTGGGCGAGATCGTCAGTCCGAGATCGTCAGTCCATTGCCGGCAGGTGCGCCAGGCGCGCCCTGCCTGGTCAGCCCTTCGACTTCGGCTTCAGGCTGCTCTCTGCCTGCTTGACCGAGGAACCGAACGGGGAGGCGGCCTTGGCCACCACCTTGTCTTTCTTGGGCTTGCGCGTTTCGCGATTGCTGCGCTGCTGACCCTTGGCCATCTGTCTGCTCCTTCGTACGTGCTGGGTGGGTGCGGTGTCAGACTGCCTGGCTGTCGGGGACAGCCGGGGCGTCCGCTACTTCGAGGTTGTCTTCCGTGGTGACCCGCTCATAGGTCTCCTCCTCGCTGCGGATGCGATATTGCGGCGAGCCATCCTTGACCGGCAATCTGCTCTTGATCTGAAACAGCTCGGCGGTCTGCTGGGCGAGCCCGCTGCGGCTCTTCATGCGCACGGTCTGGCCGATGGCGAAGAGGTGCGAGGGCGTATCGGTGCGCGGACGCGCATTCTGCTGGAAGCGGATCATGCTGCGTTCTCCTGGTCGCGCCTCAGCGCTGTTTCGAGTTCGAGGTAGTCGATGGCGACAAGCTGGCTGGTGGCCGGGTTCTTCACCGCCCTTGCCGGCAAATGGATGAAGGTGGCGACGCGACGCCAGGCAAGCCGCGACATGCCCTCGATCAGCTCTTCGTCGTGATCGATGTCATAGTCGCCGGCCGGCAGTTGCCCTTCCAGCCCGCTAAGCACGAAGGGTGCCGCGAAATGGGCGATGGAACGGGTGGTGCGATCCGGCATTGGCTTGGCTCTGGTTCGTCGATGCTTTCCGGCATCAACCGGGAACTCAACCATCGGCGATTGGAATGAGTTTGGCGGGTCGAGTATCTCCGACGCCGCTATATGCCAAGCTTGACCCAAAAAACGATCTCAGATCAATAATCCGAAATTGTTGGTTATTCAAGCTGATTTCCGCCACGGCTCGACCGGTATAAAAAATTTCTCGTATAAACCCCTAATAAATCTGCTATCGTGGAACAATATCAGCCAATTTCTTATTTAGAGAGCATCGGAATAATTATTCCGGTTCCCCTAAGATTATTTTTCACGAAAGGCAAAAATATATGAGATTCATGAAAACGCCGGATCGTCCGACCGCAACAATCGAGCCAATCATCCTCTTCCCCAAGGCAATATCAGTGCGCCTGACGATAAGAAGCGACGAAGCGGCACGGCGCAAGATTGCCGACACCGACGGCACGCTACGGCGGGAGCGCCGGCTCGCCGAGAGCCACCGGCTGATTTGAACGCTACATTTTCCTGGAATTCCTCTAGAGTTTCGAAGAGGTCCGCGCCCTTGGCGAGCCCACTCTTCCCTTGAACCTGCAGCGCCGATGGCCTAGATCGCGGCAAGCGGACAAAACACGGCAGGTTTCCCATCAACAGAGATCAGAGAAGAGCGGCGGGTGCTGGAGCTGGCGGACAGGCGCCGCTGGGCCTCGACCAATATGTGCAGCAGGCGCTGCAGCTGCATCAGGCCGGGCGCCGGCAGGAGGCCGAGACGCTGTACCGGCAGGTGCTGGCGCGCAAGGCCAATCACCCGGCAGCGGCGCATTTCCTGGGCCTGTTGCTGCACCAGACCGGGCGCAGCCCCGAAGGGCTGGAGCTGATCGAGCAGTCTGTGCGTCTGCAGCCGAAGAATCCCGATTTCCTCAACAATCTCGGCACGGTGATGCGCGATCTCGGCCGCGTTGCCGCGTCCGCCGATTTCTTCCGCGGCGCGGTCGATCTCAAGCCCGACCAGCTCGCGGCACGCGACAATCTGGGTTCGGCGTTGAAACAGCTCGGCCAGTTCGAGGCTGCGGAGGACATCTATCGCGGCACAATTGGGCGCAATCCCTTCCATGTCCGCGCCCGCATCGGGCTTGCCGAAACGTTGCAGGAAGCCGGTCGTCTGGATGAGGCGCTGGCGACCTTTCGCGAGGCGCTGACGATCCGGCCCAAGGATGCCGACCTGTTGCATGGGCTCGGCGTCGGGCTGATGGAAAAAGGCAAGCTCGATGAAGCGGCAGACCTGTTTCGGCAGGCGTTGGCGATCACGCCAGGCATGGCAAAGGCCTGGCTGATGCTGACGCAGGTCAAGCGCCAGAAGGAGCGCGACGCCGAACTCGCCGGCATGGAGGCCCAGCATGCCAAGGCGCCGGCCGACAGCCTGGCACGCATGCAGCTGTCCTTCGGTCTCGGCAAGGCCAATGACGATTTGAAGGACTATAACAGGGCCTTCGACTATTTCGCTGAAGGCAATGCGATCCGCCGCAAGGGCATCGATTATGATCCGGTCAGGACGCGGGCCGAATTCGAGGCGATGAAGACGGTGTTCAACGCCGGCTTTTTCGAAAAGCACAAGCCAAGTGCAATCTCCGACGACACGCCGATTTTCGTCGTCGGCATGCCGCGCTCCGGCACCACGCTGGTCGAACAGATCATCGCCAGCCATCCACAAGTCTATGGCGCGGGCGAGCTCAGCATGTTGAAAACCGCGGTCGGCAAGCAATTTCCGCTGACCATGCCGGGAGGTTTCCCCTGGGGACTGGTCGATGTATCCGACGCGGAGTTTGCGGAGGCGGGCCAAGCCTATCTCGACATGCTGCATGAGCGCTATCCCAACTTCAGGCATGTCACCGACAAGATGCCCGGCAACTTCCTGCTCATCGGCTTCATCCATATGATGCTGCCGAAAGCCAAGATCATCCATTGCGCGCGCGATGCGGCGGCGACCTGCCTTTCGATCTACAAAGTGCATTTCCGCGGCGACAACCACCGCTACGGCTATGATCTGGGCGAGCTCGCCGATTTCCACAACATCTACACCGACATCATGGCGCATTGGCACGATGTTCTGCCGGGCGTCGTCCATGACGTGCGTTACGAGGATTTCGTGGCCGACCAGGAGGGACAGACGCGGGCGCTGATCGGGCATCTCGGCCTGTCCTGGGACGACAAGGCGCTGTCGTTCCACGAGACCGACCGCCCGGTGCGCACGGCCTCGGCCGCGCAGGTGCGCCAGCCGATGTATCAGGGCTCGGTCGATCTCTGGAAGCGCTATGGCGACAGGTTGAAGCCGCTGCTGGACAAGCTGGACTGAGCAGCGGCTAAAGCTCGATGAAGGGCTGGAAGCCGCCGAAGATCATGCGCTTCATATCGAAGGGCATGGGCCCCAAATCGGGTGTCAAACGGGGATCGGCCATCACCTTGGCCATTACCGCGTCGCGGCTTTGCCTGGACGAATAGACGGCCCAAGCAAAGACGACGATCTCGTCGTCTTTTGCCTGAACGGCACGCGGAAACGAGGTCAACTCACCATAGGGCACGTCGTCGGCGATACATTCGACATAGGCGAGCGCTCCGTGTTCCTTCCATATCGGGCCTGCGAGGTTGGCCAGCTTCTTGTAGTCATCGATATTTGCCTTCGGCACGGCGAGCACGAAACCATCGACATAGGACATCAGGTTCTCCTTGGAGTATCTCACAAAGCTCCTTACCGGCGTCAGCCGGTGAGGAGCTTTGTCAGCGGTGGTCAGTCTTTCTTCGCCGGCGCGTTCATCGCCCATTCGACCCCGAAGGGATCGCGCATGTTGCCCCACTGGTCGCCCCAGAACATCAGCTGCAGCGGCACTGCGACTTCGCAGCCGGCATCGACCGCGCGCTTCCACCAGTCATCGATCTCGTCGGCGCCGAGATGGAGCTGCATGGTATAGCCCTGCGGCTTGACGGCAGGCATGCCGTTTTCGGGGTAGAAATCGGAAATCATCAGCGTCGAGCCGTTGATGTGGAGATGGATGTGCATGGTGCGGCCCTGCTCATCGGGCGGATAGAAGAACACCTGCTCGGCGCCGAAGGCCTTCTTGTAGAATTCGGCGGCCTTGAAGGCGCCGTCCAGCTGCAGATAGGGGGTCAATCCACCGAGAACTTTCGCGGCCGGCTGAATGGGGGTCTGGTCGGTCATGTCTTGTTCCTCTTTGGGTTTGGTCTGGGCGCTTGGTCTGGCCTTTGCGAACCTCAGGACGAACGAGGCGGCGGCAATCCTACATGTCTGATGCGATTTTTTGGGCCGATGCGATTTTTGGGGTGAAATGAACTTGCGTCGGCGGCGCCCAATCAGAGCGCAATCCTCGGTATGAGCAGGCTAGAAAAGGGGACTGCTTCTCCAACCCGCTGAGACGACAATGATCCTCTATTACCAGACCCATTCGCCCTTTGCGCGCAAGGCGCTCGTCTTCGCCCATGAGGTCGGGCTTGCCGACCGGCTCGAGGTCATTCATCACGAGACCAGCCCGACCTTGCGCAATGCCCGTGTCTACGCCGAAAACCCGCTCGGCAAGGTGCCGGTGCTGCTGCGGCCGGATGCGTCGCCGCTCTTCGATTCCGATGTCATCTGCGCCTATCTCGATACGCTGCATGATGGCCGCAAATTGCTGCCGCAGGACGGCGAAGCGCGCTGGCAGGCGTTGCGGCTGCAGGCGGTCGCCCAAGGCCTGGCGCAGACGGGCATAGGCCTGCGCTGGGAGACGGAAAGGCGGCCCGAACAGTTGCGCTATGCAGCGCTTGCCGAAGGCTACCGGGAAAAAATCGAGGCCAGCTATGACTGGATCGAAAGCGCGCTGGACGACGAGACATCGCTCCATGTCGGCCACATAGCGCTTGCCACCACGCTGTCCTGGATGACGTTCCGCCAGCTGCCGTCCTTTCGCGCGCGGGCGCGGCTGACGCGCTGGTTCGAGGCGTTCGAAAAGCGTCGATCGATGCAGGCGACGCCGCTGTCGGGCGATACGCATGACTGAGCAACGGTCGCCCCGCGGCGGCCTGCATCGATTTTCCCGACCGCATGGTCAGGGCGCCCTGCAGATCCGCGGGCCGTTTTGCGCGTCGATGAGGATTTCCGGCCAGCCGATATCCTTGCGCAGTTCGATCGGCAGGGCCAGAAGCTCGCGCTCGCTGCGATAGCGGGCGCGGTTCTGTGCGTAACGGGCGGCGACGCGGCCTATGGATGACAGAATGGACATGATGCGTTCTCCTCAGATGAAGCCGGCATCATCGTGTCGGCATCCCAAGGACGCAGCAGGTTCAGGCGATCCGACAGAGCGCTGAAAATATTTGCGGGAGATGCGAAAGCATGGGCCGCAACACGGTACGGCCCATGGTGGTAGTTCCTCAGCCCGCCGTTTCAGCCACCGAGCGGAAGAAATCCTCGGGGTCTTCGACTTCGGTCAGCTTCCGCTTGTCGATCAGCCAGAAGCGGTTGCCGATGGCGCGGATGAAGGAACGGTCATGCGAGGCGAGCAGGCAGCTCGCCTGATGTTCCAGCAGTTCCGCTTCCAGCGCTTCCTGGCCGTCTATGTCGAGATGGTTGGTCGGCTCGTCGAGCAGGTAGAAGTTAGGGTTGGCGAGCCTGAGCGCCAGCATCATCAGCCGCGCCTTCTGGCCACCGGACAGCACGCCGATCTTTTTCTCCTGCATCTCGATGACCACGCCGGCGCCGGCAAGCAGCGAGCGGGCGCGTTGCTCGCCGACATCGTAGCGGTGCGAGACCAGGGCCAGCGGCGTGTCGTCGCCACTGATGCCGGCCAGCGCCTGGTCGCTGTAGCCAAGCACCGTCGACGGCGTCACCTTGACGTTCGGCACCGTGTCCGGCTCGGCGATGGCGTTGCGGATCAGATCGACGAAACGCGACTTGCCGACGCCGTTGCGGCCGAGCAGCACGATGCGATCGCCCTGGCAGATGTGGCGCTTGCCGGTCTTGAACAGCAGCATGCCGTCCGGCGTTTCCACTGCGGCGTCATCCAGCGTAATCAGCACCTTGGCATGGGTGCCGCGGTTGGCCAGCCGGATCGCGCCGGCCGATTTCTCGCGATGCGCCGATACCGCGGCGTCTTCCAGCTTCTCCGCCCGTTCCCTGAGTTGCTTGGTCTTCATCGTCAAAAGGTCGCTGCCGGAATTGATGCCGATGTTGTTGAGCTTGGCGGCCTGCTTGCGCAGCTGCTGCGCCACCTTCATGTCGCGCTCGAACCGGCGCGCCGTCGAAGCGTCCAGGTCGTCGAGCGCTTGCCTGGCCTTGGAATAGGGCAGTGCAAACACCGGCGAGTCCTCCGGGCGCAAGAACAGCGTGCGGTTGGTGACGGCGTCGAGAAAGGCGCGGTCGTGACTGGCGATGACCACCGGCACCTCGCGGGGCAGCGCGATCAGCCAGCTTTCCAGCTGGCTGATCTTGGCGAGGTCGAGATGATTGGTCGGCTCGTCGAGCAAAAGCACATCCGGATCGGTGACCCAGACGCGGGCGATCAGCGCCAGCCGCTGCCATCCGCCGCTCAGCGCCTGCATCGGCCGTTCGCGCATCGGCTCGGGCACGTCGAGCGAATCCAGCACCACATCGACGCGCCACATCTCGCTGTCGGCCTGCTCGGCCGGCAAGGCATCGGCCACCACCTGATGGAAGGTGCGGCTAAGAAGGGCAGGCGGAACCGACTGCCCGACATGGCCGACACGCAGGCCGCGCGTGCGAGAAATGTCGCCCGAGGTCGGCTCCAGCGCGCCGGTCAGGCATTTGAGCAAGGTCGACTTGCCGCGGCCATTGGCGGCAACGATGCCGAGCCGGTCGCCGGTGCCGATGGTGAGATCGAGGTTGGAAAACAGCGGCGCACTCATGGTGACACCGAGGGATTTGAGGCTGATCAGGGCCATTGTGATTTCTCTGGTCTCGCCGGAGACAACTCCGGATGCACTTTGACGGTGTGCTTGCCGGCCATCAGGCTCAGCTTTGCGCACCACGAAGGGCAGACCAAAAAATCGAAACGGGAAAAAACCCGTGATGTCCCTGGTCAGCCCTGCAAGCGAACTCGCAGGGCAGAAATCGGGCCACGCTGACGATGGTGATCGATAGACACGCAGCCCTCCTTTCAAGACAAAACTTTGAGTGTGTGGAGCGATTACACCAAAGGCGGGGGTGGAGGCAAGTGGGCGACGGATGCGGCGGTGGTGGAGCGCTCTTCCCTTCTCCCACAAGGGGAGAAGGGAAGAGGTGCTATTTCCCCGGCCGTCCCGTCTTGCCCGGCCGGCGCTTTTCGCGGCGGGCGTCGCCTGGGTCTTCGTAGGAGCCGATGCCGGCGCGCTGGCGAATCATTGGCTTGGCGTCGCGATCCTTCGCGCCTGTCCCGCCGGACATCTCCCCCAGCTGGGGGGAGATTGGCTGGGGCTTGGCCGGCATTTTTCCTTCGACCGGCTTTTCGGTCCGCCGAACCGTCATCTCGTCCAGTGAGTTCTTCTTGAACAGGGGCCTAGTCGCGTCGCCCGGAATGCCGAAGTCGGAGCCGTGCGCCTCTTCGGCCGACTGTTTCTTGAACAGCGAGCGCGATACCGCTCCGGCCGGTGTCGGCATGTCGGTGCCTGGGCCCATGTCGTCGATCGAGGGCTTGGCGAACAGTGGCTTCTTTACCGGCACGGCGCCGTCGGCGCCCATTTCGTCGAGCGCCGGCTTGCGGAAGAGGTTGGACCGGGCAGCCCTGGCCGCCTCTTCAGCCGCGCGTGCGTCGTCGAACTTGCGAAAACGCTCCTGTTCCTCAGCCGTACGGTGCTTGGCCACGCCCTTGTTGTGCTTGCCCTTCTCGCGGCCGGAGACCGGGCTTTCCATGTCGGCGTATTTGGCCAGAGGGTCTTCCGAGATGGACAGTTCCATCTCGCGCAGCCGCTTGATCTCGTCGCGGAAGCGGGCGGCCTTCTCGAAGTCGAGATTGGCGGCGGCGTCGCGCATCTGCTTTTCCATGGCGTCGAGATGAGCCTTGAGATTGTTGCCCATCATCGCACCGGCGCCGTCGGTGAACTGCGAGATATCGGCGCGGACATGGTCCTTCTCGTAGACCGAGTCCAGAATGTCGGAGATGCGCGACTTCACCGATTCCGGGGTGATGCCGTTGGCCGCGTTCCATTCCATCTGCTTTTCGCGGCGGCGGTTGGTCTCGGCCATCGCCCGCTCCATCGAGCCGGTGACCTGGTCGGCATAGAGGATGACCTTGCCGTCGACGTTGCGGGCGGCGCGACCGATGGTCTGGATCAGCGACGTCTCGGAGCGCAGGAAGCCCTCCTTGTCGGCGTCGAGGATGGCGACGAAACCGCATTCAGGAATGTCGAGGCCTTCGCGCAGCAGGTTGATGCCGACCAGCACGTCGAAAGCGCCGAGGCGGAGATCGCGCAGAATCTCGATGCGCTCCAGCGTGTCGATGTCGGAGTGCATGTAGCGAACGCGCACGCCTTGCTCATGCAAATATTCGGTCAGGTCTTCGGCCATGCGCTTGGTCAAAACGGTGACCAGCGTGCGGTAGCCGGCGGCCGTGGTGTCGCGGATTTCGCCGACGACATCGTCGACCTGGCTTTTCGCCGGGCGGACTTCGACCGGCGGATCGATCAGGCCGGTCGGGCGGATGACCTGCTCGGCGAACACGCCGCCGGCCTGTTCCATCTCCCAGGCGCCGGGTGTCGCAGAAACCGCGACGGAGAGCGGACGCATGGCGTCCCATTCCTCGAAGCGCAACGGGCGATTGTCCATGCAGGAGGGCAGGCGAAAACCATACTCCGCCAGTGTCGCCTTGCGCCGAAAGTCGCCACGATACATGCCGCCGATCTGCGGCACGGTGACGTGGCTTTCGTCGATGAAGACCAGCGCATTGTCGGGGATATATTCGAACAAAGTTGGCGGCGGATCGCCCGGCTGGCGTCCCGTGAGATAGCGCGAATAGTTCTCGATGCCGGCGCAGGAGCCGGTGGCTTCCAGCATCTCAAGGTCGAAGCGGCAGCGCTGTTCGAGCCGCTGTGCCTCCAGCAGGCGGCCGGCGCGCTCGAGCTCGACCAGCCGGTACTTGAGCTCCTCCTTGATCGACTTGATCGCCTGGTTGAGCGTTGGACGCGGCGTCACGTAGTGCGAGTTGGCGTAGATCTTGACGCTCTTCAGCTCGCCGGTCTTCTGGCCGGTGAGCGGATCGAATTCGGTGATTGCCTCGATCTCGTCGCCGAACATCGAGATGCGCCAGGCGCGGTCTTCAAGGTGAGCCGGGAAGATTTCGATCGTGTCGCCGCGCACGCGGAACGAGCCGCGCACGAAATTGATGTCCTGGCGCTTGTACTGCTGGGCGACCAGATCCGCGAGCAGAGCCCGCTGGTCGAGCCGGTCGCCGATCTGCATCTGGAAGGTCATCGCCGTGTAGGTCTCGACCGAGCCGATACCGTAGATGCAGGACACCGAGGCGACGATGATGACGTCGTCGCGCTCGAGCAGCGAACGCGTGGCCGAATGCCGCATCCGGTCGATCTGCTCGTTGATCGAGGATTCCTTCTCGATGAAGGTGTCGGTGCGCGGAACGTAGGCTTCCGGCTGGTAGTAGTCGTAGTAGGAGACGAAATACTCGACCGCATTGTCGGGGAAGAATTTCTTGAACTCCGAATAGAGCTGCGCGGCCAGCGTTTTGTTGGGCGCCAGGATCAAAGCAGGGCGCTGCGTCTGCTCGATCACCTTGGCCATGGTGAAGGTTTTGCCGGAGCCGGTGACGCCGAGCAGCACCTGAGTGCGGTCATTGTTGTCGACGCCCTCGACAAGATCCTTGATGGCGGTCGGCTGGTCGCCGGCCGGCTCGAAATCCGACACCATCTTGATGGCGATGCCGCCTTCGGATTTTTCCGGGCGGGCAGGGCGGTGCGGCGTCCACAGCACGCCGTCCTTGTGCAAGGGGTTGCCGGATTCGATCAGCGCCGACAGCGCCGCGACCGTTGCGGTGACGCTGCCCGAGGCCATGGTCTCGGCGTCTTCCAGCGAGATGTCGAGACCGGCGACCGGGTTGAGGCCGGCGGCGGTGCGTTCGCGGGCCGTGGCCGCGCCGCCCATCGAGGTGCCGCGCGAACTGCGGCCGGGCGCAGCGGACCGCTCCGGGATCTTTTTCGCGGACTTTGGCGATCTACCATCGCCCTTACCGGTGAGACGGCCTTCCTTCTCGGCCTCCTGCTCGATCTGCTCGGCCCAGTCGGCAATCGAGCCGCTCAGCGGCGCGCCGGTGAAGTCGGCCTGCGGCGCCTCGGCGAAGCCGCCTCTGTGCAGAGGCTCCGAGGCATCGAGGAAATCGGTCAGCGGGCTGCGCCGCTTCGGCGGCGAAGCGCCGTTGTCACCCGCCGAAGACGGTGTCTTTTTGTCAGGGAGTTTGGCCATGCCCCAAATATGGGCAGAGTCCGCCAAAATGGAAAGAGTGCAGTGGCGAAGGGCGCTAAGCGGGTCGAAGCTCCTGACACAAGGGTGTCAGGAGCTGTGTTACGCGAGCCGGGCCGCCTGCTCAATTGAACCACAGCGCGAAGGTCAAAAACCCACCGCCACCGAACTGGCGCTGGATCTGGTCGAACTCGCCGCTGGTCAAGATCTCACCGCTCTCGAGGTAGGGCGCGATGGCCGGGCCGGTAATCGACAGCACGAGGTCGAAAGGCTTCGGTTCTTCGAAGAAACGCTTCATGTTGATGCCCTGGCCGGTGCTGGCCGTGATGCGGAAATGCGGCAGCAGCTTGCGGCCTTCCAAAAGGTCTTCGGCCATGGTCAGAGTGGCGAGCCAGGCCTCGACCTGCTCCTCGCCGACTTCGAGCCCGGTGAGCGGGTTCTCGCCCTTCTGCTGCGGTCCCGGCAGCCATTCGCGGTCATTGTCGTTCTCGGCGCGGATCGCCTTCCAGTCCTCGCGCGACAGCCGGATCATTTCGAGCAGATGGCGGCGCGCCGCTTGACGGCGCTCGGGCTCGACCACCGGCCAGTTCACGAGGTGAACCATGGAGATGAAATCCGCGATGCGCCATTCCGATGAGAAGATGCTGCTGCGCATGTCGCCGGCGGGAGGCACGAGAATGTCCTGCAGCGGCAGTTTGGCGCGCGGAAACAGCATGTGGAACGAGCCGTCGAACATGGTCCTGAAATCATGCGCCAGCCAGAAATCGGCCTGCGCCATCAGGAATTCGGCATAGCCCTGCAGCCAGAAACCGTCGGCGCGGTCGAAGCGGAATGTGAGCGAGGAAGCGGCGCCGTCCGACGAGATACCGCCGCGCGACAGCGAGGCCATGATGGCGGCCATGCTTTCATCCGGCGCGATGGCGCCGTCTTCGTTGAGATCGATGCCGGCATGGGTGAGGTCGACGACCATGCCGATATCGGCATCGGCGGGTACCGAGCCCAGAGTGGCCGCGGATGTCTCCAGCCGGTCGCGGAAGGCGACCAGGATGGCGCGGAACTGCTCATAGGTCAGCGGTTCGGGATTGGGATTGTCCGGAATCGGCAGCCGCATCAGCGGCAGCATGAAGGATTGCGGGCTTTCGAACCCGTGGCGGTGCAGACCGCCGGCGAGGATTTCCAGCGCGGTGAAGAATTCGCCGGCGCCGGCGGCATAGGCTGACGCCGGATCGCCCTGGGCTGCAGCCTCGAGCGTGGTAAGCGCGGCGTTGCGCTCGGTCACCGTTTTGGCCTCGAACAAAGCGGTTGCCGCTTCGGGCGCGGCGGCGCGGGCCGAAGATAAAGGCACCAACAGGAGGAGGGCGGACGCCAGCAGGCCTGCAAAACGTGTCATCTCATCCCTCCACTATGCGATGCGCAGACATTACACGCATTTGGCGCCGTGTCTGCCGGCGGCAGTGTTTCAAGGACTGACGGTCGACACTTCCCGGGCAGACCGTCTACACAAGCTAACCGATTGGGCAAACGATTGGGCGTCGCGTGTCGAATTATCCGCTTTCCTACAAACTGTCATGGCTGCCGCGCTTCCTGAAACCATCTCTCGGCGGCGATGTCAGGGATTTCGCACCGAGGGCGGCGACGACGATCATCGATCCGCCGCCGGGGCGGAAGGTGCGGCTGGCCTTTGTCGGCGATATTTCGGCGGTGGCCAACCGTAGTGCGCCGGAGTGCGATCCGGAAATCGCAAAGCTCTTGGGCTCAGCCGATCTGGTGATCGGCAATTGCGAAAGTCCGGTCGTCGAGCGGCCGAGCGTGGCGTTTGGCACGCGGCTTGGCACTCACCATGCGATGAGCGAGCGGTTTCTTGCCGCGGCGCTTGCCGCCGTAGGCATCGCGCGTGAAAAGCTCGTGCTGTCGCTGGCCAACAACCATGTGCTCGACCAGGGCGTCGCCGGTTTCGACGAGACGGCTGCGGCGCTGAAGCGGCTTGGCATCCGCACCATCGGCACCGCGAAAAAAGGGCCGGTCGAGCAGGTCAAGGCCGGGCCGCTGACGATCGGCTTTGCCGCCTTCACACTGTGGCGCAATGGTGACGCCGGGCCATTCACCGAGCTTGTCTCGATGCAAGGCGATCCGGCGGCATGGCCGAGAGGCGCGGCCGACAAGAACATCGATCTCACCTGTGCGGTGCCGCACTGGGACTGGGAGTTCCGGCATTTTCCGCAGCCGCAAACGCAAACGCTGGCGAGGTTGCTGGCCGGTCACGGCGTGGGGCTGATTGCCGGGCACCACGCCCATGTCGTGCAGCCGGTGCAATGGGTCGGCAAGACGCTCGTGGCTTACGGGCTTGGCGACTTCCTCGGCACGGCGCTGGCGCGGCAGCCCTGGCCCGGCCGCATCGCCGGCATTTTCGTCGTCGATGTCAGCGCAGATCTCGGCATGCGCGGTGCGATCGCCGGGTACCGGATGCATCCCTTCATGCGGCTGCGCGCAGGCGGGCATGAGCGGCTGGTTCCGGTCGAGGCGCTGACTGGCCGGATGAAGGGCAAGGTCCAGGCCAGGCTGAAGGCGATCTTTGGCGACTGACGACTTTCCCGTTATCATAGGTATAATAGGACTTTGCGAGGGGGCGATGGAAGCAGCTGAGTTCATGCCTGATGAAGCGGTGGTCGCCGGCATCAGGAAGAATATCGAGATCTATGAGGCTGGACGGGCTTCGGCCTGCCGCCAGGTGCGCTGGCGGGTGCCGGTGTTTCTGGGGCTGCTGCTGGTTTTTGTCGTGCTGGTGGCCTGGCTGTTCAACAAGGTCGCCGACTTGAACGAGCAATGGTTCTCGACGCCGCATGTGTTCCTCTATGTCGGCGGTTTCTTCGCGGCGCTGCTGCTGTACTTCCTGGCGATCAGGCCGGCGACGCGGCTGCAGCAATCGTTCCGTGACACGCTGCTGCCGATCATCTTCGGCTTCATCAGGGATGTGCGCTATCAGCACAGCGTGACGCCGAATTCCTTCGACCGGCTGCCGCGCGCCGTGGTCGGCGCCTTCAACCGGCAGAGCTTCGACGACATCGTGTCAGGCCGCTACGAGGATTTTCCGTTCGAGCTCTACGAGGCGGAGTTGCGCCAAGGTTCGGGCAAAGGCTCGTCGACGGTCTTCAAGGGCGTCATCGTTGCGTTCGAGACGATCGCGCCGTTCCCCGGCATATTGGTCGCGACGCGCCGCAGCAACGCGGTGGTCGGTTTCTTCCGCGGCATCTTCGCCGGCAAGATGCAGGAACTGTCCAGCGGCGATCCGCTGCTCGACGGCGACTACGAATTTCGCACCGACAATGTCGCCGCCGCGCAGCCGCTGGTGAGCGGCCGGTTGGCGCAGGCGCTGAAATGGCTGCACGAGACATGGCGCGATGATCCGGCGCGGGTGGCACTTAATGGCAGCGATGGTTTCCTGCTCTTGCCGCAGCCGAAGAATTTCTTCGAACTGCCCGCCATTTCCGTGCCGCTCGATTACACCAAGCACATCGCGCCGATGATCGCCGATATGGGCGCGATCCTGGCAACCGCGGCGCTGGTGCGCAAGATCGGCGCGACGGATGGCGAGGCCTAAAGCGCCGCGCGTCGAAACGAATTCATGCGACGCGCTTCAGGTCTTGTTTTCATGCATATCGTTGCGCCAAAACGGCGGTCCTGTTTGGGCGCATGCATTAGCCAGGCTGCCGCTCGTCAGCAGTCGAAGCCGTAGTTCTGGCGATAATATTCGACGTCTTCTTGCGCCATCGTCTTGAACATCACGCAGACGGTGAAGCTGCCGACCTGGCGACCGTTTCTGGTGTAGCCCCAGTCGGAAATATCGTCCCGCTTGAATTCGAGTTCCTGGCCGGCCACGACATTGTGCACCGCTTGCGGCTCATTGGCCAATGTTCCTGCAAAGCCGGTCGCGGTCTTGTGGAAGGGGATGATCCAGAAATGCTCCGAGGCGTCTCCGTCCCTGACCTCGACCTTCAATTTGTAGCTGGTTGTCCCGGCTGGCGGCGCATCCGACAAGGACAGGAATTCATCGAGGCTGGCGCGCGCCTGCGCAATGGCCGCCGCCATGTCCGGATCGTCCCTGGCGACGCCTACAACCTTGTCGCCGCCCTGGCCGGAATCCTGCGCACCGGCCGGAACCGGCGCCAACGCCAGCACCAGGGACAGCACGGTTCGAACTGCATGCTTCATGAAATGGCGCTCCTGCGTGTCGATGCCTGACACCATCATGCATCTATCTGGAGTTTTCAACGGCAGTGCGACAGCGTGGTATGGTCCGAACGGCAGGCCGCTCACAACCCGCTCGGCACCAGCCCTGCCAGCCAGTTCGCGGACCGCTTGGCAATGCCGACCGTTGCCGACGCGACGCGGCCGAGATCTGTCTTGACCACGGCGTAGCCGTTCCTGGTGCGGTAGAGCACGCCTGTTCCGCCATCGACCACTTGCTCGTAGGCGACGGGCCGTACCGCTGCTGCCTCCATGGCCGTCGTCGGGGAGCCGACGGGAACGCTCGGCCGATGGCTCAGTTCCGGCGGCAACGGGGTTTGGACATTCCGGCTGGCCGGCTTCAGTTCCGGGCGGGATGCGGCCGCCGCCAGTTGCGAAGAAGACGCCGACCCCTTGCTGCGGCAGATGCCAGAGACCAGCGGATAGTCGAAGTTCTTCTGGTGCAGCATCTGGCTTTTCATCGCCGCTTCGCAGTCGGCGATAGTCGCCCACTTCGCCGGCGTCTCGCCGATATATTCGCAAAGCTTGGCGTCGCAGTCGCAGCCGACAATGGTCATGGCGACAAGGGCGGTCTTGATCACGGTCTTGTCCTTCGGATTGCCCCCCGGCAGCCAGTCCTTCCATCGCGCGCGAACAAGGCGGGATTTTGGCCGCGATCACGCGATGAGCCGGGGGATGCGTTTTTCGGGTACGGCTCACTATAGGTTGATTTCGAGACACCCGGTAGCAGATAGGGCGGGAGCGTGATGCATTTGCAGGAAGAAGCCTGAATAAATCTTGTCGGCTATGGCCGCGACAACTGTTTCTTGGCCCGGTTTTCTACTACGATACTCATGGGGCGATACAACAATATAGGAGGGGTTTGTCATGGGAAGAATTGTCCGGTCCGCTGAGCCTGTGCCGAAAAGGGATTCAACGCTCGAGGGCATTCCAGGCGATGCTCCGCTCGGCGTCGACGATGACAAGCAAGAAGATCAAGGATCGAAAGGCGGCGACGGCTATCTCGACCGGGTTGCGAAGTACGTGCCTGCCGAAGTCGTGGCATTTTTCATCTTCGTCAACTCCATCCTGGTCAATGCCACTGAGCAGCCGGTTGCCAAGGCGTTGACCGATGCGGTGGCGGAAGAGACCAAAGGCAATCCGAGGGACATTCCGGGTAAGGTGCAGGCAGCCATCTATAAGATTGAAATGGCCGGTATCAGCGTCTGGACCATTTCATGGATCATGTTGATCGTCGCGCTGGCGATGACGCCGGTGTATCTGAAATCGGTCAGCGATTCAGCCGACAATGCGGAGGCTCCGGGAGCCAACATCGTCATGTCGATGCTCGCCTTCCCATTCTGGGCCTATGCCGTCAACGCGCTGGCCCTCAGGCCATGGCATGACGGTGCGCTGGCCAGCATCATGCTCGCCACCTTCACGCTCATCAGCGGCGCCATACGGCCGGAATATATAAACGCTGGCCTCAATTTGATCCCGGGCATCGGCCCGAAGAAGTAGCTTGGCCCGCCGGGCAGGCCGCGGTGCAGGGCGCGTCTTCAGTCGTAGAGGTGTTCCAGCCTCGCGCCTGCTTCGAACAGCGCCGGCAGCACGATGTGCAGCTTGCGCACGGCGACGATCAGCCCGGTGCGACGGGTGGCCGGATCGATCGGAACGGTTGGCTGAACAGCGCCCGGGCGCCTTCGGGCGGAGCGAAGTCTGCCGCCGAAAGCACGGTGAGCATGATCGCGTCATTGCCACCGATCTCGACGAAGGACACGCCTCTGTCGATCAGGCGCGGGATCATGTCGGTGAATTGCTGATCGCGCATGGTGATGAAGATGGTTCCGTCAGCGCCGAAATCGCGTTCCAGCAAAGTATCGGCTTCTTCACGCGTCGCTTCGCCGACCGGACCTTGGCCCAAAAGACAGTCGGCGCCGGGATTTCTCCCAGCGCCTCCCTGTCAGATCAGGACACGGTCGCGGCAGCAACTTCCGCAAAGTCGTCGCGCCATGCCGGCCTTGATTTTGACGGTCCTGCCAGTCACCGCCCGAGGGCAGTGCCCGTTCCAGACCACGCCGTTCTCCACCCTTGCGAGCTTCGTTCGGCGCGCCATCGAAGGTTTTCGCCGTCCTTCATGGCAGCATCGGTCCGCCGTTGGCGTTCGCACGCTTTCCGCGGCCCCGTAGGTCTCGGCATCCGTCCCTCGAACAAGCAAGCCTGCTCTCGCTTCGGGCCGTACGGGCCTCAGGAAATCCGCCTTTTCGCTTTGCCTTTCGGCGTGGCGATCGGTAGCCGCCTGAGATGGTTAAACTTACGCCGGGTAAGGGTTTTGGGGAATGGGCGTGAGCCTGTGGATAACGGGATTATCGGGGATCGTTTGCCACAAAGCTCGGAATTTCGACTCCAGCTGCATTAGACAGCCCGCCCGCTTTTTGGCGCCTGATCGGCTGTGCCCCTTGCTCCGCCGGCTGGCGCGGGCTTCAATGCCGGCAAGCATCGAGCCTATCGGCTCGGTGCGGGGAGGGTGCGCATTGAAAGTCGGGGTGGTGCTCAATCCGATTGCCGGCGGCGGCCGGCTGAAACGGCATTGGCCGGAGGTCGCCGCATCGCTGAAAAAGCATTTCGGCGAATTCGAGCTGCGCGAGACGCAGGCCGAGGGCGACGCCGAAAGGCTGGCGCTCGACCTCGCGGCAAGCGGCTTCGGGCTGGTGATCGCGGCCGGCGGCGACGGCACCGCCAGCGAGGTGGCCGACGGATTGCTGCAGGCATTCGATGAGAGCGGCCGGACAACCGAACTTGCCTTGCTGCCTTGCGGCACCGGCATCGATTTCGCGCGCGGACTTGGCCTGCCGAAAGAGGTGGATGCGGCGTTGAAGCGGATCGCCGAAGCCAAGGCGCGCAAGGTCGATGCCGGGCGCATCTGCTACATCGACGACCATGGCGCGCTGGCCAGCCGGCACTTCATCAATATCGCCAGCCTCGGCCTGTCCGGCGCCACGGACCGTGCGGTCAATGCCGACAAGCGCAAGGGCAGGATGTCGGCCAAGGCGCTGTTTTTCTGGCGCACCGTGGTCGAGTTCATCCGCTACCGCTTCCAGGACGTCAGGATCACCGTCGACGATGGCACCCCGGTCGAGGCGCGCATGGCGCTGGTGGCGGTCGCCAACGGAAAGTTCTTCGGCGGCGGCATGATGATCGCCCCGGACGCCGAACTCGCCGACGGCCAGTTCGACATCGTCATCCTGCGCGCGGCCGGCAAGCTGAAGCTGATCTGGGATATTCGGCTGCTCTATGGCGGCCGGCACCGCAACCATCCGGCCATCACCATATTGCGTGGCCGGAAAGTGGTGGTCGAACCTATCGGCGATGTCGAGAAGAACGGCGCGCTGGTCGACATAGATGGCGAGTCGCCGGGGCGTATACCCGCGACGTTTGAGATCCTGCCCGGAGCGCTGACGCTGAGATATTGAATCAAGGCGTTGAGGGATTGATTCAGGTGGTTTGAGCGGCGATTCCGGCCAACCGGCCAGGGGCCTGAAATCGCAGGACATATTTACCCGGCTTAGCTTTCCAGCTTGGCTGGGAAACCGGGCGCGCGCAGATCCATGTCGACGGCATCCTCGAGCAGTTTGACGATCTGGGTCGACCAGGCGCCGCCGCCATATTCCTGTTTGCCCATCAGGAAAATCTCACTCACAAGCGGCGCCAGTTGGAGTGGCAGTCTGAACTCCCTGCCCATCGCAAGCGCAAAGCCGAGGTCCTTCAGTGCCAGGTCCATGGTGAAGCCAATGTCGTAGGAGCCGTTGAGGATGAGCTGGCTTTCGGTCGCATGGACGAAGCTGTTGCCGGAGGAGGCGACGATGGCGTGGTAGGATTGCGCGAGGTCGAGGCCGCCTTGCTTGGCCAACATCAGCGCCTCGCCGGCGGCGACGAGATGGATGAAGGCCAGCATGTTGGTGATCACCTTGATCACCGCCGCCGAGCCGACCGGACCCATCAGGAACGACTTTGCGCACATCGCTTCGATGGCCGGACGATGGCGCTCGTAAAGCGCAGCATCGCCGCCGACAAGCGCGGTGATCTTTCCGACCGCGGCCAGATGCACGCCGCCGGTGACCGGGCACTCCAGCGTCTCGATGCCTTTGGCCGCGGCGAGGGCGGCGAGGCGCAGGATCTCGTCGCGGCCGTTGGTCGACATCTCGATCCAGGAGCCGCCCCTGGGCAGACCCTCGAGCAGGCCGCCGGCATTCGCCAGCACCGCTTCGCTGACCTTGGGCGAGGGCAGGCAAGTAATGGCATTGCCGGCCTGTGCCGCCGCTTCGGCCGGGCTGGTCGCGGCCGTGGCGCCGAGCGCCACGAGGCGCTCGACGGCGGCGGGGTCGCGGTCGAAGACGATGACGACAAAACCGTTGCGCAACAGGCTGGCGGCAAGGTTGCCGCCGAGATGGCCAAGGCCGATGAAGGCGTAGCGTTCGCTCACGGCATCAGCGGCGTTTGCATCATCTGCAAATGCAGGTCCTTGCCGGTGTAGGGATGCGCGTCGCAGACCGCTTCGTCCAGCTCGACGCCGAGGCCCGGCTCCTTCGATGGAATGACATTGCCGTCCTGCCATTCGATCTTCTTCTTGAGCAGTGTCGCGTGGAAGCCGTCCCACTGCTTCAGCGATTCCAGGATGAGGAAATTGGGCAGCGTCACCGCCAGCTGGATGTTGGCGGCGCCAACGATCGGCCCACAATAGCAGTGCGGCGCGATCTGGATGTGGTATGCCTCGGCCATGGCGGCGATCTTCTTGGTTTCGAGAATGCCGCCGGAACGGCCAAGGTCCGGTTGCAGGATGGTGGCGGCGCGGTTCTCGATGATTCGGGCGAATTCGAACTTGGTCGTCAACCGCTCGCCGGTGGCGATCGGGATCGACGTGCCTCGCGCCACCTGAGCCATCACTTCGGGCATGTCCGGCGGCACCGGCTCTTCGAACCACAAGGGATCGTAGGGCTCGATGGTGCGTGCCATGCGCAGCGCACCCGACGCGGTGAACTGGCCATGCGTGCCGAACAGAATATCGGCGCGGGTGCCGACGGCTTCGCGGATCGCCTTGACCATGCGGGTGGAGACATCGATGTCGATCAGGCGCGGCTGGTGGCCGTCGAAGGCGGTGTTGGGGCCTGCCGGGTCGAGCTTGACGGCGTTGAACCCCTGCTCGACATATTCGAGCGCGCAGGCGGCCGCCAATTCGGGGTCATTGTAGACGTTCCGGCCGTCCGGCGCGTCCTCCGAATGGACGCTGCCGGTGTGCGGATAGAGATAGGTGTAGGAGCGCAGCGTCTCGTGCACCTGGCCGCCGAGCAGTTTGTAGACCGGCTTGTCGGCTTCCTTGCCAACAATGTCCCAGCAGGCCATTTCCAGCGCCGAGAAACAGCCCATGCCGGTAACGTCGGGGCGCTGGGTAAATCCTGAGGAATAGGCGCGGCGGAAGAAGGTCTCGATGTCATGCGGATCGTGGCCGATCAGGTAACGCTCGGCCATGTCCTCGACCAGCTTCGCCGTTATGTGAGCCGAGAAGGTGGCGTTGTAGGCCTCGCCGTAACCGACGACGCCGCCATCGGTGGTCAGCTTGACGAAGATGAAATACTTGCCGCCGATGCCGGGCGGCGGGTTGCCGACTACCCAGGTCTTGACGTCGGTGATCTTCATTTTTGGTCCTCCAGAACCAGTTCGGCGCCCTTCCATCCGGTCATGACCGAGGCGGCGTTGGTGTTGCCGGTGATGTTGGCGGGAAAGATCGAGGCGTCGATGACACGCAGACCTGCGAGCCCGTGCACTTTCAGGCGCGGGTCGACGACGGCGGCCCCGGCGCCCGGCCCCATGCGGCACGTCGAGACCGGGTGATAGACGGTGCCTGAGCGCTTCCTGAAATCCTGGATCAGGTCGGCATCCGATTGGATCGATGGGCCCGGCAAAACCTCCTCAGTGATGATCTCGGCCATGGCGGGCATCGAGGCGATCTTGCGCACGAATTTCACCGCCGCCAGCATCTCGTCGACATCGGCGTTGGTGGAATAGGCGTTGGCGACGATCCTGGGATAGTCCAGCGGATTGCTGGAGCGGATCATGATCTCGCCGCGGCTGGACGGGCGGCAGTTGGAGAGGCCGATGGAAAAGCCCGGCCACGGATCTGGCGTCAGGATCGGCCGCTCGCCGCTCTTCGGAATGACGGTCGAGAAAGCCTGGAAATAAAGCTGCATGTTGGGGCGCGAAAACGCCGGGTCGGTTCGGAAGAAGCCGCCGCCATGGTTCATCGACAGCGACAGCGGGCCGGAGCGGGTGAGGATGTACTGCATGCCGACCAGCAGCTTGCCCCACCAGGGCCGCAGGATTTGGTTGAGCGTCGGCACGTTTCCCTTGAAGGTATAGTTGATGCCGACATGGTCCTGCAGATGCGCGCCGACATTTTCGTTGGCGTGGACGACCGGGATGCCAAGCCCCTTGAGCAGTGACGAGGGGCCGACGCCGGACAGTTGCAAGAGCTGCGGCGAGTTGATCGAGCCGGCGGACAGGATGACTTCGCGGCCGGCCCGCGCCGTCTTGGTCTCGCCGTTCTGCAGATATTCGATGCCGACGGCTCGCTTGCCCTCGAACAGGATTCTGGTCGCCAGCGCATTGGCTTCGACGCGCACATTCGCGCGCTTCATCGCCGGGCGCAGGAAGGCGCGCGCGGCCGACATGCGGCGGCCATTCCTGGTCGAGATCTGGTAGACGCCGACGCCTTCCTGGGCGGCGCCGTTGAAGTCAGGGTTGAGCGGCAGCCCAGCCTGCTGGCCGGCTGCGAGGTAGCGCCTGGTCAGCGGATGGACGGCGTTCGTCGTGTCGGTGATATGCAGCGGCCCGCCGGTGCCGCGCCATCTGTCGGCGCCGGCCTCATTGTCCTCAAGCGCCTTGAAGCCCGGCAACAGATCGTCATAGCCCCAACCGGGATTTCCGGCATCGCGCCAGTCGTCAAAGTCCTCGCGCGCGCCACGGATCCAGACCATGGCGTTGATCGAGCTGGAGCCGCCAAGCAGCTTGCCGCGCGGCCAATGGTCGACATTGCCGGCAAGGCCGGGGTCCGGCTCGGGCTTGTAGTTCCAGTTGACCGCCGGATCGAAGAAGGTCTTGCCGTAGCCGAGCGGCATCTGGACATAGAAGCGGCGGTCGCTGCCGCCGGCTTCCAGCACCAGCACGGAGTAACGGCCGGAAGCCGACAGCCTGTCGGCGAGAACCGAGCCGGCTGAGCCGGAGCCGACGATGATGAAGTCATAGGTCTGCATGATTGGTGTCGGCGGCTCCGCAAAACTGAGCGCAGCGTATCCGCGACGGCTTGGCCGCGCCCCTGCGGCTTCCGGCATGGCTTGTGAAAAAAGCGACCGTGAGACGCCTGGTCGGAAAAGCCACCATGGAACCGACATTGCGCCGGGAGCCTCGCCCGTCGCGTTGACCTCTTGGGTCCATGACGCTACGGGATCGAGGGCTATCGCTTCAGGGGAATCTCGGATGGTGCATTACGCGGACGGACGGCCGATCGGCGATCTGACCTTGCGTACGCTCGCCATGCCGGCCGATGCAAATGCGGCCGGCGACATCTTTGGCGGCTGGGTGATGGCGCAGATGGATCTTGCCTGCGGCATCCGTGCGGCCGAGCGGGCCAAGGGCCGCGTGGTGACGGCGGCGGTCAAGGAAATGTCCTTCGCCAAGGCGATGAAGATCGGCGACACGCTGTGCATCTACACCCATGTCGAGCGCGTCGGCCGCACCTCCATGACGCTCAAGGTCGAGGCCTGGGCGCAACGCTACCTCTCCGACCTGATGGAGAAGGTCACCCACGCCGATTTCGTCATGGTGGCGCTGGATAGCGACGGCAAGCCGAAGCCGATTCCAACCGAAAGTTGACATCGTCGATTCTGCCAAGCTTGCGCTTATGTAACATCCCCCGCGCGGGCGATGCGCTGCGCGACATCCAATGGTTGCCTTCACATCCGATTCTGCGGGCGGCGGAGGGAAGACAATGCGTCAACACATGCTGAACGGCTGGCTCGTGGCGGCCCTCGTCGCGGTGATCTGCCTGCTTGGCACGACCGCTTATACCGAGATCAGGAAAGAGCTTCCAAGCGTTGCCTGCACGCACGACCGGACCGTCGGCAACGAGCGGACTGCCCAGCGGTCTGCAAGGCTAGAGACGTGCGGCGCAGTGTGTTGCAGCAACCCTGCGTCAAAGGCCTGAGGGCCCGTCAGCGGAAGACCTCGTCAGCCTCAAAATGATGATGCGCCGGCGAACGAAACGCTGCAGCTATGTCGCCATGGCGTGACCAACGATGCAAGGGCGGATCCAGTTAAACCCGGGTACGCGTCGTCGACGGCAAAATCCGTAAACTATTGCTGGGCAACGTTTTTCAGGCGTGCACGCCATCGAATCTTTCACGCGCCGCCTGGACCCGCGAGGTGTTCTTCCGCGCCCATTCGCCGAGCGCGCCGACCGGCACCAGCAGCTCATGGCCGAGCTCCGTCAGCTCATAGTCGACGCGTGGCGGGATGGTCGGGAACACGGTTCGGGTGACGAAGCCGTCGCGCTCAAGACCGCGCAAGGTGGTGGTCAGCATCTTCTGCGAAATGCCGCCGACAGCGGCGCGCAACTCATTGAAACGCAGCGGTCCGCCGCCCAGCTTGCCGACGACCAGAACGGTCCATTTGTCGCCGACGCGCTGCAGGATTTCCGAGACGGCGCGGCAGTCTTCGGTGTTGTGCGGGTGCCTCAGTAACATAACGGTGCCTCCTTGCGCTGCCATTTGTCAGTATCTCATATAGCGCCGGTATCCAAACGATACCAGCTTTTGCATATATGGAGAGCCCCATGTCCAAGCCCAAAATCGCCATCGTCGTCGGTTCGACACGCGCCGCGCGTTTCGCCGATGTGCCCGCCCAGTGGATCGCCAAGATCGCGAAATCTCATGCCGACATCGACGTCGAGACCGTCGACCTGCGCGACTGGCCGCTGCCCTTTTTCGACGAGGTCGCCTCGTCCGCCTGGGCGCCGTCGCAGAACGAAGTTGCCCAGCGCTGGCAAAAGAAGGTCGCCGAATTCGACGGCTTCATCTTCACCGCCGCCGAATACAATCATGGCCCGACGGCCGTGCTGAAGAACGCCATCGATTACGCCGCCAATGAATGGAACAAGAAACCGGCCGGTTTCGTCGGCTATGGCAGCGTCGGCGGCTCGCGCGCTGTCGAACATTTGCGTCTTGCCGCGGTCGAATTGCAGATGGCGCCGGTCAAATCCGCCGTTCACATTGCCTGGAGCGATTTCCTGGCGGTGCGCCAGGGCGAGAAGAAGCTCGAGGAGATCGAGCATCTGAACCAGGCTGCCACGGCGCTGGTCAACGACGTTGCCTGGTGGGCCCGCGTGCTCAAGGCAGCGCGTCAGGCCGACGCGATTGCCGGCGAAGCCCAGGCGGCCTGAGCCTTATCCTCCCAAGGATCGATGATTTTTCCAAAGGGCGGCGTTTGCGCCGCCCTTTTCACGTGAAGAGGCGCTCTCGGCTCCCTTGGCCGGATGGTGGAGTCGGACCGGCAAGGTCGCGCTGATGCCTTGACGATCCCGCGCGAAGGATCGCCGCCTGTCACAGCCAACCGCCGGAAAACCCGGCCCGGCGCAGTCCTGTGGTGATGGCCGGCACGCGGCGCATCAATCGCCACAGGAAGTCGGACCGGTAGTTCTCGATCATCAGGGCGATCGGCCCCTGGTTGATGCCGACATGGTCCGGCGATACCCAACCGCAGGCGCGGCCGTCGTCGGCAGCGATCGTCGGGTTGAAGCTCGCGGTGAAGCCGTAAGGGTTGCCGTCGCGCAGGTCCATCTCGTGGAAATGGCGCAGCGCCGGCAGCACGATTTCCGGCGCAAAAGGCAAGGAGGCGATTGCCGCCCATGGCGACAGCGTGCCGTCATCGGGGCCAAACGGTGCGCCGCGGGCGAGATAACCGAAGAAGCGGCGTCCATCGGCTCGCCGCGCGATCGGACCTGGGCCGTCGCTGGCGGTGACGCCCCAGCAATTCTCGCCATAGCCCGCGAACCCCCTCGGATTGCGGATTGCGTAATCGCGCTGCAGATACGTCGCCTGGCGGCTGTTTTCGAAATAGTCGCTGTCGTGATCGCGCATGAAAGCATCGCGGATGTCGCGAAAATCGATCCAGATATGCGAGAACTGGTGGATGAAAAGCGGGCCGGCATAGCCCATCTCGCGGCCGTAGATTGTCTTCCACTTATAGGTGGACAGCCAGGCTGCGTAGCTCTCGGGCGGCAGCGAGTGGGTCGGCGAACCGAGACCCAGAACGTACAGGATCAGCGCCTCGTCAAATCCTTCCCAGCGGTAGCGCAGAAAGCCTTTTCCAGGCCGCCAGCCATGGGTGACGGTGGCGCCGCCGTTCTGCGCCCAGCGCCAGTCGGCACGGCGGTAGAGCGCATCGGCAAGCTTGCGGATTTCCAGTTCGAGCTCATCGTCCTGGTCGAAATAAGCGCCGGCAGCCAGAACACCGGCAAGCAGAAGTGCGGTATCGATCGTGGACAGTTCGCAATTCCAGACGCGGCGGCCGGTCTTCATGTCGAGGAAATGATAGTAGAAACCCTTGTAGCCGGTGGCATCGGGCTCCGGCCCGTGCGGGGCGTTCCAGAAGAAGCGAAGCGTGGCGAGCGTCCGCTCGATTGCGGCATCGCGCGTCATGAAACCGCGCTCGACACCGACGGGATAGGACGACAAAGCGAGCCCGACAGCGGCTATGCTGGCAGGCGACGTTGGCGTGTTGCGGTCGGCGACCAGGCCGTTGGCAGGGTTGGCCTCGTTGAGAAAATACTCGAAGGACAGGCGCTGGATATCTTGGAGAAGCTCGTCGTTTAGCGCGTGTTCGTTCGATGCATCCATGACAATCGATATAGAGGCTTTGGCTGCTTTTGCCATTCTTCCAGCGGATCAATCATGGGTGAGGGCAGGCTGGCGAAAGGCGCTGCCGACGCACCGAATTCAAATCGAGGGGCTGCGAAGATCGGTTGGACCGCCATATGCACGGCCCTGCCATCTGGCCTGGCCGTCCTCCCCTGATATATCCGGCTGCGATCCATCACATGAGCATGCCCCGTGAAGTCACCCAGCCTGTCAGGCGTCGTTTCCCCCATGACCCCGGTGCTGGTCTGTGCACTTGCGATCTTCCTTCTGTCCGCCATGGATGCGGCGATGAAAATCCTGGTGATCGCCGTCGGTGTCTACAACACGGTGCTGTGGCGAAGCATGCTTGCGAGCGTGGTCGCGGGCACGGCCTGGGCGGCGGGGCCGCGTTCCCTTCCCACGCCTTCCGTGCTGCGGCTACACGCGCTGCGCGCCGTGATCGTGGGCATCGTTCTGCTGTCGTTCTTCTGGGGCCTTGCCAGATTGCCGCTAGCGGATGGGATCGGGCTTAGTTTCGTCGCGCCGCTGTTCGCTCTCCTGCTGGCGGCGCTGCTTTTGGGCGAACGCATACAGCGCCAGGCGATCTGGGCGTCGCTGGCAGGCATCGCCGGCGTCGTCATCATCATGGCCGGACAGTTCGGGCAAGGGAACTATACCGGGGATGCCCTGCTTGGCACGGTGGCGGTGCTCGCATCGACGGTGTTCTACGCCTACAATCTGATCCTCTCGCGGCGGCAGGCGCTGGTGGCCAAACCAGTCGAGATCATGCTGTTCCAGAACCTGTGCGTTGCCGCCGTCCTTCTCCCCGCCGCTCCCTGGCTCGCGGTTGCCCTGCCGGGCAATCTCTGGCTTCCACTGGCCGGGGTGACGGCGCTGTCGCTCTCCGGCCAGTTCCTGATGAGCTGGTCCTACGCGCGCGCCGAAGCGCAATATCTAATCCCGACGGAGTATTCCGCCTTCATCTGGGCGATCGTGTTTGGCTGGCTGTTCTTCGACGAGGCGGCGACCTGGACCACGCTGGCTGGAGCGGCCCTGATCGTGGCCAGTTGCCTGATCGCCTCGCGCTCCAATCCGAAGCTTGCCGAACCGATCGAAGCCGCGGTCTGAGGGCGCTATTCGCTTTGACGGCAGAGCGTCAACGCGCCACTTCGCGATGGCCGCTGGGCAGCCGGGTGGCGATCAGCTTGTCGATGCGGCGGCCATCGAGGTCGACGACCTCGAAACGCCAGCCTTGCGCGTCGACGCATTCGCCGGTCGCCGGCAGATGGTGCATGTGCGACAGCACATAACCGGCGACGGTCTCGTAGTCGCGGTTTTCCGGCAGGTCGATACCGAGAACGTCAGCCATCTCGTCGGCTTGCATGTATCCCGCGAGCAGCCATGAGCCGTCCTCGCGCTTGACGGCGTTTTCCTCGTCGCCGGCATCAAGGTCGGCGCGGAAGACGCCGGTGATGGCCTCGAGAATGTCGGCAGGCGTGACGATCCCTTCGAAATGGCCGTATTCGTCATGCACCAGCGCCATCGGCACGTCGGATTCCTTCAGCTTCTGCAGCACATCCAGCGCGTCGGCCTGATCGTAGACGATGGGGGCGGCGCGCACATGCTTGCGCGGATCGAGTGCGCGGCCGGCGAGCAGGGCGGCCAGCACGTCGCGCGTCTGAACAACGCCAACCATGACGTCGACGCCGCCATCGCCGGCCGGCAGGCGCGAATGCTGGGTCTCCATCAAGAGCTTGCGGATGGCACCCTCATCGGACTGCAAATTGATCCAGTCGACCTCGGTGCGCGGCGTCATCACGGCGCGCACGGCGCGATCGCCGAGCCGCATGACGCCGGCGATCATGCGCCGCTCGTCAGATTCGATGGTGCCGTGGTGCTCGGCCTCGGCGACCAGCATCTTGATCTCTTCGTCGGTGACTTTTTCCTCGCTCTCGCCGCGCTGGCCGAGCACCCACAATATGGCGCGGCCGGAAATGTCGAGCAGGAACACCAGCGGCGCGGAGACGGTGGCTAGGATGGTCATCGCAGGCGCCGCGCGGGCGGCAACACGCTCGGGATCGCGCAGCGCGATCTGCTTGGGCACCAGCTCGCCGACGATCAGCGAGAAATAGGTGATGATGGCGACGACGATCCCGACGCCGAGCGGGTCGGCGATGTTTTCGCGCATGCCGGTCGTGGCCAGGTACACCGAAAGCCTGTCGCCCAGCGTGGCGCCGGAGAAGGCGCCCGACAGCACGCCGACCAGAGTGATGCCGATCTGCACCGACGACAGGAATTTGCCGGGATTGGAGCCGAGCGTCAGCGCACGCCCGGCGCCATTGACGCCGCGGTCGATCATCGCCTTGAGCCGCGCCGGGCGCGACGACACGATGGCGAGCTCGGACATCGACAGAAGGCCGTTCACACAGATGAGGACGACCACGGTGGCGATTTCGACGTATAGCATCAGGGCTCAATAGCATTGCGGCGGGCCGCAGGAAAATAGTCCGCGATGATTTTTGGAAAATGACAGTGGTTCAGGGGAATTGCCTGAGCACCCCGACAACAGCCTTGCCGTCGGTGAAATAGGGATCGCCGCCGCCGTTGCGTCCGGTCCTGGTGGCGCCGATGCCCGGGATGTCGCTCGCCGAGGTCACCATGCCGGCCGCCGACAGGTCGTGGATCACGAGATCGCGCTCGGCGTCGATGTCAGGGGCGATATGGTGGGTGATGGCGCCGGTATCGTGGCTGAGACCAACGCCGCGGTCGAAGCTGGCCGAGCCCATCCAGAGCGTTCGGCCGTCGTCGCCGGTCGCATCGCTGCGCCAGAAGCGGACATGATGGCGCCGGTCGGCGCTCCCGCCGACCGGCTTTTCGAAGGCGAGATCCTGGGCGCGGCCTTCGAACAGCAGCCGGCTGACCGGGGCGTCAGGATAGGGGTGGTCGAACAGCACGCTTTCACCGATTTCGATCGCGGTCTTCAGCGTCACGCCATCGGCCGTATCCCATCCGGCCATGGCGAAGGCATGGACCACCTCTTTTTCGGTACCGACAAGGCCGATATTGATCGGGTCGCCCGGAATGCCTTGCGGCGTGTGTGTCACCATCTCGAAAGTCTGCGTGCGAAAGCCGCGGTCGCGAACCGTCCAGAATTCCGGCGCGGCGACATAGGCGAGGGCCAGCCAGACCGCCAGAAGAGCGGCGAGCCAGGTCAATGCGCGTCGTTGCAGGCTTCGTCGGCTCATGAAAGCGGCTCGATCCGTGCGGTATCTGTGCCTGACGGGCCCTGGAAATCAATGGCCAGCGGCGAGCAGCCGTTCTATCGTCCGGCCATCGTTTTTGCGGGGGGTGAGCAGGAATGGATAAGAAGCCGGTGGGTCGCAGCTCGATGGCATTGACCGCGGACCTTGTCGCAAGGGTCGAGCGTGTCGAACCGGATCCGGGTCCCGAGCCCGGAACAACCGAGCATACAGACGCGGAGTTCGATAGTCTTGTCGAGCAACTTCTGTCGGAGCATCGGCCTGAAGCGCTATGGGTCTTTGCCTACGGGTCGCTGATCTGGAACCCCGAATTTGCCCATGTCGAGCAGCGCCCGGCCACGGCGCCAGGATGGCACCGCTCGTTCTGCCTGACGCTGACCCGTTGGCGCGGAACCCGTGATTTGCCGGCGCTGATGCTGGCGCTCGATCGAGGCGGCAGCTGCAACGGCATCGTCTATCGGCTGCCCGCGGAAGACCATGTCGGGCAACTTGGCCAGTTGATGCGCCGCGAGATCGATGCCAATCCGCCGACTAACGTGCCATGCTGGATCAAGGTCAAGACCAAGGATGGGCCGTTGCGGGCCTTGGCTTTCGTCGCCGCGCCAGACGGCAGGGCCTATGCCGGCCGGCTGCCATTGGAGCAGGTTGCCGACACGCTGGCGCGGGCTGCCGGGCATTGGGGCTCGTCGGCTCAATACCTGTTCCGAACCGTCAGCAAGTTGGAAGAGAGCGGTATCCGCGACAGGAACCTTTGGCGCATCCAGGATCTGGTGGCCCAGCAAATCATCGCTTCCATAGGGAACGCCAATCCCGACTGATTTCTGAACGGTGAACGCCTTAGCGGCAGGCGCGGTAGCCGCTTTTGCGGTTCTTGATGTCGAAATGGAAATGGTTGCGGTGATCGTAATTGTAGCCGGGACCGAGCACGGTGGTGAAATACTGGCAGCCGTCGGCGCGCACATTGTTGAGGAAGCCGCGGGTGCGGAAGGCAAACAGGCCGGGCTTGCGCACGTCGATGTCGTCGCCGTTGTTGAGCTCGATGCTCATGACGTCGAGGGCGTTGCCCTTGCCGTGCTCGGACAGGACACCTTCGCCGGCGATGTTGCGGCAGGAATAGCTCGAGCCCTGGTGGATGGTCTTGACGCCCGAGAAATAGCGCCAGCGGGCGGAGGGAACCAGTTCGTTGCTGGTCCAGGCGGCGAAACTTGCGGCCATGTCGCAGGTCAATGTTGCGGCGGGCTTCATCTGGATGCCGCCGATGGCGGAGACCTTGACCGGCCAGTCTATGCCGCACTGTCCCTCATGGATCGGCTGGACATCGGTGTAGACGACGCGAAGGCGCTTCAGCTCGCCACGGCAATCGGTTTCGCTGGCCGGCATCTGCTGCGGCTCCGACTCCGACATCGGCTCGTCCATGCGCGGATAGGCGGCAGTCATATAGGGATTGGACGGGACGAGCTTCTGCATGCCTTCATATTGCGGCACGGCCGCGGTCTGCGAGCCGACATCGACGGCCGGCTGCAGCGACAGCACGCTGCCAGTGTTGCAAGCCGAAACGGCGGCCAGCGCAAGACCGGCGGCCAGTATCGCTGCGCTTTTTGCCTTCGCGGCGCGAAATATTGCGGCCATGGGCGGAATCCTGTCCTTGATCGGTGGGATTTTAACGATCAAGGGTAAAGGAAAACTCAGCGTTCCCGTTCATGCCTGCGGCCGAAATGCGGCAGCCAGACCATCACCGGCATGACGATCACTGGAGGGCCATTACTGGCAGAAAGTGCCACCATTCCGGCGCGGTTCAAGATCGAGATGGAAATGCAGGGAATGGTCCGGGTCCGCGCCCGGCCCAAGCACGGTCTTGAACGGTCCGCAGGCGGCCTTGCGCACCGCATTGAGGAATTTGCCGTCCTTCTCGGGCGGCGTTGGACCGACTTCGATCTTTCTGCCATCCGACAACGTGAAGCTGGCAATATCGAGCGCGTTGCCGAAGGCATGTTCCGACAGATGGCGCGTGCCGTTGCGCGGCCGGCAAACAAAGGCCGATGCCTGGTTGATCGATTTCAGGTCGGCTCCGAACTCGGCTTTCGCCGCCGGCTGTATGATTTCGGCGGCAAAGCGGGCTGCCGCCTCGGCCATCGGGCAGTTGAGTTCGGTCGCGGGGCCGATGGCGATGGATTTTCCGAGCGACTTCAGCACCAGGGGATAGGGGATCGAGCAGCCGATGTCGGGATTGCTTTCCGCCTTATGCTCCTCGAATTCGACACCAAGGGCCGTCAGCCGCTCGCGACAGGCGACTTCCGCCGCCGGCATTTTTGCATCGGGCACATCGGCCGAGCGCGCATCGGGCAGCATCTTCTTGTCGCCGGCATCGGGTTTTTCAGGTGGTTGCGGAGCAACGGCCAGCGGCTGAGCTTCAGGTTCCGAAGTGTCTGGCTTTTGTGTCGGAATCGGCACCGCGGCCGGCGGCTCGGGCTCGCTTTGCTTATCGGTCGACGGCTTCGGGGCTGACGGTCCGGGCCGCGCCTGCTTTTTAAAACGGGACTTTTCTTCGTTGAATCGATCGTCATTGGACCGGTTGGGCGCGCCAAGGGGGTTCGGACCTTCGGCCTTTTGCTTTTCGATCGGTGCCGCGCCGGTCTTCGGCGCCTCTGAAGGACGCGCCTCGGGCAGCGGGACAACGCGCGAGGGCTGCACCGGAACATCGGGCGAGGGCTCTTTATCCGGGGTCTTTTGTTCCACCTGCTTTGGCGTGATGTGCCGCTGTGGCCTGGGCTTCTGGCGGTGTTTGCTGCGCGGCTTAGGATGCGAGTCGACCCGCGGTGAAAACAACTGCTCCAACCGCTGTGACAGCGGCGTGTAATGCTTCTTGCGCTGTTTGGCGTCGGCTTGCGTCAGCAGCAGAGCCGTGACGACCATGACCAGTGCAACCCTGCATGTTCGGGAAAGTACAAAAGACCCCATCGTCCTCAACGGCGCGAACGCCCGGAGGTTGCCTGCGGCCCATCACGAACGGTAACGACGTCGTTACGCGCCAATCGCTTCCAGCCCTTCTTCCAGCCAGTCGGCCAAAAGCGGCATGCCGAGCAGGTATTTCGCCGTGCGCTTGTTGGCGCGGTCGCGCGCGGCGGCAACCGCATCGGACCATTCCGCTGCGTCATAGTCGCCGCGGCCGACCCAGGCCAGCGCGATCAACTCGGCCGCTTCATCGACGTTGAGGTCGTTGATCAGCTCGCGCAGCTCTTCCTCGGTGAGGTCTTCCGCGCTTTCCTCCGCCAGACCGTCATGGTGGTGATTGGCATGTGATTCACCATCGAGCTCGACCTCATGCTCGGCACCGTCGGCATAGTCTTCGTTGACGGCAGCACTCAGTCCCTTTGCCTTGAGAATGAACAGGCGCACGGTGTCCGGGCCGATCGATAGCTCCCATTCCCGCTCACGGCGCTGTTGCACTCTCGGGCACCCCCGCTGATCACTTCCCGAATGATAGCGGATTTGCAGCGCGCGTCACGTCATGTTCTGATCCCTGGCTCCCGCCTTTGACCGAATTCAGGTTAGGCACGGCCGCACAAATAGTTTCGGCGGCTGCGGGTTTCCGGGATGAAAAGTCTGCATCCCGGCGTTAGCTTTTCATTATCGTCATTTTCCCTCAAGATCGTCATTATCCCTCAAGGAGGCTTCGATGCATAAAAGAGTGTTGATCCAGGCGGCTGCGGCGCTTGTGGCGCTGCAGTTCTTTGCGGTTCCGGTGTTTGCGGCCGGCGGCGGTGGCGGTGGTACCGAGACCACCACCCAGTGCAAGAAGGGGCAGGTCTGGGACAAGAAAAAGCAGAAATGCGTCGCGCCGAAGTACGGCATGCTGGACGACGACAACATCTACGATGCTGGTCACGACCTGGCCATGGCCGGGCGTTATGATGAGGCGATCGCCGTGCTCAGCCTTGCCGCCAACAAGCAGGATCCACGCATCCTCAACTATCTCGGCTATTCGCATCGCCATTCCGGCCGTGTCACCGTCGGCCTCGGCTATTACGAGGAAGCGCTCCGCATCAACCCGGATTACACGCTGGTGCGCGAATATCTCGGCGAGGCCCATCTGCAGATCGGCGATCTGGCCGGCGCCCAGGCGCAGCTGGCCGAGATCGAGAAGCGGACGGGCAAAGATTCGCGCGAATACGGCATGCTGGCCGAACAGATCTACCATTTCATGAGAAGCTGACCCCACCCCAACGGCTTCTCTGGGCCGGCTGCGAGCAATCGCAGCCGGTTTTGTTGTCGCAACTGCAACACGCTGCACATGCCGTGACGGCAATTGCGCAAGTCGGCTCATGATTTTTCAAAAAGCCTGCTTTTTCAGCGTGAAAAACGCGCGAGGATCGCTATATTGGGGAAAATTGCGGTGAAACGGTTCCGTTAGCCCGAGGCTGCCGGACCCGTTTTCTTTTTATACCCATCGACAAGGCTTTCCCCGAAATGCGGGGGTGGCGGCAGGAAAGGTCAGGCATCATGAACAAGGTCCCGATGACAGGCGAGGGGTTCGCGTCATTGAAGGAAGAGCTGCGTTGGCGCCAGCAGGAGGAGCGGCCGCGCATCATCGAGGCGATCTCCGAAGCGCGCTCGCATGGCGACCTGTCCGAAAATGCCGAATATCATGCCGCCAAAGAGGCGCAGAGCCTCAATGAGGGCCGTGTCAACGAACTGGAAGACTATATTGCTCGGGCCGAGGTGATCGACGTCACCAAGCTTAGCGGCGACAAGGTCAAGTTCGGCGCCACGGTGGTGCTGGTCGACGAGGACACCGAGGAAAAGAAGACCTACCAGATTGTCGGCGACCAGGAAGCGGATGTGAAATCGGGCCGTATTTCGATCTCCTCGCCGATCGCGCGCGCGCTGATCGGCAAGGAAGTCGGCGACGCCATCGAGGTCAACGCCCCTGGCGGCGCCAGGGGTTACGAGATCGTCCAGGTGCAGTTCATCTAGCACCCTCAGAATTGCTGGAAGGTCCTATGCCGAAGCTTGGAGCTTAAGGGCTAATAGCTTTTCTGCTTCCGGCACCACCTGTGCCGGCATGAGGCGCTCCCCCGCTGCGGCCAGCAACGTTGAGGCATATTGCCCGCGCGGGCCGGTCAAACCCGGCTCGGTCGCCAGGAACACCGCGACCGTCGGCAGGCCGAAGGCGCTGGCGAGGTGGGTCAGACCGGTGTCGGCGCCGATAACCAGCGTCGAGCGGCCAAGGATCGCGGCAATGTCTGCCAGCGGCGATCTCGGCACCACGATCGTTGACGGCACGGCTTTCGAGATCGCCTTGGCCACCGCCTTCTCACGCTCGTTCGACCAGGTGGTGACCGGCGTCATTCCGCTACCAACCAGCAGGCGAGCCGTTTCGATCCAGTCTTCGGCGGGCCATTTCTTGTCCTCGCGGCTGGTGCCGTGCAGCAGGAAGGCCGTCTTGCCGTCAATGCCGGCCAGGCCGCCGGGAGGCGGCACAATCCCGGATGCGAGCTCCGAAAGATCGGGCTCGTAGCCGAGCGCCAGCCCGAACAGCCGGCGCGTGCGTTCGATGGCGTGCAGGTTGCGCGGCACGGCGTATTTGCGCTGGTAAAACAACGTTGCCGAGGGCTCCCGCGCGCTTGCGCGGTCGAAACCTGCGATTGGTGCCGCTGCCTGTTTCGCCACCAGGGCCGATTTCAGCAGCCCCTGCGCATCGATGACGAGGTCGTACTCGCCTGCTTGCAGAGCGCGGCGCAAGCTTGTCGCCTCCCGCCATGTGCCGGCGTTGAACAGATGCTTGCGCCAGCGCCGGATGGCGACGGTATGGATCTTTGCTATCGCCGGATGCAGCGCGACGATGCCGGCAAAGGCCTCTTCGACGCACCAGTCGAAGGCGATATCGGGGCGCTTGCGGCGTGCATCTTCGACGGCGGGGAAGGTGTGGATGACGTCGCCCATCGAGGAGGTCTTGACGATCAACACCTTCATGCGGCGGCCGGGAGTTCCAGCAACCTGTCCGCCGCCGCTGCCACTCGGGCAACGTCCAGCGTCTTCAGGCAGTTGAGGTGGCCGAGCGGACAGACCTTCCGGTGGCAGGGCGAACAGGACAGATGCAACCAGATCAGTTCGCGCTGTTCAGCCAACGGCGGCGTGTTTTCCGGCGAGGTCGAACCGTAGACGGCAACGACCGGCGTGCCGACGGCGGCCGCGACATGCATCAGCCCGCTGTCGTTGGACACCGCCAGCCTGGCCGCGGCGATCAGGTCGATGGCGTCCTCCAGCCGCGTCTTTCCTGCCAGATCGACGACACCGGGCGCGAGTGCTGCGATCTCGGCGGTGACGTCGCGATCGTTCTTCGAGCCGAACAACGCGACCTTGAATCCTTTCGCCATCATCTCTCTGGCGAGGCCGGCATAGCTTTCGCTAGGCCAGCGTTTGGCCGGACCGAATTCGGCGCCGGGCATCATGGCGACGAATTTTCCCGGCTGAAGTGCGAAGCGAGCGAGCAGCTCTTTCTGATTGCCGGCGTCGACGGTGAGCCGCGGCGGCCGGAAATGTCCGCCTTGGGCGAGGCCAAAATAGGCCTGCGCAGTGCGCCGTTTGAGGGCATCGGGCAGCGGCACGATGTCGGTCAGCAGGCCGTAGCGCATTTCCCGGAGATTGCCGAAGCGGCGGGGGATGCGGGCAAAGAACGGGATCAGCGCCGATTTCCAGCTGCCCGGCAGGACGTAGGCCATGTCGTAGCGGCCGCGCAGCAGGCGGCCGAAGCGGCGGCGAATGATGAATTCGAGCGCACCGGGTTGCAGCGGGAAATCGATCTGCTGGCGAATCTCGGGCATGCGCTTGACCAGCGGGGCCGCCCAGGCCGGGGCAAGCACGTCGATGGCGGCGTTGGGATGGAGCTCCTTCAACGCCGAAAACAGGCACTGCGCCATGACCATATCGCCCACCCAGCGTGGGCCGATCACGAGGATCGTTGGGCTTTCAGCCATTCGACATAGTCTCTGACGCCGGTTTCCACGCTGCGGAATTGCCCATTATAGCCGGCTGCGCGCAAGCGGGACATATCAGCCTGGGTAAAACTCTGGTAGCTGCCCTTGAGGTGATCGGGGAATTCGATGAACTCGATCTCGCCCTTGCCCAGCGTATCGATCACGGTCTCGGCAATGGCGCGGAACGGCTGGGCGCGGCCGGTGCCGCAATTGAAGATGCCGCTCGAGCCGCGCTTCCACAGCCACAGATTGACGTCGGCGACATCGCCGACATGAATGAAGTCGCGGCTTTGTTCGCCGGGGCCGAAGCCGTCATGGGCGCCGAACAGCTTTGGGTTTTCGCCGCGCCCGACCTGGTTGAACAGATGGAAGGCGACCGAGGCCATGGCGCCCTTGTGCGCCTCGCGCGGGCCATAGACGTTGAAGTAGCGCAGGCCGGCGACCTGCGAATGATCGGTGTCGAACACAGTGCGCCTGACATAGTCGTCGAATAGTTTCTTCGAATAGGCGTAGACGTTGAGCGGCCGCTCAAGTGCGGGGTCCTCGCGAAACTCCGAACCGCCGCCGTAGACGGAAGCCGAGGAGGCATAGAGGAACGGTATGCGCAGCGAAAGACAGCCATGCAGCAAGCGCTTTGAGAAGGCGTAGTTCACGTCCATCATGAACTTGCCGTTCCATTCCGTGGTGGTCGAGCAGGCGCCCTGGTGGAAGACGGCCTCGACGCGGCCTAGGTCGCCGGCTTCCAAGGTGGCCAAGAATTCGTCCTTGTCGAGATAGTCGGCTATCTGCAAATCGGCCAGGTTGGCGATCTTGTGGCCGTCGGTGAGGTCGTCGACGACGAGGATGTCATCATGGCCTTCGGCATTGAGTGCGGCGACGATGTTGGAGCCGATCATGCCGGCCCCGCCCGTGACGATGATCATGAATGCCTCTGGTTGCTTGCGATTCCGGTCCTTATAAGGGAGGCCAAGCGTACTGTCGATGAAGCACCACGACGCCATAGTGAGACCGCGAAGCGCCCGCTTTATTCGAGGCCCGCAAGCTAGGGGACAAAAAATGCCGTCGACCGAACTGCTCATTGCGTTTTTCGCCACCACGGCGATCTTTGCCTATATTCCAGGACCGGCCATGCTCTATGCTGCCGCGCAGACCATGGCGCGCGGGCGCTGGTCGGGGCTGACGGCGGCACTTGGCATCCATCTTGGCGGTTATTTCCATGTCTTTGCGGCTGCCGCCGGGCTGTCGGTGCTCTTCCATGCGGTGCCACCGCTCTATATGGCGGTCAAGCTCATCGGCGCGCTCTATCTGGTCTGGCTTGGCGTGTCCTTGTTCCGCAAGCGCGGGGACGGTGACAGGGCGCTGCCGGCGATCGAGCGCAAATCGGCGCGCCGCGCATTTTTCGAGAGCATCACCGTCGAAGTGCTCAATCCGAAGACGGCGATCTTCTTCATGGCGTTCCTGCCACAGTTCATCGATGCCTCGGCGGGGTTCCCGGTGTGGCTGCAATTCGTCGTGCTGGGCACCATCGTCAATTTAATGTTCTCTTCGGCAGATATTGTCTGCGTGTTGCTGGCAGGCATGGTGATCGCCCGGCTGAAGCGCTCCAGCCGTGCGCAGCGCATCATGCAGCGGGCGGGCGGGGCGGTGCTGGTCGGACTGGGCGTCCACGTCGCGCTGCAGAAGAGCTGAGGGCCGCCCTGACGTTGCGCTGCGCGGATTTGCGGTATATCGGCTTCGCCATGAACGATCCGGCCCGTAAATTGACAATTTTCAGGGTGATTGAGATCGGCCTTTCCCTCGCATTGCCAGTGACATGATCAAGCACAATCCGCCTTCGCCCGAACCTTTGCACCGCGCCATTGCCCGCTTTGGCGACGTTGCCGTGCTGGTGGTCGGCGACTTCATCCTCGACCGTTTCGTCAACGGCGTCATCGAGCGCATCTCGCCGGAAGCGCCGATCCCGGTGCTGCACGGGCGCGGCGAGACCTCGACGATGGGCGGCGCAGGCAACGTTGTCGCCAACATCGTCTCGCTGGGTGCCAGCGCTATTCCCATATCGGTGATCGGCACCGATGTGGCCGGCGACAATCTGGTGCGGATGCTTGGCGAGTTCGGCGCCGACACGGTGGGCCTGGCGCAGGAGCGCGGTCGCATGACGTCGTCGAAGAGCCGCTTCAGCGCGCTCAATCAGCAGGTGCTGCGCTTCGATGAGGAAGAGATCAAGCCGCTCGACGACAAGGAACGGGCGGACCTGGTCCGGCATTTCCGCGACGCACTGGCGCGCGCCGACATCGTCATTCTGTCCGACTATGGCAAGGGCATCTTGCTCGACGGCGTCGCCGCCGACCTGATCGCCATCTGCCGCGAGGCGGGAAAACCGGTGCTGGTCGATCCCAAGGGCCGCGACTATGCGCGCTATGCCGGCGCGACCGCCATCACGCCTAACCGCAAGGAGCTTGGCGAAGCTGTCGGTCGCCCGGTTTTCGCCGACGACGAGATCGTCGCGGCGGCACGCCAGCTGATTTCGGCACATGGCTTCGACTTCGTCGTCGCCACCCGCAGCGAAAAGGGCATGAGCGTCGTCGGCGCGGATGAGGCGCGCCACATCGCCACCCAGGCGCGCGAAGTGTTCGACGTTTCGGGCGCCGGCGATACGGTCATCGCGAGCTTCGCGCTGGCTCTGGCCGCGGGCGCCGATCGCGTCATGGCCGCCTCCATCGCCAATGCCGCCGGCGGTGTGGTGGTGGGCAAACGCGGCACCGCGCGGCTGACCGTGGAGGAACTCACCGGCGCGCTGTTCCGCTCGCACGGCCCCACCGCTCACAAGGACGCCATCCTCGACGCCGCATCGGCCGCGCGCATGGTGGCGGCGTGGAAGGACGAGGGCCTGAGCGTCGGCTTCACCAATGGCTGCTTCGATATATTGCATGCCGGCCATGTCAGTCTTCTCCACGCGGCGCGCAGCCAGTGCGACCGGCTGGTGCTCGGCCTCAACAGCGATGCCTCGGTGCGTCGGCTGAAAGGCGCCGGGCGCCCGGTCAACGATCAGCATGATCGTGCCTGCGTGCTCGCCGCCCTGGCCTCGGTCGATGCGGTCGTGGTGTTCGAAGAGGATACGCCGCTGGCGCTGATCGAGGCGCTTCTGCCCGACATTCTGGTCAAGGGCGCCGACTACACGGTCGAAACCGTTGTCGGCGCCGATGTGGTGCAGAAGGCGGGCGGGCGCGTCGTCCTGGTCGACCTTGTCGCCGGCAAGAGCACCACCGGCACGATCGGCAAATTGCGCGCCGGCGGCGGTACCAACTGAGGGATTTCATGTCCGGACTGAATGACTATCTGGTCCGCTCGGCGGCCGCGATCACCGCGACAGTCGAGCGTGACCTGACCGCCGAGATGGAACGTGCTGTGAGTGCGGTCGTCGCGGCGCTTTCCTCGGGCAAGGCGCTGCTGGTCTGCGGCAATGGCGGCTCGGCCAGCGACGCCATCCACATTGCCACCGAACTGGTCGGCCGCTTCCTTAAGGAGCGCAAGGCCTACAATGTGATTGCGCTGCCGGCCAACGCGGGCATGCTGACCGCCTGGGGCAATGACTATGGCTTCGACACCGTGTTTTCGCGCCAGGTCGAAGCGCATGGCGCGGCCGGCGGCGTGCTTCTGGCGATCTCGACCAGCGGCAATTCGCCGAGCATTCTGGCTGCCGCCGAACAGGCGCGCATGATGGGCATGACGGTGGTCAGCCTCACCGGCGACGGCGGCGGCAAACTGAAGCCGCTCACCGACATCCTGCTCAACGTGCCCTCGACCTCGACGCCGATCGTCCAGCAGGGACATCTCTGCCTCTACCACTATCTGTGCGAAGTGGTCGAAGCGCGCCTCAGCGATGGCTGACAGCGGCGCCTCCGGCCCATACCCGCTGGCTGCGCCCGGCCTGTGGGTCGAGCGAGTCGGTTCGCGGGTGTTTCCAGCCAACGCACCGGCGCTGTTCCTCGACCGCGACGGCACCATCAATGTCGATACGGGCTATCCCGACGATCCAGCCAAGATGGCGCTGCGCGACGGCATCGTGCCGGTCATCGCGGCGGCCAACCGGCGCCACATCCCGGTGGTGATCGTCACCAATCAATCCGGCATTGCGCGTGGCTATTTCGGCTGGAAGGAATTTGCCGCCGTCAACGGCCGGGTTCTCGAACTGCTTGCCGACGGCAATGCCTTCGTCGACATGGTTCTGGCCTGCGCCTATCATGAGGCGGGCAATGGACCGCTGGCGGTTGCCGACCATCCGATGCGCAAGCCAAATCCGGGCATGCTGTTCGAGGCGCAGAAGCGTGTTGGCCTCGATCTCAAACGCTCGCTGATCGTCGGCGACAAGCCAGCGGATATGGAAGCCGGACAACGCGCCGGCCTGCCGCGCGGCTGGCTGGTGGATGGCGAGGGAAGTAATGAGCCGGGCTTCGAGGTTCTGCCGCTGCGCAACCCCGATGATCTGGAGCGGCTTTTGAGGGCTGTCGAGTCGCTCGGATCGAGACTGATTTAGCTTTCCGGATCTGTTGCGACGCAATCTCAATGGGTTAGCTTGAGCGTTTCACCGTTTCTGCGAAACGGCGAGCCGATCCATTTCTTTGCTTTGACGCTATTCCCCAGGAAAGCACCACGCTCTTTTGCGGAAAAACTGCAGAGATCAGACATCATTCAAGCAAGAAATTTGCAGATGTCATTCCATCGAAGAACGAGGGGAATTCATTGAAGAAAGCAATCTCTGTTGCCGTTGTCTTGTTGATATTGGCTGTGCTTTCAGCCGTGGGGTATGTCTGGCAAAAACACGGCGTGTATGGGCTCAATGCACTTCTTCGCCGCGGCGGAAGCTACTGGATCGCCGTTGCACCCGACGATGCGCGTCTCTCGCCTGCCATGCAGCTTGCGTTGAAATCGGAAATTCCTGATGTGACCGCTGGAGCCAGCTCATGGAATGAAACCGAGCCTGGATTCCAGGTCAGAGAAATCCCCGTCATGGCGGGCGACCGTGAAATTGACCGGCTCTATCTCAACCGTTTCGATCCAGCCAAATTCCGTTTCGTTGCCCGTAACGAGCCCAGTGGTGCCAAGGACATCGACCAGTGGGAAGCGGCACTCAATCCACAAGGCACAGGCGGCACCGTTCTGATCGTCAATGGCAGTTATTTCGGACTGAAGGGCGAAGCCGACACGCCCTTTGTCAGCATGGGTACGAGGCTCGGGCCGGATGAATACGATGCCAAGGCCGGCGCCTAGTTCGTGAATGCCTCCGGCACGCATGTGGTCGATCTCAATTCACGTGACTGGCGCGCAGTCACGGAGAATGCCGAAAACGCTATGGTTTCCTATCCATTGCTTGTCGGTGAGGACGGCCGCAACAATGTACGCGCAAAGAGCAACTGGTTGGCCAACCGCACCTTTATCGCGGAAGATCGTCAGGGCTGGATCATCGTCGGTTCGACCAAGGACGCTTTCTTCTCGCTGGACCGGCTAGCAAACTTCCTGTTGCAGACCGACCTCGATCTCAAGACGGCGCTAAACCTCGATGGCGGGCCTGTTGCCTGCCTCAGCGTCCGCTCCGGGAACTACCGGTTGAAACACTATGCCAAGTGGGAAGCCCAGGTCGCGGATGGCGACGTCTCACTGCTTCAAGCACCGCTAGATGTGCCCTGGGGATTGCCTGTTGTTCTCACGGTGGAGCGCAGGTAGCAGATCCTGCCCTTGGCAGGGTGGGTCAAAGTACTCCCGATTCCGTAGCTGAAACCGGATGGCATATTCAACCTTGGCCGCTCATGTTCACGCAATCTGACCCGGAATACCCTACGATTTCGGCGCCAGAATTCGCTTTCTGGCTCATATTCGTCGTCAACATAATTGTGATCGGCGCGGCGTTTCTCGCGTCAAAAAACATTTTCCGTCTCAAATGATTGCCGCATGTCATCACATTCGTCTGGCTTGCTTGCTCACCTATTTTGCTAGCCTTTTTAGCTTTGCCGGAGATGTCCCCTGGTGAGAGCCCCGGCCCTGGCGACGGCTTCATTCTTTTGCCGGTTGTCGGAGAGGTAGCCGCGTATCTATTGGGGTGTGTCTTGACGGGCGTCGCACATGCTTTTTCGAAGTTAATCTCGCTTATCAGGCGCTGAACGCCACCAGCCCTTCGTCCTTGACGCGGCGGATGGTCAGCGCGGTGCGCACCGTGTCGACATTGGGGGCCGAGGCCAGTTCTTCAATGACGAAGGTCTGGAACGTGCCGAGATCGCTCGCCACGCAATGCAGCAGGAAGTCGGATTCGCCCGAGACCATCCAGGCGTCGCGCACGATCGGCCAGCCGCGAGTGCGCTCGGCGAAAGCTTTGAGCTCCGCGTCGGCTTGGTGATGCAGGCCGATCAGGCAGAAGGCGACGACATCCATGCCGAGCGCCGGCGCGTTGAGCAAGGCGCGATAGCCTCTGATGATGCCGGTTTCCTCCAGCCGCCGGACACGGCGCAGGCAGGGCGGGGCGGAAATGCCGACACGGCTCGACAGTTCGACATTGGTCATGCGCCCGTCGGCCTGAAGCTCGCGCAGAATCTTCCAGTCGATGGCGTCGAGGTCGGCTTTCAGGGGCATGGCGGTCTCGGCTTAGCGCAAGAGTCTTTCGCGCTCTCGTCCTTAAACGACTTTTGTGTCGATGCCAGCCCTTTGGTCGGGCGATTTCGCAACCGTAACGAAAGCGGCCATTGCGCGAATAAGCCTGTAGGCCGAAGCTTTCCGGGGACGACGGCCTGATCGTCTTGCTGGTGTGGTTGGCAACCCTTACATTGCCAGCAACATTTCACGTCGTTTTCCAAGGCACACCCGATTGTCTGCCCCGCAGAGGCTTTAGATGACCACCAAGCACGCGCCTGTCCTTATCATCGGTTCCGGCCCGGCCGGCTATACCGCCGCAGTCTACGCCGCGCGCGCCATGCTCAAGCCGATGCTCGTAGCAGGCTTGCAGCAGGGCGGGCAGCTGATGATCACCACCGATGTCGAAAACTATCCGGGCTTCGCCGATCCGATCCAGGGCCCGTGGCTGATGGAGCAGATGCTGAAGCAGGCCGAGCATGTCGGCACCGATATCATCAACGACATCATCACCGAGGTTGACCTCAATGTGCGGCCGTTCCGCGCCACGGGCGATTCCGGCACCACCTACACGGCCGACGCGCTGATCATTGCCACCGGCGCGCAGGCGAAATGGCTGGGCATCCCCACCGAACAGACCTTCATGGGCTTCGGCGTGTCGGCCTGCGCCACCTGCGATGGTTTTTTCTATCGCGGCAAGGATGTCGCTGTCATCGGCGGCGGCAATTCGGCGGTGGAGGAGGCGCTCTATCTCTCCAATCTGGGGAAGAGCGTGACCGTCATCCACCGGCGCAACGATTTCCGCGCCGAGCGCATCCTGCGTGAGCGGCTGTTGAAAAAGGACAATGTCCGAGTCATCTGGGACACGATCGTCGACGAGATCACCGGCCGGCCCGGCAAGACGCCGCTGCCGCCTTCGGTCGAAGGGCTGAAGCTCAGAAATGCGGTGACCGGCGAGGTCAGCCATCTCCAGGTGGACGGCGTGTTCGTGGCGATCGGCCATGCGCCGGCGGTGGAATTGTTTGTCGGCAAGCTGAAGCAGAAGCCGAACGGCTATCTGTGGACGGCGCCGAATTCGACCCGCACGGACGTTCCCGGCGTGTTCGCCGCCGGTGACGTGACCGACGATATCTACCGTCAGGCGGTGACCGCCGCCGGGCTCGGCTGCATGGCCGCGCTCGAGGCGGAAAAATACCTGGCCGGCATCGAGGTGCACCGCGAAGCGGCGGAATAATATCTATCAAGACGGCGTCGCAAGCCGTTCAAAAGCCTGATTTTTCATTCAGACGCCAAGAACAGAACGAGGGGAATTCAATGGCGTTGGACTGGGACAAGCTTCGCGTGTTTCACGCAGCGGCGGAGGCTGGGTCGTTTACCCATGCCGCCGAGACTTTGCACCTGTCGCAATCGGCGATTTCACGCCAGGTCAGCGCGCTCGAGCATGACGTCGGGGTGCCGCTTTTCAATCGCCATGCCCGCGGCCTGGTGCTGACCGAGCAGGGCGAAATGCTGTTCCGCACGGCGCATGACGTGCTGATGAAGCTGGAGACCATCAAGTCGAAGCTGACCGAGGCAAAGGACCGGCCCTCCGGCGTGCTGAGGGTAACGACCACCGTCGGGCTCGGCGCCGGCTGGCTGACCGAGCGGGTGCAGGAATTCATCGAGCTCTATCCGGAAATCAGCCTGCAGCTGATCCTGGCCAATGAGGAACTCGACCTCACCATGCGTCAGGCCGACTGCGCGATACGGCTGCGCCAGCCGCAGCAGCCCGACCTTATCCAGCGCCGCCTGTTCACCGTGCATTTCCACCTCTATGCCTCGCCGTCCTATGTCGGCAAGCACGGCAAGCCGACCTCGGTCGCCGATCTGAAGAACCATCGCATTGTCACTTTCGGTGTGCCGGTGCCGTCGCATCTGTCGGAGCTGAACTGGCTGGAAACGATCGGCGATTTCGACGGTGGGCAAAGGGTGCCGACGCTGCAGATCAACGACATCTTGTCGATCAAGCGCGCCGTGCAGGGCGGCGCCGGCATCGCCATGCTGCCCGACTACGTGATCTCCAATGAATCGGATCTGGTGCAGCTTTTGCCGGAGACCGAGGTGCCGTCCTTCGACACCTATTTCGCCTATCCCGATGCAATGAAGAACCAGGCCAAGCTGCACGTCTTCCGCGACTTCATCATCGCCAAAGCGCGCAGCTGGTCATTTTAAACATGGCCTTGGGAGGTGCTGGTCACCCCCGCCACGGCGTCAGCCGTGGCAGCCAGCCGGGAACATTGCGGCGGTAGGTCTCGTATTCGCCACCGTAGCGGCGGGCGAGAGTCGGCTCCTCATAGAACCTGACGAAAGAGCCCATGACGATCGCGCCGATGGCGGCATAGGCAGCGACGCTCCAGCTTGAAAACAGCAACGCCTGGCCGAGGATGATCGACAGCACGGCGACGTACATCGGGTTGCGGACATGGCGGTAGACGCCGCCGATCACCAGTCTCTCGGTGGGTGCTACAGGCGCCGGCGTGCCCAGGCCTTCGAGCGCGAAGCGGGCAAAGGAATGGACGAGCAGGGCGATGGCCGCGACGATCAGGATGGAGCCAGCCGGCACGAAGCCGGGCACCGTCGACAGCGGCAGACGGTAGCGGTCCGTCAGCAGCCAGGGCACCAGCCCGGCCACGACACAAGGTGCGGCGATGAAGAAGACCGCGCTGCCGGCGATCGCCTGGGGTGTCCGCATGTCAGGTCTCCCTTCTTCCGGCCGACCCTTCCCATCCCGCTGCCGCAAAAATAAACGCCTGTTGCCCGATTCAACGTCATTCGGCTTTTTGCCCGCGAGCGCGAGAATCAGCCCGAATTGCGGTTCTGCGAAGGCAACAGCACGGTCGCGCCATTCATTTGGCAACTTTTCGTGGTCCTATGGCCCCTAGACATGGGTTAGACCACAGCCTGTACCTTTTTGCATGCGTGTGTTGCAAAATAGATGCTTGTTTCTTGGGCATGAACAGCACATATATAGATCATCTCCTGGGCGCGTTCTCCTCCCATTAGCGCCCTCGAGTGTTCCCCTCTGGAGGTTAGCCTTAACAGGCACTTCCAATCAAACTCAGCCGGATCTTCATTGATCCGGCTTTTTTGTTTCCGGGCCTGCCGTAGCCAGCGAAAAATCGAGCAAAATCGCCGCGTAACAGTGACATGTAACCTCAGGTAACATGCCGCAGGCGCGATTCATCGTTTAAGCAGATCATAGGACGCGGTGTGGTTCGACCGGGAGATGGGGGCATCACTCGGAAGATCCGGGCTCAGGCGGCTACCGCGTCCGAACCTATTCGTCTGTCAGTGCCGTATGGCGCGGCGGATACGTGCGGCGGACCTGCCGTTTTCCTCCCAAGAAGACGGTCCGCAATAAGAGCGGCGTCCGGATCATCCGGGCGCCGTTTTTTGCGCGGATCATCCTTTGGCCTGTCAGGCAGCCTTGCCGTTGGCGTTCATCGCTTCGTCGGCCAACCGTCCGGTCAGCTCGGCCATGTGATCGAAGGCGCAACGATAGCTGGCGACGCCGGAGGTCGCCGAGCGCAGTTCGATGATCAGGCCGCCGATCTCGGCCTGCGGCATGGTCGCCTCCACGACATCCCATCCCGGCCAGTCAGGCCGCGCGTCGTAGCCAAGGATCTGCCCGCGCCGTTGCGGGATCAGCGCGATGATCTTCGAAGTGGCTTCGGACGGCGTGACGATCTCGACCTTCATGACCGGCTCGAGCAGCACCGGCGAGCAGGCCGCCATGCCTTCCTTCATGGCCAGCTTGGCCGCCATCTGGAAAGCCATGTCGGAGGAATCGACGGCGTGGTAGGAGCCGTCGGAGAGGTTGACGGCGACATCGACGACAGGGAAGCCGAGCGGGCCGGATTTCAGATAATCGCGCACGCCGGTTTCGACCGACTGGATGTAGGTCTTGGGCACGACGCCGCCGGTGATGGTGTCCGAGAACTGAAAGCCGGAGCCGCGCGGCAGCGGCTTGATCTCGATCACCACATCGCCGAACTGGCCATGGCCGCCGGACTGCTTCTTGTGGCGGCCGCGCTGCTGCACCGTCTTTCGGATCGTCTCGCGATAGGGGACGGCAGGCGCATGGCCTTCGACCGGAATCTGATTCTTGCCTTCCAGCCGCTCGCGCACGACCCGCAGATGCATCTCGCCATGGCCGGACAGCACGGTCTCGGCCGAGTCCTGGTTGTGGCGCAAGGTGAGCGAGGGATCTTCCTCGGCCAGGCGCTGGATGGCCGCCGACATTTTGACCTCGTCCTTGCGCTCCTTCGGCCGCAGGGCAAAGGCAAAGACCGGCTGCGGCGGCGTCAGCGTGACCAGCGGCTTGATACCGCCCTTCGTGGAGCTCAACGTCTGGCCGGTCTTGACCTCGTCCAGCTTGCCCAACGCCACCGTGTCGCCGGCCTTGGCAGCGGTGAGCTTGGATTGGTCCTTGCCGAGCATCTTGTAGATGCCGGAGACCTTCGCCGTCTCGCCATTCGACAAATAGAGTTCGGCTGCATCGGCGATCTGGCCGGAGAGTACGCGCGACACGGACAGCTTGCCGCCATGCGCGGTGTGGATGGTCTTCATCACCTGGACCACGGTGTGATTGCCGTCGGGGACGCCGAGCCGTTTGCGCGTCGCCTCGACATCCGGTGCGTCATGGCGGATCGCCTTCAAAAGGCGCAGCACGCCGTTGCCTTTTTCGGCGGTGCCGATAAGCACCGGCGTTATGGCGCCGGCGCGCAGGTCGGCGGACAGATCGTCGAAGACCGCGTCTTTCGGCGGCTCGATCTCCTCCAGCAACTGCTCCATCAACTGGTCGTCATGGTCGGCAAGCGTCTCCAGCATGGAGAAGCGAGCCTCCAGTTCGCGCGCCTTGTCATCAGTTGGAATTTCGGCAACCTGGCTTTCGGCATATTCGCGGTAGATGTAGGCGCGCTCTAGCGCCAGGTCGATCGAACCGATCACCACATTGTCCTTGCGCAGCGGAATCTGGCGCAGCAACAGCGGCGCCGCGCTCGTCGGCTGCAGCATCTTCAGCGTATCGCGTACGCCGGCGATTGCCTTGTCGACCTTGTTGAGGAACAGGATGCGCGGCACGCCGAGATCGTCGAGCTTGCGCATGATGAGCTGCAAGGCTGGGATCTTCTTCTCGTCGGCCTCGGCGACGACCACCGCGAGATCGCAGGCTGCCAGCACCGGCTCGGCCTCGAAGGAGAATTCGATCGATCCGGGACAGTCGACGAAGGTGATCTGCTCGCCCATGAATTCGGTGGTGGCAAAGGTCGCCTCGACGCTCATGGCGTGCGCCCGCGCCTCGGGCGAATGATCGGAAACGGTGCTTCCCGATGAAACGGGATTTTGGCGGGGGATGGCGCCCGTACGGGCGAGGATGGCTTCGAGAAGTGTCGTCTTACCGCTTGCAAAGGGACCGACTATGGCAATGCATTTCGGTCCCGTGCGTCGTCCTCCGGCGCGAGTACCCATGGCTGACCTCCACTCAGGCGTTGCCCTTGGAGTGCGATCAGCAAAAGTGGAAACGGTTTTGCGCCGATCGCACCCTGTCGTGAGCGGCGGCCGGCCTGTTCGACCGTCGCGGGCGGGGTTGTTTTCATTTAGCCACCTGCCCAACCCATCGTCCCACGGGTTAGCCGGCAGGGCAAGGAAAATAGAAATCGCGCCGCCGCCAGACGGACGGAGCGAGAGCCGGGGTCAGAACCGTCGGTAGATTTCAGCGGGCCTGGGTGCGGCGCGCCGGCCTGGCTGCACTTTGCTTCACCACCGTCTCGGCGTAGCGCGACAACAGCGGGTTAAACAGGTCTGGGCGTTCCCAGAACGGTGCATGGCCGGCGCCTGATATGACATGGCATTGTTCCCACAGCGAGCCATAGGCCAGCGTCTCGAAGTAGCTCAGCCGCACCAGCGGGTCATGCTCTCCATTGATCACCGCAACCGGGAACGGGGCGTGTTCCACCACCTGTTTCTGGTCGGCGCCCTTGCCGGCAAACATGGAGCGCGCCACGCCGGCGCGAAGCCGGCCGTCGGTGCGCCTGATGGCTTCGCGGAAAGACGGACTGGCGGCGTCGCCGTAGCACAGAGCCTCAAAACGCTCGATGTCGCGTTCGGAGTAGACCTTCTTAGAGGCGAGCAGCATGTCCCAGTTGGCGTGAAAGCCGCGCAGCATGCCGAGCGGCCCCCGCGACACCGGCGGCGCTCCGGTCAACACCAGGCCGCTGACCGCATGGTGGAAGCTGGCAAGTTCGACCGCCACATGGCCGCCGAGCGACCAGCCGAAGATGATCGCGTGGCCGATGCCCAAAGCGTCGAGAAGCCGGGCTGTGGTCTGGGCGAGGCCGGTAATCGTATAGGCGGTTGCCGGGTCGCGGGCATCGGAGGACTCGCCATGGCCGGGAAGGTCGAAGGCGATCAGCCGATGGGCATCGGCAAGCGGGCTGTCGAACTGACGGGCAAACACGGCGCGCGAACTGCCCGAGCCGTGGATCATGACGATGGGCATGCCGGAACCAGACGACTGGCTGAGGCGCAAGTCGGCCTGCGGCGTGCGGATGGTGCGGTGAGTGATGCTCATGCTGGATTAGACCTTGAGATTTGCCTGACCGCCAACATCGCATCGCTGGCTCTATATGTTCTTTAAACATGTGGTTAAGAAAGGATTTCTAAAGAGATAGCCGGCACGATCGCTGGCTCCATGGCAATCACGCGCGGAATCCCGACAATGGAACCAGTCCTCGATCTTCTTGTCTCGATCTGCAGCATCGCGACGGTTGGCCAATATGTCTGGTCGATGCGGGCTCATTTCCAATCCCAGGCGATGTCGCCAGGCGCCATGGTGATATCGGCGGCGGTCATCGCCACGGCGCTGTTCTTTCTCGCCATCCTTTGGATCCAATCGCAGCCGGTTTCGGCAAAGCTCACCGGGCTCGCCGTCGAACTGGCGAGCTCTGCCCTGTTCTGGTGGGCGATTGTCACGTCGCGCAAGGCGCGGCTGCGCTTCGCCTTCGCACCCGACGATCCGCACAGCCTGCTGATCGACGGCCCCTACGGCCATGTCCGCCACCCCTTCTATACGTCCTACATCATCTTCTGGATCGGCTGGGGGATCGCGACCTGGTCGATCTGGGTGGTGGTGCCGGTCGCCGGGATCGCTATCCTCTATGTGTTTGCGGCGCTGGACGAAGAGAAGAAATTTTCGCGCACGCCGCTGGCCGGAGCCTACGCGGACTATCGCGTGCGTGCCGGCCTGTTCTGGCCCCGGCTGGGGTGGTAGCCGGCACCGGAGCAGGGGAGCTTCTGCCAAACTTAGGGAGCACCAGAGATGAAGATCATTGCCTGCGGCAGCGTGCCGACCATCGTCGCACCGGAGAAGTATTTCACCGGCCGCGTGTTGCAGACGCCCATCATCGAGAAGGAAGCGCCGGCCCGGCTCAGAGCCACGCTGGTCAGCTTCGAGCCCGGTGCGCGCACCCACTGGCACACACATCCGCTGGGGCAGACGCTTTATGTCACTTCGGGCGCCGGCCTTGCGCAGACATGGGACGGGCCGATCCAGGAGATCAAGGCGGGCGACGTGATCTCGTTCGAGCCCGGCGAGAAGCACTGGCACGGCGCGAGTCCGAAGACGGCAATGACCCACGTCGCCATGCAGGAAGCGCTGGACGGCGTCCATGCCGATTGGATGGAAGCGGTCACCGGCGAGCAGTATGGCGGCTGAGGTCTGCTCCTAACAAAAAACCCGGCTCGGAGCCGGGTTTCATGTCTCGGTGCCGCCAGTTCAGATCAACGATGCGGTAAAGCGCTGGATGCGCGTGCAGGCTTCCTCCAGCAGCGTCTCCGACGTGGCGTAGGAGATGCGGAAGTTGGGGCCGAGGCCGAAGGCCGAGCCGAACACCACTGCGACACCCTCGCCTTCGAGCAATTCGGAGCAGAAAGTCTCGTCGGTGTCGATTATCTTGCCGGCTTTGGTCTTCTTGCCAATCAGCTGGGCGCAGGACGGGTAGACATAGAAGGCGCCTTCCGGCGACGGGCAGGTTATGCCGCGCGCCTGGTTGAGCATCGACACGACGAGGTCGCGACGGCCCTGAAAGATCGCCTTGTTCCTGGCGACGAAATCCTGCGGGCCGTTGAGCGCCTCGACCGAGGCCCATTGCGCGATGGTGCAGGCGCCCGAGGTCTGCTGGCCCTGGATCATGTCCATCGCCTTGATCAACTGGACGGGACCCGCGGCATAGCCGATGCGCCAGCCGGTCATGGCGTAGGCTTTTGAGACGCCGTTCATGGTCAGCGTGCGCTCGTAGAGTTTCGGCTCGACCTCGGCGATCGTCCTGAAGACGAAGTCGCCATAGGTCAGGTGTTCGTACATGTCGTCGGTCAGTGTCCAGACATGCGGATGCTTCAAGAGCACGTCGGCCAGCGCGCGCAGCTCGGCTTCCGTGTATGCGGCGCCGGACGGGTTCGACGGCGAGTTCATCAACAGCCATTTGGTCTTCGGCGTGATCGCCTTTTCCAGCACGGCGGGAGTGAGCTTGAAACCATTGTCGATCGAAGTATCGGCGAACACCGAGGTGCCGCCGCAGATCGCCACCATTTCGGGATAGCTGACCCAATAGGGGCGGGGGATGATGACCTCGTCGCCTGGGTTCAGCGTCGCCATGAAGGCGTTGAACAGGATCTGCTTGCCGCCGGTGCCGACAATGGCCTGCTCGGGCTTGTAGTCGAGATTGTTCTCCCGCTTGAATTTTTTCGCGATCGCCTCGCGCAGCGGCGCGATGCCCGAAACCGGCGGGTATTTGGTCTCGCCGCGGCGGATCGCCTCGATCGCCGCATTCTTGATGTTGTCGGGCGTGTCGAAATCCGGTTCGCCAGCGCCGAGGCCGATAATGTCGCGGCCGGCATTTTTCAGCTCGCGGGCTTTCTGCGTCACCGCGATGGTGGCGGAAGGCTTTACGCGGGCAAGGGCGTCGGCAAGAAAGGCCATGACCAGATATCTCCAGAGGGGTCGGCGCAACCGCAAACAGCTGCGGCGCTTCTCATGTCGCATCGACCCGGCAAGTGCAAGCATTGTCGGATGAGCCAGGGGTCAAGGACCTGTGAAGATCGGCTTTTGGAGCGCGTGCATGACCGTTTCGCTCTGCGCTGCGGGCTCGGCAATCGATAGGCTTATCCCCGGCAAGAATAAATTCATCAACGGCCGCTAAAACCTTTGACGGCAGGATCGCCAGCCATTTCGCCTGTCTCGCGGAGCGAGGGACCCTTGTCGCGCAGCACCGGGCTTGCCCACATCATCCGTCACGATGACGGCACCGCTTCAGGTGTCTGGGGTCCCTACACGCTGCAGAGCGCCTTTCAGCCGATCTTCGCCTTCAAGGACGGCAAGCTCTCGATCGCAGCATTCGAGGGGCTGATCCGGCCGTTTCGTGACGGCGAGCCGCAATCGCCGATGAACTTCTTCCGCACCTGTCCGGCCGGCGACCGCCTGCATATCGAGGCGCTGACGCGCACGCTGCATTTGCTCAATGCCGGCGCCTGCCTGCCGCAAGAGGCTTCGATCTTCGTCAATTTCGACCCGTCGGTGTTTACCGAGCGCTCCATCGCCGATAACGCGCTGCGCGACATGCGGCTGGTGCTGCACGAAGCCGGGATCGATCCGCGCCGCATCGTGTGCGAGGTGACCGAGCAGAAGTCGGCGTCGCAGGAAACGCTCTACAGCTTTGTCGAGGCGCTGCGGGCCAATGGCTTTCGCATTGCCGTCGACGACTACGGCGCCGATGAATCCGACATCAACCGCATCAAGGAGCTCAAGCCCGACATCGTCAAATTCGATGCGCACTGGATCACGCAGCTCATGGAATCCGGCGCCGGCTTTGCCCTGCTGACTGCCATGGTGACGAACTTCGAACTACAGGGCATCCGGACGGTGTTCGAAGGCATCGAGGAAGGCTGGCAGCTTGAACTAGCCGAGAAATCCGGCGCATCGATGGTGCAGGGCTTTGTGCTGGCAAAGCCGGAACTGGCGCCGACCAGCTTTCGCGCTTTCGGCAAGGATACGCAGCCGTCTGTCGCGGCGGCCGAGCCTGGCAAGACGCCTGCCGGCCCGACTGCAGCGCCTCCGGCGCGGCCGGGCAGGGTGTTCGGGCGCAGGACCGGGCCATGACCGGGCAGCGCGAGAGGCGTCGCGATATCGGCGAAGCGATCTTTGCCGACGAGGTCGGCATCGAATACGGCGTCTATGGCGCGTTCCGGCTGAAGAGCGCCTACCAGCCGATCTTTGCGCCACGCGGTGGCGCGTTGGCCGCGGTTGCCGTCGAGGCGCTGATCGAACCGCAGCGCGCTTCCATGCCGGTTGCACCGGCCATGTTCTTCGACAGCGTCGCGCCGGGCGACCGCCTGTTTGTCGAGACGATGTGCCGGATGCTGCATCTGAAAAACTTCCGCAACATCGGCGTCGACGGGCTCGACCTGTTCTTCAATTACAATCCGATGATCAACGATCATCTCGGGCGGGCGCTGGCCGAGATCCGGCTGATGACGCGGCATCTCGGCGATCTCGACCTGCATGCCGCCATGCTGGTCTGCGAGATCACCGAACAGGCGGCCGACGATAATGTGCTGGCCCCGCTGGTGCGAGAGATGCGGCGCCACGGCATCCGCATCGCCATCGACGATTTCGGCACCGGCCACTCGACCGCGGAGCGGATGAGCCTACTCCAGCCGGATATCGTGAAGATCGACGGCGGCTGGTTCGCCGAATTCTGCCGCCACGCTGCCGCCGAGCGCTTCTTCCGGCCGCTCGTCTCGTCGCTGCACGATCGCGGCGCCAAGGTGCTGGTGGAAGGCATCGAGCAATCCGTGCATCTGCGCGTCGCGCTGGATGGCGGCGTCGACCTGCTACAGGGGTTCCATCTCGGCCGCCCGGCGCTGGCCGGCACGATCTTCAACCGGGAGCCGCTGCCGATCGAGGCGCTGCTTGGCGCCGACAACAAGGTGGTGCCGCTGCATCTGCGGCGCTGATTTTGTCCTCACGCTTGCCGCCGCTTCGCGGCTCGTTCCGGACGGGACGCCAACGGGCGCGATGCCCGGTTGGGCTTGCGGCCTTCGGCCGTACGCGAATGGCTTGGGACTACTTCAGCAGATGATCGTAGTCGGTGTGAGTGCCGATCCAGAACCAGATCACATCGTCATTGTTGCGAATGGCGACAGCCCGATAACTGTCATCCACTCTGGCCGACCAATAGCGTCCGACCTGTTTGAAATGCAGTGACGGGTCAAAGGGGTCATAACGCAATCTGGCAAAACGCCTATCGGCCTTTGCTCTGATCGATAATGGCAGTTTTTCATAGGCCTCCCAGAATGATGGAGAGGCGACGTGGTTCACAGAGGCCGGGTCCGGCCAGCGCGATGGTCAGCCAAAGCTTGTTCGGCATGCTTATCCAACCGGCCCGATTGCGCGTCCGCTTCGATCTGCCGGTCCCACATGTCCGCCTGAAGCGCCTCGAACCACGCGGCAAAAGCCTTCAGTTCGTCAGGACTCAACTCGGCGACAGATTTTTCGATTTGGTCAAGTTTGGTCATGGGCGAATGGTACCACTATTGGGCCAAAAGTACCACCGGTGGGACCATGGCCGCCTATGACCTCTTAAGTCCAGACAAACAAAAAGGCGGGATAAATCCCGCCTTCCCATTTTCGGTAGCCTGATCGGAGCTTTAAGTCCGGGCCGGCAGCTATCTGCTGATCCAGCTTGTCGGGTCTTTCCGCTCCAGCGCGCTTCTCGCGCGACCGTCAGTACATCCGTGACTTGCCGCGCGCCCCGAACTCTCGTCCGGCGCGCGCTATCGCAAAATCAGGCTGCCTTGCTCAGAGAACCAGCGGACGACTTGCCAGTGCGGCGGTCCTGCTCGATCTCGAAGTTGATTTTCTGGCCTTCGACCAGGGTCGACAGTCCAGCGCGCTCGACAGCGGAGATGTGAACGAAAACGTCCGCACCGCCCGAATCAGGCTGAATGAAGCCGAAGCCCTTGGTGGCATTGAACCACTTGACCGTACCAGTTGCCATATGAATAGTCCTCGCATTTGCTTTGGTTTGACCGAACCGAGGTTCAGCCGGTTTGTATCGAGATTTTGGAGATAGACGTCAGCAAACGCGAAGATCGCGAGGCCCGGATCGATCGGCCGAAATATCAATGGAGCTGATATAGGCGGGTTTCGCACCAAAAACAAGATGGCTCGAAAAATGGCGTTGCGGTGGCGCCGCCCAAAGGCCGCCCCAATCGCATGAAAGCGTCGAGCAATCGGGAAGATCGGGACGCCCGACGGCGTTAGTCCGGTTTTGGGAGACTGTCATGAAAACGGTTGTGAAAACCATTCTGCTTGCCGCCTGCCTGACGCTCGCGGCCGCCGAGGCGCAGGCGATCTCGCGCTACGACCCCACTCGTATGAGCTGCGACAGGGTGCAAGGCACGATCGCCCGCCAGGGCGCGGTCATCCTGCGCTATCAGTCCAGGCGCGTGCCGGGGCTGCCGCTCTTCGACCGCTATGTGCAGAGCCAGCAATTCTGCAATGTCGGCGAGGTCAGGAAGCGCGCCTATGTGCCGAGCGCCGACACCGAATCCTGCCCGGTCTATCTCTGCAAGCGGATCGAGAACGACCATTTTCACCGCCGCTTCCTGCGGCGTCATTAGGGCATATTGATATTCAGGTGAGGCCGGCCTGCGAACGATGGTCTTCTGCGCTTCCGGTGTCCACGTACATTAAGTACGTTCCGCTTCGGTTCTCGAAGACCATAGTTTCTCGGTGCGGCCTGACCTGAATCTCAACATACCCAGCCGGCATACCATTCAAGCTCCTAGAACCCGAACGAGACCTGCGCCGCCGGCGGCGGGCCGACGCGCACGCCTTCCATGGCCAGCATCTTTTCCTTGGTGGCCGAGCCGCCGGGCGCCGAGAAGCCGCCGATCTTGCCGCCCGCGGCTAGAATCCGATGGCAGGGGATGACCAGCGGCACCGGGTTGGCGCCCAGCGCTGCCCCGGTTTCGCGCGGCAGGCCGGCTTGGCCGGCGCGCTTGGCCAGTTCGCCATAGGTGGTGGTTTCGCCGTAATGCAGTTTTCGCGCCGCGTCGTAGATGGCGAGACGGAAGTCGTCGACGCCGTCGAGATCGACCGGCACGCCGGAGAAATCGACGTCCTCGCCTGACGCATACGCCTTGATCGAGGCGATCAGCTCGACCACCCATTGCGGCTGCCCAATGTTCGCAGTCGTATTGGCGGCAACACCGGCATGCCGCATCAGCCGGCGCTCCACTGCTTCGCGGCTCCTTTCGGGCAGGCAGAGCCGGATCAGGCCCTTTTCGCTCCAGGCGATGCCCATGAAGCCGATCACTGTTTCTAACACTGCGTGGCCGGCTGTGATCGAAGATGCCGTTTCCATGATGCGCTCCTTTCCGCAAAGCGGCGAAAACCGGGATACCGACCGGTACATATGCAGAACAATATGGCATCTGAGCCCGGCTCTCGCCACCCGAAAACCACCAGATGGTCCCGATTGCCCACTAGGAATCGCTGGTGTAAGGACTTCTTAACAACCGACAAATCGGACCCGCGCGGCTTGCCAGCAAAATTCAACCTTTTCGCGATCTCTGTGATCGTCGGCGCAGCTGCCCTCAGCGGCTGCCAATCGACCTCGCAGATGAAGGCCACGCCTGCGCTGACCGAAACCGCGACCGCTGCCGGCAGCGATGCCGGCTTTACCGTGCCGCTGCCCGATACGGTTTCGGTGCTGCCGCAATCCTCGGGCATAACACCCGTTCAGTCGGCCGAAGCGACGCCGGCCACGCCAGCGCTCGATGCCGCTGCGCAGCCGGTTGCCGCGACCGCGGCCTTTGCCGGCGCGACGCCCACGGCCCCGGCCGTGCCTGCGGTGATGGCCGCCAATGCCTGGCAGGCGCCTGCGCCCGCCAACGCCGGACAGCCGGTCGCGGCGCAATATACGACCGCCAGCCTTGTCATGCCGGCGACCGCCAAGGGCGGCCAGAACGCCATGCCCGGCGTGCAGCAGGTAGCCTATGTCGTGCCGCAGAACCCTGCTTCCCTGGGCCAGTTCCCCGCCGCGCCCCTCGGTCTCCCGGAAGAAGAGCATGCGACCGGCATGCGCGGCGACGTCGACCGGCTGATCCAGAAATACGCTGCTCTCTACGAGGTGCCGGTCGATCTGGTGCGCCACGTCGTCAACCGCGAAAGCACCTACAATCCCAAGGCTTACAATAACGGCCATTGGGGGCTGATGCAGATCAAGCACGCGACGGCGCGCGGCATGGGCTATGACGGGCCGGCCAAGGGCTTGTTCGACGCCGAAACCAATCTGAAATACGCGGTCAAATATCTGCGTGGCGCCTGGCTGGTGGCGGGTGGCAACGCCAAGAAGGCCGATTGGCTCTACCAGACCGGCTATTATTTCGACGCCAAGCGCAAAGGCCTGCTCGAGGCCACCGGCCTCGGTGTCGACCGCAAGCGCCGCCGGCTGCAGCCCGACGCCTGAGCGCGATGCCTGAACCGCGCCCGCCGGCTCCAAACGACATCCGGCTGCGCAAAATCCTCGACGAGACGCTCGTTGCACCGCACTGGCCGGCCGGCTTTACCATGCGCTGCTTCGAACATGGTGACGCGCAGCCCTTGCATGCGCTTTTGACCGAGGTGTTCGACGACGGCACCGACGGCCCGTTCGACGAATGGTGGCCGCGCATATCCAGCGATGCCGAATTCGACCCGGCGCTGTGTTTCCTGGTCATCGACGCCAAGGGACGGCTGGCGGCGGCAGCGCTGTGCTGGACCAGGGCCTTCGTCAAGGACCTCGCGGTCCATCCCGAAGCGCGCGGCAAAGGCATTGGCGAAGCGCTGATGTGGCAGGCTTTCAACGCCTTTCGCGATCGAGGCGCGGCCCATGTCGACCTCAAGACCAACACGGTCGAGAACGCCGCCGCGCTCAGGCTCTACGAGCGGCTGGGAATGGTGCCTGTCGCCTGGGAAGGGTAAGGGCTTTTTTCTTGCCGCAATTCCCTGGGGAAAAGGCTACGCGCTTTTCCCAGGAAAACCGGTTCCCACTTTTCCTGGAATTGCTCGAGCGCTGTTGAAATCCTTCGGATTGTGAACTGCTTCACATAGGCCGCCGCAACCGGATGCTACCTCACCATCCATGCCTTTCGACCGATGGCGGATCGACGACTGGCAGATGTGGAGGGGCTGCACCGGCATGTGTTCAGCCACTCCTTGGCGGGTCCCAGGCGGGGGTTTGGGGCCCGCCAGTCGTTTTACGGCAGCCCTCAGATATCGGGCGCATTGCCGATCTTCTTTTTGAGCTCAAGCGCCCAGGCGCGGCCCTCGTCGCCGCCCCACAGCAGCCAGGCGATATGGCCGGCCGATGGATTGTCTTCATTGCCGTAATTCTTGCCGCGCTTGTCGACCTCGTGGCGGGCGAAGTAGCTGACCATGCGGCGGATAGTGGATGGCGCCAGCTTTTCGCGGTTCTTGAGTTCCGTCGCCCGCGCCACGCCGATCTCGGTGCCGCCCCGGCCGAATTCTCTTCGCAGCCTCAACCCCTTGGCGGCATTGTCGGCCACCACTTGCGGGCAGCGCAGATCGATCTCTTCATCCTCTTGCATGTGTCTCCCCAGCTCCGGAAATCTAACCTGCAGACGCAATACAGGGAAGTGCAACCGGCTCCCAATGCAGCGCCGTCCATTAGGATCAGCGCGCCATCGGCATCTGCGAGATCCTGTGGGACCTTATGGATTTCACGCCTGAGGGTCGGCCGAACTGGAACGAACAGCTGCAATATGGCGAGGCGTGCTGTCCTGGAGGTTTGTCCGCCAGGGGCTCGGGACGGCTCTTCGGCAGATGGTCGCTGACGAATAGTTCTCCGGACGCAACCCTGCCGCCAACGCCGCGTTTGATTAGCCGAGGGAAATTTTCAAATCGGAGACCTCAGATGAAAACGCTTCTCACCATTGCCGCCGTCGCCTTGTTCGCCGGTGCCCCTGCCGCCCTTGCGGCCAACTCGACTGCGGTCGCGCCTGCCATGGCCGCCAGCAAGGTCGATACCCCAACCTTCGTCAAGACGGTGCCTAGCTCCAACGAATTCGAAATCCAGTCGAGCAAGCTCGCCGAGGAGAAATCCAAGGCGGCTGACGTCAAGAAATTCGCCAAGCAGATGGTCAAGGACCACACCAAAGCCGGCAAGGAGTTCAAGGCGGCGCTGAGCCAGGGCCAGACCACCGGTTCGACCAAAGCCGCGGGGCCGGCCCTGCAGCCGAAGGAGCAGGCAATGCTCGACGAGTTGAAGAGCGCAAGCGGCAAGGATTTTGACGCCAAGTACATCCAGATGCAGACGGACGCGCACAAGGAGGCCGTTGCCCTTTTCAGCACCTATGCCAACTCGGGCGACGACCCGGCGATGAAGGAATTCGCCAAGAAGACGCTGCCGACGCTGCAGATGCACGAGAAGCACGTGAAGAAACTCGCGGCGGCGCATCAGGGTTGAGGGCTGGTGACTAGCCACCAATAGCATTCTACGGCGCCCCCTCTGTCCTGCCGGACATCTCCCCCACGAGTGGGGAGATCAGCAGCGTCGGCGCCGTGCTTTTCTTGCGACGGTGAAAATTGGCGAAGGCTGAGGCGACAGCCAATCTCCCTGCTTGTGGGGGAAATGTCCGGCAGGACAGAGGGGGCGCCGTAGAGTGCGACGGCCGATGCCTGCCGTTGGCAAGGCATTGCGGCAAAGTGGCTCTGTGGCTGCGCCGGCAGTGACATACACTGCCGCCACCAATTCAATGGAGCTCCCATGCCCAAGCTCGACCTGTCCACCGTGCCTGTCCGCAAGGGCTCCGGCTACCCCGCACCCTTCGACGCCCCTTGCGCCGAGCGCACACGCCACCGCCTCGGCGATGCCGGCGGCCTCACCGATTTCGGCGTCAACCTGATGACATTGCCATCAGGCGGCTGGTCGAGCCAGCGGCACTGGCACAGCCATGAGGACGAGCTCGTCTATGTGCTGGAAGGCGAACTGGTGCTGGTCGAGGATGGCGGCGAGACGCTGCTCAAGGCCGGCGACTGCGCGACCTTTGCCAAGAACAGTGGCAACGGCCACCACATGATCAACCGCTCGTCCACAACGGCGCGCTATCTCGAGGTCGGCTCGCGCAATCCGGATGATCTCATCACTTGCTCCGACATCGACATGATGAGCCCGAGTTCGGATGGCAGGTTTCTGCACAAGGACGGGACGCTGTATCCGGGGCAGGGGTGAGGGCTGGACCATGCTTCGGCGCTGGTGTTCGCTGGGTGGGGGGATAAGTTCCTCACGATTAAAGGTGGCGCCGGCCCCCTCATCCGACCGCTTCGCGGCCACCTTCTCCCCGCTGGGGAGAAGAGGGAAGCGCTGGCGCTGACCGGCTCCTCTCCCCTCGGGGAGAGGTCAGCCGAGCGAAGCGGAGGCTGGGTGAGGGGGCCTTGGCGCCAGCTTGGCAAACAAAGGGAGCATCACCGTGAAAAAAGAAGTCATCGAAGTGCCCGTCATGTCGGCCAAGGTGCGGGCGCTCGGGCTGCCCTGCTCGACGGCGGTGAGGGCCAATGGCTTCGTGTTCATCTCGGCGACGCCGCCGGTGGACATGGTGACCGGCGAGATGGTGCGCGGCGACATCGAAACCCAGACCGAGGCGTCGCTGAAGGCGCTGAAGCATTGCCTGAAGCGGCCGGCACCTCGCTGGACAATGTGGTGATGGTGCGCATCTACGCCGTCAATTCCGGCTTCTACAACGCCATCAACCGGGTCTATGCCAGGTACTTTTCCACGAACCCGCCGGCGCGGAGTTTCGTGCCGGTGGCGTCGTGGCCGATGGAGTTCGATATCGAGATCGAGTGTGTGGCGGTGGCGTGAGCTTCCCTGTCGAGTTGAGACTGGTCCAAGACAGCGGTGAGACGCTGCTCGAGGCAAGCTACCGCCGCCTTCGCCGGAAACAGCGGCAACGGCCACCACATGATCAACCGCTCGTCGATGAGGACGCGCTATCTGGAGGTCGGTTCGCGCGACCCCGACGATGTCATCACTTGCTCCGACATCGACATGATAAGCCTAGTCGGCTGGTGGTTCCTGCACAAAGCATGGGATGCCGTATCCGGAGCAGGGGTGAGGGGCTATTCTGAAAGTCTTATTTTCGGATTCGTTGCCGTGGGTCGATAACAACACGTGGATGTAGTAGCGCGTTATATGCTCTAATCGACGGTGAGACTCATCCATACGCTCGCACCAAAGGCCAACTATGCAGCCCCAAATTCGCAAGAAATTATCGGAGGTCGCTGCCGAATACGAACTTGGCGAAAACGGCGATTTGCAAGATAGAGCGTATCGTATGATCGAGTACGCCGTTGGGCGCCACGATTGGTATGAAGATCAGCGTGGTAAGTTGTTTCAAGCCGCTCTAGGCATGCTATCATTTATTGCTGCTGCGGCTGCGATAGTTAATTCGGTTGGAGGATCTAGATATTTTGTTTTCTTTCTTGGCTTGGGCTTGATAGTACTCGGAATTACGGCGTGCCGCCTGATCGTGATGTACACTCACGTTTCTGAGAAAAATCATCCCCATAGAAAAGCCGCTGACATCAAAAGCTGGTACTACAGGTATACGGTTTCCGGCGATGTTATAGACGATCTCGACGATCTGTTCGGGCACGACGACAAGGAGGCGGCGGTTGAAGATGTTCGGAGAAATTTTAGAAATTTCTTGAAAGCTATTTCCGGATCTTTAGATCGTGAAGTCATGCTAAAAGAAGATCTCCAGCAGGTATTCATTTTGTACCTTCTGCAGAATTATCGGCAAACCAATCTGAAGAAGATGTATAGTGTCACAAAAAAGGGAACCGTCACGTCGATGTTTTTCTTCGGTTTGGCGTTGGCGGTTCTGATGTGTTCACCCGCAAAAGAAATAATTAATGACTTACGCAATAACGTCAAAATCGGAAACTGGTGCCTGTTGCAGGGCGATCTCCGAAGTTTTTTTACAAGGCAAGCGGGTTAAAAGATCGCTAGAGATAAGCCCTCTAGTTATATTTATACCATATTCACCGGAAAGATTCACATATTTCGCTGAGCGACGCTATGAGTACGGCGAGTTGCTTGGTATTCGGGGACTAAAGGCGATCGAAAGAACGGCTCGTGTCTATACCTCGGAAAAGAATCGAGTTAGCAAACCTAGCTATCGCAGCCGGCTAGAAAATTTTCCCGACACAGCTTCTAGACCTGTCCCGCTAAATGCCATCAACCAAATCGATAAAATAGTAAGCGAAGTCTCAGCGTTTCCGCGTGCTAGTACCCACGTTTTTACTTTCTTTAGGCCTTCTGACTTATACAATAAAAGATGGCCTGGCTACGTCCCTTGTCCTACAAGCGGAGATTTTAAATATAGAGACGGAAAGTTGTCGCTGAACGTCATGTTTCGATCTTGCGATATATTAAACTTTCTTTACAATGACATATACTATCTTCGTCAGATACAATTTTCCATTCTTAGAAAAGCTAAAGAAGCAGATGGTTCAAAGCTGCCGCCGACGACACAACCAGGCCCGTTGAACCTGTTTCTCTCGCGAGCGTTCATTCAGACCTGGGAGATAACCCCAATCCAGAACTTGGTTGAGGTTATAGATAGTACGAAGGAATTTCTGGCACGTGGTTAGAACCACTAGCTGGCATTCGGCGATGCCCTACGCAAAATACTCCTGCAGTGGCCTCACCTCCAGGCTCCCCGCCTTCAGCGCCGTAATCGCCTCGGCCACCGCCGCGGCGCCCGACAGCGTCGTATAATACGGCACCTTCTGCATCAGCGTGGCGCGGCGCAGGGACTTCGAGTCCGATACCGCCTTCTGGCCATCCGTCGTGTTGAAGACGATCTGGACCTGGCGGTTGCGGATGGCGTCTTCGATGTGGGGCCGGCCCTCCAGCACCTTGTTGATCTTCTGGGCGTCGACCCCATTTTCGGCGAGGAAGCGGGCCGTGCCGGATGTCGCCAGCACCTTGAAGCCCTGGCCGGCGAGGCGCTTGACCGCCGGCAGGATGCCGGCCTTGTCCTCGTCGCGCACCGAGACGAACAGCGTGCCGGAGCGGGGGAGATCGACGCCGGCGCCGAGCTGGCTCTTGGCGAAGGCCAGCGCAAAATCGCGGTCGAGGCCCATGACCTCGCCGGTCGAGCGCATTTCGGGGCCGAGCAATATGTCGACGCCGGGGAAGCGGGCGAAGGGGAAGACGGCTTCCTTGACCGCGATGTGGCCGGGGTTTCTCGGGTCGGGCATCGCGCCGTAATGGGCGAAGGCGTCTTCCAGCTTTTCGCCGGCCATGATGCGTGCGGCAATCTTGGCGATGGGCCGGCCGATGGTCTTGGCGACGAAGGGCACGGTGCGCGATGCGCGCGGGTTGACCTCCAGCACATAGACCGTGCCGTCCTTGATCGCATACTGCACGTTCATCAGGCCGCCGACGTTGAGCGCGCGGGCAAGCGCCGCCGTCTGGCGCTCCAGCTCGTCGACCAGCTCGGAAGGCAGCGAGTGAACAGGGAGCGAGCAGGCGCTATCGCCGGAGTGGATGCCGGCCTCCTCGATGTGCTCCAGAATGCCTGAGACGAATGTCGACTTGCCGTCGCACAGGCAGTCGACATCGACCTCGATGGCGCCCGAGAGATAGGTGTCGAACAAAAGCGGGTTCTTGCCCAAGAGCGTGTTGATCTGGCCGGTCTTGTCGTTGGGGTATTTCTGCTTGATGTCCTCCGGCACCAGGCCGGGCACGGTGTCGAGCAGGTAGCTCTGCAGCATGCCTTCGTCATGGATGATCTGCATGGCGCGGCCGCCGAGCACATAAGAGGGGCGCACCACCAGCGGGAAGCCGAGCTCGCCGGCGACGAGGCGAGCCTGCTCGACCGAATAGGCGATGCCGTTCTTCGGCTGGCTGAGGTTGAGCTTGTGCAAGAGCTTCTGGAAACGGTCGCGGTCTTCGGCGAGATCGATCATGTCGGGTGACGTGCCCAGGATAGGGATGCCGGCCTTCTCCAGCGCATCGGCCAACTTCAGCGGCGTCTGGCCGCCGAACTGGACGATGACGCCGACCAATTCGCCCGAGGCCTGTTCGGCGCGCAGGATCTCCAACACGTCTTCGGCCGTCAGCGGCTCGAAATAGAGCCGATCGGAGGTGTCGTAGTCGGTCGAGACCGTCTCGGGGTTGCAGTTGATCATGATCGCTTCATAGCCGGCGTCGCGCAGAGCGAAGGCGGCATGGCAGCAGCAATAGTCGAACTCGATGCCCTGGCCGATGCGATTGGGACCGCCGCCGAGGATGACGACTTTTTTTCGCGACGACACTTGCGCTTCATTGGCCAGCGCGCCGGCGAAGGGCACTTCATAGGTCGAGTACATATAGGCGGTGGGCGAGGCGAACTCGGCGGCGCAGGTGTCGATGCGCTTATAAACCGGATGAACGTCGAGCTTTTCGCGAACCTTTTGAATCACTTCGGCGTCGGTCTTCGTCAGCGACGCGAGGCGGGCATCGGAGAAGCCCATCGCCTTCAGCATGCGCAGATTGACGGCGTCTTGCGGAATGCCGTGCTCGCGGATGCGGGCTTCCATGGCAACGATGCCGGCGATCTGTTCGAGGAACCACGGGTCGATCTTGCACATTGCGTGCACGTCTTCCAGCGAGGTGCCCATGCGGATCGCCTGCGCCACCATGCGCAGCCGGTCGGGCGTCGGCGTGCCGAGCGCTGCGCGGATGGCGTTGCGGTCGTCGGCGTGGTTGGCAGCTACGGCACCGTGGCCGAGGCCGGGGATCTCGATTTCGTCGAGGCCGGTAAGGCCGGTTTCCAGTCCACGCAAAGCCTTCTGCAGCGATTCCTGGAAGGTGCGGCCGATGGCCATGACTTCGCCGACCGACTTCATGGCGGTGGTCAGCACCGGCTCGGCGCCGGGGAATTTCTCGAAGGCAAAACGCGGGATCTTGGTGACGACGTAATCGATGCTTGGCTCGAAGGAGGCGGGCGTGGCGCCGCCGGTGATGTCGTTCTCCAGCTCGTCCAGCGTGTAGCCGACGGCGAGCTTGGCCGCGATCTTGGCGATGGGGAAGCCGGTCGCCTTCGAAGCCAAGGCGGAACTGCGCGAGACGCGCGGGTTCATCTCGATGACGACCAGCCGACCGTCGGCCGGGTTGACGGCGAACTGCACGTTGGAGCCGCCGGTCTCGACGCCGATCTCGCGCAGCACCGCGATCGAGGCGTTGCGCATCATCTGGTATTCCTTGTCGGTCAAGGTCAGCGCGGGGGCGACGGTGATCGAGTCACCGGTGTGTACGCCCATCGGGTCGATGTTCTCGATCGAGCAGACGATGATGCAATTGTCCGCCTTGTCGCGGACGACCTCCATCTCATACTCCTTCCAGCCGAGCACGCTTTCCTCGATCAGCACTTCGGTGGTCGGCGAGGCGTCGAGGCCGGACTGGACGATGTCGTAGAATTCGGCGCGGTTGTAGGCGATGCCGCCGCCTGTGCCGCCCATGGTGAAGGACGGGCGGATGATGGCGGGCAGGCCGACATGGTCGAGCGCCTGGGCGGCAATCGCCATGCCATGGCTGATGTAGCGCTGCTTGCGGTCGCCTTCGCCGAGGTTCCAGCGGGTTTCCAGCGCGTCGAGCGCGGCATCGAGGTCGGCAGGCGCCTCGGCCTTGACGGCGGCGCGCTCGGCCTCATGCGTCTTGCGGTCGGCGTTCTTAACATCGGTGGCATTGGCAAGCATCGACTTCGGCGTTTCCAGGCCGATCTTCTTCATCGCCTCGCGAAACAGCGCCCGGTCCTCAGCCTTGTCGATCGCCGTGGCGTCGGCGCCGATCATCTCGACATTGTAGCGGTCGAGCACGCCCATGCGGCGCAGCGACAGAGCGGTGTTGAGCGCGGTCTGGCCGCCCATGGTCGGCAGCAGTGCGTCGGGCCGTTCCTTGGCGATGATCTTGGCGACCACCTCAGGCGTGATCGGCTCGATATAGGTGGCGTCGGCCAGTTCCGGGTCGGTCATTATGGTGGCCGGGTTGGAATTGACCAGGATGACCCGGAAGCCTTCCTCCTTCAGCGCCTTGCAGGCCTGTGTGCCGGAATAGTCGAACTCGCAGGCCTGGCCGATGACGATGGGGCCGGCCCCGATGATCAGGATCGACTTGATGTCGGTGCGTCTTGGCATCGTTGTGAGTTCCGTTCGGCGAGCGGCTTGCACGAAAAACCGGGACGGGAAGACCCGGCCGGTTGTGCTTGCGATTCTGGTATCAGGCTAGGAGGGCCTTATAGGGAAGAGTTTTGGGAGATGTAACCCCGAAAATGAGGCCAGGCAGTAGGGATTAGGCAGTAGGGATCAGGCAGTGGGGATTGGGCAGGAGCGAGGTTAAGGCGCCTATTGCCCATTCCCTACTGCCCAACACCTAATCCCCCAGCGCGAGCTGATCCGTAATCTCAAACCGCTCGGCAGCGCCGATGCGGATCATGTTGAGGCTGCCTTCCCTTGTGAAGCGGAAGTCCTTGCCCAAATCCGAGCCGGCCGGCATGCCGGCATTGAAGGAGATGACGCGGGTGCCGCCGTCGGGCCAGGTCACGGTGATATCGGCCTTGTCAGTGCCCTTGTGGACGATGTTGACGGGGCAGCGGGTCATCGGCTGGCCGACATAGCGCGCGCAGGGGATGTCGGCGGTGGCGGGCGGGGGTTCCAGCCGTGCAACGGTTTGCGTAGCGGTCGCAGCTTTGGCCTGGTCTGGCCGTGGCGTCGGGGATAGTACCCCCGGCGCGGACGCTGTATCCGGCGCTGCTCCCGCAGACGCGGCGGCGGCGAGTTCCGGCGTCCCTGTGGCCTCCGTTGCCGGAGCCTCTGTGGCAGGGATTTCGTCCGTCGGCGGACTTTCATTCGCTGCGAAGGCAAGGCCGTAAGCATCCTGCATGGCGGTCCTGCCGATCTCGGCGGCGGACTTCGGCGCGCCTGGNGCTGCGAAGGCAAGGCCGTAAGCATCCTGCATGGCGGTCCTGCCGATCTCGGCGGCGGACTTCGGCGCGCCTGGATCCGTACCGCCAAGGCGCTCCGTCAGGTCGAGTGGAGCCGGCGCGGGTGCAGCCGGGGTGGGTGGAGCCTGAGTGGGTGCAGCCGGAGCGGCAGAGGCGGCGGGTGCAGTCGTCCGGGGCGCTGCGGCCACATCGGCCGGCTGCGTCGGCATGTCGGGCGCGAGCGCCGGGCCGCCGGCTTCAGCGCTGGCGGTCACCTGGGGCGGCACGGCGTCAACTTCGACCACGGTCGGATTGTCGGGGATAAGATAGCGCGCGGGCGCCCAGCCTTTGACCAGTGGATTGTCAATCTCCTCGACCTTGCACCAGCGGTGGCCGTCCACTTCGTTGCAGCCGAAATTCCTGACGCTCGAGCCGATCGGCAGACGCGCCTGGGTTCTGCCCACAGGCGACGGCGTGGCGCGGATGTTGAGGAGATCGCCTGGGCCGAGCTCGGTCACTATGGAAACGATGTCGGCAGGCGCGTCCTCGGCATTGGCCGGCAAGCTCACCAACAACGGGCCCACCACCAACGGACCCGCCAACAACCGGGCTGCCCGCAGGAGCGGAGCGCCAGTCAGTCGATGCAAAATGGTTCGGATTGTGCGCCTCATCATTTGGCCGTGCGCCGATTACCCTTGCGGCAGCAGTCCTGCCGTATGCCAAGGCGGTTTTATAAGGGACGATACGCGGCCATGTAAGTCTGAAAATGCGTCCGATGTTTGGTGCCGCGAGGCGGAAGCAGGGCGCAGCCGTGCGGTCAAGCGGAGCCTTGCCAAGAGGGTTTGGGCATGAAGCCGGTCCTCAGCGCATGCGCCCATTCCGGTCGGCCCGCCTGTGCGGCCTGTCTCGCCGCCGCTTCGTGGTCGTAGTCGACGGCGATGGTCTCGAAACGGTCTGGACCATCGCCATCCAAGGTGAGGATGCCGTAGCGCGCATGCGGGCTGCCTTGCTCCGAAACATGCGCCGGGGGCGTGTCATCTTCATAGGCGGGGGCGCCGACGCTGCCGGGATTGAAGAGCAAGGGGCCGCCGGGGATACGGACCAGTTCCGCGCGGTGGCTGTGGCCGCACAGCACGATGCGGCAGGCCGGGTCCAGCGCCTGCAACCGCCGCTGAATAGCGGCAAGCGGCGCGCGCACCAGTTGGCCATCGACGATCGCGTCGAGCAGGTATTTCTCGTCATGGTCGGGCCGCGCATGGAAAGCGACCACGCCGGGAACAATCTCCAGCGTGAAGGGCAGGGCGAGCAGGGCTTCGCGCTGCGCTGATGTCAGCCGTTCCTGCGCATAGCGGTCTGAAGCCCACATCATATCGTCGGCCGGATCGACCGCGACCCGGCGGTCATGGTTGCCGCGCACCGTCGGCAGGTCGAGCGCTTCGAGCCGCTCGAACGTCTCGCGCGGCCAGAGCGGGCCGGAGACACAGTCGCCAAGGTTGACGGTGAGATCGGCGCCGCCGCGCCGCGCTAGATCGGCGAGCACGGCATCCAGCGCCAGCACATTGCCATGGATGTCGGCGAGAACGGCAATGCGCATGCGGCGGGCTCCTTGGTGCAGCCCGTTGAGGCTTGCGGCCCGTCTTCGTTATCAAGCCCCTGCCTTCATTATCAAGCCCTTGAGATCGTTCGAGACAGCCGGGAGCCCCGCCTATCGCGGAAGCACTCCATCTGCTAGCGTCCACGCCGCTCCAGAGTTCATCCGGGGGAGGACAGGCGATGACCCGCGACCAGATGGTTGCCCACCTTCGCGCCGCCAATGACGTCGCGCGCGAGACTGCCGCGCACGGGCACCATCCTTTCGGCTGCGTGCTCGTCGGCCCCGACGATCGCATCCTGATGCGGCAAGGCAACATCAACACCGTGCGCCACGCCGAAACCGAGCTCTCCCGGCGTGCCGCGGACGCCTATCCGCCGGAATTCCTCTGGTCCTGCACGCTGGTCACAACCGGCGAGCCCTGTGCGATGTGCACGGGAACGCTGTACTGGGCCAATATCGGCCGGCTGGTCTACGGCTTCGAGGAGACCAAGCTTCTCGCGCTGACCGGCAATCACGCAGAGAACCCGACGATGAACCTCTCGTCGCGCACAGTCCTCGGCTCCGGGCAGAAGCCGGTCGAGGTCCACGGACCCTTCCCCGAGATGGACGAAGAGCTCCTCGCCCCGCATATCGGTTTTTGGCAGCGCTAGGACCTTGACTTCTAAACCGGTTAGGCCGGCATTTCGATGTCGTGGCCACCGACGATGGGCAGAGCCGGATCATCTCCGGCCGCCGCAATCACGCTGTCGAGCAGGCCGGGGAAGCGGGCGTCGAGGTCGGCGCGGCGCAGCGTGATCATCCGGTTGGTGCCAGCCACTTCGGCGCGGGTGACGCCGGCCTCGCGCAGTTTGGCCAGGTGATAGCTGAGATTGGTCTTGGAGCCGAGGTCGAGGAACCGGCTGCAGTTCAGCGGCACGCCTTCCTTGCTGGCGAGATAGCGCACGATGGCGAGCCGGGTCGGGTCGCCAAGCACGCCGAGCACAACCGGCAGGCTGATCTGGTCTGTATTGGGGTGCGGCAAAGTCATGGCCCGAAACTAAGCACAGTCGGTGGCGATTTCAACGCGTCCATGTTTCGCGGGCATGCACAGTCCGCTTCGCGATTGGCCCAATGGCTGTCCTGACACAGGGCTGTCAGCAGGCTTCAGCTATTTTCACCTGGCTTCATTGACATCACGCCCTGTTATGTCCAATTGTTCAATAACTTTTGAACTAAGGACACGCCCTATGGACAAGCGCCTCTTTTGGCTTGCGCTCGGATCGTTCACGATCTCGACCGAAGGCTTCGTCATCTCCAGCCTGCTGCCTGACATCGCCACCGACGCCCGCATTTCCATTCCGCTCGCCGGCACGCTGATCACCGCCTTCGCGCTGGCTTACGCCATCGGCACGCCGATCCTGGCAACGCTGACCGGCGAATGGGACCGGCGCCGCGTCATCTTGTGGACGCTGGCGTTCTTCGTCATCGGCAATGTGGTGGCGGCGCTGAGCTCGTCCTTCGAGCTGCTGCTCATTGCCCGCATCATCATGGCGCTGTCGTCAGGCCTGTTTGCCGCTACCGCTCAAGGCACGGCGGTGGCGCTGGTCGATGACCACCACCGGGCGCGGGCCATTGCAGTCGTCGTCGGCGGAACCACGGTGGCGGTTGCGCTGGGTGCACCGCTCGGCGCGCTAGTTGCCACGATAGCCGGCTGGCGCGGGACCTTCTTTGCCATTGCCGGGCTCGGCGCGCTGGTCGGCGCCATCCTGTGGTACCGGCTGCCGCGCGGAATTGTCGGCACCAAGCTGCCGCTCAGGCGGCGCCTGGCTGCGGCGCTGCGCCCCGGCGTCATGCCGATCCTGCTGACCACCGCTCTTGCCCTGATCGGCGCCTTCTCGGTGTTTTCCTATATCGCGCCGCTGGCCATCCAGAGCGGCGGCCTCAGCCCGATTGCGCTGCCCGGCATGCTGCTCGCCTTCGGTGTCGGCGCCGTCATCGGCAACATAGCCGGAGGCCAGGCGGCCGACCGTTTTGGTGCGACGCGCACCGTCGGCTGGTCGCTGGCGCTGAGCGCCGTCATGCTGGTGATGCTCTCGGTCATCCCGACCTTCCTGCCGCAGCATCTCGCCGGGCCGGCATTGATGGCCATGATGGTGCCGTGGGGCATGGTCGGCTGGGCATTTCCGCCGGCGCAGGCCAGCCGCATCATCAAGCTGGCGCCCGACGCCGCCCCGATCGTGCTGTCGCTCAACGCTTCGGCGCTCTATCTCGGCGTGGCGCTGGGTGCTGTGGTCGGCGGCGCCGTGCTGCGCTACGGCGTGCCGGCCGATCTCGGCTTGGTCGCCGCCATCTTCCCGCTGATCGGGCTTGGCGCGGTGCTGGCCGGCCGCTGGGCGGCCCGGCCGGTCGCCATGCCGGCCGAATAGATCTTTGCAAAGGACCGGCGGCCGCTCTTTCAGCTTGAAGGGGCGGCCGCGGGCACGTCGTAGTCCAGCGCCGCGACTTCATCCAGCATAGCGCGCAGATCTGCCGCTCGTTGCGGGCCGACCAGGGCCTCGAAGCGCTGCTGGGCAATGGTCCACAATTTCGTCGTCTCCTCGAGCTTGGCCAGGCCTTGGTCGGTCAGCCGCACCCGCTTGACGCGGCGATCGTCCTTGTCAGCGAAGGTGTCGACATAGCCGTCGCGGATCAGCGGCTTCAGCGTGTGGCCGAGCGCCGAGAGATCCATGACCATCGCTTCGGCTATCGTGCCCATCGCCGGCTCATTGCTGACATGGATCTGGTAGAGCAGGCCGTACTGCGTGCCCTTCAGACCCGAAGGCGAGATTACATCGTCATAGAAGCGGCCGAGCTTGCGCGCGGCGCGCCGCAGCGTGGCGTTGTTGCAAAGGCTGAATCCCGGCAGCACGGTCTTGCTCATCACGACTCCTTGCCGGCAAAACCGCTGCCGGCCTGTCGCAGAAATAGTTTCTGCCGCCTCCGTTGACAAGATAGTGGCATATACCTACTTCCAGGATGGTGGCATATACCACTAATTGGAAGTCAGGGCGGGACGAGGGTCATCGACCTGTCTCGCCGGGCAGAAAAAGGAACAGGACAATGAGTGGACAGGACAACAAGGGTACCGCAGTCGTCACCGGCGCATCGGCCGGCATAGGTGCTGTCTATGCCGACCGGCTGGCCGGGCAAGGCTACGATCTGGTGCTGGTGGCGCGGCGCGCCGACCGGCTGCAGGAACTGGCTGAAAAGCTGCGTTATGCCTACAAGCGCAAGGTCAGCGTGATATCAGCCGACCTCGCCGACGACAATGATGTGCGCCGCGTCGAGCAGGCGATCGCAGCCGACGACAGCGTCACGCTGCTGGTCAACAATGCCGGCATTGGCGGCCAGGCCGTGGTGGCAACGGCCGACGCCGACGAGGCCGAGCGCATGATCAAGGTCAACGTCATCGCCTTGACCCGCCTGACCCGCGCCGTTCTGCCGGGGCTTCTTGCGCGCAACCGCGGCGCCATCGTCAACATCGCCTCTGTGCTCGCCTATGATACCTCGTTCGGCGGCATCTACAGCGGTACCAAGGCCTATGTCGTCAACTTCACCGAGGCCCTGCACCGCGAAGTCGCCGGCACCAATGTGAAGGTGCAGGCGGTGCTGCCGGGCGCGACCCGCACCGATTTCTGGGAGCTCGCCGGTGGCGATATCCACAATCTGCCGAAGGAGATCATCATGTCCGCCGACGATATGGTCGATGCCGCGCTTGTGGGCCTATCCAGGGGCGAAGCCGTCACCGTGCCGGCACTTGCCGACACAGCCAAGCTCGACACCTTCCTCGGCGCAAGGCAAGTCTTCTACGGCAGCCTGCACGCCGACAAGCCGGCGGCGCGTTACGCGGCTTGAGAGTAGCTGGTTCGCTTCGCGAACCAGGACCCCCACCCCGCTCACTTCGTTCGCGGCCCTCCCCACAAGGGGGAGGATAAAGTGCGCGCTCCCCTACCTCCCCTTTGTGGGGAGGTCGGACCGCAGGTCCGGGTGCGGTACTGGCGCCGACCTCTGCGTTTACGCTCCCCGCCACATCGGTATGATCGACGCAGCCAGCACCAGCGCCAGCACGATGTTGAGCGCGCGCCATTGCCATTCGGTCTTGAGCAGCCGTGCCAGCACCATGCCCGCCACGCACCAGATCGACAGCGAGATGGCTGCGGTGAAGCCGAAGGTCGAGCCGAGCAGCAGCGCGAGTTGTCCCGGACCGTCGGCAAGGGCTGCGAACGAGGCCGCCGCACCCAGTCCCATCGCCCAGCCCTTCGGGTTCATCCATTGAATGCCGGCGCCGCCGAAGAAGCTGTTGGGTTTTGCCATCGCCACATCGAGATCAGGCGGCCCGGCGCGGCCGATCTTGATTGCCAGCCAGATGAGATAGAGCGAGCCGATGATTTTCATCGCCAGTTGCAGCGACGGCATGGCCAGCAGCAGACCGGCGAGCCCGGCGGCGGCAGCAGCGGTCACGGTGGCGAGGCCGGCAGCGCTGCCGATCAATAGGGGAACGGAACGGCGAAAGCCGAACTGCGCACCTGAAGCAGTCGACAGGGTGGTGGCGATTCCCGGCGTGACGGTGGCCACGAAGGCAAACAGGATGAGCGGAAAGATGGGCTGCAACATGAGGCGTCCTCCATCGAAGGCCCTACGGTAGACTTCTGCATACTTCAGTAAATGCAATGTTTGCGATGGTTGGCATTAGTAGGTATAATGCCAACCATGATCCGTAACCTCGACACAGCGCTGATCCGCACCTTCGTCACTGTCGCCGACAAGGCCAGCATGACGGCGGCGGCGAACGCGCTGCATCTGACGCAAGGCGCCGTCAGCCAGCAGATCAAAAGGCTGGAGGAGGCGCTGGGCTGCAGCCTGTTCGAGCGCGACCGGCGTGGCTTGCGGCTGACGCGGCCCGGCGAGCGGCTGTTCGGCAAGGGCAAACGGTTGCTTGGCCTCAATGACGAGATCTGGGCCGAGATGGCGGGCACCGAGGTCGCCGGCCAGGTGCGGCTCGGTGTTCCCTATGACCTTGTCGGCACCTTGCTGGCGCCGGTGCTGAAAGCCTATGCCGAGACCTATCCGAAGATCGAGATATCCCTACTCTGCGCCGCCTCGCCGGATCTTGCCGCGGCTCTTGCAGCCGGCACCATCGACCTTGCCGTCATCGAGGAACCGGTCGGCCCGTCCGCCGGTGAGTGCCTGGCCATTGACCGGCTGGTCTGGGTGGGGGCCAAGGGCGGCGTCGCCCGCGCCAAGCGGCCGCTGCCGGTGTCGATCGTCGCCGACACCTGCGCCTTCCGCCCGGTGGTGCTGTCGGCGCTGAACGAGCACGGGCTGGAATGGCGCACCGTGTTCGAGAACGGCAACATCGACGCCACGACCGCGACAGTGCGCTCCGACCTTGCCGTCACCGCCTGGCTGGCCTCCACCGTGCCTGCCGATCTTGACATCCTGGCTTTTGATGCCGGGCTGCCGCCGCTGCCGAATTTTTCCATCAATCTGCATTTGCCGAAGTACGGCACGGCGCCGGCAGCGCAGGAGTTCGCGCGGTATATCCGGGGTGGGTTGGCACGGCGGGCTGTGGCGGCTTGACAGAACTTGCATTTCCTCTCCCCCGTCGATCGGGGGAGAGGAAAGGTGCCAAGCCTGTCCCTGTTACTTCCAGTTCTTACGCCGCTCGAGCTCGGCCTCTGACGGCTTCTGCGTAGCGAACGACCCGACCTTGACCTCACCCCCGCGTTCGTAGGTCGCCATGATGACGCCTGTGGTAGTGGCCTGCGACTTGACCAGCTTGAAAGCGGCGGGCATCGCACCACCATCGAACAGCCGCTTGCCCTTGCCCAGCAGCAGCGGGAAGATCATCAACCGGATCTCGTCGATCAGCCCGTTGGCGAGCAAAGTCTGGATCAGCTCGCTCGAACCCTGGATGAGCAGGTCAGGCCCATCTTCCTTCTTGAGGCGGCGCAACGCCGCGACGATATCTTCTCCAAGCCATTGCGTATTTTCCCAGGTGAGCGAATCCGGCCGATGCGTCGCCACACATTTAGTCGCAGGGTTGAAGGCATCTCCGATGGCATCTTTCTGATACGGCCAGTAAGCGGCGAAGATGTCGTAGGTTCTGCGGCCGAGCAGCAGGGCGAAGGGTTTGGAGAACAATTCCTCTATGGCCACCCCCGCCACCTCGTCGAAGTAGTGGAACGTCCAGCCGCCGAATTCGAAGCCGCCAACCGGGTCTTCTTCCGGGCCGCCTGGCGCCTGCATGACGCCGTCGAGGCTGACGAAGGTGGAAGCGATGATCTTTCGCATTGGATTTTCCTTTTCCAGGATCCGCGCCGTCAGGGCCGGATTTCGATCTAAGGACGGACAGGCCGGCGGCCGCCCGACAGGCGTTGGCAAAAAAACGCTGCCGGCCGACAAGGGTACCTACCGCCGTCGCCCGCCGCCAAGCGCCTGCGACGAAAACCAGACGTCGCCGATGATGGCGGTGGCGGTCCGGTCCGGCGCCCTGTCTGATGTCAGCCAGATCGAACGGCTGCGCGCCGCCTTCTGGAGGTCGGGGATTTTGGCCGCCGAACCGGCCGCCGAGGCGCCGACGCAGGGGATGAACCACGAGCGCATGAAGGGGTCGCAGGCAAAGCCCTTGTCGTTGCGGGTTACCATCACGGCCAGGCCGACGCCCTGGGACGGACGCCAGGGAAAGATCATGCGGCCACCGGGTTTCAGCGCCCGCAGCCAGGCAGCCGGCGGTGCGACGACACCGGCATTGACATAGATGATGTCGGACGGCGGCAGATCGCCGGTGACGGCATCGCCGTGGACGACGCCTACATTGCCGTAGGTTTCGAGATTCTTTGTCGCTCTGGCAGCAAGATCTGCCTCCAGTTCGAAGGCGGTCACCGGGCCGGGCGCAACCAGCCGCGCCAGCAAGGCGGTGTAGTAGCCTGTGCCGGCGCCGATATGGGTGACGGCCTCGTCCAGTCTGGGGGCGATCCTGCCTATCCACATGGCGTGCAGGGAGGGTTCGCCATTGTTGATGCCCTTGTCGGCATCGAGCGCCACCAGCACGTCCTGATAGATGTGAACAGGATCGGCGCTCGGCGTCATGATCTTGCCGTTGCCGGTGGTGAGCGCCCTGCCGGCGACTACCGCCCAGGGTCCGGGACCGAGAAAGGCCTCGCGCGGAACGGTGGCGAACGCCTCTTCGAGGCGCGGATCGGCCGAGCCGGCATTGGCCGCCATCAGCTGCGCGTAAAATTTCCTGGCGTCTTCGACACTTGTCATGATGGCCGGTAAGATAGCGCAAGCCGCCGGTTTGTCGCCGTCTTGAGCAATTCCAGGAAAAGTGTGAGGCGGCTTTCCGCCCGGAATTGCGTCAAAACAAGAGATTGAGCAGTTCGCCGTTTCGGCGAAACGGCGAACTGCTCAAGAAGAAACTCAGCCGACGCCGAAGACGGTGTCGTAGAGCAGCTTGAAGTTGAGCACCAGGATGACCGCCGCGACGACCCAGGCGAGGACCGCCACGCCGCGGGGAATGGCAAGGTTGCCCATCTTCTTCTTGTCGGAGACGAACTGCACCAGCGGGATGACTGCGAAGGGCAACTGCATCGACAGTACCACCTGGCTGAAGACCAGCAACTGGCCGGTGCCCTTTTCGCCATAGAGCGCGGTGACGACCACCACCGGGACGATGGCGATGCCGCGCGTCAGCAGCCGGCGCGCCCATTGCGGAATGCGCAGGCGCAAAAAGCCTTCCATGACGATCTGGCCGGCAAGCGTTGCCGTAACCGTCGAGTTGAGGCCGGAGGCCAGTAGCGCCACCGCAAACAGGATGGAGGCGATGCCGAGGCCGAGCAGTGGCGACAAGAGCTCGAAGGCCTGGCCGATCTCGGCGACATCCTGATGACCGGTGCCATGGAAGGCCACCGCCGAGACGATCAGGATCGAGGAGTTGACGAACAGCGCCAGGACGAGCGCGATGGTCGAGTCCGTCGTCGCCCATTTAATGGCGTCGCGCTTGCCTTTTTCGGTCCGTTCATAGGCGCGTGTCTGTACGATCGAGGAGTGCAGGTAGAGATTGTGCGGCATCACCGTGGCGCCGATGATGCCGATGGCGATGTAGAGCATCGCCGGATTGGTGACGATCTCCGTCGACGGCACGAACATCGAATGCAGGATCGAGCCGACCGGAGGGGCAGCGGCAAAGATCTGGATGGCGAAACAGCCGAAGATGATGATCAGAAGCGCGATGACGAAGGCTTCGAGATAGCGGAAACCCTTGTTCATCAAGAGCAGCACGATGAAGGCGTCGAGCGCCGTCAGCAACGCGCCGCCGATCAGCGGAATGCCGAACAGAAGCTGCAGCGCGATCGCCGTGCCGATCACCTCGGCGAGGTCGCAGGCGATGATGGCGAGTTCGCAGGCGATCCACAGCACGAAACTGACGGGACGCGGATAATAGGCGCGGCAGGCCTGGGCGAGGTCGCGGCCGGTGGCGATGCCAAGCCGGGCGGCAAGCGCCTGCAGCAGGATCGCCATCAGGTTGGACAGCATGATGATGAACAATAGCGTGTAGCCGAACTGGGCGCCGCCGGCGAGGTCGGTGGCCCAGTTGCCCGGATCCATATAGCCGACCGAGACCATGTAGCCCGGTCCCATGAAGGCGAACAGGCGGCGGAACCAGACGCCGGACTGCGGCACCGCAATCGTGGAGTTCACCTCGCGCAGGCTGGGAGGATTGTCCTCCGGCCTGTCAAATCGCCAGGATGATCCCAAGGTTGCGTCGGCTTCGGACATGGAGGGCTTTCCATTGGATGGATTGATGTCTCTCATCCTATCTACGCCAGGGCTCAACATTATGCAATAGGCTATATTTCATTGTATGTGCTTCTCATGAGGCAGCCAAGGGCCCAGAAAGGGGGTGATCGCAAACGCCGGTTGCGCCTGCTATGGAATGCAAATAAACGGCTGGAACAGTTAAGCCCGTGCTATGAATGGCAAAGGGCGATTGATTTGTCGAAAGCCAATTCTTGCCAAAAGGTATGAGGGAACACGTATTGGCACTGAAGCATAAACCGGTTCGACGCGAAGAGCCGCTTCCGGATGCCGATGTCCATTCCGAAGGCTTCAGGCAGCAGCGCCAAGCGCGCCGCAGCGCGCTGGTCGAGGACTATGTCGAGCTGATCGCCGACCTGATCGAGGACGGCAACGAGGCGCGCCAGGTGGATATCGCGGCGCGGCTCGGCGTCGCCCAGCCGACCGTGGCCAAGATGCTGACCAGGCTGTGCGCCGATGGGCTGGTCTCCAGAAAACCGTATCGCGGCGTTTTCCTGACCGATGCCGGCCGCAAGGTTGCGGAAGAAAGCCGCATTCGCCACCAGACGGTCGAAGCGTTTTTGCGTTCGCTCGGCGTCAGCGCCGAGACGGCGCGCATCGATGCCGAGGGCATCGAGCACCATGTCAGCGCCGAGACGCTGGAAGCCTTTCGCAAGGCGATGATAGCGCCGCGCTGAGTCGCGCCGGCGCCGCACCACTGGAACCTCCGCACGTCAGGCTCGTTGCTCCTGACGTTGCGCGTGATTGCTGCGCGCCAAGGAGGAAAACATGGGCGTCGAACAGGCACCGACCGCGAAGGGCAAGCAGGCGGCCGAGGGTTTGAGGCAGACAGCGGCAAAGGACGAACGCAAGACCGAGGCCGAAGCCGGCCAGCCGATGAAGAAGGGCGCCGCGCGTTTCGAGGAACGCTCCAAAAGCTCGGACGGCAAAAGCGCCGGCACCAAGCAGAAGATCTGAGTTCTGTTCGCAAGCGGCAACCTGCCGCTCATTCCTCGGTGTCCTGCACCCAACTGCGCGGATGGCCGTCGACGCGGAACTGGAATATGAAATAGGGCGGAATGCAGGAGCCCTTGCCAGGCTTGGCTGCGGCCAAATCGTCGTAGCCGGCGGTGCAGATATAGTCCTCGCGGCAGGGATGCGCCTTGCCGCAGGCGCGCAGGCCGGCGGTCTTGGTGAATTCCTTGGTGCAGAATTTGTGGTCCTTGCCCGACGCGATGCAGTCGTTGAAACCGGTCTTGGCGAGGCGGCCGCAAGTCGCCTCGTCGGGAAGCTTGTCGCAGCTTGCCTTGCGCAGCATGCCCCCGGGAAAGCCACCGGTCTTCTGCTCGGGGTTGTCGTAGCGTTGGCGCGCCGCGCCATAGCCAGCGAGCTTGATTACCGGTTTCTTGTCGCGCGCCGGATCGATGGCGCAGGCTTTTGCGGTGGCCGGCGACAGGCGGCAATATTTGTCGCTGCCCCAGCTCGACATCTTGATCTCGCCGAACTCGACGGGGTCGCCGACTGCGGTGGCCGCCTCGCTGACGCAGGTGCCGAAGCCCGGATGGATGTCGCTTTCATGGACGCCGGCGCAGCGCAGGCTTTCGCCGCAGCTCCAGTCCTTGAAGCTGGCATCCTCGCCGCTGTAGCAGATCGAGCCCCAGCCATTGTAGAGATCGGTGCCTTTCAGCGCTTCGGCGAGTTTGGCGTCCGGACGGGCGGCGAAGCCGCGGGAGAAATCCGGATGGCCGCCTGTGGCGAAGTCCTCGACGATCGCGCGGCGGCGCGGCAGGTCGGCGAAGAACACCGCCGAGCCGGGGACGAAGACGGCGTTGCGGCGCGGCTCGCTGGCCGGATCGGCGCCGGTGTAATGGAAGCCGGCAATGCCGTGCGTCTGGTGGCAGCCGGTGCAGGTCATTTCGTTGAGACGCAGATTGAAGCCGGCCACCGATTTCACGCTGCGCAGCGTGTTGCCCCTGGCGACATAATTCTTCAGCGCCTCGTCGATATCGCTGTCATCGAGCAGCCCATAGGCGATGTTGTTTTGCGATCTGGCCATGCCGCCGGGTGCGACCGAGACGGCGCTTGTCGCCAGGAACTTGTCGTCGATGACCAGCCGGCCGCGATCGAGGTCGTAGAGGTTGCGGTCGGTCAGCAGCCATTTGGCGAAGGCCGGCCGGTCGGCCAGAACCACTTTCCGGTCGATCTGGTTCTCCATCTTCGATTCCTGGAAGGTGGACGTCGTTGGGTCCCATTTGAAAATCTTGAGGAGATATTCGGCGTGGCCGCCGAAGTCGCGGCGGCTCGAGGCCGACAGCCGGAGAACCTGCATGTTCAGCTCAAGCCGCATGATCTGCGACGAATTCAGCATGGCGTTGGAGAGCGGCCCTTCGTCGGAGCGCAGCCAGGCTGCCAGTTGCTCGGGCGCAAGGTTCTTCTGGCCGGCGGCGAGCCAGCGCTTGGCGATTTCGGCACAGGAAATGGCGGTGGCGCTTGGACGGTCTCTCGAAGCGCGGGGGCGAGCCTCGCCGGGCCTGGCGTTGAAGACCAGACTCATGGTCAGCGGCAGCCGCGACGAGATGCGTTGCGCTGTCTTTCCCTTCGTGGGCTTCTCCGCCACCGAATAGTGGAAGCGGTAGATCAGCCTGATCTCGCCGCATTCGGTGTGGCCGAGATAGCCGCGGTCCATGCGGTTGACGATGCCGGTCAGGTCGAGCGTCGAGCCGTCATCGTCGATGTATTTCGGGTTGAATTTCTGGCTGGTGTCCTTCGACTTGGCCATGGCCGCGACGTAAGGATCGGGGCTATTGGCAGGCTCGTCGGCGATCTCCTGCTTGACGGCGTTGCGGACAGGGGTCAGCGCGCGCACCGAAAACAGGCCGCGATTGTCGACCTCGCGCGTGAGACCCAGCGCCGGGCCGAGCAGGCGGCTGATCGAGAGGCCGCCACGCTCAAGCGCCTGCAATGTCTCGGAATCGGTTACGGCGACGCTGGAATCGAGCGTCACGGCGCGCGCCGGCGACGGGCCGAGGCATAGCACCACCGCCAGCAGCAGAAATCGACCGATCGTCCGCAAGTCCCCGACACCCCCGTTCGAACCGGATGCTACAGCACGCATGCCGCCTGGACCAGAGTGCGAACGCGATGCCGCTGCCACGAAAAATACTGTGACTTGGCGCAACCATTGCGATAATTGTCTGTTGGGTCGGACTGGGCCACGACATCGGCCAGGCCAGCCGAAAATTTGCATACGGGGAGTTGCCATGCTCTGGAAGGGCCGCCGTCAGAGTGACAATGTCGAGGACGAGCGCAGCGACAGCGGCGGCGGTGGTGGTTTCGGCGGCGGCAGCCCTGGCCAGTTCCGCATCCCGATCGGCGGCCGCACCGGCGGCGGCGGCAGCATCCTGCTGGTCGTCCTCGTGGTGCTGGCCGGATGGTATTTCGGCTTCGATCCGTCGCAGATCCTGGGCACTGGCGAGGGCGGCGGCGTGCTGCCGGGTGGCGGTGGCCAGATCACCGACAACAGCGGCGGCCAGGACGACGGCGCTGGCACGCCTGCTTCCGACGAGATGAAGCAGTTCGTGGCGACCGTGCTGGCCGAGACCGAAGAGACCTGGACCGGCATCTTCCAGTCGCAGGGCCTGAAATACGAGGACCCGAAGCTTGTGCTGTTCAGCGGCCAGATCCGCTCGGCCTGCGGCTCCGCCTCGACGGCAGCCGGACCGTTCTATTGTCCCGGCGACCACAAGGTCTACCTCGACACCACCTTCTTCCAGCAGCTCGACCAGCAGTTCGGCGCCTCGGGCGATTTCGCCCAGGCCTATGTGATCGCGCATGAAGTCGGTCACCATGTGCAGAACCTCACCGGCATCCTGCCCAAGTTCAACCAGATGCGGCAGTCGATGGGTGAGGCGGAAGCCAACCAGATGTCGGTGCGCATCGAGCTGCAGGCCGACTGCTTCGCCGGCGTTTGGGCGCATTTCACCGCGCAGAAGGGCATTCTGGAACAGGGCGACATCGAAGAGGCGCTCAACGCCGCCAAGCAGATCGGCGACGATACGCTGCAGAAGAAGATGCAGGGCTATGTCGTTCCGGAAAGCTTCAACCACGGGACGTCGCAGCAAAGGCAGACCTGGCTGGCGCGCGGCTACAAGAGCGGCAAGCTGTCGGATTGCAACACGCTGACCGGTCCGGTTTGAGGCGCTCGCAAGTTCCAGCCGACCGCGGTTCAAAGCGCATCCGTCGGCGGGCCGATTCACCACCGGCAACAGATGTCAGGAGGAGAACGCCTGAGGCGTTCTCCTATTGTTCCAAAGTGACGCCTCGCCTATAACGGGCGCCCGCCCAAGGGCGGTCCCAGGGAGCAGACGCCATCATGATCGACCCCAAAACCGCCAGGCGGGGCCTTGCGCTCGTCTTCACCACGCTGCTGCTCGACATTATCGGCTTCGGCATGATCATGCCGGTGCTGCCGGCCTTTCTCAGGGAGCTTTCTGTCGTCGGCATCAGCGAAGCGGCGATCGAGGGCGGCTGGCTGTTCTTCGTCTATGCCGCGATGCAGTTCTTCTTCGCGCCGATCATGGGCGGGTTGAGCGACCGCTTCGGGCGGCGGCCGATCCTGCTTGCCTCGGTGCTAACATTCTCGATCGACAATCTGATCTGCGCCATCGCCTGGTCCTATCCGATGCTGTTCATCGGCCGCGTGCTGGCCGGCATTTCGGGCGCCAGCTATTCGACGACGTCGGCCTTCATTGCCGACATCTCGAACGACGACAATCGGGCGAAGAATTTCGGTCTGCTCGGCATCGCCTTCGGCGTCGGCTTCGTCATTGGGCCGGTGCTGGGCGGGCTGCTCGGCACGTTCGGGCCGCGGGTGCCGTTTTACTTTGCCGCCGGGCTTGCCTTCGTGAACTTCCTCATCGCCATGTTCTTCCTGCCTGAAACGCTCGATGAAAAGCACCGCCGCCGCTTCGAGTGGAAACGCGCCAACCCGGTCGGCACGCTGCTGCAGATGCGCCAATATCAGGGCATCGGCTGGATCGGGCTCGCCTTCTTCCTGATGACGCTCGGCCACATGATGTATCCGGCGGTGTGGTCGTTCGTGTCCAACTACCGCTATGGCTGGAGCGAGCAGCAGATCGGCTTCTCGCTCGGCGCCTTCGGCCTGTGTGGGGCGATCGTCATGGCGACGGTGCTGCCGCGCGTGATCCCCAAACTTGGCGAGTGGAAGACGGCGGTGATCGGCCTGACCTTCACGGCGGCCAGCGCCTTCGGCTATGCCTTCGCCTCGCAAGGCTGGATGATCTATGCGGTGATCGTCGTCGGCTGCCTGGAAGCACTGGCCGATCCGCCGCTGAGAAGCCTCGCCGCCGCCAAGGTGCCGCCATCGGCGCAAGGCGAATTGCAGGGCGCGATGACGTCGATCTTCTCGATCACCTCGATCATCACGCCGCTGCTGTACACCGCGATCTTTTCCTGGTTCACCGGGCCGAATGCGCCCGTGGTGTTCGGCGGCGCGCCCTATCTGGTTGGCGCGTGCTTCCTGACGCTTGCCGTCATTGTCTTTGTAACGAAAGTTGCGAGGCCGACGGCGGTGAAAAGCGTTGCCACCGGCGCTGCGGAAGATGGAGCCCAGATATGAGCCATGACAGCCGCATAAAGCTGACCAACGACGGTTTGTCGCTGTCGCGGCTGGTGTTCGGCGCTGGCGCCTGCTCGACAGCGCCGCGCGCCCGGACGCCGATCAGGTCGCGCGGCTGATCGGCACTGCGGTCGATCTCGGCCTTACCAGCTTCGACCATGCCGATATTTACGGGCATTACCAGGTGGAAGCTGCCTTTGGCGCCGGCTTGTCGCGCTGGAAGGGCAAGCGCGACAGCATCGAGCTGATCTCGAAATGCGACATCATTCTGGCATCGGCCAACCGGCCTCAGAACCGGCTGAAGCATTACGACACCAGTGCGGCCCATATTGCGGCCTCGGTCGACCGTTCGCTCGCCAATCTCGGCACTGACTATCTCGACCTGTTGCTGCTGCACCGGCCGGATCCGCTGATGGATGCCGACGAGACGGCGGCGGCCCTTGCCGGGCTGGTCAAGTCAGGCAAGGTGAGGGCGGTCGGGGTCTCCAACTTCACGCCGTCGCAGTTCGACCTTCTGGCTTCACGGCTGCCGTTTGCCTTGGCCACCAACCAGATCGAGATGTCGGTGCTGAAAACCAATGCGCTGACCGATGGCAGCCTCGATCACGCGCATAGGCATGGTTATNGACCTTCTGGCTTCGCGGCTGCCATTTGCCTTGGCCACCAATCAGATCGAGATGTCGGTGCTGAAAACCAATGCGCTGACCGATGGCAGCCTCGATCACGCGCATAGGCATGGTTATGCGCCGATGGTCTGGTCACCGCTCGGCGGCGGCTTGCTGTTCACCGGCAAGGAAGGGCGCGAGGCGCGGGTCAGGGCGGCAATCGCGGCGGTGGCTGCCGAGATCGGCGCCGGCGACCTCGCCGCCGTCGCCATCGCCTGGCTGCTGCGTCATCCGGCGCGGCTGGCGCCGGTGCTGGGCACGATGAAGCCCGAGCGGCTGGCCGCCATGGTCAAGGCGCTGGAGATCAGCCTCGACCGCCAGCAATGGTTCGCCATACTGGAGGCCAGCGAAGGCCGGCCGGTGGCGTAAGGTCAGATACTAGGCTTCGATCCATTCGCTGGGCACGTCCAATGCCTTCGACAGCATGGTGCTGGTTTGCGCCGATGGCTTGCGGCGATTGGATTCAAGGTCCGACAGGAAGCCCTGGCTGACTCCGATGGCATCAGCCAACTCGGCCTGCGTCAGCTTGCGCCAGTTGCGCAGCGCCTTGAGCCGGCTGGAACCTCGCAAAATATCCATGGTCACCTCGGCGGGCAGGGGCTTTTCAGTTTTGAACTCGGCCTTCCGCTCATCGTAGATCGCCACATCCGCAGCGTCTTCTCTGGCTTCTTCGGCGGCATGCAGCAATGCCTCGTAGTCAGCCTTCGGGATGACGACCAGTTCTTCCCCGGTTGAAGTCCTTATGATTTGCGGAGCGTTCATGATGTGCTGTCCTATGGCCGGCTGTAGGTCGTCGTTTCGCGCTTGCCGATGTAGATCGCTAGGATTGTCGTGCGATCTTCATCAAATATAACGCGGTAGCGACCGATCCGAAGTCTGTAACCGTCTCGGCCGGCAAGACGTTTTACATCGCCACGCCCGCTGATGGCATAAGTGTTCAAACCTTCAGAGACCTGCTCGCGGACATCGGCCGGCAGGTTGTCGAGATCGCGAGCTGCCGACACCGAGAGGATGATCGTCTTCACTCGCGCAATATCGCAGATTTATCGCTCGAGGTTAAGCGATATTATCACTGGTACATAGAGGGCTCAGGCCCGTTCGGCCAGCAGTTCCTCGCCGCGCTTTTCGCGGATCAGATTGACGAAACGGCGGAACAGATAATGCGAGTCCTGCGGACCGGGCGAAGCCTCGGGGTGATGCTGGACCGAGAACACCGGACGGCCGGTCAGCGCGATGCCGCAGTTCGAGCCATCGAACAGCGAGACATGGGTTTCCTCGACGCCATCTGGCAGCGAGTCGGCATCGACGGCAAAGCCGTGGTTCATCGAGACGATCTCGACCTTGCCGGTGGTGTGATCCTTGACCGGGTGGTTGGCGCCGTGATGGCCCTGGTGCATCTTGGCGGTCTTGCCGCCGAGCGCCAGGGCCAGCATCTGGTGGCCGAGGCAGATGCCGAATACCGGGATGTCGGTCTTCAGCAGGTTCTGGATGACCGGCACGGCGTAGTCGCCGGTGGCTTCCGGGTCGCCGGGCCCGTTGGAGAGGAAGATGCCGTCGGGCTGCATGGCCAGGATCTCTTCCGAGCCGGTGCCGGCCGGAACCACGGTGACCTTGGCGCCGAGGCCGGAAAGCAGGCGAAGGATGTTACGCTTGACGCCGTAGTCGATGGCGACGACGTGCATCGACGGCTCGGCCTGTTCGCCAAAGCCTTCGTTCCACACCCAGGGCGTTTCACTCCAGACCGAGGACTGGCCCGAGGTGACTTCCTTGGCGAGGTCAAGCCCGATCAGGCCCGACCAGGCGGCGGCCCGCCGCTTCAAATCGTCGAGGTCGAAGATGCCGTCGGGCGCGTGCGCAATGACGGCATTGGGCATGCCCTTTTCGCGGATCAGCGCGGTCAGCGCCCGGGTGTCGATGCCCGACAGCGCGACGATGCCGCGCTTCTTCAGCCACTGGTCCAGCCCGGTGTCGGCGCGGTAGTTGGACGGGTTGGTGACATCGGCCTTGAACACCGCGCCAACGGCGCCGGCACGGGCGACCGGGTTCAAGTCCTCGATGTCTTCGTCATTGGTGCCGATGTTGCCGATATGCGGGAAGGTGAAGGTGACGATCTGGCCGGCATAGGACGGGTCGGTGAGAATTTCCTGGTAGCCGGTGAGCGCGGTGTTGAAGCAGACTTCGGCAACGGCGGAACCGGTGGCGCCGAGGCCGCGACCCTCGATGACGGTGCCGTCGGCCAGCACCAGGACGGCGGTCGGCTTTTCGGTTGCCCAAGGCGGGGTCAGTTCGGGGGTCATCTCGGCCATGGCGACGCTCCTGTCACGCTGCGCGCTTCGATGGCGGGCCATCTGCGCAGCAAACGGCGCGGCCGATCTCTCGAGCCTGCGCGCATCAATTCTTTGTCTTGTGCAAGGCCGAGTACATAGGGGAAGGCGCCAGAGCGGTCAATGATGCCCGTGCCAAAAACGGCGAGCATTTGTTTCGTCGAACGATATCAGGGCTTTGGCGCGTTTGCTTTGCGGATGGGCCGCGGTTATTGTCCGCGCCGTTCGAAGGAGAAAGCATCATGCGCGCAAAAATCGCCGAATCCCTGAAAAGCGCGATGAAGGCGCAGGACAAGCACCGGCTGCCGACGCTCAGGCTGATCCAGGCCGCCATCCACGACCGCGACATCGCCAATCGCGGCTCGACCAAGGACCCCGCCAGCGACGAGGAGATCCTGCAGATCCTGGCCAAGATGGTGAAGCAGCGCGAGGAATCGGCCAAGGCGTTCGAGGACGGCAAGCGCCCGGATCTGGCCACGCAGGAGCGTGGCGAGATGGAGATCATCCGCGGCTTCCTGCCGACGCAGCTGGACGACGCCGCCGTAACAGCTGCGGCGCGCGAGGCGATCACTGCTACCGGTGCCGCCAGCCAAAAGGACATGGGCAAGGTGATCGCTGTGCTGAAGCAGAAATATGCCGGCCAGATGGATTTCGGCAAGGCCAGCGGCATCGTCAAAGGCCTGCTGCAGTAGGAGCCGACACCACTTCAATGGCGAAGGAGAGCAGGGGCATTACCTCTGGGCAAGAAACGGTCCGCACCGGCTTAAGCGAGCCAAGCCTTGACCTGCCGGAGAGACCCACCATAATCGAAATCGTCAAACCCACGCTCGAACATCTGCCCTCCTACAAGGCGGCGCTCGAGCGCGGCTGGTCGCCGGACAATGTCCGGCTGATGGAAGCGACGCGCGAGCAACTTGCGGCGATCGACGAGGATCCCGCGGCGTTCCTTGCCAGCCTCGACGATCCCGAGGCCAAAGGAGGCCCGATTACCTTGCCGGACGGCACGACAGTGCCGCGGCTGCCGGGCTTCCGGCGCTGGATCTGGGACGGCGAGGCCGCCGGCTCGATCGGCTTTCGCTGGCAGCCCGGTACGGCCGCACTGCCGTCGCATGTGCTCGGCCATATCGGCTATGCCGTGGTGCCGTGGAAGCGCGGACGAGGCTATGCGACCGAGGCGCTGCGGCTGATGCTGGACGAGGCGAGGGCTGTTGGTTTGCCATATGTCGAGCTCACCACCGACCTCGACAATCCGGCCTCGCAGAAGGTGGTGCTGGCCAATGGCGGCCGTGTGGTCGGTCCGTTCATCAAGGACGCCGCGTATGGCGGCGCCGAGAGTTTGTTGTTCCGGATCGATTTGTAGTCCGACGCTATTCGGCCGGTGCCGGCAGCGGCGGCGCTGCCCGGCTGCGCCCCTCCCAGATGTAGGAGGCAAGTGCCACCACCACCGCCACCAGCATGGCGGCAGCGCCCACAACCGGCAGGCTGCGATAGCCGTAGCCGGCATTGAGCATGGCAGCGCCCAGCGACGCGGCGAGCGCGATGCCGACATTGAAGCCGGAGGGGATGAGCGAGGAGGCGAGGTTGGAGGCGTCCGCCGTCCAGGCCAGGATGCGGGTCTGGATCGGCGTGCCTATGGCGAAGTTGAGGCCACCCCAGATAACGATGGCGATGACCATCGGCACGGGGTAGGGGCTGACGGCATAGATCACGCCCAACATCACCGCCTGCAGCGCAAGCATGGTGATCAGCGACGGCATCAGCTTCCAATCGGAAAGCTTGCCGCCGAGAAACACACCGACGGTGGCGCCGACGCCGTTGAGCAGCAGCACCCAGGGGATCAGGCTCTCGTCGAGATGGGTCACCTCAAGCAGTGTCGGGGTGATGTAGGTGAACAGGCCGAACTGGCCGATCATCAACGTCAGCATCAGGATCAGCGAGGTCCAGACTTGCTGGCGCGCCAGCACGCGAACCTCGCTGCCAAGACTGGCGGATGGCCTTGATGCGCCTGTCGTGCGCGGCAAAAGCGCAGCCATGGCGGCAAAGGCTACCACGCCCAGCGCGCACATCACCCAGAAGGTGGCGCGCCAGCCCCAGAGATTGCCGATTGCGGTGCCGGCCGGCACGCCGATGACATTGGATACGGTGAGGCCGGAGAGGATCACAGCCACGGCCATGCCGCGCTTGTCCTCGGGCACGAGGCCGACAGCCACTACCATGGCGACGCCGAAATAGGCGCCGTGTGCGACGGCGACCGCAATGCGCAAGAGCAGCATCGAGGTAAAATCGGGCGCCAGCGCGCAAGCGGCCTGGCCGATGGTGAAGGCGACGGTCAGGCAAAGCAGCAGCGTCTTGCGGGAAATGCCCTTGGTGGCGAGCGCCAGCAATGGCCCACCAACGGCGATGCCGCCGGCGTAGCCGGAGACGAGATAGCCGGAAGTCGGGATCGAAACGCCAAGGCCGTCGGCCACTTGCGGCAATACACCGGCGATGACGAATTCGGTGGTGCCGAAAGCAAAGGCGGCAATGAACAGGGCAATGAGCGGGAGCATGGCGGAAGCGATCCTCGGATAAGGTCGCCTCAAACCATGGATGGGGTTCGTGGGCAATGCAGAAATTATCGACGCCGCTTTAGGTTTTCTTGATCAGCTTGCCTTCAACCGCGACCCACCCAGCAACCCGCGCTCTTCCAGCACCGGGTAGGCCATCGACGCCAGCAGCGAGTTGATCTGCTTCAGGTCGCGGATGGTGTCGAGGTGGATGGAACTTGTTTCGACGCTCTTGGCGGTGCCGTCGCGCAGGCGCACGAAATGGCTGGCGCTGGTTTCCTTTTCGCGGTCGCGCAGCCGGTCCTTTTCCAGCACCAGCTGGCGGGCGGTCTCAGGGTCGCGCGACACCAGCACGTTGAAAGCAAGCCTGGCATTGGCCAGCACCGAGGTGTGAAAGGCGAGCAGCTCGCTCCAGCCCTCGGGCGTGAACTCCAGCCCGCGCTCGAACTTCTTCTTCACATGCACCAGCATGTTGCGCACGATGATGTCGCCGACCTGCTCGAGCTTGACGCAGGCGCCTATCAGCTCCTGGCAGCGCAGCGCCTCGTCCTCTGTGAGCGAGTTCCTGGTCAATTTGGCCAGATAGAGCTTGATCGCCGCGTGCTTCCTGTCGACGCGGTCGTCAAGGGCGGCCAGCGCCTTGATCTTGTCGCCGTCGGCGCTTTCATACAGCTCGATGATGCGCTTGAGCATGATCTCGACCGTCTCGCAGACGCGCACCACCTCGCGGGTGGCGTTGGCCAGCGCCTGGCTCGGAACGTCGAGCGCGCCGTCGTTGAGGGCGGAGAGTTCGACCACATCGAGCTCTGTAGCCGGCGCTGGCTTGGTGCCCATTGCGACGATCTTCTCAGAGGCACGATAGATCAGGCTGGCAAGCGGCAGGCCGGCGAGCAGGATCAGCACATTGAACAGGATGTGGGCGTTGACGATCTGGTCGGGCACGGTGGCGCCGAGGAAGGCGACCGGCGGCTTCAGCGTCATGAACAGGATCAGCATCATCAGCGAGCCCATGCCGCGCATCAACAGATTGCCGATCGGCACGACGCGCACGCCAGGTTCGGCACTTCGGGTGAGCAGCGGCGCGATGATCGACGAGCCGAGATTGACGCCGAGCACCAGCACGATGCCGAGTTCGGGCGGGATGAAGCCGCGGCCGGCCAGCGTGACCATCAAAAGCACGGCGGCGATCGAGGAGTGGAACAGCCAGGTGACGAGCGCGGCGAGCAGATAGGCGGTGACGTAGTCGCTGGAGAAATATTCGATGATGAGCGGCATCAGCGTGCTCTGGCGCAGGGGCTCCGAGGCTTGGCCGATCATCTCCAGCGACAGTACCAGAAGGCCGATGCCGACCAGGATGCGGCCGAACTGGCGCCAGTCGCGCCGCTCGGTGGCCATGAACATGACCGTGCCGGCGACGAGGCAGATCGGCACCAGCAGCGTCAGATCGAAGGTCAAGAGCTTGACCACCAGCGCCGAGCCGATCTCGGCGCCGCGCACCGCCAATTGGCCCGACATGCCCGAGACGATGCCGGCGCCGGCGAAGGAGCCGACGAGAAGCGTGACGGCGGTCGAGCTCTGCAGTGCGATCGACAGGCCGCAGCCAGCCAGCACCGCCATGATCGGATTGCGCATGGTGGAGCGCAGCCGGTGACGCAGCACGTCGCCATAGGCGCGCTCGACGCCTGTCTTGACCATGCGGGTGGCAAACAGCATCAGCGCCACCGAGCCCGCCAGATGCAGCAGGACGACGGAGCCGCTCACTTCGAAACCCGCACGCAGACAGCTACCGCGACGCGGAGGGCGCGCAGTGCAGGGAGGAAAACGGGGCTGCGAATCATGGTCATGACAGTCCTGAACAATATCCGGAATATTTTAGCCGGATAATAAAATCTTGTCGATTTCAAGAGCCGTCGCGGCGCGACAGGGCGTGTCGGAAAATGGACGGATGCGCAAATGGTTGCATGGCGGATCCCTGGCGATGGGAGCGGATCGTCCGATTTGCCGGACTCCCGGCAATCGCCTTTGCGATGATGTTCAAATATCCAGGATAAGCACAGGATTTCATTATGTAAATGTAAGGCTAGTGTTCAGTTTCGGTTCATCCTTCGGGGGCTATTCCCTAGGCATCGACAACCAAGGAGCCCCGCTATGAAACGTGTTGTTCTTCCCGCCCTCGCTTTCTCGATGCTGGCCGCCACTTCGCTTACCGGCCAGGCCGCACCGGTGAACGCACCGGTCGCACCGCAGTCGAATTACACGCGGGTCGACTGGCAGAGGCCCGGCAAGCATGTCGATGTCAGGAAGCGCGTCGTGAAGAAGACGGTGGTCGTCAAGCGCAGCCATTGGCGCAATGGCCAGAAATATTCCAGCTGGAAGCGGCACCAGCCGATCCGCGATTATGGCCGCTATGGCCTGCATCGCCCCGGCCGCGGCCAGGAATGGATCCGCGTCGGCAACGACTATGTTCTGGTCGGCGTCCTGTCCGGCATCATCTTCGGCGCCGTTGCCGCGCAGTAAGCCCGGCCTCGCCGGCGCAATGCCGAGACTTGAAAGGAGGCGGCCCGAAACGGCCGCCTTTCTTTTGGCTGTAGAAACCGGGCTTTTTGGCTGTGGAAACCGGGTATGGTCCGCAATAGGGGTCGTCGGATTCCGCGCGCATGATTATATGAGGGACAAACGAGTTCCCCAATGCGCTTTCCGCCCGCCTTTCTCGATGAGATACGCGACCGTGTGCCGATTTCATCGGTCATCGGCCAGCGCGTCGCATGGGACAGGAAGAAGACCAACGCCTCGCGCGGCGACTATTGGGCCTGTTGTCCGTTCCATGGCGAAAAGAGCCCCTCCTTCCACTGCGAGGACAAGAAGGGCCGCTATCACTGTTTCGGCTGTTCGGTGTCGGGCGATCATTTCAAGTTCCTGACCGAGCTCGACGGATTAAGCTTTCCCGAAGCGGTCGAGAAGATCGCCGACATGGCCGGCGTGCCGATGCCGGTGCGCGACGAGCGGGAAGAACAGCGTGAGAAGGAACGCGCCAGCCTGACCGATGTCATGGAGATGGCGACTGCCTTCTTCCAGGAGCGGCTGCAAGGACCGGAGGGTGCAAAAGCCCGCGCCTATCTCAGGGATCGCGGGCTGACGCCGGCGACGCAGCAATCGTTCCGGCTGGGCTTTGCGCCCGACAGCCGCAATGCGCTGAAGGAACATCTTGCCGCCAAGGGCGTGCCCAAGGCCGACATCGAGGCCTGCGGGCTGGTGCGTCATGGCGACGACATCCCGGTCTCCTATGACTGGTTCCGCGATCGCATCATGTTCCCGATCCCGGATTCGCGCGGCAAGATCATCGCCTTTGGCGGCCGCGCACTGGCACCCGATGCGCTGGCCAAATACATGAATTCGCCCGACACGGAGCTCTTCCACAAGGGCAACGTGCTCTACAATTTCGCCCGCGCCCGCAAAGCGCTGGCGAAAGGCGGCACGGTGATTGCCGTCGAAGGCTATATGGACGTGATTGCGCTGGCGCAGGCCGGCTTCGAGAATGCCGTGGCGCCGCTCGGCACCGCGCTCACCGAAAACCAACTCGAACTTCTGTGGCGCATGGCGCCTGAGCCGATGCTGTGCTTCGACGGCGACCAGGCCGGGCTGAAGGCGGCGTGGCGCGCCGCGGATCTCGCGCTGCCGTCGGTGCAGGCCGGGCGGTCGGTGCGCTTTGCGCTGTTGCCGGAGGGCAAGGATCCCGACGATCTGGTCAAGGCAGAAGGGCCGGACGCGTTTCGTGCCGTGCTGGCGGAAGCGCGGCCTCTCGCTGATTTGTTGTGGATGCGTGAGACATCCGGTGGCGTCTTCGACACGCCGGAGCGGCGGGCGGGGCTGACAAAGACGCTACGCGAACTGACCAGCCGCATCCGCGATGAGAGCCAGCGCTACCACTACCAGCAGTGGATGCGCGAGCGGGAGCTGACCTTCTTCAGCGCCCAGCGCGAAGTGCGGCAAGGTCGCCAGGACTGGAAACCGGGGCAGGGCAAAACGCCCGCACCCGGCGGACAGTTCGCCAAAGGCAGCGGGGCAGGCGCGCGCGCCGCGATCACCGAAAGCCTCGGCCGCTCCGCCATGGTCAAACGCGGTGGCGAGATGATGTCGGTGCGCGAGGCGACGATCATCGTAGCCCTCGTCAACCATCCGGCGCTGATCGACGAGAACTTCGCCCATGTCGAGTTCCTCGATCTCGCCAACACCGATCTGCAGCGGCTGCACGCCGCCATCCTCGATGCGATGGCGCACGACATGGCCAATGACCGTAGCGCGGTGATCGCCACCATCGAACGTGCCGGCTGCAGCGATATCTGGGGGCGCGCCGTGGCGCTCATCCAACGGGCCAGGCAATGGCCCGCGCTGGAAACCGCAGCGCTTGACGATGCCCGCGACGCCTTCAACCAGGCGCTGCACTTGCAGCGCAGCGCGCGCACCTTACATAAGGAGCTGAAACAGGCGGAAGCAGCGCTCGCCAGCGATCCCACTGACGAAAACTACCGGCACCTCATCGAGATTCAGGCGCAATTCCGTGATGTACAAGCAACGGAAGCGCTGATCGAAGGCTTCGGTGTGTCCTCGGGCAGGGGTGGGCGCGTGTAGGTCGAAACCTGCGCAAGAATGGATGATGTACGTGCTGCGCGTCGAATCGACGCCTCTAAGTCGGGTAATTGATTCGCTTTTTTGATGCGAATCATGCGAGAGGCGCTTGACCTTCTGGCAGAATGACGGAATCAGGACGATTCGAAACCTTAACCCGTGCCGGCGTCGATGGAAATGCACTGACGCGAGGTGCTGATCACTGGACAGGCTGTCAGCCTGCCACAGATATCAGGGTTAATCTGGACTTAATGCATATCGCCCAAAAGTGAAAACCGGTTTTGGGGGCACGATATGAACAAACAAAAGAGTTGATTCGGTTACCGGCCCGGTTAAGCGCCACCAGCGCATGTAGTTTGACCGGTGCGGCAGCTACGCGGCTTCGATGCTCGGCCGCTAGGAGAAGATAAAGACTATGGCGACAAAGGAAAAGGAAGAGGTCGAGACCGAACGTGAAGGCGCCACCGATGGGCCTCTGCTCGACCTTTCCGATGATGCTGTCAAGAAGATGATCAAGGCCGCCAAGAAGCGCGGCTATGTGACTCTCGACGAACTGAACGCGGTGCTGCCGTCGGAAGAGACCGATCCGGATCGCATCGAAGACATCAATGCGATGCTGTCCGACATGGGCATCAACGTGGTCGAGGACGACGATCAGAGCGAGGAGCCCGAGGCCGCCGACAGCAATGCCGACGCCGAGGAAGACGCCAACGAACTGGCCGAGCAGACCGGCACCGCCGTCGCCGCTACGACCACCAAGAAAGAGCCGACCGACCGCACCGATGACCCGGTGCGCATGTATCTGCGCGAGATGGGCTCGGTCGAGCTCCTGTCGCGCGAGGGCGAAATCGCGATCGCCAAGCGCATCGAGGCCGGCCGCGAGACGATGATCGCGGGTCTCTGCGAAAGCCCGCTGACCTTCCAGGCCATTATCATCTGGCGTGACGAGCTCAACGAATCCAAGATCCTGCTGCGCGAGATCATCGACCTCGAAGCCACCTATGCCGGCCCCGAAGCCAAGCAGGCGCCGGTGGTCGAGCGCATCGAGGAGGCGCCCAAGGCCGAGGACAAGCCGAGGCGTGGACGCGACGAGGAAGACGACATCACCAATGTCGGCGCCGACACGCGCGGCCTAGTCGATGACGACGAGGAAGACGAGGACGAGGCGAGCCTGTCGCTGGCGGCGATGGAAGCGGAACTGCGCCCGCAGGTGATGGAGACGCTCGACGTCATCGCCGACACCTACAAGAAGCTGCGCAAGCTGCAGGACCAGCAGGTCGAGAACCGTCTGGCCGCGACCGGCACGCTGTCGCCAAGCCAGGACCGCCGCCTGAAGGAGCTGAAGGACCAGCTGATCAAGGCGGTGAAGTCGCTGTCGCTCAACACGGCGCGCATCGAGGCGCTGGTCGAGCAGCTCTACGACATCAACAAGCGGCTGGTGCAGAACGAAGGCAAGCTGCTGCGCTTGGCCGAAAGCTATGGCGTGCGCCGCGAGGAGTTCCTCAAGGAATATCAGGGCTCCGAGCTCGACCCGAACTGGACGCGCTCGATCGGCAACCTGACCTCGCGCGGCTGGAAGGAATTCACCAAGAACGAGAAGGACGCGATCAAGGATCTGCGTTCGGAAATCCAGAATCTCGCCACCGAGACGGCGATCTCGATCCTGGAATTCCGCAAGATCGTCAACCAGGTGCAGAAGGGCGAGCGCGAAGCCGCTATCGCCAAGAAGGAAATGGTCGAGGCCAACCTGCGCCTCGTCATTTCCATCGCCAAGAAATACACCAATCGCGGCCTGCAGTTCCTCGACCTGATCCAGGAAGGCAATATCGGCTTGATGAAGGCGGTCGACAAATTCGAATACCGCCGCGGCTACAAGTTCTCTACCTATGCGACATGGTGGATCCGGCAGGCGATCACGCGTTCGATTGCCGACCAGGCGCGCACCATCCGCATCCCGGTGCACATGATCGAAACGATCAACAAGATCGTGCGCACGTCGCGCCAGATGCTGCATGAAATCGGCCGCGAGCCGACGCCGGAGGAACTGGCAGAAAAGCTCGCAATGCCGCTCGAAAAAGTGCGCAAGGTGTTGAAGATCGCCAAGGAGCCGATCTCGCTCGAAACCCCTGTGGGTGACGAAGAGGATTCGCATCTGGGCGATTTCATCGAGGACAAGATGGCGATCCTGCCGATCGATGCGGCGATCCAAGCCAATCTGCGCGAGACCACAACGCGGGTGCTCGCCTCGCTGACGCCGCGCGAGGAGCGGGTGCTGCGCATGCGCTTCGGCATCGGCATGAACACCGACCACACGCTGGAAGAAGTCGGCCAGCAGTTCTCGGTGACGCGCGAGCGTATCCGCCAGATCGAAGCCAAGGCGCTGCGCAAGCTCAAGCACCCGAGCCGGAGCCGCAAGCTGAGGAGCTTCCTCGACAGCTGATACCGGCAACAGACCAGCATTCGAAAAGGGCGCCGATGGCGCCCTTTTTGTTGCCCGGGTGAAGGCTCTTGTCGCACATCTCCGTCGGGAGGATACTTGCCTGGTCGGATGCATGTTCTGGGCGAAAAACCGGATGTCCGCCCAGGCTGATGTCCTCAGCCGTGCTCCGTGGCGCCGGAGGGAGGTGTGTGATGACAACCTACATCCTGCTGATGAACTGGACGGAACAGGGCGCCAGAAATATCCGAGAGTCGCCGAAGCGGCTCGATGCCGCCAAGAAGCAACTGGCCGACATGGGCGGCTCGTTCAAGGCGTTTTACCTGACTATGGGCGAATATGACATGGTGGCGATTATCGAGGCGCCCGACGATGCTGTGCTTGCTCGTTTCGCGCTGATGCTGGCAACGGGTGGCAGCGTCAAGACGCGAACGCTCAAGGCTTTCCCGGAATTTGCCTATCGCGAGATCGTCACTTCGCTTGGATAGCGCTGGGCGCGGGTCCGTGCGGCTCGGCGTCATATTGCGGGGCCGTGCCGTCAGGGCGATAGTCGCGCCATGTCCAAGCCTGCGCTGACCGTCTGGTACAACACACGCTGCCCCGTCTGCGATGGCGGCATCACCCGGCAGAAACGGCGGCTGATCGAGGCGATCAAGGCCGGGCGGATCGAATTCCGCGACATCAACCTCGAACCGGCGGCGCTCTCTGGCTACAGCGCCTCGCTGGAGGACATACGCCGCCGGCTGCATGCCACCGATGCCGAAGGCAGGCTGCTGGTCGGCGCCGATGTCGCGGTTGCCGTCTGGCGGGCGACGCCGGGCGAGGGCTGGCTGGCGACGCTCTTCGGCAATCCGGTCGCGCTGCCGCTGACGCGCTTGGCCTATGATCGTTTCGCCGATCTTCTCTATGCCTGGAACCGGCGCAAGGGCCGCTGGTAGCGAGGCAAGGCCCGAAGATATCTGCGGGCCTTACCGTCATGGGCGTTACCGGGACGCCGGCTCGCAAAGCCAGCCGACAATGCGGCGCACCGCCGGCAGCACCATGAGCAACGTTGGGAACGCTACCAGCCAGGACAGGCCCCAGGCAGTGAGCCAGACAGCCGGCAAATCAGGTCGCAGTCCAAGGCTTTTCAGCGTCGATATGAACGAGACGATGAAGGTCATCAGCAGCGACAGCACCAGCGGACTGACGATCGCGGCATAGCGCGCCGGCAGCTTGCCGCGCTTACGGGTCGTGGTCATTTTTGGATTTTCCTGAAACATCCGGTCCGTCGCATTTGGCATCCATTGCGCCGGGTTTCCGGCGGAACTGCCCGGAAAGACCGGGGTGGATGCGTTGCTTGACGTCAGACGCTTACGGAGAGGTTTTGGCCCTCACGCGCTTTCTAGCTGCCGGCGGCGGCGAAATCAACCTTCTGGCGCCGCCTTTAGATGCATCGTAAGATATATCTTGACTCGTCGGCGGGGTAAGCCTAATTAAGATGTATCGTAAGATATAACTCAAGGAGCAATTCATGCACAGACATCATCCCTTTGGCGAGCGCGCCGAGCGCGCATTCCTGCACATGGCAGGCAAATTTGGTGGAAGAGGGGGCGGCGGCTTTGGTCCGTTCGGCCACGGCGGACGTGGCGGTGGACGCGGCGGCCCGGGCGACATGTTTCGTGCCGGGCGCATGCTGGCCGACGGCGATCTCAAGCTGATCACGCTGTCGCTGCTGGCCGAGGCGCCTCGCCACGGCTACGACATCATCAAGGCGCTGGAAGAGCGCACCAGCGGCATCTACAGCCCGAGCCCGGGCGTCGTCTATCCGACGCTGACCTTCCTGGAAGAGGCCGGCTATGCGGCTTCAGCCGCCGACGGCAACAAGAAGGTGTTTTCGATCACCGAGGCGGGCCAGGCGCATCTCGCCGAGAACCGCGAGATGATCGACGGCGTGCTGGAGCATCTCGAGCGCTTCGGCCGCAAGATGGCGAAAGCGCGGGACTGGTTCGGCTGGAACGACGACGGCGAGGAAGGCGGACGGCGTGGTGGACGGGGTCGCTCGGATGCCCGCGAGGAGTTCCGCGCCGTGCGCCACCGGCTGCGTGCCGCGCTCGGCGATCTCGTCGACGCGCCGGCTGAAAAGCAGGCCGAGGCGATTGCAGTCCTGGAAGCCGCCGCTGAAGCCCTGGAAGCGCTATCGCGCGGTTGACCCCTGGCGAGAACGCTTGCCCGTTCGACTGAGGAACGGTACTGAAAATCATCCTGCACCGCGAGACGTGGTGCAGGATGATTGCCGTTGGAGGAAGCCCCATGTCTTTTCTGAAGCGTCTTTTCGGTGGTGGCGGCGAGGGGGGCGAGCCCAAGAGCGCAGCACCGGCAAAGCAGGTTGAGCACAAGGGATTTTTGATCAGCGCCACGCCCTACAAGGCGGAGGGGGGCCAATACCAGACCTGCGGCGTGGTTTCGAAGGAAGTCGACGGCGTGATGAAGGAACACAAATTCATCCGCGCCGATCGCTTTGCCGGACTGGACGACGCCGTCGACATCTCGATCAAGAAGGGCATGCAGTTGGTCGACGAGCAAGGCGAGAAGATCTTTGGGTAGGGCCTGCGGTGGCCAACATTTGCACCGGTTGTTTATCTTTTCCGCCGATTTCCGCTCGATAATTTTTCGGCCTATGGCTCCGGCATCCCACTCATCTTTTTGAAACATTCGTCAAACGACAGATTACGACAGAGGTCGCGAAGAACGCCTGCGGGCACTTGTTGTGTGGCATCGGGCCGTGAGAATGTTTTCGCGGGCTCATTTGAGCCAGAAAGCGCGGCAGCAAGTTTAACAAGCACAAAGATGATCATAACCCATACCCACCCGGAAATAGGTGATTGACGCGCCGAACCGGTGGCTTGGCTCGATGGTGCGATCGTTTCGGGCTCAGGGTCCTGTTGCGGCGCGGACGCCATACGATATTGGGGTGCCGTCTCAGGATCGATTAGCGCGTGCAACCAGTCAAGCTGTTGACGCTCCCAATAGTTTGATCCGCGATTGTGTGTCCAGCCAAAGCGTTCGTCAAGCAAGTCAAGCAAGCGCTGCATCATCCAGGGCTTGGCCGACGGACGCTGCCGCTCGCCGAAGCCTGATTGTTCGCAAACATAGGTCCGCATGCGGGTTTCAAACTCTTGAATGTCATCAATCGTCTGTAGGAGCTCGCCATCCAGAATTGCCAGCCAGCTGTCTATTCTCTGCCATTTTCTTGGTTCGGTGATAAGCGACTCGACAGCTTTCATGGCGCGAAGGGCAGGCGCTTCGGTGGCAATTGAAGCCGTGCGGGCTGGAGCCGCTTCTTTCGGTGCATCTGGTTCGATATTTTCGATAAGGAGCGTCTCCATATCATCTTCCATGGCCCGCAAAGCGCGTGCTTCGAGGATAGCGGGAAGCGGACTCTCGTTGGACAGTGGCACGTTCTTCAACGCGGGCGTGTCGGTGTCTTCGGCAATTTGTGTCTCGTCAGGGGAAGTAATTTTCTTGAAATACTCCCGCCGGTTGACCTGATCGCGCGCCTGCTCGAATGCGTGACGCAATGCAATGAAGCTGTCGCGATCCTCATCGACGTTGATTAGTTTGAGCTTTGTAGCGTAGGCGCGCTTGATCTCGCGTTCGGTGACGTCTTCCCGGTCGGATATTCCGAGCATGGAAAACGCATCAATAAACATCGTACTTCTCTAACGCTTCGAGTTTTCCCGTGATTTGGGATCGCACTGCGGCGATTTCCTTGGGATGTTGCCGGGCAAGGATTGCCTCGAATTCCCCAAGCCATGCCGACAACATCTTGCGTTGCGGCCCCAAGGCATTTTCAAAAGCTTTCGTGATGCGCGCGACGAGCGCCGCGTTAAACGCTTCTTCGCGTGGATGGATTTTGATCCGTTCAAGTTCTGCCAGGCGTTGCAGAATGTCTTTTTGCGAAAGAGCGCCCGGATTGCCTTCTATGACAAGTCGATGAGCCTTGCCATTGGTGACGACCGTTGCGATGACTTCAAGCACTCCGGACGTATCGTAGGTAAAGCGAACATCGACCGCTTCATTTGCGTTGCGGTTGACGGGAACAGGAACGCTCAATGTACCTATCTTCACATTGTCGCGTACCAGCGGCGCCTCGCCCTGAAAGACATTGAGTTCCACTTTCTGCTGACCAGGAACTACAGTATTGAAACGCTCAACCCGGCTCGCTGGAATAACCGTGTTGCGCTCGATGATTGGAGCAAAATATCCGGGCAGGGTTTGGCTATTCGGTCCGACTTGATGATTTGTCTCGATACCCAAGGTGAAGGGTGAAACATCGGTCATGACGATGTCGTCGAGCGCCTGATGCCGGGAAGCAAGCCCGGCCTGTACCGCCGCGCCCAAGGCCACGACATGATCTGGGTCGAGATCATGTTCCGGAAAACGCTTGAAAAGCTTGGTTATTGTAGACTTGATGATTGGCATTCTCGTTGCACCGCCAACGAGAATGATCCGGTCGATCTGGTCGTTGCTTAGGTTTGCGTCGCGCATCGCGCGCTGTAAAGGGGCCTTCATCCGGTTGACTAACTGCGTCGTTGCCTCCTCAAAACGATCTGCAGAGACGGAAAGATGCTTCTGTTCGCTGTCCAGGACATATCGGATATCGGCGTCTTTGCTGGTTGAAAGCTTGTGCTTTGCTTCGTCAGCCAGCGCACGCAGCCGTGACAGATCTCCCTTTCCCAAATCTTCACGGCCAAGATCCTTGCCCAACAACGCCACAAGGATATCCGTGAAGTCTTCTCCGCCCAGAAATGCGTCCCCGGCCGACGCTCGCACCTCCATGACGCCAGAAAACATCTCCAGAATTGAAACGTCGAATGTGCCGCCGCCAAGATCCACGACAAGAAAGGTGCTTTCATCGTCCTTGCGATGCAGGCCATAAGCCAAGGCCGCCGCGGTCGGTTCATTGATCAGCCGGCTTACCTTAAGACCTGCGAGTTGTGCGGCAGCGATCGTTGCCTTGCGTTGCACATCGTTGAAGTAGGCCGGCACGGAAATAACCGCATCGTCAATAGGGTGCTGGAAATGCGCCTCGGCGTCCGCTTTCAAGGAGCGCAGAATGAACGCGGACAACTCTTCCGGTCGAAATGCCTTGCGGCCGAGACGAACCATGTGATCCGTGCCCATATAACGCTTGAATCGTGCCGTGCTTATATCGGGATTGGACACGAGCCTGTCCTTGGCTGCCTGGCCGACCAGCAAGTCACCATTGTCGCTAAGCCCCACGGCAGAAGGCGTCAGAAAAGCGCCGATAGCATTGGGGATCAATATGGGGCCTTCTTCGGTAAAATGAGCTACCAACGAATTGGTCGTGCCAAGGTCAATGCCGAGAATTGGGAACTCAGACAAACAAGTCTCCATGAGCGGTTAAGACGTATGTGACTTGCGCATACTGTACTTGGCATAAAACTCAAAATGGAACTTATCTGAATGATAAAACCCATGTGAAGAAAATTCACCCGACAACGCGTACACGGTTACGTGGCGATCTCGCGGCGCGTTTCACTACATGCGCTACTCCGTTCCGGTCGACATTCGTGCAACAACAAAAGAGGCAGGCGCCGGAGCGCCTGCCTTTTTTAATGCAGGTGGGAAGGGCCTGCGCTTACGCCGCTGCAGCAACCTGCTGGCTCGCAGCCACCACGGCATCGACCTTGGCCGTCGCATTGGCGAGCGCGGCGGTCACGGCGTCGGGACCCATGCCGACGCCTTCGATCCGGATGACGTCGACGTCGGTCATGCCGAGAAAGCCGAGCACGCCGCGCAGATAGGGGATGGCGTGATCGAACTGCACGGCCGCACCTTCGGAATAGATGCCGCCCGAGGCGAGTACGATATAGACCTTCTTGCCGGTGACGAGGCCCTTGGGACCACCCTCGCCATAAGAGAAGCTCTTGCCGGAGCGGGAGATGTGATCGACCCAGGACTTCAGGGTCGAGGAGATGTTGAAGTTGATGAAGCCGGTGGCCAGGATCACGGTGTCGGCTGCGAACAGTTCGTCAAGCACGATGTCGGAGACGCCGACGACTTCGGCCTGGCGCGGCGTGCGGGCTTCAACGGGGGTGTAGATGCCGGTCGCATAATCGGTGTCGATGTGCGGCAGCGGGTTGGCCACGAGGTCGCGTACGACGAGCGTATTCGACGGGTCGGCGGCGACGAGCTTTTCAGCGAATTCGGTAGCGATACGGGTCGAGTGCGAGGCAGCGCCGCGCGGGCTCGAGGTTACAAGCAGGATAGACATAGCGGTTCTCTCCAGTGGGAATTGATTTCTCCCGCCTGATATGGGCCTACCGACCCATTCAAAAAACTGGTATATTTTCTATACGATCCATCCATAAAGTAGGTATGCCGTGCAACCCAATCCGACGCTCGACCAATTGCAGATCCTGGTTGCGGTCGCCGACACCGGCAGCTTCTCAGCCGCCGGCCGCAAGCTTAACCGCGCGCAGTCCGTCATCAGCTACGGCATCGCCAATCTTGAAGCGCAGCTTGGCCTGAAACTGTTCGAGCGCGAGGGCACGCGCGAGCCGCAGCTGACCGAAATCGGCCGGGCGATGCTGGAGGACGCCCGGCGCATGGTCGGCGTGCTGCAGCGCATCCGTTCGCGTGCCGACGGTCACCATCAGGGGCTGGAGGCTGAAGTTGCGCTATCGGTTGACGCGGCGCTGCCCTCGCCGGTGCTGGTGCGGGTGCTGAAGGCGTTCGAGGCGCAGTTCCCGACCGTGATGATGCGACTGCATATCGGCACGCTCGGTCTGATCCCCGACCATGTCGTCAGCGGACAGTCGGATCTTGGCATCGGTGGCTTGCTGGGCGAGGTCGACGTGCATCTCGTGCGCATCGGCTTCATGTCGATCGTGCTGGCTGCCGCCCCCACCCACCCTCTGGCACTGCTGCCGAAACCGGTGGCGCTCGAGGATGCGCGAGAGCACACCCAGCTGGTTGTCAGCGACCAGTCGGAACGCACCAAGGGACGCGACTTCGGCGTCTTTGCCTATCGTACATGGCGGCTGACAGATGTGCGTATCAAGCATACGTTGATGCGCGAGGGGCTGGGCTGGGGCGGGTTGCCGCGCTGGCTGATCGCGGACGATTTGGCCAGCGGCAGGCTGGTCGAACTCGACCTTGAACCCTTTAGCGAGGTGCGCTCATCGCTCTATGCCATGCACCGCGCCGACCGCAGCCCGAAACCGGCGGCGGCCTGGCTGATCGACCAGTTCAAACGCCAGCTCGGCTGCTTCAACGAGTTCGACCCGGACGACCTGCCTGAGGATGAGCCGGAGACAGCCCATCGATCAGAGCCATGAGCACGGCGCGATAGTCTTCGGCCGAGGCGCCGGCCTCGACGGCAAGTGCTGCGCGGTCGAAGGCAGCGGCGAGCAAACGGGTCAGCGCATCGGCCGGCAGTCTGGTCATCGACTGTTCGCGCATTGCCGCAACCAGGCCTTCGCGCAGCGACCGGTTGCCGTGGCGATTGTCGATCGCATCCATGGCGGCGCGGCCAAGCACGGCCGGCCCGTCGAGCAGCAAAAGCCGCGTGCGGCCGGGCGCGCGCATGGCGGCGAGATAGGCGTCCGAGCCGGCAATCAGCGCATTGCGGGCAAACAAAGAAGGCGGCGAGGCGCGCTCGATCTCTTGCGCCACCGCCGCCGCCTCCTGCTCGACCACGGCGGCAAACAGCGCCTGCTTGTCGGCAAAGTGGTGATAGAGCGCGCCGCGGGTGACGCCGGCGGCCGCAACGATCTCCGGCGTGCCGGTCTCGGCATAGGACTTTTCGATGAACAGTTTGCGCGCCGCAGCGATCAGGTCGGCGCGCGTCGCTTCGGTGCGGTCGCGGTTGGAGCGGCGCGGGGTTTCTCGTTGCATACATGCAGCCTGTATGTTATTTCGAATTACATGCAAACTGTATGTTGGCTAACGGGAGAAAGAAAGATGAAGACGACGAGCTATTATCCGGTGCTGATGACGGGCGACGTAGCCGGCACAAAAGCCTTCTATATCAATCACTTCCGCTTCAAGCCGCTGTTTGCGAGCAACTGGTATGTGCATCTGCAGTCTGCCGAGGATCGCCGGGTCAATCTCGGTATCGTCCAGGGCGACCACGAGACGATCCCCGAGGGGGGGCGCGGCCGCACATCGGGGCTGCTGCTCAATTTCGAGGTGAGGGATCCTGATGCTGTCTATGAACGGATCGTTGCGGCCGGCCTGCCGATCCTGTGCCCGCTGCGCGACGAACCCTTCGGCCAGCGCCATTTCATCACCAGGGATCCCAATGGCGTGCTGATCGACGTCATCAAGCCGATCCCGCTCAGCCCGGAATTTCAGGCGCAATTCGCGGCGGGCGCGGCGGGCGCCTGAACAATGGCAGCAAATGTCGGCAGCGGCTCCGGCCGCTGTGGCCGGACCCGCACCATGCGGTCTATGTTGGTGATGTTGAAGCTGGGCCTGCCGCATGCGTGACATCTGCCTTGTTCGTGCGCCATCCAATCTCGGCCTTCGGCCCTTGGAGCCGGGCCATGTGCCCGGCACCTGGCGTGCGCCGCAGGCGCTGAGCGAAGCTGGTTTGATCGAGTCGCTGGCGCCGGGGCGGGTGGTCGATCTCGACAGACCCGCCTACAGTACCGAACCGCAACCGGGCACTAGGCTGCGTAATGGTCCGGCGATCCGCCGCTTCAACCTCGATCTTGCCGAGATCGTCACCCGTGCGCTTGGGCAAGGCGAGTTCCCGCTGATCATCGGCGGCGACTGCTCGATCCTGCTTGGCGCACTGGTCGCCGCGCGGCGCTCGGGCGCAGTCGCCCTGATCCATTTCGATGGCCACAGCGATTTCCGCCATCCCGGCAACTACGATGTCAATGCCTCACTCGGCTCGGTTGCCGGCATGGATCTGGCACTTGCCACCGGACGCGGCGAGGCTTTGCTGGCGCAATGGCCAGGTGTTGTCGGTCCGCTCGTCGCCGACGAGGCGGTGGTTCAGATCGGCGAACGCGAGAGCCGCGATGCCGATTTTGCCTGGCCCGACATCAATGCGACCGCCGTGACGCGCATCGACGTCTTTGCCGCGCAGGAACTCGGCGCGGCTGGAGTGTTGCAAAAGACAAGAGCGACGCTGGCGCGCGCCGGCTGTCCCTACTGGCTGCATCTCGATGTCGATGTGCTCGACCAGACGGTGATGCCGGCGGTGGATTCGCCCGGCAGCCCCGGCATCGACCCCGATGAACTCGTTGCCATTCTGTCGGCGCTGGCAGCGGACCAGCGCTGCACCGGCTTGGACATGACGATCTACGATCCCGACCTCGACCCGACCGGTGACCTTGCGCGACTGCTGGTGTCGCTGCTCGGGCGGGTGCTCAAGCCTCGATAAAGGCTTAGCTCGCCCTTGCTACCGGCGTCACCGTCACCTGGCTGACGCCGGTGCGGCGCACCACTGTGCATAGCGTCTCGCGGCCGATGCGTTCGGCGTCGAGCATGCGCACGAGGTCGTCGACGCCGGTGACCGGGCGACCGTCTATCGCCGCGATGATGTCGCCTTCCCTGAGGCCGGCCTTCGCCGCGGGTCCGTCTTTCTCGACGCTGCGCAGCCGCACCGCCGTACTGGTGGTCACCTGCGACAGGAGCGCTGCGCGGCGCGGCAAACTGGTGGTGTCGGCCGAGATGCCGATGAAGGCGCGCCGCACGCGGCCGAAGCGGATGATCTCCGAAATGACGAAGTTGGCGGTGTTGGAAGCGACCGCGAAGGCGATGCCTTGCGCGCCGTGGATCATGGCGGTGTTGACGCCGATGACTTCGCCTGCCGACGACACCAGCGGTCCGCCGGAATTGCCGGGATTGAGCGCGGCATCGGTCTGGACGACATCGTCGATCAGCCGCCCGGTCGAGGCGCGCATCGAACGGCCAAGTGCGGAGACCACGCCTGACGTTACGGTCCATTCGAAGCCGAGCGGATTGCCGATGGCAATGGCGATCTGGCCGCGCCGCAGCCGCTTGGAATCGCCGAGCGGCGCGACTTCGGTGAAGCTGCCATCGGCGCGCACCAGCGCGATGTCGGTGTCAGGGTCGCGGCCTAGCACGCGGCCTTCGCTGGAGGCGCCGTCGGGCATAGAGACGCGCACCGTTTTGGCATCGCCAACGACATGGAAATTGGTAACGACCAGCCCGTCCGGCGCGATGACGAAGCCGGAGCCATGGCCACCTTGGCCACCGACGCGCTCGATGCGGCAGACGGCTGGGCCGATGCGGTCGACGGCGTCGGCGACTGTCGTCGAATAGGCGTCGAGCAGTGTGTCGTCGGTTTCGAATTTGTGGGCGGCGAGGGCCATTGGCGGGGCTCCGTGTTTTCAGGCGCTATGATGACTATATGTGCGGAGCGGCTCGAACTGCCGCGACCTGACCAGATGGCCAGTCAAACCAGTAACTAGCCGTCAGACGAGTACCTCCGGGCGCACTGCCGAGCGATATCTGGGGCATGAGAAAACCCAGGAGATCATCATGAGTGACTTCAACCTTAATGCATTTTCCGAGGCCATCGCCGATCTCGCCGCCAAGGCTGCGCCGGCAACGGCAAGTTTCACCACCCATCACCATCGCACCGCCAGCGCCTTCCACTGGCGTGACGGCTATTTCGTCACCGCCGAGGAAGCGGTCGAGGCCGGTGAGGAGATCGAATTGACATTGGCTTCGGGCGAAGCGGTGAAGGCCGAACTGGTCGGTCGCGATCCGTCGACCGGCGTAGCGCTTCTGAAGCCGGCCGGCGCGGTCGCGGCGCCTGCGCTCGCCAAGGCTGACGCGGTACGGCCCGGCAATCTTGCCATCGCCATCGGCAGCAGTCAGGGTTCGGCGCTGGCCGTCTCGGGTTCGGTCGGCGAGGTCGGCCCCGCCTGGCGCTCGATGCGCGGCGGCAGCATCGATCGGCGCATCAATCTCGCCGTCAATGCCGGCGGCCGTTTCGAGGGCGGGCCGGTGCTTGACGCCAAGGGCGCGCTGATCGGCATGCTGCTGTTCGGGCCGCGTGGTCGTGCGCTGGTCATGCCTTATGAGACGGTCGAGCGGGCCGTGGCGACGCTGCGTGAAAAGGGCCATGTCGCGCGCGGCTATCTCGGCGCCGGCCTGCACCCGATCCGTGACGGCGCGGCGCGCGGCGCCATGGTCATGAGCCTCGACGACAATGGTCCGGCCAAGGCCGCCGGCCTTGCGCTGGGCGACATCATCGTGGCGTGGAATGGCGAGGCCGTGCACGGCCCGCGCGAACTGATCCGAAAGCTCGGGCCGGATAGCGCGGGTGCCGCGGTGACGCTCGGCGTGGTGCGCGGCGGCGAGCAGCGCGATGTCGCGCTGACCGTCGGTGAAAAGCCGCTGAGCTGAGAGGGCCGATGGAAAGCGACACGCTGACAAGGCCGGAGGCGGGTGGGCCGGAGGTGGGTGGGCCGGAGGTGGCGGGCGGCGGACGCCAGCTCGTGGTGCTGATCGCGCTGCACGATGCCGCGCGTGCCGAGCGCCTGTCGGCTTCGCTTGCCATGGCGGACGATCTGCTTCCGGTCGTGGCCGGCAGCGGGATTGCCGACGTCGCTGTCGTCGATGACGCTGTTGCGAACAGTGCGGCCTGGCTCGATCGGGCCGATGGTGGCAACAGCGCAATCCCACGGGTGCTGCTATCCGCGAGCGCTGGCCGGCCAGAAAACCGGGTGCTTGCCGTGCTGCCTTTGGCGTCGGATGCGAATCTGATCGCGGCTGCCGTCAGACTAGCGGCGGCCGGCTACCGGGTGTCCAGGGATGGGCGTTCGACGCCCGCTCGCCACGACGATTTCGATGGCGCCGCCAACGGCGGAAGCCATAGCGGGCTGTTCGGCGAGGAGCTGTTGGACGATGGCGCTACCGCCCGTCCGGCGCTGTCGCCGCGCGAGGCCGAAGTGCTGGCGCTGCTGGCCGAAGGCGCGCCCAACAAGGTGATCGCGCGGCGGCTGAACATCTCCGTGCATACGGCAAAGTTCCACGTCGCCGCGATCCTGATCAAGCTGGGTGCTGCGAACCGCACGGATGCCATCGCGATCGCGATGCGGCAGGGCCTGGTGCTGGTCTAACCCCCTTTTCCGTTTGAGCCTACGTTGCGTAACCCGTTGCAGGCTGCCGAGGCCTTGCGCAGTGCATTGCCGCCGCGCAATGGTTCGCGTCAGTGATGTAGCAAGGGAGGTGCCAAGACATGTCGCTCAAGGGAAAGACGCTGTTCATCTCCGGCGGGTCGCGCGGCATCGGTCTTTCGATCGCGCTGCGCGCTGCGCGCGACGGGGCCAATGTGACGATCGCGGCCAAGACCGCCGAGCCGCACCCGAAGCTGCCGGGCACGATCTACTCGGCAGCTGAGGAGATTGAGCAGGCCGGCGGCAAGGCGCTGCCTGTTTTGTGCGACATCCGCGAGGAGGCGCAGGTGGCTGAGGCGGTTGCCAAGACCGTCGAAAAGTTCGGCGGCATCGATATTTGCGTCAACAATGCTAGCGCCATCCAGCTCACCGGCACGCTGGAGACGGACATGAAGCGCTACGATCTGATGCACCAGATCAACACGCGCGGCACCTTCCTGGTGTCGAAAATGTGCATTCCGCACCTGAAGTTGGCAAGCAATCCTCACATCTTGAATCTGGCGCCGCCGCTCGACATGAAGGCCAAATGGTTCAAGAACCATGTCGCCTACACCATGGCCAAGTTCGGCATGTCGATGTGCACGCTGGGGATGAGCGCCGAGTTTGCCAAGGACGGCATCGCGGTCAATTCGCTGTGGCCGATCTCGACCATCGACACGGCTGCGGTGCGCAATCTGCTCGGCGGCGCGACGGTGGCGGCGATGAGCCGCTTACCCGACATCATGGCCGATGCCGCACACGCCATCTTCATGCGCTCATCGCGCGAGACATCAGGCAATTTCTACATCGATGAAGAGGTGCTGCGGGCCGAGGGCGTGACCGATTTCGCGGTCTATGCGCCGGGCGCGACCGGGCCGCTGGCCGGCGACTTTTTCGTGCCGGACGCGGTATTTGCCAATTCGCCGACGAACGTCAAAAGCATCTACTGACGGAAATCACGGGCCGACGGCGCTGCTTCCTCATCCACCTGCCGGCGTTTTTCGAAAAACCAAGCAATTGGCTTTTCGCCCGCTGTGCGGACCAGCCTCACCTCCCCATGAACGGGGAGAAAGGGGCTCATCACTCCTCGCCCTTCTTGCCTTTGCTCAGTCCCATCAGCCGGTCGATATAGGCCAGCATCAGCGCCGAGACGACGAAAGCGAGGTGGATGATGGTCAGCCACATCAGCTGGTCGATCGTATAGGAAGACGAATTCAGGAACACCTGCAACAGGTGGATCGAGGAAATAGCGACGATGGTCGAGGCGACCTTGACCTTCAGCGAACCGACATCGATCGTACCCAGCCAGTGCACACCGCCATCCTGGTCGTCGAAGCGGCTGACGAAATTCTCGTAGCCGGAGATGATCACCATCACCACCAGCGAGGCGACAAGTGCGGCGTCGATGAGGCCGAGCATCTTCAGGATGGTGTCGGTGTCGTCGAGTGTGAAGGCGACCATGACGAACTCGTAGAGTTTTTTGCCGAAGGACAGCGCATAGACGGCGAGCGCCAGGGCCAGCCCGATGTAGAAAACCACCAGCAACCAGCGTGAGGCGAGGATGATCGATTCGATGGCGAGTTCGAGACGTTTCATGCAGCGGTTCCGGTCAGCTTTCTGAGGTCGACTGGGGTATTTCGATCAGCTTGCCGCAGTTTGCAAGGCAAATTGCGACGCAAAAAAACCCCGCCGGGAGGGCCGGCGGGGTTCGATGCATCCCGCTGGAGTCGGGACGGGGCAGGGAACGCCCAGGGTTGAATCTGGGGAGGGCGGCCGCTCTATTCAATGAGCCGGTTCTAATACCAGTACAATTCTTGCTGAACCGGGATTGCTGTCCGCAGCTCGACCCATCCCGATCTGCCGGGATGGGTCCTTGTTGTCGATCTGATTCCAGAAAGCTGCTCAAGCCATTGGAAAGCAGATCAATTGTTACTCGCCACCGGTGCCACCAGCGAGGTGATGCGACGGATGCCGACACGGCGGTTCTCGCGGTTGGGCGCCGTGGTGTTGACCTTCAGGTATTCCTCGCCATAGCCCTGAGTGGTCAGGTTTTCCGGCGGGATCCCGAAGGCATTGGTCAGCGCTTCGGCGACAGACTCAGCGCGCCGGTCGGACAGAGCAAGGTTTGCTTCCGGCGTGCCAACCGCATCGGTGTGGCCTTCGATCAGGAAGGTTTCGGCCGGGTTCTTCTTCAACAGTTTCTCCATGGCCGTGGCGACGCCTTCCAGTTTCTGCACTTCGGTGTCGGATATCGAGGCCGAGCCGAACTCGAAGTTCAATGTATCGAGGTCGACGCGACGGGCAATGTCGCGCACGCGCGCCGAACGCTTCACTTCGTCGATGGAATAGAGGCGCTGGACCTTCTCCACCGGCGGTTGTTCGAGGAACTCGTAATAATCGTCCGGGCTTTCGACATCTTCCGAATCGAGGATGTACTCGCGGCGCGGGATGGTGAGCCGCATCGGCGGCAGGTCGTCACCGGGATCGCGCCAGTCATTGTCGTCGTCATAGCTGCGCTCGTCGACATAGCTCAGCACATATTCGTGCCCATCCGGCGTGATGCGCGATCGCCTGATGACGTCGCCATTGCGGTTGCGGATGGTGACGATCTGGATGCCATTGTCGCGCTCGACGATTTCCCGAGAGCGATCGCCCGACAGTTCCTCATAGTAAACATTCCTGGCGCCGCGGTGCATGCGCGGAGCGTCATTGCTTTCCACGATCGTCTGGTTGTTGAACTGCAGGATGACGCGGTCGCCGAGTTCCTTGACGACGTCGACGCCTTTCGGACGCCGGCGGTCGCGGACGTTCTCATCGGGTGCACGCTCGACGCGTTTGCCTTTTTCCTCCGTCACCGGGGCGATCTTTTCTGGCTGAATTGCCTGCTGAGCCGACTTGTCGTCGGTGGGCGGCGGTCCCTGGTCGACCGGAGCCGGCTTCGGGGCTTGCGCCTCGGTGCCGCCCTGCGCGGGCTGCTCGCCCGTCTGGCCGCCAGCATTCTGGCCGTTCCCATTTTGGCCGTCGCCATTCTGGCTGTTGCCGCCCTGGTCCTTGCGGTGCTTGCGCCTGGCATCCTTCTGGCTGTCCAGGATGGGTGCTTCGTCGGGGTTGGCCGTGGCTTCGCCTTGCGTCGGCGTCTCACGTTGCGCGGGCTGCTCGGCATTGGCCGGTTGCTCCGCAGGCTGTGGTTCACCGGTCGCAGGCTGCTGTTCGCCCGTCACCGGCTGTTCGCCGACAGTTTTTTTGCCGTGCTTTTTCGCCTGATCCTTCGGCTGTTCACCTTCGGCGGGAGCCGCTTGCTGATCGGCCGGGGGCTGAATCGGCTCGGCCTGCGGCGCGGGCTCTCCGGCAGGCGCAACTTTGACGTCTGGCGCTTTGTCGGCAGGCGCGGCCTCAATCTGCTGATCCTGCTTGCGCTTTTTCTTGCCCGACTTGTTGTCGTTTGCCGGCTCCACCTGTTCGGTGGGCGCTGCCTGCTCGGCAGGCTGCTGGGCCGGCTGTTCAGCGGGCGCCGCTTCGATCTGCTGTTGGTCGCGCTTCTTCTTGCGTGGCTTTAGCGGCTGTTCTTCATTTGCCGGAGCTACCTGTTCGGCCGGTTGTTCAGCCGGTGCTGCCTCGATCTGCTGCTGGTCACGCTTCTTCTTGCGTGGCTTGAGCGGCTGCTCATCGGTCGCCGGCGCTGCCTGGGCGCCGCCCTCATCCGCAGGCGCCGCCTCGATCTGCTGCTGTTGATTGCGCTTCTTTTTGCGCGGCTGCTGTTCCTCGGCGGCAGGTGCGGCCTGTTCGGCCGGGGCCTGCTCGGTCTGCTGCTGATCCCGCTTCTTCCTGCGCGGCTGTTGTTCCTCGGCGGCAGGGGCGGGTTGCTCTGCAGCCGGTGCAGGCTGCTCGGCGGCCGGCGCTGCCTGTTCGGCCTGCTGGCGTTTCTTTTTGCGCGGCAGTTCCTGGTCGGTCTGCTGACCATCTGCAGCAGGGTCGTCCTGGACCAGGATCAGTGGCGCGGCCGTGTGCTGCAAGGGGCCGAAAACGGCGTTGCCCTGCAACGGGGATGCGCCCAACGGCGCGGATGCCATAAGCAGGCCAAGTGCCGTACCTGCCAGTACCCGTGGTTGGCGTTTCATCTTAAATTCTCCTTGTGGGGTCCCATCCCTGCCCAAACTGTCCTTGACCGGATTGGTTCCGGTTTGCAGGCATTACCCGCACCCAAGGACGATTGACCGGCGTTTTGAAGGCAACTTCATGTTTTTCCTATGGTGCGGCCGGAACTTGAAGTCACACAACAGCTTGACCTTGCCGCATGCGGAGGCCACATCTCGACCCATAATGGAAACGCCGTTCTGGAAGACCAAGACGCTGGAAGCGATGACGCCCACCGAGTGGGAATCGCTGTGCGACGGCTGCGGAAAATGCTGCCTGTCTAAACTCGAGGACGAGGATACCGGCGAGATCTACTGGACATCAGTCGGCTGCCGGCTGTTCGATGGGCAAAGCTGCCGCTGTTCGGACTATGCCAACCGGCTGGCGCGCGTGCCGGACTGTGTCGGGCTGACGCCGCAGAATGTGCGCACCATCACGTGGCTGCCGAAAACCTGTGCCTACCGGCTGGTTGCCGAGGGGCACGACCTCTATTGGTGGCACAGGCTGGTGTCGGGAAGTGCCGAGACCGTTCATGATGCCGGCATCTCCATGCGCGGCCGCGTCCGCGCCAGTGAGACCGATCTGGCCGAGCCGGACGATTATTTCGACTATATGCTCGACGACGAGCCCTGAGCATTCTGGAACGGACGTTGCCATAGGGCGTTCCGCGCCATTGGACGTTTTTGACGGTCAGGATCGTTTGCAGCGGTGGAAGGGGCGGTTGCTTTTGACCTGTCGGGCAGATTAACCGAAAATGAACGGCCGGTTCGCGAAGAGTTCAGATTGCAAGGAGCATTCTCCCCCCATCGGTTCGACCAAGACGGGCGCAAGCCCTCAACAAGGAGAGAAGACAATGTTCAACTCATTCAAGACGGCAGCCCTTTCGGGTCTCGTAGCTCTCGGCACCCTTGCCGCAGTGCCCGCCCAGGCGGACTCGATCTATCTCGGCTTCGGCAACAACCATGACCGCCGCGTCGGCGTCTACACCGGCGACGATGAGGACGGCTTTCGCCGTGACCGCAATTGGCGCCGCTGCTCGCCGGACCGCGCCCTCGACAAGGCCGAGCGCATGGGCCTGCACCGCGTCCGCATCGTCGATGTCAATCGCCGCGTGGTGAAGGTCGCCGGCCGCCAGTATGGCGATCGCGTAGTGGTCGTGTTCGCCAATGAGCGCGGCTGCCCGGTTATCTATCGCTAAGAGAACCAGACTGATCTTCTGCGAAGATCAGTCTGGGATACGACCTTCTGCGAAGGTCGATCCGGAGGCATGTTCCTCTGCCAGGATCAGCCTGGAGTACCTGGAGTAGCGGCATGACCCTTCTAGGGTCAGCCAGGAGCCCCTTTCCCTCCGCGGAAAGGTGCGGCTCGAAAAAACCCCGGAGGCCAGTCCTCCGGGGTTTTTCATGTCGGAAATCTGCGGTTCCGGCCGACGGGTTCAGCAGAACCGCGCCCGGCCCGGCGGCCTGCTACTTAAGCTCGAATGTCACTGTTACCTGCACGGCGTAGGCATTCTCGCCGGCCTGCACGGGAACCGCGGCGCCTGCCGCATCGAAGGCCTTTGCATTGATCGGCATCGGCGCCGGCGCAACGTTCTGGTCGGTGATTTCCAGCACCCGGCCTATGCTGACGCCGGCGGCTTCGGCCAGCGTCTTGGCCTTGGCCATGGCATCGGCGACCGCCTTCTTGCGGGCTTCGGTGACGGCAGCTTTCGGATCCTCGTTGGAGAACGAAATGCCTCCGCCCTGATTGACGCCGAGCGACACAGCCTTGTCGAGAATCTCACCTGTTTTGTCGATGTCGCGGATGCGCACCGAGAGTGTGTTGGTCACCTGGTAGGCGACAAGCTCGGCTTCCTGGCTGCCGTCCGGTTTGTTGGTGTAGTTGTAACGCGGGTTGATCTGGATGCCGGCGGTCTGCAGGTCGCGGTCCTTGATCCCTGCCGACTTCATTGCCGCGATCACGGCGGCCATGGCGTCGTTGTTGGCGTCGAGTGCCGCGCGTGCGGTCTTGGCCTCGCGCATGACGCTGAGCGTCAGCAGCGCCAGGTCAGGCGCCACGGTCGACTGGCCTTCACCCGACACGATGATGCGGGGCGGGGGCAGCGAATCGGCAGCGCTTGCCATCGCCGGAAAAGCGATCGCGGCGGCAAGTGCGAGCGGCAAAATATGTCTGGTCATGAAAATCTCCTCGGTCTGCGATCCAGTCGCGCCTGTCGACTAGGGCGCGAATATGGGCTGATTTGGGCGATCTCGGCCAGCCCGTCCGGAAAGCCTTGTGCCGCGCAAGGAAAAACACTAATCCAGCGCGCGTGGGGCCTGTAGCTCAATGGTTAGAGCCGGCGGCTCATAACCGCTTGGTTGGGGGTTCGAGTCCCTCCGGGCCCACCATTGTTATAGAGTGATTCGCCACGAGGTTCGCCGACAGGTTCGCCAAGCATCGGCTTGCGCGTGACCAGCCGCACTACTCGATCCATCCCCGGGACCGCCAGCCGCACCTGCGATGCCTCGCACGAATAGAGCTCCGCATGATCGATATCGTCGTGACCGAGACGTCCATCATCTGCCTGGTGAAGGTCTCGGCCTTCGCCAGATAAACACCGAGCGATTTCCTCAAACCATGCAGGGTAAGGCCGTTCGGAAGACCGGCAAGCTTGCACCAATGCGCATCATTCCAGTCAAGGACTTGGCGGAGAAGGGCTCCCCATAGGCGTTGACCAAGACGGTCTCGCCGCGCCTGTCAGCCGCATCCAGGATCTCGGACAGCATCGGCGTGATTGGCACGAAAAGCCGTTTGCCGCCGGTCCCCTTGTTCTTGGCCTGGACGATATCAAACCCCGTCGAAGTGCGCTCGATCTTGGAACCCCGGATCAGGATCGGGCGAATCGAACAGCTCAACGACGACTTTGAATTCATCGGCGTGACGCTGTCTCAAAGGCCGATCGGATCGCACTGCGAGAAATGCGCCGGCACCTCAGCGTCAAGAACGGCGTGATCTGCATGAGCAAGGACTGGGACAGCCCCTCATGTGGGCGCACTACGCAGGCAGCCATAAGGGTATAGTCCTCGGCTTCGACGTGCCTGAAAAGGCACTCTATGATGTCGACTATGTGAAAAAGCGTCCGACGCTCACTGACATGGGCCTCAACATTCTGGATGAAATCACCCCCGAAGACATCAAACGTCTAATCCGGACAAAGGCCGATGGGTGGCCTATGAGCAAGAATATCGCGCCTACGTCGCGCTCAAAGACGGTGTCGAGGTCAATTGTGAGATGCACTATTTCATGCCCTTCTCGGAGAACATAAGCTGCGCGCGGTGATCGTGGGCTCACGCTACAAAGGCAGGCGGACCGAAATGGTGGCGGCCGTCAACGATCCGAGCGTCGACGTCTACATGGCGCGCGGATCGCTCGAGGCGGATGCATCGTCCGTTTTTCACAGGATGGACAACGCCTGGGATCAGTTTTACGAGTCAGCCCAACCAGCGGAGATGTTCGCGTCCCCAAATGAACAAGATGGACACCCAAAACAGCAAGGGCGGCGACGAGCGCTCGACCGCCACCAGCCTTCTGCGGCTCGGCATACGGTTGAAACTCTCCCGGCAGACGCGTGGGCTGACCTTGAAGGCGCTAGCTGCCGCCGCGAACTGCTCTGAAAGCCTGCTTTCCAAGGTCGAGAACGGCAAGGTCTCGCCCTCGCTTCCCATGCTGCACCGGCTTGTCGAGGTGCTTGGCACCAACATTGGCTGGATGTTCGAGGAATCCGATGGTGAGGAAGGCATCGTCTTTCGGGCTGGATCGCGGCCGTTGATCGCGCTCGATCCGCTTCGGCGCGGCGAAGGCATTTCGCTCGAGCGCGTCATTCCGTATTCGCCCGGCCATCTCCTGCAGTGCAACATCCATCACATCGAGGCGGGAGGTGAGAGCGCCGGCCCGATCCAGCACGCTGGCGAGGAAGTCGGCTACCTCCTGGAAGGTGCGATCGAATTGATGGTCGGCGAAAAGACGTTTCGCCTGTCGGCCGGCGATTCCTTCGTCTTCAATTCCGAACTGCCGCACTGGTACCGCAATGTCGGCGACGAACGCGCCAGCATTTTCTGGGTGAACACGCCGGCAACATTCTGATCGGGCGAGCCCCTCATTTGTCTTCGTTGATGCCAATTCAAGTCACTTGACAAGAAATCAAGCATCTTGAAATATGCTCTGCGCTCAGGCGCCAGGTGAGCCCGATCAAGGGCCTTTTCGAGAAAACCAAGGGGAACCGGAATGCGTCTTACCAAGATCCTTTCAGGCTGCGCCGCAGCCATCGCCATGACCCTCGCCCTCGGCTCTGCTTCCGCCATGGCCGAGACCTATGCGCTGGTGACCATCAACCAGCAGGCCCTGTTCTTCAACCAGATCAATGACGGCGCAACGGCTGCCGCAAAGGCTGCCGGCGTGGACCTCGTCATCTTCAACGCCAACAATGTACCAAGCGCGCAGAACGACGCCATCGAGAACTACATCACCCAGAAGGTCGACGGCATCATTCTCGTCGCCATCGATGTCAACGGTGTGAAGCCGGCCATCACCGCGGCCAAAGCCGCCGGCATTCCGGTCATCGCCATTGACGCGCAGATCCCAAATGGCGACAACGTCGCCTTCGTCGGCGTTGACAACACCAAGGCAGGCGAGGATATCGGCAAGTTCTACGCCGAATACGTGAAGACTAAGCTGAGCGGCACCGCCAAGATCGGCGTCGTTGGCGCGCTCAATTCGTTTATCCAGAACCAGCGCCTCGACGGCTTCAAGAAGGCTGTCACCGACAGCGGCCAGAAGGTCACCTTCCTCGACACGGTCGACGGCCAGAACGTCCAGGACGTGGCCCTGTCCGCCTCCGAAAACCTGATGACCGCCAATCCTGACATGACGACGCTTTACGCGACCGGCGAGCCGGCTCTGCTCGGCGCGGTTTCCGCTGTCTCCAGCCAAGCCCGTACGGGCGACGTCAAGGTGTTCGGCTGGGACCTGACCAAGTCGGCGGTGCAGGGTCTCGAAGAGGGCTGGGTGGTCGCTGTCGTCCAGCAGGATCCGGCCGGTGAAGGCAAGGCTGCCATCGAAGCTTTCGTCAAGCTCAAGAAGGGCGAGAAGATTGACCCGATCATCAACGTTCCGATCACCATCGTGACCAAGGAAAATGTCGGCCAGTTCAAGGACATGTTCAAGTAGTATCCTCCCCGGACCGCTGGGCTGCGCATTGACCCGAGGGTTGCCTGCGCAGCCCGGCGACCAATTGAACATGTCGCGCCCAGAGAATTGGAACCATGATGAGCGATGGCGAGACCTACCGCGTCAGGATGACCGGTATTTCCAAACGGTACGGCCCTATCCAGACGCTGGACGATGTCTCGCTGAACCTGAAGCCTGGCGAAGTGCTCGGTCTGGTCGGCGACAATGGCGCCGGCAAATCCACCTTGAGCAAGGTGCTGTCCGGTGCGGTCATTCCTGATGCCGGCACCATCGAGATCAATGGCAAGGCGGTGTCTTTCTCGTCGCCGGCCGATGCCCGCGCCGCGCGGGTGGAGATGGTCTACCAGGACCTTTCGCTCTGCGACACGGTGGATGTGGCGGGCAATCTCTTCCTCGGCCGCGAGCCGCGTCGCCGCGTTCTCGGCGTCCCCTTTCTCGACAACAAGCGCATGCATGGCGAGACGCGCCAGATGCTCGACCGGCTCGGCATCGTCATTGCCGATACCAAGCTCAAGGTCGAAAACCTCTCCGGTGGGCAGCGCCAGTCGATCGCCATCGGCCGCGCGGCTTCCTTCGATCCGTCGGTGCTGATCATGGACGAGCCGACGGCCGCCCTTGCGGTAGCGGAAGTCGAGGCGGTTCTGGAACTCATCCGCGCCGTCAGCGCCCGGGGCGTCAGCGTCATCCTCATCACCCATCGCCTGCAGGATCTGTTCCTGGTCTGCGATCGTATCCAGGTCATGTACGAAGGCCGCAAAGTCGCCGAGCGCAAGATCGGCGAGACCAGCATCGAGGAGGTCGTCAACCTGATCGTCGGCCGCAAATTCACCGCGCGCTCGGCCCGCGCAAGCCGCGATGAGGGGGTCCAACCATGAACGTTACCTCCGCCGGTGTTGGCGCCTCACCCAAACGCGCTCACAACAGCACGTGGAAGGATGTGGCGTTAGCCAATGGCAGCGTCGTCTCGATTGCGCTGTTCTTCATCGTCGTCTGCCTGGTCTTCTCGCTGATCACCGGTTCCTTCCTGACGACGCCCAATCTGCTCAACATCGCGCGCCAGTCGGCGCCGCTGCTGATCGTTGCGGCCGCGATGACCTTCGTCATCACCACCGGCGGCATCGACCTCTCGGTCGGCTCCGTGCTGGCGCTGACGGCAACGCTGTCGGCGGTTTTCCTGCAGGCCGACCTGCCATGGCCGCTGGTCGTCATCGCCATGCTGGCGCTTGGTGCTGCGATCGGCGCCTTGCACGGCTTCTTCATCGCCTACGAGCGGATACCGCCCTTCATCGTCACCCTTGCCGGGCTCTCCGTCATCCGCGGCGTGGCGTTGCTGATCACCGGCGGCTATTCGATCCCGGTCGAACCGACCAGCTTCTTCGTCAACATCGGCAGGGCCTGGTTTCTCGGCGTGCCGGTACCGGCGCTGCTCGCCCTTGTCGTGCTGATCATTGCCTATCTCGCCTTCAACCAGACGCCGTTCGGCCGCTATGTCACCGGCATCGGCGCCAATACAGAGGCCGTGCGCCGAGCCGGTGTCGATACGCGCTTCATGACGCTCTTCGTCTACATCCTGTCGGGCATGGCGGCGGCGGTGGCCGGCATCATCCTCGCCGCTCGGCTCGGTTCCGGCTCGTCGAATGCCGGCCAGGGTTTCGAGCTCGATGTCATCGCCGCCGTGGTGCTTGGCGGCACCAGTCTGTTCGGCGGGCGCGGTACGATCATCGGCACTGTGCTCGGCGCGTTGACCGTCGCGGTCATCGGCAACGGCTTGATCCTTGCGCATATGTCGCCCTTCCTGACGCCGATCGTTACCGGCACAATCATCCTCGTTGCCATCTGGCTGAATTTCCGGCTGTTCAAGGGCGCAACGCGGAGCCGCTGACATGGATCATCTGTTCGACGACAAGCCAAGGGAACGGGCACCGATCGGTGTTCGCTCCGGCACGGTGATGACCGTTACCGGCCCGGTTGCGATTGTCGATATGGGCGTGACGCTGATGCATGAACACATACTGCTCGATGGCGCGACGTCGTGGAAATGCCCTTGCCATCCCGACGAGAAGAAGATCGCCGAGCAGCCGGTCAGCATGGAGATCATCGGCGAGTTGCGGATGAACCCCTACATGAACCGCGACAACGTCTCGCTCGACGACAGCGACCTAGCCCTTTCGGAGTTGGCGAAATACCGGGCGCTCGGCGGCCATACCGTGGTGGATGCGACCAACATTGGCATTGGCCGCGATCCGGTGAAGCTGGCGCGCATCGCCCGCGCCTCTGGATTGCGGATCGTCATGGGGACGGGCTTCTACCTGCAGCACACCCATCCCGTCTGGCTGAAAGCGATGGACGTTGACGACGTCACCGAATTCCTCGTCAATGATGTCGGCGGCGGGTCGGCGCAGCCCGAAATCATTGCCGGCATTATCGGTGAGGTTGGCGTCAGCAAGGATTTTACCGACGAGGAGCGCAAGTCGCTGCGGGCCTCCGCCCGTGCGGCCAAGATGACCGGCGTGCCGCTGACGATTCATCTGCCCGGCTGGGAGCGGCTGGCGCATGATGTGCTTGACGTGGTCGAGGCAGAAGGCGCGGATCTCCGGCATACGGTGCTTTGCCACATGAACCCCAGCCACAACGATCTTGCCTACCAGCAAAGCCTCGCCGCGCGTGGCGCCTTCCTGGAATACGACATGATCGGCATGGATTTCTACTATGCCGACCAGGATGCGCAGTCGCCGTCCGACGAGCAGAATGCGCGGGCGATCCGCTCGCTGATCGATATGGGACTGCTCGACAGGATTCTGCTGTCGCAGGACGTCTTTCTCAAGATCATGCTGACCCGCTTCGGCGGTTTCGGCTACGGCTTCATCCTCAAGCATTTCGTGCCGAGACTGAAACGCCATGGTGTCGAGCAGTCGGCAATCGACACGATGCTCATCGACAATCCAAAGACTGTGTTCGCCGAGGGCCTCTGAGCCGCGGCTCCAAAACAAGATAGGGAGACTACATGTCCAGGAAGAAGGTTCTTCTCGCAGGCGAGTCCTGGGTCTCGACCGCGACCCACATCAAAGGCTTCGATCAGTTTCCCACCGTGACCTATCACACCGGTGCCGATGAGTTGCTGGCCGCGCTGAAGGACAGCCTGTTCGACGTCACCTTCATGCCGGCGCATGAGGCACAGCGGAACTTCCCGCAGACCATGGAAGCGCTTTCGGCCTATGACGCGGTCGTGCTCTCCGATCTTGGGGCCAACACGCTGCTGCTTCACCCCGATACCTGGATCCACTCCAAACCGACGCCGAACCGGCTGCGCCTGTTGCGCGACTATGTCGGCAATGGCGGCGGCCTGTTGATGTTCGGCGGCTATTACAGCTTTCAGGGCATCAATGGCGGCGCGCGCTATCACAAGACGCCGGTTGAGGACGTTTTGCCGGTCATCTGCCTGCCGGTGGACGACCGTGTCGAGGTTCCAGAAGGCTATGCGCCGGTCGTCGTCGGCCCGCAGACCCATCCGATCCTCAAGGGCCTAGGCAAGGATTGGCCGATCCTGCTTGGCTTCAACGAGGTCACGGTCAAGGACGGTTCGGAAGTTCTCGCCACCGTGTCCTCCGACTACCGTTCGCTGCCACTGCTGGTGGCCGGCAAATATGGTCGGGGCCGCACTGTCGCCTGGACCTCGGATGTAGGGCCGCATTGGCTGCCGCCGGGCTTCATCGCCTGGAATGGCTACAAGACGTTGTTCGAACAGATGCTAGGCTGGGCAACGGCCAGGGATTAGCCATGCGCGTCCATGTCGTCGGCAATGTTTGCGTCGATACAACGTTTCGGTTGGACCGGTTTCCGGCGGCAGGCGAAACGCTGAACGCATCGGAACATGCTGACGGACTTGGCGGCAAGGGTGCGAACCAGGCGCTGGCCGCGGCGCGCACCGGAGCCGATGTTCGCTTCCGTGCCGCGATCGGCAACGATCCCGCCGGAGCCTGGATCGCAGAGCAGTTGAGCCGCGATCTCGATGCCAGCCATCTGGCGGTACTGGCACTGCCCAGCGATCGGTCGACGATCATGGTCGATGCGCGCGGCGAAAACCTCATCGTCACCGGAGCCAGTTGCGCCGCCGCGTACAATCCTATGGCCGACAGCGGTTTTGCCCGATCGATCGCACGCGGCGATATCGTAGTATTTCAGGGCAATCTGGGTCCGGATATCACGGCCACTTGCCTGAAGGTGGCGCGGGGCGCGGGAGCGATGACGATCTTCAATCCGAGCCCGCTTGCGGCCGACCACACACCGGGCTTGAGCGACGTCAGCGTCGTCATCGCCAACGCGGGCGAAGCGGCGCAACTGACCGGGGCTGGCGACCCTGCCATGGCGGCCCGCGACTTGATCCGTCAGGGCGCCGGCGCTGCCATCGTGACGCTTGGCGCACTCGGCTGCCTGGTCGCCGATGGCGAAGGACGGATCGACCGGATCGCGGCGCCCAGGGTGGCCGTGCTAGACACCAGCGGCGCGGGCGACGTCTTTTGCGGTTGCCTCGCTGGTTGCCTTGCGGCCGGCATGGAGCTCCCCGCGGCAGCGCGGATTGCGGTCCGCGCCGCAGCCATCTCGGTCGGGCGCGCCGGCACGCTTGAGTCCTGCCCCGGCAGGCGGGAGATGAAACTGCTCATGGAAACAACAGAAGCGGAAACCGCATGACACAATCCCCCAAACCCGTCGGCCAGGTGACGAATGATGCGCTGCAGTCGATCTTCGGCAGAAGCAAGGTGGTGATCGGCGTGGTTCATCTCGCCCCCCTGCCGGGGGCGCCGCGCTACCATGGCGAGGCGATCGAGGCCATCTATCAACGCGGCCTCGACGACGCCAAAGCCTATTTGCAGGGAGGGTGTGACGGCGTGATCGCCGAAAACCATGGTGACGTGCCGTTTTCCAAGCCGGATGATATCGGGCCGGAAACCTCCGCCTACATGTCTGTCGTCTCAGACCGGATCCGCAGAGAACTCGGCCGGCCGATCGGCATCAATGTGCTTGCCAATGCCTCCATTCCCGCGCTTTCGATCGCCAGTGCCTCCGGTGCTTCCTTCGTGCGCGTCAATCAATGGGCCAACGCCTATGTCGCCAACGAGGGCTTTATCGAAGGCGAAGCGGCGCGCGCCATGCGTTTCCGCGCTAGGCTTCGAGCCAACGGTATCCGCATCTTCGCCGACGCGCATGTCAAGCATGGCGCCCACGCGATCGTCGGCGACCGGCCGATCGAGGAGCAGGTCAAGGACCTCGTGTTCTTCGATGCCGACGCGGTGATCGCCACCGGCCAGCGCACTGGCCACGCCGCCGACCTCAGCTACATCAGGATGATCAAGGACGCCGCCGGACTGCCGACGCTTGTCGGCAGCGGGGTGACACCCGACAACGCCACCGATATCTTGGACATCGTCGACGGCGTCATTGTCGCCAGCTCGCTGAAATATGATGGAGTGTGGTGGAATCAGGTCGATCCGCAACGGGTAAAGGCCTTCATCCGCGGCCTCAAGCGGTGACTTCAGTGCCGGAGATCGACGGCGAGCGGCTGCTGGGCCGGCTCGATGCCTTCGCCCGGATCGGCGCGACGCCAGCCGGTGGCGTAAACCGACAGGCGTTCAGCATCGAGGATCGCGGCGCCCGGCGCCTGTTGGCGGAATTGGCGCTCGCGCGCGGCTTCGCGGTTTTCCAGGACGCCATGGCAAACCTTTTCATCCGCCGCGAGGGCACGGATGCCACCCTGCCGCCGCTGCTGATCGGCAGCCACCTCGACAGCCAGCCGACCGGCGGGCGCTTCGATGGAGCGCTCGGCACGCTTTCCGCCTTCGAGGCGCTCGAAGCGCTGGAGGACGCGAGGGCCGAGACTCGGATGCCGATCGAGGTCGTCGCCTGGGCCAATGAAGAGGGCAGCCGGTTTACGCCGGGTGTCATGGGCTCCATGGCCTTCACCGGAGCCGACATTTGCGCATGGCGGTCCATAGTCGGCAGCGACGGTGCGTCCCTCGCAGAGGAGCTCGGGGCAACGATCTCCGCCTTGCCAGAGGCAACCCTTCGCCCCCTCGGCATGCCGATATCCGGCTACATCGAGCTGCATATCGAACAGGGACCATCGCTGGAAAAGGAGCGGTTGCCGATCGGTATCGTCACAGCCGTGCAAGGTACGCGCTGGCTGGAGGTCTGCATTGAGGGCGCCGCCGGTCACGCCGGCACAACCGGCCTCCCCTACCGTAGGGATCCGATGGTCGCGGCCGTTGCCGCGATTCACAGGCTCCAGACGACGATCATGCCGTTCGACAGCAGGGCAAGGCTGACGGTGGGCCGGGTGACCGCCCAGCCGGGATCGATCAACGCCATACCGCAGTCTGTGGTCTTCGCCGTCGATATCAGGCATCCGCGGGTAGAGCGGCTCGATGCCATCGAAGCAGAACTGCGCCAGGTGTGCGCGGCGGAGGCAGAAGCTCAGCATTGCACGGTAACGATCAGTCGGTCGTTCGACATGCCGGGGGCGGCATTCTCTCCCGATATGGTCAAAACCGTCGAGGAGGCCGCCAATAGCCTAAAGCTGCCGCACAAACAGATGATCTCGGGTGCATTCCATGACGCGCTGTTCCTCGCCCGGGTGGCGCCTGCCGTGATGATCTTTGTGCCGTGCCGTGACGGGCTGAGCCACAACGAGGCGGAATATGTGGAGCCTGCCCACGCGGTTACCGGCGCGCGGGTTCTGCTTCAAGCGGCCACCGTCGCCGCCTCTTAGGCAGCGACGGTGGCACAGGCGTGCTGGCGTGAAGAGGCAACCCGTGGGACTTCCTGGTGCCCGTCCGTCATTTCGTGACGTCGGCGAGCTGCAACGGGTGGTCAAGGCCGCCGAGCTGCGGCGGATTGATCGCGGACTTACGATCGGCCCACATTCAACACCTGACCCAGCAGAAAAGCCCACCAGATCCCTGGGCCGTCATTGACGCCGTGGGTGCTAGGCGGTGACGATCTCGTCGACTTACCGAGATGGACGATCTGCTGGGCTATCGCCTCGGCCACCGGCAGGAAATCCCCACGCCCGCCATAGAGCTTGCCCGTGTCGATCGCGAGCAACTGGCGCCGTCCAGCCGTCCAGCGCTGCTGGACGTTGTCGCACTCGAGGCGTCCACAAGGATGCGTGTGTCCCAACTGTCGCTGCGGTTAATCCTAAAGCCAATGTCGCGCACCATGGAAAGAGACAATCCCGATTGGGCACCCAGAAACTGGTGATGTCGCCGGCAAGGGAAGCCGCTTCGTAGTATTGCGCGACGGCGACGCCAGGCATCATGGCAACGAACCTTATTGCCCAAAGGCATCGGCGCTTTCAAAAATGTCGATAGATGACTGCGAGCCGTTTTGATCCTTCCCGGCCATCGCCAGATGGACGTTGCTACCGCACATTAGCAGAACCGGATTTTTCTCGCCAAAGGCGAAAAATCGAAACGTCGTTCCTTATCTCTATAGATTTTGTCGAATATCGTCTGCCCCGGTTTGGAAATGACCGATGCGCATGCAGGGTCTGGGAGATTGACGAGTTGGCAAGGCTATCGGTTCTCGGAATATCCGGCGGCGTAAGCACGCCATCGCGCACAACCGCGGTGGTGAACGCGCTGGTCAAGGACGTCGCGCTGCGCGTCCCGGCAGACACGGGCCTGATCGAAATCACCGAGGCGGCGCCTTCGCTTTTCGTCGGACTGTCCCGTGGCGCCCTCGGCGCGTCCGGCGAAGCGATCATCCAGCGTGTCGAGAAGGCCGATCTGCTCGTGGTCGGAACGCCTGTCTATCGGGCTTCCTACACCGGCGCCCTCAAGCACCTGTTCGACCTCGTCGACTATCGCGCGCTCGCCGGCAAGACCGTGCTTCTCGCGGCGACAGGCGGAGGTCCTTACCATGGCCTGGTTCTCGAACATCAGCTGCGGCCATTATTCGGCTTTTTCGGCGCCGTCACCGTACCGACCGGCGTCTATGGGGCGCCCGACGATTTCATCGGCGCCGAAATCGTCGGCGAGGCGATACGCGAACGCATTTCACGGGCCGCATCCGAAGCGGTTTCACTGCTCAATTCCAACCATGCAAATGCCGCCGCCGCAGCGCGCGTCGGCTGAGCCAACCAAAAAGGGAACAACGACATGACGTCTCATTCCGACGGCCTGAAATTCGCCTACTGGGTTCCGAACGTCTCCGGCGGCCTGGTCATCTCCAACATCGAGCAGCGGACCGGTTGGGACATCGACTACAACCGCAAGCTCGCCCAGATCGCAGAGGCCAACGGCTTCGACTACGCACTGAGCCAGATCCGCTTCACCGCCGGCTACGGCGCCGACAACCAGCACGAATCCGTGTCGTTCAGCCACGCACTGCTGGCCGCCACCACAACGCTGAAAGTGATTGCCGCCGTCTTGCCCGGTCCATGGAACCCGGCGCTGGCGGCCAAGCAGATCGCCACCATCAACCACCTGACCAATGGCCGCGTGGCCGTCAATGTCGTCAGCGGCTGGTTCCGTGGCGAGTTCGCCGCCATCGGCGAGATGTGGCTCGACCATGACGAGCGCTACCGCCGCTCGGAGGAGTTCATCCGCGCGTTGCGCGGCATCTGGACCGAGGACAATTTTACGCTGAAGGGCGACTTCTATCGCTTCACCAACTACTCGATGAAGCCGAAGCCGATCGATCCGCAGCCCGAGATCTTCCAGGGCGGCTCGTCGCGCGCCGCGCGTGACATGGCTTCGCGGGTGTCCGACTGGTATTTCACCAACGGCAACACGCCCGAAGAGATCAGGAAGCAGGTCGACGATATCCAGGCCAAGGCGAAGGCGAATGGCCACAAGGTGAAGATCGGCGTCAACGCCTTTGCCATTGCTCGCGAAACCGAGGCGGAAGCACGCGCCGTGCTGGACGAGATCGTCGCCAAGGCCAATCCCGAAGCGGTGCAGGGCTTTGCCGACCAGGTCAAGAATGCCGGCAAGGCCTCGCCGGAAGGCGAGGGCAACTGGGCGAAGTCGTCCCTTGAGGATCTGGTGCAGTACAATGACGGCTTCCGCAGCAATCTCATCGGCACGCCGGAACAGATCGCCGAACGCATCCTCAAGCTGAAGGATGCCGGCGCCGATCTGATCCTGCTCGGCTTCCTGCATTTCCAGGAAGAGGTCGAGTTCTTCGGCAAGCGCATCATCCCGCTGGTGCGCGAACTGGAAGCGGCGCGTGACAGGGAGCTTGTCGCCGCCGAATAGGCCAGGGCGCGGCCTGCGGGCCGCGCACTCCTCCAAAATCAGGAACGTGTCATGATTGGTGCTTCGCTGGGAGCCGCCGCATACGAGCGTGCGCCCGAAATCCCCGGCATTCTTGCTGGCGCTGGTCCACTCACGGACACGCGCCCGGCGCGCCTGTCGGCAAAGGTCGATGCGATCCTGACCCTGAGCGGGATTGGCATTTCGTTCGGCGGCGTCACGGCGCTGAGCGATGTCGATCTCGAGGTCAAGAGCGGCGAAATCCGCGCCGTGATCGGCCCCAACGGCGCAGGCAAATCCTCGCTGATCAACATCATCAGCGGCCTCTATCACGCCGACCACGGCAAGATCGCGATCGCCGGCCAGTCATTCTCCCGTGTGCCCGCGAACCGTCTGGCACGTCTGGGCGCCGCGCGCACCTTCCAGAACCTGGCGCTCTTTCCCGGGCTTTCGGTGCGCGACAACATCGCGTCGGGCCGCGTCCACACCAGGCGCGCCAGTTTTGTCGAACATATTGCCGGCCTGCCACGCGCCAGGCGCGAAGACGCTGCGATTGCCGAAAAGGTCGACCAGACAATCGCCTTCCTGCATCTGGAAACGGTCGCCGATCAGCTGGTCGCGACGCTGCCCTACGGCTTGCAGAAGCGGGTCGAACTGGCGCGAGCGCTGGTTGCCGAGCCGAAGATCCTGCTGCTCGACGAACCGATGGCGGGCATGACGGCGACCGAGAAAGCCGAGATGGCCGGGTTCGTGCGCGCCGCGCGCGACCGGCATGGCGTCACCATCATCCTGATCGAGCACGACATCGGGGTCGTCATGGGCCTATCCGACCGCGTCGCCGTGCTCGATTACGGCCGCAAGATCGCCGACGGCACGCCGGCCGAAGTGCGCGCCGATCCGGACGTGATCCGGGCCTATCTCGGCACCGCCGAGGGCGAGGATGGCGAGGGCATCTGATGAGCTACTATGATTTTCTCTTCGTTGTCGAAGTGCTGGTCGGCGGCCTGTTGTCGGGAGTCATGTATTCGCTCGTCGCCATCGGCTTCGTGCTGATCTACAAGACGTCGGGTGTGCTGAACTTCGCGCAAGGGTCGATGGTGCTGTTTGCGGCACTCACCTTTGTCAGCCTGGTCGAACGCGGCATCCCGTTTGCGCTTGCGCTGCTCATCACCTTCGCAGTCATGGTCGCGCTGGGTTTCACCATCGAGCGAACCGTGCTCAGGCCGCTGGTGAACCGCTCGCCGATGACACTGTTCATGGCCACGCTTGGCCTGTCCTACATCATTGAGGGCGCTGCCCAACTGATCTGGGGCACGCAGGTGCACGGGCTTGATCTCGGCATCGACGACACGCCCTTCGAGGTCGGCGGCATCCTGATCTCGTCGTTCGACCTTCTGGCAGCTGGCATCGCCGCAGCGATGGTGGCGGGCTTGAGCGCCTTCTTCTATTGGACCCGGATCGGGCTGGCGTTTCGCGCCGTCGCCGACGACCAGTTCGCGGCCCTTGCCGTCGGACTGCGGCTGCCGCGGATCTGGGGAACGGTGTGGACGGCTGCAGGCTTCGTGGCGCTGGTCGCGGGACTGCTGTGGGGCGCACGCCTCGGCGTCCAGTTCTCGCTATCGCTGATCGTGTTGAAGGCGCTGCCGGTGCTGGTGCTTGGCGGCTTCGATTCCATCCTTGGCGCCATCGTCGGCGGCCTCATCATCGGCGCCAGCGAAAAGCTCGCTGAGGTCTATCTCGGACCCTTCGTCGGCGGCGGCATCGAAGGCTGGTTCGCCTATGCGCTGGCGCTGGTTGTCCTACTGGTGCGCCCCTCCGGCCTGTTTGGCCAGAAAACCGTCGAAAGGGTCTGACCGATGGCCGTGCAAGCGCTCGATGCCGCAAGGGCTCCAATCGACTGGCTGAGCTTCGCCCGGAAATTCGCTTTGCCGGCCGTGGCGATCGTCGTCGTCTACGGCCTGGTCCCGGCCTTTGCGTCGAGCTATCTGGTCGAGGCGATCCTGCTGCCGTTCCTTGCGCTCAGCCTGGCGGCAGTCGGCCTCAACCTCTTGACCGGCTATTGCGGCCAGCTTTCGCTTGGCTCCTCCGCTTTCATGGCGGTAGGCGCCTTCGCCGCATACAATTTCAACCTGCGGGTGGAAGGACTGCCGCTGGCGGCGACCATGATCCTGGCGGGAATTTCGGCCGCCGGCATCGGCGTCATCTTCGGATTGCCGAGCCTGCGCCTGCGCGGCTTCTATCTCGCTGTCTCGACGCTGGCCGCCCAGTTTTTCGTGCAGTGGGCGCTGACCAAGTTCGGCTGGTTCTCCAACGACAATCCGTCCGGGGTGATTTCTGCACCGCACCTTGCCGTAGCCGGTTTTTCGCTCGACGGCGCCACCGGCCGCTATTTGCTTTCCGTCACCACCGTCATCGTGCTGACGGCGCTGGTCTGGCGGCTGGTCAACAGCGCCACCGGCCGCAACTTCATCGCGGTGCGCGACAACGAAACCGCCGCGCGAGTGATAGGCGTCCCGGTGCTTACGACCAAGCTGCTGGCGTTCGCCATTTCATCCTTCATCATCGGCGTCGCCGGCGTGCTGTGGGCCTTCACCTATCTGCGCACGGTCGAGCCGGCCGGCTTCAATCTAGACCGCTCGTTTCAGATCCTGTTCATTATCATCATCGGCGGGCTGGCTTCGATACGCGGTGCGTTTCTGGGCGCCGCATTCATCGTCGTCTTCCCGCTCGTTCTGTCTCGGCTCGGCGCCTTCGTGTTCGGCGGCCTGTTCGATTCTGGTGTGCTCGACATGAGCCAGCGCATCGTGCTTGGCGCGCTCATCATCATTTTCCTCATCGCGGAACCGAACGGGCTGTCGGCCCTCGTCGACCGCCTGAAACGACGGATCGGCTCAAGGTCCAGCTGAGCGCCGCTCGACATTCTCTCACGGACCCAAAACCTCAGGAGACGCAACTCATGACCTTCTTCAGTCACCTCAAGAAAGCGGCGATCGCCACCGCTTTCGTGCTCGGCGCGACAGCCGTGCATGCCGACGAACAATATTTCCCGCTGCAGAGCTACCGCGTCGGCCCCTATGCCGCGGGCGGCACCGGCTTCTTCGGCGGCTTCATCGACTATCTCAACCTGATCAACATCCGCGACGGCGGCGTCAATGGCGTCAAGCTGACCTGGAGCGAGGGCGAAACCCAGTACGAAGTCGAGAAGGGCGTCGAGGTCTACGAACGGTTGAAGAGCAATCCCGGCATCGCCGCCTGGAACCCGCTCTCGGTCGGCATCGCCTATGCCATGATCGACCGCATCACCGACGACAAGGTGCCGCTGATCACCATCAATCACGGCCGCACCGACACCACCGACGGCCGGGTATTCCCTTACGTCTTCCCGCTGCTGCTCAACCCCTACAGCGAAACGTCGGGCATCGTGAACTACATCGCCTCCAAGGAAGGCGGCCTCGATAAGCTCAAGGGCAAGAAGATCGTCGTGCTCTATCACGGCTCGCCCTACGGCAAGGAGACGATCCCTATCTATGAGCTGCTGTCGCAGAAATACGGTTTCGAACTGTCGCAGATCGAGGTCCCGCACCCCGGCAACGAGCAGCAGGCGCAGTGGCTGACGATCCGTCGCGATCGTCCCGACTATGTCGTGCTGCGCGGCTGGGGCGTGATGAACCCGGTTGCGCTCAAGACCGCGCAGAAGACCGGCTTCCCGGCCGATCATATCGTCGGCAATGTTTGGTCCAACTCCGAAGAGGACGTCATCCCGGCCGGCGACGCCGCCAAGGGCTACACCGCCATCACCACCCAGGCGTCTGGCGCCGACTATCCGGTCGTCAAGGAGATCGTCAAGACGGTCTACGACGCCGGCAAGGGCAATCTCGAGGACAAGAGCCGCATCGGCTCGGTCTACCACAATCTCGGCATCGTCAACGGCATCCTCAATGTCGAAGCCATCCGCATCGCCCAGGCCAAGTTCGGCAATCGCACGCTGACCGGCGACGAGGTTCGCTGGGGCTTCGAACATCTCAAGCTCGACCCGGCGCGCGTCGAGGCACTCGGTGCCAAGGGCCTGTTCCACTCGATCAACGTCTCCTGGGACAATCACGAGGGTGATGGCTACGTGACCTTCCAGCAGTGGGACGGCAAGAAGTGGAACGTCGTGTCCGACTGGATCGCGCCGGACTGGAAGCTGCTGCGCCCGATCATCGAGAAGTCGTCCGAGGCCTATGCCAAGGAAAAGGGCCTCAAGATCCGCACGGCCGAAGACGCCGATGCGGTGGTCAGCAACTGAGTTTGACGAACCCACGGCCGGCCCACGGGCCGGCCGTGCCATCCATATTCCCAGCGGAGTTATCGATGTCGAGCCCAGAAAATCCGATCCTGTCGGTCAGCCGCGTCGAGGCCGTCTACAACGGCGCCATCGCCGCCCTGCATGGCGTCGACCTCTCGGTCGGCAAGGGCGAGATCGTGGCGCTGCTCGGCTCCAACGGCGCCGGCAAGACGACGCTGTTGCGCGCCGCATCCAATCTTCTGCCGGCAGAGCGCGGCTCCGTCACTGCCGGCCGGATCATTTTCGATGGCGAGGATGTTTCTAGGGCAAGTCCCTCGCACCTCGTCCGCAAGGGCCTGGTCCAGGTTCTCGAGGGCCGGCACTGCTTCCGCTCGCTGACGGTCGAGGAGAACCTTCTGACCGGGGCGCTCGGGCGTTCATCCTCGCGCGTTGGCGTGAAGGCCGACCTTGAGCGTGTCTACGCGCTGTTTCCGAGGCTTCTCGAGAAACGGCGCACGCGGTCCGGCCTCACCTCCGGCGGCGAGCAGCAGATGACGGCGATCGGTCGCGGACTGATGTCGCGGCCGAAACTCTTCGTGCTCGACGAGCCTTCGATGGGGCTCGCGCCGCTGATCGTCGACGAGATTTTCAGCGCCTTGAAGCGGCTCAATCGGGACGAAGATCTTTCGATCCTTGTCGCCGAGCAGAATTCGGCTGTGGCGCTCAAATATGCCGACCGCGCCACCGTGCTCGAAAACGGAAAAAGCGTGCTGGAAGGGTCGGCTGCCGACCTGCGCCAGCGCGACGACATCAAGACCTATTATCTCGGCGGCGCGCCGCTTCCATCGCAACACTTCCCCCAGGAGACTGCAGCATGACCATCCAATCCAAGCAGCCGTCCGACGCGCGCGTCGCCGTGCCTCCAGTGGAGCGCCCGTCGGCCAAGGCGCATATCATCAAGACCGATGCCGAGGCGATCGCCATCGCCGAAAAACTTGCCATTGAATTCGCCAGGGAAGCGTCGAAGCGGGACCGCGAGCGCATCTGGCCGAAGGAAGAGCTCGATGCGTTTTCGCAGAGCGGCTTGTGGTCGATCAATGTGCCGAAGGCCTATGGGGGGCCGGAGGTGTCCTATGTGACGCTGTCGAAGGTGATCACCATCATCTCGACGGCTGATCCCTCGCTTGGCCAGATTCCGCAGAACCATCTCGGCGTGGTCGCCGCCATCCGCACGGTTTCGGACGAGGCGCAGAAAAAGCTGCTCTTCGCCGAGGCACTGTCCGGCACGCGCTTTGGCAACGCGTTTTCCGAGTTCGGCTCCAAGCGTGCCGCAGACTTCGAGACCAAGTTTGTCGATGCCGGTGACCATGTCGTGGTCAACGGCCAGAAATTCTATTCAAGCGGCGCCCTGCTCGCCCATCTGGTGCCGATTGTGGCGCTCGATGACGAGGGGCGCGCCTGGTATGCCATCGCCGATCGCGGGGCGCCCGGACTGACCGTCATCGATGACTGGTCGAGCTTCGGCCAGAAGACGACGCTCTCCGGCACGGTCCTGCTCGACAATGTGAAGGTGGCGAAGACGCATCTCGTCCCCGGCTACAAGGGGTACGACAAACCGACAGCCGACGGACCCGTCTTCCAGATCATCCAGGCGGCGGTCGATCTCGGCATCGCCAAGGCGGCGATCGACGAGACGGTCAGCTTCGTGCGCACCAGGTCGCGCGCGTGGATCGACAGCGGCGTCGATAATGCCTGGCAGGATCCCTATACGATCCAGGCGATCGGCGACCTTCGCCTGCGCGCCAATGCGGCCGAGGCTATTCTGGAAAAGGCCGGCCTTGCGGTCGACCGCGCCGTGGCCGATCCTAACGAGAAGACGGTCGCGGAGGCGCAGATCGCGGTCGCCGAATCCAAGATCCTCACCACCGAGATCGCCATCACCGCCACCAACAAACTGTTCGAACTCGCCGGCACGCGGTCCACGCTGGCCGAGCACAATCTCGACCGCCACTGGCGCAATGCGCGCACCCACACCCTGCACGATCCCGTCCGCTGGAAATACGCGATCCTCGGCAACTATTACCTGAACGAGGTCAACCCGCCCCTCCACGCCTGGAGCTGAGCGGGAACGCCGTAAAGTCACAAAGGACTATTCATGAGCACTGCCACCCCCGATAGGATCAAGGTCCTGTGGTTCTTGCCCACCCATGGCGACAGCCGCTATCTCGGCACCTCCGAGGGCGGCAGGGCGGTCGACCTGCCCTATCTCACCCAGGTCGCCAAGGCGGCCGACGCCATCGGCTATTATGGCGCGCTGCTGCCGACCGGGCGCAGTTGCGAAGACAGCTGGGTGGTGGCGTCGGCGTTGGCGCCGCTGACGCAACGACTTCGCTTTCTCGTTGCGGTCCGTCCAGGGCTGCAGTCGCCGACGCTCGCCGCGCGCATGACCTCGACGCTCGACCGCATTTCGGGCGGGCGCTTGCTGATCAACGTGGTCACGGGCGGCGATCCGGTCGAGAACAAGGGCGATGGCATATTCCTCAGCCATGACGAGCGTTATGAGGTGACGCGGGAATTTCTCGACATCTACAAGGCCGTGCTCAGCGGCGAAACCGTAGCCTTCGAAGGCAAGCATTTCCGCATCGAAGATGGCAGGTTGCTGTTCCCGCCGGTGCAGACGCCGCACCCGCCGCTCTATTTCGGCGGCTCGTCGGACGCGGCCAATGCGGTCGCCGCCGAGCAGATCGACAAATACCTCACCTGGGGCGAGCCGCCGGCGGACGTCGCCGCCAAGGTCGAGCATGTGCGCGGCCTTGCCGAAAAGGCCGGCCGCGAAGTGAGCTTCGGCATCCGATTGCATGTCATCGTTCGCGAGACCAATGACGAGGCCTGGGCCGATGCCGATCGGCTGATCAGCCGCCTCGACGACAAGACGATCGCCGAGGCACAGAAGGTTTTCGCCCGCATGGATTCGGTTGGCCAGTCGCGCATGAGCCGGTTGCATGGCGGCAGCCGCGACAAGCTCGAAATCAGCCCGAACCTTTGGGCCGGCGTTGGCCTCGTGCGCGGCGGCGCCGGCACCGCCTTGGTCGGTGACGCGGCGACCGTGGCAGAACGGATCGACGAATACCGAAGGATTGGCATCGATACCTTCATCCTGTCCGGCTATCCGCATCTGGAGGAAGCCTATCGCTTCGGCGAACTGGTGCTGCCGCTGCTGCCGCTCGATCACGAAATCTCGACCCGGCCGACGACGGTGAACATGGGACCGTTCGGCGAAACGGTGGCCGGAGATCATCGACCATCGGCGCTGCGCGCGAGCCAGTCTTGAGCGCTTCCCGCAGGGCTGGGAAACTGACGGTCGCCATCATTGGCGGCGGCTTTTCCGGCGCCGCAACCGCGTTTCACCTGGCGCGGCTGCTGCCCGCCGATGCAGCCGATATCGTGGTCGTCGAACCGCGCGAGGCGCTCGGCTATGGTCTGGCCTATTCGACGGCCGATCCCTCGCACCGCATCAACGTGCGGGCGTCCAGGATGACGCTGATCTCAGGTGAGGAGGGCCATTTTTCCGACTGGCTGGAGCAGACCGGCGCTATTCTGGACGATACGCAGGCCATTGCCGCCAGCGGCGCGATTTACCCGCAGCGTCGAGTCTTCGGCCGCTATGTCGAATCCCACCTGCAGCCCTTCCTGCAAAGCAAGGCGATCCGCCATGTCAGGGCCGAAGTTGCTTGGGTCGAGCGCAGTGGCGAGGGCTACCGGCTTGTCCTGTCCGATGGCGCAACGCTTTCCGCCGATGCTGTGGTGATCGCGGCGACGCATCCATTGCCGGCCCTCCCGGCGCCGCTGCGCAGCGTGGCCTCAGTCGCCGGATTGGTGGCCAATCCCTACGATCTCGAACGGCTGCAGGCGATCGGCCGCGACGACCGTGTTCTCATTGTTGGCACCGGTCTGACCTCGGCCGACGTCATTGCAGCCCTCGACCGTAGAGGTCATCGCGGCCGCATCACGGCACTGTCGCGCCATGGCTATCGCTCGCATGTGCAGGCCGCCATGCAGGGCGACCCGATAGGCGACTTCACCAGCCTGCCTTTACGCAGCGCCACGGTGCTGCTCAGGCGCATCCGGGCCACGATCGCGGCAGCGACGCGACAGGGCGAAGACTGGTATCCGGTCCTCGACGCTGTCCGGCGTCAGGGGCAGTTGATCTGGCAGGCCTTGCCGCTCGCCGAGCAGCGCCGCGTGGTGCGCCATCTTCGCGCGCTCTGGGACGTGCATCGTTTCCGCATCGCGCCACAGGTAGCAGTCGTGCTGGATCGCCGCCTTGACGAGGGGACGCTCGCTTATCGCGCCGGATCGATTGTCGAGGCCGAAGAGGCCGACGGACGTATCCGCGTCACGCAGCGGTCAAGGCGCCGACACGACCTCATCGTCGAGACGTTCGACAGCGTGATCGTGACGACCGGGCCGGCGCATGCGGACATTCTTCGCACCAACACGGCGATTGCCGCCCTTGGACATCTGGGCCTGGTCCGTCTTGACCCAACCGGCCTTGGTCTCGACACCGACAGCCACGGCCGCGCGGTCGGTAAGTCAGGTCACCCGGCCGACAATATTTTCATCAGCGGACCGCTGGCGCGCGGCAGCGTCGGCGAGCTGATGGGCATCCCTGAAGTCACCGCCCATGCCGAGAGCATGGCCACCGAAATTCACCAATGGTTGGGTTACCAGACGGCGTTGCGTCGCAGGGCGTCGTGAATGTGCAAACACGATGAGGCTATCCAGATGACACTAGCCGAACGCATTCTGCCGGATGAAACCCGGATTCCCCTGAAATTTGCGATGCGACACCTGGCCGGAGCCGTGTCCGTGGTCACCGCAGGCATCGGCGACGAGCGGACGGGCGCAACAATTACCACAGCCCATTCCTTGTCGGTCGAACCGGAGGTGATGGTCGTCAGCATCAACCTGAGCTCGTCGACATGGAGCCATCAGCCGGCATCGGCACTTCTGCGTGAATGTGCTACGCGCCGACCAGATCGCGGTTGCCGACCGTTTTGCCGGCCGAGGCGGCCTCAAGGGGCAGGCTCGCTACGAGGGTGCACGCTGGTCCACCCTTGCAAGCGGCGCATTGGCGCTCGAAGGTGCGCTTGCCGCGGTCGATTGCACCGTCGAGGATACCATAGTTCGCCACAGCCATGCGCTAATACTCGGCAGCGTCCGGCATGTGGTGAGCGGAGAGCCCGGTCCGGCACTGATCTATCATCACGGCGCCTATGGATCGTCGTGAGCGGGTTGATACGTGTCGTTTTCTGACAGCCATGAAATTCTTGGTCTCATTCAAGGCGGCGAAAGGAACGAAATACGAATTCTCCATAGCCCTTCGCCGAGACGCGCCGCACACACCCAAAATGCGAAAACGCGACCGAGATGGCGCGGGAGCACTATGTGCGATTGTTTGGATGTGAGCCAATACGGGCTTTGCGCGTTGTTGTTGAACTTGCGGAAGCCCTTTTCCAGCCAAGAGGCTTGAGAGGAACAATTCTTCCGTGGCGCGTAGCGGCCAGGCACTGCCGTTGGGCAGCCGATTGCGATTGCTACGGCAACGAAGAAGTCATGCCCGCGCGCATGCGGTGCTTGCCGTTGAAGGCCACGACCGATCTGCCACTGGCGCCCGGCGCCGTCGGTCGCTGCGGTCCAGAGTTGCCGACCAGTAAGGACAAGGCAAAATCTGGTGTTCTCGCGAAAAATGGCGACAAGGCGCGGGTCGCAGGACATCACGCCGAAGCCGAAGAAACGCTAGATTCGCGCCGGCAGCCCTAACTAGCGCTGGCGAGACTGGCATGTCCCGCAGCGGCTTCTTGCGCTTCGGCGGCACATAGGCATCGCTCCGATCTTCTGCTCGAGTGACTTAAACTAGGATTTGCAGTCGCCGTGTTTCTACGTTGTGGTTTCGGCGACATCTGTCGTTCGCAACATCAGTAAGTAAACCAGCTAAACGAAATCAATGAGAAAGATCAGGAAATTGCCCGGTCATTCAATCAGGAATCGTTCGCGTTGTCCTTTGCAGAAGGCCAGCGGATACGCCTATGGCTAGCGAAGGTCGTGCGCCTGTAGGGCGCTGTGGGGCGGCATTGTAGGCATCCAAGCATGAGCGGAACCTAATTTGCAGCCGCAAATTAATGTCCAATGAATGAACTCCCAAACCGGAAAAAACTCGTGCCTGACCCTCAACCTCGGCGGGGCTCCAACAAAGGTGTGTTGCTAGCGGCTGCAGCGCTGCTGTTTGCCTTTCTCGCTCTTATTCTGTTTGGGTTTTTTCAGTAAGTGCGCGCGGCGCCGGCTTCCCAGAGAGGGCAGAGCACCTGCCGACGTGATCTTCGATCCGCTCGCGTCCTTGCGGCGGGGCGACTATCCAAGCCGGCTCGGTTCGTCGCTCCTGACGGGTTCGGCGGTCCCACCACAGCAGGATGATCATTCGGCAATTCTTGGCAGCGCCGGTATTCAACTCACGCCCAAAGCGATTGAACTGAAGCTGGCCGTCGATGTCGTGACTGACGCAGCATGAGCCGAACAGGCGAGGCAAGCGCAAGCCTTGGGGCCCAACCTCAGACAGACGAAGCACACTCGTGCAGTCTGGAGACAGCGCAACGAGTTATTCATTCGGGCGCCTTCGCATCACCAGCGGAACGAAAGGGTTAATTGGCGGTTTACTAGGGAAGGATTGCAGGACGGAAAACATTGAGGATTTCTGCCATGACAATGTTGTTCGAACCACTCGACTCTGAAGGTTACAAGCGCAGCGTGGTCTACCATGCCGCACGCTTGTCCATGCTCCACAATCGAATGCTGAAGCGTTTCGACAAGGTCGATAAAGCGGCTGAAAAGGTTGAAGCCGAGGTGGAGCTGTTTGATGAAGCTGTTCGCACTCTTTACGAATGAGCGGCATGTTGAACGCCGACGTTCCTGCTAGCGCGTATACTGGCGCGGGTCACCGTTGCCCACCAGGGATGTCGCGCCGCGGATTTGGGCTTGATAAGCATGATCTAATGTATACGATTCACCCAGCCGGCCTGGCTCCCCCGCCATCGGGCCGGTCAGGCCCGACGGTTCAACGCACCACCCCAAACGACTGTCGGGCCGCCAGGACGCTCACTGCGCAGCCGGGTTCATGCTTTGCCTTTTTTTCTCGAAAAGCGCGAGCTTGGTCATATAACCAATTCTGATTTTTGCATGGCATTGGGTGCAGTTGAAGTTGGATATCACCTTCAACCACGATCCCTTTTTTATGATGACATGAGAACAGTTTGGACATTCCAGTTCCAGGTACTCGTCCCCCATATCGTTTGAAATCGGCACTACGACACTCCCCAACAGTTGCCCGTGAAACTTGCGCTTCGAGATCGGCCGGCACCTCCGTGCTCAAACCCGAACGTGGGTCCTTGGCAGATGTTCCGCAATCCGACCTCTGGCGACCGGGATCGGACCTAAGTCCAAATCGCCGCCAACAGGCCGAGAAGTGGAACCCCGGCGGATGCTTTTGAACGCTGAATTTCCGTCCTCGACGGTCGTAGTCCGCCGTCCTCCTGGCCAAAGCTCCAATGTTGCCTTGTGTGAAACTGACCTCGCCCGGGCTATCAGGTCGCTAGGGCGCAACTCCGGTAATAATACGGTCGGAGCGAATGTCAGCGCGAAGCTGTGCGCAGGGACGCCAACTCGCTGACAGCAGCAAGGATGACAGCATCGGTTGCCGGCTTCGGCAGGAATCTGCAGTCGCGGAAAGCCGCGGGAACGTCGGCGGGGCCAAATCCCGACAAGAAAGCAAAGGGGATGCCTCGCGCCTGCAATATCCTCGCCACGGGCAGACCCGTTTCACCGTTCAGCTGGATGTCTAGCAACGCCACGTCAATCTTGTCCGATTCGATAAGACGCAGAGCGGCGGATACCGACGGCACAGGTCCGACCACCTGATAACCGGCGCGACGCAGCCGCGCGGCAGTGTCCTGCGCGACTAGCCATTGATCCTCAACAATCAGAACACTCACGCTTTCGCTCACGGCCCCTCTCTGCGATTGACCGGAAATGAGATGTCGATCCGAGACCTTCGGACAGTTGTTTCGACATGTCCGCAAACCTATAGGTAACCTCTCCATGCAGCAAGGTGAGGCTGAGCTGGAGCGGAGGCGCTTCCACCGACCACTCGCTGCTGGAGCCGAAGATTGGCGCGTCAACGAGCGGGGCGCAGTTGAGGTCTCGGAGACTGCGCACAAAAAGTCGAATCCGGCCGGGTCGCCGCCAAGTGCGCTTCCATAGCACAACAGGCCGCTGCGGTCCGCGCCTCCGTTCCATAGAGAGTTGGATAGCGGCGTTTACCCCTCTCCACGATCCGCAAGATCTGAAAGCCTCAGTGCCGTGCCATTGGCTCTGCAAAGCATGAGCAGCACTTCTTCTCTCGAGCGCCTTCAATGCCAATGCGTTGGGGCAAATAGCGCCCAGCAACTTGAGTGCCAGATGGACCAGCAGCGGATTCGGCCTGGTATGCGGACATACGTCCCGGGCTTGGCTTCGAGTTGTCTGGGGCGACCTTGAGATTGCAATCGGTCAATGAGCGTCAGAAGTGCGATGCACCGAGTTTGTGCCTGCAGTTTTTCGAAGGAAAGGCTTGAGAATTCATGATTTCGGAGCAGGTTTGGCTGGCGCATGAGCGCCGCAGATCTATACTGGGGAGATCAAGCGATGGGGTCGGCCATGAGCAAAGAGTTCAGTGTAGCTGATGCCTATGGCGCCGGCCGCGCCATGTTCATGGGACTTGAACTGCTGGTTTCGCCCGGTGCGCTCGTCCCCAGACCTGAGACCGAGTTGCTCGGCAAGACCGCGCTTGGTGTGTTGCATCAGATGAACCTGCCGGCTCCGCGCATAGTTGATATGTGCTGCGGCACTGGGAATCTGGCGTGCGCGATCGCCTACCATGTGCCCAGCGCCCTTGTCTGGGCAAGCGATCTCACCGATGAATGCGTCGAAACGGCACGCCGCAACACCTCACATCACGGCATGGCTGAGCGTCTTTCGGTGCTTCAGGGCGACTTGTTCGACTCTCTCATCGGCCTTGGGTTAGACGGAACTATCGACGTAATCGTCTGCAATCCGCCTTACATTTCTGAAAAGCGGCTCGAGGGCGACCGCGCCCATCTGATCGAGCTTGAGCCGCGCGAGGCGTTTGCAGCCGGCCCTTACGGCCTGAGCATTCATATGCGCGTACTGAAAGACGCACCGCGATACCTGCGGCGTGGCGGCATCCTGCTCTTCGAGGTCGGGCTTGGCCAAGACCGACAGGTAGCGGGTCTGCTGGAACGCAGCAAGGCATTCGAGAACATCCGTTCGGTCTTGAACGAAGCGGGCGAGGGCCGGGTGGTTCTGGGGCAAGTCAAGACGCAGGCATGAATCCTGCGACAATCAGACCAAATACGGGGCTGCTCTGGGCGTTACGCTTACCCATCAGTTCATTTTGCGGATGATGTATTGCTCGATCCCCTGGATGGAATCGAGGTTTTCAGGCAGAAGTTCGCTATCCTCGACGGTAATGCCAAAGGTCTCCTCGATGAAGCCGATAATCTCAAGCACACCCGTCGAGTCGACAATGCCTTGATCGAGCAAGGATGCGTCATCCAGCAATGCCTTGACGTCGCTGACGTAGAAATTCGAAACCAAGAAACTACGAATCTGCTCGCTGTAGATTCCGGTGCGTTCCTTGATGGTCAACATGAATTCGTCCTCCGTGGCGTCACCATTAAATAAGCGACTTGGTTCTGGCCCCGTATCATGACAGCGCCGTTTTCTTGAGTTTTCCCGTGTCCGTCATCGGCAGGTTCGCCACAACGACGATGGATTTCGGGACCATGAAGTTTTCCAGACGCTTCTGGCACTCCTTCTGCAGTTCCCTTTCGCCAATGGCTCTTCCATGCTCCATCACCACAAAAGCTTTCACCGCTTGCCCGAGGAGCTCGTCGGGAACACCGATGACAGCCGCTTCTCGGACTCCTGGAATGTCCATCAGTACGTTTTCCACTTCCCTTGGCGCCACCTTCTCGCCTCGCGACTTTATGATCTCATCCCCACGGCCAACGAAGTAGAGGTAACCCTCCGTATCCATCCGGCAGTAGTCGCCGGTGTATAGGACCTGCTCGCCGGGCAGCGGGCCGGGTTTGAGTTTCCTGGCCGTTGCCTCGGGCTTGCCCCAATACCCGTTCATCACCGTTGCGCCGCGAATGACGAGTTGGCCGACAACGCCTGGGCCTATCCGCCTGTCATGCTCGTCAACGATCCACATCTCCGTATTCGGGATTGCGATCCCTACGCTCAATGGCTTTCGCTCGAGGTCCTCTGGCGGCAAATAGGTGCAACGTTTGCATTCGGTGAGACCGTACATCGAATAGATGCGTGCACCCGAAAACAGCTCGCGAAGCATGAAAATATGCTTGAGGGGTAGGGCTGCGGCAGTGTTTGTGACGTAGCGGATGCTCGAGAAATCCTGGTCTTTGAGGGACCTGAGTTCGGAGAGTGCGGCAAAGATTGTGGGCACGCCGGGAAAGCCCGTAACTCCCTCCTGCCTGATCAACCCGAGGATCTGTGCCGGGAAAGCGAACGAGCGTTCGAGCACCAGCCGGGCGCCGGTACGAAAAGCCATGATCATCTGGTACAGTCCATAATCGAAGGCGAGGGGTAGGACATTGAGGATCACCTCGTCCTCGGCAATCGCCAGGTAGGAAGCGACAGACGCGCACGCGGCCATCATGTTTCTGTGCGTCAGCATCACGCCCTTGGGTTCGCCCGTCGACCCGGACGTGTAGATGATGGCTGCCAGATCAACATCGATGCACTGCCGTGCCGGCGGCGTATCGGCGCCATTGGCGAGGGCGGCGTCCCAGCGCACGGCAAACGGCAGCTGGGCGAGTTCGACGTCGTCGATAGGTCCCGATACGATCACCCGCAGAAGTGACGGGCAGCCGCGCGCCGGCTCGCGGAAGATCGCTTGCAGATGGCCGTCCGTGATGAGCGCCGTCGGCCGGCAGTCGTTGAGCAGATAATCGAGCTTGTCGCTCTTGGTGAGCGGGTTGACGATGCACACCACCGCATTCGCCTTTAGCACCGCCCAGAAGCTAACCACCGTCTCGACGGTGTTGTCGGCGAAGATCATCACGCGGTCACCGCGAACGACTCCGGATGCGGACAGGTCCCAGGCGATCGCGTTGGCTCGCGTTTCGAGTTCGAGGTAGGTGACACGCTGCCTGTTGCACACCAGCGCCACCTTACTTCCGTGTCGGACGGCGGAATGGGCGAGGTAGTCATGCAGCAGTGGTACGGCATCATGCAACATACAGGCGCTCTTCCCGATGTTCGCAGTCGACGTCGACGCTGAGCGTGCATTCGAGCGTTGCACTGGGACAACCCGCGACGAACTGCTGATGAAGAAGTTGGGTCGACAACACGCCGACCAGCGCCATGTTGTCGGCATTGGACAGGTCGCCATCGCCAGTTCTGGCCTGGCATTTGGCAAGCAGGTGCGTGACCGCCTTTGGATCGAAGACATTCGCCTCGCGCAGGGCCGTCTGCGAAACCGCCTCGCGAGCGTAATCCGGAGCGTCTGCGCCGACGAAGCAAAGCGCGTTGGGCGCACGGAAGGGCTGCTTCTTGCGGGCTATGATCTCGGAGGGCAGGATGGGTGCCGCCATGCGCTTCAGCACGTGCTTCTCATCGAGGCCGCGGAGTTTGAAGGAGGGCGGCAGCGAATTCGCGAGCCTCACAAGTTCATCGTCCAGGAACGGGAAGCGGCCCTCGACGGAGTGAGCCATCAGCATCCTGTCGCCTTGCGAGGAGAGCAGATAGCCCGACATCAGTGTTTGGACCTCGAGATACTGGTCCTGCGCAAGAGGGCCCCAACGGGCAAACTGCGCGGGCAGACGGGCGAGCAACTCGGACACGGCGTCGCGGCCCTGCGTTTGAGCGCGCATGTCGGTCGTAAACAAGCGCTTGATGGCCCTGGTGGTTTGCCAGCGCGTTTCATGAGCAAAGCCCGGCGCGTCGTAAGCCTGAATATTTCGCCCGAAGAACTGACGCGCCATCGCCTGCTGTTGCACGGGCGAGCGGGTGAGATAGGGGTAAAGGCGTTCCAGGAGCCGAGAGCGGCGTGTCGATGTCGGGTGGCGCCCCCAGAAGCGGCGGACCTTGCCTTCGCGGAACAGGTCGTAGCCGGCGAACATTTCGTCAGCGCCTTCGCCGGTCAGCACGACCTTGATGCCACGCTCGCGCACCAGGCGCGAGAGCAGGAAGAGCGGCGCCGGGGCAGTCCTCAGTATCGGGCGCTCGGTGTGTTGGATTACCTCCGGAAAGATTCCGGCGATATCTCTGCGCGAAACGACCACTTCATGGTGCTCACTGCCGATCGTCTCGGCAACCATTCGCTGGAAGCGGGTCTCGTCATATTCGGCGTCGGCAAAACGCAAGGAGAAGGTTTGGAAGCGATCGCCCGCGAAGCGCCTCGCGAGCGCGGCCACAAGCGAACTGTCCAGCCCTCCGGAGAGGTAGCACCCGACAGGCACGTCGGCGCGCACCATTCTGAGCGCCGTCGCGGCCTCAAGAGCGCTAGACACGCGGTCCACCGCGTCGTTGGAGGACCCGGGGAACTCGCCCTGCCGCGATCCGAAATTGTCGGGATAGGAAGGCTGCCAAAAAATCCGCTCACGAACGGTGCCATCCTGATAGATGCGGACACGACCCGGCTCGAGTTCGTTGATTCCGTGGAAAACTCCTTGCGGCGGAACGACCGTCCAGAGCGTGAACGTCTGATCGATGCCGGCGGGATCAAAGGCGCGAGGGATGGTTCGATCGGCCGCGAAAATGGCTTTCACTTCGCTGGCGAAATAAAGCCGGTGCGCATGCTCGCTGAAATACAGCGGGCAAATGCCGAAGCGGTCGCGCGACAATACGAGACGATTGGCCACTGAATCCCAGATCGCAATTGCCCATTGGCCGTTCATCCGCTCGAAGGCCGTTTCTCCCCACTCACGATAGGCGTGCAGCGCGACCTCCGTGTCGCTGCGGGTTCGGAAGCGGTGGCCGAGTGCCGTGAGTTTTTCACGCAATTCGACGTAGTTGAATATCTCGCCGTTGAACACGATCCACGTCGTATCGCCTGTATCCGCCATCGGCTGCTGGCCACTGGAAAGATCGACGATGGACAGGCGCACATGCGCCAGCCCCGCGCGTCTGTCCCGGTAGAGACCGCGCCCGTCGGGACCGCGATGCGCCAGCGCGCCCATCATCTGCATCAGCGCCTGCCGCGAAGGAGAAGCCGCTGTGGCATTCAGCGCCACGATTCCAGCGATGCCGCACATGCTCGGTCAATCTCCGCCTTCCGCGGACAGCAAAGGCCGCGCGTGAAGATAGTGGGCCGCCCTTCGTTTCGCTTCGATGTCCTTGAACACTTTCTGAAGCTGGGGCTCGGTGAGGCCAGCAACCGCCGCGAGCTCATTGCTGGCGACCCCGTGGTTCAGGCCGTAGAGGCATAGATCCATCAGGTGATAGGGCAGCGCGAAATAGAATTCTTCCTGGCTTTGGGCCATGGAAAAAGTGTCGGTGGTCGGTGGCCGCCGCCGGATTTCATCATCCACCTCGAGATATTCCGCGAGTTGATAAACCTGGGTTTTGTAAAGGTGAACGATCGGCATCACGTCGGCGGCTCCGTCGCCCTGCTTGACAAAAAAGCCCTGGTCGTACTCGAGGCGATTTGGAGTGCCGACAACCGCGTATTTGAGGCGGTCGGCGTGATAGTATTCCGTCATCTTGCGCAGGCGCTGCTTGTAGTTTGTCGCAGCAACGATCTGCAGATAGGCAGCTGGCGGCAGACGCACGGTATCTACTTTACCCTGCGGATCCTGGACCGTGAGGCGGGTTATATTGAGCCCGCTGCTCTCCAGAACCGACGCGATCACCAGCTTGCATTTCCACCCTTCCCCATAATCGGGAACGACGGTCTGGATCGCCTCGATCTGCCGGCGGTAGGCCCCAATGGCCTCCAGTGCCGGTGCTATGTCCTCAAGGACGCTTTCGATGCCAAGCTGTGCCGCGACGCGGCGGCCAAGTCTCAGGGAGTCACCGGAAGAATCCCGCTCCGGCATGAACAGTCCCAGGACCTTGTCTTTCCCGAACGCGCGCATGCACAAGGTCGCGACGACGGAGCTGTCGATACCGCCGGAAAGACCGACAACCACGCCGCGACGATGCAGGGTGCCGAGAACCTGAGTGCGCAAGGTGTCAACGATGCGATCGACCTCCGCGCCGGCATCGAGCGCCAGCATGTCCTTGCTGAATTCCGGAATTATGTCGATGACAAGTCCTCCCTTTTGCGAGATTCGGCGGGGGAATAGGTCTGCACGATGGCCGTCTCGATAAGCGGACGGTTGGTGGCAAGGTTTGGTTCGACGACAAGGTCGATGTGGCTGCCCTTGATCGAAATGACATCCAGGTGTGCCAAGACGCTGTCCCAGCCCAAGGCCCGCGGCATTCCCTCTCTGCGACATCGGAACAAGGTACCGGAGAGGGGCAGAGCCGGTTTCGGTGCCTCAAGCCACTGGAAGAATGACTTCGCCCTTAAAACCTCCTGCAGTTCCAGTTTGGTCCTGAAGATCGTCGGGTTGAACTCTCCATTGGCAAATCTGTCTAGAATCCTGGCCAGACGCGCTTCGCCGCCCACGGCGACGGTGATCTTCGCAAGGGCTCTGCAAGCCATCCGGTGCGCGGATATGCGGTTGGTGCGAATACGATAGAACGTACGGGTAAGTGTCTCCCCGTGGTTGCTCGGCTCGTGCAGGAGGCTCGTGTCGAGGATGCCCAGGAACCGCACCGTTCGCCCGGCCTTCATGAGCCGTGCGGCAACCTCGAATGCAACCGCGCCACCCAGAGAATGGCCGAGAAGTCGCACGGGGCCCGCAGGTTGGATGCGGCTTATCTGCTCGAGTGCGGCGCCAGCCATGGCGCTTAGGCTGTTGTGTCCGTCCAGTATCGCCGCAAGGCTCGGATATCGGATCGGGCTTACACGGGCGACTTTCGCCATGGCGGCTGCGAACGCAGCCAGGCTCGGACCATAGCCAACGGACCCTGGAAACAGGAAAAGAACCGGGGGGTGGTGCTTCTTTTCGCGCCCTTCGCCCAACCGTGCAGAGACGACCGCCTCAACCATCTCGTCCAAGCTCATGCCCACGGTGAATGCCTCGAGGCCCAGCTCTTGCCCGATGGCGTTTTCGATCGCCATGACGCAGTGCAGCAGCTGCAGCGAATCTCCTCCAGCATCATCCCAGTTTCCCGTGGCAGTGCCTGTGTTGAGAACCTGCGTCCACGCGTGCTGCACTATTTGACGCGTGTCCTTTGCTCCTCCGGCGGGCGGAGCATCGAGAGTGGACGACCGGGCGGCTCGCGCCCTCCTTCCGTGCGAACGATCTATCTCGGCCAGTGTTGCCAAATCGACCTTACCTCCCGACAGGCGTGGGATTGCGTCAACGGTGTGCAATCGCAAGGGACGCAATGGTGCCGGCAAGGTCATTCTGAGGAGCTGGCGAAGGTCGTCTGCAAAAGCGCCGCCTGCGAAGCGCTGGGGAACCGCGAAGGCGATGAGTTCCTGCGCGGCCGTTACCATCACCACGGCATCCGCCACCGAAGGCGCGCAACGCAAGACCCGTTCGAGTTCGGCGGGCTCGATGCGTCGACCATTGATCTTGATCTGGCGCCCTTTGCGGCCGACGATCCTCAAGATGCCATCATCGTCGAGCCGAACGAGGTCCCCGGTCGAAAAAAGCCGAGCCTCGGGATCGTCGGGGTCCGGCTGCGCGGGAACGACCACACCGTTCTCCCAATGACCGAGCAGGACATAGCGGCTTTTGATCAGAAGCTCTCCACTTTCGCCTGGCCCTACATTGCGCTCCGCTTCGTCGACGATAGCGAATGCCATACCAGGGAGCAGCCTGCCGACGGGAACCGACGCGTCTTGCTCGGGCCAGTCAGGCGGCAAGAACCATTGCGAACCGATGGTTTCAGTCGATGAGTAACCGACCTGGATCAGGCACTGGTCCGAAACGGCTTTGCGCAGCAAAGCGATGTCCGTCCATGACACTTTCTCCCCACCGATCCGGGCCACTCTGAGCGGCCAGGAAGCGTCGGCGGGCGCCTCAGCCAGGAGGGCTCGAAGCAGTGCCGGCACAAGATAGGCGATCGTCACACCTTCGGACTGCAATCGAGCGCGCGTAGCGCGCAGGCCGACAGCCTCCACCTCGAGAAGATGCAACGTGGCGCCCGTCAGCAGCGCCGCAAAGATCTCCCGGCAACCGGCGATCGTGGCTGGCCCGGTCAGCGGCAGGAAAACGTCATCCGCGCTGATATGGCACGCATCGACATATTGCCGGACCCGCCATAGCAGGCTTCGTTGGCTGTTGACGATTCCCTTGGGGCGCCCGGTGCTACCTGAAGTGTAAAGCACCAATGCAGGCGCATCGACCGAAACGATAGGGTGCTTATGCTGCTGTTCCGGGTGTTGATCGTTGGGCGCCACGGCGGCGGCAATATCGATCCAGACGATCTCCTGGGCCAATTCGACCGGGCGAACATTTTCGGCGCCTATAATTGCGCCGAGCCGCGCGGCACTGACTATATCGAAAATGCGAGAGGCGGGATCTCTTGTGTTGAGCGGAACCGAAGGCCGTCCCGCCGTCATGGTCGCCAACATCGCCACAGGATACCAAGCGGAGTTTGCTTGCAGGATGCCGATGGCCTGCCCTTCGGGGACGACGGCACCGATATGAGTTGCCAGCGTCTCGACCGCCCGGAAAAGCTCAGAAAAAGTCAGGCGGTTGGCGCCGTCGCTGATTGCGAGCTTGTCAGGATACCGCCTGGCGACATCTCCAAGGTGATCGAAGATTGGAATGTCCGCAAATTTGGCACCCATCTGTCGGTAACGGCGCCAGACTGGCCCCCCTTGGTCAAGATCATATTCGGGAACGACTGACCACCTTCGGGTGGGTCGCAGATCCACCTGTAGGTTTTGATTTGCCACTTCCGAATGCAAACACACTGAGGACATTCAGGGCCCCGCCAAGCTGACGGTCGAACATCGCTCGCCGCGGAGATCTTTTCATCAATCATTCGGATGATGCCTCGATCTTGCCTAGCCAGCGCTTCCCGAGCGTCCTTCAGATGTTTTGCCATTTGTGTCCAGCGCCGGTCGTTTTTCCTTGCAAGCTCCGTGGAGCGCAAGACGGCTTGCCCAGGCGAACGGATGCGATCGGCATCTCCGCTAGAATCCGGGCTCGGTGCCCAGATTCACTGACTGGAACAATCATTCAAATGAACGTTGGTGTGATCTGAAATCCGGCTAAGCTTGATCGGTAGGGGAATGACTGCTCGTTCGGAGACGAGAGCATATGATCATCGAGTTGTTTGGGCCGCCTGGCGCGGGTAAAACCACGCTGCTTCGCGGCCTCTGCCAAGGGCTGGCGAGACACGGCATCAATGTGAAGACAGTAAATGGGTATCGCCTGATTGAACCTGGATCGGTTCAGGATGACGCTCCGGAAATCCGCCACGGCATAGGGCGAATTGGCAAGAAGATTGCCACATCCGGTCCTATCTTGCTGTCGACCTTGCCGAAGGACAGTGTCGCGGCCCGGCTTCTGGCATCAATCCCTCTTCGAAGCCGCGTGTGGTCATGGCGAATGAAGGTCGACATCGCCCAACTGTGCCAGTCCTGGCGCCAAGCGCGGGAGTCGCCCGGTTGCTTCATCTTCGAAGAGGGCATGATTCAGGCTTTGTGTGCGCTGGGTGTGCTGGCTAGAACTCCAAGCCTCGACGCGGTCCGCAAGTGCCTTGCGTTCCTGCCGCGGCCGGATCTCGTTGTGCAACTCGACGCGCCGCAGGAAACGTTACGCCGCCGTCTTGTGGATAGGCATGCGCAGCAACCGCTCCTCGAGGTTATGCTGTTCGAACTTGGCGTGGACAAAGGATTAAGGCAGGCCGAAATCTCAAGAGAGGTCGGCGAGTGCCTGCGCCAGGACCGATGGCCCTTGATACAAGTCAATGGTGCTGAACCTCACGACGTGGACGGGGTCGTCGCGCGCGTTCTGGGAGAGCATGTTGGTCATGCTACCCCCAGGCTGGCCCATGACCTATGATCCATGACACATTTATGCATTTGGCGCCAAGCCGGGCAGCATCTGCCGCCAAAGCGCGCAATCATGTCGAATCGTGCTGATCGAGCACTTCGAGCATGGTCGTCAACATGCTTCCGACTTCCTCAGAGATTTCCTCGGGGCGGATTCCCGCTCTGATGGCATCCGCCGTTGCTTGGTCCGCAAGTTTCGCCGCAAGAACCGGATCGGCCTTGGTGTAGAGTGGGATCTTGTCCTCTACCCATTTCTGCAGGAATTCGATGCCGCGCGCGCTCATACCAAGTACAAGCTCGGCGGGGCTTCTTGGTTCCGTCAGCCATATTCAAGAACGTCAGACCATCTCGCTCAGGCTGACGTTCCCACGGTCACGTCACGATGAACGAGGACGCCGTCAGAGCCAGATGTGGCGATAGAGTGGCAAATTGGATCTGATGTGCGCCGCCCGAGCCGTCGCTGTCAAAGGAAAGCGCGCCGGTCGTGCTGTTATAGACGATGTGATCGCCGCTGTCGTGCGCGGCCCTGCCGGCGTAGAACGCCGAAGAGGGAAGGGTGCCGGTATGCAGGCCGGCAAACACAGTGTGGTCGAGTTGGATCTTGTCGTGGCCCACTTTGAAATCGGTGACCTTGTCGATATTGCCGACCTTGAGAGCCGAATCGAAGACAAAGACGTCGTTGCCGCCATGTCCGGTCAGAACGTCTCTCCCACCACCGCCGTTGATAGTGTTGCTCCCGGAATTGCCATCGATGGTTTGGGCGAATTCGTTTCCCGTGAGCTTGATAGCGGCAGTTCCCAATTTGCTGGTGGTCGCAAGATGCTCGACCTGCGAGCCGGCCGACAGCGCGTAGCTCACCGATGCCAGCACGCTGTCGTTGCCGCTGTGCCGCAGTTCCACCACCTTGTCGCCGGCGTTGTTGACATAGTAGGTGTCGTTGTAGCCGCGGCCCATCATCGTGTCCGCGCCAGCGGTGCCGCGAAGCACATCCGCGCTACCCGTGCCGTAGAAAATGTGATCGCCGGTGCTGGTCGGAGGGACACTTGTGGGCGGAGGCGCTGTGCTGGTAGGCGGCGGCGTCGGTTCGCTGGCCGAAGGACCGCTTGCGGTGCTCTGGTTGTGTTGAAGGAACAGAGCCTGCAGCGTCGGCGAGCTCTCAAGCGCCGTGTCGCCCTGTTGAGAACCCCAAGCATAGGCATAGTCGAAGGCCGGCGAAGGCGCTACCTTGGCCCAGTGGTCCAACATGGTCTTTTCCTGAGCAACGCTGGGCAGGACATAGCGACCGCCCGTGTCGGTCGTCCAGTCGCCGCCGCCGAAGGTCTGATACACGGGAACGACCTGACTGAGCGGGATGCCCGAGGCGACGGCCGCCGCCACAGTCCTGTCGATCATGTTGTAGTCAATCGTGCTTGTTCCGGTCCGTACCGGGTAGGGATCCAAGCCGTAATAGTCGATATGCGTGTTGGCAGGATTGAATGTGTTTGAAAAGTCGGGGTTAGCGGAAGACCCCATGTTCATCATGGTTATGAAGGTCTTGGCGCCGGGCAGGTGGCTGTGGATCCAGTCTGACTCCGCCTTCAGATCAGCGGCGGTGGCATAAGTTCCCCATTTGCCGGTCGGGTCCGGCTCATCGACCAGGAAGAAGCCAAACACTTTCGGATTGCCGATGAAGGGCGTGACCTTCTGGATAAAGGAGGAGGTTGCACCATCGGCTTCATTGAGCCACACCAGGCCTTTCTGGCCGGCCGGCAAGGCGTTGAGCTGGTCCAAGGAAGATACATCAACAAGATTGAATCCGGCTTTCGCGACCTCGGAGGCCGACCCGCCCGAGGCGTAATGGAGTGTTGTCATTGACATGCCCTTCGTCCGATTCGGTAGGCGCCCCACACCTGCCTAGGGAAAGGATCCATTAGCGACAAATCAAATACCGGCGCCCCTTGATAGAATCTTTGATCATACGCCGGAAAACACAACAGCCTCGATGCTACGCTTGCCTCAGAGGTATGTAGATGATCCAAGTATGGGGTGCTCAAGCCTGCAACGAAAGCATTGCAGCGAGTCTGCCGGAGCGCCTTGTGCGTTGCCGTGGCGGCAATCGGCCAATGCGCGCTTCGGTTGCGCGAGCACCGCCCAAATGCGCGCTTCCGCAGGATTTATTTGAGCCCAGGCAGCAAAGGAATCGCGCCCTGGCGAAGAGCCTCCCATTGCAGCCGCTCGATGCTCCTCAACGCGGTCGCCTAGCCGCGGGAATATGCGGCTGGTGGGTCCGACCATATCCAGAGACCGGGTGAAAGCCTGTTTCCAGACGAAGCGATCGGGAGAACTGGCGGTGCGAGTCATCACACCGCCTGGTCGCGATGTTGATCCGGCGAGAGAAGGCGGGCGGAAGTTGCTTTGAACGCGGCGCGCGGACCTTTCGAACACAGCCCTTTTCTATATCCGGCCCGCCGTGTTGTACGCGAAGATGTCGTCCTTGCACCGTCAGACCGGATGAATCCAACTCACTGACCGAGGCGACAGCGGTTGTGGCTGCATTGCCGCATCGTTGATCAGCTTGCTTCATGCAAACAGACGAGGACAGCACGAAAGCGTGCTCCTAGCGTGGGACTGGCTGTTGTGTGTTCAGGGGCGATGAAACCGGCCATGGAAACCGCGGATAGGATCAGCTGTTTTACGCGATTGGGATCGCATCCAGGAGCGACAGGATGAGTCCGCATCTGGTTTGCGTTGGAGGCGAGGATCATAGACTAAGAATCCCGTTCCTTTTGGCGCTTCGCGAAAGGGGTTTTCAAGTCACTGCCGTTTCGAGTGATCTCGGAGCCGCCTTCTCACCCCATGGCATTGCCCATCGCCGATTTGGGTTCGACCGCTTTGGCAGCGGCGGTGCAGAATGGGGTGCTGTCAGCGCGATCCGTGAACTGATGTCCGAACTGCGTCCGGACATCATTCAAAGTTTCGACACCAAGCCCAATATCCTAACTCCACTGGCGGTGCGCGGGCACGTTCCCGTCGTTCGCACCATCAACGGGCTTGGTTGGACATTCTCGTCGCGGGAGCCGCGGGCCCTGGCATTGCGTCCTTTCTTTTGCGGCCTTCAGGGGGTGGCGTCTCGTTGGACAGCCATGACCGTCTTCCAGAATAGTGATGATCAGGCCTTCTTCGAGCGCTACCGGCTGGTGACTCGCGGCAAAGGGCGACTGATCCGGAGTTCTGGCATCGACCCCGATGCATTCTCGATGGCAAGGTATCGTGGTCCTTCGGCTGCCACGATGCGCGAGGAACTTGGCCTTCAATCGGCCCAGGTCATAATATTTGTCGGCCGGCTCACGCGGCAGAAGGGGATTCCAACCCTCATCGAGGCGGTTCCTCGCGTTATCCGCGAGAGGCCCAACGCGCGTTTCGTACTTGTCGGCCCGCAAGACTCCGAAGGTCCGTTTGCCGTCAGCAGAGCCGATATCGAGCGCCATGTTCCCCACGTTGTCGCATTGGGGCCAAGGCGCGACATTCCAGCCCTCCTTGGGATGGCGGATCTGTTTGCGTTTCCGACGCAATATCGCGAGGGAATTCCGCGTGTCCTGCTGGAGGCGGGATTGTCCGGATTACCGATCGTCGCCTCCAACATGCCGGGCTGCAACGATGTGGTTGAGGATGGCTGGAACGGCTATCTCGTGGCGCCGCGCGATGCGGATGGCTTGGCCTCCCGGATAGTCGATATTCTTTCCGACCCCGCCCGTGGCAAGACCATGGGGAGCCGTTCCGTCGGATTCGTGCGGGAGCGGTTCTCGTTGTCGTGGGTCATCGACCAGTATTGCGACCTATACAAGACAATCCTGGGTGGCAGATATCGCAGCAGGCTTGTTCAAGCTGCGCAGGCGAATCCGAGGGAAGAGGCGGTGCCGAGCCCCCATCGACTGGGCGAGGCGCGGCAATGATGCGTGATGCGCTTCTGGCCTTCGGCGTCGCGATGTCCTACGCGGCGCAACTCAGCATCCCAGGGCTGCCCTTCGGCTACAGCGAACTATGCCTCACGCTCTGGATAATGCTGTCGATGACGCGAATCCTTGCTGGCGGCCAACTGGAGGTTACGCCGGCCCTGGCCAAGCTTGGGCTTTTCTGGCTGATCCTGGCGCTTGCCATGGGCGTGGGTTACATCATCGGTTTTCTGACAACCACGTTGTTCCTGGATCCGTTGTTGCACGACACGCTGGCCTATGTGCTGTTGGCGTGCGTCACCTGTCTGGCCGCTGCGGAGCCCAACGCGTCTTTCCGTTTGCGTCGTATCGCCTGGTGGATGGTTGCTATCGCGAATGCGGGCTTCATCATCCAGGTAGGGCTTGGCTTCGGCTGGCTCCATCAGGCTGGGGTCGAGCCCTGGTACTGGGACCGCTTCTGCGGATGGTCCGACAATCCGAACCAGCTTGCGCTCTACTGCGCCCTACTCGGTCCACTGGCCTTGCATCTTGCCACAACCACCAGCAATAAATGGGGAAGATGCCTTGCCCTATGCAGCCTCATATTCACCGTTTACGTCGGAAGGCTGACAAAAAGCGATACCTACCTTTATACCACGGTCCTGGCTTGTCTGATCCTTCTCGGGCTGCGGGTCCGGGCCTGGCTGACGAGCGACGGCAATAAGGCGAGCCTTTCAAGGCAGCTTGCCGTCCTGATGGCCGTTGGCTTCCTGCCGCTGGCCCTGTCTATAGCGCCCTATGCCCTCAGCGAAGCCTCCAGCGCCGAAGACTTCGCCAAGAGCCTGACCAAAGACAAGGGCGGGGAAGCGACTGCCCAAACCGCGGCGCTTCGCCTCTACCTCTGGAATGCAGCCTTGGAGAAGGGGGCACGATCGGGATCGCTTGGACTGGGTCCGGGCCCGCACCTAGATAGTCCGCCCGTGGTCAATCAACAGTTTTTGCCGCGGCCCTTCGAGGCGCACAGCACCATCCTGGATCTCTACACTCAGGGCGGCCTGATTTCGGTTCTAGCCCTGATGTGGATCTTCGGCTCGGCTGCGTTGTCCGCCTGGCGGGCGAAGCTGGACGCTCTGGTGGCGCTCGTGGCATCGATCGCCGTTTTCAGTGCTCCGCATTTGGTCATCCGCCATCCGATCGTGTGGTTCTGTCTGACCCTCTGCCTTGCCGCTGGGACGCCGGAAGCGATCCCCGCGATTGTTCGCCAGAGGAGATGCTAGAATGTGTGGGATCGCCGGAATTTTGTTGGCGCCCGATGCAGCCAACGCAAGTGCGCTCAGGGCCATCGGACCGATGGCGACGGCGCTTCGTCATCGCGGACCTGACGGTGAGGCCTTCTGGGTGAGCCGTGAAGGGGGGGTAGCCTTCGGCCACCGGCGACTGGCCATCGTCGACCTGTCCGAAGCGGGTCGCCAGCCAATGCTCTCCGCGAGCGGTCGGTATGTCATCACCTTCAATGGCGAGATATACAATTTTCGCGATCTGCGCCGTGAACTGGAAGGGGCGGGCCATCATTTCCGCGGCGCCAGCGACACGGAGGTCATGCTGTGCGCGATCGAAAGCTGGGGCCTTGATGCAGCCCTCGCGCGCTTCGCTGGCATGTTTGCTTTTGGGCTGTGGGACCTGAAGAACCGAACGCTTCAGCTTGCCCGCGACCGAATGGGGAAGAAGCCACTCTATGTCGCCTTGACACGTGATGCGCTCGTCTTCGCCTCGGAGTTGAAGGCGATCACTTGCTTCCCAGGCTTCACCCCGGAACTCGATGTCGATGCGACGACGACAATGGTTTCCAAAGGCTGGGTGCCGGATGACCGTTGCATTTGGCAGGGCGTGTTCAAGCTGCCACCTGGATCAGTCCTGTCGGTCACTGCGGCGCAATTCGCCAACGCCCGAGGCAGCGGTTCGCTTGCGCATCGCATTCACCCTTGGTGGTCGCTGGCCGATGTCGCCTGCAAGGGACAGCGCGATCCGATAGCTGCCAGCGACGAGGACCTCGCAACCGAGCTCGACAGCCTGCTCCGCCTGGCCGTCAAGGAACGAATGATTGCAGATGTGCCGCTGGGCGCCTTTCTGTCGGGCGGAATCGACAGCTCGACTGTCGTCGCGCTGATGCAGGCACAGTCCCGAAACCCCGTTCGTACGTTCACCATAGCGTTCGGCGAAGGTGGGTTTGATGAAGCTCCCCATGCGGCCGCGGTGGCTCGGCATCTGGGCACCGATCATACGGAACTTCATCTCTCGCCGGCCGCCGCGCTTGAGGTCATTCCGGAGCTGCCCCGGATTTGGGACGAGCCGTTTGCCGATGAATCGCAGATACCGACGCTGCTGGTGTCGCGGCTCGCGCGGCAACATGTAACCGTGGCGCTTTCAGGCGATGGTGGCGACGAGTGCTTCGCAGGCTATTCTCGACACTTCCTGGCAGCCCGCCTCACAAAGCAGCATGAGCTGCCATTGTCATTTCGCCGGCTGTTGGCATCGGGGGCTGGGTTGCTGGCCCAAGCCTCTCAGAAAGATATCTTCGGCAATCTGCCGCTTTCATCGAATATGCGGCATGGCTTGCGCGGTGACCGCCTGGCTCGCCTTGCCCGCCTGCTCGCGGCGCGAGATGAGGACGAACTCCTTCTGCAACTGACCAAATCTTCAGCCAACGACCTTGTTCATCGCAAGCCGTCGACAGCACCTACCGACACGACAAAGCTCGACGGCCTGCTCTCGCGTCTCCTATTCGCCGACATGACAGGCTACCTACCGGGCGACATTTTGGTGAAGCTCGATCGAGCCACTATGGCCAACAGCCTCGAGGGGCGATGCCCGATCCTGGACCATCGCGTCGTTGAATTCGCCTGGCGCTTGCCAGCCCGTGCCAAAGTCCGAAACGGGAAGGGCAAATGGTTGCTTCGCCGACTGCTTGATCGTTATGTACCACGCCGACTGGTCGACCGGCCCAAGCAAGGTTTCGACGTTCCGGTCGGGACTTGGTTGAAAGGGCCCTTGCGCGGGTGGGCAACCGATATCATTGCCACGATCGGCCGCTCCGGGGACGGGGTCATCGACCGTGAGAAGGTCGACGCATGCTGGCGCAATCATCTGCATGGAAGCCAAGATAATTTCCGCGACCTGTGGCCGGTGCTCATGTTTCAGGCGTGGCGCAACGAAGCCATGCGGCCATCGACGGTCGCCACGCACCCTTCTTACCATATCGAACTGACAGGGGATTGAGATGGAAGGTTCCATAGCCAACCGCGCCCGGCGTCCGCGCGCCAAGCAGATGGAAGCTGGGACACTTGAAACCAATCTGCGCTTGATGCGGCCGCCACGCGAGCCAACGCAATCGTCACCCTTCCACCAGCTCGTCATCATCCTGACGACGCGAAAATGGTTCTTGCTTGCCATGGCCCTTCTGGGCGGCATCCTGGCCGGACTGGCAGGCTTCACCCGCCCGGTGCTGTTCGAGGCAACGACGCAGGTCATTATCGACGCCCCGAGCAGCAGTGCTTCGGGTGGCGTGGCATCCGCCCAGGACTCGCTGGAATCGAACATCGATGATCATCTGACGATGCTCTCCTCGCAAGGCCACCTGCGTCGGGTCCTGGCAGCACTGCGCAAAGCCCAACCAGTCGACGGTAACGGAAAGAGCGTCGTCAATGCCGTCCCGCCCGCGGCTGGCTCGTTCCTCATCGACCTCCTGAACAGGGCCTGGAGACAGGATAAGACAGTGGCGGAAAATCCGGACGCAGCGGACGCGCCCGAGCTGAAGGCGCTACGCAAGGGAATGAGGGTCGGACAAGAGCTGCGATCGCGCGTCATCACCATCGGGTTCACCGATCCAAGTCCGGCGCGTGCGGCACTTGTCGCGAACACGTTCGCCCAAGTCTACATTCAAGATCTGGTACAAAAAAGCCGAGCATCGGATCAGGTTCATCTGGATTCGATAGTCGCCAGCCTTCCGCAAGTACAAAGGGATCTTGTCGAAGCGACAGATCGGCTGGAGACATACCGGCTCACGCATGGCGCCGTCGATCAGACTGCGGCCAACAACGCAGCCAGTGAGACAGCGGAACTCGGCCGGCAGATATTCCTATCGAAAGCCAGTCTTTCCGCGTCGGAAGCGCGCCTTCGCCGTATTGAGGACCTGCGCAAGGCGGGCGCCCCGGTCACGGCCATCGCTGAAGAAATCGGGTCGCCCGTGTTGACGGACCTGGTGACACGCCAGTCGGGTGCCGCCGCCGACGGCGATCTGCGCAACGCGATCGCCCGCGAAATGGAGCAAAGCGTTGCCCGAATCGCTGCCGAGGCAAATGTTTACCGGTCCCAGGCTACGGCTCTTGAAAGTCGCAAAGCGATGCTCGACGCGGCCGTGGCCGACACGGCGAGCCAACTTTCGGGGCTGCGTTCCCTTGAGCCTCGGGTAGCCATCGTGACGCAGCATTACAACGAACTCCTGAGCCGGCAGCAGGACTTGACACGTCGCATCGCCGCTCCTTCCCCAGGCGTAGCGGTCCTTTCGACCGCCTGGCCGCCGTCGACCCCCATGACATTGTCGCCAATTTTCCTGATTCCCCCCGGCATGGTCGTCTTTGGTCTCATGGGGGCGGTCATTGTCCTAGTCCGCAACGGTTTCAACCAAACCTTGCGCAGTGAAGCCGAAGCCGAGGCCGAGCTTGGGGTCCCGTGCGTAGGACTGCTTCCCAGGGTTGCGGGACTTAACGCCAGAAAGCTACGGCATCTGGTTCTGAGCCAGCAGAACTTGCCGTTCAGCCGCGCCGTGACTTCGCTGCTCGTCACTGCGGCGCCAACTCAGGGGAAGGGGCAGCCGCCGCATATCATTCTCGTGACGTCCAGCATCCAGGACGATGCGAAGACCGAGTTGGCATGGAGCCTGGCGCTGGCGGCAACGCGGCTGGGAGGAAGAGTGCTTTTCCTCGATCTCGATCGCAAGGATGTACGGCTCACGAACGGGTTTCGTGGTGAATTCAGCACCGACAAGGCCCGGAACTCCTTCGGCGACTATGTGAATGAACGTTGCGTGCTGAAGGATGCAATCACGAGGATGCCGGAAATCGGTATCGACCTCATGGCCGCTCCAGCACCTTCCGATGATCTCCTGACGCTTCTGTCCACCGTCGACAAATGCCAGTTCACCGAGGAGCTGCGTTCGGCCTACGACGTGGTCATCATGAACGGTCCCCTGGGCCTCGGGGGGCCTGAAACCAGGCTGCTTAAGCGCTGGGCCGATTCGGTGCTTTTTGCCGTTCGCTGGGCAAGGACGAGGCGCAGCATTGCCCGTGGTGCTCTGGATGCAATAGGGGCCGGCGGATCCGCCACCGTTCCAGTAGGGAGTGTGCTCACCCGGGTGAACCTGAAGAGGCTAGCCGGCTCCAGGCTCGGAGACAACGCCGATCTTCTGTTGGAGAGGGTTTGAAGATGCGTCTGCGATCTTCAACAGAATCTCCAGGGAGCGATCGCGTCCCTAAATCGAGCCAGCTACACGATGATCATTGAATTTTTCGGACCTCCAGGATCCGGCAAAACAACCTTCGCACATGCGCTTGCGCAGCAGCTGCGCGGGAAAGGCTATCACGCCAAGGTCGCCCTCAGCTACAAGCCAAGCACCAGGGCCGCCAAATATGATCTCGGAATCTTTCTGTTCATATCACGGATCGTATCGGCGATATTTTCAACAGCCAGAATATTGCTTTTTTCGGCAGGGCGAGCCGATGATATTTCCAATTCCTTTGCAATGGTGAGGATGATACCGCCAAAAAACCGAATATGGCGCGCGCGAATCTGGCGATACATCCTGCACCTTTCGCGTTGCTGGAAGTCTGCGGAGCAATCGCCCGAAATTACGATTTTCGATCAAGGATATGTTCAAGCGATTGGTTCGCTTGCGATGTTCAATGGGAGCACCAACCCCAGAACGCTGGAAAAGGCGCTCAGCCTCGCACCGGCGGCCGATCTCACCATCAGGCTCTTGGTGCCAGCTGCGGTCGTGGAAAGTCGCCTTCGTAGGCGGATGGAGCTTGAGCCGCCGGCGGAACGGATTTTCGAGGCCGACTTGAACGTGAACATGCGCTCGTTCGCCGTTTTTGAAGCGATGCATGACCTCCTGACAACATCTGGCCGGGAAATCATCTCCGTCGAATACACCGATGGTCCATCGACCTTTAAAAGTATTTGTCGGATTGAGAGACAAATACTTTCTGCATTGTCGCGCTTCGATAGGGCGGTCGGCGAAAAGCAAATTGAGTTGCCATCTCATCGCGCAGACGTAACAACTGGTTCAGCAACCACACCGCCGCGCAACAAGGACATGGGATCGCGGCTCGCTTGGGCAAGCATCTTCGCCTTGTTGATCTATATTGGTGGCGCTGGTTTGACCAGTCTTGCCCAGTTGGCAATTGCACGCCTTATCGGACCTCACAACTACGGCATCTATTCCTACGTTCAGGCTTGGACGTCAGTGCTCGCCTATCTGGCAACGCTTGGCTTTAATGTATCATTGTTGCGTTTCCTCCCGGCCTATAGGGCCAGTGGCAGGCTTGATCTGGCCCGCGGGGTGATAAGATTTGCGCTGCAGAGATCGCTGATAGCGGCAACCTTGTTCGGGATGATCGGCGCTGCGTCAGTCCTGTTCCTTTCAGATCCAACGGAAAGAGGGCTTGAGACAAGCATCGTGCTCGGCATGATGGCTGTGCCCTTGGTTACCGCCTATGCTCTCGGAGCCACGCTTGTGCGTGCTTTCGGCGGCGTTGTCTCGGCGTTGTTGCCGGAGCGCATCATGCGAGACGGGCTCCTGCTCGTGTTGGTAGCCCTCCTGGCATTGTCGGGATTTCGAACAGTGGATGCGCCCTCGGTGACGCTGGCGGTGCTTGTGAGTTCCGCTTTCACAGCGGCCCTGGTGTTCATCATCGCGAGGAGGTTTGAACCACCCGACCTGGGACACGCCAAGCCAAGTTACGCCTCGAGGGAATGGTGGCTTGCCGTCCCCCCGCTCATGCTCATCACCGGGCTCGATGTTTTCGTCAGTCGGGCAGGAGTCCTGGTTTTGGGCTGGACAAGCCATATTGCTGAAGCGGGTATTTTCGCGCTGGCCTTGAATGTCGCGATGCTCGTAGGCCTGTCCCGTATCGCCGTGGCAACCATGTTTTCGCCAACAGCAGCCGATCTCTACGTCAGAGGCGATCGCAGAGGCCTACAACAGCTGTTCGCGCGCGCAACCCTGCTTTCTGCTGGCGGTGCCATCCTGGTGGCCGTCCCGATGATGGTGATCGTCGAGCCGTTCTTGAGCTATTTCGGTGAGGGTTATAGCGCGGGAGCGCCGATCGCACGGGTTCTGATTTTGGGATATGTCTTTGTCGCGCTGTGCGGGCCCCAACAGAATCTCCTGACCATGACTGGAAATGAATGGGCTGCGGCAACGACGATGATAGCGGGTGCTGTGGCCAATATCATTGCCTGTGCAGCCGGAGTTGCGGTGTACGGCCTGCTTGGCGCTGCGGTGGGTGTCGCACTTGCACTGAGCATCTGGAGCATTGCCATGGCCGTCTATATCCGCAAGCGACTGAAAATCATGCCAGGCTTGGTTTTTGCCTTGCTGTCGATCAGGCCGAGCGCGGTCGATGCCCGTCAATGGCATTGGTTCTTGAGGGCGAGCAAATGAGAGCACTGTTTTGGCTACGGTGATTGCCGTCGTTCGGGCAGGAAGTCACGAAGCCCGGATCGCACAAAGGCCATAGGGCTGCACAGACGCTTCGGCGTATCTCTGTTCCGGACACCCGCGCGGGCAGCCGATACTTCGCGGGCTGTGTCCGTCATTTGAAGGATGCATCAGTTTCGGAGGCGCCCCAGGGTGTGCTCACAATCTGCGGAGCATTCATGGAACAAGCCCGAATGGCGAGCGCCTCGGCGCCTGCAGTGCGCCGTCGCTCGGAGAGATCGACGCCTGTCGAGCGCAGCCAACGCGAAACCCTCACCCAAGTTCAGGTCCTGCGCGCCCTCGCGGCTAGTTCGGTCGCGCTGCGACACGCCCAGCATGATGCGGCCACCCTGGAATTACAGGCCGGCCGCACCTTTCAGAGCTGGAATCCGATACCATGGAGCGCTGGAGTCGATATTTTCTTCGTGATTTCCGGCCTTATCATGGTGCATACGTCGCGACAGCTGTTCGCAAAGCCCAGGGGCGCGCGTCTCTTCATTTCCCGCCGGATCGCGCGAATTGTCCCGCTATATTGGGCGCTCACCTCGCTCTACATTGCGGTAGCGGTGGCCGCCCCAAATTTTCTCAACCAGAGCTACGTCGATTTCAGGTTTGTAGTCGAATCCTATTTATTCGTTCCGGCCAGTCGCCCTGACGGCGTCGTTCAGCCGGTCTACGAGTTGGGTTGGACGCTCAATTATGAGATGCTGTTTTACGTGTTGTTCACGGCGACGATCGTGCTGCCCATGCGGTGGGCAGTTACGGTCCTGCTCACGATCCTGGTTGGGATGGTGCTCTCGGGCGCTCTTGCGGCTCCTTTGCCAGAGCCCTGGGGTTTCTGGACCAATCCGATCATCCTCGAATTTGCTTTCGGCGCGATGATCGGGGTCATTTGCGCCTCGGGCCTGCGGCCTTCCGGCCCAATCAGGGCCTGTGTCGCCGCAACGGGACTGGGTGCCCTGATGCTTGCGGCGGCGTTTCCCGATATCTCGGCCGGCCTTGGTCGCCCGTCGTGTATGGCATTCCGGCGTCTCTAATAGTTTGGAGTGCTGCCTTGGCACCGCCGGGTAAACTGAGGCATGACAGCCTGGCGGCGAGGTGGGCCGCTGGCGTTGGCGATGCGTCATACGCTCTTTACCTCATGCATCCATTCGTGATCCGCGCCATGCGCATAATTTTCTGGCGTACAGGCTTGATCTTTGTGCTCGGCCCGTGGGCTTTCATCGGTTCGGCCTTGGCGATAACCCTGGGCGTGGCATTTATCACCCACCGTCTGTTCGAGAAGCCGCTCACCCGCTATGCGCGGCGCCTTTTGGGGGTCGGGCACGGCACAGGACGGCAGCTTGGGTCCCTTCCAGTGCCGGCGTATCCCAAGACAGATTGAAGGCGAGCCGCGACCCTGCCACACCTGGGAAACGGCGGCGTTGTGCTCACTATGCCGTTGCCGGAAGGCCAGCTGGTCGCACCTGTCCGACAGGGCGTGCATGGAATTCCCGATACCATTCCACGAAACGTTGCACGCCGTCCTCCAGTGTTGTCGCCGGTGCGAAGCCAACGGCGCGGCGCAGGTCCCTGACATCGGCGCGGGTTTCCAGGACGTCACCTGGCGGTAAAGGTACGTTGACGCGAACGGCGCGGCGACCAAGGGCCGTCTCGATGAGCGCGATCAGATGGTTGATTTCTTCCGGCCGATCATTGCCGATATTGTAGAGCCTATATGGCGCCGAACTGGTGGCAGGATCGGCAGCGCGACCGTCCCAACCGGGATCCTGACACGGTGGTTTGGCGAGCACGCGAACAACCCCCTCTACGATGTCGTCGATATAGGTGAAATCCCGCCATACGCGCCCGGCATTGGCGATTTCGATCGTTCGGCCCTCGGCGATGGCATGGGTGAACGTGTATACTGCCATGTCGGGCCTGCCCCAGGGACCATAGACGGTGAAGAAGCGCAATCCGGTTACGGGCAAGCCGAACAGATGGCTGTAGGAATGCGCCATGCATTCGTTGGCGGCCTTGGTGGCGGCGTAGAAGCTCACCGGATGATTGGCACCATGATGTTCGGAGAAGGGTATGCGTCGATTGGCGCCATATACGGAGCTCGACGAGGCATAAACGAGATGGCTGACGCCGGCGTGTCGGCAGCCCTCCAGAACGTTGAGAAATGCGACAATGTTTGACTCCACATAGGCATGCGGGTCGACGAGCGAATGACGCACCCCGGCCTGGGCGGCCAGATGCACGAAGAGCGATGGCTGGAATTCGCAGAACAGCGCTTTCACCAGCGACCGGTCCGCCAGGTCGAAGCGCATCGGCGTGAACCTCGGCTCGGCGCAGAGCCGTGTAAATCGCGCCTCCTTCAGCTTCAGGTCGTAGTAAGGCGTGAAGTTGTCGACGCCGATGACCTCGGCGCCGAGCCGCAAAAGGCGTGACGCAACATGAAATCCGATGAACCCAGCGGCGCCCGTGACGATGATCGGCCCCGTGTGCGTAAGGTTCGACGCAGCACCATCCTGCAGCGCGTGAACGATATCCGCCAGCTTGTTGACCTTCGAATCTGCTTCGGCCATGGCAAGTCACTCCCGTTTCCAGGTTCCGCGTTCTGCGCTATCTCGGCAGCGCCTTGAACGATCGGAAATGGCGCCGCCGGCCCTGTGATCTACGCGACAGCGCGCTCAATGCGGGCCGCCGCTGTCTGAATCAAAGCGGATGCAGACAGCAGTCGATTTCTCAGGGCAAAACCGAAATGCGCCCCAAAAGAGCCACTAGTTCCGCCTGACGCCTCGTGTCGGTCTTGGCGAACAGTGAGGCAAGCTGAGAGCGGATAGTCGTGCGACTGAGATGCCAACTGCGGGCGATCTCCAGGGGCGCGTCGCCATGGGCGAGGCGTAGCGCCAACTGCGTTTCCGCGCTGGTCAAACCGAACATCCTTTGCAACGTGCGAGGGTTGGCCGCCGATTTGTTATCCCGGTCCAGCAATGCGACGACGGTTGTCCCGTCCGGTGTAACGACGCCCGTCTCGTTCATGGTCACCGGCCTGTCGCCTCTGCTGTGGATCACTACCCATGAGAGTGAGCCCGGCTGGAGGTGGACCGGAACATTCGCGACCAGCCGCCTCAACCCGGCGGCAAGCTCGACGGCTGTATCAGTTGCTTCGCCCTGGCGTGCGAGGGTGTCCCGAGCGGCAGCGTTCCATTCTATTACTTTCTTGTCTCGGTCCAGGACGAGATAGCCGCAACCCATACGATCAAGCATGCCGGTGATGGATTCCAGGCTGCGTCGTCGAGATCCGCCGACCCTTGCGTCCGGTCGGTCCACAAGGCTTATCGGCCGTTCGTGGCGGGTATCGTTCAATACAATGTATTGCCTGCCTGCGAGCGTATCGTTTCGCGTTTCAATCAGTGTCATCGCTTCCACCCAACCCATTGCTACTGACGCAAATCAAATCGGTTGAAGTTGCTGCTTCAACTTGAATTTCCACATACTGCGAGAAATCTGCGAATGGTTTTTCCGCAGCGTCTCTTGGATATACCTTTCTGAAGAGCGCTCCTGACACATGATTTTATTCGCCGGCAAAGTCATGGCAATCGGGCATTGGGATTAGGTGCCACCCCTTCGGCCTAGTCTCGACGGACTAGACCGAAAGTTGTAGTCTTTGCGCATGGGTGCGGACCTGCGCTGGCTCAAATCGAATGTGTCGAGCACTACGTTGGCTCATCTAGCTTCGCTGTTGGTGTTTGCAGCATCGATAGCATTCGAGGCGATAAGTACGGTATATGGCGGCCAGCCGTTGCCGCTTGTTGCGTTTATCCCCATAACCGTTGTCATCGTGTATCTTGAGGGCCGTTTTGTTGCCATCGCAGCAACGCTTCTGATGGCGGTCGCCGGCTTGTGGATGCGACACCTGCTGGACGGTCACCTCACTGGTGGAGACTGGACCGGGGCCGTCTTCCTCCTGGGTTCGGGTAGCCTGATCGCAGCTGTGTTCCACCGCCTGCGACAAGATCTGCACGGTGCGCTCAGGGTGGCAGAAGCGAGGCTCGCTGCCATCGACGCTGCCGCCTTGGGCTTTGCTAATACCAATCGCCATGGCGAACTGCTGCAGTCGAACAGACGGCTTTTGGAGATGACCGGCTACGCGCACAAGGAACTTGCCCAACTCGAGTTGCAGGAACTCATTGTCCCCGACGATCGAGGTACTGTGCGGAAACTTTTGGAAGATTTGGGCAATGGGACCGCGTCTGCGACGGATATCCGCGTTTTGCGCAAGGATGGCACGGCATTCTGGGCTCACCTGGCCCTGTCTTCGTCGCGGCCGGACGAGGCGCCAAATGAGAGCGTATTCGTGGTGGTTGACGATATTTCCGAGCGACAAGCGGCACGCGAGGCCCTTCGGGCTCAGAAGGAATGGCTTGATCTCGCCGTGTCTGCCGGGCGCCTGGGAACATGGCAAATAGACATTGACGATGGGACAGTCGCCGGCTCGAGCAAGTTCTGGGACATTCTTGGTCTGCCTCCGGCCCCAGTCCGCCGCTTGGAAGAACTCTCGGCTGTAATCCATCCCGTCGACTGGCCGAAGTTGTCCGCCTCGGCAAAGCCTTCATCGGCATTGAACTTTGACGTCGAGATTCGTGTCCGGCAAGTGGATGGTCACACACGCTGGATTGCATTGCGTGGACGGCAGGAAGAGCACGGCGACCGCAAAATGCGCATCGGGGTGGCGGCGGATCTGACCGAACGTCGACAAACAACTTTGCTTCGCGCCGCCGTAAAGCGACGCGAGCGCATAATGCGCGAAGAGCGCCATCGGTTCAGCAATGTGTTTCCAGTGATTAGAGCTCTGGTCAACATGATCGATATTCCCGACAATGATGTTGCCAAATACAAGGAGATGTTGATCGATTGGATTCGAACACTGGAGGCGACCCATCGCATCCTTTCTCGTCATGCCAACCTGTCAGGGATGCTCCATGAACTCGTGGACCGGGAATTGCAGCCCTTCAAGGAGACACGCGACATTACGATCAGTGGACCTTCCCTCACTGTGCCAAGCGGCGCCGCCGAGGGCTTGGCGATGATCCTTCACGAGTTGACGACAAACTCGGTGAAACATGGTGCGCTGGGTGACCCGAATGGCAAGGTCGAAGTTAAGTGGCGATTTGCATCCGAGGACGAAGGTGACGACCTCGTGTTCGATTGGGTGGAATCGGGCCGACGGAAGAGTTCAAAAGTCGTACGCCGCGGGTTCGGGTCACTGATAATCGGTGTGGACAGCACGCCGCTTGTCGGTCATTCCCCGAATATGGAAATAACCGAAGATGGCCTTCGATATTCGCTGCGTGTATCGCGCAAAGAAATTGAGGAATTTGGATTGCAATAGAGCCCCTCCAAGTCGAAGCCGAATTGGCCAATTAACGGATGGTGTGGGCCCTTTGCTGCGATTTCCTGCAAGCAAACTCGGGCCGGTTCGAGGGGCATACGTCAACTCGCCTGTCTCGTCAGCCAGCTTTGGAGCAACACAGCTGCTTCGGTACGGTTTCTAACCCCAAGCTCACGCAGCACGGCTGCGGCATGGATTTTCGTTGTCGCCTCGGCAATGTCCAGATTACGGGCAATCTCCTTATTCGAGTACCCCTCTGCCATCAGCTTGAGGACGTCCTTCTGTCTAGACGTCAGCCTAGCGACGTCGCCCGAGCCCTCGTGCCGGCGGCTGGCATTTTGAACCGGAGGTGGGGGGGCATGCGACCTCTGGTCGGCAGACGTTCGAGATAGGAGAGATGGCACATAGATCCGGCCAGCGAGGATTTCGTTTACAGCCAGCACGACTTCTTCGTCGCTCTGCGATTTGACGATATACCCGTGAAGTCCGATCGAAAGCGCGGTCAGTATCTCCGAGCGGGAATCATCCCCGGAAACGATCGCAAAGCGAGTGTCAGGATAGGCAGCCATAAAGTCGCTGAGCACTTCCTGATGGAACAGCCCAGGCATGTTCAGATCGAGGATCGCAAGATCGATGGACGCCTGCTCCTCTAAAAGATTGACCGCGGCATCGAAACACGAAGCTTCGAATATTTCGGCGCTTGGAATTCCAGCCATGAGTGCCAGCCGGAGACCACGCCGATATAAGCCGTGATCGTCGGCAATGACGATCCGAGCCATGCAACTACCCCAACGCGTTACTCGGTTCCCGACGAGAAAACCCGCTGGAACCTCCCATTCGCCTATGATCGACAATCCGTGGTGGTCCTAAAATGGCGGCCATCCACTGGTCAACGCATCACAGTGATGTCCGCAGCGTCCCATCCACGCACATCCAGAACGTCTAATATAATACTAAATTGCGAAGCTCATCCATAGATTTTTAACCCTGGCGTGCGGTGCCTGTCGGCAAAACGATGCCGGTTTCCCATCTCTGGGCCCAAAGCCAGCTGTTCAGGACCATCGTAATCATGTGGCATCTGTTATGTCGCCACCCGCTGTCGCCGGACCTGTAGGCCGGTCCGGCCCTGGCGGATCGCAGCTTTCTTGAAAGCAACTGCTTTCGTTTTATCGGCGTCATGATCAGTGCCCAATCGCGCTTCTGTAGGCTGTTGATCTCGTGGCCATCTAATACCTTGAACGTTTTGAATCCCTGCCATTCGAATGCACGACGACAGCCGCCCCGGCTGTCACATACCTTTTCGCATATGATGTTCGGATTGCCGCCGAGGTTTGGCCGGATTTGAGGGTGTGCCCTGGCCGGACAATGGAACACCGATCCCGAACAAAGCCAACTGCAGATCAGGAGGATCGAATGAAAGCGGTGATTCAATGTGGTGGGATGGGTACGCGCCTTCGACCGTTTACATCGGTCCTGCCGAAACCATTAATGCCGATAGGGGCCAGGCCTGTTCTTGAGTTGCTTTTGAAGTGGCTGCGGCGCAACGGCATTGAAGAGGTATATATTACGACAGGGTATCTAGGACATTTGATCCGGAGCGTCTGCGGCGACGGATCGCAATGGAACTTGAAGATCAAATATACCCAGGAAATGGAGCCGCTCGGCACCGTCGGACCTCTCTCTCTGATTAGGGATGAACTGAACGAAACATTTGTCGTTCTGAACGGCGATGTCCTCACAGATCTAAGCCTGAGCCGGTTTGTAGCCGCGCACCGCTTGCATAGGGATCCCGTTACGATCGCCACGGCGTGCCGTCATATCAAGATGGACTTCGGGGTCATCGACGAGATCGACAATACCGTCCAGCTCTTCCGGGAAAAGCCGACGCTTTCCCATCTCGTCAGCATGGGGATTTACTGCATGAACCCAGATGTCCTGCGGTTCATTCCGTCCGGGATCCCATTTGGGTTCGATGACCTGATGCTGCAGATGATGCAGGGCGGCACGACCGTGCATGTTTACAAGCATGACGGTCTTTGGCTCGACATCGGTCGTGTCGATGACTTCCAGAATGCACAGGCGATTGCCTGGGAAGATCAGTCGTCCTCAATCGAGGTCGCGGCTGCCGCTGCAGCCGCATGAAAGTCTGATGCAGAGGTCTAGCCACTAACAAGGCTTTCAGGAGGTCAAGATGCTCTTGGTGAGCGCCCCGATCCTAGGCGTGCCAGAGAAGGCAGCCCTGTCGCAGGTGATTGATAGCGGCTGGCTTACGATGGGGGACAGGGTACGAGAGTTCGAACAGGCCTTTGCCAGCATGCATGGCGCGCGAGATTGCGTCGCGGTTGGTTCCTGCACCGCAGCGCTCCATCTTCTCCTCCATGCTTTGGGCATCGGCCCTGGCGACGAAGTACTGGTTCCTTCGCTGACGTTCGTGGCGACGGCGAATGCGGTGCTGTATGTAGGGGCGACGCCGGTCTTCGTCGATATCGAGTCCGTCGACGTGCCGTTGATCTCGGTTGCGGAAGCCGAAGCGCGGTGCACGACGCGCACGAAAGCGGTCATTCTCGTTCACTTCGCCGGGTATCTACCCGATCGGGAACAATGGCAGCGGTTCGCCCGGCTTCGCGGGCTGCATATCATCGAGGACGCTGCGCACGCGCCCGGGCTTAGGGAAGTCGGGACCTTCGGCGCCGCGGCCGCGTTCAGCTTCTATGGCAACAAGAACATGACAACAGCCGAAGGGGGCGCCGTGATTGCACGTGACCCCGATCTGCTCGACAGGGTTCGCCTGGCCCGCGGGCACGGAATGACCACGGGGACGCATCAGCGGCTGAACAGTCGTACGCCGCAATATGATGTCACGATGCTCGGGTTCAACTACCGAATGGACGAGATGCGAGCGGCAATAGGGCTGGTTCAGTTGCAGAACCTGCAAGAGTGGAACGAAATCAGGCGTATCATAGCTGTCTTGTACCGACGCCTGATCGCGGACCGTTGCCCAGCTATTGTCATTCCATTTAGCGAACCCCGGACGTCGGCTTACCACATCATGCCGATCGTCCTGCCGCGCTACGTGAGCCGGCAGGATGTCATCGACGAGTTGCGGACACAGGGCATACAAACCACCATCCACTACCCGCCGGTGCACCAAATGACGTTCTACCGCGAGCGCCTTCCCGGCGTGAGTTTGCCCCACACAGAGGATTTCGCTCAGCGAGAGCTCACAATTCCGCTGCACCCCCAGGTCACTTCCGCCGCCGCCGAATCAGTCGTGGCTGCCCTGGCAGCCGCGCTCAAAACAGGCGCGCTCAAAGCAGGCGCCCAAAGAGGAACTGCTGCATGAATGCGTTAGACCCTGCCTTTCACCGGATGTTCGTTCCAAATCCTGATCACGGCTTTGCGAGACGCGCAATCGATCTTGCGGTGGCGGGCATCGCTACCGTCGCATTGGCGCCATTGATGCTGCTGATCGCCGGAGCGCTTCTGCTCGAGGGCGGTGGCTCGATCTTGTTCGCTCAGACCCGCATCGGGGCCGGCGGCCGAACCTTCCGCATGTACAAATTTCGCAAATTCGGTGTGAACTGCGGCTCTCAAGGCCTTGCGCTGACGGTCGTGGGCGATACACGCATGACCACCGTTGGCCGCTTTCTCGCAGCGACGAAGCTGGACGAACTACCGCAGCTGTGGAATGTCCTCAAAGGCGAAATGGCGATCGTCGGTCCACGACCCGAGAGCCTGGCTTTCGCCGATTGTTTCCGGGGCGAGCTTAGGGCCGTGCTGCAATACAAGCCAGGCCTGCTGGGTCCAGCCCAGGTCGTTTTTCGGCACGAAGCACATTACTTCCCCCAATCCGTGGATCCGATCGTGTTCTACCGGGAGGTCATGTTCCCCGCCAAGGCAACACTGGACCTCTCGTATTATCCGCGACGCACCATCGTCTCCGACCTCGCGTGGATGGTGCGGGGAGTGCTGGCAGTGGTCGGTTGGGTTCCGGTACCGCCAATCGACGTTTGAATATCCAAGGGAAGCGTTCCAAACAGCCAAGGGAATGCGCAGTGATGAGCTACAATGGAAAGAAAGTCCTGGTGACCGGCGCGGACGGATTCATCGGTTCGCATGTCACGGAGGCGCTTGTTCGCAACGGGGCAGATGTCACAGCCCTTGCCCTTTACAATTCCTTTGACAGCCATGGATGGCTAGACGATCTGCCGGACACCATCCGCAGCCAGTTGAGGCTCGTCCGTGGTGACGTCCGCGACAGTGCGTTCCTTAACCGGATTATGCGCGGCCAAGCCGCGGTTTTTCATCTGGCGGCGCTTATTGCGATTCCATACTCCTACGCCGCTGCCCAGTCCTATGTGGAAACCAACATCCTGGGCACGGTGAATGTCCTCGAAGCGGCGCGCCTATGGGAGACGGAGCGGGTGATCCATACCTCGACGAGCGAGGTCTATGGAACTGCCCAAACCATGCCGATCGGCGAAACACACCCCCTGCAGGGACAGTCACCATATTCGGCATCCAAAATCGGCGCCGACATGATGGCGGAGTCTTACGCCAGGTCGTTCGATGTCCCTGTGGTGATCATGCGACCCTTCAACACGTACGGCCCGCGCCAGAGTGAACGCGCCATCGTGCCGACCATTATCCGGCAGGTCCTCGACCCGAAATGTCCTGCAATCATGGTAGGGGATACCAGCCCGATCCGCGACCTGACCTATGTCGAAGACACCGCGACAGCGTTCCTGACCGCAGGTCTCGCCCAGCTCGAGTTCGGCCACGCCTACAACGCTGGCAGCCAACGCGCTGCGACCGTCTCGGACGTATTGGCCATTGTTCTTGAGTTGACCGATTGCAAAAAGCCGGTCCGTCGTGATGAAAGCCGCCTGAGGCCGCAAAATTCCGAAGTTCGCGCCTTGCTCGCCGATTCCTCGCGCTTTGAACGTGAGACTGGATGGCGGACACAGACCAGCCTGCGCGATGGGCTGGAGCGAACAATCACGTGGTGGCGCGAGCGCCTTAGTGAAGGCCGGGTACGGCGCGAAGTGGGTTACATGACATGACCCTGGGCGGCCGTCATGCGTTGGCGCTGTTGCTGGCTGCCGGTGCCATATCTCCCAACATCTACGTTGCCGGCGGCCGTCAAAGCAAGGCAGCGGAGGCGGCGGCCACAGCGGTTGTGGACAACCTGCCGGGCTATGTGCACGAAACAAGGGATCCTTGGTCTCGCATGGTTTTCGCACGGATCACTAGACCGGGCGTTCTCGGCCGGGCAGGTGTATGCGGGAAGAAGTACTGCACCCACCGTTACTCAAGCGCACAGGCTTGGAATGCCGACCAGAGCCTGCTCCTGATCGCCAATGGTTGCGGTGGCCTGTGCTTTCTCGACGGACAAACCTACTTGCCTTTGTTCCACCGCAACCGCGCTACCGAATGCGAATGGCATCCCACTGATCCCGAGTTGATGATCTGCGTCGGGGGCCGGCAGATTGCGACATGGGCGCCACGTACCGATCATGAGGACGTCGTGTTTGCCTCCGCAGCGTACTCCAACCTCAAATTTGGACCCAACAAAGGCAATCCGAGCCGCGACGGCAGCCGGATTGCGGTGCGTGCAACGAACAATGACGGCAGAGCGGTGGTCTTTGGCTACGATCTAAAGCTACGGCAGAAATTCCCCGATATCGATCTTGCCGAATTCCCGGGAACAACCGGCTCCTGCTCAATCTCACCACTCGGAATCAACATATTGTGTTCCCAGCAATTACCGGACGGAATCGAAGCGAGTTTCGTCTTCTCCATAGACGGCATATTGCGCCAGAAGTGGATGGAGCACCATCGACCAGGCCATGGCGACATGACGGTCGATTCCGACGGAAGCGAAATCTATGTCGGGATCAGCAAATCGGATCCTGACAAATATCAGGTGATCAAGCGCCGCTTGGCTGATGGCAAGGCTACCTCGCTGATGAAATATGGCGAGGCCATGCATGCGTCACTCAGGTCGCTCGGCAGGCCCGGCTGGGTGTTTCTGAGTTATGGCGGCACGCCAGCCGAACTATCGCAGCACCCGGATTGGGCGCCTTACGCTCAGCAAGTCATTGCGCTGCGTCTAGACGGCAGTGGAGAGGTCCGCCGTGTCGCAGACACGCACAACGCGCCCTTCGACTACTGGAGCGAGACGCATGCCTCTCCGTCTCCAGACGGCACCCAGGTGGTCTGGTCCAGCAACTGGGGCGTGCCCGGTGGCCCGGTATACGATTTCGTTACTCGTGTTGAATGGCCTTTGAAGCCGGTGTTCGACCGGAAGGAGATTGTCGCAAATGACCTTCAGTAGACGATACGTTCTTGGCGCAGTCGTGATGATGTCGCTAACCTCGATGGCTTGCGCAGGCGAGGTCGAGCCCTATCAACTGTCACCTGGCGATACGGTCGAGATAGGAATAGCGCCGATCCCTGATCGGACGCAGCGCGCCGTAGTCCAGATGGATGGCAATATCGCCCTTCCGGAGGCGGGGATGATCATGGTCGCAGGCCTGACGGCGTCTCAATTGCAAAGGCGAATGCAAGAGCTCTTGCCAAGCAAGATTTTTCACGTGCGTCTGACTGACGGGCGGGAGCAGACAGTTACTGTCGAGCCCGACGATGTCACAGCAATCATAGCGGACTATCGCCCGATCTATGTAACGGGCGATGTGCTCACCCCAGGACAACAGGCCTACCGTCCGCTCATGACTGTACGGCAGGCGCTGGCCGTTTCCGGCGGCTTCAGTTTTTTGCGATCACGGGCGGGCCAGGCCGGGCCTGATCCGGTCGATCTCAAGCGCGATTACGAAATGCTCTGGGGAGATTACACGAAAGAATACCTTCACGCTGCCCGCATTCGCGCCGAGCTTCAGGGCCAGGCGGATTTCGACAAGAAGACACCACAGGGATCACCTCTTTCGCCGAGCGTTGTAGCCGCGATGGCTCAGGCTGAAGCAGAGGCGCTAAAGGTTGCGCTGAGTGATTTCCGGCAAGAGCAGGATTTTCTGGAGAAGGGCCGGACGGACGCTGCCGAGCAAATTGGCGTTTTGCAGAAACGCGAACGAGTCGAGGGCGAGAGCGTGAAGGCGGATGAGCAAGATTTGGCGCGAGTGACGAAGGCATTCGATGCAGGCAATCTGACCAACACCCGGCTCGCGGATGTCAGGCGCGCGTTGCTTTTATCTTCAAGCGGCGCGCTTCAAACCTCGGTCGAACTGATGAGGGCGCGGCGCCAGCAGGAGGACTTTGTCAGACAGCACGAACGCAACGACAATCAAAGGAGGATTGGCCTGCTGACGGATCTGAAGGACACCAACGCCCGGCTGGCGGATGTCACCGCCAGGCTCCATGCCGCCAGCGAGAAGCTGCAGCCGACCGGAGCATCCACACAGCCATTGCCGATTGCCGGCGAAACGGTACGGGCCCAGGTGACCATCGTACGCAAGATCGGCAATGAATGGCGCAAGCTGTTGGTTGACGAAGATGCGATTGTGCTGCCGGGGGATACTGTCGAAGCCAGATTCAGCAGTGAACTGCAAAGTGTGGCAGTCCAATAGGGCGTCAGCCGCAGTCCGTGCGGAGCTTACTGTTCTATCGGGGGGGGCGAACCCAACTGAACGGAGATCCAAGGTGAGGCGCATTTTCAACCAGGGAGCGACCCTGACACCCTCAACGAACGCGGATCAGGTGACGCAGTCGTCAAGTTATGCTTTCCATATGCCGTCAGCGCGAATTGTGCGGTCCAGGTCGCGCGCCGGTGAGTCCGGAAATTGGCAGGAATTTACGTCTAGCAAGGAGAGCAATGCGCAGGGCGGCTTCGTGTCGGACGGCTACAGGACCAGCCATTGCGCGCCCGGCTACGGCCTACATTACAACAAAACGCACAGTTCCGGCTATTATGGCGCGCTTTGGGAGAACATCGAAAAGCCCCTGATCCTCGACGTTCTTCGCCCCTTGAGCGGAGCGAGCCGAAACTGCCTTGATTTCGCATGCGGAACAGGCCGCATCGCCGAGGTAGCCGCCGGCCTCTTCAGCGAGGTGGTTGGCGCCGACGTTTCCAGAACTATGCTCGACAGCGCTCAAGTACCGCCCAATGTGAGTTTGCGTCACGTCGACGTGACAAGGGAGCAGTTGGGTATGACGTTCGATGTGGTAACCGCATTTCGTTTTTTCCTGAACGCAGAGGATGAACTGAAATGGCATGCACTGAAAGCGATCAATGAGCACCTTAAAGATGGCGGGCGGCTTGTGTGCAACGTTCACATGAATGCGACGTCGCCCGTCGGCCTGGCGTGCCGGCTGCTCAATCGAGTGTCTCGACGCACCATTCGCAACACGCTGAGCGCAGCGAGGTTCAAGGCCCTCCTGACTGCCTCGGGATTCACCGTCGAGCAGACGATACCGTACGGTTACCTGCCTCGGCCGGGAAACCTGTTGCCAGGGTTCTGTGAAATGATGATGCAGCCTGTCGAGAAGGCCTGCAGAAGGCTTCGCGTTCCTGGCCAGCTGGCGCAACACTTCCTGGTTGTTGCGAGGAAGCGCTAAATCCCGAGAAAGCCCCGAAAACGGCAGGCAGCGGTTTTCTTGGGGTGGCTCGCCCGGCATGAAGCCGGTCTAAATACGGTGGAACGGCAGTTTTCCCCCGATTTAATATGTGGGTTCCGGGTTTCTCGGGTCAGCGCCACGATTTTGCTACATTTTGACTAAAGTCCAATCATGTTAGTGGGGCGTAATATTAGAAGGCTAAGGGGATACGCTCCTGAACAGCAAGAGATTGTCCGTGCCCAGTGGGGCCAGTGAGCTTGCGCAACGATCTCTCACGGGAGGTCGAAACCCATGAACCCTGGTGGAAGGAGTTCGTCGGATCTGCGAGGCGCAATGCTTGGGACCGTGCCTGGCCTGGTAGGCGTCGGCGTCTTCTCGGCAGTCATAAACCTTCTCGCCCTGACCGGCTCGGTCTATATGCTGCAAATTTACGATCGCGTTTTACCTTCGCAGAGCGTTCCGACGCTTGTCGGGTTCACGATCGGAATGCTGGGTCTTTACGCTGTCTACGGGCTGCTGGATTTCGTGCGGCTGCGCCTGCTGGTTCGAGTGGGCAATCGTGTCCATAGGAATTTGAAGCAGAGGGTGTTCGGCCTCTCACTGTCCTTGCCGCTCATTGGCGGGCAGGATGCGAACCGGATACAGCCCCTCCGTGATCTCGATCAGTTACGCGGCTTCCTTTCCGGAATGGGGCCGACTGTCATCTTCGACGCTCCGTGGATTCCATTTTACCTGCTGATCGTCTATTTCCTGCATCCTGCGCTCGGTCTGTTGTCCACAAGCGGTGCGATCATTGTCGTGCTGCTCACGGTCATGGCGGAAGTTCTTGGCCGCACATCGGTGACACGCGCGTCCGAGACGCTGGTGTCGCAACGCAATCTCGCCGAATCCGGACGCCGCAACGCGGAGGTCGTGCGCGCGATGGGCCTTTCCGCACGGCTTGCCCACCGCTGGGGCGAGATCAATAACGCATATCTGCGGCACCAAGAGAGGCTTTCCGACGTCGTCGGCGCCACCGGGGCACTCTCTAGGGCATTGCGTTTGGCCTTGCAGTCCTGCGTTCTTGGACTGGGTGCCTACCTAGTGATAGGAGGCGAAGCCTCGCCAGGCGTGATCATCGCATCCTCCATCTTGCTGGGCCGCTCATTGGCTCCTGTTGACGCCGCTATCGCGAACTGGCGAGGGTTCGCCGCGTTCCGGCAAAGCTATTCGCAACTGGCAACGGCCCTGGCCGCTTTTCCTGACCGGGACGAACATATGGAACTTCCGCGCCCCCAAGCGGAGCTTGCGGTCGAGGACCTGACCATAGCGCCACCGGGCCAGCAAAAACCGACGGTAGCCAATGTCAGCTTCCGCCTGGCTGCAGGGACGGGAATGGCCGTTGTCGGCCCGAGCGGTTCTGGCAAAAGCACGCTTGTGCGCGCGCTGGTGGGCGTCTGGCAGCCACTTCGCGGCACGGTGAGGCTGGACGACGCCTCGCTTGACCAATGGGACCAAGAACACCTTGGCGCGCATATTGGCTACCTGCCCCAGGACGTCGAACTGTTTGATGGAACGGTTGCCGATAACATTTCGCGATTTGGCGGGAAGGGCGACGCCAAGGGCGTGCTTGCAGCTGCCAAGGCAGCGGGCGTCGACAAAATGATCCTGCGATTGCCGAACGGTTTTCAAACACGCATGGGCGAGGGAGGAACAGCCTTGTCGGCTGGACAGCGGCAACTCGTAGGGCTTGCCAGGGCACTTTACGGCGATCCGTTTCTCGTCGTTCTGGACGAGCCGAATTCAAATCTGGACGTCGATGGCGATACCGCCTTGGCCGGCGCGATCCTGGCAGTGCGCAGACGTGGAGGCATCGTCATCGTAGTTGCGCACCGTCCTTCTGCCCTTACCAACATCGACAGGGTACTCGTAATGTCCAATGGGATGCTTCACGCCTTCGGCTCACGCGAGGAGGTCCTGGCCAACGTCATCCGCCCCTTTGCTGCGCCTGCTGAACGCCCGGCAGCGGCCGTCGCGATGCACAAAGGGGTGAGCGGTCACGCATGAGGAATATTTTTTTGTCTGAGGCGACGATGGCTCCATCGGCCCCGATCGGCAATGGGAGCCCGCGCAACGCGATGATTTCGGGCACGCGCGATGGAATCGGGGCCAACCTGATCCTGGGTGCGGCGGTCACGGTTATGTTGCTTGCCGGCGGCGGGCTCTGGCTCGGACTGACCAAGATTGCTGGCGCGGTAATTGCGCCGGCGACCGTGGTGATCGAGAGCAACATAAAGAAGGTCCAGCATCTGACGGGCGGCACGATAGGGGGCATCTTCGCGCAAGATGGGGATCATGTACGGGCCGGCGATGTGATGGCACGATTGGACGACACGCTGACACGGGCCAATCTGCAGATAATTAGCAAGGATCTTGATCGGGCAACGGTTCGGCTTGTGCGGCTGGAGGCAGAGCGGCAAGGCCTGTCGGAGATGCAGCTTCCGTTCAGCCTTCAAGCGCGAATGGGCGAGCCGGAGCTGGCTGCGCTGGTGAACGGTGAGCGCACGCTGTTCGACAGCCGCGCTACGGCCCTCAAGGGGCAGAAGGCACAGTTGCAAAGCCGCTCAAAGCAACTCGAACGCCAAGTTGAGGGCCTCAAGGCGCAACAGACCGCGGAAGAACAATCCGTGGTCCTGCTGGATGGCGATCTTGTCGATGTACAGGCGCTTTTTACAAAGAAACTGGTGTCCAAAGAGCGACTTAGCAACATCAGACTGGATGCCACCCGGGCGCACGGAGAATCAGGGCGCCTCGCGGCGGCAGTTGCCGAGGCGCAGGCCCGGATCAGCGAGACCGAATTGCAGATTCTTCAGCTCGATGAACAAAGGCGTAGTGACGTGACGAGCGAACTTCGTGAAACGGAAGCCAAGCAAACCGAACTCAGCGAGCGCAAGGTTGTGGCACAGGACGAAATGGCCAAAACCACCATCCGCGCTCCGCAATCGGGAACGGTACAGGAATCTTCCATTCACACGATCGGCGGCGTGATTGCCGCGGGCGAGGTTCTCATGATGATCGTACCTGACACCGGCAACCTTGTCGTCGACGCGCTGATTGCGCCGTCGCGCATAGATGACGTTCGTCCAGGTCAGCGGGTCTCGATCCGGTTTCCGGCTTTCGACGCCGGCACTACGCCTACCTGCCAAGGGTCTGTCAAGCGCATCTCGGCGGACCTGATAAAAGATCAACAGCGCCAGCTTTCTTATTTCTCGGCGCGCATCAATGTCGAAGACAAGTCCACCTGTCTGACCGATGCCAAAGTGCTCAAACCCGGTATGCCAGCGGAGGTTCACATAAGTACGGACGAACACAGCGTCTGGTCTTATCTGCTGAAGCCGCTTACCGACCAGATGTCGAGGGCTTTCCGGGAATGACATGGCGGCTGTGAGCGGTCGACCGCGGGAACACGGCAGGCGTGCTTGCTGACATATTAGGGTAGGCGACGTGATGCCACAGGGGTGACGCCTGCGGCCGACGCGCGAGGCTCGTCTGGGACATTGTCCCGGCTACAAGGATGCCCCAACAGGATTTTCCTGGCCGCCTCACCAAGTCCTGCCCCGACAACAGCGTTAGTGTCCTGTCATCTTTTGCGCAACAAACAGCGCATACCGTTCCACGATCATCGAGATGAGCAATTGCCTCACGAGGAGAGGTTCTTTGCTCCTACGACGCGGCGAGGGCCCTGCGGCGGACACGGCGTGCGGCATGCACCGTTCGGTCTGCAGTCACCGCTACATTTGCCACGTCAGATGTATGCGGCAAGGCGTTCGCGCTTCCATGCGACCTCTTGTAGGGCAGCAATTCCCTGACCCGAGCATTGACCGAGGCAATTTCGACCCGCAGGTCCTCGCATTCCTGCCGTCTCACATCGAGTTCAATCTGATCGGACGCCTGCTGCATGGACAGCTGTGCAAAATCTGCGGCGATCTTCGAAAGGTTCACCTTGTTGGTTTCGGCCTCCTCGGTGAGTGCGGCCAACCTTTCGTCGGTCACCTGTTTTTCGGCCAGGGCGTCGCTCCATTGTAGCTGGAGCCTGGCGATCTCGGCCGCGGCCTCGTTGTTTGCGTTTGAGGCGAGTTCGAAGCGCGATTGGAGACTTTGAATTTCTGAGCGCAATCCTCGGTTCTCAGCCTGGCAGCGTTTAAGCTCGCCATCCATGTCCGCCTGCATAATCCTGGCTGCTTCGGTCACCTCCCATAGCTTCGCCTGCGCAACCTCGAGTGAGGTGTGCAATTTGATTGCCTCTTTTTCGCTCTTGCCGAGCGCACTCAGCATTTCGGAATTTCGCGCAGCTTCGTTGGCATGGATCGTCGAGAAGGCATCCAGCCTATGCCGTGCCTCTTCCTCCCGCTTCATGGCCTTTTCCAGGTCAATAGACAGGCTCACATTCTTTTCACGCAGCTGTTTGTTCTCTCGGGAGCGCCTGTCGGCCTCGACATTTGCGGCGGCAAGCATGTTCGTGAGGTCGCCAAATTCCGCTTCGTTCTTTGTGGTGGTGTTCGCCGCTTCGACCAGCTCCAGCCTTGCCGCGGCCAACGCGCCACGGAGCACTTCACACTCCTGAACAAGGCTTGCCTGGCGCTGCTGCAATGTCTCGACGGTGCCTTGACGCTCACAGTACCGTCTGTTCAGGTCATTGAGTGTTTCCGACAAGTTCCTTTGATCTGCGATCAGATTTTGATTCGCCAACTCCAGTTCGTTGGCACGGAGAATGTCCGCGTGAAGGATGTGAAAAAACTCGAACGTCAGTTGACATGTGCTTGTAATTTCGGAGATTTTTGCGTTGATCTCCTCGAAATGGAGCTTGGCATCGTGGAACAAGCCGTTAAACGAGCTCACGGCAGCAATTCGGCTCTGCGTATGTGAGGTCATCCGATGCGCTGGTATCGGCGAGCTATCATCGTCGTCGCCGGCACCGTCCTCGCTTGGTACGCTGTCATCCTGTTCGTTGTTTTCGCCTGCCATGTTTGGCACGTCGGCGACATCCTCCAAATCGAGGCACTGGTCGACAGCGTTAGCCAAGTCAGCTTCGAGATCGTCGAACGACCTCTCCACATTGTCCTCGGCGCGTCTGATCAAATCCCTGAACTTCATGACTTCATCCCCTGCAGCCGCATGCCCGGAACCATTGAGGCACGAGGACTGAGATGCTTTTGTATCGAGAGCTCAACTCAGCGTCTTCGTTCAATCAAACGATGCCAGGGCGCCGGCGCCGCGAGGAGCCGAGAGCTGCGATCGGAAGGCCCTACATCGGTCTAGGTGCCTGCTGACTTATTCTTGAGGACTGCGCGGCTCCCCTTCTTGCCATCGTCTTGGCGTCAATGGTGTGTTGCCTGGGCACATTAACAACTCAGGTGCAGAAGCCCCGACGAACGGCCCGGCACAGCCTCTTGTGGGGCGCATCAGGCGGCCGGGCCTAACCGGCGGTTGGATGTTTTGGTTTGCCGGCTGACTCACCATGCGACATTGGCGAGGCAAGCGCATCATTCGAACGAATTGGGGACCGGCCGCCTGGCCGCTCAATCACACTAAGCTTCCGTTGCCGGAGCTGGCGACGAGGTGCTTTGCCTTGAGCCTTGGTATCTACATACGAAGCGGCAATACGCGCCGATGGAGCAGTGGTCCGACCCGTCAAACTATCGCTGCAAAATGCGCGGCGGAAGGCATCCGAGGATATTCTCCGTTCAGCGGTAGGAGATCGAACGCGGGCGATCTTGCTGAACTCCCCAAACAATCCCGGCGGATATGTGTTCGGCAAGGAGGATCTGGAAACCATTGCCACATTTGCCGAGCGGCACAATCTATGGATCATCAGCGATGAGGTTTACCGCAGCACAGTGTTCGACGGCGAGTTCCTCTCAATAGCATTCAGTCCCGGAATGAGAGAGCGGACGATAATTGTGAACAGCCTGTCGAAGTCTCATGCAATGACCGGCTGGAGGCTAGGGTGGACGCTTGGGCCGGTCTCGGCATCAGTTCATCTGGAAAATCTTGCGCAATGCATGCTCCTCGGGTCGCCGACCTGTATTCAGGATGCCGCAGCGGTGACTCTCGATGAGGCGGTGACGCAGAGATGAGTTTCTTTTCGGACGCCCTTCTGCCGTTGATATTGACCATTGCTGTGCGGATGTTCGCCGGGATATGCGTGAACCTTATCGTCCGCTGCGGCGCTCAATTTGCTTGGGGTTCTTGGAACCGTTCCGAACTTTCTCCTTGCGCCTCCGATCGAGTTGCGCGTGCTCATGCGGGGCGCTGAGGTGTCTCGATCCGCAGTGGCGCGGCACTATGCGACGAAGCCTATCAGCTCAGTTGAAATTTGTCCCCAGCGGACGGGAACGACGCTTGGCCATGTTAGTTGATGTGAATGGAGCAGCTAAGAAAAGATCTGGCATTGCTTACGCGACCCGGCTTCTGGATAGCTTTCGGCATTTTGTTGCTGCTTTACGGGATTCAGGTCTTTTTTCTAATTCGGGCATGCCAATGCCTTTAGCCTGGAACATCGATACCCTAGCTAGCTGAAACGCGGTCTGTCCATCTCCCGGCGGCTGCGCCGATAGCGTTGATCAACGACATATTCATTTATAAGCCTGCTACTGCCGGGGATGCCGAGGTTGGCAGCGCCTGCATCGTTGATTGCGCACGTGGCGCTCCCCTCAAGGTAGGTGGTTACCATTCTCGCGCAGCCGGTGAGCATTGGAGCCCGCACTGTGTTGGACGTGCGCTCATGCGTCGGGAAATTTCTTATAGACAGGGGAGGGTCTATCAGGCTGGAAAATCACAAGCTGCCCCGCGAATGAGGAAGCAAAAAAGGTGCAAGACCAGATCGATTTCTTCCGGGCAACTCGGTCCTCGCATCATCGCCGATCAGCGGCCGTACCGTCGAGAACCAAAATGCGCACGATCTCAGCCGGTCGGCTTCGACCAAAACATGCGGACTACCGGACGGGGACAGTCGGTGCCGCGTCCCGTCCTGTGGCCGGCGCTATGCTGACGCTCCTACGGTATCCCGTTCACCGCCCGCGGCAGGAGGGCGAATTTCCTCCGTCCTGCGCGCGACAACCGTCCACTGTTGCGGCCGCACGCAGGACTGCGGCTTATACGCCGTTCTTCCTTTGAGCGGCGTCCAGTTCGCAGGGCTAAATCACCATTGGTATGCAGACGAGCCTCTCGGCGTCTGGACAGAGATCAATTGCGCTTTGCACCAGGGTTCCTGGATCGTAAGCTCCAAACACGCTGCAGTCGCCTGATATGGTCCACTACGTTGGCCGGCTCATACGGCTTCGCAAGGTGCGGGCCTTCCTGACAAAGGTCGCCCGCCGCGATCGCAGTTCGTTCTACTGCGGCAGAAAGCACTATTTTGACCTCGGGCTTGTTCTCGCGAACCCACTTCGACAATTGGAACCCGTTCATGTTGCCCGGCAGGTCAACGTCACACAAGACGGTGTCGACACCGAACTCCGCATAGTTCAACGCTTGTTGCGCCTCACGTGCGAAATGGGCCTCAATCACCCTGTAGCCACAGTGGCGGAGATAGTCCGCGATGACGCATCGGGCGATGACGTCGCCGTCAACCACGAGGATCGTTTGGCTCTGTTGGTTCGGGGCTTCCATTGACGGAGAACGGTCAGCAACCGGCAGGGTTCCACGCATCATGACCTGCGCGGGGATGCCGACCGAAGATCGCGGCGAGATCCTGCACGAAATGATCCCTGCCGGCGGGCGCATTCAATTCAGCGGAGCGATGCCGCACTGGTGACGCCGTTTGCCACCTGGTCGACGAGACGGGCTAGAAGGCATGGTCTCGAAGCTCAAGGGCAGTCATATCGCAGCGGCAAACGAGCGCTTGGCGCAAGATCAAGTGCTTTGAGGAAAAGGAAATGCAAATCATCGGTGCACAGCGCGAGCGCGGCAAAGCTACCCAGGTGATCATGGCTGAAAAGGGCCTCTACAAAGGCGGCGCACTCGTCAACTTCAATGCCGATGAGCGGCAAGCGCTTTGGGATCGCGTCCAGGGCAAGGTTGGCCGCCCGGTCCCGAAGGGGCATAAAAAGGACAAGGCCGAGTGGCTGAAGCCCGGACTGGTTGGCTGGGTCAAGACCCTCAAAGGCGAAGAGAAGCTGCGGCACGCAAGGCTGCTGGATTTCCGGGAGGATGACACAAATCGCCGTGCCTAAGAAAGATCAGGAGCGCGCCACCTACGCTTGGATGTACGGCGCCCAAGCGTGCAAGGATGGCAAGGAGCGTGAGGTGCCATTACTGGCAGGAACATGCCGACGGGTGGCTGCAGGGTTTTGACGGTGTGGCGANTGGCAAGGAGCGTGAGGTGCCATTACTGGCAGGAACATGCCGACGGGTGGCTGCAGGGTTTTGACGGTGTGGCGATGGACGGTTTTGGCAAGACCAAAACCGTCAACGACGAGATGGAAGCCGAGGTCGACGAAGCCGCCGTCGAGCGCCCCGACGAATAGCCATTTGGCGTATGAATCTGTACGGTCGTTTTTGATTGGAGAAGGCTTTCGTTGGGCCTATAAAGATTGCGTTTACCATTGCCTTTTTAGGGAGAATGCGATGGTTGCAACGCCCATAGAAACCGCTCAAGCGGCCACTGCGACTACGGCCACCTTGCTGAAGTGGCAGAAGTCCATGGAGGAACGCGCCACGTTTCNCCACGTTTCGCCAGAACATGGATCAATCGCGCAGGGCGATCCAAGCCTCACGCGATCTGCTGAAGCGCCTTCGCCAACGTCATCGCGACGAGATGTCGGAAAGTTCGGAAAATGCCGACCCGTCTACTGCGCCGATATCGCAACGCGCCGGCAGCTAGCGGAGGCGACCAGAGCCGATGTGATGGGTAAAGTTTCACTGGCCATTCCTTGGGTGGGCAGGCAAGTTAAACTTTGTCAACCAGCGACTTTTTTCGCCCGCGTGGAAGTGCCACATGTCTTTCGACAAGGCGCACGTGCTCGGCCTCGACAGTCACCAATGGCCGGAGGCTGACGGTTACCTTGTCCCCCGTCGATGCGTGTGACAGGGCCGATCAATTCCATATGCTGGCCAATTACAGCCTTCGAAGTCGAATCGACAACAGAATGCGGGAAGTCGTAGGAGGGGATCGTCACGCTTATGCGATCGGGCGTCACCCGGCCGCGCACAATCGCCGTGACTGCGACCTCGTCGCCAACTTTGATACTTCCCCGAGCCATGCCCAAAACTTTGGAGCAGCCGGCGCCGGCGTCAAGATGAGGGCGAGCTAATAAAACCCTTCCGCGCCGCGATTGTGACGCGGGGCGATCCGATCGCCGCCAGCGACTTAGCGACCAATTGACGACGGCGGCCGAGAAGCCTGGCATCCCTGCCGACCAAATCAACGGCGAAATCGAAAGCGTCTTCGAACTGCTCTTAGAGGTGATGCGGCGCGAGAGTTGCGCGAGGAGAACCAGCCCGGAGGCTTCTCCGGGGCTGTGCCGGTCCTGTCCCGTTCCAGCGGATGAACTGCGCCTTCTGGCCGGTGACCGTCTCAATCGACTTCAACAGGGGTCCATGGGCCTCAGGTAGAGCTTGGCAGTGCTCCCTGTGGTACGCCAGGAGCGGCCCGGCGATGCTCTTGTGCAGCGCTTCGGCTGCCGCCAGGAAGCGCTCGATTTCAGCCCGGGAAAGCTGTTCGGAAGGTTTGGTTCTGGCCATTGGCGATCTCCGCTTGAGGGGGGTCGNAGCTTGGCATGCTCGCTGTGGTACGCACAGCGGCCCGACGATGCTCTTGTGCAGCGCTTCGGCTGCCGCCAGGAAGCGCTCGATTTCAGCCCGGGAAAGCTGTTCGGAAGGTTTGTTCTGGCCATTGGCGCTCTCCATTGAGGGCGTCGCCGCAACGAGGACCATAATCCTACATGCCAGGCCGTCTGACAAGCGCCTCGCCGGTCTTACCTGAAGGAAGACGCAGGGCCACGGCGCCAAGCGGAGCCATCAGGAGCAACCCGCAAAGATGAGCAACGGCAGGCCCGGCGACCTCCTTTGGCACATGGGACAAACAAGAAGGGCGCCGAGCCTTACCGGCGCTGCTTTGTGAGGGAGACGACGCCGGATGATGAGAGTATGCGATCATGCTAATGTCTGCGAACCATGCGAATGAAGGAAAGCCGCGTGGCAGTGCCAATCAACGACGTTGAGACCAAGGTCGGCGGGTGCGATCAGGTTCGGACCATGATGACGGGCTGGTGGGCCTGCACATGGTGGTGGCTACCGCGCTACCGCCTTGCTTTGCGCCAGCCGGCGGCCCATGCCTCTGCCTCGCTGCACAGCCAGCGCTCGCTGTACTGAAACTGATCGTCGTCTTCCAGTAATGCTCCTGCCCTGGAACGTGATAAATCGCTCATCGGTACTGGTGGAAATGTTGCCCTTGATATCGCAGCTCCCCGCGCCGGCCGTGCGGGTGCCACTCAGCCAGCCAGCTGGGATGAGCCGGTCAGGGAACCATCACCAGCGCCGGCAGATATTGCCGTCGCCACATCCACCGCCCCTTTGCGTTCTTGCGCCAGCGGTCGGCCTGATCCGCACCTTGATGACGCTGGACTTTGCCCACGCCCTCTCCCCCGAGTGCAGAATGCTTCCAAAGCGGTAGCGAGTCCAGACCGGAACATTAGCGCCGACTAACGGTTATTTCGGCAGTGTTCCGAACCGTGATTGGTAGAGCGTTGGTGGCACCCTCCTAAAATATGTGGTCGGACGTGCTTTAGAAAGCTTCGCCCCAGCAGGGGCGTGCTTGACGATTTCGGCGAACAGAAAAAGTCGCCGGCTCCGCCCGACCAGGCCGGGAGGCGGTCTTCATGGCCAAGCCTAAGGCCATGCGCGAAATGATCTTGCGCGAATGCAATGACGCGGCAATGAGCAAGCCCTACGCCGAGTTCTGCGCCGACGTGAATTCCCTCCGCGGAATGCAGTAGGTCATTCACGGCGCCGCGCAGTTTGACGACGATGGTGGGCAAATTGCCCTCATCACAATGACTGTCAGCTTCCGCAGGCAACAGCGTAGCCAGCGGTGACCGACGCCGGCCCAGAGACTCCCCAGGCCGCTCCTCGCCAGCCTACAGGCGAGCAGGCCGGCATCGGTCAGTAAGGTCCCGTAGGTGTGCAATATATCGTTCACGCCACGAATTGCGGACGTTCGAAACCGGTGATTGGCCATTTCGTGTGACCAAATTCCGCGACTGTTTACTTGCGATCACAAGGCCCCGCAACCTGGAGGTTCCGAAGCGCCATACTGGAGTACCATTGGCGTGGTCACGCGATTTGAACCCGACAACGGTGCTTGAACCAGACCAGGTTAAACGTCCGTTATCGTTTTTGCGCCAGAAGCGGCCAGTCAGCTTCCGGCCAAATGCGGCAGCGCTCATATTACCATGGTCAAATACAGCTCGCATGAAACTAGTTGTCTTCTTGGTCCTTTGGTTCGCCAGACCATACGAGAGAATACGAGAGAAACGGCTTGGCGAACTATGAAATCCAACGGATCTACGCTCCCCGTCATTTCCTTCGCGAGCGTCAGACGCTCCTCCAGGCGCTGCTCACGCTCCTCGTTCGTGCACTTGAGGCGCTCATGCGCATCCGCGAAAAAGCACTCTACCGTCAAAGCCTTTCCCCACCTCTCGATGAGTTCCGCAAGCTGCTGCTGGCTATCGGCGGATCGTTGATGCGCAACTGTGACGGCGGTCGTGACCGTGGCTCGAGTGTCAGCAGATGTGGTAAGGTTGATTGTCGGCGAGTAGCAGAGGGGCAGCAACAATGACTTTGAGACGAACCAGAGCTTACGGCGGATCCGGCTTGGTTCTGGCGGTTTGCACTGTATTTGCTTGGCAAAACGCCACCGCCGCTCAAGATTGCTACGCAGCCGCGACGCCTGGCGTCAATTGGCAGGAGTGTGACAAAAAGCTTCTCATCCTGGAAGGACAGGACCTGAGCGGGGCAAACCTGTTCGGTGTTGATTTCACTTCGACCGACCTCAGGAACAGCAATCTCCTTGCGGCAAATTTTGAGAAGGCAACGCTTGTGCGCGCTTCCCTGGCCGGCTCGACCGCCAAAGGCGCCCGGTTCGACAAAATCGAGGCTTACAGGACCGACTTCAGCCATATGGACGCGCAGGGCGCCGTGTTTGCGGGCGCGGAAGTGCAGCGCTCGAATTTCCAGGACGCCAATCTGGTCAATGTTGACTTCACAAAGGCGGAATTGGGGCGTGCGCAGTTCCATGACGCCGATATCAGCGGCAGCCACTTTTCGTTTGCCAATCTCGCGCGGGCGGACTTCCGAGGAGCGAAGTTCACCGCACCGATAGACTTTGACGGCGCTTTTTTCTTTCTGACCCGTATCGAGGGCCTCGATCTATCCAATTCGGCGGGTCTGTCCCAGTGGCAGCTCAACATGGCTTGCGGGGACGCCCGGACCGAGTTGCCTTCTGGCATGACGAGGCCAGAAGATTGGCCCTGTCAATTCCAGCAGGAATAGCCCGCCCGTCCGTTTCCCGCCCAAAGGCTGCCGGGCGGCAAAGCGCCTCAATTCAGTCCTCGGCCGCGGGTCAAAGCACGACACTGCGGGACATTTCCGGCAATCTCATTTACCGGCGAACGACAACGACCAAATGGAGGACGGATGCCCAAGGTCAAAGGTGATACCGCTCTGGACAAGGAGCGCGCCAAAACAGAGAAGCTCCTCAAAAAGGTTGGATACACCGCCTTGAAGGAGGCCGGTGTGGTATCCAAGCGACCCGACCTCCCAGATCTAAAGGTTGAAAAGCGAGGGAAATAGCGCGGACACTCGCATGCTGACCTGACGAGGGCACGCCCAAAATGTAGACGTCTGCTTTGCCTTCTCAAGGTAGGAGCGTGCAGGCGGCGCTTGCGAGAACCACAAGGCGGACTGCTGGGGCCGGAAGAAGCTGTCGTATTTCCGCCCCGGTGCGATCCGATACTTCACAACTTTTTCACTTTCAATTGGGGGGCCATATCATATGAACGAAGAGACCGGCGTTCAGAAGTTGGTGCGCACGCTGCGTGCTCGAGCACCTGATGACGCAGCTGAATTGCTCGCTAGAGAGTCTCCCGAGTTCATCCGCGACACACTAAAGCTGTTGCCTGACGGGCACGCCCGTAAGGTGGCCGAGCATTTGCCAGTGCATATGCGGCCCATCAGCTCTCATGATGGTGACATGGGTTTCGCGATCCCCGAGTCGCTCGTCGAGGTGATGGACCCGATCCCCGCCAGCGTTCCTGTCGGGACGACGGTTGCTGCCGCGGTGGAAGCCGTCAGAGGCGCCCAAGTGCCGACCGAGCTCACTTATCTCTACGTCACGGACGAGGGTAATAGACTGGTTGGCCTGGCGGTCCTGCGCGATCTGATGCTGAGCGAACCGGACGCGGTTGTCGATCACATCATGCTGCCCAGGCCGTTCGCTCTTGATGTCGGTCTCTCTTTGAGTAACGCATGCAAGGCGGCGGTACGGCGTCACTATCCTGTCTATCCGGTGGTGGATGCGGAGAACCGGCTGCTCGGGCAGGTTCGCGGCTGGCGCTTGTTCGAGCAGCAAATCATCGAGATTTCCGCCCAGTCTGGACAGATGGTAGGCCTCCAGAAGGAGGAGCGCTCTTTTACGCCGCTGTTTTCAGCCTTCCTGAAGCGTCATCCGTGGCTGCAGTTGAATCTCCTGACGGCCTTCATGGCCGCATTCGTGGTCAGTTCGTTCACAGGCACGATCGAGAAGATCGTCGCCCTGGCGGCGTTTCTCCCGGTCTTGGCCGGGCAGAGCGGAAACACCGGCTGCCAGGCACTGGCTATGACGCTGCGTGGCCTTGCCCTGGGGGATGTGGACAAACGACCGAAGCTGCACTTGGTGATGAGAGAAGGCGCGCTCGCGGCCGCCAACGGCGCGCTCGTCGGCGTTGTTGCGGCTGCGGCGATGTGGTTCTATGCCTCGAGGCAACCGGCGTCGGCGGCGCAGGCGCCGATGCTTGCACTTGTGATCCTGCTTGCCATGTCCGGATCGTGCCTCATGTCCGGCATCTCCGGCGTGCTGATTCCGTTGGGCCTGCGCCGGGTAGGCGCCGATCCGGCGGTCGCCTCGGCGATCTTCCTCACCACCGTGACCGATATTGTAGGCATGGGCCTGATGCTGGGGCTGGCAACCATGCTCGTGCTCTAGACTAGCAAGCTGCGTGCGGTGACGCGTCCCTGGGAGTTCGGGCAATGAGCTGACCTCGCGTTCAAAGAAATTGCAAGACCCGGGCCGAATCGCACACGCCTCGTGAGAAGCACCTTCCGGCAGCTCTCCGGCCTCTTGCGAAACGCGACGGAAGGCCTTTGGAGAAGCCGTGGGTCACCTTGAAGCCTGGTGACCAGACACGCAGAATCGCCCACCCAATATTAATCTTGTCGGCTGTGCGATCCACTACTGATGAGATTTGAGTTTGTTAAGCCTTGGGCCAAATACTTCAATCACGTGCAGCAATGTCGAGAAGAGTTTTTGACAATCAGCGCATCCGAAATAGGAATAAACCCGATATCTTGTTGCGCAGCTGCAACAGCTGCTGAGGACTCGCATAAGTCCGGCGACCGTTCAGTCGCCTTTTTCTTGCAGTCGTGCTAAATCCCTCGCATTAGTCGGGTTTGGGGTGGGTTCTCGGCATGCAATCTTCGTTTCGAACGATCTTCGGCGTCGCCGCAGCGCTGCTTTGTGCCGGCGTGTTGCCGGCCGGCGCACAAGGTCTTTTTGGGGCCTATGACGATGCGTTTGCGGCCCGCATTGCCAGTCCGGCCGACAATGGAACGCTCGCCCAATTCGTCACGGTTGCGGTCAACGCTGGGCAATACGATCAGGCGATCTCCTCGATCGAGCAGTATCTGATCCAATACCCGCGCGATGCGCGCGCCCGGCTTGCGGCCAGCCGGTTATATTATCATGTCGGGTCCTATGAATTGGCCCGGCGGCAGCTGCAGTACGGCATCGAAGTCGGAGGTCTGACCGCAAGTGAGCAACAGGAAGCTGTTCGCCTGCTCGCCCGCATCGAGCGCGCGTTGCGTGGCGTCACCTGGGAACTCGCCCTGACCGGCGGCGTATTCAGCGCATTCACCGATTTTGAGCCAGGCGGGGCGCAGGACGACGACAGCTTCGTCTCGCCTTACGGGCAGGCGGAAGGTTTCGTGCGGTGGGACCTCGGCACGCCAAGTGCCGACGCGCTCGTTCTTTCGGGGTCGTTGACCGCGACTGAGCGTCTTTTCACGGAAGACCTGTCGGTTCCGGGTGGCGAGAAGACTTTTATCCACGGCAACGCAGCGATTACCTGGGACAAGGGACTGCCCAACAGCGGGATCGATTCGCTGCGCCTGCTGCTTTCCGCGTTCACCGTTACGGATCGTTTCGACAGCGACATTTACGAAACCGGTATCGGCCTCAGTGGACGTTTCGTCGTTCGCCCGACGGTCGAGACGACGCTCTTCGCCGGTGGCGGCTACATCGATCTAAGCGCCTCGCAAGGCATTTTCGCGGATAGCAGGGTCTTCTATGAGGCAGGCGGCAGCTACCGCTTCCGCAATGGCCAGGCGCTCGGCTTGCGCTTTGTCGGCTCGAATGACTTCGCTTCCGGATCGGGCGAAATCAGCCGCAGCTATACGGGCGAGGTCCGCTATGGTGGCCTGTTGATGAACGTACCGGATTTTTTCGCATGGTCGCACCAGATCGCCTTATCGGCCGGCCACAGCGACACTCCCGATCTGTCCGTCGGCATCGGCACAAATATCAAGAGCGACTTCTGGCGCATTGCCTCGGAAAGCGATTTTCAGCTGACGGAAGCGCAGAAGATCAGCGTCGATTTCGCCTATCGCAAAACCAACTTCGCCCTCGCCAACCGCGACCGAAAATCGTTCGAAATGCTCATGAGCTATACGTTGACGCTCAATTGAAAGAGGCCGCGATGAGGTATCATCAGATCGTCATTTTTATCGCCTGCCTCGCCTTCGCGGCACCATCCGCCGCTGAGACGGTCGGGTCGATGACGGCCTATCAGACCATCATCGTCCGCAATAACGGCGGGACGATGAACGTTGGCGCCGGCGTCGAACTCGGCGACCAGTTGCGCAGCAATCCCACCGGTCTCGGAATGCTGGTGTTCCGGGATGAATCGAGCGCCAAGATTGGTCCAAACACCAGCCTGACGATCGATGAGTTCGTCTACAATCCGGGCTCCGGGTCGGGAAAGATCGACATCGGGATGAACAGCGGCCTGGCCCGTTTTTATGGCGGCCAGGTTTCGAAAGGGGGCGTCATGCAGGTTGCGACGCCGCACATGGTGCTCGGAGCGAGAGGCGGCATCATCGAAGTGCTGGTGGCAGCCGGCCAGACCGTCGGCATATTGCGCGCCGGCCGCATGACCTGCACGATCAATGGCAAACGGCTGGTCATCACGAACCCGGGCTACGCCTGCACGTCGGACGATGGCAAGCTTCTGGCCGGCTACGGCGGCATCGACGCCTTCCCGATCTTGGACAGTATCGACCGGATAGCGGGAACCGGCCTGCCGGGCGCACCGGGTCCTGGGTTGGACGTAAGCGCAATTTGTACGTCGGCTCTAGGCTCCTCGCTCAAAGTCTGCGGGTCCAGGGACGGCGCACTGCCAGGAGTGGTCATGGAATTCCCTGACAGCCCAACGCCACCTGCGGGCAGCGGGGGCCGGCGGGGCGAGTGTGAGGGTGAGGGTTGCTGCTACTACTACAACTGCGATTAGGCCTTGGCTGCACGAGATGAGCCACTCGGTCGGTAGGCGCTGGGCTGATTGGCGGCAAGCCGGCAGGCGCAAAATATCCGGCCTTTTGGTCGTGCTCCTGCTGCTCGCTTGCCATTTGGCTTTTGACGGGCCGTTGTCGCGCCTGCGTGAGCGGACGTACGACTTTTATCAGTTTCTCGCCCCACGCCAGGCGACGAGCAATCCTGTCGTGATCGTCTCGATAGACGACGACAGCCTCAAGGCACATGGGCGATGGCCCTGGAACCGTGGCCTCTTGGCCGATCTGGTCGATGGCATCACGCAATCCGGCGCGGCGGTGGTCGGGCTTGCGCTGGTACTCCCCGAGGCTGACACCTCGCCTGAGGGCATGGCCGGAGACAAGCGCCTGGCAGCGGCGCTGTCCAAAAATCGAACGGCGCTTGCCGTCAGCCTGGGCAATGAAGCGACGGTTTCAGAAGCAGAACCCAAAGCCGGCTGGTCGATCGTCGGGCAAGTACCCGATACACTTCCCGGCTTCACCGGTCTTACCGGGTCGCTTGCCGAATTCTCGAACGCCGCCGCAGGCCTCGGCGTGATTCGCACCTTGCCCGATCCCGACGGCGTACTGCGCCATGTGCCGCTGCTCTGGCTTCGCAATACCCCTCAACGTGCGCAGCTGTGGCCGTCTTTCGCACTCGAGCTCCTGCGCCTTTACGCTGGACAGGACGGTTACACAGCCCGGATGAATGCAGCCGGGTTCGACGCACTCAGGATGGCAGGCGCCATTGTGCCGCTCGAGCCGGAGGGGAGCATCCGCCTCTGGGAAACCGCCACGGACACGCCTCGCCTGTCTGCCAGCACTATCCTTTCGGGCCATGGCGATCCGCGGCTGCGGGACGCCATCGCCATTGTCGACCTGTCGGCTGTGGGCCTGACGCAGTACCTGCCCACGCCGACGAGTCCAGCGCGACCAGGAGCGGAGATCCACGCCGATGCGATCGGCCAGATGCTTGCCGGGCGCTTCCTGGCAGAGCCAGCGCACGCGCGTATGCTCGAGCGGCTCTGGTTTCTCCTCAGTGCCCTCGTTTTCATCGGGGTTTCCGGAGTGCTCGCCGGGCGTGTCGTGCTTGGCGCCATCTCCCTGGCGCTGCTGGCCGTCACGCCGTTCGTGTTCGGCGCTCTCGAGTACAGCCTGCAGGGTGCACTCTATGACCCGCTGCAGCCGGCGCTTGCAACCATCATGGTTGCGGGCTTCGAAGGCTATGTCCTCTACAGGCGCAGCGAGCAGCGCCGGTCCACCCTGACGCGACAGTTCTCCCAATATCTGTCGCCCTCCGTGGTGCAGCGCCTCGCAAGCTCGGACACCGAGGCAATCCTGTCCGGCGAGAAGCGCGAGATCACAATTTTGATCAGCGACATACGTGGCTTCACGACCATGAGCGAACAGCTCGACACCCAAGAGATCGCCAAGGTGGTCAACCATTTCCTCGGCATTGCGACCGATGAGATCCTCAAGCGCGACGGCACCATCGACAAGTTCATGGGCGATGCGGTGCTGGCCTTCTGGAACGCACCGCTAGATCAACCCGATCATCGTGAGCGTGCGCTCGACGCGGGCCTGGCCCTTATCGAGCGGGTGAGGCGCGAAGACGCCGCCTTCACCGCGGATGGCCATCCCTCCATCGAAATCGGCGTCGCCATCGAGACCGGCATCTGCTCGGTAGGCAATTTCGGCTCCGAACGGCGCTTCGATTACACCGCGATCGGCTCCCCCGTGAACCGCGCGGCACGGCTCGAATCGACGACCAAGAAGCTGGGCATCCCCCTGGTGCTTGGACCCGGCTTTGCGGCAGCAGCATCGATGCCGGTCGTCCAGGCGGGCGCCTTTGAGCTCCAGGGTTTCAAGGGCGAGGTGCCGGTTTTCACCGTTCCGGAGATGCAAGCTGCTCAACAAGGTATGAGCCGCGAAGTAGAGAGCCAACGTGGTGAGCAATCTGGCGCCCCCGCCATGGTGGTTGGTTCGCCGCCATCCGTGCAAATGGCGCCGCTTGACCTGACACCCCGAACCCGGAGCATCCGCTGATCGGATCCAGCGGATCGCAAGATGCAATTGTCACGGGCACAGACGGACATCTTGTTTCGGCGACCATCGAGGGATGCGACGGCTTGCGTCACTCGTCCTTGAAAGTCACCTTCATATGTTTGTGCACCATTGAGGCGAGGTCCTCGGCATCCCAGTTCGTTAGCCTGATGCAGCCGTGAGAGAAGGTCTTCCCGATCTTGCCGGGTTCGGGCGTGCCGTGAATGCCGTAGCTTTCGATGGAGAGGTCGATCCAGATTGATCCCACGGGATTGTTAGGGCCGGCAGCAATGGTGAAGGGCCGCTTGGTTTTGACTCCCTTGAATGCAAAATCGGGATCGTAGTGATAGGTCGGGTTGTGCACCACCCTTTGGATCTCTGCCTGCCCACTTGGTGCCGGCTTCTCGTCGCTCCCGATCGAGGCAGGGTAGACGGCAAACGCTTTATTGGAGGGGTCGAGCACGCGCACCTGATGAGCGCCTTTGTCGACTTCGACGCCGGCAATGGTGGCGGGAGGTTCACCCCGGCCAACATCTGGTACCAGCAGCGTGGTTCCAGCTTTCCTGAATCCGGTGCCTGGGTTTAGCCTCCTGAGCAATGGTTCGCTCACATGGAAGCGCTCCGCCAGCTTCTCGATCGAGTCGTGATAGCCAAGCCTTCTCAGGCGAGCCATCCTCTCCATGCGCCCCGGAATGCGTTTGGTGAAGGGGCCGCGTACATCTTTGCGGGTCAGTTCATAGGTGATCAGAGCTGGGCTGGTGGAGGTTGCCATCAGCTTGTCCCAAGTCGCCTGGGTGAGCTTGCCATCTGGGGCCAGTCCGTTCGACGCCTGGAAGGCCTTGACCGCCTTGGCGAAGTTCTCTCCAAGGCGGCCGTCGATGAGCCCCGGTGAGAAGCGCGCACGATCCAAAAAAATTTGCGCCTTCAGCACGGCAGGATCGAGCCCTTTCGGATCGCCGGCGGAGAATTGCGCCTGATTTACCGCGGCTAGGTCCAGCTTGGCCGCCTCCGTCCCGCCGCATGCGAAGGCGAGTGCAATGGCGAGGAGGAGAAGGAGCCTGATCATCGATGTCACTCCTTACGTTAAATCGCACCTGATCTGCTTCTATGACGCGCTGTGGCAGATCTGGTTCCATTCGCCGGTAGGAGGATCCTAGGCAACCTGCCTTACGCTGCCGACCGGTCCGAGACGTTCGATGCCCGTGACTTGCCCCTCACGAGAGGCGTTGCTGGCCGCGCAGATCGGCAGTGTAAAAATGGTCTGGCCATGTTGACGTGAGCTTCTACCTTCAAACTGCCCACTACCTGGACCGGCAGTCAAATGGTCTCAGGGCAGCAAGTGAGGAGATGCGCTGGGAACCGGCTTGTCGGGCGGGTATTCTATTGATCTTCGGTATCGATAGATCCATGTTCCGTCGTCACTGTGATCGCGTTGTCGCCCGCGATTGCTCTAGCGTATTCGAAGCGCTCCAACTTCTGTTCTGCCGATAGGCCTTTGAACATCGCGGTGGCCGAGTTCGTGATTTTGAAGTCGCCGCAACTCGGACAGCGAAACTCCCGGATATCACCAACTGTCTCCGAATTAACGAGCGCCTGCTCATCTGTAATCGGGCAAATTGCGGCCATCCAAGCCATCGTGGTCCTCCGTCCTAAGGCCGTCCTCGATTACCCAAAAGGCATCGTCGAGTGCAAAATCCATTTCTGCCGACGCTCACCCCACCTGGAGTACTCCACCGAGTCGATTGCGCTCTCCACTCTCCAACCCGGAATGTGGATTAAAGCCAGTTCCTCGGCGAGCGATTTGCTGGTGGGCGGTAGGCGCTCTCGCTCTGGAGCCTCTCCCAAACGATCGGAGATGTTCATGTAGCGTCGGGCAGGACCGAAGGGCCGGAACGTGGCGTTTTCATCTCTTCGGCAATCACCAGTAGCGCCTCCAGAGCGACGGCGATCCCCGACATCACCGTACTTATGTCTGCGCTGCCGCCGAGCGTCGAAAGTTCGGCCGCTCGCGTTTGCATGCTTTGGCTCAGCTCTTGTAACTTCAGGCGCAGCTCGTCATCCATGTATGTTCTCCAAGCTTGACGCTGGAGGAACGCGCCTGCTTACAACCCGTTCCGCCGGTGGCCGCAGAGAACCAGAGACACCGCAGATGCTACAACTTGCGCTTTGGCGGCGCTTAGGATGGGCGGTGGATTGAGCCTCAGCGACTGACCGTCGGCAAATAGCGGATGCTTCAGTCTCGAAAAGGTGCTGGACGGCTCGATATGCACCGCCCCTTGGCCCTGGGTGCTGGTCCCATGCACAGTAAGGCCGTGCAAGTGCGCGCGGCCTCTGGGCTCAACATTCCAGTCGTCATGGTCCAAAGTTGTCCCAAGGTGGGTTCTCACCAAAGTGGGCGGCGAGAAGCGTTACGAAGCTTTGAACTTTGGCGGAAAGATGCCTGCTTGACGGGTACATCGCGTAGATCGACCGGCTTACCGGCTTGAACTGGGGCATCACTGTCTCCAGTTGGCCCGAACGAATGGCTTCTCCAACAAGGAAAGTGGGGCAAAGTACTATGCCTGCTCCACCCAGCGCCGCATCGCGCAGGAGCTGCCCGTTCGTTGCCGTCATCCGTGCAGTGATTTTTACCGCCACTTCCCCCTTTGGTCCGTCGAACCGCCATTTTCCGCGGCTGGCGCGCAACGCGTAGTCCAGACAATCATGGTCGTGGAGATCCGACGGCTTTGTGGGACGCCCGCGTCTGTCCAGATAATCGCGCGAAGCGCAGACCACCTCGCGTGAAGGCGCGATTCGGCGAGCAACCAGATTGGAAACCGTGAGTGGAGCGATGCGTACCGCGACATCCAGGCCCTCTTCCACGATGTCAACCACACGGTCGTCCAACACCAACTCAACCGACACCTCCGGGTAGACCGCGAGATATTCTGCAACGACTCTCCCAAGGTGCATCGCGCCGAAGGAGATCGGCGCGCTGACACGCAGTGAGCCGGTGGGACGTGTCTTGCTCTCGGCCGCGCTCGTACGAACTTCCTCGACATCCTCGATTATGCGCAGACTGCGCTCGTAGACGGAGGCGCCGAGCTCTGTCAGGCTTATGCGCCGGGTCGTCCGGTTGAGAAGGCGTGCGCCAAGCCACTCTTCCAGCATCTGGACATGTTTGCTCACGGCCGCTGGCGATAGTCGCATCCGCTTGGCCCCTCCAGCGAAGCTGCCTTCACTGACGACGTTGGCAAACACGGTCATGCTGGTCAGCCGGTCCAACTGCAATCACCTGTTTCATTCACGTTTCGTGAATTCACCATCCATATTTTCCCCGATTATCAATCCGCAGTGGACAGATTATCTGAAGCCAGGCGGGGATCAATTGCCCGATCCGTCTCTCTAACGTTTGCCCGAAACGTCGGCGTCGAGTGCCTTCTCGCGGGCTGGAGGTGATCATGTCTCTGACCAAAGCAGCCCTTCAGGAGAAACAGGGAGCCACTGTTCGCATGTGGCTCTCCGTGCTCACCGTATCGCTGGGTATTTTTTCGATGATCACTGCGGAGCAACTCCCTGTGGGGCTGATTCCGGCAATTTCTTCCGAGTTGAATGTCTCTATTGGGAGTGGCGGTCTCACGGTGACGATACCCGGCGTAATTGCGGCGTTCGCTTCTATCGGTTTGCCGTTGGCAGTGGGGAGGCTCGACCGGCGTATTCTGATGGCGGGCCTGCTCGCGGCAATGGCTGCGGCGAGCGTGATTTCAGCGCTCGCAACGAACTTTCCCGTTCTGCTCGCGTCCAGGCTGCTCGTCGGGATCACCATCGGTGGCTTTTGGGCGATAGCCGGGAGCATCGCAGTACGCCTTGTTCCTGGACCGTCCGTGCCGCGCGCCATGACTATTGTCTTCGGCGGTGTAAGTGCCGCTGCGGTGCTGGGCGTGCCGGCCGGCACGATCATCGGTGATCTAGTCGGCTGGCGCGGCGCGTTCTGGTCTCTCGCCGGCCTGAGCTTTGCCATATTGCTCGCCGCCCTGCTTGTGCTTCCGAAGCTGGAGGCGGCGGAGCCTGTGGAGGTGAAAGCCCTGCGTGCGCAATTGCGCAATCCCGCCCTTCTGGCGGGCGTGGTTGCGACGGCACTGCTGGTGGCTGCTCACTACGGTGCCTACACCTTCGTGAGCCCGGTGTTGCTGGAGGTCTCGGGCGTCACTGCAGGGAGCATAGGCTGGCTACTGTTGGGGTATGGCATTCTCGGAATGATTGGCAACGCCGTCGCAGGCGTCTGGGCCGCCAAATCCGTCGGTCGCACATTGGCCTGCGTCGTCATTGGGCTCGGCGCCACGCTGGCTCTCTTCCCGTTACTCGGGGTCACGCCGCTCACAGGAACCATCCTGCTGCTGGTGTGGGGCTTCGCGTATGGCGCGGCGCCCATCACGCTGCAGACGTGGGTGCTGAGTGCAGCACCAGAAAGCGCGGAGACCGCGACGGCCATCTACTGCTTCACTTTCAATTTTGCCATCTCCGTGGGTACCCTAGCGACCAGTCAGATCGTCGACACGATGGGCGTGAACAGGGTCCTCTGGGTCGACTCCGCCATCATCCTGCTGGTGCTGCTGCCGGTGTGCCGCGCACCCATGCTTAACCGGAACATCGGAAACTCGTAGACAGCAAGCCATCCTGTGCCGCCCATCTGATGTGATAGGTTGAAGTAGATCTTCGTTTCCTCTGTCTTGAAAGTCACGCGCGTCACATCAAACGCGGGTTCCGCCGCACCGTACGGGTGCCGATGCTTTGCGCCCCCGGAGGACAACTGGCTACTTGAAAAAGGACTTGATCCCCTCGTCGATATGTGTGCTGATATGAGATCGATCTCATGCCGCGCTCTGAATTGCTGTTCTCTACGGGAGCGCGCTCTGGGAAGCATATGTCTGAATGACGATGAAGAGGGAGGTTCAAGTGAGGAAATTGATCGCGTGGCTGGCCTTGGCCACTACCACGCTCGCGTTCGCGTCTGCGGCGTCGGCGGGTGAAACCATCGACCGGGTTACCTCGAAGAAGGCAATGGTGGTCGCCACAAACAGCGGTTGGCCGCCGCAGAGTTTCCTCGACGACAGCAATCAGTTGGTCGGCTTCGATATCGACGTCTCGAAGGAGATCGCACGGCGCCTCGGTGTGGAGGTCAGTTTCGACACGCCGGACTGGGCGACGATGACGGGCGGCCATTGGCAGGGACGCTACGATCTGGGTGTGACGCCGACCAAAGCGCGGGCCAAGGTGATCGATTTCGAAGGCATCTATTATTATAGCCCCTACGTTTACGTGGTTCACAAGGACAGCCCGGCCAAATCGGTCGCCGACCTGAACGGCAAGATCATCGGCGTCGAGACCGCCACCACGTCGGAGGATTTCATCCGTAGACAACTCGAGATCGATGCTCCCGGCCTGCCGCCCATCGAATACAAGCTGGAGCCCGGTGAGATCAGGACTTTCGCCGACTCAATGCTGCCGTTCGACGATTTGAGGCTCGGCGACGGCGTGCGCCTCAACGCGGTCATCGCACCAGAACAGACGGCTCAGAACGCGATAAAGAACGGCTACCCGTTGCGTGTCCTGGAAGGCGGCTATGCCTTCCGTGAGCCACTGGTGGTGATCGCGGAAAAAGGTGATGCCGAGTGGAATGCCAAGATCGGCGGCATTCTCGACGAGATGAAGAAGGACGGTACCCTCGCGAAACTGACCACCAAGTGGTACGGCAAGGATTACAGCTCTGACTGAGAGGCATCGTGGATAAAGCTTGAGCGGGGTGCATTCAATTGAACATCCCGCTCCATCTGTTTTGTTTCAGCCGCATTTCCACGACACCGGGCGGCTCCGCCTGCCTGCAAAATGCTCTAGTGCCGCCACCTCATCATATTGATCATGACATGTCCTGACACATATTACCGACGCACGCTTGCCGACAACACCATCAGACCGCCGCTGAGCGGCGTTTCCGAGTGCGAGACAGTCGTTGTCGGCGGCGGACTGGCCGGCCTGACGACGGCGTTGCAGCTGGCTCGCGCCGGCCAGCAGGTCGTCGTGCTTGAGGCGCAGCGGATAGGATTCGGCGCTTCCGGTCGCAATGGCGGCTTCGTTAATCCCGGTTTCGCCACCGGCACCGACAACATCGCCGCGATGGCCGGCGTCGACGCGGCACAAAAACTGCACCGCCTGTCCATCGAAGGCGTCGACTTCGTGCGGCAGACGATCCGCGATCTCGACGTCAAGGCGGCAGAGCCGCGCTCCGGTATATTGAGCGTGCTTCGCCACGATGGCGGCGCCGTGCTCAAGGCATATGCCGAGCAACTGGCGCGGGATTTCGACTACCGGCTCGACTATCTCGATCGCGACCAGGTGCGAGCGGTGCTGCATTCGGATCGCTACCACCAAGGCCTGCGCGATCCCAGCGCCTTCCACATGCATCCGCTTAACTATCTGCGCGCCGTTGCTGGCGAGATCGAGCGGCTGGGCGGCAGGATATACGAGAGAACGGCTGCCGTTGAAGCCAACCTTGACGGCGCCGAAAAGATCTTGCGTACCGACAGCGGCGAAGTGCGCGCCCGCCAGGCCGTAGTTGCCACCGGCGGATATACGGGCCCACTGGTCGGCCGGCTGCAGCGGGCATTCCTGCCTATCGCCACTTACGTTATGGTGAGCGAGGAGGCGCCTGACCTCATCGCCAAGGCGATTACGACGACCGACGCCGTCGGCGATAACCGTCGCGCAGGCGATTATTACCGTGTTGTCGAAGGCGGCAGGCGGCTGCTCTGGGGAGGGCGCATCACCACCCGGGCAGCCTCATCGGGCGTGTTGGCGAGGCAATTGCGCCGTGAGATGGTCACCACTTATCCGCAGCTCGAACACCTCAAGACCGAACTCGCCTGGTCCGGGCTCATGTCTTATGCCCGGCACATGATGCCCCAGATAGGCCCGTTGCAGCCGGGCGTCTGGTACCTCACGGCTTTTGGTGGCCATGGCATCAACACCACGGCGATCGCCGGCAAGTTGATCGCCGAAGCCATACTGGGACAATCGGACCGTTACCGGCTGTTTGCACCATTCGGCCTTGCCTGGGCGGGCGGCCCGGCTGGACTTGCGGTTGCGCAACTCACCTACTGGAAGCTGCAGGCGCAGGATTGGTGGCGCGAGCGGGCCCGCTGACCGCAGGGAGATCGAAGACGTGATCGGCCGACTATTGCTCAACCACCCGGACGCGGCGCGCCGCGTTGGCGTGTTCTTCGTGCTCGCCGCCATCGCCGCCGGCCTGTATGGGCTCGGCATCAAAGCCAGTTGGCTCGGCAAGCTCGTTCCGGGGTCGGTCGAGTGGCTCGCCGCCAACCCGGACGTCGGGCGGGCGGTCTCGGCGGTGCTGATCGCATTGATCTTGGTGGCGAACTGGAACGCGCTGCGGTATCTCAGCCGCAAACAGCAGATTGTGGCAGTTTGGATAGAGCTGTTCGTGTTGCTAATGTTGTTTTTCTATTCCTTCGACCTGTCCTTCGCGTTCATCGCCAAGAAGATCGGCTTCCTCGTCTCGAAGGGTGTGGTGACGACCCTCTACATTTCGGCCATTTCGATCGCCATCGCCACCCTCATCGCCTTCGTTGGCGCCATCGCCAAACTTTCCCGCAACGGCGTGGTCTATGGCTTGGCGACCTTCTATACCTCTCTGTTTCGTGGCTTGCCGTTGCTGATGCAGATCTACATCATCTATCTCGGCCTGCCGCAGATTGGCTACGTGATCGGCGCCGTGCCGGCTGGCATCATGGCGCTGTCGCTCTGCTACGGCGCGTACATGACCGAGATCTTCCGGGCCGGCATCGAAAGCATCTCGCGCGGCCAGACCGAGGGTGCTACGGCACTCGGCCTTAGCGCTAACCAGACGATGTTCCTGGTCATCCTGCCGCAGGCGATGCGCGTCATCGTGCCGCCGACCGGCAACCAGTTCATTGCGATGCTGAAGGATTCTTCGCTGGTCTCGGTGGTCGGGGTCTGGGAGATCATGTATCTCGCACGCACGCAGGGCCAGACCGAGTTCCGCCACATCGAGATGCTCATCACCGCCTCGATGATCTATTGGCTGCTCTCGATGGGGCTCGAGTTCCTTCAGTCGCGGATCGAGGACCGGTTCGGGCGCTCACTCAAGCGCTGATCGTCATCCGTGATCTTCGCCAAAGCGAGTTGCACAGCACCGCAACAGCCAGCTTCGGAGAGCAGCTGCAGATTGTACGCGACAGCATGCCGTTCGGCGACGTCGTGAGGGGTGAATCAACCCGGTATTTCATCGGCTTAGCCCGATCGGAGGGCAGAATAGAGCAAGTGCTGGACGAGCATGTTCGTTGGCCGACCGCCCGGCAACTACGACCGATTGCTGGATTTCACCCGCGCCAATAAGTTAACAAAATTAATGACTCTAACATGTCTCCGGCCAACCATTATCGCTATGTATCGATGGTAGCCGAGTTCGCCACGTGGTTCGCCAATAGGTTTGTCAGCAGTGGTTTGCGCGTTACCAGCCGCACGACTCGGTCCATGCCCTGCACAGCCAAACGCACCGGCGAGACTTCCCGGGAATGAAGCTCGGCATGGTGTTTCGTTCCTTTGAAGTGGGCGTGGTTGGGGGAAGACCGTAGTCGGCGTGTTCGCGCCCGGTGGAATTTTCGAAGAGTTGTTTCCAACGGCGGGAACGAACCAAACTTCCATGCATTTAGCTCTGGCTTCGTTCATTCACTCTTTCTTCTGGGAGCTGGACCATTGTCATCCGGAGGCTATCTCTTGGCCGACCAACAAACCAATGACGTTTCCATCGTTGATCTGATACCTGCCCTGCGGGCTTTCGCGCGCACCTTCTGCCGCGTTCCAGACGATGCCGACGATCTGGTGCAGGAAACGTTGACCAAAGGGCTCGCCAACATCGACAAGTTCGAACCTGGTACACGCATGAAGTCGTGGCTCTTCACCATCATGCGCAACACCTACTACACCCGGATCAAGATCGCTGCACGGGAAGCGCCAGGCCTTCTCGACTGCGCGTCTTCGAGACCGATTTCGGAAGCTACCCAGGAATGGACCGTTCAGAGCAAGGAAGTTCACGGCGCCATCCAAAAGCTGCCCGAACATCAGCGCGAGGTGCTGATGCTGATCGGCGTTTTAGGAGTGGGCTACGAGGAAACCGCCGAAATCTGCGGCTGCGCGGTAGGGACGGTCAAGAGCCGGCTGAACCGTGCCCGCGCCAACATCCTTGAGCTACTCGGGGAGAGCTCGTTGCAGACATTGATAGAAAGGCGAAATCAGCTGTCGGATGGTCAGCTCGATATAGAGGTCGACAGCCGCAGATAATCAGCTCTTCACGTCTCGCCGACGCTTCTCGACGAGAGCGTTTTGCAATTCGATCGCCAGCTTGGACAGGCGGTCTGGTATCTTTTCCTGCTCTATGGCGGCCAGCAGGGAAGCAATCTCCCGATCTACCGCCATTTCGACAAGCAGATCCGTGGTATCGTCGCTCGAATGAGACATCACGTTCTCTTGATAGCATCCCTAGATCCAAGTCTGATGATGAGCGCTCGGCACTACAAGGCGTTGTCGACCGCCGAGAGGCTCACCGGCGGCCCTTGCACAGTTTTTCCTCCGTGCCGCGGCAAGACGCGGCGCGGTGGCGTCAGTCCTTCAGCAACCGGTTTGCGGCGTGATCCTGAAATTGATCGGACTTGATTCGATTGCCGTCCAGCCCGCGCTCTCGGCCATGTTGCTTCCTGTCGCGGTTGGACAAAACCGCGTTTTCCTCGATCTTGTCCTTGTCCAAGGTGGTCATTGCGCCGGCGCCGGCACCTTTGCCTTGGCTGCCTTGGCCGAAATGCTTTTTGCCGCCGGATGCCATGATCTCCTCCTTCGAATCCAGGACACCGATCGGTGCCGACGCCCGAACCGGCATCGCGCTGTAATGTTCCGTCTCACCCAGCAAGCAGGAAGGCGTCGCCATCCCATGACCGAAACGGCTTCTCGCCGTCGATGACGACCCGCAATTGGTGAGCTTGCGCAAGACGGCCGATGTCGGCCCGGTCCAAAGAAAGCGATCCGCGATAAGAATAGTTCAGCAATGCGAGCCGGCCCGGCCGTTTGAGAACGCGCGCAATTTCATCGAAAAGCCGCTCAGCCATGCCGGCCAGGACCAGGTAGGGAAAGCTGTCGACCGCCAACACGCAATCGAAACTGTCGTCGTCGAAGTCGGCCAGATCGAGACCGGAGGTTTGGCGCAGTTCGACATTGCCGAGCGCTGCGCATTGCTCGGAGGCGACAGAGATCATCCGCGATGATATGTCGATGCCGACCATCCGCTTGAAGGAATTGGACAGCGCGCGCTCGAAACGTCCGATGCCGCAACCGATGTCGAGAATGTCTCGTTCAATTCCGGTGAATTCTCGCGCCTCGAGCCATTCAACGATTTCGTCGGTCATGGCTGTCAGCCGCTCGTCATCGCCAAGGGATCCTAACTGGACACTTGCGGCTGTCGAAATTGCTGCCGCGGCATCAAAACTCGAGGCCAGCCGCGTGACGACGGCAATATCCGTCTCGCCGTTACCGCGTTCATGCCGAACGGCGCCGCCTGTCGCTCGCAAAGTGGCAAGGACGCCCGGTCTGTGGCGCAGCAGTCCAGCGACCTTTCGCAGTCTTTCAGCATCGCCGGTATCCGCCGGACGGACTTTCAGCACGAACTCCGCCAATTCCGCCGCTTCAATTGTGGGCGGCAGGTGAAGCGCCAGCCTGACGAGAACAGCTTCGGCGCAGGCACCATCGGCCATGCAATCTTCGACCGCCCGTCTGACCGATGTCCGGCGCTGCGCGTGCACACTCATGACATCAACTCCGCGTCCAGATCCTCCGCATCGTCCACCTGTCGACGGCGCCCCAGCCATATTTGTAGGCCTCCTGGCCGCGCAGGAAGTCGAACTCGCGCGCATCCTCGCGGATCGACTCCGCGATCGCGTGGCCGATCAGGATCGCCCCTGGGCTCTCCTCGGCATATGCAGGATCTAGGCCGCCGAGATAGGCATAGGCGCGGCCGCGGTGGTGAAATCCGTAATAGGCGGCGACAGTCGTGCCATCGATCGCGAGCAACCAGCATCGGACCAGGCCGTGAGCATCGAGCAAGGGAAGTGAAAGCCCATGGAAGTGCTGCACGGCGGGGTCGGCCAATACACCACCTCCATGTCCAACCCAGCGTGCATGGTGCAGGCGGATCAATTGGTTCAGGAAGTTCTGATCGCCCCGCGCTGACGCCAACGCGAGCCGGCCGCGTCTGGACGCCGCTTGGCGCGCCCGGCGCAACTGGCGCCTGCGCCGAGCGGGAACGCAGCCGGCCAACGTGTCGTCGCCGGCAACAGCAAGCACGGGACAGGCTGCATGAATTACCGGCCTCTCGACCGTTAAACCGGGATGCGCGATCGTAAGACCGGCACTGTTTTGCGGCAGATCAGACAAGATCCATTGTGACCACCCGACCGAGCAGATCGTTTCGGCAATTGTGGACACGATCGCCGCCTCGATATCCCGGACAGCCAGGATGTCCAGATAATCGCTGAGCGAAATACCGACCGGAAGCAGCTTCGAACCGGCCGTTCCATGCTCGAGATAGAGTGGCGCCAGCCCGACCAGATCGCCGCCACGCCAGACCGCGACTGTCGCCAGTTCACCGGGTGCGAATGCGCGCCACCATGGCACCAGCCAGGCGGGGGATTGGAACGGCGTCGCAGAGGAACTCTGCTCCCACAGTTTCCACCAGTGCGGCGTCAAGGCATCGAATTTTACGGGGTCATCGATGATTTCGCTGCGCAACACTGCTTTTCTCACGGTGCCGCAGCGAAGCGCCGGCAATCTGTGCCAAGTTGTGCCAGCGCCTGATAGGCAGCCATATACGACGAGATCATCCGTTCCAGCGAAAACCGCCGTCGCGCCTCCACCCGGCACGCCTCGGCGTCCAGGCTGGGCGCCGCAAGAATGGCTTGGGCCATCTCGTCGACTGTGTTGACGAGAAAGCCCGTCCTGCCGTGCTCGATGACATCCGCAAGCGCACCATTCGGGAATGCGACCACCGGGGTACCGCAGGCGAGGGCCTCCATGGCGACAAGCGAGCTTGTCTCGGCGGCGAGGCTTGGAATGACCAGACAGCGGGCTGCGTTGAGAAAGCGCCTCTTGGCGTTAAAACCGAGCGGGCCCAGGAAGCGGCGGCGAGCATCAAGACGGGATTGGACCTCGTCGCGAAAGTAGCGCGTATGTGTTTCGTAGGGATAGACCTTGCCGCCGATGACCAGGGGCACGCCCGCCTGTTTGGCCGCGTCCAGGGCCAGGTGAATGCCCTTTTCCGGGCAGACCCGGCTGAGAACCAGGGCAAAGTCTCGCTTCGGCTGCACCAGGTTCAATGATTCGATGTCAACGCCGTTGGGAATCGGCGCCACCAGTCTGGCCCCTGGTGGCGCCGTTTGCTGCTGGGTGGACGAGACCGCATGGAGCCACAGGTCGTCGCGCGTCGGTCGCAGAGCCTCGGCCGGATACCAGTCCAAGGGCAGGTGGAGGCTCACCAGGGTCGGGCCATCGTCGGGCAGATAGGCATCGAAATCGATGCCGTGCAGATGGACCACATCGACCGGCCATCGGGCGCGGGCAGCGGCGATCGCTTTGCGATGAGCCTGCTGCGCGCGGCTCTTCGCCGCCTCGTCGAGCACGCCGTCTTCAGCCGGTATTTCCACAAGGTTACCGCTCGCGCTGGAGCCGTGGCAGCCAATGACGATAGAGCGGTGGCCGGCGCGAACCAGCGCCCGATCGAGCATCGACAGAACCTGTTCGGCACCGCCGACAGCATCGGGTCCGACGGGTGCGAGAGGGTAGGCGACATTGAGGACAGTGAGCGCCGCGGCTGGTTGGGCCTCGGTCTCGTACGCCGCACCACCTGTCAATGGTGCCGCTAATTCGTCCAATGTGTCGGGCGTCTGATGCATCGGCAGCATGACATTTCACGCGGCCGAGGCCCGCCGCGTCGGGAGCGAAGCGGACGTCATGCCGGGCGCATAGCGGCGGATCATGGTTGCGCAGAATTCCGCGAACTCCTCCGGCACCAGAGGTGGGCTGGTGTGGTGGGGCATCATTCCGCGATGCTCCGGTGTAAAGCAAAAGGTGACCGTCACGTCGAAATCGGCGAGTGCCTCCATCTGCCGGTCGAACCAGTCCAGCGCGTTCGGCCGGAAGTTGTCTGCCCAGGAAAGCCCCGTGCGCATATTGGTGACGCCCAGCCGCTTCATCCAGGCGACAGCATCGTCCAGCCGGGGGTCCTCGAAATGAAACCACTGCACCAGCCCCATTGCGGGCGAGTAGCGCAGGAACTCCTCCAGCGCTGGTTTTGGCGTGCCGTCCTGGCGCAGCAGCCCCATGTGGAAATGTCGATAGTAAGAAGAGCCCTCCGCCTCGCGATGCCGCGTCGTTGCTTCCCATTCGCGCGGAAGATCGTAGAGGCTGTACCACTGGATGCGTGGTGCGTTGCCAATCAGCAACTCGGCGGTGCGCTTGAGCCCCCAGACCTGGATCTCTTCCGCGCCGAAGGTCGATACGCCGACTTCGCTGACCCAGATGGGAAGGTTGGTGACGGTCGCGATCTCGCCGATCTTCTGTGGCCATTCGTGGATCTGCCACAGGTTCCAGTCGAGCGGAAAGCCGTGCACGGCGACGGCATCGACATGGTCCAGCACGCCGAATTCCTTCATGCGGGTGATAAAGCCCGGATCTATCGGCGAGATGCCACCGAGTACTTTCGTCAAAGACGGGTTCTCTGACGCGATTGCGTCAGCCGACAAGATCGCCATCCTGGCAAAGCGGCTCCAATCGGGATCGAGCTCTGGGTCCCAATGCGATTTGTTGTTGGGCTCGTTCCAGATCATGGCGGCTTCAATCATGGAGCTGTCCTTTCGAGGGGTAGATGGCGCCGCCGCCGGCCGGGTCCCCGGCTGCGCGGCAGAAATAGACCTCCTGCTCGGGGTGCAGAACGATCTCGAAACCGGCGCTGCGCAGCATCGCTTCGGTGCAGGCGCGGTTTGGAATCCACCAGTTGGTGGGATCGTCGGCATAGCGGTGCTCGATGAAATGCAGCTTGGGAAACTGCGGCTGGTCGAACAGGTCATGCGTCCAGAAATGATAGTTTTCTTCCAACTCGGGCAGATCCGCGCTGCCGCGCTGCATGGACTGGAAGATCATCAGGTCACGGGCGACATGTTCGCGGATCAGGTCGAGCGCGAGCAAGGGGTGGCGCAAATGGTAAAGCACCCCCATGAACAGCACGACATCGAACGTCTCGCGCAGCGAGCCGACGTCGTAGACCGAAAGCTTCTGGAATTCGATCTCGCAATCGGCAACCTCGGCGGCAAAGCGAGCCTGCGCCAGGTAGGCGTCATCGAAATCGATGCCGAGGACACGGTCAGCACCTCGCCGCTTCATCTCGATGGAGTAAAATCCTGCATTGCAGCCGATATCGAGTACCGCCTTGCCCGTCAGATCAGCGGGAATGGCATTGGCAAATTTGCGCCATTTGATCAGCGGGTAGTTGCCCAGAAAATGGTTGGGAGCGGTTTCGACGCCGGCAAGTTCCATGTTGTGGAACCACGGGCCGAGCGCATCGATGCGGCGGCGGATTTCGGCATGGGAATGCAGCATGGCTCAGGCTCCTTCGCCAGGAACGACGGGTACATGCGACTGCGCGCCGGGCATGATCATGGTGGGCCGGCGGTGCGCGGATGGGGCGTCGTTTTCAAGCAACCGCAGCGCTGTGCGATAGCCGTTGAAAGTCCCGACATCAACATAGTCCGACCCAGCCCTGACACCAAAAGCTGTACCGCCGGCCGCAATATAGGCGTTGACCAAAGTGCCGATATATTCGTCACTGCGCTCGCGCTCACGCCAGAGTGCCGCAAGCTGATGCAGGATATGGCCCGGCATCTTGAACGCACCCCAAACCCAGTTCGTGGCGGCATCCTGCCGCTTGACCTGGATTTCGATCACGCGCTCGTGGACGTCGATGACGACGGCGTCGAAGAATTCCGGCTGATCCACCGGGAAAAGCAGAAATGAGAGCTGATCGTCGGGCAAATGGCGGAAACCGTCCTCGGGAAACCAGATCGTATCGGGAAGGCCGACCAGGACGACCTCGTCGGGCGCGACGAGGGGCGCCGCCCGGAAGATCGCATCGCACAGACCGACGGGGTTCGGCTGCACCACGAAGAGAGCCGCCGCGTCACCGTAGCCGGCGGCGTAGTATTCAAGGATGTCGGATTTACCCGATCCGATGATGAAGCAAATCTTGTCGACGCCGGCCTGCACCATGCGCCGTACCAGATACTCGCTCACGGCGCATGGACGCTCGGTCTGTCCATCGATCCGGCTACCGACCGGCAGCAGCTCTTTCGAGAAGCCGAGCGGCTGAATGCGGCTGCCGCGCCCGGCAGCGGGTACGATGCCCAACATCAGACCGCTTCCCTCATCGGTTCGCCGGGAGATCTTTGAAAGGCATCGTTCAGGATGCGATCCAGTTCCGCCGCGCGCCGTGCGGAAGTGTGTTCGCCCAAGACCCGGTCGCGGGCACGCCTTCGAATGCCGTCGAGCTCGCACTCCGGCAATTGCAATGCGGCGACCACATCATCGGTGTCATGCGCCAACAATATTTCGCGGCCGGGTTCGAAAAATTCGGCTAGGCCCGGCCATGCATCGGTGACGATGGCAGCCCCACACGCGGCCGCTTCGAAGAGCCGTCCCGACGGGCACCAGCCCTTTTGCGCCATCGCCTCTCGGGTGACGTTCAGTGTCACGCGAGATGATGAGAAGAAAGCCGGATGGTCGGCTGGCGGAAGATGCCTGACAAAGAAGATGTTGTCGCTCCATGGGAATTCCTGCGGATATTGCGCGCCGCCAATGATGAAGCGGTGGTCAGGCAGGCGCGCGGCCGGGCGGACCAGCAGCTTTTCGACGCCGGCCTGGCGATCCGCCGCGTAAGTTCCGAGATAGGACAGATCACCGGCGAATTCGGCCCGCTTCTCTGCCGGCCGGTGTTGGTCGGGATCGACATGCCCATAGAGAGGTACCACGTGACGCGCGCCTAAAACCGACTTAAGCGCCTCGATCGCCGAGCCGCCGGTGTAACTCAAAACGAGGTCGAAATCGGCAAGACCCTCAGGTCCGAAATAGGGCGGACGCTCGCCTTGCTCGATGCGGGCAAGCGTGACCGGAGTGTCGAGATCGTAGAAGACACGCAATCCGCGACCTGTCTGCTGCGCCAGCCGCGAGGCCTCCACGGCGTCGGCACAGTAGGAAGTGACGACGACGACATCCGCTTGCTTCATTGCCCGCTCCGCAACGCGACGGATGTCTTCCCAGTCCGGATAAATGACGACGTTGCCGCCATCGAGCCGATCGAGATCACGCGTCCCGGCATAGTAGGGGGTATCGCGTTCGAAGAAGGTGATGGACCATCCCAGCCGACCCAGGGCGCGGATCAGTCCCCGCCAGAGCGTGGCATGGCCGTTGCCCCATGATGATGTAACGGTGAGACCGAAAATGACCATCTGCATCCGGAAAGTCCTCGTCAGGCAGCTTCGTTCATTCGCAGGAGCTTGGAGCCCCAGTCACCCGACACGATCGTCGTGATCGAGGCTGGATCGATGTCGAAGCGGAAGCAGTCGCCGACCGGCAAGCCAAGCACCTTGCAGACGGCGGCTTTGATCACGTCGGCGTGGCTGACCAGGGCGACACACTGATTCGGATGCCGCTCGCGCACTGCGTTCATCAGTGCGACGATCCGCTCCTGGACATCCAGCATGGTCTCGCCGCTCGGTGTCCTGGCCTCCTGCCGCTGGTCGTTCCACGCCCGCCAACCGGCATCGCCATTCAACTCGTCGAAAGTCTTTCCCGACCAATCGCCGAAATCGATCTCGTCGAGTTCGGCGCAGATCGCGATTTCGCCGACGCCGCAGGCAAGCGCGATCGGCACGGCCGTCTCTTGCGTACGCTCACGCGGGCTGCACAAAATGGCTTCAATCGGCTCCCGGGCCATGCGGCCACCAAGATGCGCGGCCTGCGCCTTCCCAGCCTCGCCAAGGCAAACGCCGTCCATCCGTCCTGCAAGATAGGAGCCGACATTGTCGTGCGCTGCATGACGGATCAAAAAGAACGTTGTCGTCATTCCGCGGCATCCAGCAAAGGCTCGTCCTTGCCGGCGATGAAAGCGAGCGTGCGCTGCCGCGCTTCGGCGTCGGTGAACTGTTCGGGAGGCGACTTCATGAAATAGCTGCAGGGGCCGGTCAGTGCTCCCGCTATGCCACGATCGAGCGCAAGCTTGGCGCAGCGTATCGCATCGATCACCACGCCGGCTGAATTTGGAGAATCCCAGACTTCCAGCTTGAGTTCGGCGTTGAGCGGCACGCCGCCGAAGGTCGTCCCTTCCACCCGGATATAGGCCCATTTGCGATCGGTCAGCCACGGTACGTGGTCGCTGGGTCCGACATGAATATTGCCCGGCTCCAGGGGAACATCGAACTGGCTGGCCACGGACTGGGTCTTGGAAATCTTCTTTGATTCCAGCCGCTCGCGTTCCAGCATGTTGAGGAAGTCGGTGTTGCCGCCGAAATTCAGCTGATAAGTGCGATCGATGCGCACGCCGCGCTCGCGGAAGAGATTGGCCAGCAGGCGGTGAACGATGGTCGCCCCGACCTGGCTCTTGATATCATCGCCGACCAGCGGCAGCCCTCGCTGCTCGAAGCGCCGGCGCCATTCCGGACGTGAGGCGATGAAAACGGGTATGCAGTTGACGAAGGCGCAGCCGGCCTCGAGCGCGCATTCGGCGTAGAAGCGCGTCGCCTCCTCGGAGCCCACCGGCAGGTAAGACACCAGCACGTCGGCGCCGCTGTTGCGCAGGATTTCGCTGACGTCGGCAACCGGCTCCGGCGCCTCCTCGATTTCGTCGCGCAAGTATTTTCCGATGCCGTCAAGTGTCGGTCCGCGCTCGACGCGAACGCCGTTTGCCGCCGCATCGGCAAAGCGGAACGTGTTGTTGGGGGCGGCGTAGATTGCTTCAGCGACGTCGAGGCCAACCTTGCTCCTGGCGACGTCGAACGCGCAGACAATCTCGACGTCGTCGACATGGTAGCCGCCGAGGTCGGCATGCATCAGCCCTGGGATTGGTTCGTTGCTTTTTGCGTGACGATAATAGGAGAGGCCCTGCACCAGGGAGGATGCGCAATTGCCGACCCCGACGATACCGACACGAACCTTTTTCGATCCCACGAAACTGCCGCCCTATGCTGTTCAAAGGTAAGTTCCTGCCGCCGAACCACCAGCGTGCCGGAATGTTCCTTGGCCTGCCGAAAAATTGCGCAAGACAGCATGGATCGAAGCAGCGCTCGCTGCGTTGCCGCAAGGCAAAGCATTGGAAAACCGATCGATGATCGTTTACGGCGACCAGAAGCGGAGGCAGAGCGCAGAACGGCTTCGCGAAGCTGCCAGCGAGATTGCTCAAAGTCTGGACCGCATGGCTCGTGGCCTCCGACGCCATGCCGCGTTGGTCGGACTATTCATCAGCGTATCGGAACTGGTTCGGGCGCTTGCCGATGTCGATTTCGAGACCAGCGGCATCGACATCTTTTCGCCGCGGCAACAGCAAGGCGCGAGATTGCTGGTTGGTCTTGCGGCCGAGGTGGCGAAGTCGTGGCGAAGCGGTTTCGCCGTGGGCGGTGGCATCGACCCAGGACTTCTCCAACTGCTGGACGGGTTGGAATGCGAGGCTGAGGTTCTGACCGGTTCTGCCGAGGGTTACGCGCATTACGCGCTTTATCCCGAAAGCTATTTGGGAGCGGCGCAGGAGTCAGGTCTCGATGCGAACACATGCGTGATCGGCATCCGCAGCATCGGCCTGGGGCTTGCCGCCATAGTGGCTGCCGCGATTGGCGCGCCGGCGCCGTTCAGCGTTCGTCCGGTCGGCCATCCTTTCCGCAGGCACATCAATGCCGATCCGCGCTCGATCGCTTCCTGGAAGAACAATCCATCGGCACGCTTCGCCGTTGTAGACGAAGGTCCCGGTCTGTCCGGCAGTTCGATGCACGCCGTCGTCGCGTGGCTGCGGGAACTGGGTATTGGTATGGACCGCATTCACCTGTTTCCCAGCCATCCTGGCAACCCGGGCATCGAAGCGTCACGGGAGGCCAGGGAGACATGGTCGCGCTGTCCGAAACATGTGGCGACGGCGCTCGAATGCACCTTCCCCGAAAGCTCGAACATTCCCACGCTTAGCGAATGGGTGGCCGAGGCGGTCGGCAGCCCCGAATTACGCCTGACCGAACTGTCTGGTGGCGAATGGAGGAGCGTCCACTACGTCGACGAAAAGCATTGGCCGCCGAGCCCGCGCGGCATCGAGCGGCGTAAATTCCTGGCGTCCGCGGGGTGTGGTCGCTGGCTCGTCAAATTCGCCGGCCTCGGCGAAACCGGACGGCGTAAGAGACGAGCCGCGGAAATGTTGGGGAAAGCCGGGTTCGGATCGCAAGTGGTCGGGCTTTGCCACGGCTTTCTGGTCGAACGGTGGATTGACGGCACCACGATGGACCAGGCGCCGCTGCCAAGAGGAAGGCTGGTCGCGGAGTTGGCGCGCTATCTAACCTGGCGGGCGCTCAATCTCCGAACCTGCGAACCGGGTGCATCATTGCTCGCACTCGCGGAAATGGCTGTTTCCAATACATCTGAAGCCCTGGGCGAGAACCGAGCGGCGACGTTGCGCCGTTGGCTCTCGAAAAAAACCCCTGCGTATGTTCTGCAGCGGGTGGAAATCGACGGAAAGCTTCACGCGTGGGAGTTTCTCGTTTGTGCCGACGGCACGGTGCTCAAGACAGATGCCGTCGACCATTGCCGGGCACACGATTTGATTGGCTGCCAGCCGATAGAGTGGGACATTGCCGGCGCCCGGGTCGAATATGGACTAGCCGACAGCGATGTGACGACATTGGTCGAGGGGATGGGGCTCGATATTGACAATGGCCACATCGATTTTTTCGAACCCTGCTATTTGGCGTTCCAAATCGGGCTCTGGAGCACGGCTGCGCAATCCGAAAATGGCCAGGAAAAAGCAAGGCTGGCCGCGACCGGAGACCGATACAGGGCGGGGCTGATACGATTCCTGGACGAATCTCAGGTGTAGCGTTTCGATCAATCCAGCCTTCGTAGCATGTCTGCTTCCTGCTCGAGAATAGCGGCCACTTCCTCGCGCTGCAGATGCGTCATCATCAGGCTGACGCAGCACTCGAGATAGGTGATCGAGGAGCGCCGCAGATAGGCAGCCGCCTCGCGTTCGGCAATCTTGTCGACATCCTTCGCGGGTCGCTTGGGTTGCATGAGGATGATCCTCCGTATCGGGTCCCTCCCGCCAAACTACAAGGTTGGATGGATGTTCCGCACGATCTCCGGGCAGGTCCGGCCGCGGCCCGCGTCATGCAGGAAGGTTCTGCAGCCCGCCTGCGGGTCTCCTTTTGGCAAGGCCTGTCATCTGATCGCCGATGCCGGTGCCTTCGAGCGCCGCGAAATAATCGATCGTCAGCTTGAGCCCTTCGTTGAGCGGCACTCTCGGCGACCAGCCGAGCAGCGTTTTCGCACGCGAAATATCAGGCTGCCTGCGCCGAGGATCGTCTTGCGGCAGGGGCAGAAATTTCAGATCCGACTTGGTGCCGGTCATCGCCTTCACCAATGCCGCCAGTCGCACGATGGTGAATTCTCCGGGATTGCCCAGATTGACCGGCTTGCCCGGATTGGGGTCGATGTTCATCAGGCGCATCAATCCATCAATCAAGTCGGAGACATAGCAGAAGGATCGCGTTTGCTGGCCGTCGCCGAATATCGTCAGCGGACGCTTCTCGAGCGCCTGCATGATCAAATTCGAGACGATGCGACCGTCGGCCGGATCCATTCTCGGACCGTAGGTGTTGAAGATGCGCGCGACGCGGACGTCGGCCTTGCCGGCCCTTAGATAGTCGAAGCAAAGCGTTTCGGCGGTGCGCTTGCCCTCGTCGTAGCAGGCGCGTGGGCCGGTGCAGTTCACATGACCGACGTAATCCTCCCTTTGCGGGTGTTGTTCCGGATCGCCATACACTTCGCTCGTCGAGGCCTGCAGCAGTCGCGCGTCATTGCGGACAGCGAGTTCGAGCAGGTTGAGGGTTCCGATCACGCAGGTACGCGTGGTGTGTATCGGGTCGGCCTGATAACGCGGCGGTGAGGCGGCGCAGGCCAGGTTGAAGATGTGATCCACGGGCTCGCCGAGATCCAGTGGCCGGCAGATGTCCTGCTCGATCAACCGGAAACCCGGCCGGTCCATGATCGAGATGATGTTTTCCATGCGCCCGGTCAGAAAATTGTCGACGCAGATCACGCGCCAGCCGTTGCGGAGCAATACTTCGCAAAGATGCGAACCGAGGAAACCCGCGCCGCCGGCAACAAGCACCGTCTTTGCCCTGTGCGCCTTTCTTGTCTGTCGCATCGCTGTTTTCTCCTGTCTGCCGTTCATGCTGCACTTCCAATGTCGAGATCGAGGGCCGTCGCCCTTGGTTGGGTCAGCGCCGCCACGAATTCGCGAGCCCTGGCCGCACCGGTGTGGGAAGCGAGGACGAGTTTGCGAGCCCGGCCGGCCATGGCCAGGCGTGCGCGCTCGGACTCGCCAACGAGGATATCGATGACTTCGTCCGTCTCCGCGGCCGTGTGGATCGCCGATGCAGGAAAGAAGCTGTCGAGCCCTGGCCAGCGGTCGCTGACGATGGGCGTGCCGCAAGCCGCCGCTTCGAACAGGCGCACGCTGGGCGACCATCCTGCGGTGATCATGGAACTGCGTGTGACATTCAGCGTGTAGCGCTGACGGCTATAGAACGCGGCGTGATCGGCGGGCGGCAAATGTTCGATGCGTTCGACATTGTCCGGCCAGATGATGTCGGATGGATATTGGGAGCCGGCCACGACGAAACGGAGGTTTGGCATATGCCGTGCGGGCTCGAGCAGCAGAGCGTTCAGCGTTGTCTGCCGGTCCATGCTGTAGGTGCCGAGATAGCCGAGATCCCAGCGGACCGGATCTCCTGTCGGGTGATGCCGTTCCGGATCGACCGAACAATAGAGAGGTTCGGCATGGCGCGCGCCGAAGTCTTGCGCCAGATGGTTGAGCGTTGGGCCGCCAGTGAAGGAGAAATAGACATCGAAATACGGAATTTGCCGCGAACTCAGATAATCGCAATCGTCGGCTGAAAGCTTGGCCAGGGTCACCGGGGTGTCGATGTCGTAAAAGCAGAGCTGCCCCTTGCAAAGCGAGGCGACGATGTCGATGACCTGGCGTCCTTCTGGAACAAAGGATCCGATGACGATGATGTCGGCCTGCTCCAGGCACTGTGCGTAGTCGCGTTGCAGCTCCGCAGTGGTTTCGTAGTAGCGCAAGGCGCAGAACTCCGGTTCGCGCAGATCGCGGTGATTGGCGTACCATGGCACGTTGCGCTCCAGAAAAGTCACGTGGTGACCGAGTCCGTGCAAGCCTTTCAAAAGACCTCGAAAAGTGGTGGCGTGACCGTTTCCCCAGGATGAGGACAGCGACAGGCCGAGAAAGACGATGTCCAGTTTCTTGGTCATTCCGCTGCCTCCACGGCCCCGTGCTCGAAATGACGTTTGAAGACGGCATCCGCCACATCCGCCCGAAGCGCGTAGGTATGGTCCGCCAGCACGCGGTGAAGTGCGGCTTGGCCGATTGCCTTGGCCCGACCGGGGGTCAGCGAGCGCATTATTTCGGCGACATCGCCGCCGTCACGCGCGACCAGGATCTCCTCGCCTGGTTTCAGGAACAGTTCCACGCCCAGCCATGCATCCGTGATGAGACAGGCGCCGGCGCCAGCCGCCTCGAACACTCGCGTGGCCGGTGAAAAACCGTTGGCGGCCATGCTATCGCGGCTGATGTTCAACACGGCTTTTGGGGTGACATTGAAGGCGTTGTGATCGCGGGTGCCGACATGGCCGAGCCAGCCTACATTGGTGGGGAGCGGCTTGTCGCCCCAACCCGAGCCTCCGAGCAGGAAACGCTGTTTCGGCAGCTGGCTGGCGGGATCGAGGAAAAACGATTCGACACGCGCTTCACGGTCCGGCAGCCGGTTTCCGAGGAACGCCAGGTCGCAGGCAAAACGCGCTTTGCTGGCGACCGGATGGTGCGTTTCGGGATCGAGCGCATTGTAGATGGGCACGCACTCCTTGGCGCCCATGGCACGATAGGCCCAGACAACGGGATCGCCGCCACCATAGGTCAGCACGAGGTCGATCTCCTGCAGTGCACGATGGAGCGGGTGGTCCGGCTCGTCGCGCAACTGGGCAAGCGTGGCTGGCGCATCCACGTCCCAGAATACGACAAGCGCGTCGCTGCGGGCGTGGTCGAGAACGGCGCGAAGCAGCGCCTCGTCTTCGAAACCGACGCCACTCGCCTTGACGACGATGTCGGCGCCGGCGGCACGTGCCGCGACCTGCATCAGCGCATGCTGGGTCGCCTCATAAACGACGACAGTGCACCAGTCGGGAGCTTCGATGTCGCGGTTCTTCTGCCGGTCGTAGACATCGGGTTCGTAGAACGTGATCTCGTAACCCAATTGCGAAAGTGCCTTGAGCAAACCGCGATAGTACGTCGCGGCACCGTTCCAGTAGGACGACAAAAGGCTCGATCCATAGAATGCGATCTTCATGCGACGGCTTCCTTTGCGGCTGTCGGGACGGCGGTGTGTCGGTTCGCGCATTGCGTGAGCACGCCGAGCAACTCGTCGACGCGGTGGCGGCAGGTGTGCCGCGAGCGGATGGTCTCGAGACCCGAGGTCACCAGGGAGGCCGCAAAGTCCTCGTCGGACAACACCGTCCGAAGCTGTTGCCGCATTTGCGAGCCATTCTCGGCAAACAGGAAGTCGACACCGGGCCTGAAAAGCTGCTCGACATCGGACCATGGCGCTGAAATCAGCGGAATGCCGCAGGCGAGTGCCTCGAACATGCGGATCGTCGGGATTCCGGGCAACCTCTCGCGATAGGGGCGCCGTGGGATGTGAAGTGTGACACGATGCGCGGCGAAGGCCTTCGGCACGTCGGCATTGGCGATCCACCCCTCATAGCGCAGTCCTGCGGTGGCCAGATCCGCAAGTGCGGTCTTGGGGTAGCGTACGCCGTGAACAGCGGCATCAAGGCCGAGATCGTGCACCGGCTCGATCAGAAACTCCTTGAGTTCGGCGGTCCGCTCATCATCGCCCCAGTTGCCGATCCAGACCAGATCGGAGGTGGGGTGGATCTCCGGGTGCGGCTTGAACAGGCGATCGTCCGCCGCTTCATGCCAAGTGAAGACGCGCTTGCCCCAGCCGGCGCGCAGATAGCTCTCGCGCAAGGTTTCGCCAAAGGCGAGAACGCCGTCATAGTGCTCCAGCCGGAGCGCCGAGAGTGCCTCGGTCGCAGACACGGCCCGGTGGTGGGTGTCGTGAAAAAGAAGGATGAAGTTGCCGCCGGCGGCCCGGGCACGGCCAATACGTGCGACAAGCTCCGGATCCGTCCACTCATGAACGATCACAACGTCGGCCTCGGCAATCCAGGCTTCGTGATCAAATCCGGCATCGTAGGTCACCGGCATCAGTTCGGGAAAATCCTTGCGGAAGCGTTCGATGGCGAACGACCCCTTCTCAGCCAGCAGATTCGACCGGCTCCAGCCATTCGCCGGCTCCAGCGCAATCGCCTGATGCCGGCGCTGGACCAGCTCTCGCATGACGCCGCGCAGGAAATGGGCATTGCCATGGTTCCAGTCGGAAACGACCGAGTGGGTGTAGAACACAAAGCGCATGATCAGCGCTCCGCCATCGCTAAGGCCGCTTTGTCGTAGACGCCGCGCATAGCCGCTGTCTGCTTTGTCAGCCTAAACCTGCGGCTGCGTCGGATGGCTGCCTGGCCAAGCTCTCGCCGGAGCTCGGCATCGCTGGAGAGACGGTTGAGGCAGGCAGCGAGATCGTGCGGATCGCGCGCGTCAAAGAATATCGCGGCCCCGTCCCATAGTTCGCGATAGGTGGCGATATCGGAAAGCACCAGGGGCGTAGCCGACATGGCGGCTTCCAGCGCGGCCAGGCCGAATGGCTCGTAGAGCGATGGCGATACGAAAATACCCGCGCGAGCCATCAACGAACGCACCTCATCGGACGGCACTGCTCCCAGAGGAACAGCATGGCTGAAGCTGACATGCTCGCCGTTTGGACCGTTCGTCGACCCGGCGGCAAACAGAGGCCATCGCGTCAGGGACGCCGCCTGATCGACCACCGCCGCATTTTTGCCCTCGTCCCACCAGCGGGCAGCGGCGAAGACGAGCGGTTGATGCTTTTCGGCCTTCGGCAGAGGACGGGCACCATTTCTGACCACACTCAAGCGCGCGATCGGGCCGTAGCAGGTCTCTAGCATGTCGGCATGGCTGCGGCTCGGCGCGATGACCGCGTCGGCCCGATCCATGCCGCGTCTGTTGCGCTCCTTCTGCCAGGCCCATGCGCCATCCGCCGCCTGTCCTCTGACCGCATGGAACCAAGTCGTCACGCAGGAATGGGAGACCACCACGACCGGGCATGGCGCGTCGAATCCCGCCGCCTGCGAAGGCGCGTTGAAATGGACAAGGTCGATGGCGTGGTCGCGCATGGGCGCATGCAACTCTCGCGGCAGCGCGTCGAGATCACCGCCGTTGCGGGTCATCCAATCCGGCGGCGTGTTCAGCCAGATCAGCTTCGCGAAAGCCTCCGCCTCGTCGGCCTGCTGCCTGGACGGTGGCGGACCGAGACCGGCAAGCACTACGCTATCGCCGCCGTTGACAAGTTCCCTGGCCAGGTCGAGCGCATAGCGCCACACGCCGCCCACGGCATCGACCGTCATCAGGATGCGCCGCGAGCGCGGCGTCAGTGTCCGCAACATGTCGCCTCCAGTTCCGCCAGCGGACGCGGGCGCCTTTCCTGGATGTCGCTGAACTTCTGGAATGATGCGAGATAGTGATCATGGGCGCGCTCCCAGGCGAGGTCGTCGGGTTCGCCCCAAAGCTCGCGATAGCTTGGCGAACTCGGATATGGATAAAGCGGTACGGGTTCATTGGCCCACACGCCGTTGTCGATGAGGTGCGTTCGCCAGTAGTCCACAAGGGCAGGGTCATCCTCGACGACGCCGATCAGATTGGCCTGTACGAACGGAACGTGACGCCTCGCATTGACGAGCAGCGCGGCAAGTTCCTCGGTACCCAGCCGGCAGCGTTTCGCCAGCATCGCACGACCTTCCACGGTCAGGCTTTCGAGGCCGGCCTCGATGGAGACGCAGCCAGCCGCACCGAGCAGTTCCAGCAGCTCGGGTTTCCAAAGGTCGATGCGGGTCTGCACACCGAACTTCACGTCGCGATGGATCAACGCTTCCAGCAGCGCTTTCTGCGGCAGGAAGATTTCATCGATGAAATAAATGTAGCCGACGCCCTGGGCAATCAGCCCATCGATTTCCGCTATGACCGCCTCGTGGTTTCGGCGGCGATAGGCATCGCGGAAATCGATCTTGGCGCAGAAGCTGCAATTGTAGGGACAACCGCGCGATGCTTCGACCTCCGCGCCGAACCCAACCTGATTGTCATCGAACCTGTGATGGTGATGCGAATGGGCAGCGATCCAGTCTGATGGCCATTGGAGTGGCGGATGATCGACAAACGAGCTGGCGTGGACGCCGCCGGTCAAAACCACCTTGGCCTCGCGCAGGTAAGCGGTCGAGGGCACCGCGCTCCAGTCGTCGCGCCGGGCAAGTTCCGCGACGATTTCCTCGCATTCGCCGCGCACAACAATGTCGACGCCAAGCTTGCGCAAGGTTGGCGCGGGCGTAGCCGAGCCATGCGGCCCGACCGCGACTGTGCGTCCACCGCGCCCGGCGAGACGGTTGAGGAAATCGGCCGGCACGCGCAACTCGGGTGGTGCGCAGCGCCAGAACAGATAAGTCGGGGCGGTACTGACGACCGTCATTGCAGGCGCGAAATCAGCCACACGCTCGGAGAGGTCCGAGTTGTCGAGCTTCTGCAATTGCCCATCCAGCATCAACACCTCATGGCCGGCTGTTTCGAGGAGGGATTTCGAATAGCCGAGTTCCAGCGGGAGATGTGGTTGGCGGCAGCCGAAATAGATGCTGTCGTCATAGGTCCAGAACGGGTTTACCAGGGCGATTTTCATGCGACGTATCTCACGACTTCGGGGCGAGGCTGGAGCCGGTGTTGTTGCAGCCAGTCTGCGAGATCGCGAATGCCTTCGCGCCATGAAACACGAGCTTTCCAGCCAAGCATCGCTTTGATCTTGCGGGTGTCGGCGACGAAGAAGGGCTGATCGCCGGTGCGTTCGCCATCATGGCGGATCGAAAGCTCACGGCCGGTCAAGCTACGGATCTCGCTCAACAGCATGCGCAGGCTGATCGCATTATCGGGGCCGCCGCCAAGATTGAATGCCTGTCCTTTGGTCGTCTCGATACGATCGAGCGTGGCCCTGTAGGCGGCGACCGCATCGGAGACATGCAGTATGTCGCGCACTTGTCTGCCGTCGCCGTAAATGGTGATTGGACGTCCCGTCAGCGCACTCAGCAGGAAGTGCGCGACCCAGCCTTGATCCTCGGTTCCGAACTGGCGCGGCCCGTAAATGCAGCTCATCCGCAGCACCGCCGTCGGCATGCCGTAGGATTTGGCATAGTCGAGCACATATTGGTCCGCCGCGCCTTTGGAGCAGCCATAGGGCGTGCAGAAATCCAGGCCGTGGGTCTCGTCGATGCCATTCGCTTGGATGATGCCGTCGCAAGGCAGGTAACGATCGCCGTCCTCGCGAACCGCGACGTCTGGCAGGCTGCCATAGACCTTGTTGGTGCTGGCGAAGACCACCGGCACAAACTCACTGCTCAGCCGCGCCGCCTCGAGGACATTGAAGGTCCCTCGAAGGTTGATATCGAAATCCTCGTCCGGTTGGACCAGGCTCGTTGTGACGGCGGTTTGCGCGGCCAGGTGGAAGATCGCCTTGGAACTCTTCAGAACGGGCGCAAGCGCGTTGGCGTCGCGCACGTCAATCGTTTCGACCATGAGGCGGCTTCCGTGTTTCTGCGCCAGCCATTCAAGGTTCTGTTCGACGCCGGGGCGGCTGAGATTGTCGATCACCAGCACCGGCTCGCCATCCGACAACAGGCTGTCGGCCAGGTTCGATCCTATGAAGCCGCTGCCGCCGACAATGGCGACGGGCGCGTCGCGTCGATTGCGCGTATTCATGACACCAGCCCACGTTCTTCAAGCTCGCGTTTCATGTCGGCGCCGCGGTCGATGGCGGACGAGTTGCGCACCCAGGAAACGAAATCGGCGAGCGAATTCTCCAGTTGTTGCCTCGGCTCGAAACCGAGCAGCTCACGGGCCTTGGAAATATCGGCGAAGCAGTTGCGGATATCCCCGGAGCGCGCCTTGCCGAGCAACTCTGGCGAGCGGTCCGGCGTTCCCATGGCCTCGGCAAGTACCCGCGCGACGTCGCTGATAGCATAGGCTCGGCCGCTGCCGATGTTGATGACGTGACCCCTTGCCTGGCGTTGCTGCAGCGCAAGACGAAAGGCGCGGGCGACATCATCCACATGGACGAAATCGCGTTTCTGTTCGCCATCCTCGAAGATCATTGGACGTTGGCCGTTGGCGAGACGCGAAGCAAAATTGGCCAACACGCCGGTATAGGGGTTCGACAACGCCTGGCCGGCGCCGAAGACGTTGAACAGGCGCAGCGCGACCGCATCGATGCCATAGGCTTCGCCGAAGATCAGCACGGCGCGTTCCTGGGCGTATTTCGTCAGCGCATAGATAGAGGCGAGGTCGACCGGCTTTTCCTCGTCCGTCGGCAGGGGGGAGAGGGGCTCGCCTTCCGGCGACAGCGGATTCCACTGCCCGTTTTTGATGTCGCTCGCCTTGCGCCGGGCATTGTCGATGCGCCGGCCGTCCGATGTAGCATAGAGGCCCTCGCCATAGACACTCATCGATGAGGCGACGACAATGCGCTCGACCGGGTGTTTGATCAGCGCCTCAAGCAGCGTCGCGGTGCCGAGATCGTTGGTGCCGACATAGCGCGCGATCTCGTACATCGACTGTCCGACGCCGACTTCCGCGGCCAGATGAATGACCGCGTCAACGCCTTCCAGCGCCTTGGCGACCGCCTCCCGGTCCCGAATGTCGCCCTTGATCAGCTCGGCCCCGGCGGGAAGGGCGACTGTTTCGCCTGCGTGCACCTGCTCCAGCAGCACATCCAAAATGCGAACCGAATAATCCTGCTCGATGAGTTCCTGGGCGACATGCCGGCCAATGAAGCCGCAGCCCCCTGTAACCAATATCCGTTTCACGACCACTCCTCAGACAGGTAATCTTGGCGACCCGAACTTTTCGGCAAAAGGTTTGTTCCCTTGGCTTCAACAAAGTTCCTTTGGCCGGCTTCGTTCGGAAGCAGCCACATCGCGCTCGCCGCGCCGTGCCGGAACATTGCCGCCCTTGTGCTGTTAGGACGCCGGCAGCCCCGACGATGCCCGATGTTGGCAACGCCGATGATCAAAGGAGATTTCAATGTCCCAGTCGCAAACGACCACCAATCACGACGAAATCCGCAAATGGGCCGAGGAGCGGGATGGACGGCCGGCAGTGGTTCGCACCAAAGGCGCGGGCGGCATCCTGCGGATCGACTTCGGCAAACCCGAGGAAGCATTCGAGCCGGTCGAATGGGACGAGTTCTTCCGCATATTCGACGAGAACGATCTGGCCTTTCTTTACCAGTCCAAGACTGGTGACGGACAAACCAGCCGTTTCAACAAGTTCGTCGAGCGCAACCAGAAAGGCGAATGACGCACTTCGAGCCGGCCGATTTGCCTGACCTGGTTCTCGGGCAAATTTTTCTGGATCAGTGGAACAATAGAGGGCTCCGATCCTTCGGTCGCTGAACCACAGGCGCAGCAAGGATCGAAGGCCTGGGCCTGAGCGCAGGAGGCGGCGGGGCTGGATAGGCGTCAAAAGCTGGAAACCCGCTACTCGTCCTGCCGTGAAACCAAAACGCCGCTCATCAGTCGTCCTGCTGCTTGCGGTGGCGGTGTTTTTCGATTTCCTCGGGCTCTTCATCGTCGATCCGCGTGATGTTCGAGGCATTGTGGTCTGATCGCAGGATCTCATCCAGTTTGGCGTGAATGGCCTGAGTGTCGCGGTGCTCGGCACGCTGGATGAACAGCGTCATGGCCCACGTAAACAAGGTAGCCGCTCCATGCCAGTCCAGGGTCTGTCGCTCGAAGATCATCCAAAGGATTGCGTAGACCAACAGGATCAGGAATGCCGCGGGGCGGGAGGTTAATGTGCCGATTGAGGTAAGCACGCCGGTGACGGGATGATTGGCCATGCGAAAGAACTCGCGGCAGTGACCGTGGTTCCCGACCGCAGTGCATCGCGCCGGCACGAGCCAGCTAGGCGCGACGGATGAATTCACGGCGCAGTGCTTGCCGATCGCAGCTACAACGATGACCACTCGATTGCCGGGCGCGCAATCATCAGCCAGAAAATGGCGAGCACGGCGCCGAAAGCTGGGAAGCCGAAGACAAACCAGCGTCTGAACAGCTGATGGTAGCGCTCGGGAGGAGGTTGGTTGGAGAGTGCGGCCTGTGTGGCTAGATTTCGCATCTCGATCTGTATCCACACGACAGGCAGCCAGAACAGGCCCGTTAAGATGTAGAGCAGGATCGAGAGAACGATCCATCCTTCGGACAGCGAATACCCCGCAACCCTAGCGAGGCCCAGTCCGGTCAGAGGTTGTGCGACAACGGCCGTAGCCGTGAACAGGAAATCAGCCAGCACGACAATTCGGGCGACAGCTGCGATCGTCGCGGCATTCCCGGTCCGGTGTGCCAAAAGCATGAAAAAAGCAATGCCGGCACCAGTTCCGAGCAGCACAGCAGCGCCGATCACGTGCAGGTATTTAAGCACGAAGTACATCATCAGCGTTCCTCCAGAATGGCCAGCGCTGCAAAATGCAGAACGAGGATCGGGAGGATTTTGATCAGCGGCCCGAGTGGCTCAAGCCAAAGATCCGGCCGCAGAATGCTCCCAGCGGTCGCATAGAAAAGCGATACCGCGATTGCGCCGAAAAGACCAAGCCGGCTGGTTGGGCGCCAGGCGATAAGCGCCCCGACGGCGATGTCAGCCAGCGCGCCGGCGACTACCGCCGGTTCGGCCAAGGGGCCGGCAGCAGTGCCAATCAGCAAGTCAACTCCGCTGCGCCAGCCGGCGGTGAGGGAAATGATGCCGGTCATGATCCAGAAGAGCGGCAAGACGACAAAGAGCGCCGGCTTGACAAAGTAAAGACCGGCGAACCATCGCTCCTGCACGGTCGCAGGATTTAAACGCAGTGCAGATGTAAGACTTGATGGTTGAATGCCGGTCGCCGTCATCCACGGCTGGGGATCGCCGACAGCGCCACGGGCAATCTCTTTTGCTGCATTGCTGCGCATCGGCGGGCGCCAGCCCAGCTGAGCCGCGGCATCCCCGAACCTGTACAAGATAGCTGCGGCCCAATTCGGCAAGATGAACTCCCGAGCACTGCTCCATCCGAACCAGCGGCGATAGCGACCCACGACCTCGCTCATCGAAAGTGCCTCGGGCCCAGCCAGGTCCAGCGTGAGGTGCGATGGGCGGCCGGGTTTGAGGAAGAACAGGACGGTGGAGATGACGTCATCGAGTTGGACGACTTGGAGACGGCCCGTGCCGGGCATCAACGGCAAGAGCGGCAACGCCGCGAGGCCGCGAAAAAGTGCACTTGCGCCGAAGGCCGGCCTTCCCAGCACTACGGAGGGGCGCAGGATGACCCAGTCAAGGCTACGTGCCATCAGTGCTTCATCGCCAGCAAGCTTGCTGGCGGAAAAGGCGGACGGCTGCTGGCGATCGACCCCGATGGCAGAAAAGTGAATCACCTTGTTCACTCCTGCTTGCTCACACGCGGTGAAGAGAGCCGAGGCGCCGGTAGAATGGACATGCCGGGTGTTTTCCCGGGCACTATCCTGCAGGACGCCGGCACAGTTTACGACGGCGTCCACACCGGCGAGATAGGGGATCCAGTCCTGAGGTCGCAAGGCCCGCGCCATATCCAGGGAAACGGTTTGGATCTCCGGGTGGACGCCAGTGTCTGCGTGGTGAAGCACGCGAACCACTTCATGACTCTCGCCGGCCAGGCGCGCGCAAAGCGCGGCTCCAATCAGACCTGACGCGCCGGTGACGAGAATTTTCATTCCTTCCTCCAGCCGTTCGCCAGCGCGTGCCCGTCCATCAACCCAGCGGCTGCGCCTGGGAGAACTCTAGCAAAGCCGAAGCCGGTAGTCTCACGCCGGGTGGAACAGGTTCCGGGCATCAACGCAGCCAAAGGTGAGCCGGTACGGTGCGTTCGCATCTGCAGGTCAACTTCGCCGGAAGTTCGTCGCCGGCTCGGCGCAATCGCGGAGGTCGTTATGAATGTGAGTTGCAGCCTTGGCGGCGTCTCCGAACGCAACAGCAATTTGATTGAGCCCCTCGGCCACGTCGCCAATGGCATAGAGTCCTGGCGTTGAAGTCTCAAGGTGTCGGTTGACCAGGACATAGCCTTCTGCGTCACAGTCAGCCCGCAGAGCAACCGCTAGTTCGGAGCGTACGTCGCTGCCCATCGAAGGGTACACCACATCGATGTTGCGCATCGGGGCGCCCTCGGCCATGACGACATCGAACCCGGTTCGTCGAGGGATCAGGTCATCGACAGCGTCCCAGATTTCAACTCCGCCTGCCAAGGCGGCGCCGCGGGCAGCTTCGGAAACATCATCCTGGTTATTGGCGAGCAAGGCGACCTGACTGCCATATCCCTTCAGGAACAGAGCCTCCCTGACGGCGAGATGCTCCGGACCAACAACGCCGATGCGGCTACCCCGGGCCTCATATGCATCGCAAACCGGGCACAGTCTGACAATGCCGGTTGCGATCGCCTCCTCCAGTCTTTCAATGGGAGGTGCCTTGTCCACAATGCCCGTTGCCAGAATCACGCGCCTTGCTTGGACAATCCCGCAGGTGGTCGTCAGAACAAAAAACCCCTCGCGTTTTTCGGCGTGGCCTACGCAACCATGGACAAGGCTCGCGCCGTATAGCTGTGCCTGGGCTCGTAGGCGGCCGAGCAGTTCTTCCCCGCTGATGCCGTCGGGGAAGCCGGGACAGTTACGGGATTTTGGGATGAGCTTGGCACGCGCATGCCCCGCGTCGAGCGAGATCACCGAACGCAGAAACCTGGCTAAATACATGGCTGCAGCGAGCCCCGCGGGGCCGCCGCCGACGATGGCAACGTCAAAAACTTGTTCGCCCGAAAAACTTGGTTCGCCCGAAAAGCTTGGCATAGGGCCTAACTTCAACTCAACGAGCTTGTTCCACAGGGTCGAAATGGACGCAATCAGGATGCACACTGCGCGATAAGAGTGAACTCCAATCGAGTCGTGAAGAGAAAGGCCACTGCCTCATCAAGCCTGCAAAAACCTCGTGGCTCCCAACGCTGTGAGTACAGCGCCACTGGGAAAGTGAACGCATCATGGAACTTCGGCTCATCGTCGCGCTTAGTTTGGCGAAAGGGTGGTCTGAGATGAGCGCGACCAGAGAGTTTTTTCAAAACTGGCTACAGGAGAATGTCGGCACACTTCCTGGTCGAGAGGAAGTCAGCGTCGCGGTGCTCGCTCAGCAATTCGAGCAAGATGCCGAGGTGGCTGGTTATGGGCGTGAAGTAAGGGAGGACGAACTCGGAAACATCGAAGATGCTATCGTGCAAGCGATCGAGAACGCCGGGTCCGGGGTGCAGAGCCCGAGCTCCGAAAAGAGCGATCCGGCACCTGTAATGGACGCGTTGGAGGTCGATGATGCCAAGAGCGGACCGTAGCCCCTGACACCTTCTTCTGTTCGCCTGAACAAGCCCCCCGGGCTGCTATACGAGCCGAAAAACGGACCTTAGGTGCTTTCCCGTTAGTTCCATGCACCATCGGGGAACATTCCTGCCGCCACCGCGTTAGGAAAGTTCCTTCACACCCGGTGCGCCCGTGCTGACTGCTACCCTTCCAGGCGAATGGCTGACCCGGCATGATCAGGGTCACATCTCGCGGCGGGCCGCTCTTGCGGGTATTTGTTGCTGGCTATTGGGTGCTTCCGCTGAAGCCGCGCCACAGCCATCGCCGCTCGTGCGATTTGGCGTGCTGGGATTTGGCACCGCCGCCTGGGAAGTTGACGTCATGCGGCGACATGCGTTGGACGCTGTGCACGGCGTATCAATCGAGGCTCAGCGGCTTGCCGGGACCGAAGTCGGTAAGACCGCATTGCTGGCGGGCAGCGTCGACGTCATCGTTTCGGACTGGGTGTGGGTCATGCGCCAGCGCAGCGAAGGCGCTGATCTGGTGTTCTATCCCTATTCTCGTGCCGTCGGCGCGCTGGAACTGCCGCAAGGCTCGTCCATTCGAACTCTTGCGGACCTCAAGGGCAAAAGGCTGGGGATCGCAGGTGGTCCGCTGGACAAAAGCTGGATCCTGTTGCGCGCGCTCGGCCTCCGTCAGGTGAAGCGCGATCTTGCTGAAGAGGTGGAGCCAGTGTTCGGCGCGCCGCCTTTGTTGGAGCAGGAATTTCTGGCGGGGCGACTGGATGCACTGCTGACGTTCTGGAATTTCGCCGCTCGTCTCGAGTCAGAGGGGGCAAGGCCTCTGCTCAGTGTCGCGCAAATCCTGCAGGGGCTTGGCGTATCCGTGGACTTGCCGATGCTCGGCTACGTCTTCCATGAAAGCTGGGCGCGGGCCAACCCGATAGCCCTCGCGCGATTCACGAGCGCGACCGCGGCAGCGAAGTCGCTGCTCGAGTCTTCGGACGACGAGTGGCGGGTGCTCGCGCCTCAATTGGGCACGGACGATCCTCACCTACAGGCGGCGTTACGCGCCGCCTATCGAGCCGGAATCCCTCGTCGTTTCGGCAAAGACGAACGTGATGGCGCGGCCCGGTTGTTTGCAATCCTGGCCAAATTGGGCGGCGAGGATCTGGTCGGCAAGGCGACGAGCCTCGATCCTGGTGTCTTCCGGGCCATACCGGCTTGAGCTCGCGCCAATGACCGATGTCCCAGCGTTCCCCATCACAATGCAGCGTTGGCAATCGGCTGCGGCATTGCTGACCATGGTGCTCGTCTGGCAGATTGCATCATCGATCGCCGCCGATCGGCTGTTTCCTGGTCCGGTCCAGGTTGTTTCGGTTCTCCTGCACGAAGCGGTTCGGGGCGAGCTGCCATACCATTTGGGCATCTCGCTTGCGCGCGTCGTGGCAAGCCTCGGGTCGGCAATAGTCATCGGCGCGGCCCTTGGCTACGCGGCAGGCCGCTCGCACAGAGCCGACATATGGATGAGGCCTTGGATCGTCTTACTCCTCAACATGCCGGCGCTGATCACGGTCATTCTAATTTATATCTGGCTTGGTCTTGCCGAGACCGCGCTTGTCCTTGCGGTCGCGCTCAACAAGATCCCCAATGTCGTGGTGACTATTCGTGAAGGCGCCAGCCGGCTGGACAAGGACTTTGCCGAAATGGCTGAGCTCTATCGCTTCGGGCGTGCTGCAAAGCTGCGGCATGTCGTGCTGCCGCAATTGGCGCCGTTCTTTCTCGTCACCCTGCGCAGCGGGCTGGCATTGACGTGGAAGATCGTGTTGCTCGCCGAACTGCTCGGCCGCTCCAACGGCGTCGGGTTCCAGCTACAGGTCTATTTTCAGAACTTCGACGTCACCCACATCCTTGCCTATGCGATCAGCTTCGGCGTTGTGATGCTTGCCATAGAGTATGGACTGCTTGTGCCGTTGGAACGTCGTCTGTTCGCTTGGCGACGCTGATGCTGAGGATCAGGATCGAGGACAAGACTTTCCCCGGTGACGACGGCCAGCGCCGGACGATCTTTCGCGCGCTGTCGCTTGATATAGCCGACGGACAGGTCTGCGTCCTGACCGGCCCTTCCGGTGTCGGCAAGTCGACGCTGCTGTCGATCGTTTCGGGCGTCGACCGCGAATTTCGCGGCAGCGTGAGCGGACGACCGCTTCCGATAGGCATGCTGTTCCAGACACCGAGGCTGCTGCCCTGGCTCACCGCCTTGCGCAATGTAGAGCTGGCCATCCCGGATCGCGCGCCCGATGCGGCCCGGTGGCTTGCCGCTGTCGGTCTGAAAGGCAATGAGAAGAGCTATCCGCAGCGACTCTCGGGCGGTATGGCGCGGCGCGTAGCGCTTGCCCGGGCGCTCGCCATGGAGCCTGCGCTACTCCTCCTCGACGAGCCATTCGCTTCACTCGACGAGGCGACCGCGCAAGCCATGCGCTGCCTGCTGCAGGATTGTTTCGCCAGTCGGCGGACTACCACGCTGCTGGTTACGCATGATCTCGCATATGCCTCGTCGCTGGGTGATCGGGTTATTGTTCTGGAGGGATCGCCGGCGCGCATCGTGCGCGATGTCGCAATCTCTCGTGGCGATGAAGCGGGATCGTCGCGCTTTGGGCTGGGGGCGACACAATGAGACTGTTGCTGGGCCTTCTCTTTCTTTTGCTGATCACCGGCCCTGGCGTCACCGAGCAACAGACGATGGTGATCGGGTATATCGGCCAGGAGCGCAAACCGGCTCTGCCCCTTGGACCCCTTGATGAAACCGTCACCGACGACGGCCTGCAAGGCGCACGGCTCGGCATTGCCGACGACGAAAGCACCGGCCGGTTTCTTGGGCAGAAATTTCGGCTGGAGGAAAGGATATTGAAACCAACCGAAACGCCGGACGACGCGGTAAGACAATTCGCCGATGCCGGCATCGCCTTTGTCGTCGCCGATCTCGACGCCCGTCAGCTTCTACAGGCCAGTGCCGCGCCCGGTGCCGAGCAGATGACGTTGTTCAACAGCCGGGCGCCGGACGACGAGCTTCGCCAGCAGGACTGCCGTCGGAACGTGCTGCACACGATCCCGAGCCGCGCCATGCTCGCCGACGGGCTGGCGCAATATCTCGCCTGGAAGCGCTGGCAGCGTTGGTTCCTGCTTGTGGGGCCGCATTCGCAGGATCAGGCGATGGCTGCGGCCTTTCGACGGGCGGCGGCTCGCTTCGGAGCCGAGATCACGATCGACCAGCCGTGGACATTCAGGCCCGCCAACGGACGTGCCGATACAGGGCATGTCACGCTGCAGACCGAAATACCGGCGGTCACGCAGGTCAGCGACTATGATGTGCTCGTGGTCGCCGACGAGGCGGATGAATTCGGCGCCTATCTGGAGGGCCGCACTGCGCTGCCGAGAATCGTCGCCGGCACGCAAGGGCTTGTCGCCATAGGCTGGAGCGCTGTCAGCGAGGAATGGGGCGCCACGCAACTGCAGGACCGTTTCCACAGGCAGGCAGGGCGCTGGATGTTGCCCAGCGACTACGCGGCCTGGCTCGCTGTGCGCAGTATCGGCGAAGCGGCGACGCGCCTGCACAGTCTCGATCCCGCGGCAATCGGCAGATATATACGCGGCGACGCGTTTCTTCTCGCTGGCTTCAAGGGGCAGGGGCTTAGTTTCCGTCCTTGGGACGGACAGATGCGCCAGCCCATTTTGATCGCCGGGCCTCGCCTCTTGATTTCCAGCTCACCGCAACCGGGTTTCCTGCATCAGCGCACGCCGCTCGACACGCTGGGCATCGACCTGGAGGAGAGCACATGCAAGTTCTGATGACGCTGTTGTTGGCGGCGTTCGCTCTTGCTGCTCCCGCCGCCGCCGAGACCATCTACGTTTCCAATGAGCAGGATAATACCGTCGCGGTCGTCGACGGCGTGACAATGACTTTGCTGGCGACGATCGATGTCGGCCGCCGTCCGCGCGGGCTGGCGCTGTCGATCGACAACAAGATGCTTTTCGTCGCGGAAGGCGACGACAACCGCATCGACGTGGTCGACGTCGCGAAGCGGCGGGTCGTCGGGGAACTGCCTTCGGGAGCCGATCCGGAATTCTTCGCAGTCCATCCCGATGGCAAGCGGCTGTTCGTCGCCAACGAGAATGACAATCTGGTGTCGGTGGTGGACATCGCCGCGGCCAAGGTCATCGGCACCGTGGATGTCGGCGTCGAACCGGAAGGAATGGCGGCCAGCGCCGACGGCCGCTATGTCGCCTGCACTTCGGAGACCACCAGCATGGTGCATCTGATCGACGCAGGCACGCTTGAACTCGTCGACAATCTGCTGGTCGATACCCGGCCGCGCGCGGCTTTATTCTCGCCGGACGGTAAGCAATTCTGGGTGTCCTCGGAGATCCGGGGCACCGTCACCGTCTTCGACACGGCAACGCGCGCGCAGACCGGCAAAGTCGAGTTCGAGGTGCCGGGTATACGACGCGAGGGTGTGCAGGCGGTCGGCATGGCGACGTCCCGCGATGGCACGACCGTCTATGTGGCGCTCGGCCCCGCCAACAGGATTGCGGAAGTCGATGTGAAAACGTTGACGGTCCGTCGGCTCTACCTTGTTGGTCAACGACCCTGGCACGTGGCGCTCTCCGGCGACCAGAAGCGCCTGGTCAGCGCAAACGGGAATTCCGGCGACATCTCCTTCATCGATCTGGAAAACCAAGAGGTGGTGAAATCGCTGCCGGTGGGGCGGGGGCCGTGGGGCGTCGTGATCGGGCCATGAACGCCTTGTCGGTCGAGAATCTGGGCCATAGTTTCGGAAACCGGCGGGTTCTCGACGGCGTCTCTTTCTCTGTGACCCAAGGCAGGATGTGCATCTTGCTAGGCCGCAACGGCGCCGGCAAGACGACGCTGTTCTCGCTGATCACCGGTCTTTATCACGCCCGCTCCGGCTCGGTGCATGTCTTCGACCAGGCGATGGATGTCAACCCGTCCGCCGCGTTGGCGCAGATGGGCGTCGTCTTCCAGTTGCCGACCCTCGATCTCGATCTGACAGCCGGCGAGAACCTGCGTTACCACGCGGCCTTGCATGGGCTTAGCCAGGCCTTGAGCAAGGAGCGCTCCATCCACGAACTCGGCCGGCTGGACGTGCTGGACAGGATCGACGATCCTGCCCGAGCGCTTTCCGGGGGGCAGCGTCGCCGTGTCGAGATAGCACGCGCTCTGATGCATAGCCCACGCCTTTTGCTGCTGGACGAGCCGACCACCGGGCTCGACGTGCCGGGCCGCCGCGCGCTCGAGCGGCACGTGCGGGAGCTTTGCCGCGAGCGCGGCATTGCCGTCCTGTGGGCAACACATTTTCTGGAAGAACTAACGGCGGATGACGATGTGGTGGTGCTGCATCGAGGCACAATGCGGTGGGCCGGCCGCGCCGATCGTCTGGCTGCCGATCTCGGTGTAGCGAGCACGGGCGAGGCCTTCGCGTCGCTGACGGAGTCCGAATGAAAACGTCTCACGCGGTGCGCGCGCTCAACGGCATCCTGCGCAGGGAGATGCTGCGCACGTTGCGGCAACGCGGTCGGCTGCTCTCGGCGATGGTGCGGCCGCTGGTCTGGCTGGCAATCTTTGCCGCTGGCTTCCGCTCCGTTCTCGGTCTGTCGATCACGCCACCCTACCAGACCTATGTTCTCTATGACGTGTATGTGGTGCCCGGGCTAGCGGCCATGATGCTGCTCTTCCATGCCATGGCGAGTTCGCTGGCCATGGTCTACGATCGCGAGATGGGCAGCATGCGCTTGTTGCTGACCGCACCATTGCCGCGCTGGTACCTGCTTGCGGCGCGCCTGCTGGCCAGCGTGATCGTCGGCGTGCCGCTGGTCTATTTGTTTCTGTTGATCGCGCGTTTCTGGGATGTGCGGCCGCCCGTTCTCGGCTACGTCGCGGTATTTCCGGCGCTCGTGCTGGCGGGCCTGATGCTTGGCGCGTTCGGCCTGCTTGTCTCCTCGGTTTCGACACAGATGGAGAACTTTGCTGGTGTCATGAATTTCGTCATCTTTCCGGTGTTCTTTGCCTCGACGGCGCTCTATCCGCTGTGGCGGCTTGCCGAGGCGGGACCGGTGCTGGCAACAATCGCCGCCTGGAACCCGTTCAGCTCGGCGGTCGAGCTGATACGCTTCGCGCTCTATCTGCGGTTCGATCCTGTCGCGGCGATTGTGGTCCTTGGCTGCCTCATCGCCTTCTTCCTCGCGGCGGTCATCGGCTACGATCCCGGCCGCGGCTTGTGGTCCCGGCGCGGCGGCGAGGGCTGATTTACCTCAAAGCATAGAGATAAGCGGCGATGTCCCGCGCCTGTTGCTCGGTGATCCTCGTCGACGGCATGGCCGTGTGCGGATTGACTTCCCTCGCCGAGCGTATCCAGCGGATCATGTTCTCCGGATTGTTTGCCAGCAGGCCACCGATAAAGACCCTGTCGGCAAGGCCACCGTCCAGGCGGGGTCCGACCTGGCCTTGCGCACCCGGCACGCCGGGTATCGTATGGCAGCCGGAGCAGCCATTCGCCGTCATGATTGGAATGGCGCGGGCGCCTACGCCGCCGGTCGCCGCATCCGACTCGTGCCGGACGCGCTCGCGCCTGTCGGACCACAAAGTCGCCGCTGCGACAGCCGCAGCCAGCAGCAGGATTGCGGCAAGGGCGCGCCCGATCAGCCTACCCAGGTCTGAGCGCATGTGTTGCCTCCCTGGTTGCGCTGCTGCTTATCCAGAGGCCGGCGAGCAGCAGGGCGGCGCCGCCATAGATCAAGCCGGCCGGAACCCACATTACCAATCCGGCGAGCTGCTGGTCCTCGATCGCGGTCAGGCCCCACAACGCGGCGCCGGCGCCATTCTCCGGATACCAGAGTTTGGGCGACATCAGCAGCAGGACACCGAGCAGGCCGGTATGAAGCGAGGTGAAGAAAAGATGCATGACGGAGCTGCCATAGGTCTGCTGTCGACCGGGGCGCGGAAGGAGCGCCCACCAGAACAGCAAGGCTGTGCCGAGGAAGCTCGCATGCTGGGCATAATGAAGAAAGCCCTGCTGGAGCGCTGCCTGGAACAACGCCGGAATGTGCCAGATCCAGATGGCGACGCCGTGAATGATCGTCGCGTTGAGGGGGCGGATCACCAGGGCCCAAACCGATTGCAGCGTCTTTGCGCGCGTGAGCTTGCCCGTTCCGCGGCGAAGTGAGGCCGGCAAGGACCAGAGCAGGACTGCGCCTGGGCAAGCGGCGACAAGGAGGGGCGCCGCCACCGCCATCAGCAGTTCATGCTCGATCATATGGGCGGCAAACACCCGCTCGCCGAGCGCGTGGATGGGGCTGACCAGTGCTGCCGTCAGCACGCCCCAACCGGCGGCGAAAAACAACGCCTGCCGCATCCGCTCGGGACGGCCTCGGCTGCTGCGGCGCCACAACCGAGTCGCTCCGATGGAATAAAGGAAGGCAATCGCGGCCAGCGGAAACGTGATGGGAAATGCGAGCGTCCATCCGGCCTCGGGCGCGCCGGCGCCGTAGCAGATCGAGGTCGAGAAGAACGCGTCGAAGCTCATCGCAGGCACTCGTCGAGAATGAGAGCCGCGCTGCCTTGCACGATGATGACGAGGGCAAACAGCAATGCCGCAAGCATGCCGAGATCGGCGACGAACTGCTCGGTGCTGCGCGTGCGCTCAGGCTTGAAGGCGGCGCCGCCCTGCCGCTTCGCCCGCCATGACAAGGCACCGCCGAGCAGCGAAAGCACGGCGAGCACCAGTGCCACGGGAAGCACCACCGGCACCTGGCGGTTGCACTGCCATGGTACGAGTGCGTAGTTCAGCTGCGTCGAGATTGCCCAAGCCATCGGCCCCGACAGAAGACCAGCCCAGGACGTTCCCATTTTCAACGCACGCATCAGCCTAGCCTCGGCATCCAGTAGATGAGCAGATAGATCGGGATCCAGGTCAGCACCACGAAATCCCAATAGAAGACATTGTCGCCGACATCGCCGAAGCGCCGGCCGCTATAGCCATGGCGTGTGAACATCAGCACCGTCAAAACGATGGTGTCGCCGACATCGGTGATCAGGTGTGTGGTGTGCAGCCCGAGCAGCACCCAGAGCATCGAGCCATAGGCGTTCGTGTCCCAGTAGATGTTCAGCGCCGGGAATTCGAACCAGCGCACGACAAGCGGGGCCAGACCGAGCAGCGACATCACCACCAGCCCGATCCGCACCGGCACGATCGCGCATTGCTTGGCGTAGCCGTGGAGGATGTGGTTCGGCACCACGCTGATGATAAACAGGATGGTGACGATCGTCCCGGGCCAATGGTTGGGTTCCGGGGCGCTTAGACGCCAATTGGGCCACAAGGTCGCGAGATAGAGATAAGCGCCGGCGGCCAACGCAAAGCCCATGCCTTCCAGCGCCATGAAGCCGAGCGTTCCCCACCAGGTCGGGCTGCGCGGACCATGTCCAAAGGTTGGGAGGTCCGAAAGATCCAAGCTGGGACGCTCACTCATCCCTCATCCTCCGGGTCGTCCTTGGGCCAGAACCAGCCGATCAAGGTGATGGCGATCGGCGCGGCGCCCCAGACGATCGCCCAGGGCGTGAAGATCGAGTAGACAAACGTACTGCCGACGGCGATTGCCGCCAGCAGCGGCCAGATCGACGGTGTCGCCGATTTCTCGCGAATGTCGGGGTGGGCTTCCGCCACGGTTGAGATCAATAGCTCACGGACATCGACGCGGAGTCCGGTCGCCACAGGCAGCGCCTCCCGTTCGGCCCAGAGCGGCTCGACATGTGTGACAATCGGTATCCGCGCGAAATTATAGCTTGGCGGCGGCGAAGACGTCGCCCATTCGAGCGTACCGGCATCCCAGGGATTGTTTCCGGCCAGCGCGCCCTTCAACGCGCCGTGTACAAGATTGAAAGTGAACAGTACGAAGCTGAGGAAAAAGAGCACCGCGCCAGCGCTGATGAACATGTTGATGTTGCCCCAGCCAAGCTCGGCCGGATAGGTGTAGACCCTTCGTGGCATGCCCCAGAGCCCGACGAGATGCATTGGAAAAAAAGCCGCGTTGAAGCCGATGAAAGCCAGCCAGAAATGCCAGCGCCCGAGACGCTCGCTCATCATGCGGCCGCTGATCTTGGGGAACCAGAAATAGGCCGCGCCCAGCAGCGGGAAGACCGAACCGCCGATCAGCACGTAATGGAAATGGGCGACGACGAAATAAGTGTCGTGCACCTGGAGGTCCAGCGGCACCGAAGCGAGCATGACGCCGGTGAGGCCGCCGATGACGAAGATGAAAAAGAAGCCGAACACGAACAGCAGCGGCGTGCGGATCACCGGCCTGCCGTCCCACAAGGTCGCCAGCCAGCAGAAGATCTGAACGCCATTGGGGATGGCGATCAGCATGCTCGACGCGGTGAAGAAGCTGGCGCCGAGCTTGGGTAGCCCCGTCGCGAACATGTGATGGACCCAGAGGCCGAACGAAAGGAAACCGACGGCGATCAGCGACAAGACCAGCCCGAGATGCCCGAACACGGGACGCCGGGCGAAGACCGGGATGATCGCGGAGACCATGCCCGTCGCCGGCAGGAAGATGATGTAGACCTCGGGATGGCCAAAGAACCAGAACAGATGCTGGAAGAGCAGTGCGTCGCCGCCCTCGGCGGGGTTGAAGATATGTGTGCCGACCAGCCGGTCGAGGATCAGGAAGGTCGAGGTGATCATCACCGCGGGCATGGCGAAGACGACGACGAAGGAGGTAACCAGCATTGCCCAGACGTAGAGCGGAATCCTGTCCAGCGACATGCCGGGGGCTCGCTGCTTGAACACGGTGACGATGGTTGCCACCGCGACCGCCAGCGAGGATACTTCTGTATAAGTGATCATCTGGGCCCAGACGTCGGCCCGCTTGCCCGGCGCGAATTCGGGGCCTGACAGCGGCACATAAGCAAACCAGCCGACGTCGGGCGCCATGTTGAGCGCGAAAGACACCCAGGCAAATATACCGCCCGAAACATAGATCCAGTAGCTGAACGCGTTCAGGCGGGGAAAGGCGATGTTGCGGCTGCCGACCATCAGCGGGACGAGATAGATGCCTGTCGCCTGCACGATGGGCACGGCGAACAGGAACATCATGGTCACACCATGCATCGTGAACAGCTGGTTGTAGAGGTCCGGGCCGATCAGACCGCGCTGCGGCCCTGAGAGCTGGATGCGCATGGCGACAGCGTTGAGCCCGCCCAGGCACAGAAACACGAAGGCGGTGATCAGATAGCGCCGTGCGACGACCTTGTGGTCGACGCTCGACAGCGCGCCGATGATGCCGGGGGGCGTGCGCCATGTCCGCGCCAGCCAGCGATCCAGGCTGGCATCGTCCATGCCGGTGTCGCGCGGTCCGTCATGCTCGGGTGCGACGTCGCCTGTGGCGGGCGTTTCGCGCGGCAGGTCGCGTTCGCTTGTGAGGTCCGCGCTGCTCATTTAAGCGCCTCGAGGTAGGCGACCATGGCGTTGAGTTCGTCGCCGCTGAGCTCCACCACCGGCATGTGGGATCCGGGCTTGATGCCCTGTGGGTCGGCTATCCAGGCGGCGAGATTGCCGCGGCTCATCGTCAATGTCCCGGCGGCAAGCGTCTGCCGGCTGGCTATATGGGTGAGGTCAGGGGCGACCGTTCCTCCGGCAGGCGTGCCGCCTATTCTGTGACACATCACGCAAGGGCGCTTCAGAAACAGATCCTGGCCGGCCTTGGCCTCGTCCCCCGTCGGAGTAGCTGCCGGCTGCAACTGGTCGTTCCACCAGGCGTCGAACTTCGCACGCGGCTCGGCGATGATGAAGGTGCCCATGTTTGCGTGCTGCGCCCCGCAGAACTCGGCGCATTGACCTCGGTAAACACCAGGCTTGTCTGCCTTGAGGTCGAGCACGTTCATGTGGCCGGGAATGAGGTCGAGCTTGCCCGAAAGGCTCGGAATCCAGAAGGAATGGATGACGTCGGTCGAGGTCAGAAGAAGCCGCACCGGCTCTCCGGCGGGGATATGGATCTCGTTCGCCGTGGTCAGGATGCGGCTTGGCGTGGCATCCTCATAGCGCACCTCCCACCACCATTGATGGCCGGTGACCCGAATGGTCAGTGCGGCATCCGAGCCGATCGCGGCGAGCGTCCTGTTGGCGAAGAAGCTCAGCAAGGTCAGTCCGATCAGGACAATGGCGGTCAACCCGACGGCGGTCATCACCGCGCGCAGCTTCCGGTCGTCGGCGCCGGCCTTGATCGCGAGCGGCTCCGCCTGCGCGCGCGAGCGCATCATCAAGGGCACGACGAGGGCGATCATCACCAGCACCCACACCACGGCGCAGAGCGCGGTGAAGAACCAGATCAGCCATGCCAGTTCGCTCGCCGCAGGACCTTTCGGGTCGAGGGCGGATTGCCAGCCCGCGCATCCCTGGAGCAACAGAGCGCCGGCGGTGGCGAACGCCATCGAGACGAGACGTTTCACGGCGACTTCCCCAGCGTGGCCGCGTCGGGCATGCGGTTTTCCGACGGATGCGCCATCATGTCGTCATTGCGTTGCGGCGCGGCGGAAGACGGCGCGTTGCCGCTCAGCGAGCGCACGAAAGCCGCAAGCTCCCAGATCTGGTCGTCGGGAATCTTGTCGCGGAAGCTCGGCATGCCGTTTGGCCGACCGTCGCGGATCGTGGCATGGATGCTTTCGATCGAGCTGCCATAGAGCCACTTCTGGTCCATCAGGGCCGGCCCCATGCCGCCGCCGCCATTGGCGTGGCATCCCGAACAGTTGAACCAGCCGAAAAGCCGTTTCCCTTCGCTCATGTGGAAGGCGTTGGCCTCGAAGCTCGCCGCCTTGTTGTCGCTGGCGGGGGGGCGCTGTCCGCCGGGCTCCAGCGTGGTCACAGGCGTCGGCTGCTCGCCCGATCCGAGCGCCGATTGCGGGCGCGTGTCACGTTCCTCGCGCTGGCAGGCAGCGAGCGCCAGGACTGGAAACAGGAGCATGGCCACCGCGGCTCTCATCGCACCGGGCTCCCCGAGGGATCGAGGCGGGGCACGCCATACTGTGACAGCAAGGCATCTATCTCGCCCTTGTGCCTGGACAGGGCGCCATTGACATCGCCGCGCAGCGCATCGTCTTCGCGGCGGACGCCCATCGAGATGTCATAGATCATCGGCAGTTGCGGTCCATCGATGCGGGGCGCAACCGGCGTGATGCGGAGCGGCACCTTCTGCCTTGCGGCGAAGTAGCCGGCGAGGGGGCCCCAGACCACGGCAAGGTCGATCTCGCCACTCGCCACCGCTTCGACGATGCGCGCCGGCGGGTTGGGGGCGGAATAATCGCCATAGACCGGATAGCCAACGAGGTGCCCGACGATACCGCGGCGGCCAAGCGCCTGGACCGGAGGCGAATTGGCGCCATCGTTGCCGATGAGCTGAACACCGATCCGCATGTCGCGCAGCCGCGGATCATTGAACGATGCTACGTCGGGGCCGTCCCTGCGGGTGACGAAGACATAGGACGATCGGTAGTAGGGCGTGGTGGTGCGCAGCATTTCGAGGTTGCTCGGCGTGCCCGGCACGAGATCGCACAGGCCCGCCTTCAGCGTGTTGCGGATGAAGCCGCGACGCTGCGCCCACCAGGTATAGGTCAGCTTGGCGCCGAGATCGGACGCAACGATTTCGGCGATCCTGTTCTCGAAGCCCTGACCTGCCGCGTTGGAGAACGGCAGGTTGTTCGGATCGGCGCAGACCCTCAGCTCACGTGCGTCGGCTGTGGCCGTCAAGAACACGAAGGCGATCGCGGCCATGCCGATCGCCAGCCGTTGACACCCCTTTCGCGCCGGACCTACGGTCAAGTACAATCCATCAAGGCAGCCGGAACACATAAAGCGTGCCTCCCGAGGTTGTCGCGTTCTTCAGATCCTTCATGGCATTGACGAAACCGAGCGCGGCGGTGGCGTCACGCGGGTCAAGATCGCCCGATACAATGGCGCCGGCCCAGCCGCCGACGCCTGAGAGGATGGCGACATATTGGTGCCCGTCGGGACCGCGATAGGTGATGGGCTGGCCGATGATCCCGGACGAGGTCTTGAACTGCCAAAGCAGGTCTCCGGTCTTGGCGCTGACCGCCTTGAACCAGCCTTCCATCGTGCCATAGAAGACAACGTCGCCGGCGGTCACTACCGCGCCGCTCCACACCGGGAAATTCTCCTTGAGGCTCCAGGCCGGTTTCTCTGCGGCGATGTCCCAGGCGGTGAAGGCGCCGCGATTGCCGCCAGGCCCTGGTATCATGCGGACGTTCATGCCCACATAGGGCGTGCCGGCGATGTAGTTCACCTCGACGCCTTCTTCATCCATGCACAGATTGTTGTGCGGGATGTAGAGCAGGCCGGTCTTCGGCGAGAACGCGGAAGGCTGCCAGTCCTTGAGGCCAGACGCCGTCGGACAGATATCGCGAACGACCTTGCCGGTGCCGGTCTTCTTGTCCGGATTTACGATCAGCCGGCCGGTTTTCAGATCCACGCCTTTGCTGGAGTTGACCGGACCAAAGGGTTTTGCCGACAGCACCTCGCCGGTGGTCCGGTCGAGGATGTAGAGATAGCCGTTGCGCTCCGGCCGGATCAGCACCTTGCGCGGCTTGCCCTGCCAGGTCATGTCGAGCAGGATCTGCTCGTTGATGCCGTCATAATCGTGGAGGTCGTGCGGGCTCCACTGATAGAACCATTTCGCCGCGCCGGTGTCGGGATCGCGCGCGAAAATGCCAGACGTCCACTTGTTGTCGCCCGGCCGCAAATCCGGATTCCATGGTCCGGGATTGCCGGTGCCGTGGAAGATCAGGTTCAGATCGGGATCATAGGAAATCCAGCCCCACATGTTGCCGCCGCCGATCTTCCAGGCTTCCGGCGGCCACGTCGTGACGCCAAGATCCTTGCCTTTGTCCATGTCGTAGTGCGGCTTGAAGTCCGGTCCGATCAGCACGTCCTTGTCCGGCCCGGTGCTATAGGCGATCCAGACGACATGACCGTCGCCGGCGTCGAGCGCCTTTACCCAGCCGCGAACGCCCATCTCGCCGCCGGAATTGCCGACCAACACTTTGCCCTTCACCACAAGCGGCGCCATGGTGATGGTCTCGCCGATGTTGATGTTGCCGACATGAGTGTTCCAGATCGGCTTGCCCGTGTTCGCATCAAGGGCAATCGTGTGGCCGTCCAGCGTATTGAAAAAGATGCGCCCGTCGGCGAATGCCACCCCGCGGTTGACGACGTCGCAGCAGGCCACTCCCTGTGCCGCCGGCTCGGGATTGGGTTCGTACTTCCACTTCATCGGGGCGCCGGGCTTGGAGAGATCGAGCGCATAGACGAAGTTGGGAAAGGGCGTCACGATATACATGGTGTTGCCGACGACCAGCGGCGCTGCTTCCTGGCCCTTGTTCACGCCTGTCGAGAACGTGAACGCGACCTGCAGGTTCTTGACGTTGCCTTCATTGATCTCGGAGAGTTCGCTGAAGCGCGTCGACGCGTAGTTCTTGGCCGGCATCGTCCATTGGCCGTCATCGGGTGGCGAAGCTGCGGCTGGCGGTACGATCGCTGGTGTTTTAGGAGGCTCGGACGCAGCGCCCAGAAGCAGCAGGCATGCGAGCAGCGTCACCAGAAGGATAGCGCCAAAGGAATTCCCGGCTGCCAATTTGCGGGTACGTCGTTCTACGTCAACGCGCGTTAATGCCAACTGCGGCATAGCTTTCATTTATTGATCGAGCCTCCCACGCCGGCGCCGAGTTCGGCGGCGATGTCGGCCTCCGTTCCGGCGCAAAGCGGATGGCCCCAGCCCGAAGCGCTTTTGCCGCCGGGGTCCAGATCGTAGACAATGGCATCCTTGCGATTTGGATTGACGCCTGCCGGGACCTTGTCGAAGCCGAGCGCCGCGCGGATACGCCAGGCGACATTGTGATCGGCGCATGAGGAATCGCCTGAAACGCCGAGGCCGCCGACAATGCTCTTGCCGTCGTAGAGGGCAAGCCCGCCGCCAAACACCACGACGCCTCCGATCGGCTTGCCGACGAGCGGGTCGCCGGCGCTTCCGAACGTTTTGGGATCGCCCGTATAGGCCGCGGCCTGGTTGACGGGATTGGTCTCCTGCAGGCCAAATAGCGGCCCGCCCGGCTGCACCCCCGCATAGAGATTGGCCGTAGAGAGGGCCATCTGAGCCAGGCTGAGACCGTTGGCCGTGTTGGCTTTCTCCGCTGCTATGAGCCGACTTCCCGGCCATTGCGAGTCGGGGGTGGGGCCGCTGAACGCAATCGCGCAGACAGTGCCGTCACGGGCAACGATGGCTGCCCATTCGTTGGTTTCAAAGCCGCCATTCGCTGGTCCGCCGCTTGCCTTCACGTTGGCTTTGAGGGCTGCAAGCAGCTTGTCGTGGTCGGCCGGACAGGGTTCCTGCGCCATGGCCTCGTGCCCGTGGAACAGGCCACCCATCAGCAACAGCAGGCCAAAAAGAGGTACGAAAAGCTGATAGCGATACATTGTCCTGGCATTCGTTCACATAACAAGGACCACCCCGGCAGACCGCAGAATGCGAGGATACGTCCAATGCGTCAGTGCCTAACTCGCGTAATGCTTCTATGTTCCTGCTTTGCATAAAATTCGTGCAGTTGGATTTGGGTGCAGGTGTTCAATCAAAGCATGGGACCTGGATACCCGTGGCCACAGGCCAAGCGGTGAGGCAACGCGGCTGATCCGGGAAAACCGCGATCGGGACAGCGCAGACGTACCCGCCCTGACAAACGCTGTTGCCTTGTCACGGCGTTCGACGATGGATGATCTCTTCAATAAGTTTCGCGTCGGCTTCGTATTCCGCGGCCCGCGCAGCCATTTGACTGGCCAGGCTGTGTCTTTCCCGCGCGGCTTCGCGTTTTGCCGTACGTTTCGCCAACTCAGCCCGCTGCTGGTGCGCTCTTAAAAGGCTCCAAAGAGCCTGCTCCGCATCGTCAGCCTGGGCCTGCATCAAAACGTCTGCTCCGAACGCATGTCCGGTGTGGCAGCGGTAACGGGTAATCGGCCCGTCTTCTATCTCCCATAGGGGGCCATGACATTCGGGGCAGACAAATGTCGAGGGGGCGCCAAGCTGGCCTTCGGTCAATTCCATTGTGCTGTGCTCCTGAGCTGCAATCGCTGCCTCAAGGCGGATGCCGGACGGGATTTCTGGTGTCGGCCCTGCGATTTCGGAAGCAAGCCTGTGCAACAGGCCAGCCATTTCGGACAGAGGGACGCAATGGTCGATTTCCACATTCTGCAAGGCGCTCAGCGGCATATCGGGTACTGCGGCGTCGCCGGGGTCCTGGACTACGCTGACGCCTCCGCACATCTTGATTGCGTGCAGGCCGGCGGTGCCGTCGGAGAGGCTGCCTGTGAGCACGACGCCGATCACGCTGCCGCCAAAGCTGCAGGCCGCCGATCGAAACAGGGGGTCGATGGCGGGGCGCGCCAGGTTCTCGCGCGGCCCGCGCCGCAGCAGCATATGATCGTCATGTAACAGAAGGTGAGCTCCGGGCGGTGCAACGAAGATGTGCCCGTTTTTAACCTTCATGCCGTTGGAGGCATTTGCAACGGGCATGTTGGCAGCGCGACCGAGAATGTCGCCGAGGTAACTCGTGGGACCAACGTGCTGTACGACGAGGAGAGCCGCCGGGATGTCCGGCGAAAGATCGCGGACAAGTCTCTTCAGCGCGTCGACGCCGCCGGCCGATGCTCCGATTGTCACGATGCACCGGTTCTTGCAACCGTCGGGACGGACCTTGTCCGGCTGGCCCGCACGCTCCGAATCTGATCGTGGTGCGGCGGTGGCCATGGTTGCTTCACCCACATTCAGCACAGATGTCGATGCGAGCGCTCCGGCCAAGTCCGTTGCTGGTCGGGCGCCCTGCCTTCGTCGGTGTTAGCTTCCGGCCGCATCGCGGAACATAGATGCCCGCAATGATGTCGGCTCTGTACTAACGCCTACGTGCGCGTTTGACAGCAGCCTCTGCCACGGCCGGGGCCTCCTGAATGCTTGCCGCGCCGCCGAAATCGGCGTTCTTGGTACGGCCAGCTCCCGGGCCCGCTCCTAGATCAGCGCCTGTTGTCGGATCGGAAGCCGGATCGGAAAGCGTACGGTCGGCCATCCTGGCCACCACCTTCATGTCTTTGGCCCCCAGCTTGACAGTTGCCAGGCCGTCTCCGCCGTCGACGGGCATCACCTCTTCAAGGTCATCGATCCGATCCCACTCTTCGCCGGAATTCCATGGGCCAGCGACATCGCCGTCGCCTTGAGAGGTGTTGACATACATGCTGGCGTACTTCTCTACGCCTGGGAGCTTGCCGGAAGGGAAATTGTTTTCGATCGCGTAGAGTGCTTTCTCGAACGACTTCTGGTGCGCGATCTCGCGGGTCATCAGGAAGCCGAGCGCGTCCTTGATTCCCGGGTCGTCGGTGATGTTGATGAGGCGTTCGTAAACGATCTTGGCGCGGGCTTCGGCGGCGATATTCGACCGCAAATCCACCGTAGGTTCACCGCGCGAGTCGACATAGGCCGCGGTCCAGGGAACGCCGGCTGAGTCGCACAGCGCGGGAGCGCCGCCGAACAGAATTGATTCCTTGGCTGTTGTGCCGCTGGCGCCGATCATCAGGTAAAGGTCGGCTTCCTTCATTTGGCCCTCGGCCAGCTGTGCCTTGAGCCCCTTGTTGAGCATGGTGACGATTGATCCCACCACTTCGAGATGGCTGAGTTCTTCGGTCGCAATATCGAGCAACATGTCGCGACGGCCAAGATCGTCCTCGCCAAGCCCTTGCGTGAAATAGCGCATGGCCGCTGCAAGCTCGCCATCAGCGCCGCCGAACTGTTCCATGATCATGCAGGCCAGGCGAGGATTCGGCTCCGAGACGCGAACGGTGTATTGCAGGCGCTTGTTGTGCATGAACATGGACATCTCTCCGGTTAGATCATCCGAACATCCCGGCAAGTTGATTGTTCCATCCGGCCATCGGCCAGCGAGCATTTTTACGGTAACTTCAGTGTTGAGCATCGCAGGGAGCCAGAGGCGGCATTTATTTCTCCGACCGGTGACCGGCGGCAACGAGATTTCGATCGTGCTGCGCCATCACAGCAATGAGCAAGGCCGCGGATGGGCAAGAGGTAGACAAAATCTGGAGGGATACTGGCTCGGAAAAGTGAAGCCGGGCCATATTAATACGATGTCGGTGTCGACACCTTCGGCCCGTTTCGCCGCACACCTTACGCGGCAAACGCCGGGTTCGGTCACACGGCGAGCGTCGCGGGCTGTTGCCCGTTCACTTTCGATCCAGCACCTTCCGGACTTTCTCTGCCAATTCGTCGATCGTGTAGGGCTTGGTCAAAAGTTCGGTTCCGAAATCGAGCGTGCCGTTGTGGACAATCGCATTTCGTGTGTAGCCGGTGGTGTAGAGCACTTTTAGCGACGGGTGCATTGTCTTGACCTGATCCACCAGCTCCCGGCCCGACATCTCCGGCATCACCACGTCGGTGAACAGAAGCGACGGCACTTGCCCGCTTTCGACGGCCACCAGCGCTTCGCGTGGACCTTGCATTTCCAGCACAGAGTAGCCCAGTTCCCGCAGCGCTTCCGCGGCCATCAGCCGGACGCGATCTTCATCCTCGACAACCATGATGATCTCGTCTGCACAGCCGGGGTGCTCGCCTGCCACGACGTCGATTTGGCTGTCGAGCACGCCATGGTGCGAGCGCGGCAAATATATTTTCAAGGTGGTTCCAATGCCCTGCTCGGAATAGATCTTCACACTGCCGCCGGACTGGCGAACAAACCCATAGACTTGGCTGAGTCCCAGCCCGGTGCCTTTGCCGACCCCCTTGGTGGTGAAGAACGGATCGAAGGCTCTTGCGACAACATCAGCAGTCATGCCCGTTCCTGTATCGGTGACCGCTATCATCACATACTGGCCGGAGGGGATCGCGTTCTCCCTGGCATAGCGATCGTCGACGTGGGCGTTTGATGTCTCGATCGTCAGCTTGCCGCCAGCAGGCATGGCATCCCTTGCGTTGACGCAAAGGTTGAGCAGCGCGCTTTCCAATTGCCCTGCGTCGGCCTCGACATGCCATAGGCCCGCAGCGAGCACGGTCTCGATCTGGATGGTCTCGCCAAGCGTCCGGTTCAGCAATTCGCTCATACCGGAGACGAGGCGATTTGGATTCAGCCGCTTCGGCGCCAGTGGTTGCTGGCGGGAAAAGGCGAGCAGTCGCCTGGTAAGTTCTGCGGCACGTTGTGCTCCATCGATCGCGCCGGTTACGAATTGGTGGACGTTGGTATCGCCGTTTCTGAGCTTGCGCTGCACAAGGTTCAGGCCGCCGATGATGACGGCCAGCATATTGTTGAAGTCGTGCGCGATGCCACCGGTGAGCTGTCCGACAGCTTCCATCTTCTGGGCTTGGCGCAGGTGCTCTTCTGCTCTGGCGCGTTCCGCAACTTCATCTTTGACACGTTGTTCGAGCGTGCCGTTGAGTGTCTGCAGCGCCTTGAACAGCCGGGAGTTGTCGATGGCCGTCGCGGCATGGCCGGCAAGCCCCAGCAAGGCCGCTTCTTGCTGTTCGGCGAACACGCCGGTCTCTGAATGACCAAGGAAGAGGCCGCCCAGGACCTCGCCCGAACGCGAGACGACCGGCACGGCGAGATAGGAACGCACCGGTAGATGGCCCTCCGGCATTCCCTTGCGGGGCCAGTTCTTGCCGTAGCGCGGATCGGTGAGGATATCGTCGGAACGCACCACGCTTGTTCCGCGGAAAGTGGGCTCGAACACCGCGGTGTTGCGCGGCATGGGAAAGTTTTCGAAAGCAGAACGAGGTGCCCCCGACAGGGCGTAGAGCACATAGCTGTCGCCCTTGTCGTCGATCACATTGTAGAAGAAAGCTCCGAATTGTGCGCCCGACAGCACCACGCCGGCATCGGTTACCGTCTGGACAATTCGCTCTACGTCAAGCTCGGCCGCCACGGCTGCCGCAGTGGCGTTCATCAACTGAAGCTGATGCTCCACCCGCTTTCGCGCGGTGACGTCGACCACGGTGCCGATGAAGCGGATCGCACGGCCGGACTGGAAAAGCGCTTCCCCCGTTGCGGCAATCCAGCGCTCCTTGCCATCCCGAAGGCCGATCGTCCGGTATTCGATGTCGTAGCGGGAGGGGGTGCCTGGCGCGAGCGACTGGCGTACGGCCTCGTCGGCCCGTGCGCGATCTTCCGGGTGGAGGCCCGCCAGGAAGGCGCTTTCATATGTCACCTCCGCGTCCGGCGGCAAACCAAAAAGGGCTTTGCACCGGTCGTCCCAACGCAGCACTCCGCTGATGGGATCGTAATCCCAGGTGCCAATAGCGGCCGCGTCGGTGGCAAGCCTCAGCCTCTCCTCGCTGGCCCGTGCCGCCTGTTCCGAGCGAACGCGCTCGATGTGAGCCCAGGACCGCTCCGTCACCTCGGTCAGCAAGGACAGTTCGCGTTGCGACCAGACGTGGCGCTGCTTGTCGTGGATGGCCATCAGGGCAGTCAGTCGGCCTTGTTTGACCAAAGGCATACAGATGGTTGCCGTTATCCCGATATCCTGAAAGGTCTTCGCTTCCTCGGGAGCAATTTCCTCAAGGTTGTTGTTGATGATAAGCGGCTTGTTGGCGCTGAGGTTGGTGACAGCCAGGCGACCGAAATCGGCAAGACTGTAATATCCCCTGATGCTGGGCGAGCCAGGTGCGCTCCAATCGCCGCGGATGGTGAAATGGTCTTGGTCCTGCTCCATGTCGGCATAGGCGCAAATCGAGACGCCAAGATGTTCGCCGAGGAGCCGAGTGGTGATCTGCATGACAGCATCGGCGTCGGCCGCGAGGGCTATCTCCCTGCCGAGGCGGTCGAGAAAAGCAAGGCGTTCGGCGTTCTCACGCAGGGCCAGTTCGGCGCGAAGGCGTTCTATCGCCGTACGCGTCCGGTCCGCGACTGCCGAAATGAGGGCTACTTCCTCCGTCGCCCAGCGTCTGGGCGCGGAGTGGTTCAGGTATAACAGCGCCACCAGCCCGCCATGCTCGGTAACGGGCATGTTGATGACGGATTGGGCGCTGATGGCTTTGAGTGCCTCCGCATGGCTGCTGGTTCGCGGATCTGTCTCGGCGTTTTCAAAGACAACGGTTTCGCCTCGCTTCAAATCCTCGATATACGAGCCGTAGTTCCTGAAATTCAGCGTCCCAGCCAGGCTTTTGATGCCTGGCGCGTTCCAGTCCCTTTCAATGGTGATCGTTTCTTTCTCTAGATCGATCGTGCCGTATCCGGCTCGGCTGATGCCAAAATGGTTCCCCAGCAGTTCCGCGGCTGCGTAGGCCAGTTCTGCGGGATCCGTAATCTCGCGGATACGGTCGCCCAACGCTGCCAAAAGCTCGAAGCGCTGCAGTTCAGATCGCGGATTGCTTGAAGTGGCCCCCATTTCGCCCCCGTTTTGCCCGGACTTAAATGCAGTCTGCGGCCAAGAGTTCCCCGCAGGACGGCAGTTTCTTTGGCGGGCCGGTCAGCCGAACACGCCGCACCGGTCATAGGTTAATGACAGCTTGGCGCGCTGTGGCGGATAAAGGGGAAACCAGCGGGCACTTGACGAGCTCCCGCTGGCTGGGTGCCCGAACCGCACTTCACTCGTTTGGAGACGTTTTGATGCTTGACCGACCCATTCTTACGAATACGGACGCTCTCTATCCAGACGACCTGAAAACGCTTCGGTCGGTTTTCGACGCGCTGTGTGAGGAATTTGAGATTTCGTCGGACACTACCGCGGCAGAATCCATCGCGAGAGAGCTGGTCAGACTTTTCCAGACCGGGATGACGGAAGCGGCCATGCTGATGATTGCCGTGCGCGCACGTTGGCAGGGTGATTGGAAAATGGGAGGCAGCAGCGCTGCCCAGGCTTAACGGTCCCAACTCCATGGAGAAGGCCTACTTTAGCCGCTTGAGCCGGTTGTACAGCGTTGTCTTGTCTGGCGGAACAAGCTTTCGCCCCGAGAGTTGGGGTCGGGAGATAGTTTCCAACAGGCACGGGCATGGCGTTCGACAGAGATGGACCGAAACTCGCGACCGGGTTGCTCGCGGCCTCGTTGGCGGCGCTGGCGGCATACAACGCCATCCGCGCCAAACGTGCGATTGCCGGCCGGGCATGCGGACGTGTGATGGAAATCGATGGTGTGCGCCTGCATTTTATCGAAGCCGGAACCGGCATGCCGCTGCTTCTCCTGCATGGCAATGGATCCATGGCGGAGGATTTCAAGTCGAGCGGCATCTTCGATGAGGCGGCAAAGACCTACCGGGTGATTGCATTTGATCGTCCCGGTTTTGGGCGAAGCTCACGGCCGCGCGGCCGGCGTTGGTCCGCTCGCGACCAAGCCGACCTTATACATGCCGCCGCCTGCGGGCTGGGTATAGAGAAATACCTCGTGCTTGGACATTCCTGGGGAGCTTGGATCGCCCTCGAATTGGCGCGCAGGCATTCTCAATCGGTCGCCGGCATCGTGCTGGTCTCGGGTTACTACTATCCGCCACCGCGGCTGGATCTTGCACTGGCCGCACTCCCTGCATTGCCTGTGATCGGCACCGCGTTTCGTCACACCTTGCTGCCCCCGCTTGTAAGGCTTGCTTGGCATTGGGCAATGGAGAAGATCTTTAAACCCGCCGTCGTCGCCGGCGACTTCGCCGCACTGGCCAAAGATGTCGCCAGCCGCCCTTCCCAACTGCGGGCGGTTTCTCTGGAGACAGCATCGATGCTGGCCGCGTCCCTCTTGGGAAAAGCCAACTATAGGGACATTGCCGTGCCCACCGGCATCATGGCGGGATCCGGGGACCGGTTGTTCGACGCGCAACGCGATGCACGACGCTTGCACGTGGAAGTCGGTGGGTCTCTCCTTGAGGTGGTTCCGGGCGCCGGCCATATGGTTCATCAGAGCGCCCCGCAAGCGGTGGTTGGCATGGTGCACACTATTGCAGGCCGGCACACCTTGTTCCAAGCGGGCCGTCGGCAGCGACCCAAGTCTCGTGCCGTCGAGTTCAAGGCAGATCCGGCCTCGCGGGAGCCACCGGCGATAAGCGACGCCGCTTGCACGGAATGATCTCCAAACGGGGCTTTCAAATGAGCGACCAACGTCCAGCCGACATGCAGTCGGTGCTCCACCAGAACATACAGGCCCTGGTGGAGCACAGGCGGCAGCAAGAGGAGCACCAAGGCGTTCAAGCGTGGGTCGCCGGCGCTGTTTCGCGCTTCGCGGGAAGCATGACTTTCGTCTATCTGCACCTTGCAATTCTTGTCGTCTGGGTCCTCGCAAACCTTGGCGAGATACCAGCCGTCCCAGCCTGGGACCCGACTTTCGTGATCCTGGCCATGGTCGCCTCGGTTGAGGCAATCTTCCTGTCTACCTTTGTGCTGATCAATCAGAACAGAATGGCCGCCCACAGCGAGCGCCGAGCCGAACTGGATTTGCAGATCAGCCTTCTAAACGAACATGAAACCACGCGGCTGATCGAGATGGTGGCTGCCTTGACGGCGCGTCTGAATATCTCGACCCCGGCCGACAAAGAGCTGCCGGAACTCGCCGAGAATGTGGATCCCCAAAAGGTGATGACGCAGATCCAGCAAGCTTCTGGAGATCAGGAGAACGCTTGATCAAAGCGACCTCGTCGGCAACGGTTAAGCGTCGGCTACAACCTGTAATTCAACCTCATTGTCCAAGGCTGTCGAAGCAGCTAAGCCGGTGTCGGCCTTTTCCAGGGTGGCTTCCCGACGTCACAAGTCCGCCGCGCAATCGAGGCAGCGTAGAGCTTCGATAACCAACAGGCTGCTGCGCGTCAGATGGAACCAAGTTGACGCCGAACTCGTATTAGCGGTGGCGGCTTGGGGAGATTCCGGATGAGCGAAGGTGCTGTTCTGATCGTCGAAGATGAGACAATGATCCTGCTCGACCTCGAGTCAGCTTTGGAGGAGGCCGGCTTCCAGGTGGTCGGCACTCGGAGTGCCGCCGACGCGCTGGCGGCTTTCGACCCCGATCCGACCAAGTTCAAGGCCGTGCTCACGGACATCCGTCTGGGAGCAGGACAGTCGGGGTGGGAGGTCGCTCGGCACTTGCGAAGGTCCAACTCGACCATCCCGGTTGTCTATATCAGTGGCGACAGCGCGGTACACTGGGGAGCGGAAGGCGTGCCCAACAGCATAATGATCACCAAGCCCTTTTTTCTGCCGCAGATCATAACTGCCGTTTCTCAACTTTTAAACGCGCAGCAAGGTGCAGAAACTCACCTCTAGGAATCCGACCGCGGCTCCACGAAACCACCGAACATCCTTTCTTCGGCCAATCGGCGCCGTCCGGCGTAAAGCGTTCGCGTCTGCTTCGGTCAAATGTCGGCGGCCTCAACCAGATGTCGACCTCAGCTCCTTTCCCTCGCCACCGGCTCGCATCCACTCGGAAGCCCTCCCGAAAGCAGGGGCGCTCATTGGTTGAGCTTTCGGTCGAGTTCGTCAAGCAATGACCGATGCTCGCCGGGCATGTCCGCATCTGTCGGCAGATCCAGCAACTGGCGAAGCTGGCGACGATTGGCGTCCGATGAAATCCACTCCCGTATGAGGCGGGCTATGACCTTTTGTTGTGCCTTGCCGATTTCTTCCATGTCAGATTCCGAGCTTGTCCGTTGGACGAACTCGGCGGCTCTTTGATGGTTCCCCGTCCTGTACACAAATCGAGGCACAATCTATGGGTTAATGCATGTCGCTCAAAAGTGGCCATGGTTTTGAGACACGACATGCCAGTGGATGTTTGCAGTCCCAGTCCGCTCGCCTAACGCTGCGCGTAGAGTGCAAATTTATACGTTCGATTTTACCCGAAGCGAGAGGCTCAGCCGCAAAATCTTGGCGCCATTTTCATCGCGCACTTCGATAAACAATTGCTGCCCGTCGACGCTCTTCAGTGACTCTCTCGTGAGGTCGACAAGGCCCTCGAATCCCGCGCGGCGGACCTCCTCGAGGCCAGCGCATTCGACACCTATTTCGTCCTCGAAGATGAGATCGCCATCGCCGCTGTCGAAGAAAAATCGTGCCATCGGAGAGCTTCCGTCACTGCTAATCTGCGGGGTTCCTTTGGTGCAGGTAGGTCGTGTCGAAATCTCCTGCGTGAGTGAGGCCAGCCCAGTCCAGTGCGTGAACTTTTGATCCCGAGGTGGCAATGAGGCCTCTGCGTCGTAGTTCCTGGAGCATCCGGTTGACGTGGACCGTGGACAAACCCAGTGCATCGCCAAGGGCCGCCTGTGTAATGGGGATATCCGCCACGTGATCCTCAATGCGCCCCATGGAGCGCAAGCGAAAAATCAGTTCGCACAGGATGTGAGCCATGCGGGTGTATGCCTCGCGTCTTCCCACATTGATGACCCACTCCCTGTAGATCGCGGCATCTATCAACGTCGACCGCCAAAAAGCGGTGGCGATGCGAGGGTGCTGGTCGCAAACGGCGCGCAGAGTGTCATGCCGCATGAAACCTATTCGCGCCGGCGTAAGGGTCGAGAAGTTACAATCCATGACCGACAGATGCAGCCCATGCAGATCAGGAATGTCGCCGGCGACGAAGAATGATGTGATTTGTCGCTTTCCTTCGCCCGTATGTTTGGTGGAACCGACCAAGCCATCAAGAACGATAAACGAGTAAACAGGACGGTCGCCCTCACGCACCAGATCGTGGTTGGCCAAATATTCCTTCTCCTGGATCGGAATGCCTTTCAGAACGCCGATGTCGGCCTCTCGAAGATCCGAGATGGTCTGAAGCTTGCGAATGAGTACATCCGAGGATGAGGTGGGGAACAAATTGACTACCTGGCTGATGTTGGTGATCGAACTATTATCCGCGCCAAAAGTTCCGATTGGCATGGGGACATATGCGCGGCGGCAGAAGGCGCCGCCGTGCGGCATGGTCCCATGCCTGGAGCGTTCTGCCAGCGTCGAGGGTGGTTGAAGATCCCGGAATGATCGAAGCACCAGTTTTTTAGGACAGCCATAGGTGAGCCAGGCAGCAATGCATTAACCTATGACATAGGCTCGGTTAGAAATGTCCCGCTGGGCAGCCAGCCCCAGGAGTTCGCCGATCACGGCGCAGCTTTGACCCTTCGCTCCGCCCTTTCGAGGGCTGCACCCGCAGCCCGTCCTGGAACTCTTTGATGCGCCACCAGGAACGGGGTGGCTCCGCTGACGTTGTCTCAGTGGCAAGGTGAGATTTCAGTGAACAGGCATATTTCGCGGACGGATGTCGAACAAATCGATCACACGGATGACAGCGGGTCTGCCATAGGGCACGGCGGACCGCCATCCTCAGCAATCGCGGTAGCGCTGGCCCGTGGCCTGGAGACCAGTCGGGACAAGCACATCATCCATATAGCTCCCTCGGAACGCAGTGCCGAGGAGATCGCCGGCGCCTTGCGTCAGTTCCTGCCTGACGCGGATATCATCTTGCTGCCGTCCTGGGATTGCCTGCCCTACGACAGGGTGTGGCCCACACGCGCCAATATGGGGCGAAGGCTTCGTGCGTTGCGTGAGATCGCAACGAAGCCGGATCGCCCGCGCGTCGCTGTGATGTCGCTCGAAGCCATTCTGCAGCGGGTGCCGCCTGCTCCGGTCATCGCTGGCGGTTTCACAATTCTGGAGGTGGGCCAAAAGCTCGACCGTGACGATTTCAGAACCAGGTCCGAAGCCATTGGCTATGTCGTCGACGAGAGGGTCGACGAACCGGGTGAGATAGCCTTTCGGGGCGATCCCATCGATATTTTTCCTGCTGGCGCGGACGGCCCCGTTCGCATCATCGTTGGTCCCGATGCCTGCATCGGCCAGCTCAAGACCTACGACCCGCTCAGTCAGCTCAGCGATCAGGTTCGAGACTCGGTTACGGTCGGACCGGCATCCGAGCTGATCTTTAAAGCTGGTGAGCATCCTGAGTTGACAGCGATGCGCGCGACGTCGATGGAGGAGCGCCTGGTCGCATCGTATGGCGCTATGCCATCCGTCTTCGATGCGGCATCCAGCGCTTCGATCTCCTTCCTTGAAGGGACCGACGGGCAGCCGCTCGGCAGAATTCTGGATCTGGTCGAGGATGCACGTCGTGCCAGGCAGGAGGCAGCCGGAACGAAAAAACCTTTGCCCGGACGATTTTACCTATCCCGTGAAGAGTGGGACGCTGCTCTGCTTAACCGCTGCTGCGTGAGACTTGCCGTTTCTGCCGTGGGAGTTCCCAAATTCTTCCGCCAGGCCCGACCCGGGCATGATTTCGCGGAATTCGTCACCAGGCAGACGAGCGCCGGAGTCAGAGTAGTGTTCACCGGCGATGCCTCTGAACTGCAGCGAGCAGATCGCCTGCTCGATAGGAGACTAGGCCGGCGGGCAGAGGAAGCGGCCGACTTGCCGCAAATCCTTTCGGCCGCGAGGGGCTCTGTTCTCAAGGCTGAATTCGTCCTCGACGAAGGGTTTGTCGACGCGCAATCCAATATCGCCGTGGTGGCCGCATCCGACCTGTTTGGGCCCGCGTTAAAGGCGAGCGGGAGCGCGACCACGGGCATACTCGAACCCGAGTTGCGCATTGGCGATGTCGTCGTCCATGAAGACCATGGCCTGGGCGTGCTCGCCGCGGTCGAACAGGTCGAGTTGGCTGGCCAGCAACAGGATGTCGTCAGACTGGAATATCATGGCGGGGCTTCCTTGCTGGTTCCGGTCGACGACTTTGGACGAATATGGCGCTACGGCTCGGAACCGGAGGCAGTGTCGCTTGATCGCCTCAAAGGCGAGGGCTGGCCGAAGCGACGCGAAGCTGCGTTGCGCGAGATCGACAGGCTGGCCAAACGCCTCTTGAGTCTTGCCAAAATCAGGTCCAGCCAGCCTGCCGAGATCATAAAGCCCTCCCGCACGGACTTGGCCCGTTTTGCGGCGAGATTTCCCTATACGGAGACGCCCGACCAAGCGGCCGCCATCCGCGCTGTGCTCGATGATCTTTCGTCGGGAAGAACAATGAACCGGCTCGTCTGCGGCGATGTCGGCTTCGGCAAGACAGAGGTCGCCCTGCGTGCTTGCGCCGCCGCGGCTTTCTGCGGGAAACAGGTTGCTATCATAGCGCCGACAACGGTGTTGGCACGACAGCACTATGAGACGTTCAGCCGCCGCTTCGCAGGAACCGGCCTGCAGGTCGCCCACCTTTCAAGAATGGTCGGGGCAGCGGACGCGAGAGCGGCAAAAGAGGGTCTGCGGAGCGGCCAGGTTGCGGTCGTTGTGGGTACTCAGGCCCTGGCGTCCAGGAGCGTCACCTTCGCCAATCTTGGACTGCTGGTGATCGACGAGGAGCACCGGTTCGGGGTCAAGTTGAAGCGGGCCCTGCGGACCATGACGCCTTGCCTCCATACGCTGAGCATGACCGCCACACCGATACCCCGGACGCTGCAATCGGCGTTGTCAGGCATCCAGGACGTCAGCGTTCTAAACTCTCCGCCCGCCAAAAGACGTCCCGTTCGCACGATCTTGGCAGCTTTCGATCCAGCATCGGTGCGCGCGGCCCTCCTGCGTGAATTTCACCGGGGTGGACAGAGCTTCTTCGTGGTCCCGCGGATCGAGGATATTGACCCGGCCTGTGACCAACTGAACAGACTGGTGCCGGAACTCCGGGTCAAGACGGCGCATGGTGAAATGAAGGGGAGACAGCTGGACGAAGTCATGGTCGGATTCGCCGACGGTGATGGCGACATTTTGTTGAGCACCGACATCATCGAGAGCGGCCTCGATGTGCCGCGGGCCAACACCATCATCGTTTGGCGCCCCGACCGGTTCGGTCTGGCGCAGTTGCACCAGCTGCGGGGCCGGGTCGGAAGGGGGGCGGTGCAGGCCGTAGCGTTTCTTCTGACCCAACCTGGCGTTGAACTGGCCGACGGTACCAGGGCCCGGCTTTCGACGATGCTTGCGCTCGATCGGCTCGGCTCCGGCCTGGCGATCAGTCAAAGAGACCTCGACCTGCGTGGCGCCGGAGATCTTTTCGGCGAAGACCAGGCCGGGCATATGAAGCTGATCGGAGTGGGCTTGTACGAGCACTTGCTGGAGCGGGCGGTCTCGGCGGCTGGCGGAGGGCCCGACTTCGGCAAGCAACTTGCCGAGATCAATGGCTCGGGAAAGGGGGCTTTTCCCGAGAGCTATGTCGACGAGCCTACGGTGCGCGTTGGCCTCTATGCGCGGCTCTCCCGCATCCGTTCGGAGCCGGACCTCGATACATTCAGCGAAGAGCTCGAGGACCGCTTTGGAGACATGCCTGGCGAAGTAGCCCTTTTGCTGGAATTTACCAGGTTGCGAATAGCAGCGTCGGAATTGGGCGTCGGCAAAGTCGATGTGGGTCCCGAGGCCATCGCGATCACCCCTCGGAACAAGCCGTCGGCGTCCCAATGGCGGAACAGCAAGGCGTTGGGCCTGGACTACCGGAACGGCCGCCTGATTTTCAGGCCGATCCAGCCCAGCGTCTCAGGCATCGATGCGGTTCGCTTAGCGCTTGATGCCCTACGCGCAGCCCAGCCAAAGCACGAGATCTGACGAGCCTTTTGTCTCCTGGGGCCATCGGTGCGAATGGTGCACTGTGGGCGGCCGTGCGTTCGCAGGGCAGCGTTCAAGGCATGGTTCCGGCTTGATGGGGTGTCATGGCAGCCATGTTTTGATTCAGATGGGCCATGATCCAGATAGAGCCCAGAACCACCAGCGCGACGATCAGCACGCCGAAGGCCAGGGCCAGGATGTTGTTGGTGTTGTCCGGCCCGGTGGTCAGGTGCAGAAAGAAGACAAGATGCACGCCCATCTGCGCAACAGCGAGCACCACCAGGGCCGAGATGACCGCGGGCTGGTAAATCAGATCGGTTCGCGCCGCCAGGAATGTCGCCATTGTGAGCAGGATGGCCAGGCCGAAGCCGAGCACATAGCCCGAGAGGCCCCCAGCCGTTTCGTGCTCGCTTATGTGTTCCTCGCCCGGCGCTGAATCGCGGGGGTCCTGCAACTCGCCGGTCTTGCTCTCGATCTCGGTCATGGCGATGCTCCCAGCAGATAGACCAGGGTGAAGATGGCAACCCAAATGATGTCGAGGGCGTGCCAGAAGAGCCCGAAGCAGTGGAGCCGCCGCAAGATGTCGGGCCGAAAGCCCTTGACCCACAGCTGCGCCATCATCGTTCCCAGCCAGAGCAGGCCGAGACCGACGTGGGCACCGTGGCAGCCAACGAGCGCAAAGAAGGCAGAAAGAAATGCGCTGCGCGAGGGGCCTGCCTGCTCGCCGATCATTGCCGCGAACTCCTGCAGTTCCAGGAACAGGAACGCTGCCCCGAGCAACCCCGTGACGAGAAGCCAGAACTGCGTGGCAGCCATTGATCTGCGAAGGGTGGCGAGTGTTGCCACGCCGCCGGTGAAGCTCGAAGTGAGCAGAAGGCCCGTCTGGACCGCAACGCGTGTCGGTTCGAACAGATCCTTGCCTGTCGGTCCGCCGGCGGTTGCCTTGGCGAGCACGGCGTAGGCGGCGAAAAATGCCGAGAACATGATGATGTCGGACAGGAGAAAGATCCAGAAGCCGTAAGTCACTGTGACGAACTTTGAGGCCGGGCCGCCTTCTCCGTGGCCGGTCGCAGAGCGCACCGCGTGCCGACCGGTGTGATTGAGCCGATACGGGTCCCGTGCCTGGGTGCCGACGCTGGAGAATGCATGATCGCTCATGCCGGGCGCTCCCACCCGCGCAGCCAGGCAAACTGGGCTGCCTTGTGGTCATGGTCGATGCGGGCGACCTCGTCGACAGGGATCTGGTAGTCTCCATGATCGCGCCAGGCGAATACGACGAAGGTTGCGTAGGCGCCGATGAAGCCGACGATCGCCAGCCACCATATATGCCAGATCAGCGCGAAGCCGATCAGTGTGCTGAAGAAGGCGGTGACGAAGCCAGTCGGGCTGTTGCGAGGCATCTCGATCGGCTCATATGCCTTTTCCTCGTCCGAGCTCTGTTCGATCCCTCGTTGCTTGATGCTCCAGTAGGGCTCTTCGTCTTCCACGTGAGGCAGCCGTGCATAATTGAAGACAGGAGGAGGAGAAGATGTCGACCACTCCAGCGAACGCCCGTCCCACGGGTCGCCGGTTTCGTCGCGAAACTTGTCGCGATGCCGGATCGAAACGAAAAGCTGTGTGATCTGCAGCGCCGCGCCGGCGATCATCACCACCACGCCGAAAGCGGCCACCACCAGCCACGGTGCCCAAAGGTCCATATCGATATGTTGCAGGCGCCGCGTCATGCCGAGCAGACCGACAATATAGAGCGGTACGAAGACCAGCATGTAGCCGGCCAAGGTGACCCAAAATGCCGCTTTTCCCCAGCCTTCGTGCAAACGGAAGCCGAACGCCTTGGGGAACCAGTAGGTGAAGCCGGCGAATGCTCCAAACAACACGCCCGAGATGATGACGTTATGGAAATGCGCGACGAGGAAAAGGGAATTGTGTAGCACGAAGTCGGCCGGCGGGACGGCAAGCAGGACGCCAGTCATGCCGCCGACGGTGAAGGTGGTCACGAAAGCCAGTGCCCAAAGCATCGGCGTGTCGAAACGAACGCGCCCGCCATACATGGTGAAGAGCCAGTTGTAGATTTTCACACCGGTTCCCACGGCAATGACCGACGTGGCGATGCCGAAGGCGGCATTAACGTCCGCTCCGGCACCCATAGTGAAGAAGTGATGCAGCCAGACCATGAACGAGACGATGCAGATGAACATCGTGGCCGCGACCATCGAACGGTATCCGAACAGCGGCTTCGATGAAAAAGTCGAGAAAATCTCGGAAAAGATTCCGAAGGCGGGAAGCACCAGGATGTATACTTCGGGATGGCCCCACGCCCAGATCAGGTTGACGAACATCATCTGATTTCCACCGGCTTCGTTGGTGAAGAAGTGGAAGCCGAGATACCGGTCCAGCGTCAGCATTGCGAGCGTGGCGGTAAGGATCGGGAAGGCTGCGACAATGAGCAGGTTGGACGCGAGCGAGGTCCAGCAGAACATCGGCATTCGCAGATAGCCCATTCCCGGCGCCCGCATCTTGAGGATAGTCGTCACCAGGTTGACACCGGTGAGCAGCGTGCCGACGCCGGAGATCTGGATCGCCCACAGATAATAATCGACACCGACGCCCGGCGAGTAGGTGGTTTCCGACAAAGGGGCATAGGGCAGCCAGCCGGTGCGCGCGAACTCGCCGATCACAAGCGAGATGTTGACCAGCAGGGCTCCGGAAGCCGTCAGCCAGAAGCTGACGCAATTGAGCGTCGGAAAAGCGACATCGCGTACGCCAAGCTGCAGCGGCACGACGAAATTCATCAGGCCGATCATGAACGGCATCGCGGCGAAGAAGATCATGATCGTGCCGTGCGCGGAAAAGATCTGGTCGTAATGCTCCGGCGGGAGGTAGCCCGGCCCGTGAATCGCCAGCACCTGTTGTGTGCGCATCATGATAGCATCGATAAAACCACGAAGAAGCATGAGCATCGCCAGCACAATGTACATCACGCCGATGCGCTTGTGGTCGACCGAGCTTATCCACTCGCTCCACAGATATGGCCAGTACCCCTTCACCGTTATCCAGCCAAGCACGGCGGCTGCTGCCAGAAAGACGCCAAGGGCTGCGCCGAGGGGGATGGGTTGATCGAAAGGAACGGCCGACCAGTCGAGCTTGCCCAGCATCGTCATTCTGCGCCTTGTGGATGATGGGTCATCGTTGCCGCCGCCGCGGGTAATGCCCTTGGGCTCACCTGTGGCTCGCCGCTGGCTGCGCTCTCAGCAGGCCCCGGACCCGGTGGGAGCGTCTGCTGAACGACCGCTTCGAACAGCCCAGGCTGGACATGACCGAAGGAAGCCGGCGCCACATTTGTGCTTTGCCGGGCGAGTTCGCGATAGGCGTTGGCGTTGAGCACGCCGCCCCCGCCACGCAGCGATGACGCCCAGCGGGTGAAGGCATCGGCTGAAACCGCGCTCACACTGAAATTCATATCCGAGAAGCCGTCGCCGCTGAAGTGCGCCGACTGGCCGAAAAAGCTGCCCTCGCGGTCGGCCTGCAGATGCAATTCGGTCTGCATGCCGTTCATGACGTAGACCATGCTGCCAAGCTGGGGCACGAAGAACGTGTTCATCACGCTGGCCGAGGTCAACTTGAAACGCACTGGAACACCGGCGGGAATAACCAGTTGATTGACAGCGCCCACGCCCTGCTCGGGATAGAGGAACAGCCATTTCCAGTCGAGCGCCACCACCTGAATGTCGAGCGGCGGCTGGCTAGAAGGGATCGGTTTGCGCGGATCGAGCTGATACGATCCGTAGTAGATCAGACCGCCAATGAACAGGATGGTGAGCGTCGGGATCGACCAGACGATCAACTCCACGCGTCCCGAATAGGTGAACTCCGGGTTATAGCGGGCGTTGCTGTTCGAGGCGCGGAACTTCCAGGCGAATGCCAGAAGTGCAACAAGCGTGGGAACAACGATCACCAGCATCACCGCCAGCGAGTTCAAAAGGATCGTGCGATTACCGACACCAATTGGTCCTTGGGGATCGAGCACTCCCCCCGCGCAACCGGGCAAGAATGCGCCTCCGACGATCCAGAGCAGTTGGCGTGTCAACTTAGGGCTGGATGGCAAGAACACCGGCTCTGCAATCTCTCTTTGCGGGAACGCGGGCTAGAGGCATGCGTTCGTCGGGTTTCCATCTGAGCCTCCCCATGGCGCGGAACCTCGCGGCACTTCGCAGGGTGTCGCCACCTGAGCGAGTGCCCCAACTGTCGCCGGCCGGGTTTGTTCCGCCGGACCGAGTTACTCTGTCCGATGGTCCCGCCTTGGCCCAATCTGGCCATTCAGAACGATGGCGGCTCGATTGGCCTAGCTATCGGCGACGCTGGCTCCCGCACGAATTTCAATTTCGGCGGGACGGCGAATACCCTGAATCGCTCAGCCAGATTATCGAGAGCCTGACGCATGCCCACTCCCGCAGCAGCCGCACCGTGTCCACTGATGACCATCTGGGGGCCCAAGGCAGCCAGATGCTTCACGGACCTTTCCGCTGCATCCCAGTCTGGCGTGAAATAGCGCGGCGGACCGTGCATCTCGAGATCCTGAATGGCGACTTCATAGACCGACTCCTGACCGGTGGTGATGAAAGCGTCTCCTACGATGAGCGAGCGGTCTTGCTCGCGCCAGAGCGAGATATGCCCAGGGGCATGTCCGGGTGTGTGCAGCCATTGCCATCCGGGCATTCCGGGGATCGATCCATCGGCGGGCAAGGGTTGCAAACGGCTGCCAAGATCGATTGGCCCGCGTGGAAAAAGCGGTGAAAGCAGCGCCATCAGTCCACCCCCAACCCAGGGATCCGGTGGCGGATAGGATGTGGTTCCGTCCAAATAGGGGTGCTCGAGTGGATGGGCGAAGACAGGCACGTCCCAGCCATTTGCGAGTTCTAGAACCGTTCCCACATGGTCGAAATGGCCATGGGTCAGGATGATTGCAGCCGGCCGTGCGTTAACGCCGAACCGCTTTTCCGCGACCGCTAGAATGCTGCTGCGAGACGTCGGCAACCCGGTATCGATCAGCACCCAGTTCCGATCTCCGCTGCCCGGTGCGCCGAAGAACACGACATTGACGATTGCTAGCCGCAAGTAACCCAGGTCCGGTGCGATGCTCCAAGCGCCGTCGCCACGATCCTCGCGCCTGGCGTGGTCGATCTCGGAAAGTCGAATCTGAACGGTCATGTGATCCCATGCCTCTGTTGTTGCCGAGCAGCCGCTCGAGTGGATGACGGCGGCTGTACATCGCCCCGAACTTGGGACGGGCCTCCTTGTTCCTCATTTGCACGCGGCGCCCGGACAGTTCACCACCGGAACAAAGGCTCTACCAATGGGTTCGGCACTACCCGGCCACGCAAGGACGAGCTGGACTGAGCAACGAACATGGGGCGCGCCCGACTGAATTCGGTATTTCGCCAACGCGGTTCCCGGTCCGGACAAGGCGGCCGAGTTCGAAGCCGATTGCCCAAAGGAGACTTCGAAAAATGAGCGAAGTGGGACGCCAGACGGAGGCCTCGGTTCCGGAAGCTTCGCGCTTCGCCAGTTTTTTCATGGCAGGCTTTGAATGCTCCTCGCACCGGCGCAAGGACGGCGTTCGCCTCGATCTTATTCGTGCGACCTCGCATAATTTGCATGCCCTGGGCGACTACCGCGGCTGCGCCGAACTCGGCCTTCGCACCATCCGCGACGGCCTGCGTTGGCATTTGATCGAAACCGCTCCCGGAACCTATGACTGGTCAAGTTGGGCGCCAATGGTCGAGGCAGCCCGATCGGCAGGTGTTCAGGTAATCTGGGACATCTTTCACTACGGATCTCCGGACCATGTCGATCAGGGCTCGCTGCATTTCATCGACGCCTATGCCTCGTTCGCGGCGGAAGCCGTCAAGGTACACCGTTCGATCACCGGAACATCGCCTCTGTTGTGTCCCATCAACGAAATCTCCTTTTTCGCATGGGCTGTCGAGGTCGGCTATTTCCCGCGCGTGGGGCCGAACAAACATGGATGGTTCAAGCGGCACCTCGTCAAGGCCGCCATCGCGGGTGTTCGTGCAATGCGGGAGATCGATCCCGCCTGCAGATTTGTCTGGGCCGAGCCGCTTATCCATATCGCCCCTCGTGACCGGACCCGCAGCGAACGGCGCCGGGCCGAAAACGCCCGACAGGGACAGTTCGAAGCTTACGACATGTTGCTGGGCCGCGTCGAACCTGAGTTGGGCGGGAGCGAAGATGTTGTCGATGTCGTGGGCTTGAATTTTTACCCGCACAATCAATGGTACGTAAACGGGCCGACGATTCCGATGGGACACCACGAGTACCGCGCCCTGTCGGAAATGTTGCTAGAAGTTGCTCACCGGTACGGCAAGCCGATGTTCATTGCGGAGACCGGCTCCGAGGGATCCGGCGGGCCGGCTTGGCTCCACTATGTCTGCGACGAGGTGCGTTCCGCAATCAGTCTCGGAGCGCCGATCGAGGGTATTTGCCTGTACCCGATAACGGCCTACCCGGGCTGGGACAATTCGCGACATGCCGAGGTTGGTTTGTTTTCCGTCATCCAGGCTGATGGCAGGCGACACCTGCGCAAACCCACAGCAGATGAACTGGCCCGTCAGCAAGCTCTTCTCGTGGCGGACACGACGCCTTGAAGGGGCCTCAAACGGGGGAGGGGCGGGCGGGCGTCTGTTTCGAAACGCCGCCCGCGCCGGTGCGGTGCATCAGCTTTTTGCAGTCGCCCCAGCCTCGCGCAGCCTGGCATATCGCATGGTAACGTCGCTCAGATTTTCCTTGAGCCAGTTGGCCATGGCTTCCTCTTCGTTCAGGTTCTGCTTGAGGGCCCTTTCAGCATCCTGGAAGCCCCCGGCGTCGGCCAGTACCAGCAGCGAATTGTAGGCAGCAATCTCGTAGTTCTCGAATGCGAAATTCGCCAGGCTGTTCTTGATGATCTCGTCGCCGGCCATCGAATGTCCAATGGCGGCTACGCTGCCAACCATCGACAAGGCAGTGTCCTTGAGGGTGGAGTGCTCCTCACCAAGGCTCTCCAGGACGGACTCGAGTCTCGTGATCTGGCCTTCGGTTTCCTGAATGTGCCGGCGCAAGCGATCGGCCACCTCCGGATAGTTCTCTATACGCTCGACCTGAGGCTTCATGATCGACAGCGCTTGATTTTCCATGGCGTGCGCGTTCCGCAAACCGACGATAAATATCTCACGGCTTTCCGAGTTGAAGTTTGTATCCATCGAGTTTCTCCTTCTGATACCCGCCCGATCTTCCGTCTTGGAAGAAACTATCTTCTCGGCTCGGCCAACAACGGCTCCTCCGTGCGCGCCCAGGCCGGGAGGCTTTTTTGGATGCGCGCGAAAGTGGCCAGAGCCTGTCCGACTACCTGGTCCATGTTGTAATAGCGGTAAGTTGCAAGCCGACCGACAAACCACACGTCTGGGCAGCTTGCCGCGAGCGCTTCATAGCGCTTGTAGAGCACTTCGTTTTCGGGCCGGGGCACGGGATAGTACGGGTCCCCGATGTCCGTGGGATATTCGTAGGTCAGGCTGGTCCGCGAACTCTGCTGGCCGGTCAGATGTTTGTACTCGGTAATGCGCGTGTAATCTTCCGTCTGGGGATAATTGACCACGGCAACCGGCTGAAATTGCTCGCAATCCAGTGTAACGTGCTCGAAACGAAGCGAACGGTACGGAAGGTGCCCGAGCTGCCAGCCGAAATATTCATCGATCGGGCCGGTATAAACCATGCGCCTGAACGGTATCTTCTCACGAATTTCACGGAAATCGGTCTGCAGCATGATCTTGATATTCGGATGGTCGAGCATGCGCTCGAACATCCGCGTGTACCCGCCGGCCGGCATTTTCTGGAAGCTGTCGCTGAAATAGCGGTCGTCACGGTTGGTCCTGGTCGGCACTCGTGCCGTCACGGATTTGCTCAGCTGACTGGGATCGACGCCCCATTGCTTTCTAGTGTAGCCGCGGAAGAATTTTTCATAGAGCTCGCGCCCCACGGTGCTGACGACGACGTCCTCAGCCGTTCGGACGTCCTCCACCGTTTCGCGTCGCGACGCGAAGAAATCCTCCAGCTGTGCCGAGGTCAGGTCCAGCCCGTAAAGCCGGTTGATGGTGTCGAGATTGATCGGGATGGGAACCAGTTGCCCGTCTACGGCCGCCAACACCCTGTGCTCGTACGGCCGCCATTGCGTGAACTGCGAAAGGTAGTCCACTATGGCTTGGCTGTTGGTGTGGAAGATGTGCGGGCCGTAGCGATGGATGAGGATGCCGGCTTCATTGTAGCAGTCATAGGCGTTGCCTCCGACATGGCTGCGGCGATCGATCAGCAAAACGCTTTCCTGACGCTGCGACGCTATCCTTTCGGCAAGCACGCTGCCGGCGAAACCCGCGCCGACGATCAGCCAATCGAACATGGCTATGCACTCCTGCGAAGGGGCACGACCTTCTTGCGTTGATAGGCGCGCTCAATGTGAGCTGCCATGACATTCCATGTCCGTTCCCAGGACATGTCCGCAAGATAGGCATCGACTTGCTGCAGGAGCATCTGACGCGGTCGCGAAAGAACGGAGCGCAGCTTGATTTCCAGATCGTCACAGTCGGCGATTTCCACCAGCCCGGCAGCACCGTAACTGCGCACCACGTCGACGATTGCCGTCGAGATCACCGGCAGACCCGCGGCGAGGAATTCCGGCGTCTTGGTCGGGCTGATGAAACGCGTGGCCTCGTTGAGGGCAAACGGCATCCATCCGGCGTCCCAATGGCGCAAATAGTCGGGCAGATCGCAGTAGGCTTTCGGGCCAAGCCAATGCAGGTTTTCGGCTTGCGGCAGGCTTGCAGGGTCGATCTTGACGACCGGACCGAGCATGACGAAATGCACGTCCGGCATTGTCTTTGCCGCTAGCGCCACGAGATCGACGTCCAGCCGCTCGTCGATGACGCCGAAATATCCAACCCTCGGGGAAGGAATGCCGGCCTGGTCGGCTGGGTCCCTTCCTGGCCGTCTTGCGGTGTGAAAGTGCCTCACATCGATGCTGCTCGGAAATGGAAAGATGGCAGGATGCAGGTGACGCTTGGTCTCGAACAAGCTTAGACCACCGGTGAAAACCAGATCCGCGCGGCGCAGAAGCGCCTTTTCCATCTGGCCCAGCTCGGGGGGCGCATTCTTGAACGCAGAGAGTTCGTCCATGCAGTCATAGACGCATATGTCTGGGTCGAGGAATTCCGTGAAGCGAAGAGCCATTGGGGTGTAGTACCAGGCGATCAGCCGGCTATGCGGCATAGAAGCGATCGTCTGCTGCACAAATCTCCGCTGGACGGCATCTGCTTTCGCGGCCGACGTGCCGAGCGGCAGCACTGGTGTGACAATTAGAATGTTTTCCGATGCCACGCTCGTCCGCATCAGCGGCTGCGGCAATTCTTCGAAAAGGGGCTCTTCAAAGTAGACCACTCGCTGCTGAGCGGATGCGAGAGTGAGGAGATGCTGCGGACGCTGGTGAACAAAATTCCATCGTAAGTGGGAGAAGCAGACCAGTATATTTTCGCGACGAACATATTGACTGCCGGTTACCCCGCCAAAGGCCGCATCCATTGACATACTCCCTCTGTGACACTATTTATGTTACGATTAACATTTGTTAATCGCGAATGGAGAGAACTACTTAGTTCCAGCTCCTAACTTTCGATCAGGTGAGTTGTTCCAACTGAAATGAAGAAGGCCCGGTCGCCCGCTTGTTCCACGCACGAAGCGGGATCTGGTTGCGGAGGCGAGGGCGGCTGTCGGAACCCGGCCGCCACTGAAAGCGTGGTTCAACGAGGAATGCTGGTGGACAGCGGCATTGCCGTATTTGCGTTGAACTCGTTGGCTATAGAATGTGCCTAACATCAATGATTCGCCTGTATCTCTGCGCGTCTCCGACTGCCGAGGCGAATTCCGGGGCTGACATGAACATCAACTTTGAAACTAACGTTTTTCCACTGTTTCATCCGCAAAGCGTGGATGATCTCAAGGACCCGTGTCCTGTCTTCGATGGCCGTGTCTGGCACGTCTTCGGGTCAAGCGGCACGGTCACCACCGAGACGTGGAGAATCTTGCATGCCACGGCGCCCGATCTGTATGGGCCGTGGGCCGAGCATGAGCCGATCGAACTTCCAATCAACGGCACTGGTGTTGCGGCTCCCGGTGTGACCCACGAGTGCGGCGTCTTCCACATGTTCATCCAGACGGAATTCATGAAGTCGGGTGGCCGTTGCGAGCATGCGGTTTCCAACGACGGGTTCCATTGGGTAGTCCTCAGTCCGGCCATTCTGGCCATCCCGGACACGGAAGAGGACGGAATTTACGATCCGCATCCGGCAGTCATTGGCGGTGGGCGCTACCTCGTTTATTCGGCTATGCCAAAATTCACCAGGGTGCCTCAGCCCGACATCTATCTGGCGCGTAGCCAGTCCGACTCGTGGTTCGGTCCGTGGAAGCGGATCGGCAAAATCCTCGACCACAACGATGTTCCCCACCATAACACCAGAGATGATCCCGACTACGAATGGGGCATTGAGGGCGCGCAACTGATCGAATTGCCGGACGGCCGGGTGCTTCTCAATGCCACGTGCTTTCTTCCGGACGGCCTTCGGGGAAACCGGCAACGGGTGTTTTTTGCCATAGCCGACGAGGTCAGCGGACCTTACGTTTCGATCGGCCCGGTGCTGGAGCCAGGTCAACCGGGCGAGAACGGCCACTCGACAGTGATGATCGAAGGAAGTCAGCTTTCGCTGTTCTACCAGAGCCGGGTTGCCACAACCGATCACCGATGGCGCTACGGTTTGGCCAGATGCGACGTCGCTCTCTTTTCAAAGGTCGCGTGATTCCAGGCTGCCATTAGCGCCTTGAGGCCGATGCGCGTCATGAAACTCCGGAGGGTTGAAGGTGATCCGCGTCGGTGACGTTAGCAAAGTGTCATCGCGACACAGACGGATCGACGGATTGCCGCGATTGCACTTGGGGGCGGCAAGTCGGGAAGGCTGGCCTTGACTCTGTGGCTTTAGCGAAATGATTTCAGCCCGTTCGTCAATTTTCTCCGTGGCATTGATGACACCGCCAGATGCCCGACTAATGGGCTCATAGCTATTTCTTCGGTCCCTTGACAGGGAATGTCGCGTCGCCGTCTTTTTTGCCGGAGATCACCCGCGGATCGGCGCTGGCGACGCCATCGCTTCCCCCGCCCTTGTGGTCCTTTTCCGACTGACCCTTTGCGTCCTGCTCGGGTGTCCGTTTTGATGTTCGAAGCGTCTTGTCCACCATCATGGCCTCGCGTTTGCCATCCAAACTTCCGGCAATTTCGAAAGTTCCACCGCCGCTTAGCAGGTCGAAGGAACCAGTGAGTTGGAACGTCGTGGCGGGACGTGAGTTGTAAGCGAGGATATTCACCCGCAGGAGGACGCTTATGGCTAACCGCCGAGAGCAGCAGACGGACCTCACGCCCGCCGAGGCAACAGACCGCATCTGGGAACTCGCCGAGGACATCGACGTCTGCATGTTTGTGACCTGGGACGGCGAGTACAATCGAGCCCGTCCGCTATCTGCGCGTGTGGTCCGTGAAGAAAACGCCATATACTTCCTCGTCAATGACGACAGCGCCAAGAGCAAGCAGCTGTCGACCTATCCAAAGGTCACATTGGCCTGGAGTGACAACAGCCACTACAAATACGTCACGATGTCAGGCCCGGCCACAGTGACAAATGATAGGGAAAAGATCGCCGAGCTCTGGGAGAAAACTGACTCAGCCTGGTGGGATAATGCCGATGATCCCGAGATTCGTCTGATAACGGTCAAACCCGACGAAGGCGAATTGTGGGACAGCCCGGGGCTAATGATGGCTACCGCAACGATGGTGTTTGCGGCCTTTACCGGCGCCAAGCCGAATGTGGGCGACAACGCGAAGGTCGAGCTCTGAGCGAGCGGCTAAACTAACCTCTGCTTTAGAGGCAGCGTCGATGAGCATTTTGGAAACCAGCAAGAAGGTGATCGAGAACGTCACCGGTTTCGCAAGACCGCGCAAGCAAGCTGTCGCCGGATTTGTGAGGCAGCGAAAGTCGAATGAGTTCTGGTTCAAGGATGATGGACTTGTACCCAATCATCCAGCATGGCCGCTCGTCGTTTATCGCGGCGCCGTCGAATTGCCCGAAGGACTTGATCCAGCAGCCGTCATGGAGGTGCTTTTCGATGCAAACGGATGGGGCGATAGCTGGCGAAACGGCATCTATGATTACGTTCACTATCATTCGCAAATACACGAGGTTCTGGGAATTGCGCGCGGAAATGCTGAAGTCCGATTTGGCGGCAAGAAAGGACGAACGCTGTCGCTGAAGGCCGGTGACGTCGCGGTCCTCCCGGCAGGGACCGGGCACCAATGCCTCTCGGCATCCGATGATTTTTTGGTTGTCGGCGCGTATCCTCCGTTTGGGAGTTATGACGAATGTAGGAGCAAGGATCAGCATAGCGATGCGCTCGCAACCATCCCCAGCGTGGGGCGTCCGCGCAAGGATCCTGCATATGGCAGCCAAGGTCCGCTGCTGAAAAGTTGGAAGCGCTAATTTAGTCGTCGGGGTCGAAAGCCTTGGCAACTGCGTCTTTCTCAGCCTGCGGCAGGACTGTCATTGTGAGAATGAAGGCTGACAGCAGGAGACAGACGCCATTCGTGATTATGATCGGCCACTCTGCCTTCATGATGCCGAAGGCCAGCCACAAGGCGAAGCCCAACACAGTGATGGCATACGTCGGCGCGGAGATGCCGCTTGTCTCCCGTGTCCTGATGATTTTCCAGGCTTGCGGGGTGAAACTGCTCATCGAGCAGACGGTCGCGAGATAGCCGATGAGCGTGACTGTCTGCATGGAAGCGGCCCTGGCCTACGTCGCAGATATGCGCTTGAGATCAGATACGCGGACCACGCCGTGCTGGCTGACAAAGGTCAGGGTGGAGGCCGTGCTCTGGCTCTGCGAAACGCCGGATATGCGATGGTCGCCTGTGTCATAAATCTCCATCTTTCCATGATCGTCGATGACCAGGCGGCTTCGCTCAGGAAACGCTGCGTAGCGCATATTGTTTTGAGAACCAGCGGCAGACGGGCTCCCAAGCTCCTCAGGCCACCATGAGCCGGCGTGGGCCATAGCTGCAGAACGATAGCTCACATTCGTGTCGGCGCGTTTTGGCTTGGCGGGATGATCGAGCAGGTAGGCCGAGAGCTCCGCCGCGATAGCGTTGAGCTTCGCCTTGAGGCTGTCATTGAACACGTCGCCGACCATCGTCATGCCGGAAGACCATTGTGACATTCCTCCGAAGTCGACGTGGCTGAACTGGGCCATGGTTCCACCACCACGCCGCAACGCCTCGAGGACAGCCATGACAGCGCCATCGGTGACGCCATGCTGGCGTGCAAGACGCGCAATCAGTTCAGCTTCCTTTTGACTGTTTGTCATCATTGCGTCCTTTGAATCGCTTGGCGCCGGAAGTCCTCATTGCTGGCATGACATGCGGCCAAATCTAATCACGAAGGAGCGCCACTAGGTCTTCAGGCTCCTTGCCGAGGAAGCTCAATCAAGTTCTATCCAGGCTGGGGCATGATCGCTCGGCTTGTCCCATGCACGCGTTTCGGCATCTACTCCGGCATTCTTCAGGCGATCCAATAGGGATGAACTCAGCAAGAGATGGTCCATCCGGAGCCCGGAACTCCGATCGTACCCGCCGCGGTAGGAGAAGTTCCAATAGGTGTAAATTCCCTTTTCTGGATGAATGCGACGGACGGCATCGATCCAGCCCTGAGCAAGCATTTCGGCGTACGCGCTCCGGCTCTCGGGGAAGTAAACGGCATCGCCAACCCAGCGCCCCGGCACCGCCGCGTCGATCGGGCCTGGAACGACGTTATAGTCGCCGCACAGGATGGTCGGTGAGCTATCGCCGAGCAGCACCTGGCCATAGGTGATCAAACGTTGGAACCAGCGAAGTTTGTAGTCGAACTTCGGCCCCGGCGCTGGATTGCCATTGGGCAAATACAGGCAGCCGACAACAAGCCCATTCACATCAGCCTCGATGTAGCGGCTGTGCGAATCGTCGGGATCGCCCGGCAGACCTCGACGACGTTCCAGCGGCTCAATCCCGCGAGCGAGGATTGCCACGCCATTGTAGGATTTCTGTCCGTGCCAGATTGCGCCATAGCCGGCGTTTCTAATCGCATCGACGGGAAATTTTTCGTCAGAGGTCTTCAGTTCTTGAAGGCAGACGATGTCATAGCCGGTTTCGCCAAGCCACTTGAGAAGCACTGGCAGTCGGCCGTTGACGCCATTGACGTTGAAGGTTGCGATGCGGGTCATCTCGACGATTTAACGTCTTTGCGCCGATTCGATGCGACATAGGGTCGGTAGCCAAATCTTGCCTTTTGTCATCGTCCATCTGCATTTTTGCTCGAAGCATTGGTGCTTTGACCGGAAGCAGCGGATGTCTTTGCATCTTTGGAATGCGCGGCAATCGCCGGACCCGCGCCGGTAGCTTTACGCATATCGCCGCTCCCCTTGCCGTCAGTCGATTTCTTGCTCAACAGTCCTGAGAAATATTTTCCAAAGAAGCCCATCCGACTCTCCATCTTGGCGCTCATTCGGCGACTTTGCGGGCCCTGAACTCATCTCTGCGCTGTTCTCGCAACTGCCGAGGATCGCTGCGCGAACCACCAAGGGCGCGGCGCCTGACCAGCGCGGCCGAACACTCAAGCAGGAAACATTCCAGTCCTTTGTAGATATGCGTGATCATGTCCTTCATCTCGCGGGACCGCCTCGGCACATAGGTCGCCGAGGCGGTTGGGTAGGCGATCAATCAAGCCGCTTTCCGTTCTGCCGCTCGTTCGTTGACGCCGGCTTCACCGAGGGCAGTCAGCGCCTCGTCGGTGGCCTTCTCCTCCTCAAGTGTCGCATTGAGGAGCGCAACCACGTCATCCTTGCCGAGCGTCGTAGCCCAGGCAATCAGGGTTCCATACCTGGCAATCTCATAGTGCTCCACGGCTTGCGCGGCACCGACGAGCCCTGCATCGAGCGAAGTCGAACCCTTGTACTCCTGAAGGATTTCAGATCCTTCCTCCAGGATGCCGTCGATCGCCGGGCAGGTTTTGCCGCGCGCGGCCGCGCCGAGAATCTCGAAGACCTCCTCCAGACGTTCGACCTGCCCCTCGGTTTCAGCGAGGTGCTTCTCGAATGCTGCCGAAACTTGCTCTTCGGATGCGCCTTTGGCCATCTTCGGCAAGGCTTTCAGAATTTTCTTCTCGGCATAGTAGATGTCTTTGAGGCCATCGAGGAAAAGGTCCTCCAGGTCCTTGTTGTTGCCATTGGCTTTCTTGGCAGTGGGCATTGTGCCGTCTCCTCTGTTGAAAATTGCCCGTCGCGAGCATTTTCTTAACTCGGAAACCCGAACCCGGTTCCGGGATAATGGAGATATCTAAATTTAAAGGGTCCTGCGCTTCACTGAGAACAACGACCACGTCATTCTCGTCGAAGAGCCGCGGCGGGGCGCACGCCATCGGGCTCCCGCCAACGGTCGTGCGGTCTGAGGGCCTGGGACTGCAGGAGACGCAAGTTCCGCGGCGGCAGCAGAGCAGTCGGGGCAACGCCTCTCAAGCCTCCTGACCGCTCTGCAGCCGCTTGATTGCTGGCCCTACTTGCATCCAGCAATTGGGTGACTGGACGCTGCGTATGCAACCAGAATACCTCAGAATGGTTCTAGCTATGATTTGAGCGGGATGGCAGCGAGCGCCGTCCAAAGGTGGCAATTTTTATGGACGTATCACTTTCGCGAACCGCAGACGACAACATCAAGGCCGGCAAGAGCGGCTTGCTGCTTGTCTCGGACAATTATGACGCTTTCGCCGTGCGCGTGCTGGCGGCAAGGAGCGCTGAGCGCAGCCTCGACCTGATGTATTACCTTTGGCATGATGACCACACCGGCCGCTTGCTGCTTCGCGAGGTTTTTCGAGCTGCTGAGCGCGGTGTTCGGGTACGCATGCTCCTTGACGACGTCAATCCGCGTAAAAATGATGCGGCATATCTGGCGCTGAACAACCATCCAAACATCGAATTGAAGTTGTTCAATCCGAGCGGTATCAGGCGCGGCCGGATCATGCGTGGTGTGGAAGTGCTGTTGCGGCTCTTTGCATTGACGCGACGGATGCACAACAAGGCTTGGATCGTCGACGACAAATTTGCCATTGTCGGCGGTCGGAATGTTGGCGATGCCTATTTCGATGCGGCAGAAACCAATTTCCGGGACCTCGATCTGCTGCTCCTGGGGCCTGCGGTACGGCAAACCGCGGCGATATTCGATGCCTTCTGGGCTTGCAATGAAGCCAAGCCAATCAAAACCTTGGGATCAGTGGCTCAGCATGAGCATGCCAATTGGCTTGAAGGAAGCGATACCGGCCCCGATCCCAAATTCCTGAACGGCATCGGCAACCGGGGCTCGATCACAGAGTTTATTGCGGCCAGCAACGACGTTCATTGGGTGGATGGTGTGCGGGTCATTTCCGATCCGCCGGAGAAGGTTCGTGGTTGGAGACGTCGCAGCTGGCTTATGAAAGAGCTGCGTCCCATCATCCAATCCACCCGCGGATGTCTGGAAATTGTGTCGCCCTATTTCATCCCCGGCAAAAGGGGCACAGCGATCTTGCTGGACCTTGTCGGCGCCGGTGTTGACGTTTCGGTTCTGACCAATTCCCTGGCCGCCACGGACGTCGCCGCGGTCCATGGCGCTTACGCAAACTATCGCAAGCGGCTGCTGAGGAATGGGGTCAAAATTTTCGAGCTTCAGCCGTTCAACCGGCGCTCGGCAATCTCGGTGTTTGGCTCGAAGGGCGCCAGTCTGCATACGAAAGCTTTCACAGTCGACGACAAGATCGGTTTCGTCGGTTCCTTCAACTTCGATCCACGGTCAGTGTCCTTGAATTCGGAAATGGGCGTGCTGTTTGAGGATCCGAAATTGGTCGCCGAGCTGCGGCATCGATTCCAATCAGAGATCTCTCCGGAAACAAGCTATCGGCTCGAACTGAAGCACAATGTTCTGCATTGGCATGGATGCGGCGAAGGCAAGATTCAGAACTATACGCATGAACCAGAGGCCGGATTTTTTCGCCGTATCCTGGCGGCCTTCGTCCGTCACCTTCCGATCGAATCTCAGCTCTAGCATCTGACGATGGCCGAGGACCCGGCGATCCCAGCGATTGCGCTCCCGGGGAATCGCGTGAGCGAAACGTGAAACCCTGATCTACCAGCCAGACCGCATCACACCCGGTTCTTCGACAACCGCGTCGCCAGTCCCATGCTGTCCGGCGTCCGGATCACTCGGCAACACATCGGAAAAATTGACTGTGGCGACCAGATATCCCGCTTCATCGTAGACCTTGATAGTCGATCCCGATTGCTTGGTCCCTGACCCAAGGTCCGCCGCCATTGCTACGCGCGCCATCTCTATTGCTCTCGGACTGGCCATCTCGGCGCTGGCTAGCTCTTCCTCGAATGCGGTAGTCTGGCCGGATACTGTCGTCTCAAAGCGAAATTTTGGCATGGGCAACCTCCTGTTCCCATGCAATTCCCTCGTCCGGGTTGCGTTCCAAAGAAACAGAATTGGTGGGAAGCAGCTAAGATCGCCGCGATGGCCAGACCCGTGTCGCCACGAAGGTCAGCAAACCCGTGATCACAATCCAGGCCTGCACCTCGCGTTGGATGGTTGGCCCAAGGTTCGATGTCTGTCGCGACGGGCTCTCTGCCTCGATTATCGGTTGAAGGTCGGACCGACTGCCGAGACGGACGGAATAGGCTCGTGTGAACTCGGCGCCGAGCAGGAAGATCTCCGACGAATAGTAAACCCAAAGCAGCACGACCAGCAGTGCACCCGCCGCGCCATAGGAGGATGCGATCGCGCTGGTTCCGATATACCAGCCAATCAGCGACTTGCCGATGGTAAAGAGCAAAGCGGTCACTGCCGCGCCAATTGCGACGTCGCGCCAAGCGAGCGACCGGTCCGGCAGGATCTTGAAGATCGCGGCAAACAGAGCGGAAATCAGCACGAATGATACAATGCCGTTTATCGACGCGAGAATGATCGTGCCGAACGGCAGATGGGCGTTGATGACAGCGCCAAGCGCGGAAATGGCGGCACTCGCCGCCAACGAGACAAGCAGTAGAAATCCCAACGCTGCAACCAGACCCAGGCTGGCCGCCCGCGCCCGCACCAATCGCGACACAGACATGGGTGGTGGGTCAATCTTCCAGATTGTGTTGAGCGAAAGCTGCATTTCGCCAAACACCCCGGAGGCTGTCACGAAGAGGGTGACGATGCCCACCAAGGTGGCAACAGTGCCGGCGGTTCTGTGAGAAGCGCTTTCGATGGTGCTGCGCAGAAGGTCGCCGGTTTGCGATCCCATCACGCCTGCGATTTCGGCCGACAGAGCGAGTTGAGCTGCTTCATGCCCAAAGACAAGTCCAGCAATCGCAACAACGATCAACAAGATCGGGGCCAGGGACGTAACGGCATAGAACGCCATCGCCGCACCGTGGCTGAGGGCATTGTCGTTGATGAATCCGAGGATGCTCTCCTTGCCAAGAACCCAGGCTTCGCGTGCCACCCGCATGGGGAATTCCTTTTACCTCAACAAGCAACCTAGTGCTGTCGGCAACGAAAGCGAGACCTGCCGCCAGTGCGCGAGGCGCGATTGCCGAGACACGCCCGCTTGTCTCTGCACGAACGGCCAGAAATGTTCCATGCGGCGCCGGAACTCGCCGGGCTCGTAATGGTTATCGGTCATCCGATTGGAGTGATCAAAAATGCCTGATAATGAAAACCGTCGCGAGACCGGCGCAACGAAGTACCCGGCTAGAACAGGTCCTGATCCTTCGGATGCGTTCTCTCAGGATGCGGCCGGCAACAAGAAACCCAAGAGTGGGGTCGGTCTGACGCGGCCAGTCAATGAGGTGGATGACAAGACGCACCAATCCGATGGCCAGAACGCCCCGGCGAGGCCGGGCGGCGGAAACACGGTTAAGCCATGAACGTTGCCAATCTTCAGCTTGAAGGGTTGATGATGGCGGTCGCGTCAATCAACAATCTGCTCGTTCACAAAGGTCTGCTGTCAATTGACGAGATCGATACCGCCCTGCGAAAGGCAGAGGCGTCCATGACAAGTGACGAGCGGACCTACGAAGACATGTCACCGGCCAACCGTGACGCGATCTGCTTCCCGATCCGGCTTCTGCAGATCGCAAACAACGCGCAAGGCGAACTGGACATCCCACCATTTTCAGAGCTTGCAAAAATGGTTGGGCAAACCAAGGAACCTTAACGTCAGCGGTGACGACATGACGTGTAGTCTCCGTGAAGGCCTACATTTGACGGCGATGCCACTCTGAAGCGGAAAAGCAGCATCGGCGCCGTCTCGGCCATGAACCGAACCAAATCTCACCCACTGCGTTGAGTCCGGCGTTGCGTCATTAGTCGGGGCACTTCCATGAAAACGGGCGAGCTTTCAACCTACCGGGCCAAAAGGGATTTCGCGAAGACGAAAGAGCCCAGCGGCGAAAGCTCGATTGCGGGTTCGAATCGACTTCGGTTTGTCATCCAAAAACACGCGGCCACGCGGCTGCACTATGATCTTCGCCTCGAGCTTGGCGGGGTCTTCAAATCATGGGCTGTGACCAAAGGTCCATCACTGGATCCTCACGACAAACGACTTGCCGTGGAGGTTGAGGACCACCCGCTGGAGTACGGCGACTTCGAAGGCACAATTCCCAAAGGACAATATGGTGGCGGCACGGTGCAGTTGTGGGATCGCGGATATTGGGAACCGGAAGGCGCCATGTCTCCCGAAAAGGCGTTGGAAAAAGGCGACCTGAAATTCACGCTGCAGGGCAAGCGCCTGCATGGAAGCTTCGTCCTCGTGCGCATGAAGCATGACCGCAATGGCGGGAAGCGGACCAACTGGCTGCTGATCAAACACCGCGACAAATACGCGACAGAGGGCAATGGCGATGCGGTGCTGGCTCAGGACCGATCCGTCGCCTCCGGTCGGAGCATGGAAAGGATTGCAGCGGGAAAGGGGGCAGGTCCGAAGCCGTTCATGATGAAAGGTTCATCGTCGGCCGATGCGGATGCCGTTTGGGACAGCAAGCGCGGCCATGCCGACAAGCGCGCCGCCAAGTCGGCAAAGCCTGCTCCGCGGCCGAAGCGAGCCGCTGGTGCCTCAGCGGCGAAGATGCCCGACTTCATCCCACCACAGCTTTGCGCAACGCTTTCCCGGCCGCCGGCCGGGACGAACTGGGTTCACGAAATCAAGTTTGACGGTTATCGCGTCCAGTTGCGCGTGGAAGACAAGGACATCGCCCTTAAGACCCGCAAGGGTCTTGACTGGACGGAGAAATTTGGCGCCATCGCAAAGGAGGCCGCCAGCCTCCCCAACGTCATCATCGACGGCGAAATCGTAGCGCTTGACGAGAACGGCGCGCCCGATTTTGCCGCACTGCAGGCGGCGCTGTCGGAGCGCCGGACGAAAGACCTGATCTACTTTGCTTTTGACCTGCTCTTCGCAAATGGCGTCGATCTGCGAAAGATGCCTCTCTCACAACGGAAGGAACGTCTGAGCGAGATGCTCGGCGAAGTCGATCGCGGCGCGCAAAATCTCATCCGCTATGTCGAGCACTTCAGCAATGGCGGCGACGCGGTGCTGCGTTCTGCCTGTCGCCTTTCGCTTGAGGGGATTGTCTCCAAGAGGGCCGATGCAACCTATGTTTCGGGGAGGACCGACACCTGGGCCAAATCGAAATGCCGCGCCGGGCATGAGGTGGTCATCGGCGGCTGGTCGACGACCAACGGCAAATTCCGGTCATTGCTCGTCGGCGTCAATCGCGGTGAACATTTCGCCTATATCGGCCGTGTGGGGACCGGGTTCAGCGAGGCAAAGGTCAAGCAGCTAATGCCCAGGCTGCAGGAGATGAAAGCCGCGACGTCGCCGTTTACCGGCGATGGCGCACCGAAAAGGAATTCAACCGTCTTCTGGACGAAGCCGGAATTGGTCGCGGAAATCGAGTTCGCCGGCTGGACCGGGGGTGGCAATATCCGGCAGGCCGCCTTCAAAGGCCTGCGTGAAGACAAGCCCGCAAAAGACGTCGAGGCCGAGCGTCCAGCTGATCCTCAAGAGACGCCGATTGCCGACCCTGCCAAGGTGACTGGCAAGACAGGAAAAAGCCCGGTTGTCATGGGCGTCATCATTTCCAAGCCGGACAAGCCGCTTTGGCCGAATGCCGGCGACGGTCAGCCCGTCGACAAGCTCGATCTTGCAGAATATTTCGAGACCGTTGGCCCCTGGATGATCAGACATATCAAAGGTCGTCCCTGTTCACTCGTGCGCGCGCCGGATGGCTACGCCGGCGAGCAGTTTTTCCAGCGCCACGCAATGCCAGGCACATCCAATCTGCTGGAACTGGTGAAAGTCTTCGGCGACCACAAACCGTATCTGCAAATCGACCGCGTCGAGGGTCTGGCCGCGATCGCCCAGATAGGCGGCCTTGAGCTTCACCCCTGGAACTGCCAGCCGGGTCATCCCGAAATACCTGGCCGACTTGTCTTCGACCTTGACCCCGGTCCGGAAGTCCCTTTTGCGAAGGTGGTCGCGGCAGCCAAGGAAATGCGCGATCGTCTCGAAGATCTGGGCTTGGTGAGCTTCTGCAAAACCACGGGCGGCAAAGGCTTGCATGTCGTGACGCCATTGACGGCCCAACGCAGCAAGACGACATGGGCCGAGGCCAAGGCCTTCGCAAAGGCCGTCTGCATCCAGATGGCGGCAGATAGCCCGGATCTCTACCTCGTCAACATGGCCAAGAAGCTGCGGACATCCCGGATTTTTCTCGACTATCTCAGGAATGATCGCATGGCGACAGCCGTCGCCCCTCTCTCCCCTCGCGCCAGGGAAGGCGCGACTGTATCCATGCCGCTGACTTGGAGTCAGGTGAAGGCGGATCTCGATCCGAAAAAATACACCGTTCGCACGGTCCCGGGCCACCTGAAAAAGACCGTCGCCTGGGCTGACTACGACGATGGCGAACGGTCGATCAGCAGTGCCATCAAACGGATTGGTTCAGCAAAGCTCGCCGCATGACGACGTCGGTTCGCGCTGGCTTGCAGGTACGCGGCCCAAAGTCCAACCTCCTGCCTCACCGGTCTCTGGGATTGCCCAGGGTGGGGTCGCGCGCTCGGGTGTAGCCCTCGACGCGAGGCAAACCGTCATCCATCCTGATAAACGGCAGTCGCATTTCCCAATAGGCCTGGGCTTGGGGATGGAACTTCTCGGGCGCGTCCATGAATCCGATCGAGATGTAGAACTCGTTTGGCAAGCCTTCATCGGTGTACCCAATCGAGGTGCCACATTCCGAACAGAAGGAGCGCACGACGCCCCTGGTTTTCGAGAATGTTTTTGGTTTTGGGCCGAGCCAATGGACCTGATCTGGACGATAGCCAATCCAGATCGTCAGTGGGCTGCCGATCGCTCGTCGGCAGTCATCGTCGTGGTCGAAACAAATCCAAAAGGGATCGCCACTGAATTCAGCTGTGATGGCTCCGCAAAAGCAATGCCCTCGATCAATCCGGGCCGGTTTTCTGATCGTCGTTCGGGGTTTGTCGTCCATGGTAATCTTCCCGCAAGCGTGGTGGCGTAACGCCGCAGACGGCAAGCAGTTCCTTTGGACGTCACAGAGCCGCAGATGCGCGCAACCGGCGGGCTGCTGGTCAATATCATTTGAGGCAGATCAGGCCTTAATTTGTTGGGAACATTTTTTCAGGTCCGCACTTTGTTCGCCGTCTGACCAAAGGAGGCGACCTTGAAAACACGACGCGTCGACAGGGAAAAGATCGAGAGGGCGGATCGAGAAGCCAAGTTGCTGTTGGAAGCGGAGCGGCATGCCAGGGAAGCCAAGACGGCGCGGCTTAGAGAACAGCGACAGTTGTTGGAGGCATCGATAGCGCAGACCCCGCCCGCGCCCGTAGCCGCAAAGCAGCCGCCCCGCCAACGAAAGCCGACGCGCAAGGTAATCGAGGTGGACTGACGGTTTGGTCACTTGGGGCTTTTGCCAAGGTGGGGAGTTGATATGACAGGGCAGGGGATCCGGCAGCATGAATACCAAAGCGGTAAGTCCGGCCGTCGCCAAAGCGGCTGCTCGGCGTGCTGGATCGGGGTCTCATCACCGGTGTGTCCGACGACGATCCTGCGAGAGCCGCTGAAAAAGGCGCCCGAGCGGGCCGAGAACCAGCGAATCCGGCTGGACACTTACGTCGGGAACAATCGCACGCGCGGACCGTTCCCCAAGCGATCTTCACGCTCAGGATTTGCTCTTGTTGCAGCGACCGGATGAAATTCTCAACGAGGCTTCGCAAACGGTTGGTGACCCTCTTGAGCGCGACGCAGTAGGTGGGGAGCCAACTGGCGATCGCGCCATCCCGCGTCGTCTGGTTGTCGTCTCGAACAGGCTGGGGAACATTCGCGATCTGTCGCAAGCCGGCGGACTTGCTGTAGGCATCGGGGATGCGTTGGCCGAGCGTGGAGGCCTGTGGCTAGGAGCAAGCGCCGAGTATCAGGACTACGCCGCGAGCGACGAACCGCTAATCCGCTTGGAACGCGTGGGAAAGATCGAGACGGCTGCGCTTACCCTGCCGTATGAGGAGTATTCGCTCTATTACAATGGCTATGCCAACAGCACGCTGTGGCCGCTTTTTCATTACCGACTCGACCTGGTGAACCACCGGGCAGAGTTTCTACACGCCTACCGGCAGATCAATGCGCGGTTCGCGAAGGCGCTCGCAGGACTGCTGTCGGGCAACGACGACTTGGTGTGGGTTCACGACTACCACCTTATCCCCTTGGCCGCCCAGTTGCGGCGGCTGGGAGTCCGGAATCGGATCGGTTTCTTTCTTCACATACCCTTCCCGCCGCCTGACCTGTTTGTAGCCACGCCCGACCATGAAGAACTCATCGATGATCTGCTTCAGTATGACGTCGTGGGATTCCAGACCGAAACGGACGTGGGGAATTTCCGGCGCTCAGTGCAGGCGGCCAACTCCATTACTTTTGATATCAATGGTTCGGCTGAGATGAACGGCCGCACGGTGTTATCGAGGTGTTTTCCGATAGGCATCGACGTCGATTCAATCGCACGCATGGCCAATGAGGCGGCGGAGGATGTGCAGATTGATTCCATGCGCCGCCAGATTCTGGGCCTCAAGCAAATCATCGGCGTCGATCGGCTGGACTACTCCAAGGGTCTCCCCGGCCGCATGCAGGCTTTCGCGCGTCTTTTGGAAAAGCATCCGGAACACGAGCGGGCGGCAACATATTTGCAGATTGCGTCGCCGACGCGCGAGGAGGTCAGCGCCTATGCCGACATCCGGGCCCAGCTTGAGGCAACCGCCGGCGCGGTCAACGGAAGATACGCGGATTTGGCTTGGACCCCGATCCGCTACATCCACCGTGCCGTATCACGCTCTCGGCTTGCTGGCCTGTTGCGCGCTAGCCAGGTCGGATTGGTCACGCCCCTGCGTGACGGAATGAACCTCGTCGCCAAGGAATACATAGCCGCGCAGGACGAAGCCGATCCCGGAGTGCTGGTATTGTCGCGTTTTGCGGGTGCGGCCGAAGAACTTGCCGAATCCTTGATCGTGAACCCGTATGCGGTCGACGAGGTTGCTGACGCGATCGCAAAAGCGCTCGCGATGCCGCTTGAGGAAAGAATTGCAAGGCATAGTGCACTGCTCAAGCGCATCACGCGCAATGACGCAGCAGAATGGCGGCGGTCATTTCTCGCCACGCTCGCGGGCGAGAACTAGCGCCTGGCATCGATGCCTGAATCCGTCCGTGTGTCACGCGTCCCACGCGGTCATAGCCCGGCCATAACCCGGCTTGCCTAGCAGTTCGAAAGGCCTTGAAGCTGATCGTGTATCTTGTCCGTCCGCATCAGAACCTTTTCGCTCGTTTGACGGAAGCGCGATAGCCCGCCTCAATCGGTGGACTATCGAAGGTTCCACGGAACACACCGCCGGTCCGGTCGTTTGGGCTCTGATAGGAGATCTGCGATGACAAGGAACCCCACGCGAAAGGACAGTGATCTCTCTGAAAAAGAGGCAATCAAGTTGGCCGAAGCCACCGACGTGTCACCCGGGCAGGCCAAAGAGCTTGCAGCCGAGCACGGCAAAGACGGAGCCAAGAAGGAAGCAAGAAATTACAAGGCGGAGGGCTGACTATGGCGGCCAGTGGATACGCAAACGACAGAGACGCACGAGCCACCCTCTACGCACAAGGAGTAATGGAAGCCGAGCGCAAAGCGCGGGAAGAGAAAACGGCGCGATTGCGCAAAGCCCCGTTGGCGCACGAGGCGATCAATCCGCCTGCACCCGAGCGGAAACCGGCAGTGCCGAAAGCCCCAAAGCGGGCCGCCAAACCAGGCAGCCGAAAAGCTGGAGAAGATTAGCTTCAGCTTTCTTCAGCTGTGCCGGTGGCCGGCGCCGGGGAAGAGCAGACCGTGCGGTCGATCTGCACGATAAATTTGTACTTCATCGAATGACACAAAGGAGTCCAGTGATGACGGAGCATGTGTCCCGGAAGGAAGAACAGCGTGGCACCCGAAATGTACTCGGGTGGGGCGTCGTCATTGCGGCTGTGATCTTCGTCGCACTGCTAGCCTTCTTTGTGTTCATACCCCTTTCAGGCGGATCGTGGCAGACATCGCCAGTAAAGCGCACCCCGGAACAGAACCAAGGCGGCAATGCCCCCGCCGAGACATCACCCGCGCCCGGCGTTAAAAAGAACCCGCAAGAAAATACCGAGATGCCAGGGCAGCAGTGATCGACCTTGGGCTGCGACCCAAGTTGGCCCTGATCTTCCTGGTCGTCTCATCGGCGTCATGATGGGATCAGGGCCTTCTGGGCGCAGGAACCGCTGAGCTATTGAGACTGGGGTTTCGCCCACATCGAGCGCAGAAAGATTACCGCAGCAGCATCGGTCTGGCGAACGAGGCGATGACGCCATCGTGGAACTCGAGGCACATCAAGATGCCTAGCTGCAGGCCGTTCAGTTGGGATTTTTCAGCTGCTTTGACAACAGCAGTTGCTGCTGCAGCTCAAGGGCGAGCTTCAACAGCCGTTCAGGTGTTTCCTCTTCCGCGATTTCGTCGAGCAGCGCTGCGAGTGCGTCGCCCTCAACAGGATCGCGGAATGAGTCAGGTTTGGTTTGCGGAGGTTTGGCCACGAGGATTTCTAGCAGGAATGCGGCCGTATTTGCAAGACGAAGCGAAGCGCTCTTGGGAGGGGTACCGTAGCGGGGGCGGTCGACAGGGCGGCCTGCGGCAAACTATCGGACAATCTCAATTCATGATGCCAGACCTGTCGTTGCGGAGCACCTCCTCCATGAGTGTATTGAGCCATTCGCTCAAGGGAAGGTCATGCCGCGTCGACAACCGCTCCTCCAGCGCCGCCTTCAATGTCCGTTCGACGAGGCGATCGGCCGCCTGTGGGTCGCCCAGCAGCAGCCGCGCGGACAGCCTCAGTTTTGGAAGAGCGCGGAAAACATTGTCTTCACCAAGCGCTGTTGATTGCGCGGCGAGGATCCCGGCAACCGTCCTGAACCCGGCCGGCTTGGAGAGGTTTTGGGTGTACCGGAACCGCTCCGGTAGGGTGATCTGATCGTTTCCGGAGAAGAATACGAACGGGATGCCTCTGTCCGTCAGCTCATCGGCGAGGGGAAAAACAGTCTCACCGTTAAGATCGATGTCCAGCACCGCCCCGTCCGCTGAATCGATATATCGTCGAGCCCGGCTGACTGACGACACCGGCCCCAAAACGGTCGCCCCACAATCGCTGAAATAAGAGGCAAGTTCGCTTGCCAGCAAGAATTCGTCCTCGACGAGCAGAATTCGCATGCCTAATAACATAGCAGCCCTCCGGGCTTTAAACGGCGGTCGCGTCCATCGGTTCCGTGGCTATCGGCGGTGCGGGATGGGAATTCGACCAGGAACGGTTTACACATTGGATCGAAATCAGCGCTGCCGCGTTGCATTTCACTGAAGCAGGACAATTGATGCAAAAGCTGCCGAGGTTCCCCATAGTCGGTATTGGCGCCTCTGCGGGCGGCATTGCCGCCATGGAGGGATTTTTTCGCGGGATGCCGTCTTCGAGCGGGATGGCGTTCGTGATCGTCACGCATCTCAGCCCGGAACGGGAAAGTCTGCTGCACGAAGTGATTGCGCTTTACACCGGAATTCCGGTTCGTGTCGCTGAAGATGCAATGGATATCCATCCTGACACCGTCTATGTGATGCCGCACAACGCGATCCTCACCATCGAAAATTCCAGCCTAAAGCTGCGCCAACCGAATTCGGTGTCCAGGGAGCGCAAGCCCATCGACATCTTTTTCAGCGCGCTGGCCGAGGATCAGGGCGAATACGCCGTCGGCGTCGTCCTGTCGGGCGGCGATTCCGACGGTACGTTGGGCATCAAGGCAATCAAGGAGCATGGCGGCCTGACGCTGGCGCAACTCTCCGACGAGTCGGGTCCGAGCAATCCCGACATGCCGCGCAGCGCGATCAGTTCCGGTCTGATCGATATCGCCATCCCGGCCGATGAGATGGGTGCGAAACTCATGGAATTTGCCCACAGCTTTGAACTGCTCGACGAGCTTGAAGCTGACGATGGCAAGGCCAGTGCTTTGAAACTCCGCAAGGGCCAGGAAGAAATCTACGCGATCCTGCGCAGCCATTCGGGACATGATTTCTCGGGCTACAAGGCCAAGACGTTCTTGCGCCGCGTCAGGCGACGCATGCAAATAACACAGAACACCGCGATCGATGCCTATATAGAGTTGCTTCGTTCAAATGCGGAGGAAGTGCGGTCGCTGTTTCGCGACCTGCTGATCAACGTGACAAATTTCTTCCGCGATACGGACGCTTTCAAGACCCTGGAAGAAACCGTCATCCCCAAACTTTTCGAAGGCAAGGACGCCAACGATACGATCCGCGTCTGGGTGCCCGGCTGCGCAACCGGCGAGGAAGTCTTCTCGATCGGAATGCTGATGCGCGAGCATATGGATACACTTTCGGCTGTGCCGCGCATCCAGATTTTCGCCACGGACATCGATGACGCGGCGTTGGGCATCGCACGTTCGGCGCGCTATCCGGAGTCATTGCTTGCGGGCGTTTCGCCTGAACGTCGCGAACGCTTCTTCAGCAATGACGGCACAAGTTTCATCTTGAGCAAGAGCGTACGTGATCTCTGCATCTTCTCGGCGCACAGCGTCATCCGCGATCCACCCTTCTCGCGCATGGACATGGTGTCGTGCCGGAACCTGCTGATCTATTTCGGCCCCGATGTGCAAAAGCAGGTTATTCCGACCTTCCATTATTCGCTGAAGCCCGGCGGCTATCTGTTCCTTGGCACCTCCGAGAGCATAAGCCAGCATGCCGATCTGTTTGCACCGGTCGACAAGAAACAACGGATATTCAAGGCACGAGAACATACGGCGCCGCCGCGGCTGCCGATCTTGTTGAATGCTGCGCCTGCAAGCAACTTTTCCAGCGCCAATGACACTCATGCCCGCCGCGGCTTGTCTTATTCCCTAAGGCAAACCGTTGAAGCCCATGTTCTCGAACGCTACGCTCCGGCCCATGTCGTCATCAATGGTGATGGAGATGTCGTCTATTACTCGGTCAGAACCGGCAAATATCTCGAGCCGCCGCAAGGGGTGCCGAGCAGACAATTGCTTACAATGGCACGCAGCGGCCTGCGTCTGGAACTGCGCGGCGCTTTGCGGGAAGCGGCCGAAGGCCGGCGCACGGTTGTGCGCGAAGCGATAGCCATTGAAGAAGATGAAGATCGTGTCCAATTCGTCACATTGACGATCGAGCCCTTGGTTGATCGCGGCAGCGGCGAGCCGCTGTTTCTCGTCCTGTTCGAACCGGTGGGCCAGCCGCAGCCGCGGCTGGAGGCTCTAAAGGTTCGTCAGCCATCCGGGATTGCTGATTTCGAGCGCGAGCTCCGCGATACGCGCGAGCGCCTGCAATCGACGATCGAAGAATATGAGACCGCATTGGAGGAGTTGAAATCTTCCAATGAGGAACTCGTCTCCGTCAACGAAGAAGCCCAGTCCTCCAATGAGGAGCTTGAGGCTTCCAAGGAAGAAATGCAGTCCCTCAATGAGGAATTGAACACAATCAATGCCGAACTGGTTTCCAAGATCGAGGATCTCGATCGGGCCAACAGCGATCTGAAGAACCTGTTCGAGAGCACACAGATCGCGACTGTTTTTCTCGATACCAAGCTGGTTATCCGCAGCTTCACGCCGGCGGCGTCTTCGTTCTTCAATTTGCTGCCGACCGACATCGGAAGACCGCTTACCGATCTTGCCAGCCGGCTCGATTATCCGCACCTGCGCGACCATATCGCGCAGGTTTTCAGGGCCGGCGAGATGATCGAGCACCAGCTACCGCGCGATAGCGACGGCATCCACTATCTCGTGCGGCTGATCCCCTACCGCGACAGCGTGCGGAAAATCCAGGGTGTGGTGGTGACCTTTGTCGATGTGACGACCATGGCTGAAGCCGAAGCCCACCAGCGGGTATTGATCTCGGAACTCAATCATCGGGTCAAGAACATGCTGGCCGTTACGGTCAGCATTGCCAGTCAGACCCTGAAAAATGCTCCCTCTTCGGAGGCTTTCGCCGAAGCGCTCATCGGTCGCCTGCGCGCCATGGCGCGGGCCTACGGAGTGCTCTCGCGCGAAAGCTGGAAAGAGGTCTCGGTAGAGGAAATCGTGCGGCAGGAAGTCGAGCCGTTCGGGCTGGAACGCATCAACACCACAGGCGAGGACATTCGGCTCAAGCCTCAGCAGGGCCTGTCGCTTGGCATGGTGATCCATGAACTTGCCACGAATGCTGGAAAATATGGCGCCTTGTCCGTGCCAAACGGCGTGGTGTCCGTGACTTGGTCGGCGTCGGATCACGGTTTTCAGCTCGAATGGTTAGAAAGCGGCGGTCCCGCTGTCACTCCACCTGAGAAGACGGGATTTGGTCTTTCGCTGGTAAAAGGCGAAATTGAGTATCGGCTTGGCGGAAATTTTGAAACATCTTTCGGTTCCGATGGTTTGAGCTTGCGGATTGAGTTTCCGTTTGATCATCGGGAGAGCGAAACGTGACTGCATCTCGTATCCTTATCGTCGAAGATGAATGGCTGGTCGCGGAGGAGCACCGCGCAATCCTGGAAGAGGCCGGCTTCGCCATCGCCGGGCCAGTGCCGTCCGTTGCTCGCGCGAAAAAGCTGATCGAGAGTGAAGTCATATCTGCCGCGGTCCTGGACATTGGTCTCGGCGGCGAGACCAGCGCTGCCCTTGTCCCTCTTCTAGCGCAACGCGGAATTCCGTTTGTTTTCGTCAGTGGGTACACGGCATCCGACATCCCGCAAGATTTGCGTCATCACAAGATGCTGTCAAAACCCGTGTGGGCTGCTGCGCTGGTCGAGGCCGTGCGAAATATGCTCGGTGTTCAACCGACAGCTTTGGCAAGACACCAGGACAGCGGAACGGTGCCAACCCAACGAGAAGCCCGGTAACGCACTTCTCGTGGGACAAAGACACGGGTTTTTCAACAGATATGCGACGACATTCGGGTCCAGGCCCGAGACGGCGTCGCCGGCAAGTGCCTGCGATCCGGCCGGCACGATTGGCATGCTCCCGGTCTGGCGTATTCCAGAGCCGGGCGAAACTTCGCGACCGCGCGACGATTGGTCAGGCGATGAGCCTAGCAAACAACGGGCAGTTCGCCCTCGGTTTGCTTCGCGTCGAATAGGACGCCAAGGCCGTAAGTGACGGCGCCAGCGGCAATCATCTCTGCCAACGCTGCGTTTGACACCGGGCAATGCGGCATGACCGCCTTGATCGCGAGTTCGGCATTCGCGATCGACACGAAATCGTGCCGTCGCTTACGGGTCTCCAGATATTGTTCGATCAACATCTGCAGTCGCCTTCTTTCTATTTCATCGCCAGCCATTGGTTCCTCCTGTAGACAGTCTGAAAGCCCACCACGCCTAAGGAGCGGTGGCCTTGGCGGCCCTTTTTGAGGACCGTGGACTCGAGTGAGGCGGGCAGCGTTGCTGACCAGGATGTCGAGACCGCCGAGGGTCGTTGCTGCTTCATCGGCCAGCTTTCTGCAAAAGGCCTCATTGCGGATATCGCCGGCAAGCCTTTTGACCTGCCGCTTTTATTAGGTCCACCAGTTCGTCGGCGTCTTCCTGTTCTTCGGGGAGGTAGCAGAAAGCAACGTCCGCACGCTCGCGCGCGAATGCAATCGCCGCCGCACGACCAATACCGGAATCGCCGCCGGTTATCAGCGCTTTGCGGCCGGCAAGCCTGCCTGATCCTTTGTAGGTCGTTTCGCCGTGGTCCGGGCGCGGCACCATTTTGCTGGCCAAACCCGGCCACTTCTGTTCCTGTGGCTTGAAAGGCGGCTGGTGATATTGCGTCACCGGATTCTGTTTTAGCATCGGGCTCGCAGGGCCTGCTTTAGCAGGCACTGTTCCCGTATCGGCTGACGCCGTGGAAGCATAAGCGGCGAGAATTCCTCCCGCCATGCTTCCGACGACAAGTCTGCGCGCTGCGTCTGGTACATTGTCATGCTGGTCGTGGTTCATCATGGGCTCGCTTTGACGGCAGGTGACCGTTACGGAAGTGGCACCTAACCGGCCGTCGACGCGAATGTTCCCTTGTGATTGCAGTGAGTGTCGGTCGCCTTGCCCGTCTTAGCTGTGAGGCCGCGTCACGACTTTGATACAGCCATCCTGCTTGTCGCGGAACGTCTTGTAGAGATCCGGCCCTGCTTTCAGATCGGCCCGGGGGTAATCACAAGGAGGGATCGATTGCGCCGTTCTGGACCATGGCCAATAAAGGTTCCAGGTAGCGTTGCGTATGCGTCTGGCCCATCCGGAAAGCCGGTCCCTTATTCATCGCCGCCAAACGGGATGTGATCGACCAGACCAACATAGACGCCGGGAACCGAGATGGTGCCGCCCCTGCGGCAGCGATAGATTGCCTCGCGCAGCACATGCGGCCTTGGGAATGCCAGCCCTTTTGATGACGCGAATATTGGCTCAGTCGCTGGACGCCGACCCCGGCTCGGCCATCCTACGGTGCTGTTCGGCCAAAGTGCCTGCCGGCGTGACATGCGCGGCGGCGACCTGCAGCTTGTTTTTCCAACCGCTGACGACCTGTTCATCACCGGCCATCATCGCCTCGTAACCCGTCTTGGCGACATCGGCCGGATTGTCCTTTTCATCGGAGCCGACCTTGGTATCCATCATTTCAGCGCGCTCGAAGAATCGCGTCTGCGTGGGGCCAGGCATCAGCACGGTGACCGTCACGCCGCTATCTTTCAGCTCATGGCGGAGCGCGATGGAGAAGGAATCGATGAACGCCTTCGTGCCGTTGTAGACGGCCTGGAATGTTCCGGGCATGAAGCCGGCGATCGACCCGGTGAACAGGATGCGTCCGCGACCTCGCCGGGCCATCTTGGCGCCGAGTTCATGCGCCAGATAGACCGTTCCGGTGACATTGGTGTCGATGATCCGGCGGACTTTTCGCCAGTCCTGGTCGACGAAGCCGTTGCCGAGCCCGCGTCCCGCATTGAGAAACAACAGGTCGATATCCCGATCGCCGATCTGGGAGATCAACCGATCGGCGCCCTCGACGGTCGCCAGATCGGCCTCAATGGCTTCGACCGTTACATTGTGGGTCTCAAGTGCCTCTGCCGCCTGCCGGATAGCCGGCTCGTCGGCGGCGATGATCAGGTCGTAACCGTCTTTAGCGCACAGCTTTGCGAGTTCCCTTCCGATGCCACTCGAGGCGCCGGTCACCACAGCGAGTTTGGCGTCCGTCATCATATCCTCCATCTTCGTGCCATCGGAACCACGAGCGGGCACAATTGTTCCGCGGCGTTTGGGCTGGATTGATCGTGCGCTGTCATGACGGTCAGGCGACGGTCGTCGTCGCGGTCCTTGCGCGCATTCATAGAGAGCCGTTGCGACAAAAACCGTTCTACGCCATGAGAACTCGCGATGGCCTACCTTCAAAAAAAGGCCCCCCGAACGCATGGATTGAGTACTCAGAACGGATCAGTTGAAGTTGGAACAAGTGGCCCAGTTGGAAGTTCGAACCGTGCAGCGTTGTTGCCCTCCCATGTTGATGCTGCGCGATCGGGTCATCCCCTCAGCCCGATCTGCCCGCGCTTCTCCGCGCCAAAGAGAAGCGCGGGCCCCCCCCCACTTTCACGGCTGTCCGGGATGGAGCGTTTTGTTACGTGGAACTAGCCGACCTCACAGGCTCGTCGTCGGTTTCGTTTGACGAGCTCTCCGAGCGCTCTAGATCATTGCTGCCGGACGCAGTTGGTTCGGGCCGGGGAGGAAATCCGCGTGGCGCATCCAACGCGCGCTGTACCCCATAACGACCGTCATTTTCCGGTTGGCTGGCTGTGCTTGCTTCTGATGCTAGCCGGGTTGGCCGGATGCTCGTCTTCCAATCAGGTGGCGCAGCAATCACGAACAGCGGCCTCCGCGGCACAGACCGTATCGATGGTACTGGATGCCTGGGTGGAGGGAGCGGCACCGTCCGCCTATGCCACGGCCGCACTGCACTCGGTCGGAAAAACGCTGGCCGATGTCGAGGCGCAAATTCGATCGGCCGAGACCGCTGAACCAGCCGGGCGAGCAGGACTGACGGCAGCAGTCAACAGTTTGTCGGTGGCGGTGGCGCATGCCGAGGCGGGATTGCGGGTGAACAATCGCACTGAGGTGAAAAGCGCACAACAGGATCTTCGGGCGGCCATGCGCTCGCTCGCCGCCGCTTACACCAGCGCTTTCGGACCAAAGCCGTGAAGAAGCTTCTGGAAATATCGCTTGGCGTCGTCACCAGTGTCGGAGGTTTCCTCGAAGTCGGGTCGATGGCTACGGCGGCGCAGGCGGGTGCCGCCTTCCGATTCCAGCTGATCTGGGCCATAGTTCTCGGCACCATATGCATCATCTTTTTGGTTGAAATGGCCGGTCGGTTCGCCGCGATGAGCCATCACACGATCTCAGAGGGCATTCGTGAAAGGTTTGGGTTCAACGTCTTCCTATGGCCGTTGCTCGTCGTCCTTCTCGTCAATTTCATGGTGCTGTCCGCTGAGATCGGCGGTGTGGCCATCGCACTCGAACTTGCCACCGGCATAGGCTTCCAGAGGTGGGCACTGCCGGTGGCGTTGCTGGCATGGCTGCTGCTGTGGAAAGGCACGTTTGGCTTTATCGAGAAAGGCATTTCGGTCCTCGGCCTCGTGACGCTGTGCTTCGTGGTCGGTGCGGTGATGTTAAAGCCCGACTGGACAGCGGTCGCTGTCAGCGCCGTGCCCTCGCTGCCGGCTCACGATGCCATCAATTACTGGTTCATGGCGGCCAGCATTCTCGGCGCCTCGATATCGCCTTATCTTTTCATGTTTTATTCCTCGGGAGCTATCGAGGACAAATGGGATGAAAGCCACCTTGGGGCCAATCGTGCCATCGCCGGGCTGGGCATGACCTTCGGTGGGACCATTTCGATCGGCGTGTTGATCGTCGCTGCTCTCGTTCTCGCGACGCGCGGCATCGACCAGGTGGACGACTATCACCAACTGCCGTTGATGCTGATCCCTATATTCGGCTTCTGGGGGTTCGTTCTTTTCGTTGCCTCGCTCGCCATTGCCTGTTTCGGCGCCGCACTCGAAGTCGGGTTGCAACAGGCATATCTGGTGGCACAGGGCTTTGGCTGGACCTGGGGTGAGGATCGCAAGCCGCGCGATGATCCGGGCTTCAGTGCCGTCTATACGGCATCATTGTTTTTGACCGCCATTCCGATCATGCTTGGCCTCGACCCACTGAAGCTGACCATCTTTTCCATGGCGGTAACGGCGGCGAGCCTTCCGCTGACGGTAGTTCCATTTCTCTTCCTGCTGAATGACGAACGCTATGTCGGCGAACATCGCAACGGCATCATTTCGAATGCCGCCGTTGTCTTCATTATCGCGCTTGCCTTCGTGCTCGCCGTGGTGACGATTCCGCTGCAGATATTCGGAGGCACATGATGGAATTGATGCGTGATCTCCTGGACAAGCAGGTGTTCGACCGCCGGCGGGTCAAGATCGGCAAGGTCGACGGAGTGGTGGCCGAGTTGCGGCGGGGCAAACCACCAAGGATTGTCGCGATAGAACTCGGCTCCATCACTTTGGCGCGCCGCCTTGGCGCGCGGCCCGGGGAATGGATGGCGCAACTGGCGACGAGGGTGGGTGGCAAACGCCACGCCGTGCCACACAGGATTGCGTGGAAAAAGGTGCAGGACAACGGGCTCGACATCGAATGTGACATCGAGGTGGGCGAGACGTCGATTTTCGCCTGGCAGGACTGGTTGCGCGATCATGTCATCGGGCGCATCCCAGGAGCGTGATGATGAGGACAGTCAACCTCGAACATCTTGCCGGGCGACGCGTGCTCTCGCAGCGCGGAAAGAGCATCGGTCACATCGAAGAGATTCTCGCCGAACAGCGTGGCGACGAGCTCGTCGTTACTGAATTCCACGTTGGCATCTACGCCGCGTTCGAGCGTCTGTCGGCTTCGACCATCGGCATCGCGATGCTCGACCTCTTTCGGCTGCGCCGCCGCGACGGCCTGTACCGCATTCCCTGGGATAAACTCGATATCTCCGATCCGGCGCGACCGCGGCTGCTATGCCCGATGACCGAGCTTCCTGGATGGAAAGGGCAAAAGGACCTTCGGGAGTAGATGGCTACGGCTCGGGAGGGCTAAGGCGCCGGCGTTTTGCCGGCGAACAGCCGTTCGTGCAGATGGCGCCTCCGCAAAGATTACTGCAGGTTCTTGCGAAGGAAGATGCGGGCGTGTCCTGGAATAACGAATTCGACCTTGCCGAATTCCTCAAACCCATGATGCCGGTAAAATTGAGGCGCCTGGAAACTGCTCGTCTCGACGACGGCTCTCTTGCATCCACGCCTAACGGCTTCCTCCTCGATCGCCATAAGAAGCTGTGATCCATAGGATCGGCCACGCAATTTTTCAGGCAAGAAGAACATGTCGAGAAACAGGAGCCCTAGTTCCGTTCTGCCCCAAATTCCACCCCAGATCTTTCCGGAGGGGTCGGTAAGCTCCGCGCCGATCACTGCCCGGTCATCGATTCCGGTTTGTTCGATGTTGTGTCGATAGAGCGCAGCGGCCGCCTGCGTTCGTGCATCCCCGTTGTGAGCCAGAGCGATTGTAAATCCTTCGGATCGAGCCGGCATGCGTTCTGCTCCTGCCTCGGAATGGTCTTGAGATTCAACCGTCAGATTAACATCAAGGCGGCCGGTTCGCTCGCAGCTCTGATCGCCGCTTCTGTTGTAACCCGTCTTGCCCACATTCCGCATCGCGATCCGCGTCGGATGCATGCAGCCGCGCCCAACATATCGCTTTGGTGTTGAACAAAGCCCATCCTGCCCTTGTCAGGTCTCATCACAATTCGTGCGCCGTCAAGAGTGTCCACCTCGACGAAGGCTGCTGCGGATCACAATCCATTACGCCGGGAACAATGAGAAAAACCTGTCGTTGGGAAAGCGATCGCAATTCGGCGATTCAAACACGGAGACTCCAATGTTGAAGAAAATTCTAGCCGCGTCGGTGCTAACTATTGCCTTGGCCGGTTCCGCCTTGGCGCAGACAAATGGAACGGGTGCTGGCGGCACGGCTGGCACGGGTAATGGAACTGGTACTGGAACTGTTGGCAGCGGCGGCGCCGCTGGCAATGGCACTGGCAGCGGGAATGCGGCCGTGCCAACCGATCCGAATTCCACAAACTCGACTACAAAATCGAACGGCATGACCGACCGTTGCAAGGACGCCGCAGGCAATGACATCGATAACAACACTGCAAGTGGCACAACGACCTCGACCGTGCAAAATTGCAACAAGTAGCCGATGGACCTAGCGGCTTCGGCCGCCCGAAGGCCCGCCATCAAGACAATGGCGGGCCTCCGAATACGTGCCTCGCATGGCTGGATACATAGGAGCACATGTGTCCAAAGAGACCCGGCGGGCCAAACTCGATCGCTTAGCAGCCTCCATTCCGAAGCACGAATTCGAATTCCTAATGAAGATTGCAAAGCTAAGCCGTCATGACTTACTTGGCCTGATCGCTAAACACGATGGCGGCAGGGACAAGGTCTATAGGGACCTTGCGGCCCACTTGGCCGCAACTGAGGCCGCCCCGGAGCCCATACATGAGGCGGCAGCTGACGACGGCCAAACTGCTGGAGCATCTCCAGCCACGAACTCGCCCGCCGGCAAGTAGCGGCGAAGATCATTTCGGTGCCAGCCCTGACGCTCCACGGAAGCGACGACCGTGTCGTCCTTCCAAAGTCTTCGAATGGGTTGGACGAGCATTTCACCGCGCCTTACCAACGAGAACTGCTGGATACGGCAAGCGGTAGGCGCTTTAAGTCCGGCCCGCCATTCAGCTTCATCGGACATGCCGGAACCTGAAGCGTCGCCGCGCATTTCGTCTCCAGGCATCTTGCGGTCATCGCCAGGGAGAAATTCAGATGCAAACTTCAGGCGCAACTTCACAGCAAAACCTTGGCCGATTGGCCATAGAACCGTTTTCCGGCACAGTGACGGTGCGGTTTTCCGACGCCATCGTCGCAGCCACGGAGCGGGCGAAGGTCCTGCGTGAAGACGGGCACGAGCCCGTTTTCTATATCCCCTTCGAGGACATCTATTTCGATCTGTTCGAAAAGACCGACACCACCACCCGGTGCCCGCTTAAAGGCACCGCAAGCTACTGGCGTGTCCACGCCGTCGGCAGTTCTTCCGACGATTTCATGTGGGCCTACGAAACGCCCGATGCGGCTGCTCTGGCTATTGCAGGTCACGGCGCTTTCGATCCGGAAAAGGCCCGTATCGATGTCGACCCTGCCGAGGACAAGCGACACACGCCACATATCGTCGAATAGGTTTCATCAGGCAGAGACAATCACGGTAACGACAGGCGCGATGAGCATTTTCTACCAGGCGGCAAAGATTGCGGAGGAGGTTCACGCGTCGCAGCGCGATAAGACCGGGCGGCCCTACATCGAGCATTGCCGCCGTGTCGTCGACGCTGTCGAGACAATCGATCAGAAGACTGTTGCCTACCTTCATGACGTTCTGGAGAAAGGCGAGGGCTGGACCCGCGCCAAGCTCGAAGAAGCAGGCTTCGGACCGACAATTACCGCGGCGGTCGACGCCATGTCGCGCAGGCCGGATGAGGAGTATTTCGCCTTTGTCCGGCGGGCTGCGTCGAACCCAGTGGCGCTCCCCGTAAAACGCGCCGATCTGGAGGACAACATCTGGCAGTCGAGGCAGGTCGGAGCGTCGGCGGCCAAATATGAAGAGGGCCTTCGCATACTTGACCAAGAGTTCTCCCGACAATAGTGCGCGCCCGACGCTGGCATTGCATCTGCCGAAGCAGCCATCGCCTGCGAGAGCTTGCGGCGCACAGCACGTTTCGGCTCTCCTGGCCGTCAGTTTTTCCGCGCCGGCGTGCGCCTGAGGGTCCTCGCTGGACCATGGAACGTGTGATCGGGTCAAAGCTCCTCCGGAGATGGACCGCAGCGTCTCGAAAAGGAGTAACGGCCGGCTCGGAATTAGGAACTCCTCCAGCACCGGTGCGTTGACCAGCAAGCCGGGACGAGTTCCCGGCCTCCGCGGGTGGCGGGCAAGCCGCCGCCGAACCCGAACTTCTGCACAATGAAAGGTAAGGCCATGGGCTTCTTTTCGAAGGACATCAAGACACTCGACGATCTCTTCGTGCACACGCTGCGCGACATCTATTACGCCGAAAAGCAGATCGAGAAAGCGCTGCCGAAGATGATCGGCAAGGCAACCGATCCGCAATTGAAGGCCGGATTCGAAAAACACCTCGAGCAGACCAAAGGCCATATCGAGCGCGTCGAACAGGTGTTCGAATTGCATGGCGTCAAGGCCAAGGAGGTCAACTGCCCGGCGATAGACGGCATTCTGGAGGAAGCCGACGATGTGAGCGGCGACGTCGACGACAAGGAGGTTCTAGACGCGGCGCTGATAGCGTCGGCGCAGGCGGTCGAACACTATGAGATGACCAGATATGGCACGCTCATCGCCTGGGCCAAGCAGCTTGGCCGCAGTGACTGCGCCAACGTATTGGCCAAGAACCTGAAAGAAGAGCAGGCGACCGATCGAAAGCTCACCGAAATGGCGGAACGCAAGATCAACATGCAGGCTGCCGAGTAGACCGTCCCAGGTCATGATGAGATTGGTTGAAATCTCATCATGACCTAACCCTGTTGGAGCATGATTTTTTCCAAAGCCGGCACCAGTGCTGCGTTGAGTCGATCTCCATCGTTGTCCACGGAACTTTCATGACGGGCGAATCTGCCATCTCTCGCGATCTGCCGACGAGTGTAAAATCGTCTTTCGGCGTGGCGTTGAGCACGGCGCCGATGGAAGCAAAGGCTGCCGACACGTTGCCGGCCGATGCTGGCCGATGGCAATACGAACCCAAATGGGACGGGTTCCGCTGCCTGGCCTTTAAATCCGGCGCGGCCGTGGAGTTGCGTGCAAAATCCGGCAAGCCGTTAGGGCGGTATTTCCCGGAAGTCGTCGCGATGTTGCATGAACTGAAAACAAAAGAGTTCGTGGTCGATGGTGAGATCGTCATCGAAATTGCAGGCTCTCTTTCTTTCGACGCCTTGCAGATGCGGCTGCATCCGGCGGAAAGCAGGATCCGGAAACTGTCGGTCGCGACGCCGGCAAAGCTGATCCTCTTTGACATGTTGGCGACCTCCGAGGGCGTCTTGATGCAGCAGCCGCTCTCGGTTCGGCGCGCTGCACTCGAACTGTTCGTAAAGTCGGCCGGGCGAAAGGATCTCGAACTGTCTCGGGCAACGCTTGATTTGGCGGCGGCAGGCAGATGGCTAGGCCAATCCGGACAAGGTTCGACCGACGGGGTCGTTGCCAAGCTTCTCGATGACGAATATCGACCCGGCGAGCGCGCCATGATCAAAGTCAAGCGCCTGCGCACGGCCGATTGTGTCGTCGGAGGGTTCCGCTACCTGGCGAATTCGCGTGAAGTCGGCTCCCTGTTGCTCGGCCTGTACAATGACCAGGGGCAACTCGACCACGTCGGGTTCACTTCGACGATCGCCCGGGAGGACAGGGCCAAGCTTACGCGACAACTTGAAGCTTTGCGATCGGCTCCTGGCTTTACGGGAAAAGCGCCGGGCGGTCCCAGTCGGTGGAGCACGGAAAGAAGCGGACAATGGGAGCCATTGCGGCCCGAACTGGTGGCGGAGGTGCGGTTCGATCATGTCACCGGCGATCGTTTCCGTCATGGCACCAAATTTCTGCGATGGCGTCCTGACAAAGGCCCGAAGCAATGCACGTTCGAACAGATACTTGGAAAATGAGGCTTGGCGAGGCGTCGATAGGTCCACACCATCGAGACCAAATCCGTCAAGCATTCGGCGCAGCCAAATCCAGTCGCATTTCACTGGCGATCTTGAACCCGGCGGCGAGATAAACGCCTTTGCAGGAGGATGCCGGACCAAACTCGTTGTTCAGTCTGTCACCACGCCTCGCTTTGGCGGATCACGGTTCTCGTCCGGATTAGGAACTGGCACTTCGTCGGGAAGAAGATCCGGCTCAGGCTCGCGTATGTCCGGCGTCCACGTCGGCGCATCCACTGGCGGCTCTTCGGTTGGCTCTGGTTTGGGGGGCACATCTATTCTCCGGGTTTCGCTTGGGCGTGGGGTTCGGCCCGCCACCGGTCGCGCGTCGCCGCGTCTGGAGGCGAAAGGGTCTTTTCACACCCCATGTATTTTTACCGATGGCCAGCGGTCCTGGGGCTTCTCGGCGCCCGATCAGAGTCCTGCGTTCCGGCTCCTTTGAGCGCAATGTTGGCATCCGCTGCCTCTGGCTCTTTGAGGACTGCCCTGTCGACGTTCTTGATCTCGGCCATAAGGCATCGTCCTTGGTGGCCAACGGGCAACCGCGAGAATTGTTCCGAGCGATTAAGGGCGGCTGGAGCTGCTGTGCGGACCTTCTGGCTGGGCAGTTATCAACTATGCTGTCTTGCGTTTCGGTGAGGCTCTCTTTGTGGATCTCGCCAGCCCTTCCTGTTTGAGGCTCTTCTTCAGCACCTCAGCGAGGTTGATGACATTCTCCTGTGGCCTTGGTGCGGGCTTCGGCAGCTTCTTGCCTTTGCGCTTTGCATCGATCATGGCGATCAGCGCGTCTTCATAGGTGTCTTCAAATTTCGAGGGATCGAAGGTCGTCACTTTTTTGTCAATAAGCATGCCGGCGATTTCGAGCAGATCGGGGTCGTATTTCTGCTTGGCCAATCCATCGAACACAGTGCTTTCCGAAACCATTTCGTTGTGGTTGCGAAGCTCGGTCATCACCATCCCCTTGCCATAGGGCTGAATCAGCACTTCGCGGCCGCGCTGGTAGAGCACCACGCAGGATCGAGCGGCCACGCCCTTGTTCTTCATGGCGTCGCGGATCACTCCGTATGCTTCGATTGCGGCGCCGTCGGCCGAGATCAGATAGTAGGGCTTCTCGAGATAGCGCGTATCGATATCGTCAATCGATACGAATTCGCCGACTTCGAGCGTGTGCTTCGACGTCAGCTTCAACGCCTTTATGTCGTCAGGTTCGATCTGGAGAAATTCGTCCTTTTCGATCTCGAAACCCTTCACCTGATCCGCTGCATCCACCAGCTTTCCGGTCTCCTCGTCGGCGTAGACGCTCCTGACCGGCAGACCGTCCTTGCGGTTCAAAATCTTGAAATGGATCTTGGATGCTTCGCTGGTTGCGCCGACAATCTTCACGCCGCAAGTAACCGAACCAACCTTCAAGAAGCCCTTCCAAGCAGCACGTGGCGCGGCCATTTTGCGCTTATCCCGTTTCCAGCTAGGGCAACGCGTTTCCGTTCGAATTGTTCCTGCGGCGGGGGCTCGGTGCACCGTGAATGTCCGGTGGGGAAGTCCTGTCGGTCTCGACAGCCGGGCCGGCGCCTGCATCCGCAGGAACCGAAAGCGCACCATGAACATTGTCAGACACAGGCAGGAGAGTGTCATGCAAGTCGTTCGAACCGAAGTGGTGAATGCCAGGGCGCCAGACGGGCAGTCGGTTCGCCGGGTGATATTTTGCGGCGAGGGCGGCGACTGCGTTACGGTGGACATGGCAAACGTCGGGATACAAGCTGAAGATGACGTGCTTGCCCGCGCAAAGGCAATCCTGGTCCAGACAGCGACCTTTGATCTCGCAGCCAATGAATATGACGCGAGCAGCAACGGCAATTTCGACCAGGTCGAGATAACCTCTGCAAGCGACGGCGCCGGCGACGTATATGTCTTTGAGTATCGCGATGGCGGAACCAGCCGACGCATACCGCCGTCGAGGATGGCGAGCCTTGAGGCGGCCCGGTCCGAAGCTATCCGCTGCGCAATCGATCTTCTCGCCGACCTGCAGCCTGGCACGGACGCTCTGTCCGGCTGGCTTGTGAGGGTATCCAACGAAAACGGTGAATTGCTTTACACTGTTGATGTGGCTGAGGCCGATGCAGCGCGGCAGGCAGGCCAGTAACCCAAACCCGACGGAATCCACCAGTGGCCGCCCAAGGATTGATTCACGGACCAATAGGCGACGATGGCCTGCATCTGTGCGTCGACATGCAGCGCCTGTTTGCGCCGGGTGGACCTTGGCCCGTGCCGTGGGCTGAAAAGGTGGTCCCGGCGATCGAAGAACTGGTCGCCAGACATGCCAGCCGTACCCTGTTCACGCGCTTCATTCCTGCCGCCCGCCCGGGCAAGGCGCCGGGAATGTGGGCAAACTACTATCGTCGGTGGGCGGAGGTAACCCTTTCCAACATCGATCCGCGCCTGATCGAGCTGATGCCTCAACTTGCACGATTTGTACCGCCGGCGACGGTGGTCGACAAACATGTCTATTCGCCCTGGACCGAGGGACGGCTCGACGCGCTGCTGAGTGGCTCCGGCGTGCGTGCGCTCGTGATCACCGGTGGCGAAACCGACGTTTGCGTTCTCGCGACCGTGCTTGGCGCCATCGATCGTGGCTTCCGCGTCATTCTCGTCACCGATGCCATCTGCAGCTCTGCCGACCAGACCCATGACGCACTGATGGAAGTATACCATTCCCGCTTCAGTGAGCAGATTGAGGCGGCCAGCATGGCGGAGGTGTTGGAGTGTTGGCCACAACTCACTCGCTGACCTGGGGGGCTTGAAGTGAAAGGGCCGACAATCGTCATTCTGGTCGGGCGGACTGTTTCAGTTGGCGGACGGCACTACAGTGAACCGGAAAACGTATATGAACGGCACGATTGCCTGATTGGGTCGCTCGCGTGAATCAGTGTCTGGAAGCGTACAAAGCCTTGCAGAGCTATCGACAGCGCGGCCAACCGTCATAGAATGAACAGGATACAGCGCCGAAGACTCGATGCCGGCGTCTAGCAATCTTTGCGAGACATCCGGCGCCTCTGCCGTCGGCCTTCCGCACGGAGGGTGATGTGCTGAAAACCGAAGTCATTGACCTTGAGACCTATAGCGCAGTCTACGCGGTGATCTCTGGCTATCGCGCTGACGACATTATCTCGACGGCGTTTGCGGTCGATGAAATCCGCGCAAGGTTTCCTGAGTGTCGCTGCGACGACGAGGAATTGGTCGGGCTTATGGTCCATGCCATGTCCGGCAAGAAAATTGCCGTGAGCTTCGACCACCGGGTGGAACCGGTCAGGCGGCGTGCTGCGCTGCCGATCGCTTCGGAGAGCAAAGGACTGCGATAATTGGACCACCATAGGTCCGTTGCGATTTTGGAAGACGAGGCGTTTATCGCGCTCGAACGAATAGCTACGTTGCTTGACGCCCGAAACATCCCCTTTGTCGTCCATTCGGCAAGCTACGCCAATTCGGGTTTTCACGATCCGATTTTCCTTCACGGGACATGGGTCGCAAAGCCTGCCTCGCCTTCCGAGTTGCGCAACGCAATTCATGCCTCTCTGGCAATGGCAAACGGCGATGACGTGTCGTGGTCGGCTAAAGCCCGATAAATCCACAACCGCATCATGAAATCCGGCGTTCAAACCAAGGCGCAATCGTCGGCCTGGAATTCACGGCACGATGGAACAAAATGGAAAATGCCGCGTTTGGGGTCTTGCGGCGCGATCCACCATTGGCCGCGGGGGCAATTTTATCCGTATAAATCCATAGGGCTGGGAGTGGCGCTGTGACCGTGCAGGCATCCAAGAAGCAATTGGACCGTCGAAGCATCCTGAATTCTCTGAAAGCCTTCCGGCGCGGCGATTTCTCCGTCCGCATCGACAATGTTTATGAAGGCCTCGATTCCGAGATAGCTGAGACTTTCAATGAGATCGCTGATCTCAACGACCAAGTGACGCGCGAGTTCGAGCGCTTGAGCCGGGTCGTCGGCAAGGAAGGGCGGATAGGCGAGCGCGGCCGGGTTCGCAATGCCACCGGCAGTTGGGAATCCAGTGTCCGTTCAGTCAATGATCTCATCGAAGACATGGTTCAGCCGACGGCTGAGGTTGCGCGCGTTATCGGCGCCGTCGCCAAGGGTGACCTGTCGCAGACCATGATGGTCGAAATTGACGGCCGACCGCTGCGCGGCGAATTCCTGCGCATCGGCAAGATCGTCAACACCATGGTCGGCCAGTTGGCCTCCTTCGCCTCCGAGGTGACGCGCGTCGCGCGCGAGGTCGGTACGGAAGGCAAGCTCGGCGGCCAAGCCCGGGTCAAGGGCGTCGCCGGCACGTGGAAAGATCTGACCGACAACGTCAACGCGATGGCCACGAACCTGACCGGGCAAGTGCGCAACATCGCGGAGGTTACGACCGCAGTCGCGTCGGGCGACCTGTCGAAGAAGATCACAGTCGATGTCAAGGGCGAAATCCTAGAACTGAAGAACACCATCAACACGATGGTGGACCAGCTCAATTCCTTCGCTTCGGAAGTGACGCGCGTGGCGCGCGAGGTCGGCACTGAAGGCAAGCTTGGCGGCCAGGCGCAGGTGCGCGGCGTCGCCGGCACCTGGAAGGACCTCACCGACAACGTCAANATTCCTTCGCTTCGGAAGTGACGCGCGTGGCGCGCGAGGTCGGCACTGAAGGCAAGCTTGGCGGCCAGGCGCGCGTTGAGGGTGTTGGCGGTACCTGGAAGGATCTGACCGACAATGTGAATTCCATGGCCGAGAACCTGACTGGCCAGGTGCGCAACATCGCCGAAGTGACGACCGCGGTGGCTTTGGGCGACCTGTCGAAGAAGATTACGGTCGACGTGAAGGGCGAGATTCTCGAGCTGAAATCCACGATAAACACAATGGTGGACCAGCTGAATTCATTCGCGGGCGAGGTCACGCGCGTGGCACGCGAGGTTGGCACCGAAGGCAAGCTTGGCGGCCAGGCGCAGGTGCGCGGCGTCGCCGGCACCTGGAAGGACCTCACCGACAACGTCAACTCGATGGCCGAGAACCTGACCGGTCAGGTGCGCAATATCGCCGAGGTGACGACGGCGGTCGCGTCGGGCGATCTGTCCAAGAAGATCACGGTCGCCGTGCAAGGCGAAATCCTGGAACTCAAGGACACCATCAACACGATGGTCGACCAACTGAACTCCTTTGCCTCGGAAGTGACGCGCGTGGCACGCGAGGTCGGCACCGAAGGCAAGCTGGGCGGCCAGGCAGAGGTAAGGGGCGTCGGCGGCACATGGAAGGATTTGACCGACAACGTCAATCTCATGGCCGCCAACCTGACTGGCCAGGTTCGAAACATCGCAGAAGTCACCACCGCCGTGGCGCGCGGCGACCTGTCGAAGAAGATCACCGTCGACGTCAAAGGCGAGATCCTGGAGCTCAAGGACACCGTCAACACGATGGTCGACCAACTGAACTCCTTCGCCTCTGAGGTCACGCGTGTGGCCCGCGAAGTGGGATCGGAAGGCAAGCTTGGTGGCCAGGCGCATGTCGAAGGCGTCGGTGGCACCTGGAAGGATCTGACCGACAACGTCAACGCCATGGCCGGCAATTTGACGGTGCAATTGCGCGACGTGTCCAAGGTGGCAACGGCCATCGCGACCGGCGACTTGACCCAGAAGATCACCGTCGACGCGCTGGGCGAGATCTTGCAGATCAAGGACGTCATCAACACGATGGTCGACCAGCTCAATTCCTTCGCTTCGGAAGTGACACGTGTGGCGCGCGAGGTCGGCTCCGATGGCAAGCTCGGCGGCCAGGCCCAGGTGCGCGGCATCGGCGGCACGTGGAAGGATCTGACCGAAAACGTCAACGCCATGGCGGCCAACCTGACCGGCCAGGTGCGCAACATCGCCGAGGTGACCACCGCCGTGGCGCTCGGGGACCTTTCGAAGAAGATCACCGTCGATGTCCGCGGCGAGATCCTGGAGCTGAAGGACACCATCAACACAATGGTGGACCAGCTCAATTCCTTCGCTTCGGAAGTCACGCGCGTGGCACGCGAGGTCGGCACGGAAGGCAAGTTGGGAGGCCAGGCGCAGGTGCGCGGCGTTGCCGGCACGTGGAAGGATCTCACAGACAATGTGAACTCGATGGCCGAGAATCTGACCGGCCAGGTGCGCAACATCGCCGAAGTCACGACCGCCGTGGCGCGCGGCGACCTGTCGAAGAAGATCACCGTCGATGTGAAGGGCGAAATCCTGGAGCTCAAGTCGACCATCAACACCATGGTGGACCAGTTGAACTCCTTCGCCGGCGAGGTCACCCGAGTCGCGCGTGAGGTTGGCACCGAGGGCAAGCTTGGTGGCCAGGCGCGCGTCGAAGGTGTTGCCGGTACCTGGAAGGACCTGACCGACAACGTCAACCTGATGGCGACGAACTTGACCAATCAGGTGCGCGGCATCGCCGATGTCGTGACGGCGGTCGCGCAAGGCAATCTCAGGCGCAAACTGACGGTCGACGCGAAGGGAGAGATCGCCCTGCTGGCCGACACCATCAACGGCATGATCGAGACGCTTGCCACCTTTGCCGACCAGGTGACCAACGTCGCCCGTGAGGTGGGCATCGAGGGTAAGCTCGGTGGTCAGGCGCGTGTGCCAGGTGCCGCCGGCCTCTGGCGCGACCTCACCGACAATGTCAATCAACTCGCTGCCAATCTGACCACCCAGGTGCGTGCCATCGCCGAGGTTTCGACGGCGGTGACCAAGGGCGATCTTACCCGTTCGATCAGCGTCGAAGCCTCCGGCGAGGTCGCCGCGCTGAAAGACAACATCAACGAAATGATCCGCAATCTGAAGGATCAGACGCTGAAGAATGCCGAGCAGGACTGGTTGAAGACCAATCTCGCCCGGTTTTCGCGCATGCTGCAAGGCGAGCGCGACCTTGCCACCGTCTCGCGGCTCATCATGTCCGAACTCGCTCCTCTGGTGAACGCCCAGTATGGGGTGTTCTACGTCACCAATCGCGACGAGGAGGAATCCTATCTTGAGCTGGCGGCTTCCTATGGCGCCGAGAGCAAGGCTGCCATCAAGCAGCGGCTTGATCTGCGAGAGGGCCTGGTTGGGCAAAGTGCCGCCGACAAGCGCGCCATCATGCTGGACAATGTGCCGCCAGAATTCCTTCGGGTCACATCTGGTCTTGGCAGCGCCTCGCCAGCCAATGTCATCATCCTGCCTGCCCTGTTCGAGGATGAAGTCAAAGCCGTCATCGAGCTCGCCTCGTTCGGCGAGTTTCGTGACACACACCAGTCGTTCCTCAACCAGCTCATGGAATCCGTCGGCATCGTTCTCAACACCATCGCTGCGACGATGCGCACGGAGGGCCTGCTCAAGCAGTCGCAACTGCTGACGTCGGAATTGCAAGCGCGTCAAACCGAGCTGACAAAAAAGCAGGAAGAGCTGCATGCGACGAACGAGGAGCTGCAGGAAAAGGCGCAGCTGCTCGAGAACGAAAAGAAGCAGGTCGAAAACAAGAATCTCGAAATCGAGATGGCGCGACGCGCGCTGGAGGAAAAAGCCGAGCAACTGGCGCTCACGTCGAAATACAAATCCGAATTCCTGGCCAATATGAGCCACGAACTGCGCACGCCGCTCAATTCGCTGCTCATTTTGTCAAACCTACTGGCGACCAACCAGCACGGCAACCTCAACGAAAAACAGGTAGAGTTCGCCCGCACCATCAATTCGGCAGGAACCGATCTTCTCAGCCTCATCAACGATATCCTCGATCTGTCGAAGATCGAGTCGGGCACTGTTTCCATCGACATCAACGATATGCCGGTGACGCATCTTCGCCAGCATATGGAACGAACTTTTCGTCAGCTGGCAGCCGACAAGGGACTTGGCTTCACCATCAAGGTCGATCCGGCGCTTCCCGACACGGTCCGCACAGATGAGAAACGCTTGCAGCAGATTGTCCTCAACCTGCTTTCCAACGCATTCAAATTCACCTCGGAAGGCGAGGTCAGCCTGAACTTCCGGGTTGAAAAGGCCGGCCGCCGCAATGGCGCGACGCAGCCGGTGAAGGCTCTCGCGATCGCCGTCACCGACACCGGCATTGGCATTCCAGAAGACAAACAGAAGCTGATTTTCGAGGCCTTCCAGCAGGCCGACGGCACCACCAGCCGCAAGTATGGCGGCACCGGCCTTGGGCTCTCGATCAGCCGCGAGATCGCTCGCTTGCTTGGCGGCGAATTGCGGGTCGAAAGCACGCCGGGTAAGGGGTCGACATTTACCCTCATCATCCCGTTCGACGGCCCCCGCGTGACGACAGTACAGTCGACCTTGGCTCCGGCGGCGGAGGCGGTTGCTGCGACAGCTCTGCTCAGCAGTCCGCCCTCGGCAGAGCTGATCGACGACCGCGATTCAATCCTACCCACCGATCGGATCGTGTTGATCGTCGAAGACGATCCGACCTTTGGCGGGTTGCTGCTTGGCCTCGCCCGGTCGGCCGGGCTGAAAGGCGTTCTGTCGACTGCAGGTTCCGGCACGCTGGCATTGGCCCGCAAGCTCGTTCCCGACGCAATCACACTTGATCTCGGACTTTCGGATATCGATGGCTGGGTGCTTTTCGATCTGCTGCGGCATGACCAGAAGACGAGGGGAATTCCCATCCATGTCATCTCGGGTGCCGAAGACATCGACAGTCTCGCACGCAAGGGGGCGTCCAGCATTTCCACCAAGCCCGTTTCCTCGGACGAGCTGATGAAGGTGTTTCAGGATATCCACTCGAAGAAGCTCCGCGTTCAGCGCCGCGTTCTGGTCGTGGACCCTGACCCGGAGCGGCGTCTGGCGCTGGTCGAGGCAATCCGCGACGGCGTAACGTCGGTCACCGCGATCGGTCGTGTTGCGGCAAATGCAGAAGACGTTGGCCTCGCCTCCTATGATGCCGTCGTGCTCGGCTTTGGACGCTCCGCCAAGGACAACGCAAAGGCGCTGGACGAGATCACCGGCCAATTCGGCGAAGCCTTGCCGCAACTGCTGTTCTTTACGCCTCACCCGGACGCGGTTGAACAGGTACTGGCATTGAACCCGGCCTTGGCGGAAGCACCGCGGGCGGAGAACTTCGCTCAATTGGCGCTGCATATTTCGGCAACGCTGCCGGGAGAAGGTCGCCAAGAGGCCTGGGCAGGAACTGAACACAACGGCAAGTCCGATCTCGCCGGGGCGAAAGTTCTCATCGTCGACGACGACATTCGCAACATCTATTCGCTCACCAGTGTTCTGGAGACCTATGACATACAGGTTCTGCATGCCGAGCGGGGCCGTGATGGCATCGCGCTTCTTGAACAGGCGCCCGATGTCGACGTGGCATTGATCGATATCATGATGCCGGAGATGGACGGCTACGAGACGATGCGGCGGATTCGCGGCACACCGGCGATTGCTCATATCCCGCTGATTTCCGTCACCGCAAAGGCGATGAAGGGGGATCGGCAAAAATGTCTGGATGCCGGGGCTTCCGACTACATCGCCAAACCCGTCGACCTGGATCTCCTGCTGGCGCTGCTTCGTGTCTGGATCGGGCGTGCCCGATCCCGTGTCGAGAGCCCGGAAAAAATTCTCCTGGCAGCGAACTGACGGCCGTTCGATGCAAAAGCTGGCAAGAAACAGGGTAAGGAAACTTGAGGTGGCAGCTCTTGCCGAAGGGCCGGCAAGAGCCCGCATCCTGGCGGTGGACGACGATGAGCGCAATCTGCTGGCGATCAGCGAAGTGCTCGCGACTATCGGAGAGGTCATCTGCGCCCAATCGGGCGAAGAGGCTCTGCGCTTTCTGCTGAAAGAGGAGTTCGCCGTCATTCTCCTGGATGTCCTCATGCCAGGGTTGGACGGGTATGAAACGGCCGCACTTATCCGCCAGCGCGAGCAATCCAAGCGCACCCCAATCATCTTCTTGACCGCCATCAACAAGGAGGATGCGCATATGCTGCGCGGCTACGACGCCGGCGCAGTCGACTATGTGTTCAAGCCATTCGATCCGATCATGCTGCGTTCGAAAGTCGCGGTTTTCGTCGAACTCCACGAGAAGACGCTCGAGATCCAGCGCAAGGCGGAGGTCGAGCAGGGACTATTGGCGCAGGCGTTGCAGGCGCACAAGGACAAGCTTCAGGCCGAACGCGCGCTGCGCAGCGCCGAGCAACGGCAGGACGCCATCCTGAATTCGTTGCCGGTCTGCTTTCATGCTCGGGCAGCCGAGCCGCCCTTTGCGGCGCGCTTTGTTACGGAGGGCGTCGAGCGCTTGACCGGCTTTGCGCCTGAATACCTGACATCGGATCCAGAGTTCGGTCTCAGCCGCGTTCATCCGGACGACCTGCCGCGATTGAGGGAAGCGCTGCTGGCGGCAAAAACCACCGGCTCCTATACGTGCGAGTTCCGCTGGCAATGCGCCAATGGCGAGTATCGCATTTTTCTCGACCAGGGGGTGATGTCGGACGGCTTAGATGGCCGTGAACCGGAAATCATCGGCACATTGCTTGACATCACCGAGCGGCGCGGTCTTGAGGATCAGCTGCTTCAATCCCAGCGCATCGACGCTATCGGCAAGCTAACCGGCGGCCTGGCGCATGATTTCAACAACCTGCTCGCCGCAATTCTCAGTGGGTTAGGGCTGCTTGAACGCCGGGCTACGTTGGATGATCAGGCGCAACAGGTACTCGACCTGACGCGGCGTTCTGCAAAACAAGGCGCTGACCTTGTCGCGCGAATGCTGGCATTCTCGCGGCGCCAGACCCTGAAGCCGGAAGCGGTGCGCCTTGCTGCGCTGGGCGACACGATGAACGGATTGGTGGCGCCCGTGCTGGGGGGGTTGATCCGTTTCGACTGGCAGATCGATGACACGATCTGGCCGGTGCATGTCGATGCAGGCCAACTTGAATTGGCCTTGATGAATCTGGTTTTCAACGCGCGTGACGCCATGCCCTCTGGCGGGACAATAACCGTGCATGCGCAGAATCGATCGATCGGGACGCCAACAGAGGATATTCCGCCGGGCGACTATGTCATGATCGCCGTCAAGGACACCGGATCCGGCATACCCCCCGATCTTGTCGCCAAGGTCGTCGAACCGTTCTTCACCACCAAGCCGGTCGGTAAGGGAACGGGCCTCGGCCTCAGCACGGTCTACGGCTTCATGAAGCAGTCAGGTGGGACACTTCGCATAGAAAGCGTCGTCAACCGCGGAACTACCATGCAACTCTGGCTGCCACGATCGACCGAACAGCCGGTCGATCCTGTGTTGGAACCCGACATTGAACGAGCGTTCGCCGATGCCGGGATGGAGCACCCATCAATCCTCCTGATCGACGACAGCCATGTTTTGCGGCAATTGACCGCCGAGTCCCTTCGCCAACGTGGTTTCGAGGTGACCTGCGCGGGAGGAGGGGCGGAGGCGCTGGCCATGATGGAGCGCACTCCCAACCAGTTCGACGTCATTATCACCGACTTCGCCATGCCACTCGTATCCGGCGTCGACGTGATCCGCTTCGCGCGCAATTTGCGCTCGGACTGGCCAGCGGTCATGATCACGGGCTATGCCGATGCCCGGGAGATTGCCGATCGGCCGGCCGACGTGCCCTTGCTCGGCAAGCCCTTCCGCGACGAGGATCTGTTCGAAGCGATTTTCCTCGCGATAGAGAATGCGGCCCCCCAAAGGATCAAAACCGGCTAGCGCTTAGGGCTTGTCGACGGTCTGGCCACGTCGGCAGGCCGGGCAGATCGAGACCGCACTTTCGGGGCACGGCGACAAGGGCCGCATTCCTGATCGGCAATCTAGGTCATTCGCAACGGCGGCGCTACCAGCGCTCCTCGGTGTCGCGGTCCGGTAGGTCTATTCCGCAGCACACCCAACCAAGGCGCTGCGCTGAACCGTAGTTGTACCGAGGCACCAGGTGAGCCGGATCATCGAAGGTACCGACGTGCAGCGCGATCTCGGTTGGCGACGCGTCGTAGCAAAGGCTGAGCGGCGACCCGCATTCTGGGCAGAAGCCTCTTTGCGCGATCGGCGAAGACCTTCGATATGTTGGCGTTCCGGAATTCCAGGTCAGGCTTTGGCAGGGCATCCAGGCAAGAACTGCAAACGCGCTGCCGGTCGCTCGTCTGCACATATCGCAGTGGCAGTAGTGAACCCTCGGTTCGATCCCGGCGCTGAATCGGATCCTGCCACAGAGACATCCGCCCTTGATGGCCAAGGCGCCGGGTAGGCGCTTGCCAACCTCACGCATTAAGATCGATCAAGGCGGCGCCGAACGCTCCGATCGCAGTCAAAGAGGCACTGCCGATGTTCTTGTCGGCGATGTTCTTGTCGGTTGCGAAGGCGGTCAGCGCGGCGAAGCCTTCGTCGCCGAGGTCGAGCACCACGACGAAAATTCTTTGCCCGCTGACCTGATTGACGAGCTTGGGTTTCATGGCGTTCCGAACCTGTTGCGGGGCAGTTAATGGGCATGGTGCTCGGCATTCCGCTTGCGTGTTGCCGCTGCCTTCTTTGCCGATTCCGATCGGCTTGCGGCTGACCGTGAAGCCGATGCCTTGCCGCCGCTTTTCCCACCCTTGTGGGCCGCGGGGTGTCCGGTGTGTTTACCACGACCCGAGCCGCCTTCTTTCTTGCCGCCGCCATCGTCCTTGTTGACGGTCGCCCATGCCCGGCGCTCGGATTCCTTCTCGGAAACACCGCGCTTCTCATAGCCTGCGGCAATGTGGTCGGCTTTACGTTCCTGTTTGTCGCTGTATTTCGATTTGTCGCCTCGTGGCATGGTCGTTCTCCTGGCTCAATGATGTTTGAACGGTATGCCGGCGGGAGAGTTCCAAGCGGAAATTCAGAAAATTGAAAACGCGAGCGAGGATTTCGACCAACACGGAGCGCTATTGCTCCGGAGCCGTGGCGGGTGCCGTGTCGCGGCGGCGCACGGCACCGATCACGCGTTTCTTGAAGCGATCGAGCGCGGCAAGCGTCTCCCTGGAGACGACGTCGTCGCGTGCCGTCTACTCGGTAGCCCAATGCAACGAAATACGTTCCGCGACCTCAGTAGCCACCGACCACCGGCAGGATCTCTCCCGTGATGTAACTCGAGCAATGCGACGAGGCGAGGAACACGTAAGCCGGGGCAAGTTCTTCCGGTTGCGCTGGCCGTTTCATCGGCGTATCCGCGCCGAATTTCGAGACTTCGTCGGCTTCCTTGTCCGAAGGGTTGAGCGGCGTCCACACCGGACCTGGCGCGACCGCGTTTACCCGGATGCCCTTGCCGATCAGATTGCCCGAAAGCGCTCGTGTGAAGGCATGAATGCCGCCCTTGGTCATCGAATAGTCAACCAGTTGCTTGGAACCGTCGATGCCGGTCACCGAACCGGTATTGATGATCGCGGAGCCCGGCTCCATGTGCGGCACGCTCTCCTGCGCCATATGAAAATAGCCGTAAAGATTGGTCTTCAGCGTCGTGTCGAAATGTTCCTCGGTCAGGTCGTTGAAGTCACTGGAATGGATTTGGAAAGCGGCGTTGTTGACCAGCACGTCGATCCTGCCGAATTTTTCGACCGTCAGCGCCACGGCGTTGCGGCAATGCTCGCGTTCACTGACATCGGCTTTTATCAGTATGCAACGCCGGCCTTCCTTTTCGACGGCGTTTTTGGTCGCTTCGGCGTCCCTGTCTTCGCTCAGGTATACGATCGCAATGTCGGCGCCCTCGCGGGCGAACAAGACTGCCACCGAACGGCCGATGCCGGAATCACCACCCGTGATAAGCGCTACCTTGTCGTCGAGTTTTTTCGATCCGAGGTAGTAAGGCGCATCGTAGAGCGGAGCGGGCTCGATCGCCCATTCATGCCCCGGTTTGGGTTGATGCTGCTCGGGAAAAGGTGGCTCGGGATATTTGCGGGCGCCGGCTTGCATCGCTTGTTGCATTTTGCCATTGCTCTTCGTCTCGTCTTTGGCGTCGATACCACGCTGGATATGGCGTTGCTTGGCGGCTTCGGCTGAAGTCTGCGACTTAGTCTGCATGGCTTTCTCCTGTGCTCGGAGAACGAACAACGCATGCCGGGCAAAAAAGTTTGCGCAAATATCTCGATCCCGAAAGGGCTCGCCATTGCGAACAGCCCGCGAGGAGCGTGGAGCATTGGTCGTCAATGAGACTGGAATTGCCATGCCGGTGGCGTTCAGACAAACACCACATTCATTACCCGCTCAAAGCACGCTCTTCTCAGAACCATAGGGTTTGGCAATGCGGACCATGCCTTTCGTCCGGAGGCGCTGGTATAAATAGAAAATCGTCATCAAGCCGATTGCTGTTCCAGCGCCAAGACACAGCGCGAGCAATAGTTCTGCACCGACACGAAACGCAAGCAGAGTAACGCCCGCCGCAGCGACGATGGCATTTATGAATGCGATCATAGTCGCTGCAGTGGTCAGGTACGCCAGGAGAGGCCCAGTACGAAGAGAAGGTTCGGCGTCATTTTCGGGCCAGCGACCGAATTCCTTGGAAAACTGGAAGGCAGCCTCGTCGCCCAAAGTTCGATAGTAGGCTCTGATCCGGGCAATGCCGATATGGGCCTGCATGTTCTCAGCGGCGATGTCGACCAACCTCAAGACGGTAAAGGCACCCAGTAAAAAGACCGATGGCAGCACAACCGCGACAAACGGCAGGAAGAACTCGGAGGACTGCGTAACAAAGCCCGTTGCCACCAGAGCGCTCGACAGAGACATAATGTAGATGGTCGTTCGCGACGCCATTTCACTTATAGACGTGCTGATCGCTGTCTGCTGCACGAAATGCTCTGTCGTCAGGGCCGCGAGAAACGAAGCATCGGGTGTCGGCGTGTCAGCCATGGAGTATGCTCCTGTCGGGTAGACCTGAGTTTTTCTTCGATATAGTGCTTGCGAGGCTGGCCGCCACTGGATGCTCCCGACGTCTGACCCATGCCGGTTTTATTGTGCCATATCCAGCGAGCCCGCATCACCGATCAAAAAGGGCCGATCATGTGGTCAGCAGATGCTGGCCATATCGCAGGCGAAATGTCTGCCGTGTTCAATCTGTATGGCCTCCTGTTGGGGATCCGGGTCGATGCGCATTCGCGGCGCGGTTGCAGTTGGGAGCGGTTCTGCGGCGGCGCTGATGCGAGTTCGCGCATTCGTGGCAGCGGCCTCGAAACGAATTCGGTCCCTAGGCCGGCAACGCGAATTCACCCGCAAGTTCAATGGTGCGGGCTTGCGGGCCGACTTTTCGGTGGCGAAGCCCATGACCACGGTCCACCAGACTCATAAATCAGCAGCCCGGATCCTGCCTACTGCGGTATCGCCAGGCCCTGCCGCAATCCTGTCGCCACGACTGAGACCCTGAATTTTCCGGCGAGTGCCCGGTCGAATATGGCGCCGACGATGATGTCGGCGTCGGCGTCGACCTCCTCGCGGATACGGGTGGCGGCCTCATCGACTTCGAACAGCGTCATGTCCATGCCGCCCGAGATCGAGACCAGGACGCCCTTGGCGCCGATCATCGAGGCTTCGTCGAGAAGCGGGTTTGCTATCGCCGCTTCGGCGGCCTTCCTGGCGCGGTCCTCGCCCGTGGCTTCCCCGGTACCCATCATTGCGCGGCCCATGTCGCGCATCACCGACTTCACGTCGGCGAAGTCGAGATTGATCAGCCCCTCCTTGACGATGAGATCGGTTATGCAGCCGACGCCGGAATAAAGGACGCGATCAGCCATGGCGAAGGCGTCCGCGAAAGTCGTCTTTGCGTCGGCGATCCTGAAGAGGTTCTGGTTCGGAATAACGATCACGGTATCGGCGCATTCGCGAAGCTGCTCGATGCCCTCTTCGGCGGCTTGCATGCGGCGCTTCCCTTCGAAGGTGAACGGCTTGGTGACGACCGCCACCGTCAGGATGCCGGCTGCCCGTGCAGCGTTCGCTATGACGGGCGCGGCACCGGTTCCAGTTCCGCCTCCCATGCCGGCGGTCACGAAGCACATATGGGTTCCCGCTAGGTGGTCCCTGATCTCGTCGATCGATTCCTCGGCTGCCGCGCGGCCGACCGCCGGCAGCGACCCGGCGCCCAGGCCTTCCGTGACATGGGCACCCAGCTGGATCAGCCGCGATGCTTTCGACATGGTCAGTGCCTGGGCATCGGTGTTGGCGACGATGAACTCCGCCCCCTGCAGATTTTCGGCAATCATGTTGTTGACCGCGTTGCCGCCGCCACCGCCGACACCAATAACGGTTATCTTCGGCCGCATTTCCGAGATGACGGGCCTTGCCGCGGTGCTCATCGTCTTGTCTCCTTGGAATTGATCGACAAAAAAGTTCCCGGAACGCGCCGCTTGAACACGCCAGGTGCAAGAATCACGTTCTATCGCCTTGGCACAGGGAATCAGAGGGTGAACTTTGCGGCAAGACAAGATGTGGGACTTGTACCATATGCGCCTCAATGAGCCGACCTTTTGAACGGGTCTCCAGTTCAATCTTCCGGAATCGGCTCGGATTCTGGCCAGCGAAAATCCACAATCTCCGGGATCCAACCCCTCCAAGCTTCACGCGCCCGCCTCACGCGCGAGGACCTTGAGAATGTGGCGGCCGAGCGACGCCTGAGGCTTACCGGATCGGCATCTTGCCGCGAAACAGCGGCTGATGGGCCCGCATCAGGGCGGCAATACGGTCGGCAACCTTTCGTACTGGCGGGGAGTGGCGTTCCTCATGATGGGTGACGATCCACTGGTCGGTTTCGAGTTCGGGGATAGGATGAGCGACGCGAACCAGCCGCGGATCGCTGTCACCGACGAAGCACGGAAAGATCGAAAGGCCGGCGCCTGCGGCCACCAATTCGCGCACTGAATGGGTGTTGTTGCCGCGCACGGCGATGCGGTCGCCGTGATGGGCTTGCAGCCAGCGCGCCGGGGCAATGTTTGCCCCTTCGCCGGTGACGCCGACGAACAAGCCGGCAGCGATGCCGTTGATCAGGTGGCGTCCGGAATAGATGGCATGCGCGACCTTGCCGCTCTGACGGCCGGCCAGCCATTGTTCGGTCGGGCGCTCGCTGCGGATGCCGATATCGGCGGCACGGCGACCGATGTCGACCCGGTCGGTGGTGGTGACGAGTTCCACCCTGATGCCGTCATCGACCGTCCAGATTTCGCCGATATGGCCCGAAACGAAAGCGGAGGTCCATGGCCCGGCCGAGACGCGGACAATGCGGTCGGGCAGATTTCCCTCGCGCCAGCGGGTCAGCGACTGCATTGCTGCTTCGACGTCTTCGGCGCGCCGCAGCAGTTCTTCACCGACCGGGGTTAGCCGGTAGCCGGTCTGCTGCCGTACGAACAGCGCTTCGCCGATCTGCTTTTCGAGCGCGGTGACGCGTCGTCCGAGTGTGGCTGCGCTGAGGCGCGTGGTTGCCGTCGCCGCGCTCAGGCCACCCAGCCGCGCAACGTCGAGAAACAACCTCAGATCGTCCCAGCCAATATCCATTTTGCAGAAATGAAAAACTCCTTGCGACCGTGGCTGTAGCGCGAAGCGGCCATCACGCGCAAGTATGCAGCCGTTGGAGGCGCTGGAAATTCCTGCCCTGGTGGGTCAATGACAGGCACCTCGGTTGGCCAGGAAGTCAGTCCAATCCTTTGATCGTGCATACGCTTTGCGCGATTGCTTTGCGTTTTCGACCAACTCAAGAGCGTGAGGTATTTCGCTCTCAAGGAGACGATCATGTTGCATGAACTTCGACACCGTTTCGCCCGCTGGCTTGCCTATCGCCAGACGCTTGCGAGCTTGAGGCGGCTTCCAGACAGCATATTGGCGGATGCGGGCCTTTCTCGCGAAGAGCTCCGCGAGCGTGCCCGCGACGCCAGCCTGCGTCGCTGAGATTGGAGGCGGGCATGCAGAGAATGGAGCCGGCGGCGAGAAGCAATCAGGCGTCGTCTCCTCACTGCTGAGCTGCGGCGGCTGAATGCGCCAATACGGTTGCCACGCTTGATGCCGCCGCAGTTTCGCTCCACATCGAAAGGGATGAAGACCGAGACATCCGAGCGGCGGCGGACTTTGCTGTGGGCCTTGCCCGCATCGCTGGTCCTGCATGCGCTCATCACCGCGTTCCTGGTCTATGGCCTGCCCGTTCCTGCCCAGCAGCCGCAGGAGGAGCAACCTATCAATGTCGCACTCGTGCCGCCGCCCGAACCACCAAAGCCGAAACCCGAAGCCAAAAGTCAGCCTGAAAAGAAGGTCGAAAAGTCGGTACCGGACAACCTGCCGTCAGAGAAAGTCCTGAAGCCTGCATTCCAGTTCGGTGACAAAGACACCGGCCCCAGGAAATCGCTGGATGGGAGAAGCGCTCAGGACCAAGCGTCGTCCACCGCCAAGGACAGCGAGCCCAAGCCGGCTGCCACGCCAACCGATGCGGAGAGCAGATCTGAACCGACGCCCGACGCTGCAAAGCCGGCGGAGCCAGCCAGCATCGATGAGAAGCCGGAAGCTGACAAACAGGAGGCGGGAGCTCCTGACGCCGACAGGCACGAATCGGCCGCTGCAACACCTTCGGCTGATGATGGCGGTGAGATCGAGCTTCCTGCGTCGGCTCAGGCGCCTGAGGCCAGACCCGACACTGCACCGAAACCCAGCCCGGCGAAGGCCGCGAAGCCGCCGCGCGCAAAGGCCGCAGAGCCAAACCCCACGGCCAACTCACTAGCGTATGCGGGGCTTCCGGGTGTTCGCAAGCTTTTTTCAAAAGGCGCTACCGGCGATCCCTTCGCAACGAACTCGATGGCCGACGTGCCACGGGGGCAACGCGTAGCCGACCTTTGCTCCAATCTTCTGGGTCAGCAACTGAACGACGCCGCTTATCGCCCCGTATTGCTCCCAAGCATTCCACTAGAGGTCGGCAATCTTCTGGACGCCCCGGATACCGCTTTTCGTACCGCGACGACTTGGTATCATGTGCGCTTTCACTGTGGGATCGACACCAATGCGACGCATGTGACGTCCTTCACCTTCCGTATCGGAGCCGCCGCTTCACCCGAGGAAAGCGTTTTTCTGGATCGGGAGGCCCGTCGGCAGGGTTTTCGAGTGGGACCAGGCATGTAGCCGAAGGCAAGGGTCTCAAAACCCACGTATTGCGGGCAACAATCACCTCTTGAACGGCTGCATGCCGAATGCCGTTGCTGCCGGGCCTCAGCCCTTCACTGGATTGGCTTTGCGCCACTCCTCATATTCGCCGCGAGCATCGTCGTGCAGCGGATAATAGCGCTGCAGCGGGGCGCCCTGCATGAGCTTCTCGCGCGAGAACTCCTCCCAATCGTGATGTTTTTTCGATTCTTCAATTACCTTTGCCGCCATTGCGACGGGAAGCACAACCGCCCCATCGTCGTCTGCGATGATAATGTCCCCCGGGATCACCGTGACACCACCACAGGCTATCGGAACGTTGACGGCGTTCGGATAGATGCTGGTTTGCACATGGTAGTTGGGCGTCCACCCGCGCAGCCATAAAGGCAGATCGAGCTTTTCGACATTCGGCCGGTCGCGCATGCATCCATCGATGACGATGCCCGCGCCGCCTCTGCCCTTGAAGTAGGTCGACATCATATCGCCGAAGACGCCCGAGCTCATGTCACCGCGCGCGTCGACGACGACCACATCGCCTTCCTGCGCGTGATAGAGCACGTGCCGGTGCAGTTGCGTTTCCGGGTCGGCGTATTCTCCCTCGCTGAAGAGGTCCGGCCGCTGCGGCAGGAACTGCAGCGTCAGCGCCGGCCCGACGATCGACTTCCCATGGTTCTGCGCCACCGGACCGACCATGTGCGGATTGCGGAAACCCATGTGGCCAAGCGTGCCGGCAACGGTCGCGGCGCCGATTTCTCTCAGGGCGTCAATGAGGTCTTTGGACGGTCGTGTGATGTCAGGGATATGCGTCATTGTGGACTCCGGTTGAGATGGAACTACCAGTTCGTAACAGACCCGTCCCGGCGCCTGAGGTGAGGCGCTTCCCAGAAACGAAAAGCCTCCGCCTGGACCGCCGCTTCGTTGACCTCGACGCCGAGCCCCGGCAGGTCGCTGACCGGATAGTCGGGACCGTCGAGCCGTGGCTGCACGGGGAAGAAGTCGGAATTGTCGAAGCCCAGCTTCGTCTCGGGTTCCCTGGTCTCGAGCCACGCGAAGTTGGGTACCGCGGCGGCGAGATGCAGGGTCGCGGCCGTGCACACCGGACCAAGCGGATTGTGCGGCATCAGGTCGACATAGTGCGCCTCGCTCCAGCCAGCGACCTTCATCGCCTCGGTAAGCCCGCCGACATTGCAGACATCGAGCCGGTTGAACTGATGGATGCCGCGCTCGATGTAGGGCAGGAACTGCCACTTGCTGGCAAATTCCTCGCCGATGGCAAACGGGATGTCGGTCATCCTGCGCAGGGATTCGTAGGCTTCAGGTGTCTCGTCTCGTATCGGCTCCTCGAGGAAATCCAGCACGCCGCGGCCGAGTTTGTTGCAGAAGCTCGCCGCCTCTGCCACCGACAGCCGATGATGATAGTCGATGCCGAGAACGACGTCGTCGCCAAGCGCCTCGCGCGCCTTGTTCAGCATGCTCGCGGTAGCGCCGATCGACTCGCGGGGTTCGAAGATGTCCCTGCTGCTTTGCCCTGCGGGGAAGAAGCGGATCGCCTGCCAACCCCGTGCGCGCAGCTCCCGGGCTCGTTCGATGGCGACGTCGCCCTCGGCCTCGTCTCCGGTCGAGGCGAAGGTGGGGATGCAGTCGCGCTGCTTGCCGCCCAGCAGTTCGTAGACAGGCACCCCAAGCGCCTTGCCCTTGATGTCGTGCAGGGCGATGTCGATGGCGGAAATCGCCGCCTGCAGAACGCGCCCGCCCTCGAAGTACTGGCTGCGATATGCCTCCTGCCAGATCCGCCCGATCTGCATCGGGTCGCGGCCGATGAGAAACTCGCGATAATGCTCGACCGCGCCGGCAACGGCCTTTTCGCGCCCGCTCAAGCCGCTCTCGCCCCAGCCGAAGACGCCTTGGTCGGTCTCGATCTTGACGAGCATCTGATTACGCGTTCCAACCCATACAGGATAGGGTTTGATCGCGGTGATCTTAAGCTTTTCAGTCATCCCCAACGTTCCCAATGAACCCCGTCTTGTCTCAGCCGGCCTTGAGGGCCAGTTCAGTTTCGCCATCGAACAGATGCAGCCGCTCCTGGTCGAACTCGAGCCAGATCTGCTCGTCAGGTGCGACGGAGATGTTGGGGGACACGCTGATGTTGACGATGGCGCCGGACAGCAACGCCTGCACGAAGGTGACGTCTCCGGTCAGCTCCACTGTATAGGCCTTGGCCGGGACGCTGCCTGGCACCGCGCTCTTGTGGAGCCTGATGGTCGAGTGACGTGCGCCGAGCACGACTTTCCTCGACGTTGCCTTCGCAACCTTCCGGGCGTTGAGCGGCGAGAGCTCAAGGCTCCAGCCCTCCGCGCCGGTCAACGCAGTGTTGCCGTTTGCTGTCGATGCCTCCAGTGGAACAAGGCTCATCGCCGGGCTGCCGACGAAGCTGGCGACGAACATGTTCACCGGATGGGCAAAGACCTGCGCCGGAGAATCGTATTGCAACAGGTAGCCGCCGTTCATCACCGCCATCTTGTCGGCCATGGTCACGGCTTCGAGCTGGTCGTGCGTGACATAGATGATGGTCGCCTTGAGGTCCTGGTGGAAGCGCTTGATCTCCGAGCGCATCTGGACCCGCAGTTTGGCGTCGAGGTTGGAGAGCGGCTCGTCCATGAGGAAAACGGCAGGGTCGCGGACGAGGGCGCGCCCCAAGGCGACACGTTGCTGCTGCCCGCCTGAAAGTTCGCGCGGCTTGCGCTCGAGCAGGTGCGTCATGTCGAGCACGCGCGCCGCTTCCTTGACCTTCCTGTCGATCTCGTCCCTGGGCAGCTTGCGCATCTGCAGCGGGAACGCCAGGTTCTTGTAGACCGATTTCTGCGGGTAGAGCGCGTAGTTCTGGAACACCATCGCGATGTCCCGGTCCTTGGGGTCGAGGTCGTTCACCACGCGGTCGCCGATGACGATGTCGCCCGATGTGACCGGGATCAATCCCGCGACAAGATTGAGCGTGGTTGTCTTGCCGCAGCCCGAAGGGCCGACGAGCGCAACGAACTCGCCGTCATTGACCGTCAGCGAAACGTCGTTGACAGCTTTGAAGCCGCCATAGGTCTTGACGAGATCTCTCAGGACCACGTGGGCCATCGGCAACTCCCTACGGCATGATGCCGAAAAGTGTGAAGCGGTTTTCGGACGACATCATGCTCTATCTCTTTGATTTAGAGGCGCATTCAGATTTCAGGTCGAACAGACCTGAAATCATCCGGCTCTAGTGTTTGACCGCGCCTTCTGTAAGGGCGCGTACGAAGTATCGTTGCAGGAGGAGGAACAGCACCACGACGGGCACGCTCATCATGAAGCTGGCCGCCATCAGGCCCGGAAAGTCCGTCGTATTCTCCGAGAAGAAACGCTGTATGCCGACCGGCAGGGTCAACTGCTCGTTCTTGGAAAGGAAGGTGTAGGCATAGATGTACTCGTTCCAGGCGCCAATGAAGGAATAGATCGCGGTGGCGATGATACCGGGCGTCGACAGAGGCATCACGATCAGGATGAAGGCCTGGAACCGGGTCGCCCCATCGATCCGCGCCGCCTGCTCGAGCTGCACCGGAATGTTGTCGTAAAAGCCCTTGAGCAGCCAGATCGCCAGCGGCAGGCCGAAGGTGAGATAGGTGAGAATGAGCGAGCCATGCGTGTTCACCAGCCCGATCGCGCGCATCAGGATGAAGAGCGGCACGAGAAAGATCACCGCCGGGAACATGTTGCGCAAAAGCACGGTGAAGAACAGGAAGTTTCGTCCGGGGAAACGAAAGCGCGAAAACGCGTAGGCCGCAGGAACGGCCACGATCACCGAAAGGATTGTGGTGACCGTGGACACGTAGAGGCTGTTCCAGAAAAAACGCAGGAAGTCCTGGCCGACGCTGTTTTGCGGATCGAGCAGCTTTTGGTAGCTGGCCAGGGTAGGCTCTTCCGGCCACCATTGCGGCGGGAACTGCATCGCCGCGAACCCGGACTTGATCGATGTGATCAGCATCCAGATCATCGGCAACGCGGTGTAAAGCAGCATGAACACGAGGAAGACGCGCCCGGCCCAACGCCATCCGTCGATGCGCATGCGGCGCCGGGCCGGACGTCGAGGGGCTGTCTCGACGATCGTGCTCATGCGCTCCCCTCTTTGCGCTCGTTGCCGGCCAGCGCACGAACGTAGAAGTAGCCCAGCACCATCAGCATGAGGAACAGGAGTACCGAATAGGCCGATGCGACGCCCCATCGCTGCCGGCCGAAAGCGAGCTCATAAATGTGGGTGATCCAGATGTGCGAAGCGTTCGACGGCCCGCCACCGGTCATGATCCACGGGATGATGAAGGAATTGAAATTGGCCACTGCGAGCAGCAGGATCGTCACCGTGGAGACGTTGCGCAGATGCGGGAAGGTGACGTGCCAGAAACGCTGCCATGCATTGGCCCCGTCGACTTCCGCGGCGCGCAGCAGCTGGTCGGGGACCGTCTGCAAACCGGCCATCATCATGATCATGGCAAACGGAAACTCGCGCCAGATGTTGACGACGATCAAGGAGGGCAGCACCGTGCTGACGTTGTCGATGAAGTTCGGCGGCCGGTCAGCCAATCCGAGGCCGACCAGCACCGCGCCGATGATGCCGAAGTCCGAATGGTAAATCCACTTCCAGATATAGGAGGCGGCAACCGCGCTGATGACCCAGGGAATGATCAGGATAGCGCGCAGGACACCCCGGCCGATAAACTCGCGGTGGAGGGCCAGCGCAGCGGCAAATCCCAAGGCAAAGGCAACGAAGGTGGATGCAATCGTCCAGATCAGGGTGTTCAAGGTGACTTTCCAGAACACCTGACTGGTGAGGATGGCCGTGTAGTTGTCCAATCCGATAAAGGTCTTGTCGCGGAGCTGCAGGCCAGGCGGCGTTTTAAAGAACGACAGCTCGACCGTGTAGTAGATCGGATAGGCGATGACGATGAGCATCACGGCGATCGCTGGAAGCACGTAAGCGTAGTCGGCGCGATGCTCCCAGATATTCCGCAGCACCCCGGAGCTACCGGGTTGCAATCTTCGGCGAGCCTCGGCCTTGCCGGTCACGATCGTCACGATGGCGTGCCCTTGTTGTTCGGAGCAAACCGGCTGCACGCACTATCGGCGCAGCCGGTCGGATCGCAGGTCAGGCCCGGACTAGAGTCCGTCCATCAGGTTCTTCACCTTCTCGGCCGCGTCGTCCGCTGCCTGGTCGACGGTCATCGCTCCGGTCAGGGCGTTCTGCAGCATGTCCGGGACGATGATATTCATGATCTCGGGGGATTGCGGCAGCGCCGGGAACGGAATGCCGTATGGCAACATCGAGGTGGTGACATCGAGGAACTTGATGTTGTCCAGACGTTCCTTCATCCATTTGGTCTTGAAGCCGTTGAGGTTGCCCGGGTTCGAGCCGGCATACGCCATCTTCAGCGACCATTCAGGGCTCGTCCACATGCAGATGATGGCCTTTGCAGCCGGCTCGTCCACCTTGCCGCCCTCGACATATTCGGGCTTCAGGATGTGAATGTTCGAGCCGCCAAACACGACGGCGCGCTTGCCGTCGGGGCCGGTCGGGATCAGGCCGTAGCGCATGTTGTCGATGACGGTCTGCGCCTTCTCCTTGTCGGCGCCCGTTGCCTTCTTCTGCAGGTCGAGCATGACGTTATAGTCGGACGGGTGCGAGACCATCATGCCGAGTTGGCCGGCGACGAACAGGGGCTGGTTATCGGCCTGCTGGTTGGTGAGGGCCGAAACCGGAACCGACTTGTCGCGAACATACATGTCGTAGGAGGCTTGCAACGCCGCCTTGCTCTGCGGGCTATTGAGCTCGACCTCCTTATAGGTCGGGTTCGCGGAGGCTTCGTCGAAGACACCGCCGCCATAGGCCCATAGTTGCGGCATGAAGCGGTACGGCGTGTTGCCGGCGTTCTTTCGCGCCACGAGGCCGTAGCCGGCAATGCCGAGCTTGTCATGGATCTGCTTGGAATATTTGACGACGTCGTCCCAGGTCGCCGGAGCCTTGTCCGGATCGAGGCCCGCACGCTTGAAGATGTCGGCGTTCCAGATGAACGCCATCGTCTCATTGTTGGTGGGAATGCCGTAGGTCACGCCATCCCAGGTTACCGCCTTCATGGCGCCGGGCCAGAAATCCTCCGTGGGATAGCCCACATCTTCCGGCTTGAGCGGCTGCATATAACCCTTCGAGGCGAACTCGGTTCCGCCCAGGATTTGCAGGCGGACCGCCATCGGCGCCGCATTGCCGAGCAGCGCCGTGCGGAATTTGTCGAGAAGGTCGTTGTAGGTGAGGGCCTGATCCTCGAGCTGGATGTTCGGATAGGTCTTGCGGAAGGTTTCGAAGAAATCCTTGTAGTACTGGCGCAGGAGATCGGGGTCGCCCTCGAACACACCCTGATACCAGAACGTCAGTCGCCCCTTGTAGTCGAGCGGAGTGACCTTGCCGCAATCGGCGGCCGTGTCGAAATCCTGTGTGCCGGCGATGGAGCGCACATATTCCGGCGACCACTTGCTCAAATCGACCGGCGGCGAACCCAGCGCCGATCCCGACATGAGCGACGCCATCAAAGCAGTGGCGACAGTGCCGCGCAGGACGGCACCGCCGAGTGTAATCCTCGTCATAGTATCCTCCCAGATTCTCCCATGCCGCTGTGCGCCAAGGGGCTCGTCCGACCGTGCGGGATGCGTCCTTCTGCTCAATGTATCCCTTCGATCATCTGGTACGTTTTCAGATCGTGGATTGCCTGTCAACGCACCCGATCGTACATTGTTTGCAAAACGCGTGTATGATATCGAGCATGCGATGTACTAATCGGGGGAGCCGGCTTTGGCCGAAACAAGTGATTTCAAAGCAGAGCCACCCGTGGGGATTGATCCCATCGGGGCGTCCAGCGAGGGCGCCTCGCTTTATGAGCTGATCCGGGAAGACATCATCGAGGGACGGCTCGCCGCCAACGAACGGCTTGTGGTCACCGATCTCGCCCGGCGTCACGGCACCTCGACCAACCCCGTACGCGAGGCGCTGCAGCTGTTGCGAGGGGAGGGCTTCGTCACCTTTGTCGCCAACCGTGGCGCGCGCGTCCGGCCCATAGACCAGGATTTTGTCCGGGATATCTACGAGATCGGAGTCCTGATCGAGCCGGCCCTGACGCGATGGTTCGTGAACATGGCGACCGGCGAGGACATCGCCGAACTCGAACGCATCCAGGCTCTGATCGAAGAGAACAACTTCACCGACACATTGCGGCACAGTGAACTGGATACCGCCTTCCACACCGTAATGTACCAGCGCCACTACAACCGCCATGCCGCCGAGCTTTGGTGGAAGCATCGCGAAGTGCTGCGAGCCGTGAGCCGCCGTTTCAATTTCACGCTCGCGCGGCGGGCCGCCATCATGCGTGAACACCGCGAGCTCATCGCGCATATCAAATCCGGAAATGCCGACGAGGCGGCCGAACTCATTGCCCGCCATGTCGAGGGTTCCGGCCGGCACGTTCTCGAACAGATGCGTGCGCGCAACGCCGCTCGGGCCGGATAGAACTTCCAGCCCAGAAAATCATTGGTCCGGCCATCAGACAGAGGTAGTTGAGAGATGAAAATCACGAGCGTTCGGCCGTGGCTGATCAAGTCCGATGCTTCCTATTGGGGAGAGTTCCTGTTCGTCGAGGTGACGACCGACGAAGGGGTGAGTGGCTGGGGGGAAATCACCACCACCACAAGGCTCGCCAACCGCGCGCTGTGCACGATCCTGCGGCAGATCGGTGTTGCCGTCACAGGTGAGGATCCGGCGCGCATCGAGCATCTCTGGCACAAGATTTTCCGCAGCTTCACCTATATGGGCAGCCGCGGCGCCGCGGTCGAATGCGTGAGTGCTATCGACATAGCGCTCTGGGACATTCGCGGCAAAGTTCTCGGCAAGCCGATCTACGAGCTGCTGGGCGGACCGGTACGCGATGAAATCGCGCTCTATACCCACCCCAACCAGGCCAAGTTTACCAGCAAGGAGGCTGTGGTCCGCGAAATTCGAGACATCGTCGAATCCGGACACACCGGGCTGAAGTTCGATCCTTTCCCCCACCAGGGCCGCACCGCCGATGGCTTGGCGCGCGAACAGCGGGACGGCTACCTCGATGGCAGCATGACCCGCAAGGACGAGCGCGAGGCTGCCGAACTGACGGCTTTGATCCGTGAAACGGCGGGGCCCGATGTCGACATTCTCATCGACGCGCATGGCCGCTTCGACGTCCCCACCGCCATTCGCCTCTGCCGAAGCCTCGAGGAAGCCGGCCAGATCGACTGGTTCGAGGAGCCATGCCCGCCCGAAAGCCTCAATGCCCTCAAGCAAGTGCGTGAGAAGGTCAGTGCCGCCATCTCGTGGGGCGAGCGCGGCCACACCAAATGGGATTTCGTGCCGGTGCTCGAGAACAGGCTTGCGGACTACATCATGCCGGACGTTACCTGGACCGGCGGCATTACCGAACTGAAGAAGATTTCCGCCCTGTGCGAAGCCTACTACATCCCGGTCTCGCCCCATGACGCCGCGGGACCGATCAATGTGGTTGCGGGAGCGCAGGTGATGATGACGGTTCCCAACTTCTACAAGCTCGAAACGTCGGAGTGGAACCTGGACAAATATAATCACCTCATCGACGAGCCACTCGATGTCTCGAACGGCAGCCTCAAGCTGGCGTCGAAGCCGGGTCTCGGTGTCGAGATGAACCGAGACTACCTGCAGGCCCACGAGATAGAGCTTGGCTAGCAACGCTTATGCAGGCCGGGGGTGCGGGGCGCCACCAATCAGAACGAGGATAAGCCATGGCAAAGACGGGTAGCGCCGGCGAGGCGCTCAATCGGGTAAATACGAACTCCAGGCCGAGCGACCTGCGCATCACCGACCTGCGCGTTGCCGAGATCGTCGGCGCGCCGTTCACCTCCGCGCTGGTCAAGATCTACACCAACCAGGGCATTGTCGGCCTGGGCGAAGTGCGCGACGGCGCCAGCGCGACCTATGCGCTGATGCTGAAGAGCCGGTTGCTGGGCGAGAACCCTTGCGACGTCGACCGGCTGTTCCGCCGCATCAAACAATTTGGCGGCCATGGACGGCAAGGTGGCGGAGTCTCGGCAGTCGAGATCGCGCTTTGGGACCTCGCCGGCAAGGCGTACGGCGTGCCGATCTACCAGATGCTGGGAGGACGGTTTCGCGACAAGGTGCGTGTCTATTGCGACACCGACGCGGACAAGCCCAGCGGCACCGAGACCGGAAAGCGGCTCAAGGCGCGGATGGATCTCGGTTTCACCTTCCTCAAGATGGATCTCGGGCTGGCGCAGATCTCCCACATTCCCGGCGCGGTGGTGGCGCCAGCCGGCGTGCTCGACGGTTTCCGCAGCCATCCCGCTCGCGGCCCGGCACGCACGCTGGACGAGCGCCGGGCGCGTAATGCCGCCTATGACGCGCAAAACGTGCCGCATCCCTTCACCGGCCTCCACTTCACCGAAAAGGGCATCGACCTGCTCGACCAATATATCCACGAGGTCCGCGAGGTGATCGGCTACGAGGTTCCGCTCGCCATCGACCATGTCGGCCACATCTCGCTGCAGGACGGCATCCGTCTGGCCCGGCGGATCGAGAAATACGCACCGGCCTGGCTCGAGGACGTGATCCCCTGGCAGTACACCGAGCAGTATCGGCAGTTGCAGCAGGCGACCTCGGTGCCGATCTGCACGGGTGAGGACATCTACCTCAAGGAAGGCTTCGAGCCGCTGCTCAACGCCGGCATCTCGGTCATCCATCCGGATCTGCTGACCACCGGCGGCATTCTCGAGACCAAGAAGATCGGCGACGCGGCGCAGGAGCATGGCGTCGCCATGGCCATTCACATGGCGGAAAGCCCGATCGCGGCAATGGCCGCCGCGCATGTCGCTGTAGCCACGGAAAACTTCATGGCGCTCGAATATCACAGCGTCGAAGTCGACTGGTGGGACGATATCGTCACCGGCCTGCCCAAGCCGCTGGTCAAGGACGGCTTCATCACCGTGCCCGACAAGCCTGGTCTGGGCATCGACGACATCGTCGACGAAGTGATCAGCCAGCACCTGCAGCCCGGCGTCACCGGCATCTGGCAACCGACCGATCACTGGGACGACGAATACTCCTGGGACCGCACCTGGAGCTGACTCTACACTTCTCTCCTCGGAGGGAGAGGTGAACAGAAGGATGGACCATGATCTACGAACTTCGCATTTACGACTGCGTGCCGGGCCGGCTGCCGACGCTGCTCAAGCGTTTCAACGACCATACCTTGGCGCTGTGGGATAGACACGGCATCCGCCATGCCGGGTTCTTCACCACGGTGGTCGGCGAAAACAGCAATCGACTGACCTATTTCGTCGCCTGGGAATCCCTTGCCGAGCGCGAAGTGAGATGGAAGGCCTTCACCACCGATCCGGCATGGCTCGAGGCCCGCGACGAGTCCGAGCGCGATGGCCCGATCCTGGCCAATATTTCCAGCCAGTTTCTCGCGCCAACCGCCTTCTCGTCGGTGAAATAGAGGACATCATGAAGATCACCGATCTCAGGTGCGCCGTCATCGGCAGGCACCCCATCGTGCGCATCGTCACCGACGAAGGCCTCCATGGCCTCGGCGAGGTCGAGTACACCAAGCCTTATCTGAAACCCTGGGTGCTGCATTTCCGCGACGCGCTGATCGGCGAGGACCCGACGGATGTCGAACGCGTGATGCTGAAGATCCGCCAGCGCGGCTCGTTCAAGCCCTACGGCGCCGCCGTCAGCGCCATAGAGCATGCGCTGTGGGACATCGCCGGCAAGGCCGCCGGCGTCCCGGTCTACAAGCTGCTCGGCGGCAAGGTGCGCGACAAGGTGCGGGTCTACAACGGCTCCATCCGCAAGAAGCGCACCGGCGACAGGCCGGAGGATTACGCGGCCGACGTCAAATGGATGATGGAGCGGCCGGAAGCTTTCTTCATGGTCAAGCAAGGCATCAGCTTTCATTCCAACATGAAGACCAGCGTCCCCGGCTTCCACTACGGCGTGCGTCAGCCGCCGACCTATCACGGCGCGATGGACCAGGGGCAGATCAGCGAGCGCGGCATGGCGCATATGATCGACTGCGTCATCGCCATGAAGGAGGTGCTTGGCGACAAGGTCTCGCTGGCGCTGGATTGCGGCCCCGGCTGGTTCCTGCCCGACGCCATCCGCTTCGCGCGGGCCGTGGAAAAGTACAATCTGATGTGGCTGGAGGATATGCTGACCGGAGACTATGTGCCATGGGTCAATCCACAGGCCTACCGTGAACTCACGACATCGACGTCCACCCCGATCCATACGGGCGAACAGATTTATCTGCGCCATAATTTCAAGGAACTGATCGAAACACAGGCGGTGCGCGTCATCGGCCCGGATCCCGCCGACATCGGCGGTATCGCCGAGCTCAAATGGGTGGCCGAGCATGCCTATATGCACTCGATCATGATGGCGCCGCACGGCACGGCGAACGGTCTGCTGGGCCTCGGCGCGCTGATCAATGTCTGCGCCACGCTGCCGGCCAACTACATCGCCTTCGAATATCCCAGCGCCTCCGACCCCTGGTGGGAGGACATCGTCGTCGGCCTGCCCAAGGGGCAGATCGTCAGGGATAGCATGGTGGACCTGCTCGAAGCTCCGGGACTGGGCCTCGACATCGACGCCAAGGCGGCGAAGAAGTATCTCGCGGCAGAGGACGCCGGTTTCTTCGACCGATAACGATCCGACGCGACCTGAGCGTCAAGGGCTATCGAACGGCTCGCACACATGGGTGAGCGTCCACGCCGTGCCGCCTATTTCGTTTCGGGCAGCATCTCGTCCATCAACTGCTTGACGGCCTCGGCGGATCTTTTCATCCCGGCTTCGTCCATGGCCCAACCGGCGAAGCGTTCCAGCAAGGTGGCGAACCTTACTAGGTCCTGCTCATCCCACTGTGCCAGCGATCCGGCGAAAATCCGCCATTTGGTCTGGCGCACCGCCGCCACGAGGCGCTCACCCTTGGCGGTGAGTTTGAGGCAGATGCGGCGGGCATCGCGTTGCGATGCGACACGGCAGGCATAGCCGCGTTCGACGAGGTCGGCCGCGATGCGGCTGGCGCGCGACGGATCGATCTCGAGGCGCTCGGCGATGACGCCAACCGTCACCTCATCCTGCTGGGTAGCGCTGAAAACCGGATTGTTCGCGATGGCGCTGATCGCATCGAGATGGCTCACTTCCAGCGAAGGGTCTACGCGCGCCAGGATCATGCGGCCGAAGTCGCGGCGCTGGATCGAGCGGCGCACCTTGCTCATTACCGCATCGATGGCGGCCACGGCCTCGGCCGCCGGTTCGGACAGGCCGCTGCCGCGCGCCAGACCGGCGAGGTCCCGATCGCCGCGCGTCTGGAACAGGGATGGAAATCGGTCCGGACTGCTGGATGCGTTGCTGCTCATCCATAGCGCGTTAGCAAGAATATATGCTGATGTCAATTATATGCTGAGCGCACATATCTGGTTGACACCTCTCGGCTGTGGGCACATAAATCGCGCCCCAAGTTACGGAGACACCGATGACTGTCGAGCAGACGCTGCCGGACACAGCGCCCGTGGAGGCCCAAGTCAGGCCCGACCTTACGACCTTGATCGTCTATTTCGGCGCGCTGATCGCCATGTTCATGGCAACCATCGACATGCAGATCGTCGTCACCGCCTTGCCCACCATTGCCGGCGAACTCGGCAATCTGCATTTGTTCGGCTGGGTCGGTGCCGCCTACCTGCTCTCGACCGCCGCGGTCTCGCCATTCTACGGCAAGCTTGGCGACATGTATGGCCGCAAGAATGTCGTGCTGACGGCGATCGGCCTGTTCCTGCTGGGCTCGCTGGTCTGCGGCATGGCATGGTCGATGGAGAGCTTGATCGCCGCGCGCGTGCTGCAGGGTATCGGCGGGGGTGGGTTGATGGTTTCGGCCTTCGCGATGATCGGCGAACTGTTTTCGCCGCGCGACCGCGCCAAATATCAGGGCTACAGTTCGGCGGTGTTCGCGCTGTCGTCGGTGCTCGGCCCGCTGGCCGGCGGCTACATCACCAGCCTGTTCGGCTGGCGTTGGGTGTTCCTGGTCAATTTGCCGATAGGGATCATCGTGCTGGCGGTGCTGGCCTTCGCCATGCGCAGCCGGTTCAACGAAAAGCGGCACCGCATCGACTATCTCGGCGGCGTGCTGCTCGCCACCGGCACGACGGCGATCGTCTATTGGGGCTATCACGTGCTCGACCCCAGCGGACCGGACCTCATCACCTTCGCGCTGCCGCTGCTGGCGCTGGTCGCCATCACCTTGTTCGTCATGGTCGAGCGGCGGGCCGAAGAGCCGATCGTACCTCTGCGGCTGTTCGGCAATTCGACGGTCAGCATCGTCTCGGGCGTGTCGCTGGTCGCCGGAACGGTGACGCTGGGCATGTTCTTCTATTTCGCCCTCTACATGCAGACGCTGACGGGCCTGAGCCCCGCCGAAGTCGGCTTCCTGTTCCTGCCGGCGTCGCTCACGTCCATGGTCATCTCGATCGTGGCCGGGCGGGTGATCGCCGCAACCGGACGCTACAAATGGATGCCGGTGGTCGCCATGGGTATTGGCGGGTTTCTGATGCTGGGCTTCGTCCTCACCAACCAGCATACGCCGATCTGGGTATTGGCGACGATGATGGCAGTGTTCGGCATCAGCATGGGCCTGCAGTTCCAGGTGCTGATCGTGGCGATCCAGGCGGCAGCACCGCTGCAGGATATCGGCGCGGTGACGTCGCTGATCACCCAGGCGCGGACGCTCGGAGCTTCGCTCGGACTGGCGCTGAACGGCGCGGTGATGATCTGGGCGCTGAACCGGCAGACAGCCGAGCTTCCTGCAGACGCCGCCGCCCTGCTGCCCAGTGGCCTGAACGGGTTGACGCCGCACCTCGCATCGAGCCTGCCGGGCGCGATCCGCGAAGTGGTGCTCGACCATTACTCCAGTGGCTTCAACGTGATGTTCATCTGGGTGGCGGCGCTCTATTTCGTCGCCATGGGGCTGACGCTGCTGCTCGAGGACAAAGAGATCCCGAAGCGGGCCTGAGCCAAAGCTTGTGTCATGCGCTGGGTTTAGGCATTTGGCGATGATCTGAAATCACCGAGGAGGACAGCCATGATCATCGACACTCATCTGCACCTGATCGACCTTTCGGCGCTGCGCTATCCCTGGCTCAGCCGCGAGCCGGCGCTCAACCGCGATTTCCCGCACGCAGAATATGCGATCCAGGCCCGCCGGGCCGGCATCGAGGCCGCGCTGCATATGGAGGTCGACGTCGATGAAGCCGACATCCAGGCCGAGGCCAGCCATGTGAAGGCGCAGTCGCTGGAGAAGGGCAGTCTGTTGCGCGGGGCGATCGCCTCCTGCCGCCCGGAGGAGGCCGGTTTCGCCGCCTATCTCGAGCGCCAGCAGGCCGATCCCTTCGTCAAGGGGTTCCGTCGCGTGCTGCACGTCATGCCGGACGAGCTTTCGGACAGCGCGCTGTTTCGCGAAAACATCAAGCGGCTTGCCGGCACCGGCCTGACCTTCGACCTCGTCGTCCTGCCGCATCAGATTCCAAGGGCGGTTGCGCTCGCTGATCTGGCGCCGGATGTGCAGTTCGTGCTCGACCATTGCGGCGTGCCCGACATCAAGGCCAGTGCGGAACATCCGTGGCGCGAGCATATGACCGAGATCGCGCGGCGTCCCAATGTCATCGGCAAGATCTCCGGCGTCGTCGCCTATGCCGATGCCGGCTCATGGACCGTCGAGACCTTGCGCCCCTATGTCGAGCACACGATCGGCATTTTCGGCTGGGACCGCGTCGTGTGGGGCAGCGACTGGCCGGTGTGCACGCTTGGCGGTGGCCTTGCCACTTGGGTGGCGGCGACACACGCGCTGATCGCGGGCGCCAGTCCTGAGGAGAGGACGAAACTGCTGTCGGGCAATGCCAAGCGGATGTGGAAGCTGTAGCGCGGTCGGACACCGATTGCCTGCAAGCGCGTAGAACGCCATCATAGCGCTACTTCACGCCAATACCTGCCGTCAGGCCGCCATCGATCCTGTAGTCCGCGCCGGTGCAGAAACCGGCCTTCGACGAGCACAGGAAGGCGATGAGTTCCGCCACTTCCTCCGGTTCGCCGATACGGCCGAGCGGATGCGCCGCGCCGAAGCGCTTGTAGGCCTCTTCGACATCGGCATCGCTGCCGCCGTCACCGCGCGCAGCCTTCTCCAGGATCGGCGTGCGGATCGAGCCCGGGCTGACCGAATTGACGCGGATGCCTGATGCCGCGTAGTCGAGCGCCAGCGAGCGCGTCAGCGTGTGGATGGCGCCCTTGGTCGTGGCATAGGCGGCGACGTTCTGCTGGCAGGCAAAGCCCTGCACCGAGGCGACGTTGACGATGGCGCCGCCTCCGCGCTTGATCATTTCCGGAATGCCGAAATGCGCGGTCAGGTAGATCGAGCCGACATTGACCGTCATCGTTCGGTTCCAGGTTTCCCAGTCGGTGGTCGTCGCCGTGCCATAGGGATGGACGGCGGCTGAGTTGACGATGACATCCAGGCCGCCGAACTTCGCGACGCCAGCCGCGACCGCGTCGCGCACCTGATCGGAAACGGCGACGTCGGTGTCGATGACCAGCGCTGCTGCTCCAGTGCTTTCCAGTTGCGCTTTCAATGACGCGTTGGCGGCGCGGTCGATGCCGCAGGCGATGATTGCGGCGCCACCGGCCGCAAGGCGTCTGGCGGTTGCCAGGCCAATGCCGGTCGTCCCCGTCACCAGGGCGACCTTGCCGTCGAAATCCGTCATTTCTAAAAACTCCTCCATTTTCTATCGACTCCCATCGGGGTCCAACAATAAGTTGCCAACCTCTCGCAGAAGGAAAGCCGAAAATGGAACAATGCTGGCGCTGGTATGGGCCCGATGATCCGGTGACGCTCGATCATGTCAAGCAGGCGGGCGCCACCGGCGTGGTCTCGGCGCTCCACCATATCTATGACGGCCGGGCGTGGCCTGAGGCCGAAGTGCTGGAGCGCAAGCGCATTATCCAGGAAGCAGGACTGACCTGGTCGGTCGTCGAGAGCATTCCGGTCCATAATTCCTTCAAGATCGGCGCGCAGGAACGCGAGCGCTATGCCGGCTATTACCGCGATTCGATCCGCGCGCTGGCCAAGGCCGGCATCGCCACGATCTGCTACAATTTCATGCCGGTGGTGGACTGGACCCGCACCGATCTAGCCTACCGTCTGCCGACGACAGGCTACGCCCTGCGTTTTGATGCCGTTGATTTCGCCGCCTACGATCTGTTCGTGCTGAAGCGCAAGAACGGTGCTGACAGCTATACGCCGGCGCGTATTGCGCAGGCGGAAGCGCGGCTGAAGGAATTGTCGCCAGAGAAGATGGACCAGATCGAGCGCAATCTGATCGCCGGCCTGCCGGCTACAGAGCGCAAGTATGACCGCGACAGTTTTCGCGAGGCGCTTGCGGACTATGACGGAATCGGGCCGAAGGAGTTGCGCGACAACCTCGCGTGGTTCCTGCGCGAGATCATTCCGGTGGCGGAAGAGGAGGGGGTGCGCATGTGTATCCACCCCGACGATCCGCCGTTTTCGCTCTACGGCCTGCCGCGCGTCGTTTCGACCGCCGAGGATGCGCGTTTCATTCTCAATGCCGTCGACAGCCAGGCCAATGGGCTGACGTTCTGCACCGGGTCCTACGGCACGCGCGCCGACAACGACATCGTCGCCATGGTCAAGGAATTCGCCGACCGCATCCACTTCGCCCATCTGCGCAACATCACCATCGAGGATGACGGCTCGTTCTACGAGGCCGAGCATCTCGAAGGCGGCACCGACATGGCGCATGTCATCCTGGCGCTGATGCAGGAGGAGGCGCGCCGCCGCAAGGAGGGCCGCGCCGACTGGCAAATCCCGATGCGGCCGGACCATGGCCACCTGCTCGCCGACGATATCGGCAAGACAAGGATCAATCCCGGCTACTCGCTGATCGGCCGCCTGAAGGGCTTGGCCGAATTGCGCGGCATCATGCGGGCCGTGGAAACGTTTGGGCTGGCTTGAAGGGGCAACGAACTTGCGTTCAATGCCGACGCCGGCTCAGCGTGCGTCGCTGTAGATAATGCGGCCGGCGCGGACGCAAGACACCTCCGATTGCCAGGTTGACAGAAAGCTGACAATGTATCATATCCGGAAAAGCTGACTATGTATCATATTATCTAGCGCTAGGAGAAAGACCGGCAAAGCCGGCGCCCCAGGGAGGGATCGTGGGAGAGGCTATCAGCCAGTGGAGCAATTGGTCGGGCTATGTCACGGCCACGCCGCATGCTTTTGCCGAACCGCAGAGTCTCGATGAGCTGAGTGGTGCCATTCGCAACTCGCCGGGACCAGTTCGATTTGTCGGCACGGGCCATTCCTTTACGCCGCTGGTCAAGAATGACGGCACCATCCTGTCGCTCGACCGCTTCGAGGGCCTGAGGTCGCACGATCCCGAAAAACTGACGGCGCGGGTCGGCGCCGGCACCAAGATCGGCGCGCTGGCAAAGCTGTTGCACGGCGCCGGCCAGGCGCTGCCGAACATGGGCGACATCGACAAGCAGGCGTTCGGCGGGGCGCTCGGCACCGCCACGCACGGCTCGGGCATCACACTTGGCGCGTACCACACCCAGCTCGAGGCGATGCAGATCGTCGACGGGCGTGGCGCGCTGAAAGAGTTCGACCGTGCCAAGAGCCCCGACATGATCGAAGCCATGGGCGCTTCGCTCGGCGCTTTCGGCGCCGTCACCGAAGTGACGATCCGCAACGTGGCGAGCTACCGGATGCGGCACCGCCGCTGGACGGCGCCGATCGCCGATGTGCTTGCGCAATTCGAAAGCACCATGACGGCGCATCGTTCGGCCGAGTTCTACTACGTGCCGTTTTCGGGCCAGGCGCTGCTGATTGCCAGCGACATCACCGAGGCGCCGGCGACGGTGCGTCCGCCGACGGAAGACGACGATGCGGTGACGACGCTGAGAAAACTGCGCGACTATCTCAGCTGGCTCCCTTGGCTGCGCCGCCGTCTCATCGGCTCGGCCTTCGCCAAGGTGCCGGCCGAGGATTATATCGAGGAGTGGCTGAAGGTCTTCACCTCCGAGCGCAACGTCAAGTTCAACGAGATGGAATACCACCTGCCGTTCGAGGAAGGGGCGGCCGCACTCAGCGAAATCATTGCGCTGCTCGAGACGCGGTTTCCAGAGGTCTATTTTCCGATGGAGGTGCGCGTCGTCGCGCCCGACAATGTCTGGCTCAGCCCCTTCTACAAGCGCCCAACCTGTTCCATCGCCATCCATCACGGCGTCGAGCGCGATCCGATGGCGTTCTTCAACGCCGCCGAGCCGATCTTCAGGAAGCGCGGCGGCCGCCCGCATTGGGGCAAGATGCACAGCCTGACATCAAGGGAATTGAGCGCGCTCTATCCGCGCTGGAACGATGCGATGGCGGTCCGCCGCGAGATGGACCCGGACAACCGCTTCGTGTCGCCCTATATTGCCAGGCTGCTCGGCGTCGCGGCATGAGCCTGACCGACACCTATTTCGCGGAAATGTCGGGCGCGCTCAGGGCAGCCGGGATCTTTCAGCCTTGCCTGGTGCTCGATCTCGACCGGCTCGATCACAACATCGCTGCGATCAAGGCGAAGTTCGCCACGGGCCTCGATCTGCGCCTCGTCGACAAGTCGCTCCCATGCCTGCCGCTGATCGACTATATCCGCGCGGCGTTTGCGACCGACAGGCTGATGACCTTTCATCTGCCGATCAGCGCCGAGATGCTGAAAGTGTTTCCCCAAGTCGATCTCCTGTTGGGCAAGCCGATGCCGGTTGCCGGCGCCAGGCACGCGCTGACGAAGGGCGTTCTCGCCGGGCTCGGCGAAGCTACGTCGCGCATCGTCTGGCTGATCGATACCGAGGAGCGGCTGGCCGCCTATGGCTCGCTTGCCGCCGAGCTCGACCGCGAGCTGCGCGTCTGCTTCGAGGTCGATGTCGGCCTTCATCGCGGCGGTATCAGCGATCCCGACTCACTGGCCCGGGCAGTTTCCGCGTTGGCGAATTACCCGCGGCTGAAATGCGAAGGCGTCATGGCCTACGAGGCGCATATCGGCCATATCCCCAAACTGCTGGGAGGACCGGCCAAGGCGCGCGTCAAGGCGATCAGCCTGTTTCGCCAGTATGTCGCTTGCCTTGCCGCCGACCAGCGCAAGATCCTCAATCTTGGCGGCAGCAGCACCGCATTGCTCTATGACAGCTGGGTCGGCGCCAATGAATTGTCCATCGGATCGGCTTTTATGCTGCCGACCGATTTCGATGTGCCGAGCCTCAGCCAATTGCGGCCTGCCGCATTCATCGCGACGCCGATCCTGAAAGTGGTCGATGTCCAGGCGCCGGGCCTCGACCAGCGCTCCTGGCTGCTGCAGAAGCTCGGGCTGTTGCCGCGGCGCGGCTGTTTTCTCTATGGCGGAAAATGGATGGCGAAGCCCGTCCATCCCGTGGGGATGAAGACCGACAAGACGTTCGGCTTTTCGACCAATCAGCAATTCATGGCGCTGCCCGACAACGTCAATGTCGGGCCTGACGACTACGCCTTCCTGCGTCCGACGCAGAGCGAATTCGTGCTACAGCAGTTCGGTTCGATCCAGGTCTATTCCGGCGGGAAATTCGTCGAGCAATGGGCCGCACTGCCGTTTTCGTAGAGCAATTCCAGGAAAAGTGTGAAGCGGTTTTCCGTCCGGAATTGCGTCAAAACAAGGAGATANCAGCCGAACTCGACCTCGCGCTCACCGATCTCGACGCCAGGAAGGACGACTGGGCGCAGACCTCGAATGGCGAGCGGATCGCCTTGCTGCGGCAGGTCAAGGATCACATCCGCGAGGTCGCCGAGGCGTGGGTCAAAACCGCGACGCGCAAGAAGGGCATCCCGACCGGCTCGCCGCTGGAAGGTGAGGAATGGCTGGCTGGCCCGGCGGCGCTGATGGATGGCTGCAACCAGTTCATCCACACGCTGAGCCTGATGGAGGGCAAGAAGTTCCTTGACAGTCTGCCGGTTCGCACCTTGCCCAACGGACAGGTGGCTGTGACGGTGGTTCCGAATTCGCTCTGGGACAAGGTGCTGTTCACCGGGCTGAAGGCCGAGATCTGGATGCAGCCCGGCGTGACCAAGGCGAACCTCGCCGCAAACACCGCCTCGGCCTATGACGCGCCGCGCACCAGCCGCAAGGGCAAGATCGGCCTCGTGCTCGGCGCCGGCAACGTCGCCTCGATCGCGCCGCTCGACTGCCTGCACAAGCTTTTGGTCGAGCACCAGGTGGTTCTGCTCAAGATGAACCTAGTCAACGACTATCTGATCGATTTCCTGCGGCCGGCGCTGCGGCCGCTGATCGAATTCGGTGCGCTGCGCATCGTGCGCGGTGGCGCCGATGTCGGCGCGTATCTGTGCAACCACGATCTCGTCGACGACATCCACATCACCGGTGCCGCCGCCTCGCATGACGCGATCGTCTGGGGGCCTGGCGAGGAGGGCCGCAAGAACAAGGCGGCGGGCACGCCACGCAACAGCCGGCGTATCACCTCGGAGCTTGGCGGCGTGGCACCCACCATCGTGGTGCCCGGTGCGTGGTCGGATGCCGATATCGCCTACCACGCCGAACTGATCGCTACCCAGAAGCTCAACAATTCCGGTTTCAACTGCATCGCCTGCCAAATGCTCGTGTTGCCCGAAGGCTGGGGCAAATCCGATGCGCTTTTGGCAGCACTCGAAAAGGTGATGCAGAAAGCCCCGTCGCGCCCGGCCTATTATCCCGGCGCGACCGAGCGCCTCGCCGCCTTCGAGGCGCATGCCGACAGCGTACAGAAATTCGAGCGGCCCGGCGGGCCGGCCTGCGTGGTGGTGCCGTTCCGGCCGGGCACGGATACCTATCTCGAAAATGCCGAGGTGTTCGCGCCGGCGCTCAGCGTCATGCGGCTGCCGGCGGGCAATGCGGAATCCTATCTGCGCGCCGCTGTCGCCTACGCCAATGAAAAGCTGCACGGCACGCTTGCCGCCAACATCCTCATCCATCCCAGGACGATCGCCGAGATCGGCCGGCAGCGCTTCGAGGAAATCATTGCCGAACTGCGCTATGGCGGCATCGGCATCAATTCCTGGAGCGGCGTTCTGTTCGCGCTGCTGCGCCCGACCTGGGGTGCTTTCCCTGGCCACACGCTCGACGATGTGCAGAGCGGCATCGGCGTCGTCCACAACACCTATTTGTTCGACAGACCGGAGCGCAGCGTGCTCGAAGCGCCGTTCCGCATCATGCCGAAGCCGGCCTGGTTCCTGACCCACAAAAGGGCACACATGGTCGGCCGCCTGATCACCGAGTTCAACTACCAGCCGAGCCTCCTGAAGCTGCCGCGCATCATCTGGAACGCGCTGCGCGGCTAGCAACGAGCATCCGATCTCGAAAACAAAAGCCGGCACAGGAGCTACGACAATGGCTGACGCGGACGCAATCATCGTTGGCGGCGGGCTGGCCGGCCTGGCGGCAGCCGCGGAACTCGGCGATGCCGGCAAGCGCGTGATCATCGTCGAGCAAGAGGGTGGCGGTTTTCTCGGCGGCCAGGCATTCTGGTCGCTCGGCGGCCTGTTTTTGGTCAACACGCCCGAGCAGCGCCGCCTGCGCATCAAGGACAGCCGCGACCTCGCCTGGCAGGATTGGCTGGGTTCTGCCCAGTTCGACCGGCCCGAGGACCATTGGCCAAGGAAAGTGGCGGAAGCCTATGTCGATTTCGCCGCCGGCGAGATGCGGCCGTGGCTCTACGCCATGGGCATGCGCTGGTGGCCGGTGGTCGGCTGGGCCGAGCGCGGCGGCGCGCTGGCCAATGGCCACGGCAATTCAGTGCCGCGCTTCCACCTGACATGGGGCACTGGGCCGGGCGTGGTCGCGCCGTTCGAAAGGCGCGTGCGCGAGCACGTCGCCAAAGGGCTGATCACTTTGAAATTCCGTCATCAGGTCAGCCGGCTGATCAAGACCAACGGCGCGGTCACCGGCGTCGCGGGCGAAATCCTGGAGGCATCCGATGTCGAGCGCGGCAAGCAGTCGAGCCGCACGGCCGTCGGCGATTTCGACCTTTCGGCCGGTGTCGTGATCGTCACCTCCGGCGGCATCGGCGGCAATCATGAGTTGGTTCGCAAGGTCTGGCCGGTCGGGCGGCTGGGGCCAGCGCCGAAGCGTATGGTTGCCGGCGTGCCGCACCATGTGGACGGCCGCATGGTGGCGATCACCCAGGACGCCGGCGGGGGCGTCATCAACGCCGACCGCATGTGGCACTATGTCGAGGGGATCAAGAACTGGAATCCGATCTGGCCGAACCACGGCATCCGCATCCTGTCGGCGCCGTCGCCGCTATGGTTCGATGCTCTGGGACAACGCATGGAGGCGCCGTTCTTCCCGAGCTTCGATTCGCTCGGCACCTTGAAGCGTATCCTGTCGACGGGACACGATTATTCCTGGTTCGTGCTGAGCAAGACGATCGCTTCGAAGGAGTTCGTGCTGTCGGGTTCGGAGCAAAACCTAGACTTTACGGCCAAGGATTGGCGGGCCGTGCTGAAGAACCGGCGGGGCGGCAAGGCGCCACCATCGGTGGCAGCGTTCCTGGAAAAGGGCGAGGACTTCGTCGTCCGCGACAACCTGGCCGACCTGGTCGCCGGCATGAACGCGCTGTCAGGCGACAATCTGCTCGACTACGACCGGCTCAAGGCGCAGATCGTGGCGCGCGATCGCGAGGTCGACCATGCCTATACCAAGGATGCGCAGGTCACAGCCGTCCGCGGCGCCCGCAACTACATTGGCGACAAGATCTTCCGGGTGACCAAGCCGCACAAGATACTCGATCCCAGGCACGGGCCGCTGATCGCGGTGCGCCTCAACATCCTGACGCGCAAAACGCTTGGCGGCCTGCACACCAATCTCAATTCGCAGGTTCTCGACGGCAATGGCGAACCCATTGCCGGGCTCTATGCGGCAGGCGAGGTGGCCGGCGGCGGTGGCGGCGGCTATCACGGCTACAATGCGCTGGAAGGGACATTTCTCGGCAGCTGCATCTTCTCCGGCAGGAACGCAGGCCGGCACGCCGCGGGCAGGTGACGCGGCTGGCGGGCCAAGAAAAGGTCGATGAGAACAGGACATCCGCCATGTTCCATGGATAGCGACTGCTTTCGATCGCTTGCGGCAACCCAGGCGGTCAGCGAGTTGCGGCTTGCCGGCGCCGACGGTTCCCATGCGCTGGTGCTCGGCGCTGCGGCACATCAGAGGCCTGCGTTACGCTGGCGCCACCGCGAAATCGAACCCGAGGTCCTGAAGGCCTGGCCGCAAGTCGGCCGGGCTACCACTCGGCGAAGGAGCCGTCCTTGTGACGCCAGACCGGGTTGCGCCAGCGGTGGCCTTCCTTGGCGCGTTCCTTGACGTAGTCCTCGTCGATTTCGACGCCGAGGCCGGGACCATCGGGGATTGCGACATAGCCATCCTCGTAGCGGAAGACGTCCTTGTTGGCGGCATAGTCGAGCAAATCGTTTGCGGCGTTGTAGTGGATGCCGAGGCTCTGTTCCTGGATGAAGCAGTTGTAGCTGACGGCATCGAGCTGCAGGCAGGCGGCGAGCGCGATCGGGCCGAGCGGGCAGTGGGGCGCCACCGCAATGTCATAGGCCTCGGCCATCGCTGCGATCTTGCGGCATTCGGTGATGCCGCCGGCATGCGACAGGTCTGGTTGGATGATGTCGACGGCGCCTTGTTCGAACACCGATTTGAAATCCCAGCGGCTGTAGAGCCTCTCGCCGAGTGCGATCGGCGTCGAGCCGAGGGCGGCGATCTCCTTCAGCGCCTCGCGATTTTCGCTCAGCACCGGCTCCTCGATGAACATCAGCCGGTAGGGTTCCAACTCCTTGACCAGCATGCGCGCCATCGGCCGGTGGACGCGGCCGTGGAAATCGACGGCGATGCCAATGTTGGACCCAACGGCCTCGCGCACCGTGGCGACTCGTTCGACAGCCGCATCTATTCTGTCATGGCTGTCGACGATCTGCAGTTCCTCGGTGCCATTCATCTTCAGCGCCTGAAAACCGCGCGCCACCACTTCCCTGGCGCCATCAGCCACTTCCGCCGGCCGGTCGCCGCCGATCCAGGAATAGACCTTGATGCTGTCGCGCAGCTTGCCGCCGAGCAGTTCGTGCACAGGCACGCCGAGCGCCTTGCCCTTGATGTCCCACAGCGCCTGGTCGATGCCGGCAATGGCGCTCATCAGGATCGGCCCGCCGCGGTAGAAGCCGCCGCGATGCATCACCGTCCAATGGTCCTCGATCAGGCGCGGGTCCTTGCCGATCAGATAATCGCCAAGTTCCTTGACCGCTGCCTCGACCGTCAGCGCACGGCCTTCGACCACAGGCTCGCCCCAGCCGGTGACGCCGGCATCGGTCTCGATCTTCAGGAACAGCCAGCGCGGCGGGACGATGTAGGTGGTGAGCGAGATGATTTTCATGCTGGTCTCAGTTGTTCTTGAGTTTCTTGGCGCTGACCAGGTCGCGCGCCGCAAGGTCGAGGATCCGGCCTGCCGCCGCACGCGCTGCCGCGGCATCGCGCATGCGCAGTGCCTCGACCACCTCGCGGTGCGCCGCCACCGCTTCCATGCGCCGGGCGAGCGAAATGGTCGCCGTTGCTTCGAGCGAGAATTTCAGCCCGGTGTCGATCAGATTGCCGATCTGGCGGAAGATCGGGTTGTGGCTCGCGGCATAGACGATCTGGTGGAAGGTGATGTCCGAGCGCGAGAAGGCGGCGAGATCCTCGCCGGCATTGGCCATGCCGCGCCAGGCGGCTTCGAGATCGGCGATCTCCTGCAGCGTCGCACGAGTCGCCGCCAGTTCAGCTACCAGAGGTTCGATGGCGCGGCGCGTTTCGAGGATGGCGTCGAACAATTTGTCGTCCAGCGCATGCGGCGCGTGCCAGGCCAGCACCTGCGGGTCGATGATGTTCCAGTTGTCCTGTTCACATACAACCGTGCCGATGCGCGGCCGCGACAGCACCAGCCCTTTGGCGGCCAGCACCTTCAGCGCTTCGCGGATGACGGTGCGGCTGACGCCATATTCGACGCCGAGTTCGTTTTCGGTCGGCAGGGACGAGCCGGCGGGATAGCGTCCGGAAAAGATGTCTGAGGCAAGCGCCTTGGTCACATCGGGCATGACGCGCGGGCGGCGGGTGTCGCCTGATGCCTTCTTCGAAGTCTCGGTCACCTCAGCCCTCCTCCAAGGCGGCGAAACCACTGATCTCGCGTCCCCGGCCTTACCGGATGCGGATGATTTACGCCAGCGATCCCTGGTCGGAGCATGTAGCTCAATTATCATACCAGATCAATTGACGAGTATGATAAAAAGAATTAGAGACTCTGCATCCGGGCTGAGCGCCCGGCCATCGCTGGGAGGTAATCATGCGACTTCTGAAGACCGCGCTCGTCGCGGGCGCCCTTGCCGTGCTGTCCGTCACGACCATCGCTGCATATGCTCAGGACACCAAGATCGGTTTCATCGTCAAACAGCCGGAAGAGCCGTGGTTCCAGGACGAATGGAAGTTCGCCGACCAGGCTGCCAAGGAGAAGGGTTTTACCCTGGTCAAGATCGGCGCCGAGGACGGTGAGAAGCTGATGTCGGCGATCGACAATCTCGGCGCGCAGGGCGCGCAAGGCTTCATCGTCTGCACGCCTGATGTGAAGCTCGGCCCCGGCATCGTCGCCAAGGCCGCCGCCAACAATCTCAAGCTGATGACGGTTGATGACCGTCTGGTCGGCGCAGACGGGAAGGCGCTGGAAGACGTGCCGCATATGGGCATTTCGGCGACCAAGATCGGCGAGGCCGTCGGCCAGGCGATCGTCGACGAAATGAAGGCGCGCGGCTGGAAGGCCGACGAGGTCGGCGCCATCCGCGTCTCCTATGATCAGTTGCCGACCGCCGTCGACCGGGTCGAAGGCGCCATTTCGGTGCTGAAGGCCAACGGCTTCAAGGCCGAAAACATCTTTGACGCGCCGCAGGCCAAGACCGATACCGAGGCTGCGCTCAATGCGGCGACGGTGGTACTCAACGCCCATGCCGACATCAAGAAGTGGGTCTCCTTCGGCCTCAACGACGAAGCCGTTCTCGGCGCCGTGCGCGCTTCCGAAAGCGTCGGCATCCCGGCCGAAAACGTGATCGGCGTCGGCATTGGCGGCGCGGATTCGGCGATCAACGAGTTCAAGAAGCCGACCGCCACCGGCTTCGTCGGCACGGTGATCATCTCGCCGAAGCGTCACGGGTACGAGACTGCGCTCAACATGTATGACTGGGTCGCCAACAACAAGGAACCCGAGAAGCTCATCCTGACCGCCGGTGCGCTGGCCAAGCGCGACGACTACCAGACGGTCCGCAAGGGTCTCGGCATCGAATAATCCTCCCTGTACAAACAGGCGGCGGCTCACAGTCGCCGCCTGTTTGGCATGGCAAAAGGATAGGCGCCCCATGTCCTTTCTCGACTTCTCGGAAATCACCAAGACCTATCCGGGCGTCAAGGCGCTGTCGGACGTCTCGTTCGGCGTCGACAAGGGCGCCGTGCACGGCCTGATGGGCGAGAACGGCGCCGGCAAATCCACGCTGATCAAGATCCTGTCCGGCGACCAGCATGCCGATGACGGCGAGATCCTCATCGACGGCAAGATGCAAGCCTATGCAACGACGCGAGATGCCTTCGACAATGGCGTCATCGTCATCCACCAGGAACTGCAGCTGGTTCCCGAGCTCACTGTTGCCGAAAACCTCAGCCTCGGCCGCTTCCCCGCCAACGCCGGCATCATCGCCCGTGCCAGGATGCTGGACGATGTTGGCGCCAAGCTGAAATCAGCCGGCATCGACATCGATATCAGCCGCAAGGTCAAGACGCTGTCGATCGGCGAGCGCCAGATGGTCGAGATCGCCAAGGCGATCATGCTCGACGCGCGCGTCATCGCTCTGGACGAGCCGACCTCGTCATTGTCGTCGCGCGAAAGCGAAATCCTGTTTGCCCTGATCGACGACCTGCGCGGCGAGGGCAAGGTAATCATCTATGTCTCGCACCGGCTGGACGAAGTGTTCCGCCTCTGCGACAGCCTGACCGTGCTGCGCGACGGCAAGCTCGCGGCGCACCATGCGTCGCTGAAAAACGTCACACGCGACCAGGTCGTCGCCGAAATGGTCGGCCGCGAAATCTCCGATATCTGGGGGTTTCGCCCACGCCCGGCCGGCGATGTCCGGCTGAAGGTCGACGCTGTTTGCGGAGTAAAACTGACGACGCCCGCCAGCTTCGAGGCGAGGGCGGGCGAGATCGTCGGCTTCTTCGGCCTGATCGGCGCGGGGCGCTCGGAACTGATGCGGCTGGTGTTCGGCGCCGACCCGCGCTCAGGTGGCAGCATCAGCGTGGACGGCAAGGTCGTGCATGCCACCGATCCGCATGACGCGATCCGCGCCGGGATCGTTTTGTGCTCGGAAGACCGCAAGCATGACGGCATCATCCAGGGCCGCTCGATCGAGGAGAACATCAACATCTCGTCGCGGCGTCATCACACACGCTTCGGAATCTTGAACCGCGCTAGCGAGATCGCCACCGCCGAGACCTTCATCAAGAAGCTCAAGGTGCGCACGCCGTCGCGCAAGCAGGACATCATCAACCTCTCCGGTGGCAACCAGCAGAAGGTCATTCTCGGCCGCTGGCTGTCGGAGCAGGGCGTGCGCGTGCTTATCGTCGACGAGCCGACACGCGGTATCGATGTCGGCGCCAAAGCGGAAATCTACGAACTGCTCTACCAGCTTGCCGAAGACGGCATGGCGATCGTCGTCGTCTCGTCCGAACTGCCGGAAGTGATGGGCATTTGCGACCGCATCCTGGTGATGTGCGGCGGGCGCATCAGCGCCGAACTCGCGCGCGACCAGTTCGCCGAAAAAGCGATCCTGGCCGCCGCTCTTCCCGATCAGAAAACCCCCGACGCGATCGCATCCTGAGGATCTTTGCCATGACCGATCAGTTGAAGAAGATCCTGCTCGGCGAACAGGGCCTCGTCGTGATCTTCATCGTCGCCTTCGCGCTGGTGTCGCTGCTGGTGCCGAATTTTCTGACCGACCGCAACATGCTCGGCCTGCTGCAATCAGTGGTCACCGTCGGCATCGTCGCCTGTACGATGATGTTCTGCCTTGCCGCGCGTGACTTCGACCTCTCGGTCGGCTCCATCGTCGCCTTTGCCGGCATGGTCGCGGTAATGGCGTCGAACTATACCGGTTCGATCCTGCTCGGGCTTCTCGCGGCAATCGCCTGCGGCGCCTTCGTCGGCTTCATCAATGGCGTCGTCATCGCCAAATTCCGCATCAACGCGCTGATCACGACGCTTGCCACCATGCAGATCGTGCGCGGCCTTGCGCTGATCGCATCCGATGGCCGCGCCGTCGGCATCAACAGCCCGGATTTCTACCAGCTGGCGCTATCCAAGCTGTTCGGCATTCCGACGCCGGTCTGGGTCCTGGCCGTGCTGTTCTGCATCTTCGGTTTTGTCCTCAATCGTACCGTCTTCGGCAAGAACACGCTGGCCATCGGCGGCAACCCGGAGGCCTCGCGCCTGGCCGGCGTCAATGTCGACTGGACGCGCATCTGGATCTTTGCTCTGCAAGGCGTGGTCTGTGGCATCGCCGGCATCCTTTTGGCCTCGCGCATCACGTCGGGCCAGCCCAATGCGGCGGTCGGGCTTGAACTCTCGGTCATCTCGGCCTGCGTGCTCGGCGGCGTCTCGCTTGCCGGCGGCCGCGCCACCATGTCGGGCGTCATCGTCGGCGTGCTGATCATGGGCATTGCCGAAAACGCCATGAACCTGCTCAACATCCCAGCCTTCTACCAGTACATTGTGCGCGGCGTGATCCTGCTGCTTGCCGTTTTGCTCGACAATCTGCGTTCGTCGGCACTGGGCCGGCGCTGACCATCTTGCAGTGGAGTGACAGCCATGGCTGAGCGCCTGTCCGGCAAACGCATCTTCCTCACCGGCGCCGCGCAAGGCATCGGGCTTGCCATCGCCGGGGCCTGCCTGGCCGAAGGGGCAAAACTGTTCCTGGTCGATCGCGACGGCGCGCTGCTGGACAAAACGGTCGCCGGCCTTGCCGCACCGCAGGGCCATGTCGGACATACCGCAGCCGACATCAGCGACGGGGCCGCGATTGCCGCTGCCGTCAGCCGGGCGACCGACGCGATCGGGCCGATCAACGCGCTGATCAACAATGCGGGGATGAATGTGTTCTCGACGCCGCTCGAGGCGACCGAGGAGGAGTGGAACCGCAATTTCGACGTCAACGTCAAGGGCGCCTGGAATTGCAGCAAGGCGGTGCTGCCAGGAATGATCGCAAATGGTGGTGGCGCGATCCTCAACATCGCCTCGACGCACAGCTTCACCATCATCCCTCATACCTTCCCTTATCCCGTGGCCAAGCACGCGCTGCTTGGGCTGACCAAATCGCTGGCGCTGGAATATGCCGGGCAGGGCGTGCGCGTGAACGCGCTGGCGCCCGGTTATGTCGAGACGCAGAAGGCGACCGACTATTGGAACAGTTTTGCCGATCCGGTTGCGGCGCGCGCCAGGACGCTGGCGCTGCATCCCGGCGGCCGCATCGCCTCGGCGCGCGAGATCGCGCTGGCCGCTGTGTTCATGATTTCTGAGGAGTGCCCGTTCATGAACGCGGCGACCCTCGTCGTCGATGGCGGGCTCAGCCAGCTACAGCATCCCGCCTGAACGCTGGAGAGGCTCTATTTCTACCGCATCGACCGCCGGCCTAATGGAGCAAGCAGTCGCGATCAGAAACGCTCGCGATAGGCGCGCGGATTGGTGCCCAGCACGCGCAGAAAGCCGCGCCGCATGGTTTCTTCCGAGCCGAAACCGCAGCGGCGGGCCGTCTGGTTGACGGGCTGGCCCCGCTCCAGCATCCGCCGCGCCGCCTCGATCCGGATCTCCTCGATCGCGCGGGCAGGTGTCCGGCCGGTGGCCTCGCGATAGCGCCGCGAGAAGCTGCGCGGGCTCATATTGGCGTGGTCGGCCAACTGCGTGAGCGACAGGTCACCGGCCAGATTTTCGAGGATCCAGCCATGCAGCCGGTCGAAGCGCCCGTCGCCTTGCTGCAGCTTGAGGGTCTGGCTGAATTGCGCCTGGCCCCCGGGACGTTTCAGGAAGACCACCAACTCGCGCGCCACGCCGAGCGCCGTGTGCCGGCCAAGGTCGGCCTCTACGAGGGAGAGGGCGAGATCGATCCCCGCCGTTACGCCGGCGGATGTCCAGACATTGCCGTCGCGGATGAAGATCGGATCGGGTTCGAGCCGGACCGCGGGAAAGCGCCGGGCGAACTCCGCGCAGCGTCCCCAATGGGTCACCGCGCGGCGCCCGTCGAGCAGGCCCGCCTGCGCCAGCAGCATGGCGCCGCTGCAAACGGACGCGGTTCGCGTGGCATCGTGCGAGCGGCCGGCGATCCATTGAACCAGTTCGGGATCGTCGCAGGCCGCGTTGACGCCCCATCCGCCGGGGACAAGCAGCGTGTCGATCTTACCTCCGTGGGTTGGCAGCACTGCTGCCTCCAGCACGAGACCGGCCGATGTCCGGATGCGCGGTGAGGCGGCGACGACCACGACCTCGTAAGGAGCCGGTTCGCCGGCCTGCCTTTTGAAATCATTGGCGCTGGCAAAGACCTGCAGCGGTCCGCTGACGTCGAGGAGCTGGATGTCGGGATAGGCAAGTACTTCGATACGGCGCATTGGTTTGGCCCGAAGCGAGGGATGAATGGCAATCGTGCCAAACCATGATGCCGTAGATTGCCGGAAGTCAACCCACGGAGATTTCCATGCCCCTTCGTTTCGGCATCCTCGTATTCCCCGACGTCCAACAACTCGACCTCACCGGCCCATACGAAGTCCTGGCATCGGCCAAGGATGCCGAGGTGGAACTGATCTGGAAGGATCGCAACCCGGTGACGTCATCGACGCGCCTCTCGCTGACGCCAACCGCGACCTTTGACGATTGCCGGCCCCTCGACGTGCTGTGCATTCCTGGCGGGGGCGGGGTCAACGCGCTGCTGGAGGACCAGACAGTCCTCGATTTCGTGTGGGAGCGCGCGGGGCAGGTGCGCTACATCACCTCCGTTTGCAGCGGTGCCCTGGTGCTTGGGGCGGCCGGACTGCTGAGGGGCAAGCGCGCGACCACGCACTGGTATGCGCATGATTTCCTTGAGGAGTTCGGAGCGATCCCGGTCGACGAGCGTATCGTCGAAGACGGCAAGCTCATCACCGCCGGCGGCGTCACTTCGGGGATCGACTTCGGCCTGGCGCTGGTTGCGAGGCTGCTTGGACAGGAGGAGGCCGAGATCGTGCAGCTCTCGCTCGAATACGCCCCGGCTCCTCCCTTTCGGTCCGGCACGCCCGCCGAGGCGTCGCCTGCGGTGCTGGCGCAGGCAAAAAAGCGCCTCTCTGGTTCGAGGCGGGTTCGCGAGGCAATCTTCGCTCGCTGGCGCGAGGCTCGCGCCGCCGCTGCGCCGGCGCGCATCCACGGCTGAAGCAGCAAGGCCGAAGGTGCATCCCCTGGCCCTTCGGCCTTGCTGCGTTTCCATTGTTGACAGGTCCCTTCGTCTGTGCAGAAATTGGTTGGACCATTGAACCACTTCGGTAATAGCCCCGGTGACCCAATTCAGCCTTCCGCCGATCCAGACGACGGCCCGCGACGACGCGGTGCTGAAGGCGTTGGCCGGCTTCGTCATGCGCGAGAAGCTGGAACCCGGTGAGAGGCTGCCGACCGAACGCATCCTCGCTGAGCGTCTGAAGGTCAGCCGCAATACGGTGCGCGAGGCGCTGACGCGCTGGGAAGGGCTTGGCCTGGTCGAGCGCCGGCAGGGCTCGGGCACCTATCTCAAGGCCGCCGTCTCGCTCGACATGCTGCACATGCCGCTGACGCTTGCCGGCGGCAATGATTTCACCGGCCTGATGCGCACGCTGGAAATCCGCCGCGCGCTGGAAGCGGAAGCCGCCGCCCTTTGCGCCATTCGTGCCGACAGGGACGACCTCGCCGAGATCGAGCGCAAGCTCGACATCATGGAGGAAGAGTTTCTCAGCCGCGCCGGCATGTCGTCGGAAGAGGACTGGGAATTCCATCAGGCGATCTACCGCGCCTGCGGCAATCCGCTGTTCGAGCAGATTATCGCCGCCATGCACGAACTGTTCCACCGCTTCTGGGAACATCCGCTCGGCGTGCGCGATTTCGGCCACGCAAGCTTTCCCTACCACCGCACCATGTTCGACTGCATCGCCGCGCACGATCCGGAAGGCGCCCGGGCCGAAGCGCTGAAACTGATCGCCACGGTCGAGGACGATTTGAAGCGCGGCGCCGCCAACCTCAAACTTTCGGTCCGCACATGAACGAGCACAGCTTCGACCCAGGCATTTCCGGCAGCGACTATCTCGCCGAGGCGGCGACGCTTCTGGCGCATGACGACCCGTTCCCTGGCAATGCGGTGGTGCCGCCGATCTACCAGACCTCGCTGTTCACCTTCGCCAGCTATGCCGACATGGCCGACACCTTTGCCGGGCGCAGGAAGCAGCCGATCTATTCGCGCGGCGACAACCCGACGGTGATGGAATTCGAGTCACGCGTCGCAGCGCTCGAAGGTGCGGAAGCCGCGCGCGGATTCTCCAGCGGCATGGCGGCGATCAGCGCGACATTGCTTGCCTTTGTCGGCGCCGGCGAGCGCATCGTTGCGGTGCGCAACTGCTATGGTGACGCCTACCGACTGTTCGAGCGGTTGTTCCCGCGCCTGCACATCAAGGTCGACTATGTCGACGGCTCCGATCCGGATGCGGTGGCCGCGGCTCTTCCCGGCGCCAAACTGCTCTACCTGGAAAGCCCGACCTCGATGACGTTCGAGCTGCAGGATCTCGAACATCTGACGCGGCTGGCGAAAGAGCAGGGCATCGTCACCACCATCGACAATTCCTGGGCGACGCCGGTGTTCCAGAAGCCGATCCTGCACGGCGTCGATCTGGTGCTGCATTCCGCCTCGAAATATCTCGGCGGTCACAGCGACACCGTCGCCGGCGTGGTGGCCGGCTCGGCCGCTCACATCAAGCATATCAACGACCAGACCTATTCGCAGCTCGGCGCAAAGCTGTCGCCCTTCGAGGGCTGGCTGCTGTTGCGCGGCCTGCGCACGCTGCCGCTGAGACTGCCGCATCACATGAAGAGTGGGCTCATCATCGCCGAGCGCTTGAAGGCGCATGACAAGGTCGAGCGGGTCAATCATCCCGCCTATTCCAACCATCCCGGCAAGAAGACGCTTGCCGGCTATGCCGGGCTGTTCTCCTTCGAGGTGACGGAGGATGTCGACATTCCCGCTTTCGTCGATGCGCTGAAATTTTTCCGCATCGGCGTCAGCTGGGGCGGTCATGAAAGCCTGGTCGTGCCGGCAAAGGCCTCGCTCGAGCAGACACCGGGTCTCAATTCGATGGCGCGCTTCGGCGTCAGCCCCCGAACCATCCGCTTCAATGTCGGATTGGAAAGCGTCGAAGACCTCTGGGCCGACATCGGCCAGGCCTTCGACAAAGCAAAAAAATGACTGGGTTCAAAATGGGAGTTCTGAACATGAAACGACTGAGCATCATGCTTGCCACCGCTGCCGGCCTGGCGATGTCCGCCAGCGGCGCGCTGGCCGACACCACCCTCAAGCTGGTCGAGGTCATCACCAGCCCGCAGCGCACCGAATTCCTGAAGAAGCAGATCGCCGAGTTCGAGGCCGCCAATGCCGGCGTCAAGGTCGAGGTGGTCTCGCTGCCCTGGGGTCAGGCCTTCGAGAAATTCCTCACCATGGTGCAGGCCGGCGATACGCCCGACATCGTCGAGATGCCGGAGCGCTGGATGGGCCTCTACGCCACCAACGGCCAGCTCGAGGATCTCGGTCCCTACATGGCCAAATGGGATGATGCCAAAACGCTCGGCGACCGCGCCAAGCAGTTCGGCTCGACCGTCAACAACACCCAGTTCATGATCCCGTACGGCTACTATGTGAATGCGCTGTTCTGGAACAAGAAGCTGTTCAAGGAGGCCGGTCTCGACGGCCCGCCGGCGACACTCGACGACTTCATCGCCGACTCCAAGAAGATCTCCGCCATTCCAGGCAAGTACGGCTATTGCTTGCGCGGTGGGCCGGGCGCCTTCAACGGCATGCACATGTTCATGAACATCGCCGCTGGCAAGGGCGGCTACTTCAACGAGGACGGCACCTCGACCATCAACGAGGAGGGCTCGGTCAAGGGCCTGCAGATGCTGGCCGACATGTACAAGGACGGGCTGGCGCCCAAGGATGCGGTGAGCTGGGGCTTTAACGAGACCGTCACCGGCTTCTATTCCGGCACCTGCGCCATGCTCAACCAGGATCCGGATGCGCTGATCGGCATTGCCGACAAGATGAGTGCCGACGATTTTGCCGTGGCGCCGCTGCCTGTGGGGCCAAGCGGCAAATCCTATCCGACGCTGGGCTATGCCGGCTGGGCGATGTTCGCCAATTCGCAGCACAAGGACGATGCCTGGAAGCTGATGGCGACGCTGTTGTCGCCCAAGGACAATCTCGAATGGGCCAAGGAAGTCGGCGTCGTGCCGATCCACAATGGCGCCGACCAGGATGCCCACTTCAAGACCGAGCAGTTCAAAGGCTGGTTCACCGAACTCAGCGACACTTCCAAATATGAAATGGTGACGCCGCCGACACATCTGGAGAACCTCGGCAATTTCGTCGACCAGGTGGCGATCAAGAATTTCCAGGAAGTGCTGCTCGGCCAGAAGTCGGCCAAGGACGTCGCCGATCAATGGGCCGCGTTCCTGACCAAGGAGCAGCAGGACTGGCTGGCCAAGAACAAGAAGTAGTTCTTCTTCCTTCTCCCGTTTACGGGGAGAAGGTGGCCCGAATGCATGTCGCCCAAAAGTGCGTAGCGGTTTTGGGACAACGACATGCACAGACAGGCCCGGATGAGGGGCAGCGCGAGCACCCCAAGGCTGGCGCCGCCCCTCATCTGCCTGCCGGCATCTTCTCCCCGTGAACGGGGAGAAGGGTGCTGTTGCCGCTGTCGGCACCCACCCATGACTGTTGAGCGCTAATGACCTATGCCGTGTCCGAAATACGATCCGCAGGCCGGCCGCGAAAGAAGCGGCTGACGCATGCGGCCATCGAGCCCTGGCTTTATCTCAGCCCGGCGATCGTTCTGCTGGTCGTGGTGCTGCTGGTGCCGCTGATCATCGGCATCAGCTATTCGTTCCGGAAGTTCTCCGCCTTCAAATCCGAATATGTCGGTCTAGGCCAGTACCAGGCGATGCTGACCGACCAGGTGCTGGGGCAGGCGCTGGTCAACACGCTCTGGTGGACCGTCGCCAGCCTGTTCTTCCAGTTCTTCCTCGGCCTGGGTCTGGCGTTGCTGCTCGACAAACCGTTTGTCGGGCGCAAGTTCGTGCAGGCGGTGGTGTTCCTGCCCTGGGCGGTGCCATCCTTCCTGTCGGGCCTGACCTGGGCATGGCTGTTCAACCCGATCATCGGCCCGCTGCCGCACTGGCTGTTTGCGCTCGGGCTGAAGGCCGAGCCGACCAATGTGCTGTCCGATCCGGCCACCGCCATGTGGGGGCCGATCATCGCCAACATCTGGTTCGGCATTCCGTTCTTCGCCATCACGCTGCTGGCGTCGCTGAAGTCGATCCCGTCGGAACTGCATGAGGCGGCCGCAATCGACGGCGCTTCGCCTTGGCAGCGCTTCACCAAGGTGACGCTGCCGTTCCTGGCGCCGACCATCGTCATCACCGTCATGCTGCGTACGATCTGGATCGCCACCTTCGCCGATCTGATCTTTGTCATGACCGAGGGCGGGCCGGCAGGCTCGACCAGCACGGTGCCGGTCTACATCTATGTCAGTGCCTTCAAGTCGCTGGACAAGGGCTATGCCTCCGCGGTGGCGGTGCTGCTCTTGGTCTTGCTCATCGCCTATGCGATCGCGCTGATCGCCATCCGCCGCTTGCTGGTGAGGCACGTCTGATGATCGCCGGACGCTCCACCTCCTCGCGCATCTTCAGCGGCATCGGCATCTACACGGCGATTGCCGCCTATATGATCTTTGCGCTGTTTCCGATCTTCTGGACGCTGAAGATCTCGGTGACGCCGGAGCGGCTGCTCTATTCCGAGGGCATCACGCTGTGGCCGTCGCAGACCACCTTCCGCAACTTCATCACTGTACTTGAAGCCTCGGATTTCCCCCGCTATTTCCTCAACAGCGTCATCGTATCGGTGTCGACGGCGGCGCTCGCCACGGTCATCGCCACGCTCGCCGGTTACGCCATGTCGCGCTTCACCTTTCGCGGCAAGGCGACACTGGCGATCATGCTTTTGCTGACGCAAACCTTCCCGCTGGTGATGGTCATTCCGCCGATCTACCGTGTCATGGGCGAGCTTGGCCTGACCAACAGCCTGGTTGGGCTGATCATCATCTACACCGCCTTCAACACCGCCTTCGCCACCTTCCTGATGCAGTCCTTCTTCGACGGCATTCCGAAGGATCTGGAGGAGGCGGCGATGATCGACGGCTGCACTCGCGCCCAGGCGATGCGCAAGGTGATCGTGCCGCTGACCTTGCCCGGCATGGGCGCGACGCTCGGCTTTGTCTTCACCGCCGCCTGGAGCGAATTGCTGTTTGCGCTGATGCTGATCTCCAGCGATGACCAGAAGACATTTGCCGTCGGCCTGCTCACCTATATCGGCAAGTTCGCCGTCGACTGGGGGCAGATGATGGCGGCATCGATCCTGGCGCTTATCCCGGTCTGCATCTTCTTTGCCTTCCTGCAACGCTATCTCGTCACCGGCCTCACCGCCGGCGCGGTCAAAGGATAATCGATGGCTTCCGTAACGCTGCAAAACGTCGAGAAGGACTACGGTTCGCTGCGCATCCTGCATGGCGTCGATCTCGAAATCGCCGATGGCGAGTTCGTCGTGCTCGTTGGTCCCTCCGGCTGCGGCAAGTCGACCCTTTTGCGCATGATTGCGGGGCTGGAAGAGGTGTCGGGCGGCGAGATCCATATCGGCGATCGGCTGGTCAACGATGTCGCGCCGAAGGACCGCGATATTGCCATGGTGTTCCAGTCCTACGCGCTCTATCCGCACATGGATGTGTCGTCGAATATGGGCTTCAGCCTGCTGTTGAAGAAGGCGGAGAAGACGAGGATCAACGGCAGGGTAGGGGCGGCGGCCAAGCGCCTCGGCCTCGACAGTTTCCTCGGACGTCTGCCCAGGCAACTGTCCGGCGGCCAGCGCCAGCGCGTCGCCATGGGCCGCGCCATCGTGCGCGATCCCAAAGTGTTTCTGTTCGACGAGCCGCTCAGCAATCTCGACGCCAAATTGCGCGTGCATATGCGCGCCGAGATCAAGGCGCTGCACCAGCAGCTCAAGACCACATCGGTCTATGTCACCCACGACCAGATCGAAGCCATGACCATGGCCGACCGCATCGTCGTCATGCATGACGGTTACGTCCAGCAGGTCGGCCATCCGCTCGAACTCTACGATCGGCCGATCAACACCTTCGTCGCCGGCTTCATCGGCTCGCCCGGCATGAACTTTTTTCCGGCGACAATCGCCAAGGGCGGCAAGGTGGACGCGGTGCTGGCCGACGGCCAGAAGCTGCGGTTGCCTGATGGCTTGCCGTTGAAGGATGGCGATGTGCTCACCGTCGGGCTACGGCCGGAGCACATCCAGCTTGCCGACGATGGTCCGCTCAAGGCAGAGGTCGAGGTGGTCGAGCCGCTCGGCCTGTCGACGCAGTTCTATGTCCGGCTCGCCAACCAGCTGGTTTGTGTCTTCGTCATGGGACGCAGCACTATCCGGCCTGGCGATAAGGTGCGGCTGTCTGCCGATCCGGCGGCGCTGCATCTGTTCGATCCCGCAAGCGGCAACCGCATCGGGTAATCCTATCGAAGGCTGCCCAGGCTGGCATACATGCCGGTGGTGCGGAACTGCGTCGGGTTGATGCCGTAGAGCCGGCGGAAGACTTTCGAGAAATAGTTGGCGTCCTCGAAGCCGCACAGGATGGCGACCTCCTTGACTGGCAGGAAATCGGCTTTGGTTAGCAGCTTCGCCGCCCGCTGCAGCCGCTGCTGCAGCACGAACTCGGCCGGCGGAACGCCTTCGCTCTCGGCGAAGCAGCGCGAGAAATGGGCGCGGCTGAGGCCGCTGATCTGGACGAGCTCGGCCACGGGCAAGGGCTTGTCGAGATTGGCGTTGATATGATCGATGACCGGCTGCATGACGCTCTGTTTCTCAGTGAAGGCGTGCGAGCCGAAGACATCGTCGTAAAGCGCCATCGCCGCCTCATAGGCGATTGCCGAAGCAGCGCCAGGCGAAGCGCCGCCCTTGATCAGGCGCAGGCTGCAATCGGCGAGATGATCGATCGTCTCCGGCTGCAGCCGAAACACCGGGCCGGAGACGCTGAGTATGGATTTGTGGACGCGCAGCGCCTCCTCGCCATTCATCGAGATCCAGAAATATTCCCAGCGGTCGCCCTTCTCCAGCCAGTAGCGATGGTTGTGTGGCACCAGCACCAGCAGCGTGTCGTTGGCCTGCAGGCGGTAGTTGCGGTTCTCGTAGCGCAGCTGGCCGGTGCCGCTGATCGTGTGCTGCAGCACGGTGAACGGTGTCTGGCCGCGCTTGCGCCCATCCCAGTCATAGGTCACGCCCTCGCGTACTTCATAGCCGGTGCTGGTCGGCATGGCATGCAGGCGCTGGCGGCCGCGCGGCAGCGAAATGGTGCGCATCAACTGTCCGTTGGCGATCAGATCATGCAGCACAAAATTACCCTCGAAAGCATAATCGTTCTCTGGCCGCGCCCTGGAATAACGGCATAATCCAAATCCTGAGAACGCGAAAGACCCGCGGTCGAGGGGCGGGCGGGGAGGAGAACGAGCCGGAATTCCGGCTCGAATGGTATGCGCGCCAAGGCGGGCCGCCATTCCCTTTCCTGTTGCTCCTTACCCGGCATTCGAATGGATCGAGGAAGGTGATGAGTTTCAAAATCGCTATTATTGGCGCGGGCAGCGTCGGCTTCACCAAGAAGCTGTTCACCGACATTTTGTGCATCCCGGAATTCAGCGACATCGAATTCGCGCTGACCGATCTCAGCGAACACAATCTGCAAATGATCAAGGCGATCCTCGACCGCATCGTCGAGGCCAACAAGCTGCCGACCAAGGTGACGGCGACGACCGACCGCCGCAAGGCGCTGGAAGGCGCGCGCTACGTCATCAGCTGCGTCCGGGTGGGCGGGCTCGAAGCCTATGCCGACGATATCCGCATTCCCTTGAAATACGGCATCGACCAGTGCGTCGGTGACACGATTTGCGCCGGGGGCATCCTCTACGGCCAGCGCAACATCCCGGTCATCCTCGACTTCTGCAAGGATATATTGGAGGTCGCCGAGCCAGGCGCCAAATTCCTCAACTATGCCAACCCGATGGCAATGAACACCTGGGCGGCGATCGAATATGGCAAGGTCGATACGGTCGGCCTCTGCCACGGTGTCCAGCACGGCGCCGAACAGATCGCCGAAGTGCTCGGCGCCAAGTCGCACAGCGAACTCGATTATGTCTGCTCCGGTATCAACCACCAGACCTGGTTCATCGATTTGCGGCTCAACGGCCGCAAGATCGGCAAGGACGAACTGGTGGCTGCCTTCGAGGCGCATCCGGTCTATTCGCAGCAGGAAAAGCTGCGCATCGACGTGCTGAAGCGCTTCGGCGTCTACTCCACCGAAAGCAACGGTCATCTCTCCGAATATCTGCCCTGGTATCGCAAGCGGCCGGACGAAATCACCCGCTGGATCGACATGTCCGACTGGATCCATGGCGAGACCGGCGGCTATCTTCGCTACTCCACGGAAACCCGCAACTGGTTCGAGACGGAATATCCGCAATTCCTCGAAGCGGCGTCGAAGCCGCTCGACGTATCGAAGCGCTCGAACGAGCATGCCAGCCATATTCTCGAAGCGCTGGAGACGAACCGCGTCTATCGCGGCCACTTCAACGTCAAGAACGCCGGCATCATCACCAATCTGCCGCAGGACGCGATCATCGAATCGCCCGGCTTCGTCGATCGCTTCGGCATCAACATGGCGTCAGGCATCACGCTGCCGGAAGCCTGCGCGGCCACCTGCATGGCTTCGATCAACGTCCAGCGCATGTCGGTGCATGCGGCTGTTACGGGCGACATTGACCTGCTCAAGCTCGCGGTGCTGCACGATCCGCTGGTGGGTGCGGTGTCGACGCCGGAAGAGGTCTGGCAGATGGTCGACGAGATGGTCGTCGCCCAGGCGCGTTGGCTGCCGCAATACGCCGATGCCGTGCCGGCCGCCAAGGAGCGGCTTTCGAAATCGATGGTGAAAACCCGCGACTGGGCGGGTGCGGCGCGGCGCAAAGTGCGCTCGATCGAGGAACTGCGCGCCGAAAAAACGGCCCTGAAACAGGCCGGCTGAGAATGCTGGCAGGCGGACAGCGGGAGGCCGGTTCGCCAATCAGCCGTCATGAATAGATGCGGGCAGCAGCAGACGTCGAAACATCTGGGAGGAACACAATGAGGAACTTTCGTGGAATTGGCATTCTCGCCGGGCGAAGAATTGGCATTCTCGCCGGGCTGGCGCTGAGCGTCTCGGCATCGGCGCTTGGCAGTGCATACGCGTCCGAGCCGACCACGCCGCCGGCGCCGGCGGCGTTTCCCGCCGAGGGCAAGATCAAATACGTCGCCCGCGATTCCATCCTGGAGTTCAAGGCGCTGCCCGAATATCACGAGCCCGAGTGGGTCACCGAGAAATACGTCAAGACTGGCAAGCTGCCGCCGGTCAAGGATCGCCTGCCGAAGGAGCCGCTGGTGTTCAAGACCGGCAACATGCCGGACGGCATCGGCGTTTATGGCGACACCATGCGCCACGTCATTGGCGGCCGGCCGGAAGGCTGGAATTATGGCGCCGGCCAGACCCAAGGATGGGGCGGCATCGACATCGGCCTTTCGGAATGCCTGACGCGCACCGCGCCTTTGTTCCAGGTCGAGGCCAAGGACACCGAGCCGCTGCCCAACCTCGCCAGGAGCTGGGACTGGTCGAAGGATGGCCACACGCTGACCATGCACCTGGTCGAAGGCGCCAAATGGTCTGACGGCGTTGCCTTCAATGCCGACGATGTCATGTTCTACTGGGACGATGAGGTCGTCGACCCCAATGTCTCGCCGTTGAACGGCGCCACAGCGGAAACCTTCGGTGTCGGCACGACGCTGAAGAAGGTCGACGACTACACCGTCGAGTGGACCTTCAAGGACGCTTTCCCCAAACAGTATCTCTACGCCATGGCCTACGGCACCTTCTGCCCCGGCCCAGCGCATATCCTCAAGCCGCAGCATCCGAAGTACTCGAAGAATACCTACGAGCAGTTCAAGAACGCGTTCCCGCCGGAATATATGAACATTCCGGTGATGGGCGCCTGGGTGCCGGTGGAGTATAGGCCCGACGACATCATCGTCTTGCGCCGCAATCCCTACTACTGGAAGGTCGACGAGAAGGGCAACCAGCTGCCCTATCTCAACGAACTGCACTACAAGCTGTCGACCTGGGCCGACCGCGACGTGCAGGCGGTGGCAGGGGCCGCCGACTTCTCCAACCTCGAGCAGCCGGAGAATTTCGTCGCTTCGCTGAAGCGAGCGGCGGACAAGGACGCGCCGGCCCGGCTCGCCTTTGGCCCGCGCCTGATCGGCTACAATCTGCGCATGAACTTTTCAGCCAATGGCTGGGGCAATCCCGACGAACGCGGCCAGGCGATCCGCGAGCTCAACCGCAATGAGGACTTCCGCAAGGGCATCACCATGGCGCTCGACCGCAAGGCGCTCGGCGACTCGCTGGTCAAGGGGCCGTTCACCGCCATCTACCCCGGTGGCTTTTCCTCGGGCACCAGCTTCTATGACCGCAACTCGACCGTCTACTATCCCTTCGACATCGAGGGCGCCAAGGCGGAACTGGCCAAGGCTGGTCTCAAGGATACGGATGGCGACGGCTTCGTGAACTTCCCGGCCGGGACCGCCGGCGGCAAGAATGTCGAGATCGTGATGCTGGTCAACAATGACTACGGCACAGACAAGAGCCTCGCCGAAGGCGTCGTCGGCCAGATGGAAAAGCTTGGCATCAGGGTCGTGCTCAACGGCCTCAACGGCACCCAGCGTGATGCCTCGCAATATTCCGGCCGCTTCGACTGGCTGATCAGGCGCAACGAGCAGGAGCTGACTTCCGTCGTGCAGAATACCGTGCAACTCGCGCCCGTCGGACCCAAGACCAGCTGGGATCACCGCGCGCCCGAAAGCGGCGTGGTCGACCTGATGCCGTTCGAAAAGGAGCTTGTCGACATCGTCAACAAGTTCGTCTCCTCGTCAGACAATGACGAGCGCGCCAGCCTGATGAAGACGTTCCAGAAGATCTCGACGGAGCATGTCTACAATATCGGACTGACCGAATATCCCGGCGCCCTGATCATCAACAAGCGCTTCTCCAACATCCCGCAGGGAACGCCGATCTTCATGTTCAACTGGGCCGAGGATTCGATCGTGCGCGAACGCGTCTTCGTCGCCGCCGACAAGCAGCAGAAATACGAACTCTTTCCCGACCAGCTTCCCGGCAAGCCCGGCGACAAGGGTCCGACGAACTGAGTTTCCTCCCCTGGCTGACGCCCGGCCGCGCTGCGCGCGCGGCCGGGACGGAGTAAGGTCAGCGGCAACAGATTAGATCCAAGGAGGAGAAACGGTCCGATGCTGCGATTCCTGGCCATGCGCATAGCATCGGCGGTGCCGGTCATGGTCATCCTGAGCCTGGTCACCTTTGCCATCATCCAGGCGCCGCCGGGCGACTATGCCGACTATATCCGCTCGCAGCTCATCAACCAGGGCGGGGCGTCTTTTGCCGAAGCCGACGCGCAGGCGCAAGCCTATCGGGTCGAGCACGGCCTCGATAAACCGCTGCCCGTCCAGTACCTGAACTGGGTCGCCGGCATCATCACCCGCGGCGATTTCGGCTACAGCCTCTATTACAACAAGCCGGTCGCCGCCGTGGTCGGCGAGCGGCTGCCGCGCACGCTGCTGCTGGCATTGGTCTGCCATCTGCTGGCGTCGGTGCTCGGCATCACCTTCGGCATCTGGGCGGCGACCAGGCAATACACCTGGATCGACTCGGCGCTGTCGGCAATCTCCTTCCTCGGCATGACGGTGCCGCGCTTCCTGATGGCGCTGATCATCGTCTATCTCCTGGNATCTGCTGGCGTCGGTGCTCGGCATCACCTTCGGCATCTGGGCGGCGACCAGGCAATACACATGGATCGACTCGGTGCTGTCGGCAATCTCCTTCCTCGGCATGACGGTGCCGCGCTTCCTGATGGCGCTGATCATCGTCTATCTCCTGGTCTTCCAGTTCAACGTGTCGGAGATCGGCAGCTTCTTCTCGCCGCAATATGGCGGCGCGCCGTGGTCGTGGGCGAAATTCGCCGACCTCGTCAAGCATGTCTGGCCGGTGGTGGCGATCGCCACCTTCGGCGGGCTCGCCTACAATATGCGCGTCATGCGCGGCAATCTGCTCGATACGCTGAACGCGCAATATGTCGAGACGGCCAAGGCCAAGGGCCTGACCGGCAGCGCCGTCGTCATGCGCCATGCCGTGCCCAACGCGCTGCATCCGCTCATCATGTATCAGGGCGTGGTGCTGCCCTACATGCTGACCGGCGAGATCGAGACGGCGATCATCTTTGCGCTGCCGACGGTCGGGCCCGCCATCGTCGGCTCGATGGCGGTCGGCGACGTTTATGTCACGGCGACCTTCATGATGGTGCTGTCGGCAACGCTGATCGTCGGCAACATCATCGCCGACATGCTGCTCGCGCTGCTCGATCCGCGCGTACGCCAGTTCAGGGAGAGCTAGATGCTGGCGCGTGACCCATCCCCGCCGCCGCCCCCGGCTGAAGCAACCGCGATTGCGACCCCACGCGGCAATGAGAGCTATATGGCGCTGGTCTGGCGCCGGCTGAGGCGCTCCTGGACCGGCATGGCCGGGCTGATCCTGGTCGTGCTTCTGGTGCTGATGGCGCTGTTCGCCGATTTCTTCGCGCCGATGGACCCCAAGGTGACCGATGTCGCTTTCGCCCCGCCGCAAGTGATGAGTTTTCACGACAGAGACGGGAATTTCGTGCTCCAGCCGCGGGTCTATGCGCTGGCGGATTCTGCAGACCTCGACCCGGTCACCTTCCAGCCGGTCGTCGGGCCGGATTACGAGCATCCGCGCCTGCTCGGCTTCTTCGTCAAGGGCGCCGACTACCGGCTGCTTGGCCTGATCCCCGCCAACCGGCATTTCTTCGCTTCGGCCGACGGCCAGCCGGTGCATTTTCTCGGCACCGACAAATTCGGCCGCGATGTGTTGTCGCGCGCCATCCAGGGCTCGCGCGTCTCGCTGATGATCGCGCTGACGGTGGTGTTCATCATCACCGTCATCGGCACCACGGTCGGCATGGTCTCGGGCTATTTCGGCGGCCGCTTCGACGTCTGGATGCAGCGCTTTGTCGAGCTGGTGCTCGCCTTCCCGCAATTGCCGCTCTATCTTGCGCTGACGACGCTGATCCCGGTGACCGCGCCGACCAACGTCTTCCTCGCCTTCGTCATCATCGTCATGTCGGCGCTGGGCTGGGCGCAGATGTCGCGCGAGGTGCGCGGCAAGACGCTGGCGCTGGCGCGGATCGACTATGTGCGCGCTGCCATGGCGGTTGGCGCCACCGACATGCGTATCATCATGCAGCACATTTTCCCCAATGTGATGAGCCACGTCATCGTCGCCGTGACGATCGCGATCCCGACGGTGGTACTGCTCGAAGCCTTTCTCGGCTTCCTCGGCTTCGCCGTGAAACCGCCGCTGATCTCATGGGGGCTGATGCTGCAGGACACGGCTACCTATTCGGTCATCGGCACCTATCCGTGGATCCTGTCGCCGGTCGGCTTCGTGCTGATCACCGTCTTTGCCTTCAACGCGCTGGGCGACGGCCTGCGCGATGCCGTCGATCCCTATTGAGGTGGCCGGGATGACCGTAGCGCTCGCAGCCACCTTCGCACCAGCCGTCCGGCTCGACCATGCCGGCCGCCACGACCAACCCATCATCGATGCCCGCAACATCGAGGTCGCCTTCAAGGTCGAGCACGGCGTCGTCGACGCGGTGAAGGATGTCTCGTTCCAGCTCTATCGCGGGGAGACGATCGCCATCGTCGGCGAGTCCGGTTCCGGCAAGTCGGTGACGGCGCGCGCCGTCATGGGGCTCTTGTCAAAGCGGGCCACCGTGTCGCCGAACTCCACCATCGACTATTGCGGGCAGGACATACTGAAATTCCCCGAGAGCGCTCGGCGCAAATTGCGCGGCAATCGCATTTCGATGATCTTCCAGGAGCCGATGAGCTCGCTCAACCCGATCTATACGGTCGGCAGTCAGATCGTCGAGGCGATCAGGGTGCATCGAAAGGTCAGCCGCAAGCAAGCCTGGGCGCGGGCGCTCGAGCTTTTGCGGCATGTCCAGATCCCCGAGCCGGAAGCACGCATCAAGCAGTATCCGCACCAGATGTCGGGCGGGCAGCGCCAGCGCGTTATGATCGCCATGGCGCTCGCCAACGACCCCGATGTGCTGATTGCCGACGAGCCGACGACGGCGCTCGACGTCACGGTACAGGCGCAGATCCTCAATTTGATCCGCAATCTGCAAAAAGAACTCAGGATGGCGGTCATCCTGATCACCCACGACCTCACCGTGGTGCGGAAATTCTCGGACTATGTCTATGTCATGCAGCATGGCGAGATGTGCGAGCACAATGTTACCGAGCGGCTGTTCGCCGACCCGCAGCATGCCTATACCAAGCGGCTGCTCGCTTCAGAGCCGCACGGCAAGCCGCAGCCGCTGCCGGAAAACAGCGGCACCATCCTCGAGGCCCGCAATATGCGCGTCTGCTTCATGCTGCGCCATGGCAGCTTCCTGAAGCCGGACTGGCGCGAGCTCGTCGCCGTCGACGATCTCGGCCTGAAGCTTTGCCGCCACGAGACACTGGGGCTGGTCGGCGAATCCGGCTCCGGCAAGACCACCTTCGGTCTCGCCTTGCTCAAGCTCACCGAGGCCAAGCGCGGCGAGGTCAGCTTCGACGGCCAGCCGATCCACGGCCTGTCTCGCGCCGGGATGCGGCCGCTGCGCTCGCGCATGCAGGTCGTTTTTCAGGATCCGTTCTCGTCGCTTAACCCGCGTATGACGATCGGCCAGATCATCGAGGAAGGGCTGGTCGTCAACAGGATCGGCGCGACACGGCGCGAGCGGGTCGGTCGGGTTCGCGACGCCCTGGTCAGCGCCGGCATGCCCGGCGATATCCTGTCGCGGTTCCCGCACGAATTTTCCGGCGGCCAGCGGCAGCGCATCGCCATTGCCCGAGCCATCGCGCTGGAGCCCGAATTCATCCTGCTCGACGAACCGACATCGGCGCTCGACCTTTCGGTGCAGGCGCAGATCATCGACTTGTTGCGCAAGCTGCAGGACGAACGCGGCCTTAGCTATGTCTTCATTTCGCACGACCTCAAGGTGGTGCGCGCGCTCTGCCATCGCGTCATCGTCATGCAGAACGGCAAGATCGTCGAACAGGGACCCGTCGACGAGGTCCTCACCCATCCCAAGACCGCCTACACCGAACGGCTCGTCAGGGCCGCCTTCGACGTGGCGTAGCAAAGTGCCGGAGGTTTAATAGTGGCAAGACATCCCAGGATCACCTTCATTGGCGCGGGTTCGACCGTGTTCATGAAGAACATTGTCGGCGACGTGCTGCAGCGGCCATCGCTGTCAGGCGCGACGATCGCGCTGATGGACATCAATCCGCAGCGGCTGGAAGAGAGCGCCATCGTCGTCAACAAGCTGATCGCGACGCTGGGCGTGAAGGCGAAGGCCGAGACCTATTCCGACCAACGCAAGGCGCTCGCCGGTGCCGACTTCGTCGTCGTCGCCTTCCAGATCGGCGGTTACGAGCCCTGCACCGTCACCGATTTCGAGGTGCCGAAGAAATACGGCCTGCGCCAGACCATTGCCGACACGCTCGGCGTCGGCGGCATCATGCGCGGCCTCCGGACCGTGCCGCATCTGTGGAAGATCTGCGAGGACATGCTGGCCGTCTGCCCCGACGCGATCATGCTGCAATACGTCAACCCGATGGCGATCAACACCTGGGCGATTTCAGAGAAATTTCCTGACATCAAACAGGTCGGCCTCTGCCATTCGGTGCAGGGCACGGCGATGGAACTGGCGCACGATCTCGACATTCCCTACGACGAGATACGCTACCGCTCGGCCGGCATCAACCACATGGCCTTCTACCTGAAGTTCGAGCACCGGCAGCCGGATGGCTCTTACCGCAACCTCTATCCGGACCTGGTCCGCGCCTATCGCGAGGGCAGGGCGCCGAAGCCGGGCTGGAACCCGCGGTGCCCCAACAAGGTGCGCTACGAGATGCTGACGCGTCTCGGCTATTTCGTCACCGAAAGCTCCGAGCATTTCGCCGAATACACGCCCTATTTCATCAAGGAAGGCCGCCCCGACCTGATCGAGAAGTTCGGCATTCCGCTCGACGAATATCCCAAGCGCTGCATCGAACAGATCGAGCGCTGGAAGGGCCAGGCCGAGGCCTATCGCTCGGCCGACCGCATCGAGGTCGAGCAATCGAAGGAATACGCGTCCTCGATCATGAACTCGGTGTGGACCGGGGAGCCTTCGGTGATCTACGGCAATGTCCGCAACAATGGCTGCATCACCTCGCTGCCGGACAATTGCGCCGCCGAGGTGCCGTGCCTGGTCGACGGCTCCGGCATCCAGCCGACCTATATTGGCGAGCTGCCGCCGCAACTCACCGCGTTGATACGCACCAACATCAATGTGCAGGAACTGACGGTGCAGGCGCTGATGACCGAAAACCGCGAGCACATCTACCACTCGGCGATGATGGATCCGCATACGGCCGCCGAACTCGATCTCGACCAGATCTGGGCGCTGGTCGATGAGTTGCTGGCGACACATGGCGACTGGCTGCCGACCTGGGCGCGTGTGAGCGCCAAGGTCCGGGCCGCCTGAGCGCTGCTGCGGCGGTATCTACTCCACCGTCAGGCCTCCGGTGGCGCCGGCAACCGGTGGCGCAGTTCCTCGACCAGCACGCGCTCGTTCTCCGAATAGTCGATCGGAACGACGACGAGATGGACGCCACCGCCGGCAAAGGCCTGTTCAAGCGTCGATTGTATTTCTGAGACGGCGCCGACCCTGGTTCCCTTGGCGCCATAGGCCTCGGCATAGCGGACGAAATCGGGATTGCCGAAGGTCATGCCGAAATCGGGGAACTGGTCGACCGCCTGCTTCCAGCGGATCATGCCGAAAGCATTGTCCTCGATGATCAGCACGACCAAATTGAGCTTCAGCCTGACGGCGGTTTCCAGTTCCTGGCTGTTCATCATGAAGCCGCCATCGCCGCAGATCGCCATGACGCGGCGGCCGGGATAGAGCATCGCGGCCGTCATCGCCGAGGGCAGGCCGGCGCCCATCGTGGCCAGGGCGTTGTCGAGCAGCAGCGTGTTGGCGACGCGCGTGCGGTAGTTGCGCGCGAACCAGATCTTGTACATGCCGTTGTCGAGCGCCAGGATGCCATCGGCCGGCATCACCGCGCGCACGTCATGCACCAGACGCTGCGGCGTGAAACGGTCTTCGGTGGCGCGGGCGGCAATGCGGCTCAAAATCCCTTCGCGCAGCGGCAGTAGCGCCTGCGCGTTGGGGATCTTGCCCTCGAGGCGGTCGGCAAGCAGCCTGAGCGAAGCGCCGATGTCGCCGACCACTTCGGTCTGCGGGAAATAGACCTGCTCGACATTGGCCGGCTGGTAACCGACATGGATCACCTTCGGTCCCTTGTCGCCCATAATGAAGGGCGGCTTCTCGATCGTGTCGTGGCCGATAGTGATGATGAGGTCGGCCTGTTCGATGGCCTCATGCACATAGTCGCGCTCGGAGAGCGCGGCGGTGCCCATGTAGAGTTCGGTGCCGCCGGGCACCGTGCCCTTGCCCATCTGCGTGGTGAAATAGGGGATGCCGGTCCTGATCACGAACTGGGCGAGGTCGGAGGTCGAGCGCGGCCGCGATGCGGCGGCGCCCAGCATCGCCAGCGGACGCTGCGCCTTGATGATCATCTCGGCGGCGCGGTCGAGCGCAAGCGGGCTGGCCAGCGGAAGCTCGACCGGATGCGGCGGGATCAGCGCGACATCGTCGCACTCCTCGGCCGCGATGTCTTCGGGCAGTTCCAGATGCACCGGTCCCGGACGCTCCTCTTCGGCAATCCGAAACGCTTCGCGCACCACGGCGGGAATGGTCTTCGCCGAGATGATCTGGCGTGACAGCTTGGTCAACGGCTTCATCGCGGCGACGATGTCGACGATCTGGAAGCGGGCCTGGCGCGACGAGCGGATGCCCTTCTGCCCGGTGATCATGATCATCGGCATGGCGCCGAGCAGCGCATAGGCGGCACCCGTCGTCAGGTTCAGGGCGCCGGGTCCCAGCGTGGTGATGCACACACCTGGCTTGCCGGTGAGCCTGCCATGGGTGGCGGCCATAAAGGCGGCTGCCTGCTCATGGCGGGTCAAAATCAGCTGGATCGACGATTTGCGGATGGATTCGACGACGTCCAGGTTTTCTTCGCCGGGAATGCCGAAGATGCGATCGACGCCCTCATTCTCGAGGGCGGCAACAAGCAGGTCAGAACCTTTGGGCACGAAGCATCTCCTGGGGCAAAGCGGCGGCGAACCGCGGCGGGATATGATCAGACATAGTGCTGGAAAAGCCCTAGCGCGAGGCGCGGCCGCCGCCAATATCGCTCTGCCTTACAGATCCTTCCGTTTCCTGAATTGGCCGGGCGAGACGCCGGCGTGGCGCCTGAAGGCGGTGGAGAAGGCGGCTTCCGAGCTGTAGCCGACCGCCTCGGCGACTTGGCCCAGGCTCTTGCGCTCGTGCAGCAGCCGGCTGGCCTGCCGCATGCGGCAGCCGAAGAGATAGGCCATGGGCGCTTCGCCGACGAGATCGCGAAAGCGGGCGGCAAAGGTTGCCCTGGAGAGCCCGACCGCGCGTGCCAGGGTCTCGATCGTCCAGTCGTGGCCATAGGCTTCATGCAGGGTGGCGAGCGCTCTGGCGATCGCGGGGTCCTGCAATCCCCTCAGCCAACCTGGATTGTCCATGCTTTCCAGACCGGAGCGCAAGGCGCGCGTGACGATGGCCCCAGACAGGCGAGCCATGACCACGTCGCTGCCGGGACCTTCGTCGGTCGCTTCCACCAGCAAGGCCTCGACATAGCCACGCAGCCATTTGGGCAGACGGCCATTCGATCCCCGGATGTGAACGATGCGCGGCAGGCCGGCAAGTGCCGGATGGTCGGCGTCGCGAAAGGCGAAGGCGCCGCACAGGATGACGGTCTTTTCGCCTTCGCCGCCGCTGCGAATACGCCCGGCTGCGGTTTGGGTCGCCAGTTCGGCGGCGGGGACGTTCGCGCTTTTGAGCGCGCCGGGCGACCGCAGCACATGCGGATCGGCGCGCGGTGCAATGATCAGGTCGCCGGCATCGAGAGGCTCGACATCTTCCTCACCGAACACCGCCTCGCATCGCCCCTTGATGACGACGTGAATGCCGCGAAGTCCAGCCTGGCTGAACGAGATCGCCCAGGGCGCGGCCAGTTCGAGGCGCCGGTACCCGGCGGCTGCGAAGTGCAATTCGCGCATGAGGGTAGCCAGGAGATCCACGCTTCGCTCCAGAAACAGACGATCGATAAATCAATCCAGACGCTGTCGAATAGCGCGCCGGCCTTACTGGACCTAGCTATGCCCGACAGGCCGCTTGTCGGCGATAACGAAACTCAGGAGTTATTCATGCCGCCAATCGAGCTTTTTGTCGCGCAGCTTTGTCCCTATGCGCACCGTGTCAGGCTCGCCCTTGCCGAGAAAGGCCTGCAGGCGACGGAAATCGAAATCGATCTGCGCAACAAGCCGGCGTGGTTCCTGAAACTCACGCCGACGGGAAAGGTGCCGCTGCTGCGCCATCAGGGGCAATATGTCAGGGAGTCGGCGATCATCTGCGAATATCTCGATGATGCATTCCCCGAACGGCCGATTTTCCCCAGGGATGCTCATGCCCGCGCTGAGGCGCGCATCTGGATCAGCTTCGCCGACACGCAGCTTTACGCCAGGACGGCAACCATGATGCACAGTTCCGACGCTATGGTTCATGAGCGGATCAAGGCCCAGCTTGGCGACGCCCTGCGCTTTGTGGAACAGCATGCCTTTGCGAGGCGAGGGGCGGACGAACGGTTTTTGCTGGGCTCGGAATTCAGCGCCGCCGACGTCGCCTTCTATCCCTGGTTCGAACAGCTGTGCGTGCTTGAGAAATATCTGGGCTTTGCCATGCCGGCCGAATGCAAGCGCCTGCTACGCTGGCAGGAAATGGTTGCTGCCAGGGAGGCGGTGCGGACCTGCGCCAGGTCAACCGGCTTCTATCTGGAATCCTATGGCCGGCTTCTCGCGGCCTGAGACGAGCGGGCAAACGGAAAAAAATTCCTCACTATGGTGCTGCAAGGTCAGTCATTTGCTTCTTGCTGCAGGCGCAAGCCTGTAAACATGCGGTATGAAGCGGGCCTGCCCGCCGCGCAAGAGGTGCCAGAATATGCCCAATCCAACCGTCGTCGGGTTTTCCGGCAATTTCACTAGGCCGTCCAAGACGCGCGGTTTCGTCGACCAGGTTGTCAGGGATATTGCGCGCCAGCATGGCCTGTCGGCGAGCACCTATGACATCGAAGACCTCGGCCCGTCGCTCGGCGCTGCCAAATGGGCGCGCGATCTCGACGGCCAGGCCCGGGCAGTCTTCGACAGCGTCGTCAATGCCGATGTGCTGGTGGTGGGGTCACCGACCTACAAGGGCAGCTACACCGGCCTGTTCAAGCACTTCTTCGACCTCTTCGATCCCGCTTCCTTGCGCGGCAAGCCGGTGGTGCTGCTTGCCACCGGCGGCAACGATCGCCACGCGTTGATCGTCGAGCACCAGTTGCGGCCGTTGTTCGGCTTCTTCGAGGCGCTGACGCTGCCGACAGGGGTCTATGCCACGGACAAGGACTTTTCCGACGGCGTGCTGCGGGCCGAACCCATCCTGAAGCGCGTCGATCAGGTTGTCGGCGAGGTCGGGCTGGTGCTGGCCAATCGCTCGGCAGCCGGCGTTGCTGCCGGATAGAGCGAGGCGAGCAGAATAAAAAGGCCCGCCACCGACGCGAATCGTGACGAGCCTCCTTGGAGTAGGCCAGGCCTCCCACAGCCCGATTGCTTTCAAAATCAATACCCCGCCGGCTACGCCTGGCGGGGTATCGATAGTAGGATCTGGATCGAATGGGAGCGATCCGGCTGAAAAACGCCAATGCCGGAAGGTTCCCGGTCATCCTGAGCGGCGATGACAAAGGGGTTTTGGCCAACTGCGAAATCCGTCTCAGGCGGATTTCTCGCGACAACTAGTTCCTGTCCGCCGGCTTCGAACGCATCCTTGACACCGTCTCGCGCTCGGCGCGCTTGGAGCGCAGAGGCGGCAGGCCGCGGTCGATCAGGTCCATGTCCTCCAGCACCATGTCGCCCATGCGCTTGAAGGCGATGTCAAGCGCACCGGCGCGGTGGGCGGAGCGCAGGAAGCCGGGGATCGTGCGGACCGGATGGTCCTGCGCCAGCGGCTCTTCGGGGAAGACATCGCTGGCGGCGACGATGTGGCCGCTTTTCACCGCCGCCATCAGGGCAGGGAAGTCGACGACGCCGGCGCGGCTGAGCAGGATGAAGGCGGCGCCCTTGCGCATACTTGCAAAGGCCTCAGCGCCGAGGAAACCCTGGTTCTCCGAGGTCACCGAAGCGACGACGAAGACGAAATCGCTTGATGTCAGCACCTCGTCGAGCGAGGCCGGCTTCACCCCATTGTCGATCAGGATCGACGGCGGCAGCCAAGGGTCGAAGACCTTGGTGCGGGTGCGAAAACCCGACAGCAGTCGGTTGAGCGCACGGCCCAGATCGCCGAAGCCGATGATGCCGACATCGGCGCCGGACAGAAGCCGCGCCGTCAAATTGCCGTTACCGCCCCACAGCTCCTCGCCTTTGCGGAAGGCGAGGTCGGCATCGACGATGTTGCGGGCGAGGTTGAGCGCCATGGCGAGGCCAAGCTCCGCCACCGGCTCGGCGAAGACGAGGCCGGTGGTGACGACATGGATGCCGCGCGCAAACATCGTCTCATAGGGCATGTTGTTGATGAGGTTGGTCTCGACATTGAAGACGCAACGCAGCGCCTGCATCTGGTCCAAGGTCTCGGGCGAGATCGGCGGCTGGCCGATAATATAGCGGGCTTCGGCCAGCACGTCGGCGGGCAAGTTCGCCACGCCCTCGGCCGTCGTCTCGACGACGCGGTAATGCGCCTTGAGGCGCGCCAGCTGCGGTGGGGTGAAGATCAGGTCGAGCGTGCGTGGTTCCGGCGCGCTGATGACCAGGGGCAAGGCCTTGTTTGGCATGACGATTCCTCCCCGGCGCGATCCGCATCGCGTATTTTGCTTTGCACTTGTGGTAGTCCCAAAACCACTTGCCGCTTTCCGGCGGCATGTGCTTGAGGGTAAAATACCCACCATTAAACGATTTACAACTCCGGGAGGGGCCGCCGATCGCGCGGCTCGAGCCTTGCCGGGTTTTGATGCGGGAATCCGTTGGCTCGCCAGGCAACGGCCCTGAGGGCTCCTTCCCTTCTCCCCCTGTGAGAGAAGGTGCAGTCAAAACGGATAGTGCTGCCCCGGATCCTCGATGGTCAGCCAGCGCAGGTCGGTGAACTCGGCAATCGAGGCCTTGCCGCCGAAGCGGCCGTAGCCTGAACCCTTGACGCCGCCGAACGGCATTTGCGCCTCATCGCCGACGGTCGGGCCGTTGATGTGGCAGATACCGGCTTCGATGCGCGCGGCAACCGCCATGGCACGGCGGATGTCGCGGCTGAACACGGCTGAAGACAGGCCGTATTCGGTATCGTTGGCGACACGTACCGCTTCGTCCTCGCCCTTGACGCGGATCACCGGCTTGACCGGGCCGAAGGATTCTTCCGAATAGACGCGCATCGCTGGCGTCACGTGGTCGAGCAATGTCGCCTCGACCACGGTTCCGGTGCGCTTGCCGCCGGCCACAAGCCTGGCGCCCTTGGCGACGGCGTCGGCAACCAGTTCTTCCATCTTGTCGGCGGCTTGGTCGCTGATCAGCGAACCGAGTACGACATGGCCGCGCGGGTCGCCGGCCGGCAGCTGCGCGGCGCGGGCGGCGAGCTTGGCGACGAATTCGTCGGCGACCTTTTCATCGACGACCAGGCGCTCGGTCGACATGCAGATCTGGCCCTGATGCATGTAGGCGCCGAAGGTCGCCGCATTGACCGCGGCATCGATGTCGGCATCGTCGAGCACGACCAGCGGCGCCTTGCCGCCGAGTTCGAGCAGTGCCGGCTTCAAGTGACGGCCGGCGAGTTCGGCAATGATCCTGCCGACCTTGGTCGAGCCGGTGAAGTTGACACGCCTGACTGCAGGGTGCGCGACCAGTGTTTCGACGATTGCCGCTGCGTCCTTGGGGTCATTGGTGACGACATTGATGACGCCCTTGGGCAGGCCGGCCTCGACCAGCACCTGGCCGATCAGCCGGTGTGTGCCTGGGCACATTTCCGAAGCTTTCAGCACAACCGTGTTGCCGCAGGCGATCGGCATGGCGATGGCACGGGTTCCGAGGATGACCGGTGCATTCCACGGCGCGATGCCGAGGCAGACGCCGGCCGGCTGGCGGATCGCCATGGCCAGCGTGCCGGGCTTGTCGGAGGGAATGACCTCGCCCGAAATCTGCGTCGTCATGGCGGCTGCCTCGCGCAGCATTTTGGCGGCGAGCATGACGTTGAAGCCGGCCCAGGGGCCGGTCGCGCCGGTTTCTTCCATCATCAATTTGGTGAATTCGCCGACCTTGGAGTCCATGACATCGGCCGCCTTGGACAGCAAAGCGCGGCGCTCGCCCGGGCCGGTCTTCGACCACGTCTTGAAAGCGGCAGCAGCGGCTTCGACCGCGGCATTGGCGTCGGCGATGCTGGCTGCGGCAGCGCGGGTCGCCAGCTTGCCGGTGAACGGGTCCATGCGCTCGTAAGAGGCTGAGCCGGAGGCATCCCTTTTGTCGCCGTCGATCAGAAGTCCGATGTCCATTGTTCTCTCCCTCGCTCGCCGTGGAGCGTCTTTTCTATCTATTATCGACCACGATCTGATCCGAACACCGGCTCCCACTTTTCGGGATCATGGTCTAGAAGCCGAGTACCTCGGCATTGATCGATGCTTCAAGCCCACCGTCCACCGGCACATTGACGCCGTTGACCCAGCGTGCGCCGTCCGAGCACAGGAACAGCACGACAGGCGCGATGTCGCCCGAGGTTCCGGCGCGCCCGACCCTGGCGATGTCGCTGTCCACGCGGGCGTCACCCAGCACATTGCGGAACTGTTTGAGGAGGCGTCTCGACCGGGCCGGGGCTCACTGCATTGACGCGGATGCCGCGGCTCCTGAACAGGTCCTGATGTGCGGCGCGCTGCGTCCACAACAGCAGCAGCTCCTTGGAAACGGGATAGCCTTCCTCGTTCTTCACCTGATGGTCGGCGATCATCTTCGCCACATCGGGAAAGCCTTCGATGCCGACCATCGATGCCGCGCGGTTGAGATTGGCGCGCCAGCCATAGCCGGCGATCGAGGCGACGTTGACTACGGTGCCGCCTTCACGAAGTCTTGGTGCGAGGCCTTCCGAGAGCGCGCGCAGGCCGTAGAAGTTGACGGCCAGTGTCGACACCGCACCGGTGTTGCCGGGGAGGCCGGCGACATTGCAGAGCGCATCGATGCGCTGCGGCAGGCGCCCGAGGAGATCGTCGACGCCGGCCTTGGATGAGATGTCAGCCTTGACGAAACTGCCGGCCGATGCTGCCGGTTCACGCATATCGACGCCGATCACGTCAGCGCCCAGTTGGCCGGCAAGATCGGCCGTGCGAGCGCCGATACCAGAGGCGACACCGGTGATGAGGATGGTCTTGCCGAACAGCATGGTCACGCCTTTTCACTATGCGTTGCGGCCTGTTGCGGCGAAGGCGTCGCGTCACTATCGCCGGCGTTTGCCGGCAGCCTGACCCTGTAGCCGACCGGGAGCAGGCGCAGGCCAAAGCGCTCCTCCAGCGTTCCCCACACGCCGCGCGGCAGGAAGAGCGAGAACAGCACCGCCGTGGCGCCGAGGCCGATCAGATACCAGACGCCGGTGCCGCCGAACCAGGTCTCGATGAGGAAGAACAGCAGCGCACCCAGAATGGCGCCCTCGAAGGTGCCGATGCCGCCGACCAGCACCATGAAGATCATGTAGGCGGTCCACTGGACGTTGAAGTAGGTTTTCGGCTGGAAGGTGATCGACGTGGCCAACCACAGCGCGCCGGCCATGCCGATGCCGAAGGCGGCGAGCACGAAGAGCAGCCGCTTGGTTCCGGTGACGCGCACGCCGACCGATGCCGCGGCCTCCTCATTGTCCCTGATGGCGCGGATGGCCGCACCCGTGCTGCCACGCAGCAGGCTAAACAGGGTGGCGAGCAGCGCCGTCATCGCGGCCAACGCCAGCCAGTAGATCGTCGCCCGCCTGGCGCCGGCGTCATAGACGTTGAGCGAGATCAGCGACGTCCCGGTCTCGCCTTGCACCAGCCGGTCGAGATTGACCAGGAGATGGGTGAGCGCCGCGATCACCCACATGCCGATGGCGAACTCGCCGTTCTTCAGCTTCAGCATGAACAGCGACATTGGCCAGGAGATCGCGCCGACGATGATCGCCGAGACAAACAGAGAAGCGAACGGGTTGAGGCCTGCATCGGCCAGGCGGATGGTGAAATAGGCGCCGAGGCCGAAGAACACTTGCTGTCCCACCGAAACCAGCCCGCCGAAGCCGGCCAGCGCATTCCACATCGCCGCCAGCATCACATAGATGAACAAGGCGGTCATGCGGTCGACGGCGCCGTCCGACAGGAAATGCGGCGCAACAGCGAGCAGCGCGATGATGACGACAACCGCAATCGCCGAGATGCGCGAGGCGGGTGTGCCGCGCTCGATGACGGGGGCGTTTAAAACCGCGCTCATGATGCTTTCCTCGCGGGCAGGCGCAGCAGGCCGCGCAGGCCGAGGCCGGAGGTGGAGAGCCGGATGAACAGCACGATCAGGAAGGCGACATGGCCGCCGATCAGAAAACCTTGCGGATGGATCTGCGCGCCGAGCGTCTGGGCGAGCGCCAGAACGATGCCGCCGACCAGCGTGCCCCATAGCGAACCGGCGCCGCCGATCACCGCCGCCTCGAAAGCGAACAGCAATTGAGGTGCGCCGGTATAGGGATCGAAGGTGGCGCGCATGCCGAGGAAGGCACCGGCAAGACCGACCGTGACCATGGCGATGGCGGCCGCGAGGGCGTTGGCGCGGCGCGCATCGACGCCGACGAGACCGGCCGTGTCGGGATCTTCCGACGTGGCGCGGATCGAGCGGCCAAGCCTGGTGTTGGTAAGGAACAGCTGCAGTCCGCCAAGCAATATGACGGCGGCGGCGAACATGATCACGGCAAGCTTGCCGACATAGATGCTGCCCGGCCATTCCCAGGAATCGTAGGAGAGGCTGCCGATATAGGGCGCCAGCGAACGTGTGTCGGCGCCGAACTGCTCGAACAGCGCATTGTCGATGACGATGGCGAGGCCGAACGTGGTCAGGATCGGCAGCAGCGCGCCTCCACGGGCGCTGCGCTCGAGTAGGAAGCGTTGCAGCGCCCAGCCGATGGCCGCCATCAGCGGCAGCACGATGAGCAGGCCGACGAAGGGCGAGATATGGAATTGCGAGGCGAGCCACCACAGCGCGTAGGCGGAAAACACGGCCAGGCTGCCATGCGCGAGGTTGATGATGCGCATCACCGAAAACATGAAGGAGAGGCCGCAGGCGATCAGCGCGTAGTAGCCGCCGAGCAGGATGCCCTGGACGATCTGGTTGCTCATGCCGGCACACTCCCGGCGCTTTTTCTGTGCAGGCCGAAATAGGCTTTCGTCACTTCATCGCGGGACATGCCCTTGCTCGGGCCTTCCAGGTCGACGCGTCCTTCGAGCATGCAGATGACCTTGTCCGAGACCGAGAGCGCGCGATTGAGGTCCTGTTCGACCAGGATGATCGTCGTGCCGGAGCTGATCAGCCCTTGCAGCGAAGCGTATACGCGATCGACCACCAGCGGCGACAGGCCGAGCGAGACCTCGTCGAGCAGCAGCAGCTCCGGATTGCTCATCAACGCGCGGCCGATGGCGGTGGCCTGCTGCTCGCCACCGGAGAGATGCCCGGTCTTGGCGTGGCGGCGCGGCTTCAGATTGGGGAACGTGTCGAGCACTCGTTCCACGCTCCAGTCGCCGGGACGGCCGGCGGCCTTGCCAAGCAGGAGGTTCTCCTCGACCGTCATCTGCACGAACAGTTTTCGCCCTTCCGGCACCAGCGCGACGCCCATGCCGACGCGCTTGTGCGAGGGAACGCCGGTGATATCGGCGCCATTCAGCAGCACGCGGCCGGCCGTCGGCTCATGGGCGCCGGCGATCGCCCGCAGCAGCGTCGTCTTGCCGGCGCCGTTGGCGCCGACCAGCGCCAGCGTTTCGCCGCGCTCGATCGTAAAGCTCACACCGCGCACCGCCTGCAACAGGCCATGGCGGACGACCAGATTCTCGATTGCGAGCAGGCTCATTTCGGGCCTCCGCCGAGATAGGCGCGCACGACTTCCGGGTCGGCCATCACCGCTTGCGGCTCGCCATCGGCGATGATCTTGCCGGCGTCCATACAGATCAGCCGCTCTGCCACCTGCAGCAGGATGTGGACGATGTGCTCGATCCAGACGATGCCGATCTTGCGGCGGCGCAATTCCTTGATGGTATCGACAAGTTCGCTCGCCTCGCCATCGGTCAGTCCGCCGCCGATCTCGTCGAGCAGAAGCAGCGTAGGCCTTGCCGCGAGCGCGCGGGCAAGTTCCAGCCGCTTGCGGTCGAGCAGGCCGAGCGTTTCGGCGCGCCGGTTGGCCACGCCCATCATGCCGCACAGTTTCAGCGCCTCCAGCGCCTCTTCATAGGCCTCGTCGCGGGCGAGACCGGCGCCATGCGACGCGGCAACAAAAGCGTTCTCGAACGTGGTCATGCCGCTGAACGGCTTGGGCACCTGGTGCGTGCGCACCAGGCCGAGCCGGCAGCGCTGCGTTGCCGGCAGCGCTGTCACATCGCCGCCGTTGAAGGCGACCGTGCCGGCGCTCGGCGGGAAGGCGCCTGACAAGATGCTGAGCAGCGTCGTCTTGCCGGCGCCGTTCGGGCCGACGATGCCGACGGCCTCATCGCCATTCATGGCGAAATCGATGTCGTCGAGCACCACCAGCGCGCCGAAGCGTTTCTGGATGCCGGCAGCGCTGAGGATCGCGGCGTTTGCTGAACCGTTCACGATGCGATCCCCGTAGCCGTCCGTCAGCCGTTATACGGCTGGAGCTTGGCCTCGACCGGAACCTTCGGGTCGGTGGCGTTCTCGGTCACGACATAGTCGAGCGGGAATTTGCCGCCTTCCTTGGCCGCCACCCATTGGGTGCCGATGATCGGGCCGGGAGAGACATTGGCGACCGGGCCGCTGGTGAAGTCGACCTTGCCGATCATGGTCTCGGTGTTGAGCGTGCTCAGCGCCTTGGCGACGGCCGCCTTGTCCTTGGCGTCGGTGCTTGCCTTCAGGGCCTCGAAGCCGGCGTCGAGCAGCGACATCGAGGCGCCGAGCTGCTGCGTCCATTGCTTGCCGCTGGCGGCCTCATAACCGTCGGCCAGTTCGATTCCCGAAACGCCGGTCAGCGGCGACTTGTAGGGAAAGGCCTTGTGCCAGTAAGCGGCGCTCGAAATCTTGTTGCCGAGATCGCCCAGCGCCTCGATGTCGGACGGGAACAATCCGGTCTTGGCGACCTGGCAGATCTTGATCTGCTTGATCAGGCCTTGCTGTGCAGCCTGACGCCAGAAGGCGGCGAAGTCCGGCGGGATCGGGAAGGAGTTGAAGATCTCGACGCCTTCCTGCTTGAACAGCGCGATCTGCGAGGAATAGTCGGTGGTGCCGGTCTCGTAGGCGCCGGGATCGACGATGGTGAAACCCTGCTTTGCCAGCAACGGCGCCAGATGGGTGCGGATGGCATTGCCGTCTGCGTCGTTGGGATACATGACGCCGACCTTCTTGTTGGTCTCGATCAGGTTCCATTGCGAGATGTAGGTCCGGAAGAACTCGTCGACGCCGAAGCCGAAATGATAGGTCCATTTGAACGGCGAGGGTTCGCCGGGCTTGGCGCCGCGGCCGAAATACCAGGCCTCCCACGGCATGACGGTGGAGAGGCAAGGCACGCCGGCGGCTTCGCAGGCGTCGGCGACCGGGTTGATCACCTCCGGCGTCGACACCGCCAGCATCAGGTCGACGGCCTGGTTGTTGATGAGGTCCTTGGCGAGCTGGCCGGCGCGCGACGGGTCGGATTGCGTGTCCTGGTCGATGATCTCGACACTGTATTTCTTGCCGCCGATGTCGAGGCCGTTGGCGAGCGCCTTGCGGGCGAGGTCGAGCACATAGCCGTCGGTCTGGCCGAAGCCCGCGAGCGGCCCGGTGCGCGGGCTGACAAAGCCGACCTTCAGCGTGTCGGCGGCCTGCGCGAAGGCCTAGCCGCGGCTGAGCGCAAGTGCCGCGCCGCCGGCGAGCGATGTGGCGATGAACTGGCGCCGCGAGACGCCGGATTTGCTTGAGGTCATGCTGGTATTCCTCCCTTTCCTGACGGCACCTGGAGGTCACCGCCGGCCTGCTCAAAATCGATGCCGCCCGTTCTTAAGATCGGAGATCGCCCCGGCAGGCCTTGAGGCGGCAGCGGAACGCCGCCAATGCCGATAACGGCACGATTTCGATCCTCCCATCGTCACAGTGCCCTAGGTGTTTGGTTTGGTAAAATGATATTTTGCGGTGTTTCGTTAACCAACAGGTTATGGAAATACGGCTGAAGGCCCGCTCTGCGCCAGATTGGCGAAAGGTGCTCAGGCGTTCTGGCTGGCCGCCTCGCGAATGGTCTGCAGCAGGATGGTGAAGGCCGGCGAAGGCGCAGTGTCGGTCCGCATCGTCAGGCCGACCGGCCCTTTGGTTTCCTCGGTGTTGACGGGCAAGGCGACGAAGGCGCCGCTGGAGAGTTCGTTGGCGACGACACCTGTCGATATGATCCAGACCGCATTGCTTTGGCGCAGGAAGGCACGGCCGAAGGAATCCGAGACGGTCTCGATCTCGGTCGCAGGCGCCGTCATGCCGTTGGTGATGAACAGGCGGTCGACGAACGGGCGGATGACCGACTCCCGCGTCGGCATCAGCACCGGGAATTCATCGAGCCGGGCGAAGATGTCCTGGCCCGGCTGCAGCAGCGGATGGCCGGCCCGCACCACGAACAGCACCGGTTCGGAATAGAGATGCTCGAAGAAGAAGCCGGTCATGTTTTCCGGCGCCGCAAGCCGGCCGACGACGAGATCGAGCGCACCGACGCGCAACTGTTCCAGCAGGACCGCGTTCTCGCCGGTGACGATCTTGATCGCAGCACCGGTATTTTCACTCAGGAACAGGCTTATGGCGCGTGGCATCACCTTGGCCGACACTGTCGGGAGCGCGCCGATGCGGATCGGATGCCGGTTGATGGCGCCGTCCTGGCGGACGGAATCGACGCCGCGCTTCAGTGCCGTGATCGCCGTGCCCGCATGGCCGAGAAAGATTTCGCCAAGCCGCGTCACCCTGATGCCGCGGCCGTCGCGTTCGACGACAGCTATGCCAAGCGCCTCCTCCAGTTCGCGCAACGTCTTGGTCACTGCCGGTGGGCTGACATGGAGAAAGTCGGCCGCCCTCGCCACGCTGCCTTGCCGCGCTACCTCAAGGAATGCCTGCAGGTGACGGAACCTTATGCGGCTTTCGGACATGTTCTCATAACCTAGCAGTTAATGAAACGGCGTAAAATATCATTTTACCAAACCAAATGCCTTGTGCAATGTGAACACGGAGGATCGAAATCTTGCCATTCATTAACATTGGCGGCATCACGCTGCACCATCGCCATATCAAGGCGAAGGGAAATGCGCGGCCGATCGTGTTCATCAATTCGCTGGGCACCGACTTCCGCATCTGGGACGAGGTGTTGTCCGAACTGGGTGGCGAAATGCCTGCGTTGGTCTACGACAAGCGCGGCCACGGCCTGTCCGACATTGGTGGCGTCAGCTCGATCGACGAGCATGTCGATGATCTGTCGGGCCTGATCGATCATTTCGAACTGAGCAATGCGGTGCTGTGCGGCCTGTCGGTGGGCGGCCTGATTGCGCAAGGGTTTTATGCCCGGCGCCCCGAAATCGTCGACGGCCTCATCCTGTGCGACACCGCCCACAAGATTGGCACGGCCGACAGCTGGAACACCCGCATCGAAACGGTCGAAAGCAAAGGCATCCAGGCCATCGCCGATGCCGTGCTCAAAATGTGGTTTACGCCTGCCTTCCACGCGGACCGTGTCGCCGAGCTCGACGGCTACTGGAACATGATGACCCGGCAAGCCGTCGCCGGCTATATCGGCACCTGCGCCGCGGTGCGCGATGCCGATTTCACCGAGGCCGCGCAGGCGATCGCGGTGCCCACGCTTTGCGTCGTTGGCGACCAGGACGGCTCGACGCCGCCGGATCTCGTCCGCTGGCTGGCCGATCTGATCCCAGGCGCACATTTCGAAATCATTCGTGACGCCGCGCACATCCCTTGCGTCGAACAGCCCGAGGCGCTGACCACCCTGATCCGCGATTTCGTCGCGGCGCTTCCCCTGAGAAAGCAGACCCATGGATGAACTGCCCAAAAACGAAACCAGATACCGAACCGGGCTGACCGTCAGGCGCTCGGTGCTCGGCGACCCTCATGTCGATCGCAGCGAGGATGCCGTCACCGATTTCGACCGGCCGTTCCAGGAGCTGATCACCGAGGCAGCCTGGGGCACTGTGTGGGCGCGTCCGGGCTTCAGCAGGCGCGAACGCTCGATCGTGACGCTGGCACTGCTGGCCGCCCTTGGCCATGATGAAGAGGTCGCCATGCATGTGCGCGCCACCGCCAACACCGGTGCGTCGCGCGACGATATCTGCGAAGCGTTCCTGCATGTCGCGATCTATGCCGGCGTGCCGGCCGCCAACCGCGCCTTCAGGATCGCCAAGGAGGTGTTTTCGGAAATGGACGGAAGCAGGGCTGGCCATGCCAGCTGATGCCGGCTCGAACCGCAGGCCCGAGAGCGGCGCCTTCTTCCAGCGCGACCGCGGCTGGCATCCGCCGGCGCTGACGCCCGACTACAAGACGTCAGTGCTGCGCTCGCCGCAAAAGGCGCTGCTGGCCTTCGACAACACGGCTTCGGAAATCACCGGTCCGGTGTTCGGCCACGCCATGCTGGGCGAACTCGACAATGACCTGATCCACAATTTCGCAAAGCCCGGAGAGAGCGCCATCGGCGAGCGTATCATCGTCTATGGCCGCGTGCTCGACGAGCGCGGCCAGGGCGTCTCAGGCGCGCTGCTCGAATTCTGGCAGGCCAATTCAGGCGGCCGCTACCGCCACAAGAAGGACGGCTATCTCGCGCCGCTCGATCCGAATTTCGGCGGCTGCGGCCGCACCATCACCGATGCCGATGGCGGTTATGCCTTTCGCACGGTGAAGCCAGGTCCCTATCCCTGGCCGAACGGGCCCAATGACTGGCGGCCGTCGCACGTCCATTTCTCGGTGTTCGGCCACGGCTTCGCACAGCGGCTGATCACCCAGATGTATTTCGAGGGCGACCCGCTGATCTGGCGATGCCCGATCGTGCGCGGTATCCGCGACAAGGCGGCGATTGAGACGCTGGTCGCCGCGCTCGACATGCAGGCGACGATCCCGTTCGACGCGCGCGCCTACAAGTTCGACATCGTGTTGCGCGGACGCCGTGCCTCGCTGTTCGAAAACCGTCCGGAGGGCAATTGATGGCGCAGTCGCTCAGCCGGCTGAAGGAGAGCCCGTCGCAGACCGCCGGGCCCTACGTGCATATCGGGCTGACGCCGAATTTCGGCGGTATCGGCGGCGTCTACCCGACAGACCTGGGCGCCACGATGCTCAACGACAACGCCAAGGGCGACCGCATCGGTTTGCGCATTCGCGTGCTCGACGGCACCGGCACGCCGCTCAGGGATGCGTTGATCGAGATCTGGCAAGCGGATGCCAATGGCTTCTACAATTCGCCGGCTGAATTGCGCGGCGATGCCGATCCGGATTTTCAGGGCTGGGGCCGTCAGCCGACCGACATGGAAACCGGCCTGTGCAGTTTTCAGACGATCAAGCCGGGACGCGTGCCGTATGGCGACGGCCGGCTGATGGCGCCGCATATCAGCCTGTGGATCGTCGCCCGCGGCATCAATATCGGCCTCCACACGCGGCTCTATTTCTCCGATGAGGCCAAGGCCAATGCCGAGGATCCGATCCTGGCCCGCATCGAGCACAAGGTGCGCGTGCCGACGCTGATCGCCGAGCGGCAAGGCGACGACTATATTTTCGACGTCCATCTCCAGGGGGAGAAGGAAACGGTCTTCTTCGACAGCTGACGGAGGAAACCAGCACATGACCGTATCGCCCTTCGACCATCCGCTGCTTTCCGGCCTGCTCGGCGACGAGGAGGCGGCTCGGCATTTTTCGGTGGATGCGGAAATCGCCGCCATGCTCGATTTCGAGCGCGCGCTGGCGCAAGCGGAAGCCGAAAGCGGGATTATCGGCACGGATGCCGCCGCGGCGATTATACCTGTCCTGTTGTCATACAAGCCGGACACCGCGCGGCTGCGGGCCGGTGTGGCGAAGGATGGCGTGATCGTGCCCGAACTGGTGCGCCAGTTGAAGGCAGCGGTCGGCGCGCCGCACGACGCCGGCGTGCATTTCGGCGCAACCAGCCAGGACGTCATCGACACTGGCCTGGTTCTTCGGCTGCGCCGGCTCATTGAACATCTCGACCTGCTGCTGACTGAAAACATTTTGCGGCTGGTGGGGCTGGAAGAACGTTTTGGCAGCCGTGCATTGACAGCGATTACGCGCATGCAGCCGGCGATCCCAATTCAGGCGTCGGACCGCGTGGCGGTGTGGCGCACGCCGCTGCAACGGCATCAGCAGAGACTCTCGGAGCAATCCAAGCGTCTGCTGGTAGTGCAATTCGGCGGCGCCGCCGGCACGCTGGAAAAGCTCGGCGACAAAGGCCCCGCAGTGCGCGCCGCCCTTGCCGCAAAGCTTGGCCTTGGCGATGCGCCGCAATGGCACAACCAGCGCGATGCGCTGGCCGAGTTCGCCGGTTTGCTGTCGCTCATCACCGGCAGCCTCGGCAAGTTCGGCCAGGACGTCGCCCTGATGGCGCAGAGCGGCACCGAGATCAAACTATCCGGCGGTGGCGGCTCATCGGCCATGCCGCACAAGCAGAATCCGGTCAAGGCCGAAGCGCTGGTGGCGCTGGCCCGCTTCAACGCCACGCAGCTTTCCGGCATGCACCAGGCGCTGGTGCATGAGCAGGAGCGCTCCGGTGCTGCCTGGACGCTGGAATGGCTGCTCTTGCCGCAGATGGCGGTTGCGACCGCGGCTGCGCTACGGCTCGCCGCCGAACTCGCCGGACAGATCGAAAGCCTGGGACACTGATGCGCACCCGGATTGTCATTGTCGGCTCCGGACCGTCCGGGCTGCTGCTCGGCCAGCTGCTTAGCGGCATCGGCGTCGAAACCGTGATCCTCGAACGTTCGAGCCGGGAGCACGTGCTTGGCCGCGTGCGGGCAGGGGTGCTCGAACAGGGCACTGTCGAGCTGCTGGAGCAAGCAGGCGCAGCGGCAAGGCTGCATGCTGAGGGTCTACCCCATGCCGGCGTCTCGCTTGCCTTCGGCGGCAGCCTGCACCGGCTCGACCTCACGGCACTGACTGGCGGCAAGCATGTCACCGTCTATGGCCAGACCGAAGTGACGCACGATCTGATGGACAAGCGCGAGGCGGCCGGACTGACCACAGTCTACGAGGCGGCAAGCGTCGCGTTGCACGGTTTCGACGGGCGAGCGCCTTACGTCACCTATGACAAGGATGGCATCAGCCATCGCATCGACTGCGATTTTATCGCCGGCTGTGACGGCTATCACGGCGTCAGCCGCAAATCGGTGCCTGAGCGGGCGCTGAAAACCTTCGAGCGGACCTATCCCTTCGGCTGGCTCGGCGTGCTGGCCGAAGTGCCGCCGGCCGATCACGAACTGGTCTACGCCAACCATGAGCGGGGCTTTGCGCTATGCTCGATGCGGTCGACTCATCGCAGCCGCTACTATGTGCAGGTCCCCGCTGACGAACAGGTCGAGTCCTGGAGCGACGATCGCTTCTGGGACGAGTTGCGCAGTCGCCTGCCGGAACCGACCGCAGCCGCCGTCGTTACCGGCCCGTCCTTCGAAAAATCGATCGCGCCGCTGCGCTCCTTCGTAGCCGAACCGATGCGCTTCGGCCGGCTGTTCCTGGTCGGCGACGCCGCCCATATCGTGCCGCCGACGGGCGCCAAGGGGCTCAACCTCGCCGCCAGCGACGTGCGCTATCTCTTTGCCGGGCTTCGTGAATTCTATCTGGACAAGTCGCCGGCCGGGCTCGACGCCTATTCAGCCAAAGCGCTGGCTCGGGTGTGGAAGGCGGTGCGCTTCTCCTGGTGGATGACGACGATGCTGCACCGCTTTCCCGATACGGGCGAGTTCGGCCAGCGCATCCAGGAAGCCGAGCTCGACTATCTCGTGCATTCGCAGGCGGCGTCGACCGCGCTGGCGGAGAACTATGTCGGTTTGCCCTATTAAGGGCAGTGCGATCTCAAACCCGTTCGAGCGCCACTGCGATGCCCTGGCCGACGCCGATGCACATGGTGGCGAGCGCATAGCGGGCGCCGCGCTCGCGAAGCTCCAGCGCAGCCGTGCCTGCAATGCGCGCGCCCGACATGCCCAAGGGATGACCAAGCGCGATGGCGCCGCCATTGGGGTTGACGTGCTCCGCATCCTCGGCGATGCCGAGTTGGCGGAGCACGGCGATGCCTTGGGAGGCGAAGGCTTCGTTGAGTTCGATGACATCGAATTGGTGCGGTGTCAGGCCGAGGCGAGCGCAGAGCTTTTGTGTCGCCGGAGCAGGGCCGATGCCCATGATGCGCGGCGCCACGCCGGCGGCAGCGCCGCCGAGGATGCGGGCGATCGGCGTCAGGCCGTGTTTTTTCACAGCCGCTTCGGAGGCGATGATCAGCGCCGCCGCGCCATCGTTGACGCCCGATGCGTTGCCGGCGGTGACCGTGCCGTCTTGCCGGAACGGCGTCGGCAATTTGGCCAGCGACTCGACCGTGGTGCCGGCGCGGGGATGCTCATCCTTCGATACGATAGTCGCATCGCCCTTTTTCTGCGGGACCGTCACCGGGGTAATCTCCTTCGCCAGCCGGCCATTGGCCTGTGCCGCGACGGCCTTGTCCTGGCTGCGCACGGCAAAGGCGTCCTGGTCGGCGCGCGACACTGAAAAATCCTCGGCGACGTTCTCGCCGGTCTCCGGCATGGAATCGACGCCATATTGTTTCTTCATCAGCGGGTTGATGAAACGCCAGCCGATGGTGGTGTCATGGATCTCGGCATGGCGTGAAAAGGCGGTCTCGGCCTTGGGCATGACGAAGGGCGCGCGGCTCATCGATTCGACGCCGCCGGCGATCATCAACTCGGCTTCGCCCGCCTTGATGGCGCGGGCGGCAATGGTGAGCGCGTCCATGCCGGACCCGCAGAGGCGATTGACGGTCGAGCCTGAAATTTCCTTCGGCAGTCCGGCCAGGAGCAGCGACATGCGGGCTACATTGCGGTTGTCCTCGCCGGCCTGATTGGCGCAGCCATAGACGACGTCGTCGACAGCCTGCCAGTCGATGCCGGCATTGCGCTCGACCAGCGCCTTCAGCGGGATGGCGCCAAGATCGTCGGCCCGCACCGACGACAGCGAGCCGCCGAAACGGCCGATCGGGGTGCGGATGTAATCGCAGATGAATGCCTCGGTCATGTCATGCGGCCTTTTCTTTTCCGCTTCCCTCATGCGCCGCCTTGGTGCGGGCCTGCAGGTCACGCAATGTCGTCAGCTCGAGTTCCGTCGGCGCCGGCGTTTCGTCAAGCGCCTCGGCGAACTTTACGATCCAGCCGCAGCTGTCCTGCACCTCAAGCCGCGTCACGCCGGGATGCAGCGACACCACGGTGAATTCCTTGCTCATCGGGTCGGGCTTCCAGATGGCGAGGTCGGTGATCAGCAGCGTCGGTCCAGCGGTCTCGATGCCGAGGCGCTGGCGATGGTCGCCGCCATTGCCATGGCCGAAGGAGGTGAAGAAGTCGATCTTCTCGACCATGCCGCGCTTGGACTGCGCCATGGTGATGTAGATCTCCTTCGACGAGGTGGCGATCTCCGGCGCGCCGCCGCCGCCGGGCAGGCGGGTCTTGGGATGCGCATAGTCGCCGATGATGGTGGTGTTGATGTTGCCGAACTTGTCGAGCTGGGCGGCACCGAGGAAACCGATCGAAATGCGACCGCCCTGCAGCCAGTAGCGAAACATCTCCGGCACCGAGACGGTCGTGACGGCGGTGTCGCAAAGTTCGCCGTCACCGATCGACAGCGGCAAAACATCGGGCGCGGTGCCGATGGTGCCGCTTTCATAGATCAGCGTGATGTCGGGCGCATGCGTCAGTCGCGCGACGTTGCAGGCGGCCGACGGCGCGCCAATGCCGACGAAGCAGACATCGTCGTTTTTCAGGGCTCGGCTGGCGGCAATCGTCATCATCTCATTGGGAGTAAAGCCGCTCATGCCGCGCTCCTCAGATGCTTTACGCGGCCGGCGAAATCGTCCGCCGTGCGCTCAAGGACATTGGCCTGCATCCAGGTCTGGAATTTTTCACGGTCGGCGGCGATGTCGTCCCATTCGAGATAGGCGGCGTTGTCCCTGGCATAGTAGCCGTGCGTGTAGGAGGGATGCGAACCGCCTGATACCACCGAGATCGCAGCGATGGTCCAGCGCGGCAGCACGGTGAGGTTGGGATGCAGGTCGTCGAAATTGTCGACGACTTCCTCTACCGTCACCACGGCGCGCTTGGCCGCGAGCACCGCTTCCTTCTGGATGCCGATAATGCCTTCGACCAGCACATTGCCTTTTTTGTCGGCCTTCTGAGCGTGGATGAAGGTCACGTCCGGTCGGATGGAAGGAACGGCGGCAAGCACCTCGCCGGTGAACGGGCAGGTGACCGAGCGGATGTTGGGATTGACTGCCGCCAGCCCGGCGCCGCGATAGCCGCGGAACACCGCGCAAGGCAGGCCGGCAGCTCCCGCCTCGTAGGCGTTGGCCATGCCGGCATGGCTGTGCTCCTCGATCTCGATCGACCGGGGGAAGCCGTTCTCGATGGCGTCGCGGGCGCGGCGCAGCAGGCCGACGCCGGGATTGCCGACATAGGAGAAGATGATCTTCTTGGCCATGCCCATGCCGATCATCTGGTCGTAGATCAGGTCGGGGGTCATGCGGATGAGCGTCAGGTCGCGAAAGCCCTGGCGGATGGCCTCATGCGCCGCCGCCGTCGGGATCAGATGCGTGAAGCCTTCGAAGGCGACCGTATCGCCATCATGCAGGTTCTCAGCCACGGCCTGTTTGAGCGGCAGGAAATTGACCATCGCCAAGAACTCCGAAGTTCAAAAAGTTCGTATTGCGAACATTTGTTTTGTATGAGATATTTTTACATCGCGCCGCCGAGACGAGTCAAGGCGGCGCATTGTCTTGCGGAGGCCGCATGGAGGACGAGGCAACGACACGCGACCATGTCGGCTCGCTGGAGCGCGGCCTTGCAGTCATGGAGATACTGGCCCGGCATCCGGCCGGGATGACGCTGACCGAAATGGCGGAGGAGGCGGGGCTGACCCGCGCCGGCGCGCGTCGCTTCCTGCTGACGCTAACCGCGACCGGCTATGCCACGCAATCCGGCCGGCAGTTTTCGCTATCGCCGCGCCTGCTCACCATCGTGCGCTCCTGGCTCGGCGGCGCCTCGCTGTGGACATTCGCCGCACCCATCATGCGCGACGTGGCCGCCCAGTTCGACGAGGCCTGTAACGCGGCGGTGCTGTCGGGCGAGGAAGTCGTCTATGTCGCGCGCATTCCTGGCCGCCGCATCCTCAGCGTTTCGCTCGATGTCGGCACCAGGCTGCCGGCGCATTGCACCTCGATGGGGCGCGTCCTGCTTGCGGGGCTGGGCGCGGATGAGCTGAAGGCCTTGCTTGCAGAGGCGAGGATCGAACGGCGCACGCCGAAGACGATCACCAGCCGCGCCGCGCTGGCCAAGGCCATCGACGCGGCGAGGGCGGATGGCTTTGCCGTCGTCGATGAAGAGCTGGAACTTGGCCTGCGCTCGATAGCGGTGCCGATCTATGACCGCGCCGGCAAGACCGTGGCGGCGATCAACGTCTCGACGCAGTCGGCGCGGTTCTCCGTCGAGGCGATGGAGCGGGATATCCTGCCAGCGCTGCGGACGGCCAAGCAACGGATTGAGGAATTTTTCTTCGTGTGAGCGCAAGGCTAATCGCCTGAGGGAAGCGCTGCCCCCGCTCTGTCTCGGAGACGCGACGCCCTGCGCGGTTAGCGTCGCCATGCGAACAAACGATGCCCGGGGCACCTGAGCACAACGCATATGCGTGAATCCAAATATATCGTTGACGCCGCCCTTCAACTCCAATATCGAACAGGACTATACAGGTTTACTGAACAGGTACCCATATGAAGCGGCGCGCGATTCAACTTTCTCCCGGCACGGGCAAGCCCGAGCAGATCGCCACCGTTCTCGAACATGAGATCCGCTCCGGCGTGCTTGGCTTCGGCGACCGCCTGCAAAGCGAGAACGAACTCGTCCAGCGCTTTTCCGTCAGCCGCAACACGGTCCGCAAGGGCCTCGAGGAGTTGTCCAGCCGTGGGCTGATCACGACCAAGGTCGGCATCGGCTCCTTCGTCACTTTCGACGGCAAGCCGGTCGATGACAGCATTGGCTGGTCGCGGGCGCTGGCCAATGCCGGCGCCAATGCCGAGACGCGGACGCTGCGGCTTGAAGTGATCGAGGATGCCGATCTTGCCGCGCTGCTTGGCATCGAAAGCCCGTTCTTCATCGCCGTCGACCGGGTGCGCACCAATGCCAGCGACGGCCATGCGATCTCCATCGAACGCAGCCGCCTGCCGCTGTCGCCCGAACTGGAGGACGTGCCGCTGCGCGGTCTGCGCGAAGGCTCGCTGCACCAGACGCTGCGCGGCGCCGGCCTCATCCCAGACCATGGCGAGGAATGGGTCGGCATCGAGATGCTGAATGCCGAAGACGCCGCCATTCTCGGCTGCCCGCAAGGCACGCCGTTCCTGCGCGGACGCCGGCTGACGCGTGCGGCTGACGACCGGCCGATCGAATATGTAACCAGCCTGCTCAACCCGGCGCATTTCGCGCTGCATATGAGGTTTTGAGCGATGCCGGACAGAACCAACGACACGCTCGATCGCGCCATGGGCGCGCTTGTCGGTGGGGCGCTCGGTGATGCGCTGGGCATGCCGACGCAGCTTCTGTCGCCGGCGCGGATCGCCGAGCTATACGGCCATGTCGAGGATTTCGTGGCGCCGTTTGCCGATCATCCGGTGTCGAAGGGGCTCGTTGCCGGCACCATCACCGACGATACCGAACAGGCGCTGCTGCTTGGTCGCATTCTCGTCGAGTCCGGCGACCGCTTCGATCATGCGCGCTGGGTGAACGCACTGCTCGACTGGGAGCGCGAGGTCAAGGCGCGCGGCAGCTATGACCTGCTGGGACCATCGACCAAGCGCGCCATCGACGCCATCAATGACGGCGTGCCGGCGGAAGAGGCGGGAAGCCGGGGCGACACCAATGGCGCGGCCATGCGCATCGCGCCGGTCGGCATCATGATGCCGCTGGAACCGCTCGACGCTTTCGTCGCCAAGGTCGCCGAAACTTGCCGTGCCACGCACAAACCTCGATCGCCATCGCTTCGGCCGCAGCAGTTGCCGCCGCCGCCAGCCACGGCGTCGCCGGTGGCGACTGGCGTGCCGCTTCCGACAGCGCGGTAGCAGCCGCGCGGCGAGGCGCCCGGCTCGGACATTGGGTGACTGGTGGCGATATCGCCGCGCGTATCGCCTGGGCGCAGGAGCTCGTGCGCGGCAAGACCATGCGGGATGCGATCGGGCTCATCACCGATCTCGTCGGCACCGGTGTGGCCAGCCAGGAGTCCGTGCCGGCAGCTTTCGCCGTGCTTGAAGTCGCGCAGGGCGATCCCTGGCAAGCGGCAATCATCAGCGCCAATCTCGGCGGCGACACCGACACGATCGGCGCGATTGCCTCAGGCATGGCCGGCGCCTGCGTCGGCTTTTCGCAACTGCCGCAACAACACATTGCCGGGCTCGTCGGCATGGATATGGGGGAGGTGCGCTCGCTTGCCGAAGAGCTCGTCGCGGCGCGCACGGCAAAGGCCAGCAAGGATGCCGCGGCATGAGTGGGCGTCTGGTCCATATCGGCAGCGCCGTCGTCGACTATGTCTACCGCATCGACGCCTTGCCGGCGCCGGGCTGCGAGAAGACCGCGTCGAGCTTTGCGCAGGTCGCCGGCGGCGGCTTCAACATGATGGTCGCGGCCAGCCGCACCGGCATGACGGTGGTGTTCGGCGGCCAGCTCGGCAGCGGACCGAATGGCGATTTTTTGCGCACCGCGTTTGCGGCCGAAGGCATCATAACGCTGACGTCGCCATCGCCGGTCATGGACAGCGGCAATTGCGTCGCCATGATCTCCGGCGATGCCGAGCGCACCTTCGTGTCGTGGCCCGGTGCGGAGAGCATTCTCAGCCTCGAGATGATGAGGCCCGTGGTGGTCACGTCTGATGATTGGGTGTTCACGTCAGGCTACACGCTGAGCTATCTCGGAAGCCACAACGCGCTGACCGACTGGATCGAGGCGCTGCCAGAAAACATTCCCTTCGTTTTCGATCCAACGCCGGTCATCGCGGATATCCCACGTCCCATCCTGTCGCGGGTACTTGCCCGTACGACATGGCTGAGCTGCAACATGACGGAAGCGGTCGAGATCGCTGGGCAAGGCGATGTCGAGGCACTCGCCGCCCGGCTGCTCGCCGACCACTGCCCAAAGGCCGAAGGCGTCGTTATCCGCGCCGGCGCCAAGGGCTGTTTCGTGAGGTTGGTCAATGGCGAGACGCAGACCATTGCCGGCTTCAAGGTCGATGCCATCGACACCAATGGCGCCGGCGACACCCATATCGGCGGTTTCGTCAGTGCACTCTCGCGCGGCGTGCATCCCTTCGAGGCGGCGCGCTATGCCAATGCGGCGGCAGCACTTTCCGTCACCCGCCATGGCGGCTCATCGGCGCCGACCGACAGCGAGATCCAGACTTTCCTGAGCCAGGCCGCCACGGGCGAGCCGGGCTAGAACCAGAAGGCCCATCAGACAGCCTGACCCGCCAAGCGGGCAAACAAGAGAGGAACGAACATGCGCATGCCAAGACTGACTGCCCTGCTGACGGCGACCGCCGTCATCACCTCCGCGCTCACGCTGGCCGCCAGTGCCGCCGAAGTGCATGTGCTCAACTGGAAGGGCTACGGCGCCGACGAGCCGTGGGCGATCGAAGCCTTCGAAAAGGCGACCGGCAACAAGGTCGTCAACGACTTCTTCAATTCCGAACAGGAAATGCTGACCAAGATCCGCACCAATCCGGGCCTCTATGACGTGGTCATGATCAACGCCGCCTTCAACGATCAGGCGATGGCGGAAAAGCTGATCCAGCCGATCGATGTCTCGAAGCTGCCGAACTATGCCGACATCAGCAAGGACAAGGCGCAATCGCCGATGCTCGACCATGACGGCAAGGTCTATGGCGTGCCGTGGGTGTGGGGCCTGACGGCGCTGGCAATCAACGAAAAGTCCTTCGACAAGCCACCGACCTCGATCGCCGAAATGTGGGACCCAGCGCATAAGGGCCGGGTCGTCATTCGCGACGACGCTGTCGAAGCGGTGCAGTTCGGCGCCATCGCCACCGGTCAGAATATCAACGACATCAAGGATATGGAAGCGGTCAAGGCGAAGCTGACCTCGCTGATGCCGCAGATCAAGACGTTCTGGAGCTCGGAGAACGACTGGAACCAGATGGTCGCCTCCAACCAGATCGACATCGGCACCTATTGGAGCGGCTCGGCCGACCGTGCCAAGACGCATTTCAAGCTGCCGGTCTCGCTGGTCGTTCCGCAGGAAGGCGCCGTCGCCTGGCTCGACGCGTTCTCTATTCCCGTGGGCTCGAAGAATGTCGAGGGTGCGCAGGCCTTCATCAACTGGATGATCGATCCGAAATTCTATGTCGAATGGGTCACCAAGGTCGGCGCGCCGGTGTCGGCCAACACCAAGGCGGTGGAAGCGCTGCCTGAAGACTCCTTCAACCGCAAGGTGATGGGCGATCCCGAGGTGGCCAAGCGCATCCAGTTCCAGGCGCCGATCACCGACGCGCAGCGCGAGGCCTATCTGGCGCTGTGGCAGCAGCTCAAAGTCGACGTGAAGTAACGCTCACGTCCGGACCAGCCGGCGGTTGGCGCCGGCTGGCCCTTCAATCCTGGGGAGGAGGGTATCATGGCAGTACAGGGTGCGGTCGCGTCGCGCAGCGGGCTGAGATCGGCCCTGCCGCTGCTGGCGCCGGCCTATCTCTGGCTGACGGTGGCGATCTTCCTGCCGCTCTCGGCCATGGTATTCTTCTCCTTCATGACCGACCTGCCGCTGTCGGGAAAGCCATGGGCGTTCACCCTTGGCAATTACGCCGCCTTCTTCTCGCAGAGCCTGTACCTGACGCTGCTGCTCGCTTCGCTGCGGCTCGGCCTCGAAGTGACTTTGTGGTGCGTCGTCATCGGCTACCCCGCCGCCTATGTGCTGGCCAAGGTGCTGAAGGGGCGCAGCCGCGAGGCGATCTTCCTGCTGGTCATCCTGCCGTTCTGGTCGAACGGGCTGGTGCGCATCTTCTCCTGGGCGATGGTGCTGCGCGAGGGCGGCATCCTCGACACGGCGCTCAACGCCGTGCTGCCGTTCAAGATCAACATCGACCTGATGTATTCCTATCCCGCAATCATCATCGGCCTGGTGCACTCCTACCTGCCCTATATCGTGCTGACCTGCTATCTCACGCTGCAGGCAATCGACGACTCGCTGATCGAGGCCGGGCGCTCGCTCGGCGCCTCGCGGCTGCAGGTGCTGAAGCGGGTGATCATCCCGCTGTCTATGCCCGGCCTGGTGGCAGGTGCGGCACTGATCTTCGTGCCGGTCGTCGGCTCGTTCATGGAGCCGCGCATCCTCGGCGGCCGCACCGGCACGTTCTACGGCACGGTGATCGAGGACCAGTTCGTCGCCGTCTTCAACTGGCCGCTGGGGGCGGCGCTTTCCTTCATCCTGCTGGCGGTGGTGCTGGTGATCCTGGCGGTTGCCTCGCCGGTGCTGCGGAGGGCTGCTTGATGATGACGACCCGCATCCTCGAAGGACTAGGCCGCTTCTACATCGGACTGCTGCTCGCCTTCCTCTATCTGCCGATCATCATCATGGCGCTGATGTCGTTCAACGTCTCGCCCTTCTACCAATTGCCGTTCGAATGGACGACGGAATGGTATGCCTCGCTCTGGCAGAACGACCAGCTGATCGCGGCCACCTGGAACAGCCTCAAGATCGCGGTCATCACCACGCTCATCTCAGTGGTGCTTGGCTCGGCCGCTTCGCTGGCGCTGTTCCGCTATGATTTCCGCGGCAAGAAAGTGCTGCAGGCGCTGCTGTTTCCGCCAATCGCCATTCCGTGGCTGATCACCGGCACGGCGATGCTGATCTTCTTCTTCGGCGTCGGCATTGGCCGCGGCCTGTTCGCCATCCTGCTCGGCCATGTGGCGCTAGCGCTGCCCTATGTCATCGTCGTCGTCTCGGCCCGGCTGCAGACTTTTGCACCGGAGCTGGAAGAGGCGGCGCGCTCGCTCGGCGCCAACCAGTGGCAAGTGACGAGGCGTGTGACGCTGCCGTGGATCATGCCCGGCGTCATTGCCGGCGGCTTGTTCGCATTTGCCGTGTCGTTCGACCAGTTCGTCGTCTCCTACTTCCTGGCGACGCCGGGCCAGACGACGCTGCCGGTCGAAATCTACGCCGCGATCCGCAAGGGTTTCACGCCCGAGATCAACGCGGTCTCGACCATCATCATCGTCGTGTCGATGGCGCTAATGCTGCTCACGGCGCGCTTCTTCAAATTCGGCGGAGAGAAATAATGGCCGGCGTGCAGGTATCGAACGTCTCCCGCAGTTTTGGCGCGCACAAGGCGCTGGACGACGTCTCCATCGATTTCGCCGATGGCGGTTTCTATGGGCTGCTTGGCCCCTCGGGCAGCGGCAAGACCACGCTGCTGCGCCAGATCGCCGGCTTCGACTTTCCCGATACTGGCCGCATCACCATTGGCGGTGAGAGTGTGGAACGCGTGCCGGTCGAAAAGCGACGCATCGGCATGGTGTTCCAGAACTATGCGCTGTTTCCCAATATGAGCGTCGCCGATAATGTCGCCTTCGGCCTGTCGGTGCGCGGCGAAACGAAAGCGACGATCGCCACCGAAGTGCAGCGCGCGCTCGATCTGGTTCAGCTCGGCAAGCTCGGCGAGCGCCGGCCGCACCAGCTCTCCGGCGGCCAACGCCAGCGTGTGGCGCTGGCGCGCGCCATCGTCACCAAGCCGCGCGTGCTGTTGCTCGACGAGCCGCTCGGCGCGCTCGACAAGGCGCTGCGCGTCGACATGCAGATCGAGCTGAAGCGCATCCAGCGCGAGATCGGCATCACCACCATCTTCGTCACCCACGACCAGGAAGAGGCGCTGACGATGAGCGACCGCATCGGCATATTGCGGGACGGCAGGCTCGTGCAGGAAGGGCCGCCGGAGGAAATCTACGACCGGCCGAAGAGCGAATTCGCCGCCACCTTCCTCGGTGACGCCAATATCCTTCGCGGCGATGCGACCGGCAACGGCATCCGGCTGCCTGATGGCACGGCGATTGCCGCCGGGGTGGGTGGTCGGCTTGCCGCCGGCACAAAGGCCAGCTGCGCCGTGCGACCCGAACGCATTCGTATCGCCACCGACGCCGGGGCATCGAGCGGCAATGCCAACACGCTGAAGGGGCAAGTCTCCAAGCGCATCTTCGCCGGCAACAACAGCACCTATTTCGTCGAGCGCGCCGGCCAGACGTTGAAAGTCATCGTCCAGAATACCGGCAGTGACCGGCTGGCCGAGGGCCAGAATGTAATGCTCAGCTGGTCGCCGGAAAGCACTGTGCTGATTGCCGCTAACTAGTTCGCACCGTCACCCCGGCATCGTTCTGATGGGAATTGATGGAGCGGACCTTGGCTGATCGACGGGCCATGGCGTTATATCCGTCCTCCAGGGAGGAATGGATGGCAGGCCAGGGTTTCGAGCCGGATGTGAGGGTTCGCACTAGCGGATACCGGATCGGTTGCATCGGCGCCGGCATGATCATGGCCGAATGCCATCTTGCCGCCTATGCGCAGGCCGGTTTCCCAGTCGTCGCCATCGCTTCGCGCACCAAGGCCAGCGCCGAGAAGGTAGCTGCACGCTGGAGCATTCCGACCATCCACGACACGCCGGAACAACTGATCGAGAATCCCGAGATCGAGATCGTCGACCTTGCCTTTCCACCCGACCAGCAGCCGGCATTGATCCGCCATGCGCTGAAGCAGCCTCACATCAAGGCGATCCTGGCGCAGAAGCCGCTGGCGCTGTCGGTCGATGAAGCCGTGAAACTGCGCGACGAAGCCGCAAAGTCCGGCAAGATCCTCTCGGTCAACCAGAACATGCGCTACGACCAGTCGATGCGCGTCCTGAAGCAGATCATCGACAGCGGCGCGCTGGGCGACATCGTCTTCGCGCAGATCGACATGCATGCGATCCCGCACTGGCAGACCTTCCTTCAGGACTACGACCGGCTGACGCTCGCCAATATGAGCGTGCATCATCTCGACGTGCTGCGCTTCCTGTTCGGCGATCCCTCGGAAATCACCACGCTGACGCGCAAGGACCCGCGCACGACATTCGAGNTCCTTCAGGACTACGACCGGCTGACGCTCGCCAATATGAGCGTGCATCATCTCGACGTGCTGCGCTTCCTGTTCGGCGATCCCTCGGAAATCACCACGCTGACACGCAAGGACCCGCGCACGACATTCGAACATACCGACGGCATCACCATCTCGACGCTGCGCTTTCCCTCCGGCGTGCTCGCCGTGTCGCTGGAGGATGTCTGGTCCGGCCCACGTCAGGAGGGCTATCTGGACGACCAGCACATCAACTGGCGCGTCGACGGCACCAACGGTGTCGCCAAAGGCACGATCGGCTGGCCGAAAGGCGTGGCCTCGACGCTGACCTATGCCTCGACCGAGACGACGGATGGCAAGTGGGTCAGCCCGAGCTGGGACACGATGTGGTTCCCGCATGCCTTCATCGGCGTCATGGAGCAACTGCAGCACGCCTTGAAGACCGGCACGCCGCCGGCATTATCGGTGGCCGACAACGTCAAGACGATGGCGCTGGTCGAGGCGGGCTATCGCTCGATGGCGCAAGGCCGCACCGTCAAACTGTCCGAGATATCGATCGACTGAACATGCCCGCCGAATAGTGTGGCGGCTGAATCGCTTACCGGGAGGAGTCACATCATGATGCAGGCAGGTATATTCACCGGCTATTTCCCCTACGAGCTCGCGGAGGCCGCCCGCCGCATCCGCGCACTCGGCTTCAACACAGTGCAGCTCGACATGCATTTCAGGGATGTCGATCTCACGGCCGGGCAGATCACCGGGGACAAGGCGAGGACAGTGCGCGACACGTTTCGCGACCACAATCTGCCGGTCTGCTGCATCTCGGGCTACACCAACATCATTCATCCCGACAAATCCGAGCGCGACAAGCGCGTCGGCTATCTCAAGGAAATCATCCGCAATGCGCGCGCCTTCGNCATCCCGACAAATCCGAGCGCGACAAGCGCGTCGGCTATCTCAAGGAAATCATCCGCAATGCGCGCGCCTTCGGCTCGCCCTACGTGATCTCGGAGACCGGAACCTACAACACCGAATCCGACTGGGTGCATCACCCCAGGAACAAGACCGAGGAAGGCTTCGAGGAATGCCGCAAGGTGATCTCGGACCTTGCCCAGACGGCTTACGACCACGGCGCGGTGTTCCTGCTCGAAACCTATGTCAACAATGTCGTCGGCTCGGTCGAGGAGACGGTCAAAATGTTCGCGCAGGTAGACCATCCGGGCCTGGGCCTGCTGATGGATCCGACCAATTATTTCGAGGCACACAATATCGACCGCATGGACCAGGTGCTGAACCAGGTATTCGACACGCTGGCCGACAAGATCCGGATCGCCCATGCCAAGGACGTCAAGCGCTCAGGCAGCGACAAGACCGAGAAGCATGCCGATATCGGCGACGCGGACGCGCATGAGGGGCTGACCTTCCGCGGCGTCGGCGAGATCGAGCTGCCGGCGCCCGGGCTGGGATCGCTGAATTACGATCTCTATCTGCAGCGGCTCAGTGAGAAGCACCCGAACATCCCTGTTATCATCNGACATCGGCGACGAGGATGCGATGGAGAGCCACACCTTCCGCGGCGTCGGCGAGATCGAGCTGCCGGCGCCCGGGCTGGGATCGCTGAATTACGATCTCTATCTGCAGCGGCTCAGTGAGAAGCACCCGAACATCCCTGTTATCATCGAGCATCTGACCGAGGACGACGTGCCGCGGGCGAAAACATTTCTCGACGGGAAGTTCCGCGCCAACGGGCTTTGAGGTAGGCGAGACGGTGATGGCGACGGCGGCCAAGACAAAGCGCGATTACGGCCTGGTCGGCGAAAGCACCCGCCGGGCGATCGAGACCGGGCTGGCCTCGGCCGAGTGGTATCACACCGACGTGCCGCGCAAGGCAATGAAGGAACTGATGCAGCGCTCCGACGGGCCGGCGATCCGCGATACCATCATCTGGATCGCAGCCATCCTGGGCTCGGCCGCCGGCATCATCTGGTTCTGGGGCACGTGGTGGGTGGTGCCGTTCCTGCTCGTCTATGGCGTGCTCTATGGATCGTCGAGCGACTCGCGCTGGCACGAATGCGGCCATGGCACCGCCTTCCGCACACGCTGGATGAACGATGCGATCTACGAAATCGCCAGCTTCATGGTGGTGCGCAATCCGGTGCAATGGCGCTGGAGTCATGCGCGGCATCACACCGACACGATCATCGTCGGCCGTGACGCCGAGATCGCGGTAATGCGGCCGCCAAATCTGGTCAAGGCGGCGCTTGCCTTCACCGGCATTCTCGATTTCCGTTATTCGCTGCCGATCCTGGCGCGCCAGGCGTTGGGCAAGCTGTCGGACGACGAAAAGAGCTACATTCCTGAGACCGAACAGGGCAAGGCCATCACGGCGGCGCGCTGGCATGTCGCCGTGTACGTTGCGACGATCGCCCTCGCGATCGCGCTGGGTTCATGGCTGCCGCTGGTGCTGATCGGCCTGCCGCGTCTTTATGGCAGCTGGCACATGGTTCTGACCGGCCTGCTCCAGCATATCGGGTTGGCCGACAATGTCGTCGACCACCGGCTGAACACGCGCACCGTCTACATGAACCCGGTCAGCCGCTTCATCTNTGGCCGACAATGTCGTCGACCACCGGCTGAACACGCGCACCGTCTACATGAACCCGGTCAGCCGCTTCATCTACTGGAACATGAATTACCACGTCGAGCATCACATGTTTCCGATGGTGCCCTACCATGCGCTGCCGAGGCTGCACGAGCTGGTCAAGCACGACCTGCCGGCGGCGAACCCGTCCATGTGGCATGCCTATCGCGAGGTCTGGCCGGTGCTGCTGAAGCAGCTGCGGTACGAGGATTATTTCCTCAAGCGCGAATTGCCGCCGACGGCGCGGCCCTATCGCGGTGAATTTCACGAGCTCGATATGTCGGCGGCGGCCGAGTAGCGAATAAACCACCCGCCTTCTATCCGGCCTGTTACGGGGCCGGTAAGGTGACCGGGAAAAGCAACCAGCCAACAGGGACATCCCGATGAGCCGAAAGAGACCGACCGTCGCCGATCTGCGCGCCATGAAGGGCAAGCGCCAGCTGACCATGCTGCGCGTCCTGACCATGGACGAGGCCGAGGCTGCCGAGCGGGCAGGGGTCGATATCGTCTCGGTGCCGCCCGAGCTGGTGCTCAACCCTGAGTATCGCGATGCGGCGCCCAGCCTGTTCACCATGCCGGGCGAGAATTTTTATGAGATCGGCACGGCGGACGATTTCCTGCGCTGGGCGTTCCGGCTCTACAAGGCCGGCGCCGACGCCGTTTATTGCAGCGCCGGTTTCGCCACCGTGAAGCGGCTCGCCGACGACGCGATCCCCGTCATCGGCCATGTCGGCCTCATTCCGTCCCGCGCCACCTGGACCGGCGGCTTCAAGGCCGTCGGCAAGACCGCCGACACCGCCATGCAGATTTTTGAGGCGGTCAAGCAGTATGAGGCCGTTGGAGCTCTCGGCGCCGAGATCGAAGTGGTGCCGATCGAGGTGGCGAAGGCGATCTCGGAACGGACCTCGCTGATCATGCTGTCGATGGGTGCGGGCACCGGCTGCGACGCGCAATATCTGTTTGCCGACGATATTCTTGGCCAGAACCGGGGCCACATGCCGCGTCATTCCAAGGTCTACCGCAACTTCGCCGCCGAGTACGATCGCCTGCAGGCGGAACGCGTCGCGGCGTTTTCCGAGTACGTTGCCGACGTCGATAGCGGCGCCTATCCGGAAGACAGGCATGTCGTGCGCATGGATCCGGCCGAGCTCAGCCTGTTCATGAAACGGGTGGACGCAAAGGGCTAACTACTCGGCCTCCTTGCCGATCATCGCTGCACCTTGCCATGTTCCGTCGGCGAGCATGGCATGGAGCACCTCGGCATCCGTTCCCAGCGGCCGGTCCTCCCTGAGCATCGCTACATGCGCGCGCACCGCGGTATGGACCGCTGCTGTGCCGGGCGCCAGCTTGAGACCGTCGCGCAGGTCCACGGCCTGTGCGGCGGCCATCAGTTCGAAGGCGATCAGCCGTCGCCACAGCGCGATCATCCCGGCGCATTTCGACACGGCAAGCGGCGTCTGCGTGGCGTGGTCCTCTACGCCTTCGGACACGGCCAGGAAATCCAGCATCACCGGATTGGCCTTGTGGCGGATGCCGGCCAGGATTGCCGTTGCGGTCTTTTGCAGCGGCACGAAACCGGCCGAGGCGCCGCCGACCGGCGACAAATATCTGGGCAGACCGTTGCGGCCGGAGCCGGCGAGCTGGATGAAGCGGGCAACGCTTGCCGCGGCACATTGCGCGATCGCCAGGCCGAGCGTCTCGAAGGCAAGCGCCAGCGATGCGGTGTGGAAATTGCCGGTCGACAGGACCAGCCCGTCATCGCCCAGCACCAGCGGATTGTCGGCGGCGGCATTGAGTTCGATCTCCAGCGCCAGCCGCGCCTGGTCGATCGCCTGGATCAGCGCGCCATGGATCGACGGCATGCAGCGGATCGACAGCGGGTCCTGCAAGGTGGTCGGCGTCGGCTCCTCGTCACGAGCAAGCAGGTCGCGCAGGCCCTTGGCCGCGAGTTGCTGGCAGGCTGCCGGCCGCGCCAGATGCAGGCGCGGATCGAGGATGGTGCGGTTGGCGCCAAACCCTTCCATGGTCAGCGCGCCGGCCTGCTGCTGTTGCGCAAAGGCCGACAGCGCGTCGGCCAGTACCAACGCGCCAGTGCCGGCTGATACCGCCGAGGCGTTGATCAGCGACAGGCCGTCTTTCGGCGCCAGGCTGATCGGAGCCAACCGCGCCATCATCAACGCCTTGGCCGCCGGCATGCGCCGACCCTGATAGTCAGCTTCGCCGTCGCCGGTCAGCAGACGGGCGAGCGCCGCCATCAGCACGAGATCGCCGGCGCCGATCGAGCCCAACTGCGGCATTACCGGATGCACGCCTGCATTGAGCGCATCGACAAGGGCGGTGAAAGCCGCCGGCGAAATGCCGGAGCCGCCGACTGCCAGCATCGCTGCGCGCGCAAGCATGGTCGCCCGCACCGCCTCTTGGGGCAACGGTTCGCCGACAGCGCCGCTTCGCCCTTCCAGCAACTGGCGCTGGAAGGCGCTGGCATCGCCCTCGACCGATGTGCCGAGATTGGCGCCGAGCCCGGTGTTGAGCCCATAGATTTGCTGACCGGACGCGGCGACCTGATCGAGCACTTTTCGCGCTTTGTCGAGTCTCTCGATGACAGCAGGCTCAACCTCCACCTTGCGGCCGGCGCGGGCGACCGCCGCGACATCCTCGACGCTGACGCCGGCGCCGGTGAGGACGAGCGCGCTCATGCGAAGCGCAGCCTCTGGCCGATGCCTTTATCAGCAGCCTTGGCCAGCATCGCCTTGCCCAGCGCAATGTCGGACAGCGACAGGCCGCGATGCCAGAACAGGATCGTCTCGTCGTCGCTCTGGCGTCCCGGCTTGAGACCGGCAGCGATCTGGCCGAGCTCGGCGTGCAGCGTCGCTTCGCTCAGCCGCCCGGTCTCGACATGGGCGCGCAGCGAGCCGAACTTGCCGCCTTTGCACTGGCCCCAGTCGTCGACGACCATTTTCTGCATGATGTCGGTCAGCGACAGCTCCACCGCGCTCATCGTGCCGTAGGGCACGACCAGTGCACCAGGCTTGATCCATTCGGTCTTGAGCAGCGGCTGCGGCTCCGGCAGCCGCGAGGCTTCGACGACGATGTCGGCGCCCTTGATGCAGCTTTCCCAGTCGGCAACCGCGGTAACTTTCTTGCCGAGATCGGCCGAGAGTTTGGCAGCGAAGCCGTCGCGGCTTTCCGGGCGGCGCGAATGGACGCGGATCTCGTCGAAGTCGAAGAGATGGTCGAGCAGGCGCACATTCCAATAGGCGGTGCCGCGCGCGCCGATATGGGCCAGCACCTTGGAGTTCTTGCGCGCCAGATGTTTGGCGCCGATAGCGGTGACGGCGCCGGTGCGCATGTCGGTGATGACGGTGGCGTCGAGAATGGCGCGCGGCGTGCCGGTGCGCGGATCGAACAGGTTTAGAATGCCAAATTCTGAAGGGAGCCCGTGCAGATAATTGTCGACATAGTCGCCGACGATTTTCACGCCCGCCGTATCGAGCGGCGCAACGTAGCCGCGCAGAACGTTGAAATGGCCATGGAAGGAAGGGTCGGGTTCAAGATGGACGCGCGGCTCGATCACCGTCTGGCCATTGCCTTGCGCGATAAGCCCGGCTTCGACAGCGGCAATGATTTCGCCGTCGGTCATCTCCAGGGCTTCGATATCTAGGGCATTGAGGTAGTCGATATAGATAGGCTTCATGCAATGTCCTTGGCCGCCCGCCCATCCATAACAGGCTGCGAGCCGACACGGAAGTTTGTTGGATAAGCTCTGGACGGGGCCAGCCATATGCTGTTCAACGCGGTTCGCTATGACTGCCGTTCCCGACACCGAGGCCTCCGCCGCAACCGCCAGCAATGCGCGGCGCGTGGCGTTGATCGTTGCCATCGCGTTTTTCATGCAGCTGCTGGATTCGACGATCATCTCGACCTCGCTGCCGCAGATGGGACAATCCTTCGGCGTGACGGCGGTGGCGATGAGCATCGGCATCACCGCCTACATGCTGACCATGGCGGTGTTCGTGCCGCTGTCGGGCTGGCTTGCCGACCGCTTCGGCGCGCGCAACATCTTCCTGCTGGCGATCGTACTGTTCACGCTGGCCTCGCTGGCCTGCGGCTTCTCGCAGAGCCTTACCCAGTTCGTCGCGGCCCGTGTCGTGCAAGGCCTTGGCAGCGCGCTGATGACGCCGGTCGGGCGCATTCTGGTGCTGCGCAATGCGTCGAAATCGGAGCTGCTCAACGCCACGGCGCTGATCACCTGGCCGGCGTTGTTTGCGCCCGTGGTCGGGCCGGTGCTTGGCGGCTTCATCACAACCTATCTCTCCTGGCACTGGAATTTCTTCATCAACATCCCGCTTGGGCTGGTCGGGCTGGCGCTGGTCGCGCGCTTCATTCCGGGCGACCGCGCGGCCGATCCCAAGCCGCTGGATTGGCCGGGGTTTTTCCTCACGTCGCTGGGGCTCGCGCTGCTGCTCTACGGCCTTGAGCGCATCGCACATCCGGAAGACGGCGCCTTGCCCGCCGTGCTGCTGGTTGCCGCCGGCATCGTCATCGGCTGGCTGGCGGTGCGGCATCTCCGGCGCGCGCCGCATCCGCTGCTCGATCTCAGCGCGTTCAGGGTGCAGACCTTCGCCATCTCGACGCTTGCCGCCGGCACCATTTTTCGCGTGGCGATCAACGCCACGCCGTTCCTTTTGCCGCTGCTGTTTCAGGTCGGCTTTGGCCTTTCGCCGGTCGATGCCGGCTTGATGATCCTGGCCTACTTCCTCGGCAATCTCGGCATGAAGACGGTGACGACGCCGATGCTGCGACGCTTTGGTTTTCGCACGGTCATGGTCGTCAACGGCCTGATCGCCTCGGCCTCGATCATGGCGTGCGCGGCGATCTCGCCGGAGACGCCGCAGGCGCTGGTGGTAGCGCTGATGCTGATCGCCGGCCTGACGCGCTCGATGCAGTTCACAGCGCTGAATACACTGGCCTTCGCCGATATCGATGCGGCGCAGCGCAGCTCGGCGGCAACTTTGTCGTCCATGCTGCAGCAGATGTCGATGCTGTTCGGCGTAGCGGTGGCGGCTGCCATTCTGAACCTGTCGCAGATCGTCAGGCACCGGCCGGCGCTCGACCTCGTCGATTTTCGCATCGCCTTCCTGGTCATCGGCGCCATCGGGCTGGCGGCGGCGTTGCGGTTCCTCGTGCTGCCGCCCGGTGCAGGCGCCGAAGTTTCAGGCCACATGACCAGGACCTGAATTCGCGATTTTCGCCGCTCAGGCGGCAATTAATTGCGCCTTGTGCTTTCGCCTCAGAACGGCACCTTCGCGCATACACGCAATGGCGCAACGGAATGCCAAAAGCGCAGCCTTTTCCTAGGATTGCGCCAGTTCTAGCAATCGGTGCGTCCACTGGAAGATTATCACTGCCAACGGGCGTTCCGAGCGCGGATTCATTTGACGAAGCGGCGCCGAGCCGATTAGCTTTCTTCGGAAGGGGTGGCAGAGCTGCCATCGGGGCGAATGCAGACATGAACACGATTGGCTGGCCAAATGTCAGGAGCCTGAATCAGGAAGGCATTGTCTTTGCCATCGCCGTGGTGCTGTTCGTCGCCGCTGCCATTGGGCTGCCTGGTTTCATCGCTGCCAACAATCTCGTTGCCATCGTCCGCTCGGTGTCGGTGCTGGGCATTTTGGCGCTCGGCATGGCGGTCGTCATAATCGGCAGGGGCATCGACCTGTCGGCGGTGGCGATCATGGCGATGTCGGTCGCCTGGTATCTACAATTGCTCAACGCCGGAACGCCTGATGGGCTCGCCTTCGCCTATGTGCTGGCAGGCGTGCTCGCCATCGGCCTGCTCAACGGTTTTCTCGTCGCCTATGCCGACGTGCCGGCGATCTTCGTGACGCTGGCGACCGGCTCCTTCGTCTTCGGCTATGTCCGCTCGCAACTGATCACACAGGATGCGGTGCCGGTGCCTCAGGGCCATTGGGTGGAGTTGCTCGGCGGCCTGCGTTTCCTCGACATTCCGATCGAAGTGTTCGTCTTCGCCGGGCTCGCCTTCCTGTTCTTCCTGTTCCTGCGCTACACCAAATGGGGCCGCTACATCTATTTCGCCGGCGACAATTCGGTCGCCGCGCGCAACATCGGCATTCCGGTGCGGCCAATGCTGGTGCTGCGTTATGTGGTTTCGGCCTTCGTCGCGCTGATCGCCGGCCTGCTGACGGCGTCGAGCCTGCATTCGATCAACACCCGCATCGTCAACTCGACGCTGCTCTATGACATCGTGCTGGTGGCGGTGATCGGCGGCATCGGCCTTTCCGGCGGGCGGGGCGGGGTGCGCAATGTGCTGGTGGGCGCTGCACTGATCGGCATCCTGTCGAACGCGATGACCATCATCGACATTCCGCTGCTCTATCAAAACCTGATCAAGGCGGCGATCCTGCTCGGAGCCATCATCGTCGACGGCATCATCAATCCGCGTGACGAACAGACCGCGCAGCAGGGCGACATCTAAGGGGTACCCGACCGGGTCATGCCGACCGGCCGGCAATAAGTGAAAAACAGAGGATGTGACATGAAACTGATCAGAACACTGATGGCGGCCGCCACGGCGCTTGCCGCTACCGCCTTCGTCGCGCCGACCTTCGCCGCCGACGATCCGGGCCCGGCCGCATACGCGCAGGCGCTCAAGGGCAAGCGCGTCATGCTGGTGCCGCTGGCGATGGGCTTCGACCTTGCGCAGGGCTGGTCGCACTATCTGAAGACGGAAGTCGAGGCCTGGGGCGGCACCTTCGAAACACGCGATCCGAACTGGGTCGTCGATGCCGGTGCACAGGCGATCACCGACGCGATCTCGTCCGACACAAGGCCGGACGTGTTGATCATCCATGCGCCGGACCTCAACTCCTATTCCAAGCTGATGAAGAAGGCGCAGGCCGCCGGCACCTACGTCATCCTGGTCGACAATCCCGCCAACTTCCCGGCCGACGCCTTTGTCGGCAGTGACTGGGACCGGCTCGGCCAACTCGAGGCCGAAGCGGCGATCAAGGGCTGCGGCGAGAATTCGTCGAAGAAGATCGGCCTTGTGCAGGGTGATCAGGCCAACTCGTCCAGTCTCTACCAGTATGCCGGCATCATGAAGGTGCTGGAGAAGCACCCCGACTTCAAGGTCGTGGCCAAGCCCGACTCCAACTGGGATCCGACGACGTCGCGCAACGTGACGACGACAATGCTGCAGCAGAACCCGGACATCTGCTCTATCATCGACTTCTGGGATGGCGACGCCACCGGCGCATCCGCCGCCATCCGCGACGCCAAGCTCGACGGCAAGGTGTTTTTGGTCACCACCGGCGGCGGCGAAAAGGCGGCCGATTGCGACAAGCTGCAGGACGGCACCTATGGCGCCGTTGTCATGACAGACCTTGCCCGCCAGTCCGGCGACATGAACGCTATCATCAAGTTCCTGCTGCAGAGCGGCCAGCCGGCCGGCACGTCGCACACCTACATCTACACACTGGAGAAGGCTACGACCAAGGCCGACCTCAAGCCCGACAGCTGCTGGGACCTGAAGGCGCTGCAGGCCGAAGCGGCGGCGAAGTAAGCCGCGCTTTTTCGACTGAAATAAACGAGGTGGCTGGACAATCCGGTCACCTCGTTCCCTCATGGAATAGCAGCCGCCGATGTCCTTTCGCGAACGCCTCCAGTCCTGGCGCTACAATCTCGTGCCCGACCATCTGGTCGGCGAAATCCTGACAAAACGCTGGACCGACAACGCCATTCCGTTCCTGGCGCTGGTGGCGACGCTCAGCGTGTTCGGCTCGATCATTCCCGGCTTCTTCAAGCTGACCTCGCTACAGGAATCGACCCGCCAGCTCGGCGAGTTCTCGATGGTGGTCACCGGCATGACGGTGGTGATGCTGGGCGGCGGCATCGATCTGTCCGTCGGTTCGATCTTCGCGCTGTCCTGCTTCTCCGCCGTCTATGTCTTCTTCATTCTCGAACAGTCTATCTGGCTGGCGGTGGCGGCATCGCTCGCCACCGGCCTCATCTTCGGCGCCGTCAACGGCTACCTCGTCGGCTATCTCAGGCTGCGCGCCTTTCTGACTACGCTGGTCACCTTCATTTTTGGCCGGGCGCTGTTCGATATTCTCGTCACCACCTATGCCGCAGACGTGCAGCTTTCCCAGGCGACATCCGACGTGCTCGACTTCATCGGCGACAGCACCTTCTGGGGGCTTTCGGTCTCGGTGTGGCTGGCGATCATTCTTGCCATCGTCACCCATATCGCGCTGACGCGCTCACGGCCGGGCTGGCATGTGCTGGCGGTCGGCGGCTCGCGGCGCTCGGCGCACAATGCCGGCATTCGCGTGCGCCGCACCGTGTTCATGACCTATGTCTTTTCCGGCTTCTGCGCCTCGATCGGCGGCTTCCTCATCGCTTGCCGCTTGAGTGGGGCAGGGCCGGGCACCGGCCTCAACCTGGAGATCATGGCGCTGACGGCGGCGGTGGTCGGCGGCGTCAGCCTGGGTGGCGGGCGCGGCTCGGTCATCAAGGGGCTGATGGGCGCCATCATCGTCTTGACCATGACCAACGGGCTGATCCGGCTGGGCTATGGCACCGGCACCAACCAGATGGTGCTGGGCATCATGCTGGCGGTGGCGGTTACCATCGACATCCGCTGGCTGAAGAACCGCCACAAGGTGCTCAACGAGGTCTATGTCGCGCCGGTCTATCTCAAGATGGGCGAGACACAGTCTGCCGTGCCGGGCTCAGGCACGCCCTACGCGCTCGACAACCGGCTGTCGGCGGCCGACCATATCGGGCTCGGCGAGTTGGAAGGGCCGGAAGACGTCATCCTCGACCGCGACGACCATCTCTATTGCGGCACGCGCCATGGCGAGATCGTCCGCTTTTTCGCACCGGACTATGTGAAGTCGGAGGTGTTTGCCCATATCGGCGGCTTTCCGCTGGGCCTGACCTTCGACAAATCGGGCAATCTGATCAGCTGCGTCGGCGCCATGGGGCTCTATTCCGTCTCGCCGGATCGGGATGTGAAGCGCTTGTCGGCGGAGACGTCGCGCTCCTGGACCTCGATCGTCGACGATGCGCGGCTGCGCGACCCGAACGACTGCGACATCGCGCCGGACGGTCGGATCTATTTTACCGACTCCACCAAGCGCTATGACGCCCACGATTGGGCGCTAGACTCGATCGAGAACCGCGCCACCGGCCGGCTGCTGGTCTATGACCCGAAGGACGGTTTGACGAAGACACTGCTCGACGGCTACCGCTACACCAACGGTGTGTGCATGGCGCACGACGGCAAGTCGCTGTTCTTCGCTGAGAGCTGGGCCTGCCGCGTGCATCGCTACTGGCTGGAAGGGCCGAAGGCGGGCGTCGCCGAATGCGTCATCCGCGACATGCCGGGCTATCCCGACAACATCAACCGCGCCTCCGACGGCAATTACTGGATGGCATGGCTCGGCATGCGCACGCCGAGCTTCGACCTGTCGCTGCGCCATCCCGATATGCGCAAGCGCATGACGCGCCGGCTGCCGCAGGACGAGTGGCTGTTCCCCAACATCAACACCGGCGGCGTGGTGAAATTCAACGACAAGGGCGGCATTATCGAGGCGATGGGCGACCTCACCGGCGGCGCGCATCCGATGGTCACCTCGATGCGCGAGCACAAGGGTTTCCTGTTCGTCGGCGGCATCCTTAACAACCGCATCGGCCGCTACAAGATTGCGGGCGCCGACCCGAACTGGACCAGTTCCGCTTCTTATTGGGGAGCGAAGCCATGATCCTCGATCCTGTGCTCGACCTGTTTCGTGGCAAGGCGGTGACCATCCCACCGCTCGACGGTGCCTTCCGTCCCAACACGCGGCTGGACGAGGCGCCAGTGTTCGCCGATTTGACGGAGCCCGACAATCTTCTGGTTGCCGATGGCCGGCTGCTCGTTTCCAGCGGCAATGCGGTATATTCGCTTGCCGCAGGGGTGGGGCCGAAGGTTGTCGGGACCTTTCTTTCCCCCATCACGGCGCTGGCTCTATCACTGTCGGGCGAACTGACGGTGGGGTTGGAAAGCGGCAAGCTGCTGGTTGCCGGCAAGGAGGTTTCGCTGCCGGCCGGCGTCAGCTGCATCACCGCGCTTGCCTATGCAGACGACGGCACGTTGTGGCTGGCCAATGGCTCGGCTGAGCACACGCCGTCGCTATGGGCCGCCGACCTGATGAAGAAGGGCGCGTCCGGATCGCTTTGGAGGCGGGACGCAGCCGGCGGCGGGTTCCGCAAAGTGGCCGGCGAGATCGCCTTTCCCTATGGGCTCCATCCCACGGGGCGGGATGTGCTGGTCAGCGAAAGCTGGCGTCACCAGCTCGTGCGCTTCGATGGTGCAACCGGTAGCCGCTCGACCGTGCTGACGCATCTGCCCGGCTATCCCGCGCGCCTCGCGCCGGCCGGCGATGGCGGCGCGTGGCTGGCTCTGTTCGCGCCACGCAACCGGCTGATCGAATTCGTTCTCCAGGAAACCCACTATCGGCGCGATATGCTAGACCAAGTGGCGCCGGCCTACTGGATCGCGCCGGCTTTGGCCTCCAACCGCAGCTTCCTCGAACCGCTGCAATGCGGCGGCATCCGCACCATGGGCATCCACAAGCCCTGGTCGCCGAGCCGCTCCTACGGGCTGGTGGTGAAGCTCGACCGGACCATGCAGCCGCAATTCAGCCTGCACAGCCGCGCCGACGGCACGCGCCACGGCATCTGCAGCGTGGCGGAGAAGGACGGACTTCTATTCATCGCCTCCAGGGGCGGCGATTGCGTGCTCGACGCGGGAGGTTTCTGATGGAACCGATCGTGCGCCTGGAAAATGTCACCAAGAACTATCGCGGCGTGCCCGCGGTCAGACAAGTCAGCTTCGAACTGCGCAAGGGCGAAATCCACGCGCTGCTCGGCGAGAATGGCGCCGGAAAATCGACACTGACCAAGATCATTGCCGGCGTCGTCGACGCCACTTCCGGCAAGATGTTCCACAAAGGCCGCGAGATCGCCTACGCCTCGCCGCATGCGGCGCTCGAGGCCGGCATCGCCATGGTGTTCCAGGAGACCAGCCTGGTGCCGTCGATGACAGTGGCGCAGAACCTCTATCTCGGCACCGAAAAGTTTCTCAACCGGCTGCGCGGCACCTACATTTCGGCGCAACAGTTTTTGCAATCGCTGAACTTTCCGGTCGACCCGAACGCCGTGGTGGCGACGCTGGGCGCGGCCAAGCGTCAGATGGTCGAGATCGCGCGCGCCGTTCACCACAATGCCGAGATCATCATCTTCGACGAGCCGACGGCGACGCTGACGCCGGAGGAGAAGCGGCACTTCTTCGCGCTGATCCGGCGGCTGAAGGCGAACGGCGTCTCGATCGTCTTCATCAGCCATGCATTGGAAGAGGCGCTGATGATCGCCGACCGCATCACAATCCTGCGCGATGGCGAACTGGTGATCACCGACGACACATCGGCCTTCGACCGCGACAAGATCGTCGCCGCCATGGTCGGGCGTACACTGTCGGGACAGATCTACCGCCAGCGCGACGAGGCCAGGCTGCGCAAGGCCGGCAAGAAGGTGCTGTCGGTGCAGGACATTTCGATGAGCAATGTCGTGCGCAACACCTCCTTCTCGATCTTCGAGGGACAGATCACCGGCGTGTTCGGGCTGATCGGCTCCGGCCGCACCGAGACCTTCAAGATCGTCTCCGGCATCTACAAGCGCGATTTTTTGCGCGGTGGCGCGATTGAACTCGACGACAGGCCGGTGCGCTATCTCGTGCCCAGTGAGGCGGTCGCCGACGGCATCGTCTATGTTACCGAGGACCGCAAGAGCGAGGGCATTTTCGAGACGATGGGCATCGCCGAGAACCTGTTCGGCGGGCTGCTGGCGGCGGGCCGCGAAAAGGCCTGGGTGATCAACCAGCAGGAGATGCGCACGCTTTCCGCTGAATGGACGAAGACGCTGAACATCAAGGCGATCAACGACAATGCCCGCGTGGTCGAGCTTTCCGGCGGCAACCAGCAAAAGGTGGTGATCGGCAAGGGGCTGGTGCAGCAGCCGCGTATCGTGATCTTCGACGAGCCGACGCGCGGCGTCGATGTCGGCGCCATCGCCGAGATCCACCAGATCATCAACCGGCTGGCCGACGAGGGATTGGCCGTCGTCGTTATCTCGTCCTACCTGCCGGAAATCATGAACCTGTCGGACCGGATTCTGGTGTGCCGGCAGGGCCGTATGGTCGAGGAGTTTTCGCCCGCCGAGGCGACGGAGGAGAAGATCATGTATGCGGCGGTTCATTAGGTTTCTGGTCGGTGTTTGAGGGTGCGCATAGGTCGCCAATTGGCGAAGGCCTCAGCGCCTTCGTCATCCTCGGGTCTCCGCGACGGCGCTTCGCGCCTGCTTCGCCCGTGAATGACGAAGCTGAGATGCTTCGGCCAATCGCCATGGTTCTGTCAGCATCAAAAACTGAATCGGAATAGCCGGTTAGCCGCCCTTGCTCGAGACCTGTTTCAACCACCTGATCCACCGATTCAACGAAAGGAAACGCCATGGCCGCCACAAAACTCCTCAGCGATGCCGAGGTCGAAAAAATCCCGGTTGCGAAGGCTGTGTTCGACGACATCCGCGCGACGCGCAAATCGGATTTCGTCAACAATTTCTGGCGTGGGCTCGCCAACGATCCGGCCTTGCTGAAACGGACATGGGAACAGGTGAAGGTGGTGATGGCCACGGAGAGCGCCATCGACCCGCTGACCAAGGAAATGATCTATATCGCGGTGTCGACCGCCAATGGCTGCTCCTACTGCGTCCATTCGCATACGGCAGCCGCCCGCGCCAAAGGCATGACCGATGCGCAGCATGGCGAGATGGTGTCGATCATCGGGCTGGCCGGGCAGACCAACCATCTGGTGACGGCGATGCAGATTCCGGTCGATCCTGAGTTTGAAGTGAGGTGAGGGGCGGATTTCCCTTCTCCCCTGTGGGAGAGGGGAAGCAGTGCGCTATGCCGGTCTGTAAACCTTCTCGGCCGTGTTCCAGAAGATATCCGCCTCGGCGGCTGCGCCATGCTTGCCTACCGCGGCGCGGTGCGCCTTGATCAGTTCGGCATGGGTCGTCCAGAGTTTTTCGATCGGGAAGTTGGAGCCGAACATCAGGTGGTCAGCGCCCAGAATGTCGATGGCATTGTCGACGATGTAGGCAATCAACGCCGGATCGTTGCGGTGGGCGAAGGTGCCGAGGCCCGACAGCTTGGCGTAGAAGTTCGGCGCTGTTGATAGCGTACTCAGGCCGGCTTTCCAGGCCTCGGTGGTTTCCGGCTCCATGCCGGTCAGCATGCCGGCATGGGTGAGGATGAAGTTGATCTGCGGGTTCTCGCCGACCAGCGTCAGCCCGTCCTTCATCTGGGCAGGGAAAAGCTGCAGGTCGAAGGACAGGCCATAGTCTTTAAGCCGCGCGACATTGGCCCGCACCTTGGGGTCGATGACCTGATCGGCCGAGGCAGCGAAGCGGAAGGCCGGCGTCTCGTGCCAATGCAGCTGCATGCGCACGCCGCGCAGCAGCGGGTACTTTTTCAATCGATCGATCTGGGGCCGGACATCGTCGACAGTCATATCGGTATAGCCGACGATAGCGTGCGGCCAGCCGGTCTCGTCGGCAGTCTTCTGCAGGAAGGCGACTTCTTTTTCGAAATCCTCCTTGGCCCAGTTGGTCTGGACATAGACGGCCTTCTCGACACCTGCGCCTTGCTGATCGGCGAGAAATTCCTCGATCGGATAGTCGCGGCGGATCGGTTCGTAGGGGCCGAAAATGCGCGGCACCATCGGCCCGACCAGCCATGGCTGGTCCTGCTGGCGCCAGATGTGGAAATGCGCGTCGATGGCTTTCTGCATCACGATACCCTTTTCCAGATTGCCGACGCCGCCGGGGCGGGGCGGGCGAGCGACAGGATGAAATCGGTGAGGCTCCCGAGCGACGAGCCGTCGATGAGATCGTCGAGATCAGGCAGGATGGCGCGGAGCGCTGCCGTGGCGGGAAGGAAACGCGGGTCACCGGCCAGCGGTGTGGCCAGCGACAGGCGAAAGGCGCGGGCGCTCAGCCGGCGCATTGCGGTCTCGAGATCGGCATGGTCGCCGCGCTCCAGCGCGTCCGACAGGATGATCACAGCGGCACCGCGGGCGAAAGCTGAGAAACGCGGCACCGAGAGGAAGGCGAGCAAGGTCGGTCCCATGCGCGTGCCGCCGTCCCAGTCGTCGACGAGTGCCGCCGCGCGGGCGAGAGCCTGGTCGCGATCGCGGATACGCAGTGCGGACGTGATGCGGGTGAGCCGCGTGCCGAAGGTGAAGATTTCGGCACGGTCAGCACCTTGTACGGCGGCGTGCGCCAGTTTGAGGTAGTCCGCCGTGTGCAGCTTCATCGAGCCGGAGACGTCGATCAGGATCAGCAGTTTGCGCGCCACCGTCTGGCGGCGGCGCAGCTGTGGCGAGGGGATATCGCCATCGGCGCTGACGATTTCCCTGAGCGAGCGGCGCAGATCGAGCTTGCCGCGCGAATGGGTGCGCACGGTGCGGAATGAGCGGCGCGCGGGGAGGGCTGAAGCGAGCTTGCGGCGGAAGGGCCCAAGGCCATCGTCGTCGCGGAGGAAGTCGCGGCTGCTGAGCTGTTCGATTGCCGACGACAGCTCGCCGCCTTTCTCCTGGCGCGTGGTCTGTTTCTCCTCCTGGCGCGTGCCGTGATCGTCCTTGATGCGGGTTTCCTCGTCTTCCTCGCCTTCGATCGAGGGTTGGTCATCGCCATGGAAGTGATTGCGAAAATGCGCCTCGAATTCGCCGCGGCGATCGGGCGGGGGGGCAAGCGTTGCGAGCGCCGCCTCGCGGATGTCGGCCATCGAGCGGGGACCGAGCAGGGTGACCGCCTGCATGAAGCTGGAGACCTGCTCGGGGGCGACGGCAAAGGCGTGGCGGCGCAGCAGCCGGGCGAAGTGGAGGAAGGGCGCGGAGGCGAGAGGAAGGGTTCCCTGACGCATCATTCCTTCGCGCCCCCCTCTGTCCTGCGGGACATCTCCCCCACAAGGGGGGAGATCAGCAGCTTTGGCGCTTCGGTTCTTTCTGCGCCGCTGGAGATTGGCGAAAGCCAGGATGACGGCTGATCTCCCCCCTTGTGGGGGAGATGTCCGGCAGGACAGAGGGGGGCGCTGTCCCGCCAGCGTTGCGAAGTGCCCAGGTGAGGCCACCTCGCTATGAACGAGCTGTTGACCTCACACGTCACCCCAGCGCCTCCTCGACAATCTGGCCAAGCTCCGGCGCGATCGCGGACAAATCCTCCTCGTCCTTGATAAGCACACCGATGGCTCGGCGGAAGGCTTGCGGCCATGGGCTGCCGCCTTTCTCCAGTATGGTGGCGGCGTTGGCCCATTCTACGGCCTCGGAGATGCCGGGCGGCTTGGCCAGCGGGCGGACGCGGATCTCCTGCACAGCGGCCGCCACGGCGCGGGCGGTGGTCTCGGCGACATCGCCGGCGCGCAGCATGATGATGGCGGCTTCGCGCTCGGCGTCGGGATAGCCGATCCAGTGATAGACGCAGCGGCGCCGGAGCGCTTCGGCGAGTTCGCGGGTGCGGTTCGACGTCAGGATGACGATCGGCTGCGCTTCGGCGCGGATGGTGCCGCGTTCGGGAATGCTGATCTGGAAGTCGGAGAGGAATTCCAGAAGTAGCGCTTCGAATTCGTGGTCGGAGCGGTCGATCTCGTCGACCAGCAGCACGCGCTGCTCCGGCGCCCGCAGCACCTGCAGCAATGGCCGCGCGATCAGAAAGCGGTCGTCATAGATGTCGATCTCATGCTCGCCGGCATGGCGGATGGCGAGCAGCTGGCGCTGGTAGTTCCATTCGTAGAGCGCGTGTGCTGCGTCGATGCCTTCATAGCATTGCAGCCGCACCAGATCGCGGCCGAGGGCTTCGGCGATGGCCTTCGCCGCTTCCGTCTTGCCGACGCCCGGCGCGCCTTCGAGCAGCAGCGGTTTGCCCAGCCGTATCGCCAGGAAGATCGCGGTTGCGAGGCTGTCGTCGGCGAGATAACGCGACGCGGCGAGATGGGACGCCACCGCCTCCGGCGAGGTCGCGACAGTCTCTGCGTTCACCTCTGGCGTCATCAGTTCGCCGCTTGCGCCTTCAGCGCGCGCAATATGCGCTCCGGTGTGATCGGCAGCGTGTCTATGCGCACGTCGACGGCGTCGAAGACGGCATTGGCAACCGCGGGGATCTGCGGGTTCGCGCACATTTCGCCTGGTCCTTTGGCACCGTAAGGACCATCCGCCGACGGCCGCTCCAGCACGATGATCTCGGTTTGGGCGAGATCGCCCGGTCCCGGCATCAGATACTGGTTGAAGTCGGTGCCGCCATGGTCGCGGTTGGGATAATAGGGCTCGGTCGTTTCGTAGAGCGCGTGACTGATGCCCATCCAGGAACCGCCGACCAGTTGCTGCTCGACCATTTTCGGGTTCAGCGCGCGGCCGATCTCAAAGACGTTCTTCACGGTCAGCACCGTAACCTCGCCCGTCTCGTCATCGACCTCGACTTCGGCCACCGTGCAGGCATGGGCGTAGCAGGTCGACGGCTTCATCGCGCCGGTCTCTTTCTCCGGATAGGAGCGCGGGATCAGGAACATGCCGCGCCCGGATATCGAGCGCCCGCGGTTGAAATGCGCCGACAAGGCGACATCGAAGATCGAGATCGACTTTTGCGGCGCGCCCTTGACCAGAATATTGCCCTGGCCGTCAGTCTCAAGGTCGGAAGCGTTGACCTCCAGCTCTTCCGCCGCCACTTCCAACATCACCTGGCGCGCTTCCTTGGCCGCCTGGATGACGGCATTGCCGGCGCGGTGGGTGCCGCGCGAGGCGAAGGTACCCATGCAGTGCGGGCCGGTGTCGGTGTCGGCGGTGTCGATGGTGACCCGGTCGGTCGGCACGCCGATGGTCTCGGCGCAGATCTGCGCCATGATCTGCTTCAGGCCCTGGCCGAGATCGACCGACGAAAGTGTGACCATAAAATTGCCGGTCGGCGTCGAATGCACCAGCGCCTGCGTCGGGTCGCCGCCAAGGTTCATGCCCGTCGGGTAGTTGATCGCGGCGACGCCGCGTCCGCGCCTTATCGCCATCTCAAGCTCCCTTCGTGTAGGAGGACATCGCCATATACTTCTCCGCCACCGGCCAGTTGGCGGCGCGCGACGCCTCCTGCATGCACTCGATCAGCGCCGCTCCTTCGGTCGGCTGGCGATGCGCCTTCATGTCGCCATCGCGATAGGCGTTGATGAAGCGGAATTCGAGCGGGTCCATGCCGATCAGCCGCGCCAGCTTGTCCATCTGCACCTCAAGCGCGAAGTCGCCGATGGTGACGCCGAAGCCGCGCATGGCGGAGGAGGGGGTGCGGTTGGTGTAGACGCAATAAGTGTCGATCCAGACATTGGGAATGGTGTAGGGCCCGGGATAGTGCGCCGCTCCCTTCTGCGCGCCATAAGGCGAGTGGCGCGAATAGGCGCCGGCATCGGTAAAGCCGGTCACCTTGCGCGCAACGATGCGGCCGTCGTTCATCACGCCGTCCTTGATGATTATCTTTTCGGCGGCGCGCGGCGAGGAGATCTGCATCTCCTCCTCGCGGCTATAGACGAAACAGACTGGGCGTCCGGTTTGTTTAGCGCCAAGAATGGCGATCGGCTCGACGATGACGTCGACCTTGCCGCCAAAGCCGCCGCCGACGGTGCCGCCGACGAAATGCAGTTTTGAGCCGGGCATCTGCAGGATGATCGAGGCGTTGTCGAGGGTGAAGAACATCGCCTGGGTGTTGGTGTAGCAGGTGAAGCGGTCATTGCCTTCCGGCACCACGACGCAACCCGTGGTCTCGGTCGGCGCATGCTCGATCGGCGAGGACTGGTAGCTCTGTTCCAGGATGTGGTCGGCGCCGGCGAAGCCCGCCTCGACATCGCCAAAGCGCACCTTGCGGCATTCGCCGCTGTCGTAGAGGTAATAATTCTGGCCGTGATATTCGTTGACCAAAGGCGCGCCGGGCTTCAGCGCTTCTTCCATGTCGAAGACGGCCGGCAGCACCTCATAATCGACCTTGACCTTGGCTGCCGCTTCCTGAGCCGCGCGCTCGGTCTCGGCCAGCACCGCCACCACCGCCTCGCCCTTCCAGCGTACCTTGCCGTCGGCCAGCACCGTCTCGTCTTCCGGTCCGACCTGGATCAGGATCAGGATGGTGTAGACATTGTGCGGCACATCCTTGGCGGTGAGGATTTTCACCACGCCGGGATGCTTCTCCGCTTCGGAAGTGTCGATCGAACGGATGCGGGCATGGTGGTGCGGACTGCGCACCATTTTCAGGTGAAGCATATTCGGGACGTTGCGGTCGGCGAAATAGGCGGTCTTGCCCGTCACATGACCCGGCGAATCCAGCCGCGGCCGCCCATGGCCGATCTCGTGCAGGCCGTCCTTGCGCTGATCGGCGAAATAGTTTTTGCGCAGTTCCATTCTTTTGATCCTTAGGCCGCGTTCTGCGAATTGGCTCGGGCCGCCGTCAGCACCGCCTGGATGATCGGCTCGTAGCCGGTGCAGCGGCAGATATTGCCGGACAGCGCCTCGACCACATCCTCGCGGCTCGGATTGGGCGTGTGGTCGAGCAGCACCTTGGCGGCCATGATCATGCCCGGCGTGCAGAAGCCGCATTGCGTGGCGAAGGCATCGAGGAAGGCACGCTGCAGCGGATGCAGGACGCCGGCCTCGGCGAGGCCCGATGTGGTGCGGATGTCGGCGCCGCTGCAGGTCTCGGCCAGGGTCAGGCAAGAGAGCCGGAGTTCGCCGTCGATGATGACCGAACAGGCGCCGCAGGTGCCCTGGTGGCAGCCGCCCTTGGGCGAGGTGTCGCCGATCTTGTCGCGCAGCGCGTGCAGCAGCGTCGTGCCGCTGTCGACAAATTCGGCCTTCTCCGAGCCGTTGAGCGTGAACTGAACCGGAACCTTTGCCATGTTTTCCTCCCAGCGCGCCTGCCCGATTGATCGGACAGACGCGCGCCCCCCAAGCGGTGGTTAAGTAAGCAGCCGGCCGAGATGGACCGGCAGAACCTCGGCGCGATACCAGGCGCTGGCGATCGGGTCGGTGATTGGCGAAGTGCCTTCACCGGCTGCAGCCAGCGCCGCTGCGACGCCGTCCTGGTCAAGCCTGCTGCCGATCAGTGCCTTTTCCGCCGCACGGGCGCGCATCGGCCGGTCTGCCATGCAGCCGAGCGCGATCCGCGCCGAGGAGACAGTGCCGTCGCCGGCCTGTTCGAGAACGGCAGCGATGCTGAGCACCGAGACGCCCTTCGGCTTGACTCGCGACACTTTCAGGAAGCGGAAATTCTCGGCCTTCGGCAGCGCGAAGGCGACTGACGTGACGATGGCGCGGCTGCCGTCCCGCTTGGCCAGGAAATCCTCGATAGGCAATTCCCCATCATCGGTGCCAACCGTCGCATCCAGCGCCAGCAACACCACGGCGAAATCGCCATAGGGCGCCGGCGCAAACAAATTGCCGCCGACGGTCGCCATGTTGCGGATCGCCGGGCCGCCGACGGCGCGCGCGGCCTTGGACAGCGCCGCAAGCTCGGGATGGCGGGCGATGGCCGCCATTGTCACCGAAGCGCCGATGCGGACCTTGCCGCCGGCAACGGTGATCCCGGAGAGGGTCGGATCGGTCGAGCGGACGAGGCCGGTGACGGAGACATCGCCTTCATTGGCGGCGCGCACGACCAGCGTGCCGCCGCCGAGATAGCGGGTGCCGGGCGCCTTCAGCGCCGCGTTGGCATCCCTGACGGCCGAAAAGGTCTGGAGGGCAAGCGCCATGGCAGTCTCCCTGGTTCAGCTCTGGCCAGAAAAGTGGCTCTTCAACGCATTGAAGCCACCCTGGAAGACATTGGCGGCCATGCCGGCGGCGATCTTGTCGGCCTCTTCGGGCGCCGCGTCGAAAGTTGCTGTCCATTCGGCATAGGTGCGGTCGCCGTCGGTAACGCGGCGCAATTGCAGCGTCGCTTTGTGATTGGTCAGCGGCTGCGGCGTCTCCAGGATGGAGTAGCTGACGCGGAAATTCGCGTCGGAGAAGTCGAGCAGTTTTTCGCGGATACGCGCGCCGCTGGCGAGCTCGAAATTACGCACGCAGCCGATGGTTTCGGCGCTCTTGCCGTCTTCGATATGGCTCTTGACCATGCGCGGATGCCAGCCCGGCAGGTCATTGAAGTCGCGTATGCGCGCCCAGACCTTTTCGACCGGCGCGTCGATGACGCTGGAGACGGTGACTTCAGCCATATGATCATTCCCCTACGAATTCGATACGCAGCAGGGTAGGGCGGCGGCCGGTGCTGCGCTTATCAATGGGTCTTGCGGCCCTATCAAGGAGTCTGAAAAACGAGCGGCTTGGCTCAGGCCATGGCCCGCGCCGCCTCGCGGTAAAGCGTCGGCGGCACGCCGACATGGTCGCGGAAGAAGCGCGAGAAATTGCCCTGGGTGGTGAAGCCGAGATTGCAGGCGACCGAGATCAGCGGCTCCTGCGACCACTGCAACTGCCGCACGGCTTCCTCCATGCGCAGCGTGTTCCAGTAGACATTGGGCGTGAGATTGGTCTGTTCCTTGAACAATGCGAAGAAATGCGGCCGCGACAAGCCAACGCTGCGGGCGACGTCGTCGAACGAGATGCGTTCGCAGACATTGGCCTTCATCAGCTGGATTGCCTTGCGGACGCGAAAGTCCTGCATTGTGTTGACCCGGATGCGCGCCTCCTGCGGCGCCGAGGCGTCGGCGGCGTCGAGCAGGCTATCGATGAAGCGCTCGATCTCGTAATTGGCGACGATGCTTTCATTATCGCTCAAATGGTCGAGCAGGTTGGCGGCGGCCTGGTGCAGCCAGGGTTCGAGCGTGATCGCAGCCTGTGCAAACAACGGCGCCGACGAAGGCAGGTCGCGGCGCCGGCGCGCCCAATCCGGATCGATGTAGAAAGCGAGGAACAGGCCGGGCCTGCCGTTCTGCGACAGAATGTGGCTGTGCGGCTGGTAGGAATTGATGCCGGCGGCGGTGCCGGGACCCAGCGGCACCGTCTCGCGGCCGACGGTCATCTCGCCGGCCGTGCCCTCCAGCCAGATGATGATGTGGGCCTCGACATGCGCATGGGTGACGAAGTCGCTGGCGACATTCAGGACAGAAACATGTCCGAACCGGCCCCAATAGAGCCTGATCGCGTCCGTCATGGGTTATACCTCCCGCAGACGACTGGCCTCCCTTCGCCTGCGACGGGATTGTGCGGCTGAGTTCGGGCTCGCGTCAAGGCGCGGGGCGAAAGCCGCTGTGTGCTGCCCGCCGTAGTGGTGGATTTTCAGACTGAGCGATAGGGTTTCCCGTCAAACCGAAGCCGTCATGCCGCCGTCGACATAAAGCGTATGGCCGTTGACGAAGGATGAGGCGTCGGAGGCGAGGAACACGGCGGCGCCGATCAGTTCGTCGACATACCCCCAGCGGCCAGCCGGCGTGCGCTTTTCCAGCCAGGCGGAGAATTCCTGGTTGTCGACCAGCGCCTGGTTCATCTCGGTGCGGAAATAGCCGGGGGCGATGGCATTGATCTGCAAGCCGTATTTCGCCCAGTCGGTGCACATGCCACGTGTCAAATTGCGGATTGCGCCCTTGGTGGCCGTATAGGGCGCGATGTTGGGCCGGGCGAGTTCGCTCTGCACCGAGCCGATGTTGATGATCTTGCCCTTGCCGCGCGCGATCATATTGCGGGCGACCGCCTTGCCGGCATGGAAGGCGCCGGAGACATTGGTCTTGAACAGCCGCTCCCACTGCTCCTCGGGAAAGTCCTCGAGCGGAGCGCGGAACTGCACGCCGGCATTGTTGATCAGGATGTCGATGGCGCCGATCTCGGCCTCGATGCGGGCGACATCGGCATCGACCGCGCGAAAATCCGTCACGTCGAAGGTCGAGGGGTGCGCTTTGAAGCCGGCGTCGCGCAAGCCGGCGACAGCACCGGCAACCTTGCCGGCATCGCGGCCGTTGAGCACGACACTTGCGCCATGCTCGGCAAGGCCGCGCGCCAGCGCCAGGCCGATGCCTTGGCCGGAGCCGGTGATCAGCGCCAGCCGCCCGTTGAGGTCGAACAGGGATTTCGATGTCAAAGCAACGGTTTCCAGCCGGAAGATTCAATCCAAAAACATTCAGTCATTGCGCCTGAAGTTGCGGATCCGGTCGAACAGCACCGCGAGCAGGATGGCGCCGCCGATGAACACGCCTTGCCAGAAAGCATTGATGCCGAGCAGACCAAGGCTGTTGCGGATCACTTCGATGAGCGCGGCACCGACAATGGCGCCGAAGGCGGTGCCGACGCCGCCGGCGAGATTGGCGCCGCCAATGACCGTGGCGGCGATGACCTGCAGTTCCATGCCGGTTCCGAGATTGGTGGTGACGGCGCCCAGCCATCCGGTCTGGATGATGCCGGCAATGCCCGCCGCCAGCGCCGAGATCATATAGACGGCGACCTTGATCTGCTTGACGGGAACGCCGGTCAGCGTCGCCGCGTGCTCATTGCCGCCAATGGCGAAGATGTGGCGGCCAAACTTGGTCCAGCGCAGCGTGAATCCGGTGATCAGCGCCAGAAGGATCATGTAGAGGACCGGATTGGCGATGCCGAACACCCAGGCGCCGCCGCCCAGCGCCAGAAGCTTGTCGTGATCCGGGCCGAACTGGAAGACGACGGTGTTGTTGGAGGCGACCATGGCGAGGCTGCGGGCAATCGACAGCATGCCGAGCGTCACCACGAAGGGTGGAAAGCCGAGATAGGCGATCATGATGCCGTTGAAGGCGCCTATGGCGAGCGCAGTGGCGATCGAGGCGAGGATGCCGACTTCTATGGAGTAGCCGGCATGCATGGTAACGGCCAGCACCATCGACGACAGACACAGCACCGAGCCCACCGACAGGTCGATGCCGCCGGTGATGATAACGAAGGTCATGCCAAGCGCGATGATGGCGACGAAGGTGATGTTGCGGGTGATGTTGTAAAGGTTCTTCGACGTGGCGAAGGCGTCGGTGGCAAAAGACAGGAACAGGCAGGCCAGGATGACCGCGATCACCACCCAGAAGGTCTGGCTGGCAAACAGTCTTGCCGGCAAGGATTGCTGCTTTTGTTCGATCGGCTGGTCAATTGTCAGTGCCATCGTCGACCTTCATGTGCTGTGCGTGGTGAAATTCGCTGAGATCAAACCTGTTCGATGGCGCCGGTGATCAGCCCGGTGACTTCCTCGGGCGAACTTGACGCAATCGTCTTGTCGGCGACCTTGCGGCCGCGCCGCATGACGATGACGCGGTCGGCGACGGTGAACACGTCAGGCATGCGGTGGCTGATCAGCACCACTGCGATGCCTTGGTCGCGCAAATGGCGGATCAGGTTCAGCACTTCGGCGACCTGGCGCACCGAGATCGCGGCCGTCGGTTCGTCCATCAACACGATCTTCGCCTGCGACAGCATGGTGCGCGCGATCGCTACTGCCTGGCGCTGGCCGCCCGACATCTGCTTGACGAGGTCGCGCGGACGGGTCTCGGACTTCAACTCGGCGAAGAGCTGGCCGGCGCGCTTGTACATGGCGGCATAGTCGAGGATGCGTAAAGGGCCGAAGCCGCGGCGCAATTCACGGCCGAGATAGACATTGGCGGCAGCGGTCAGATTGTTGCACAGCGCCAGGTCCTGGTGGACGATCTCGATGCCGTGCTGGCGAGCTTCCGCCGGCTTGTGCAGGATCAACTCCTTGCCGTCCATGCGCATGACGCCATGGCTGGGGCGGAAATTGCCGGCGATCATCTTGACCAGCGTCGACTTGCCGGCGCCGTTGTCGCCCATCAGGCCGACCACCTGTCCGGGCTCGATCGACAGCGATACGTCGTTGACCGCCTGGATGGCGCCGAAATGCCTCGAGATATTGGTGAGTTCGAGAACCGCCACCAGTCTTTGCCTCCCCGTGTTTTGCGACCCGCTGCTGTTCCCGGCGTGAATGCCGGCGCTGCTTTGGCCCCGCTCTCCCCATCTCCTCCCGGAAACAGCGTCAGCGTTCTTTTACGCAAAAGCCGGCGCTCGTCAATCAATTGTCGGACGAATTGAAGCCTTGGTTATCCAAAAATCCGTTTTGTAGGACAAATAGCATTGACGTTGGCCGCAAGCCGATATTAGCTAAGCGTCGGAGGAGATTATGCCGATGCCGCTGGCGGTTAGCCGGGCGGAATCGGCGGAGGTTTATCGGTCGAGGTTGCGGCGCCACCCTTGTGTTGAGCCGGGCCAATGCCGCATCTGGAAATGCTTATCGATCTGTCTTGGCGACACGAGTGCTCGTGAAACGAACCTCGGTCATTAAGCATCCGGTCGATCTGTGTGGCGGGCACGCCGTGTCCGTCTGTTTCAAGGGAGGACTGACATGAGGAAAACACTTTTGCTCGCCGCCGTCGCCGCCATGGCGCTGGGCGCCGGGCCGGCTTTGGCCAAGAAACAGCTCGTCATCGTGGTGAAGGGTCTCGACAATCCATTCTTCGAAGCCATCCACCAGGGCTGCGAGAAATGGAACAAGGAAAATGCAAGCTCGGAATATGAATGCTTCTACACCGGCCCGGCATCGACCTCCGACGAGGCCGGCGAAGCGCAGATCGTTCAGGACATGCTGAGCAAGGCCGACACGGTGGCAATGGCGATTTCGCCATCCAACGCGCCGCTGATCGCTCAGACGATCAAGACCGCCAATCCGACGATCCCGATCATGACGCTCGACGCCGATCTCAGCAAGGAAGATGCCGCGCTGCGCAAGACCTATCTCGGCACCGACAACTATTTGATGGGTCACAAGATCGGCGAGTACATCAAGAAGGGCAAGCCGAACGGCGGCACGATCTGTACCATCGAAGGCAATCCCGCGGCCGACAACATCCTGCGCCGCGCGCAGGGCATGCGTGACGCGCTGTCGGGCAAGGAAGGCCTGGCGGCACTTGCCGGCGAAGGCGGCTGGACCGAAGTCGCCGGTTGCCCGGTGTTCACCAATGACGACGGCGCCAAGGGCGTGCAGGCGATGACCGACATCCTCGCCGCCAATCCCAAGCTCGACGCCTTCGGCATCATGGGCGGCTGGCCGCTGTTTGGCGCACCGCAGCCCTATCGCGACCTGTTCGGGCCGCTCAAGGACCGCATCGCCAGCAACGACTTCGTCATCGGCGCCGCCGATACGATCGGCGATGAAGTAGCGATCGCCCGTGACGGCCTTGTGACTGCTCTGGTCGGTCAGCGGCCGTTCGAAATGGGCTACAAGGCACCGTCGGTGATGATCGATCTGGTCGAAGGCAAGGCCGTCGCCGATCCGGTGTTCACCGGCCTCGACGAATGCACCAAGGACACGGTCGACACCTGCATCCAGAAGTAGGTTCTCGATTTCGGGGCGCCCTTTGACGGGCGCCCCGTCTCTTCCCGGACGGACGCAACGGTTGGGGCAGCAGGCTCCGGCTTTGACGCGTCTGTAGTTTGGATTTTCGGCAACGAGATCGGCGCGCCGTGCAGGTTCGGACCAGTCCGGACGCAGACGGCCGACGCATTGGAACGTGAATGCCGGACGAGAAATCAAAGAAGCGAACCGAGCGGGCCAAGGCACAAGCCAGCCGCGGTCCGGCTGTCATGCGCAGGGCCGGTGCCGCGCATTTTCCGGGAGCGAGCGTCCATGTCTCGCTGGCCGGCGAGATCGGCCTCAGAATCGTGCGCGGCGATTATCCGCCCGGCACCATTCTGCCCAACGAGGCCAAATGGGCCGAGATCTTCGATGTCAGTCGTTCGGCGGTGCGCGAAGCCATCAAGATGCTGATGGCCAAAAGCCTGCTGGCTTCACGGCCCAAGATCGGCAGCTGGGTCGAGCCCAGGGAACGCTGGAACCTGCTCGACCGCGATGTGCTGGCCTGGTACGCGACCGGGCCGGACCGGGAAGCCTTCCTGCGCACGGTGCAGGAGTTCCGTCACATCATCGAGCCGGAAGCGTCGGCCTTTGCCGCTACGCGGCGCAACGACGAGCAGATGGACGAGATCAGCCAGGCCTGTCGTGAGATGGGCGAGGCTCTGAACCTGCAGGAGCGTATCCGCGCCGATACGCGTTTTCACCTCGCCATACTGCGCGCCTCGGGCAACGATCTGCTGGTGCCGCTTGGCGTTCTGATCGAGTCGGCGCTCGATCATCTCTTTGTCTTCGTCACACGCGAGACCAGCGATCAGCGGCGGGCGCAGGCGCTGCATGAGGCGATCGAGAAGAACATCCGCCTGCAGCGTCCTGCGGCCGCGCGCAATGCGGTGCACAAACTGCTCGCCAACACCGACGATGTTATCGGCCGGTCGAGGCGCTGACACAGGCTTTTCGCCACCTCAAATCGTCTGCTTCTTGCCATCCTTGCTGGGCATCAGGTCGACGCCGTTGACCTTGCCGATATATGTCGCCAGCATCGGCACGAATTGCTCGGCCGGGCCAGTGGCATGGGCACCGGCGAAGGAGTTCTTGGTGGCGTTGCCGAGCGGGTTGGCGATGCCGGCCGCGCCCGCCATCGATTCCAGATAGGTCAGGTCCTTGAAGGCGTTGGCGATGGTGAATTTATGTGCGTCGCGGTCGCCCTCCAGCGTCCAGCGCATGAAGGTCTGGTAGAAGCCGCAATCCATGCGGCCGTTGCGGATGACGCTGTCGAAACGCGGTGGCGAGATGCCGACCTTTTCGGCCAGCGCCAGCGCCTCGGAATAGATCGCGGCATAGCCCAGCGAGATGAAGTTGTTGAGCAGCTTCATGCGGTGGCCGTCACCTGTATCGCCAATATGAACGATGCGGCCGGCCCAGGTTTCGATGACCGGCTTCACACGGGCAAACAGCGCGTCGGGCGCGCCGACCATGGCGTCGAGCGTGCCTTCCCAGGCTTCCTTCGGGGTGCGGCTGAGCGGTGCATCGACGAAGTCGACGCCGATCTCCTTCAGTTCCGCCGCCAGCGCCACCGTCGAGACCGGATCGGCGGTCGAGCAGTCGACGACGACCGAACCCTTCTTCAAGCCCTCCTTGAGGCCGCCGGGGCCGCGGATGATGGCTTCCACTTCGCGCGAGCCGGTGACGCAGATGAAGACGATGTCGGACGCCGCCGCCACGTCGCGCGAAGTCGCCGCCTCCTTGGCGCCCCGGCCAATCAGGTCCTCCGCCGGCTTGCGGTTCTTGCGGCCGAGGAAGGTCAGGCCATAGCCCTTGTCGACGATGTTCTTGGCAATGCCGTGCCCCATCAGGCCAAGGCCGATAAAGCCGATCTTTTCGCTCGCGGCGGTCGTGGTCATGTCTTGAAGTCCTGTTGCGATGATTGATAGTGGGCGCCGCCGTGTGGCGGGCGAGGGTGGTTGCGGAATGCCATATTGTCTGACAATACACGGAAATCCTAGGCATTGGAGACGAAAATGACGAAGCGGATCATGTTCACCGGCGGCAGCGGCAAGGCCGGTCGCCATGTCGTGCAATATCTGGTCGAACAGGGCTGCCAGGTGCTCAACATCGACACCAGGCCGCTCGACAATCCCAAGGTGCGCACGCTGATCACCGACATCACCGACAGCGGCCAGGTGTTCAACGCGCTGTCGAGCTATATGGGCCTGCATGAATTCGATCCGTCGCTGCGCCCGCAGCCGGTCGATGCCGTGGTGCATTTCGCCGCCATACCGCGCATCATGATCACGACCGACAATGAGGCGTTCCGCATCAATGCGATGGGCACCTACAACGTCATCGAGGCGGCGGTGAAGCTCGGCATCCCGAAGGTGGTGATCGCGTCCAGCGAGACCACCTACGGCGTGGTGTTCGCCAACGAGCCGCGCGATCCCAAATATTTCCCACTCGACGAAGAATACGACGTCGATCCGATGGACAGCTATGCTCTGTCCAAGGTCGTCAACGAGCACACGGCGCGCGCCTTTGCGCAGCGCAACGGCACCGATATCTATGCCTTGCGCATCGGCAACGTCATCGAACCGCACGAATATTCGCTGTTTCCGAAGTGGTTTGCCGATCCGGGCTTTCGCAAGCGCATCGCCTGGAGCTATGTCGACGCGCGCGATCTCGGCCAGATCACGCTGCGCGCCGTTGAAACGGACGGGCTCGGCTTCCAGGTGTTCAACGCCGCCAATGACGACACCTCGTCCGACCTGCCGACGGCCGAACTTTTGAAGCGGTTTTACCCCGACGTGCCGGTCAAGGCGGATCTCGGCGAATATGAAACGCTGCTCTCGAACCGCAAGGCCAGGGACATGCTCGGCTTCCGTCCCGAGCACAGCTGGCGCAAATACGTCAAATAGGACGGCCGGGGGCAAGGTTGCGACCTGATCTGTGCACAGCCGCAGGCTTTGCCGTCAACGTCCCGTCCTTTGCTTGACAGCTTTCTAAATCCGGACTTTGTGGACGCATGAGGGACGGAAAGCCGAATAAGGGAAAGAAGCCTGAAAAGGCGGCATCCGGCGAGCGCCCGGCGACCCTTCGCCGGGCTGACGCCACCCGGATGCCCGGCACCAGCGTGCATGCCTCGCTGGCCAGCGAAATCGGGCTTCGGATCGTGCGCGGCGACTATCCGCCGGGCACCATCCTGCCCAATGAAGCCAAATGGTCCGAAACCTTCAACGTCAGTCGCTCTGCGGTGCGCGAAGCGATCAAGATGCTGATGGCCAAAAGCCTTTTGGCGTCGCGCCCCAAGATCGGCAGTTGGGTGGAGCCCAGGGAGCGCTGGAACCTGCTCGATCGCGATGTGCTCGCCTGGTACGCGACCGCGCCCGACCGTGAGGTGTTCCTGAAGACGGTGCAGGAATTCCGCCACATCATCGAGCCGGAAGCGACTGCCTTCGCAGCCATGAGACGCACCGAGGAGCAGATGGCCGAGATCAGCCAGGCCTGCCGCGAGATGGGCGAGGCGCCGAGCCTGCAGGAGCGCACGCGCGCCGATACGCGTTTCCATCTGGCCATCCTGCGCGCCTCCGGCAACGATCTGCTGGTGCCGCTCGGCGTGCTGATCGAATCCGCCTTCGATCATCTGTTCACCTATACGACGCGCGAACTCGACGATCTGCAGCATGCACAGCAACTGCACGAGGCGATCGAGAAGGCCATCCGCCTGCAGCGGCCGGAGGCGGCCCGCAACGCGGTGCGCAAGCTGCTCGCCAATACCGACGGCGTCATCAACACCCGGTAGGATATGCTGATATTCAGGTGAGGCCGGCCTGCAAACGCCGGCTTTCGCGCTTCACGTACTTAAGTACGCTCCGCTCCGGTTCTCGAAATCCAACGTTTTCGGCGCGGCCTGACCTGAATCTCAACACATCCTGCGAGCGCTCAGCCGGCCTGCGAAGTGGCCAAATGCTGCCTGGTCAGCGCGACCAGCAGCGCCTGGTCGCGGGCGGCGTGCTCGGGGCGGTTGACCACCTCGTCGCCATTGACGATCGCACCCCAGAAGCCGCGCAGTTCCTCGACGAAGGCTTCGCCGTAGCCGGCACGCAGATCCTTCGTCGACAGTGTGTGGCCGTCCGAGGTCTTCACAGTCAGCCGGGTCGGATGATGGTTGAGCCAGGGCGAGGGGAATTCGAGCTCAAGGCTGGCATCGTCGAAGAACAGCGTGATGCGTTCCTTGTAGTCGGCGAGCTTCGGCACGGTGAGATGCGTCATCGTCCACAGCGCCTGGCCGTCGAGCAGTTTTACCGCGCCCTGGCCGCCATCGCCATTGGCGAAGATCTGCGCGCCGACAACCTCGCCCTCCGGCACGCCGAGTGCGTCGAGCAGTCCGTGCACGGCATTCACATCGTGAATCAAGGCGGAGCTGTAAGCACCGGTAAATCCACGGAAAGCCAGATCGGTCATGGGCTGGCCCAACGCGCGCTCGACCTGTTGTTTCTGCCTGGCTTGCGCGGCGGCAATCAGCTCCTCGGGAATGTCGTTGCCGCGCTTGTAGCGCTGGTGGGCGATGAACGGCCAGGCATCGGGATCGTTGACCTCGACCGAGACGGACCGCAGCGTCTTTGCCGTGCCGGGCAGCGAGGCCAGCGCCAGCCGGTAGCTCGGATCGAAGCGCTTCATATAGCCGACCTGCATGACCTTGCCGGCCTTATCGCGCGCGGCGATGATCTCGGCGATTTCCGCCGGGGAATAGCAGAGCGGCTTTTCGCAGAAGACATGCAGGCCGCGCCCCAGTGCGGCCAGCACCTGCTCGTGATGCAGCGGGTCGGGCGAGCCGATCACGACGGCGTCGAGCTTATGGTCGAACAGTTGCTCCGGCGTTTCGAAATTGGCGATGCCGTGAACTTCGCTGACATATTCCCGCGAAATCCTTGACGGGTCGGCAACGCCGACCAGCTCGAACAGGTCGCCTAGCCGCAACAGGTTTGGAATATGCTCGACCTGCGAAATCATGCCGGCGCCGATAACGCCGACGCGTATCCTGCTCATGCTGTCATTACTCTCTGCAAAAGTGTTCCAGGCTCAGGGTGTGGCGGCCGGCCGGTTGCCGATCTGCGCCAACAGCCCGGCAATCTCAGCTTCCACCGCCTTCAGATCCTCGCCGCCCGACATGATGGAAATCACCTCGTCGCGCGAGATCTCGGACTTGGCGTATGTGCCGCGATTGCGGCCGCGGTTGAGCAGCGTGAAAGTGTCACCGACAGGGTAGGCGTGGTGGATGTTGTGGCTGATGAAGATCACCGCCAGCCCGCGCATGCGCGCCTCGATGATGAATTTCAGCACCATGGCCGCCTGATGCACGCCGAGCGCCGAGGTCGGCTCGTCAAGGATCAGCACCTTTGCGCCGAAGTGGACTGCGCGCGCGATCGCTACCGACTGGCGCTCGCCGCCCGACAGCGTTCCGACTGCCTGTGTCGGGTCGCGCACGTCGATGCCGATATCGGCCATTGCCTGACGGGCAATTGTGTTGGCGCGTTCCTTGTCGAAGCGCGAGAAGGGCAGGCGACTTCTCGTCGGCTCGCGGCCGAGGAAGAAGTTGCGCGTGATCGACATCAGCGAGATCATGCCGAGGTCCTGGAAGACCGTCGCGACGCCGAGGTCCTGCGCGTCGCGCGGGCTGCGGAAGGTGACGGGCTTGCCGTCGACGAAAATTTCGCCCTTGGTCGGCCGGTGCACGCCCGACAGAACCTTGATCAGCGTCGACTTGCCGGCGCCGTTGTCGCCCAGCAAGCAGTGCACCTCGCCGGGATAGACCTTGATGTCGATATCTTGCAGCGCGCGCACGGAGCCGAAATTGACCGACACACCACGCAATTCCATGGCTGGCTGGATGGCCGGGGACGGGTTTGGGTAGGTCATTTGCCACCTCCGCGTCCGAGCGCCTTGAGGCGGATGTAGTTGTTGACCAGCACGGCCATCAAAATGACGATGCCGAGGAAGACCTTGAACCAGTCGGTGTCGATGCCGGTGTAGAAGATGCCCATCTGCACCAGGCCGAAGATCAGCGCGCCGAACAGCACGCCATAGACGGTGCCATAGCCGCCGGTGAGCAGCACGCCGCCGATGACCGCGGCGATAATTGCCTCGAATTCCTTGAGCAGGCCGCGCGTGGTGTCGGCGGAGCCGGCCTCCATCACCTGGATGGTGGCAAGCAAGGTCGCGGCACAGGCGGTGTAGATGAACAGCGCGATCTTAACCCGGTCGACCGGCACGCCGACATTGCGGGCGGCATTGAGGTCGCCGCCGGTGGCGAAGATCCAGTTGCCGTATTTGGTCTGGGTCAAGACATAGCCGGCAAGCGCTGTCAGTCCGAGCCACCAGACGATCGACATCGGAATGCCGACGACGAAGGGAATGCCGTCGGTACGGGCGGCGATCCAGCCTTGCGTGCCCATCCATTGGAAGAAGCCGGTCAGGAGATGGCCGTTGAACAGGCCCGCGGTTGCCGGGTCCGGCGCGCCGTCGAGGATGTAGGGGATCTGCGTGCGGCCGGTGACGGCGCGGGTGATGCCGATCGACAGGCCGCGCAGGATGTAGAGCGACGCCAGCGTCACGATGAATGAGGGCAGGCGGGTCTTCACAACGATCAGCCCGTTGACGTAGCCGGTGAGGATGGCGACAGCGAAGGCGCAGGCGATGCCGCCCCACAGCGGCAGGCCCCAGTATTTCACCGTCAGCCCGATGACGACGCCGGCGAAGCCGACCATCGAGCCGACCGAGAGATCGAACTCGCCGGCGATGATGAGAAGGGCTGCGGCAGTGGCGATGATGCCGAGTTCGGCCGCCAGCGTCAGGAAGGTCATCGACCCCTGCAGCGAATAGAGGTTCGATGCACCCGGCAGCAGGGCGAAGATGATAATGGTGGCGATGAGGCCGCCGGCGGCACCGGCTTCGGGCCGGCGAAGCCATTGAGTCAGCCGGCCGGTGCTGGCCAGCCGCTCGTCAGCACCGGCCGCCCGTTTCGACATCATGCCGAAACGGTCCTTGCCCAGTACCCCGGGCGCCGGCGCTTCTGGAGGTATCGCCTTGTCTTCCACAACAGCCATTAGGCTCCCCAATCGCTCACTTCGCAATCTCGACCAGAGACGGGGAGCGCATGGCGGCTCCCCGATCCGTTTTGGTCTTGCCTTAGCGGATGCCGTCCTTGGCGAGCGCCAGGATCGCCTTGGCCTTGTCGGGCGAGTCGATGAAGAGCGGGCCGGTGTAGGCGTTGTTCTGCGGCCAGAAGCCATGTGTGGCATGCTCGACCAGATAGATCACCGGCAGGTATCCCATCAGATATTGCTGGGCGTCCATGCCGAAGCCCATTTCGCCGGCGACGACGGAATCCAGGACTTCGGGGCTGATGTCGAAGGTGTAGAGCTTGATCTTGCCGAACAATTCCTTCTGCCGGAAGAACGGGATCAGCGGATTGGCGGCGGTGGCGCCGAGCGCGAAGACGGCCTGGGTGTCGGGATGCGCCGACAGATAGGCCTCGGTGCGGCGCTGGATGTCGGCCGGATCGGGCGACACGGTAAGCACTTCGGTGCCGCCGCCTGACGGCTTCAGCCCATCATTCAACCCCTGGCAGCGCTGGTCGAGGCTGACATTGCCGACCTCGTGGTTGATGCAGACGACTTTGAGCGTGCCTTCCTTGGCCAGCCGCTCGCCGGCCTTCTTGCCGGAATCATATTCGGAGACTGTGCCGACGTAGAGAGAGGTGCCGAGTTCGGCGCCTTCCTTCTCGCCGGAATCCAGGACGACCATCGGAATGTTGGCGGCAAGGCCGGCCTTGACCGATTTACCAAGTGCATTGGCGTCGGCAATGGAGACGGCGATGCCGTCTGGATTGGTGGCGATGGCCGCGTCGAGCAGGCGGGCCTGCTCGACCACGTCGAACACTTGCGGCGCATAATATTCGACCTTGGCGCCGGTGAGCGCCGCCGCATCGTCGACGCCGCGCTTGACCACCGACCAGTAGGGATCGGAGGCCGAGCCGTGCACCACGAAGGTGATGCGGACATCCTTCGGGTCCTTCAGGCCCGCGGCCTGCACGACGCCCGCCAGCATACTCATCGAGACAAGCGCGCCGAGCGCCAGTTTCAGAACAGTCTTCATGTCATTCTCCCATTGTCGTTGCAGTTCCAATTCCCTCTTTGCGCCTCGGCCGACGGATCGGCTTACGGCGCTGACCGGGTGGCCGCTTTGCGGGCCTTTGCCGGTGTCGATGCCCCGAGCCGTGCACGAAGCTCCTCGCGCTGCGGCTTCATGCCGATGATGTCGATGTCCTGCGCGCCGAGCCAGTCGCGGAAAGCCTGGTCGCGGAAGAGTTCGTATTCCTCGGTGCGGACATAGGCGGAGCGCGGCTCGATGAGTTCCAACTCGCCCGGCGCGTTGAAGTGCAGGCAAAAGAAGGTCAGGCCTTCGCGCACCCCTTCGACCAATGCCCTGTAGGCGGGCTCTATCGGCTTGGAGCGTGGACGGCCCCAGGTCGTCTGAATGGCGGCGTCGAAGATGACAAAGCCCTTGGCCCGGGCTTCAGTGACGCCGCGCTGGAACGCCGCTTCGGTGACGCCAACCAGATTGTCGTTGGGCGAATAGGCCGACAGCGTTTTGGTCAACAGCACCGGCAAGCGATATTCCAGGCCGAGCTTGATGTAGACGTCGCAAAACTCGGGCGACAGCGCTGCTCCCATATGGGCATCAAGATGAGTGACGTCGATGCCGGCGCGGTAGGCGGTGTCGATCTGGGCGCGAAGCTCGGTTTCCACCGCTTGCGGTGCTGCCTTGCGGCGGGTGGTCGCGACATCGGGCCAGAAATAGCCGAACTCGTCCGTCAGGCCGGCCGCGCGCGACGGCGACGTCAGCGGCCGCCATTTGTAGTGCTGCTTTTCGCTGTTCAGCGTCAGGTGGACGCCGAGATCGAGCCGGGGATTGGCGGCTGCCGCTTCGGCCATCTCAGGGAACCATGGGCACGGCACCATCACGGCGCCGGAGCTGCAGGCGCCCAATGCGGTCAGTTCGAGGAAGGCGCTGTTGGCGCCATGGCACATGCCGACATCGTCTTCATGCAGGACGAGCTGTCGCGTCATGGACGGCCACCGTTTTGCCGGCCACCATCTTGCCGGCCACCATCTTGCGGGCCACCATCTTGCCGGCACGCCGGTTTCGAGGGTCTTCCAAAGTGTGTCCCGTGCTGCATGGAACCGACCGTTTGCCCAACTGGACGCGATGGAACGCCCAATGCGGGCTTTCCGACAGGGCCACTTCAGCGAATTCGGATGGGTACGATTTTCCGCGGGCCTGCGTTCTGGAATGCCGATTTCATTCGCTATGCCCACAGTCGGCGCTAAACGCCGCTCCGACGTGAGCAGGATGGCTTGGTCAGATCGCAGCGGAGTGGTTCTTTCAAACAGCGGCCGCAGGCGTACTGCTTTCACACCATCAAGGCGATGTGGAGACTTGCCATGTACACTGCCGGCGAAGAAGAGATCGAAGCCATTGCCAGGGTGATCCGCTCGGGTGCGCTGTTTCGCTATGGCGAGAACAGCGAGTGCAACCGCTTCGAGGCCCGCTATGCCAGGCATCTCGGCGTCGAGCATTTTGCGCTGGCCGCCAGCGGCACCTATGGGCTCGCCGCCGGCCTGATCGGCCTCGGCATCGGCCCGGGCGATGAGGTGCTGGTGCCGGCGCACACCTATATGGCGACCGCGACTGCGGTTCTGTCGGTCGGCGCCATTCCGGTCATTGTCGATATCGACGAGAGCCTGACCATCGACCCGGCCGCTCTGCGCGACGCCATCGGCCCGCGCACCAAGGCGGTCATCCCGGTACATATGTGGGGTGCGGCCTGCAACATGAACGCCATCATGGACATCGCTAAAAAACGCGGTCTGCTCGTGCTGGAAGATGTCTGCCAGGGCATTGGCGGCGGCTATGAGGGCAGGAAGCTCGGCTCCATCGGCCATGCCGGCGCCTACTCCTTCAACTACTTCAAGAACATGACGTCGGGCGAGGGCGGCGGCATCGCCACCAGCGACCCGAAAGTGGCCGAGCGGGCGCGCTGCGCCATCGACCCCTGCCACTTCTACTGGCAGGGGCGCAGCGACAGCATCAAGCCGTTTGCCGGCATCGGGGCGCGCGCCTCGGAACTGATGGGTGCAATGCTCAATGTCCAGCTCGACCGTCTGGACGGCATCATCGAGGCGATGCGGGCGGAGAAGAAGAAGGTGCTGGCCGGCACGCGCCATCTCGGCAATCTCGGCCTGACGCCGTCGCCGATGAACAGCCCCGACGACGATTGCGCGGCACAGGTAATGTATCTGCTGCCCAGCGAACAGGCGGCGCAGACTTTTTCGAAGACCATTCCGAGCGTCATTGCCGGCAAGACCGGCCGCCACAATTTCACCCAGTGGGACCAGGTGCTGATGCATGAGGGCGCGCATCATCCGGCGCTCAATCCGTACACGCTGCCGGAAAACAACGGCCTGCGGCTGACCTATGCCGACGACCTCGGCAAGGGTTCTCTCGACATCCTCAACCGCACGGTGATGATCGCGATGAATCCGGCGCATGGCGACGCCGACATCGCCGACATGATCCATAACATCGATGCGGCGGCCCGTGTGGCGCTGGAGAATGCCTCGCTGGACGATGTCGAGGTGCGCAAGGCAGCGCCCGTCGATCTGCAGAAATTCGATAGTGTGAATTGAAGCGCTCAGCGCTGGATCGCCCTATTGCCGGTCCAGCCGCATGAAGGCAGCGCGCAACGCCAGCACCGCGCGCAGGATCTGGCGTTCGTCCATCGCGGCATAGCCGAGCAGCAGGCCGTGTTCCGGCTCGCTCGAATGGTAGTTGATCGAGATGCCCTGCACGTCGAGGCCCTCCTTGACGGCGGCGGCGACGACGTCGCTGTCCTTGTAGGCTCTGGTAAAGCTGGCCAGCAGTTGCATGCCGGAATCGTTCTCGGTCACTGTCAGCCATTCGGCCAGATGCTCCTGGCACAGCTTGACGAAATTGGCTTGCCGGCGCGCATAAAGGCGGCGCATGCGTTTCAGATGTGTGGCGAAATAGCCTTGCGTGATGAAGTCGTTGACCGTCGCCTGCAGGATCAGCGGCGCGAACTGGCCGGTGATCGAGACGGCACGGTCGAAGGGCACGGACAGTTCGCGGGGTACGATGAGATAGCCGATGCGAAGCGCCGGGATCAGCGTCTTGCCGAAGGAACCAATATAGACGACGCGGTCGGCATGATCGAGGCCGCGCAGCGCCGGCACCGGCCGGCCACGGTACCGGTACTCGCCGTCATAATCGTCCTCGACGATCCAGGCGCCGTGGCGCTCGGCGATGTCGAGCAGCTGCAGCCGTTCCTCGATGCGCATGATGGTGCCGAACGGCCACTGGCAGGATGGCGTCACATAGATCAGGCGCGGCGGCGGCAGCTCTGGGTCTGCGAGATGCCATCCAAGGCGATCGACCTTCAAGGGCGCAAGCTGCGCGCCGCTGGCGAGAAAGGCGCTCTTGGCGCCGAGATAGCCGGGCTCCTCCATCCAGACATGGTCGCCTTCGTCCATCAGCACGCGCGAAGCGAGGTCGAGTGCCGCCTGCGCGCCGGTGACGATGATGACCTGGTCGGCGGTGCAGTTGATGCCGCGCGACAGGCTGATGGTCGACGCGATGGCCTGGCGCAGACCGGGATGGCCGGCAAAGGAGATATAGCCGAGCAAATTCTCATCCCGGCTGCGCGCGTTGCGCACCAGAAGGCTCGACCAGATGGTGAAGGGGAAGGACGCGGTTTCCGGCACGCCGGGATGGAAGTTGATGACACCGGCATTGCGCGGCGGCTGCGGGCCGTTGACGATGGTCTGACCGCGCCGCGAGAGTTTTTGCGGGGCGGCGAGGCCGGCGCGCAGCGCGGCCGGCGGGCGTTTCTGCTGGATCGGCGCCACCCAGGTGCCGGACCCGGCGCGCGCCTCTATAAACCCTTCGGCGAGCAGCTGGTCGTAGGCGGCGATCACCGTGTTGCGGCCGACCTTGAGATCCTCGGCCAGCGAGCGTGTCGAAGGAAGCAGCGTGTTCTGCTGGATCTGGCCGTCGAGGATGAAGCGCCGCAGGGCGCCGTAGATCTGCCGGTGCATCGGTTCGTCCGAGCTGCGGTCGACCGACATGATGTCGAGGGAAAGGCGCATATGGTCGGCCAAGCTAGTCTCCGACCAACCTGGCGGCGCGGGCGATCTTCTCTTCGTTAAGCAGGCAGACAGTCTCCAGCACCAGCCGTCTGGTTTCGGGATGAACCTCGCGGCTGTTCTTCAGCGCGCGGTGAACGGTTGCCGCGCCGAGTTCCGCCTTCTCGGCGATCTCACGGATGGTGCAAAGCCGTTCCACGCCGAGTGCCGCCTCGAATGCCATGTCGCTCCTCCATCTGCATCAAGGCATGCCTCGTCCCCAGCCTCAAGCTGGAAACGCCGGGCCGGCAACTCGGGGGCAAAAATTTCGATGCCAAGAACTGCGCGATCCGCGCCGCCAAGGGAGGGCGGCGGCGCGGATCGCCGGGCGCTTTCGCGTCGCTACCCCTACCGAGGCGCGCGCCCAACCGGCCCAACCACCAGCCCCCCGGCGGTGGTTAGGCCATGTCTCGTATTGCCACGTCGAACCCGGCCGCGCAGGCCGTTTTGAGAAGCGAAGCGTAACCTTTCGTGGCATAGGTCAAGGGGTGTGCCTTGGCCGGATCCTGCTCGGCCTCAACGACGATCCAGCCTTCGAAGCCATGGCTGGCCAGAGGCTGCAGCAGCGACAGGAAATCGACGGAGCCATCGCCGGGCACGGTGAAGATTCCTTCCATCACTGCCGCCATGAAGCTCATGTCCTCGCGCCGTGCCTTCTCCAGCACGGCCGCGCGGACGTCCTTGCAATGAAAATGCACGATGCGGTCGAGATGCCGGTTCAGGAGCGAGGCCGGGTCGCCGCCTGAGAACAGACAATGGCCGGTATCGAACAGCAGGCCGACGCTCTTGCCGGTTGCGGCCATCAGCCTGTCGACCTCGTCATCGCTCTCGACGATGGTGCCCATATGGTGATGGAAAGCCATGCCGACGCCGAAGGCAGCCATGCGGTCGGCGAGTTCGGTCAGCTTCTCGCCATAGGCAGTCCATTCGCCGTCAGCGAGGCGCGGACGCTGTGAGATCGGCGCGAAAATGCCGTCATGACGGCCGCGCGAGGTGTCGGCATAGACGACGACCTTGGCGCCGAGGTCGCGCAGCAGGGTCAGATGCGAGGTGATGGCGGCGAATTCCTCGTCGACCGTGCGGTCCAGAATGCGGCCGTCATACCAGCCGGAGACGAGCTCCAGTCCGTAAGAAGACAGGATCGGTCCAAGCTCGTCGCTTCGCCTGGGGAATTTGCCGCCGAGTTCGGTGCCGCGATAGCCGGCCTGCCTGGTTTCCGACAGACATGTCGCGAGCGGCGTATCGCCGCCGAGTGCGGGAACATCGTCATTGCTCCAGGTGATGGGATTGATGCCGATCTTGACCGTCATGCCGCTACTTCAAAGGCTCGGGGAACCACAAAGCCGAGGCCGGCAAACTGAGGGGAAAGAGGACCTGTCACTAGGTCCAGTTGAGGTAAATTTGGCAGAACCAATCGGGAGCGCTAAAAGCGCTTCCCGTTTGAACGGACTAAGTCGACGCGCTTTATGTCTTCGTTTTATGCATGTCGTTGTCTCAAAACCGGCGCCACTTTTGAGCGACATGCATTAATCCTGCTGCGGCCTTCCGAAGGCCGCGCGCAGTTCGTCCTTGGCGTCCTCGAGCACTTTCCGGCGCGCCTGCGGCAGGTTCTTGCCGGCGCGGTTGATGTAGAAATTCAGCAACGACATGGCCGACTGAAACGGCTCGGCCTTGCGGCGGTCGCTGTGCTCGGCCGAGCGCTTGAGCGAGGCCGCGGTCTTCCTGGCGTCGTCGGCTTCGAAGATGTGGTCCTCGAGGTCCATCGCATCGCTGTGCTCGGTCACCTCGGCCGACCATTTCTTTTTCGCGGTCATGACAAACTCCTTCCTGTCGCAAAAACTCGGGCAGGCCGCCGCCGGTTCCCGAGAAAGTCGCCGGGCCGCTGGAGCCACGGATCATGGCCCTGTGGCGCTGCCCGTCGCGGTGAATGCGCCGATAGTGGCGACACAACGGTCGACTTCCCAGGACCGTAGACAGGAAACGCCTTGACCCCGATCGTCGCCAATCAGGCGGATAGCCCCGGCATCGACAGCAGCTACGCCTGGATGCGGCTTGCCATCTCCATGCTGCTGGCGACGATCGGTGCGGTCGGCATGTGGGCCGTCGTCGTCGTGCTGCCGGCCGTGCAGGCCGAGTTCCGCGTTGACCGCGCCGCGGCATCGATGCCCTACGCCGCAACCATGGTCGGCTTCGCCGCCGGCAATGTGCTGGTTGGCCGCGCGGTCGATCGCATGGGGTATTGGATCCCGGCACTGCTATCCTCGGTGGCTCTCGCCGCCGGCCTGCTGCTCGCCGCGCTGTCGACCTCTATCCTGCAATTCACCCTTGCCCAGGGCGTGCTGATTGGTGTCGGCACATCGGTGATCTTCGGGCCGCTGATCGCCGACATCTCGCACTGGTTCAACCGTCGGCGCGGCGTCGCCGTCACAGCTGCGGCGGCTGGCAACTATCTCGCCGGAGCGCTCTGGCCAACCATCATGCCGACACTGATCAAGGCGGAGGGCTGGCGCTTCACCTATGCCGGCATCGGTGTCTTCTGCCTGGTTACCATGGTGCCACTGGTGCTGTTGTTGCGGCTCGCTGCTCCGGCGGCGGCTGCCGCCGGTTCACCCGGAAGCCGGACAGTGCAGTCGATTTCGCTGTCTCCGGCGACGTTACAGGTGCTGCTGATCGTTGCCGGTCTCGGCTGCTGCGTGGCAATGTCGATGCCGCAGGTGCACATCGTCGCCTATTGCATGGATCTTGGCTACGGCATTGCGCATGGCGCCGACATGCTGTCGATCATGATGGCGGCGGGCGTCGTCAGCCGGCTCGCCTCCGGCTTTGTCGCCGACCGCATCGGCGGCGTGAAAACCCTGCTTATCGGTTCCGTGCTGCAATGCCTGTCGCTTTTGTTTTACATCCCGTTCGACGGGCTTGCCTCGCTCTATGTCGTGTCGCTGGTGTTCGGCCTGTCGCAAGGCGGCATCGTGCCTTGCTATGCCATCATCGTGCGCGAATACCTGCCCGCCAGGGAGGCCGGCCAGCGTATCGGCATCGTCATGATGGCGACCATCTTCGGCATGGCGATCGGTGGCTGGATGTCGGGCTGGATCTACGACCTGACGGGCTCCTACGCCGCCGCATTCCTCAACGGGATCGCATGGAACTTGCTCAACATAGTGGCGATCGGGCTGCTGCTGTGGAAAGCAAAACGCAGTGCTGCCCTGATGGCTTAATAAGGCAGGATTGCCCTGTTGCTTGACAAGGGCGATTGGCTGCGCGACGCCAGCAGGCGAGTGGGTGCGGCAGCAGCCGGCATGGTGGCAGTGGAAAAGCTGAACATGGTTTCGCAAGGGCGCAGCGGCCGGGGCCCGGCACGTGGAGGATGTCCATGACCAAGCCGCGCTCGCGTCGCGGCGGCGGCCGCCCGACCCTATCAGACGTGGCGCGCAAGGCCGGCGTCGGCGCCATCACCGTGTCGCGGGCGCTGCGCGAACCGGAACGCGTCAGCCAGGATCTGCGGCGCCAGATCCAGGCCGCCGTCGACGAACTCGGTTATGTCCCGGATCCCAATGCACGGGCGCTGGCCTCGGCGCGCGCCGATGTGTTCGGCGTACTGGTGCCGTCGCTGACCAACAACGTCTTCGCCGAAGTGGTGCGCGGCATCTATGACAGCCTGTCGGACGGCCCGTTCCGCGTCCAGCTCGGCAACACCCATTATTCCGGCCTCGAGGAGGAGCGCCTGCTGCAGGTGTTCGCACCGCAGCGCCCGGCGGCGCTGATCGTGGCCGGCATCGACCAGACGCCGACCTCGCGAAAGCTGCTGGAGAGCGCGGGCTGCCCGGTGGTGCAGGTGATGGAGACCGGGCCCGATCCGGTCGACATGCTGGTCGGCTTCTCGCATTTCGACGGCGGCCGCACCGCGACCGAGCATCTGATCGAGGCGGGCTACCGGCGGATCGGCTTCATCGGCGCACGCATGGACCCGCGCTCGCAGCGGCGGCTTGCCGGCTATCGCGCGGCAATGGAGAAGGCCGGCCTGTTCGACCCGCGGCTGGTCACCACCACGCCGCTACTGTCCAGCGTGACGCTCGGCCGCGAGCTGCTTCGCGATGCGCTGGCCAAGATGCCGGCGCTCGACGGCGTCTTCTGCAACAATGACGACATCGCGCTCGGCGTTTTGTTCGAATGCCATAGCGCCGCGCTCAACGTGCCGAAAACAATCGGCATTGTCGGCTTCAACGACCTCGAAATGATGCAGGCGGCGTTCCCGCCGCTCACCAGTATCCGCACCCCTCGCTATGAAATCGGCCGTCGGTCTGTCGCCATGGCGCTGGCGGCGATCGCAGGACGAAGGCCTGAGCAGCGGGTCGTCGATCTCGGTTTCGAACTCAAGCCCCGCCAGAGCACCGCACGCTGAACACGCTTTGGCCGGCCTCAGCAAATGGTGCTTTACACAACGTCATGGTAGCGCTACCATTTTCGTCGGGCAGACGTTTTGATGAGAGGCCCTGCCTGTTTATTATACATAAGCAACAGCTCATGCTTGTTTATTATGTATAATATGCTAGTTTCGTTTCTCGCCTGTGAAGCGGCGAGGGGGAGGGGATCGGGCCGGCTTCGGGCCCTCGAGACGTGGCGCCGGCCAGGCTGGAGGGCCTTCGGCAGGCGTGGAAAACACACCACGACAAACAGCATCAAAATTAACAAGCAGCAGCAAATAAAACTACAACTGGGAGGAATATCGATGATCAAGTCACTTGTTGGTGGCATCGTTGCCGCCACTGCATTCGTCATGCTGAGTTCGTCGGCCATGGCCGACCCGGAAGTCGTCAAGGGCCCGTCGGCTGAGCCGGATTGCTTTGCGCCCTGGGCGGCCGATACGCAGTTCTTCAAGTTCCCCAAGAAAGACGGCCCATACCGCATCGCGCTCGCCAATGGCTATATCGCCAACACCTGGCGCATCCAGATGGTGCAGACCGCCAAGGCCTATGCGGCCCAGCCGGAGGTCGCCGCGAAACTGAAGGAATTCAAGGTCGTCTCGACCGGCGAAGACGTGCCGGCTCAGATTTCGGCGATCAACAACTTCATCGATTCCGGCTATGACGCGATCGTCGTCAACGCCCAGAACCCGACCGCTTTCGGGCCGGTCATCAAGCGCGCCAAGGAAGCTGGCGTCATCCTCGTCGCCTTCGACAATATTCTCGATACCAAGGACGCCATCAACGTCAATGTCGACCAGAAGGGCCTTGGCGAATTGTGGGGCAAATGGCTGGTCGGCCATGTGCCGAATGGCGGCAAGGTGCTCGAAGTGCGCGGCGTTGCCGGGACTTCCGTCGACACCGACCGTCACAACGGAATCCATGAAGCGCTCGATGCCTCCGGCAAGAAATGGGACGTCACCGAGGTGGTCGGCAAATGGGACGACGGCGTGGCACAGAAGGCCACGGCCGACGCCATTGCCACCAACGGTCCGTTCGACGGTATCACCGGGCAAGGCGGCGACACCGGCATCGTGCAGGCGATGATCGATGCCAAGCATGCTTTCGTGCCGTTCGGCGGCGAGACCGAGAACGGTTTCCGCAAGTTCTGCGCGGCACATGCCGGCGACGGGCTGAAATGCTCATCGGCCGGCACCGGTCCGGCGCAGGTCGCGGTCGCCATCAAGACGGCGATTGCCGCGCTCGAAGGCAACGTCGTTCCGCAAGCAGTGAAACTGCCACTGGCGATCGTCGAGGATCCGAACTTCAAGGCCGGTCAGGATTTCTTCCCCGGCCAGTCCGACAATTTCTTCGTCGGCAATTCCTTCCCGACCTGCGGCATCAATTTCACCGCGCAGGAAATTATGGGTCAGACCAAAGCTGACCAATAGGGCTGACCAATAGGCGGCATATCCGGCGCCGCGGGATCTCCGCGGCGCCGGCCACTCGATATCCCTTGAAGTCAAACTGCCTCGGGAGGGCCGATGGACGGTGCGGTTCCGCTCTTCCGGATGGAAGGCATATCCAAGCGCTATGGTGGCGTGCGGGCGCTGGAAAAGGCCGAGCTTTCGGTCTCGTCCGGTAGCATCCACGCCATTCTCGGCGAAAACGGCGCCGGCAAATCGACGCTGATCAAGGTCATGGCGGGCGTCGTCGCGCCCGACGAAGGCCGCATGATGCTGAACGGCAGCGAGGTGACGTTCGCTTCGCCTGCTGCTGCAAACAAGTCCGGCATCGTCTGCATCTTCCAGGAGCTGTCGCTGGTTCCCGAACTCAGCGTTGCCGACAACATCGTCATCTCCGATCCGCCGAAGCGTTTCGGCATGATCGACCGCAAGGCGCAGCGCCGCATTGCCGAGGATGCGCTGGCACGCGCAGGTGCGGCCGACATCCATCCATTGGCGCTGGTCAAGGATCTTCCGCTTTCAAGAAGACAGATGGTCGAGATCGCCAAGGCATTGGCCAGGAAGCCGCGCATCCTGATCCTCGACGAGGCGACCTCGGCCCTGACCGCGACGGACGTCGCCAGGATATTCAGCGTGCTCAAGCGACTGCGCTCGGAAGGGCTGGCGCTGCTTTACATTTCGCACCGCATGAACGAGATCGCCGAGCTTGCCGACCACTGCACGGTGTTTCGCAACGGCCGCAATGTCGCCAGCTACAAGGCAGGCACAAAGAGCGACAACGAAGTCGTCGAACTGATGATCGGGCGCGAATATAGCCATATTTTCCCGCCGAAACCCGCGCGCACCGCAGCCGCCGCCGTTCCCGTGCTGGAGGCGCGCAAGCTGTCCTGGACGGACCGGCTGGACGATGTCTCGCTGACGGTCGGGGCAGGCGAGGTCGTCGGCCTTGGCGGCCTGGACGGCCAGGGCCAACGCGAATTGCTGCTTGCCTTTTTCGGTGTGCTGCGCGGCCTCGGCGGCCAGATCCTTATCGATGGCAAGCCGGTTTCGATCGCCAGCCCGCAAGCGGCGCGCGACGACCGCATCGGCATGGCGCTGATCCCGGAGGACCGCAAGACCGAAGGCTTGATGCTGCCGATGACGGTGCGCGAGAACCTCTCCTTTGCCGCCCTAGACCGGCTGTCCAAGGCCGGCATCATCGACCGCGCCGCCGAACAGCGGCTGATCGACGACATGGTCGGGCTGCTGGCGATCAAGACGGCCGGCCTCGACATTCCGGTCGGTGCGCTGTCGGGGGGCAACCAGCAGAAGGTGGTCATCGCCAAATGGCTGATGCGCCAGCCGCGCATCATCCTGCTCAACGATCCGACGCGCGGCATCGATGTCGGCACCAAGCAGGAACTCTATCAACTGATGCGCAAGCTGGCGGATGCGGGGGCGGCGATCCTGTTCTATTCAACCGACTATGACGAACTGATCGGCTGCTGCGACCGCGTGCTGGTGCTCTATGACGGCGCGGTCAAGCGCGAGCTGGTCGGGGCCGAGATCACCGAGCGGGCGCTCATTGCAAGCGCGCTCAACATCCACGGCGATGACGGCGGCGCGAGAGACGATGCCGGCGCAAGACAGGGAGCGGACGCGTGAAAGAGTGGCGCTACTGGCTGGCCGAGCAGCGCGGAACACTGATGGCACTCGGCATATTCATTGTCATGTTCGTCATCTACACCTCGAACCATCCGGCGGGCTTCACCGCCAATGTCGTGCAGACGGCGTCCAACAAGGGCGTGCTGCTCGCCTTCGTCGCCATGGCGCAGACACTGGTCGTGATCACCGCCGGCATCGACCTCTCCGTCGGCATGATCTTCACGCTGACCAATTGCCTCGCCTCCTGGCTGGTCATCGGCACCGGCCTCGAGACCGCTTTCGGCGTCATCGCCGTGCTCGGCACCGGGCTCCTTTGCGGGGCGATCAACGGCGCCATCGTCATCTACGGCCGCCTGCAGCCGATCGTCGCCACGATCGCCACGGGTGCGGTCTATTTCGGCATCGCGCTGCTGCTCAGGCCGTTTCCCGGCGGTTCGGTCAACGAAGGTCTCGCCGACGCGCTGACCGGACGCCTGTTCGGCGTGATGCCGGCGAGCCTGGTCGTGCTGCTCGCCGTCGTGCTCGTGGTCTGGGTACCGTTCAGCCGCTCGGTGCTCGGGCGGGCGGCTTATGCGGCCGGCTCGTCGGAGACGGCGGCCTACATGTCCGGTGTGCCGATAAGGCGCGGCAAGTTCGCTGCCTACGCGCTCGCAGGCCTGTTGGCCGCGATCGGCGGACTGTTCCTGACCTTCTTCACCTATACCGGCGATGCAGCCTATGCCAGCGGCAACGCCTATACGCTGTTTTCGATTGCCGCCGTGGTGCTGGGCGGCGTCTCGCTGTTTGGCGGCAAGGGCAGCGCCATCGGCGCCATCTTCGGCGCGCTGGCCTTCCGCACCATCGGCGACCTGTTGTTCGTTTTCGATTTCGATCCGCTATGGCAGCCGCTGTTCCAGGGCGTTATCCTGCTGGTCGCGGTCAGCCTTGGCGCCTTTGCGCTGTTTCGGGTCCGCAACCGGCTGGAGTGGTTCCTGTGAGCGAAACGACATTGGGCGGTATCGCCGGCCGCATGCCGAAATTCATCCGCCGCGCCGATCCGGCGGTGCTGACGGCCTTCGCCTGCATCGTGCTGTTGCTGTTCCTAGGCAGCCTCTATTCCAGGAGCTTTCTGTCGCCTGAATATCTCTTGCAGCAGCTCAAGGTGGCCTCGTTCCTCGGCGTCATCGCCACAGGCATGATGCTGGTCATCCTGCTAGGCCAGATCGACCTGTCGGTGCCGTGGGCGGTGGCGGCGGGCGCGATGATGGCGTGTGCGGCTGCGGCCTATGGCCCGATCGGTGTGGCGCTGGCCATCCCGTTCGGCATCTTCTGCGGGGTGCTGATCGGCATCGTCAACGGCTTTGGCGTCGCCTATCTGCGCATACCCTCGATGATCATCACGCTCGCAACCAACGCTGTCGCTCAGGGGCTCATGGTCGTTTATACCGGCGGCTACTCGCCACAGGATTCGGCCACCGGCGCCATGCGCTATCTTGCGACAGGTTTTACCATTCCTGGCGTGCCTAACGCCGTCATCATCTGGGCGCTGATTGGTGCCGCGATGGTGTTCGTGCTGTCCCGCACCAGCTTCGGCCGCACCGTCTACGGCATCGGCAACCGCGAGCGTGCCGCCTATCTCTCCGGCATCGATACAAGGCGCGTGGTGATGATCGCCTTCGCTATCTCAGGCGGGCTGTCCGCCTTTGGCGGGGTGCTTCTCGCCGGCTATGCCTCCAAGGCGGCGCAATCGATGGGGGATGCCTATCTCCTGCCGTCGATCGCCGCCGTGGTTCTGGGCGGCACCTCCATCCTGGGTGGCCGCGGCTCCTATCTCGGCACCGTCGCCGGTGTCATTCTGATCACGCTCCTGCAGTCCATCCTCTCGGTCATGCAGATGCCGGAGGCGGGGCGGCAGATCGTCTATGGCCTGGTCATCGTTGCCATGCTCCTGCTCTACGGCCGCGCGCCGGCAAGCCGCTGACCGTGGACGAAAAGACGGCACAGGCGCCAATGGGCGCTACCGGCTCAGTGCCTCGGGCCATTGTGGTGATGGGCGTCGCCGGCTGCGGAAAGTCGGCTGTCGGCAAAGCATTGGCAGCAGAGGAAGGGGCCGTCTTTGTCGAAGGCGACAGGCTGCACCCGCCCGAAAACGTCGCCCGCATGGCGAGCGGTGAGCCGCTCACAGATCAACTGCGTGAGGGCTGGCTCGATGCCATTGGCGAGCGGATCGCGGACCTGACCGGCAGCGGCCAAAGCGTGGTTGCCGCCTGCTCGGCGCTGAAGCGCAGCTACCGCGATCGTCTGAGCGGCTTCCGCCGGGACATCGTTTTCATCTATCTGAAGATCGATCCCGCTACCGCCAAGCAGCGTGTCGCCAGCCGCAAGGGGCATTTCATGCCGGCAAGCCTGGTCGAAAGCCAGTTCGCCATCCTTGAACCGCCTGGCGCCGACGAGCGGGCGCTGACGGCCGACGCCACACTTCCAGTGGCTGAAATCGTCACCGCCGTTGCCAGCCTGCTGGCCGGCGCAAAATCATGAACCACCCTCGTCGGGCAAGGCGGTTTCCGGCCGTTCGGTGAACCGGTCATGGCCTGACCAGACCATCATTTGCTCGGGATAGAGTTTCAGCGCCTCCAGCAAGCGGTCGCGCTTGAGCAATATGTACTCGGCCTGAAGCGCCATGTTCTTGGCGCCGCCGGCTCTGGTCGCGGGCTCGCCGGCCTCTGCCGGGGCCGGCACCAGTTCGGGACTTAGGACGGCGCGGTATTGGCGGAACGGATCGGTCTCGAAGGTCGACATGGAAAACAGCGCCGCCTTGCCTCTGGCAGCGAAATTCGTCGGCGCCGAAGCGAGGTGGGTCCAGCCGCTCTCGCCAAGGCCGACTTCGGTGAATGTCGAGCCGGCATGCACCGTGTTGGTCACCAACACCACGCCGTTGCTGCCAAGGATCTTCTGGATCCGGCCGGTGACCTGGTAGGCGTCACTGCGGTCGAACACGATCCGGCTTTTCAGGAAACGGTTCTCGACCCGAACCATCGGCGGGTTCAGGAAGCGCAAGCCGAAGGTCGAATCGGATATGCCGTGAGCCCTGACGCTGAGCTGGTGTGTCTCGATGCCGGCCTCATGGAGAGCGCGTTTGCCGATGATGGTCTGGGTCGTGAACTGATCGCACCAGATGATAGCGCCGTGGCCGCGCTTCAGCGCCGCTTGCAGGCCTTCCAGGCCCTCCAGCCGGATATCAGGTGACCAGCGGCGGCCGATGAGATGCGCGGCAAGCAGCAAACGCCGGCGGTGGTTGGCGCAGAGCAAGGCCCTGAACTGCCTTTGCGCATCGATGCCATTGCCGAGCACGGCGCGCGTCGCGGCAGCGTAGCGCACGAAATCCTTGCGGATATGGCGCTTGAGGCGCAGCCCCGATACGCGGCTGCAGATCGCGGCCCACCAATTGACCGGCAGCAATGCCGCGACCCCGAGATAAAAGGCGGCCAGCAGCAGCTCGCGGAGATCCCTGTTGTTGAAGGTGCGCAACTTGCCGGCGCGGACCTGCTTGCGGCTGAAGAAGCGAACATTCTCGGCGCGTTCGGGCACCAGGATGTCGGCGATGATTTCCGTATGATAAATGACGGCGGAAGATGGTGTCCGGTCGGCTTTCCGGGATTTTCCCAACCACGGCAGCCTCATCCGATCGGTGTCCACCTGTTCTTGCGTGCGTCCGGAAATCGCTTTACTGCGTCTGCCACGGGCGCGCAATCGGCGCCGACAAGGCCATGGTGAACGCCATTCAGGGTTCGAACTTGAAACAGGCCCTATCGGTAGCACTTCCCCAACTGGCGCCCTGGCGGCCGGCTGCGGTGGCGCTGATGGCGCCGGACCGGCCATCCCTGAGCTTTGCCGGCCTCGCCAATCTTGTCGACAAGCTCTGCGGCGATCTCGCCAGGCGTGGCGTTGCCCGCGGCACGGCCGTCGGCATCGTCTTGCCCAACGGCCCGGAAATGGCGGCCTGTTTCCTGGCGGTCTCGGCGTTGGCGACGGCGGCGCCGCTCAATCCGGCTTACGGCGAAGACGAATTCCGCTTCTATCTCGGCGATCTCGATGTGAAGCTGCTGCTGTGCGGACAAGGCATGGGCGATGCGGCGCGCAACGCCGCAAAGGGGCTCGGCATTGCGGTGCTCGACGTCGTCGTGACTGACGGCGCCAAGGCCGGCGAGTTTCTGCTGGCGGGCGACGCCGAGGTGGAGGCTGCCAGCGAGGCTCGCCTCGACGATATGCAGCTCAACGGGCCGGACGATTTCGCGCTTGTCCTGCACACATCGGGAACCACGGCGCGGCCGAAGATCGTCGGCTTGCGGCAGCGCAATCTGCTGGCATCAATGGCCAACATCGCCCGCACCCTGGCGCTTTCGGCAGACGATATCTGTCTCAACGTGATGCCGCTGTTCCACATTCACGGGCTGATGGCGGCGCTCAGCGCACAGCTGGCAGTCGGCGGCGCTGTTGTCTGCACGCCGGGCTTCAACCCGCTAAAATTCTACGGCTGGCTGGGCGACTTCAGGCCGAGCTGGTACAGCGCGGTGCCGACCATGCATCAGGCGATCCTGGCGCGCGCCGCCCGCAATGGCGAAACCATCGCGGCTGCGCGGCTGCGCTTCATCCGCTCGTCTTCGGCAGCGCTTCCCGACACCGTGTTCCGCGACCTCGAGCGCGTCCTCGGCTGTCCGGTGGTCGAGGCCTATGGCATGACCGAGGCGGCGCACCAGATGACATCCAATGGCCTGCCGCCGGCACGCCGCAAGCCAGGCTCGGTCGGCCTGCCTGCGGGTCCGCAGGTGACGATCCTGGACGACAAGGGGACGATCCTTCCGGCGGGTGAAAAGGGCGAGATCGCGGTGCGCGGCGCCAACATCCATGATGGCTATCTCAACAATCCGGTGGCCAATGAAGCTGCCTTCAGCGATGGCTGGTTCCGCACCGGCGACCAGGGCCTGATCGACGAGGATGGCGATCTGAAGATCACCGGGCGGCTGAAGGAGATCATCAATCGCGGCGGCGAAAAGATCTCGCCGCTCGAAGTCGACAATGTCCTGCTCGATCATCCGCTGGTGGCGCAGGCGGTGACCTTTGCCGTGCCGCACGCCATGCTCGGCGAAGAGGTGGGTGCGGCCATCGTGCTGGCCGAGGGCGCCACCGCCGATGCCGAGCAGATACGCGATTTCGCGCGCAGCCGGATCGTCGAGTTCAAGGTGCCGCGCCACATCCTGTTTCTTCAGGAGATACCCAAGGGTCCCACAGGCAAGATCCAGCGCGTCGGCCTGGCCGGCAAGCTCGGCCTGGTCTGAGGACTCTCATTTGAGCATGATCTTGTCCGAAAACCGGTTCGCACTTTTCGGGACCATGCTCTAATTTAGATCTGCGATGTCAGCTCGACCGGAAAATCATCATTGTCGGCGTCGCGCATGGCGGCGAGGCTGCGATTGTCCAGCACTTCGGCGATCGCCTGGCGCACTTCCAGCATCATGTGCCGGACCTGACAGGTCGCCTCGTCGCAATCCTCGCAGCGCTGGTATTGCGTGCGGCTGGCGCAGGGTATGGGAGCGAGCGGGCCGTCCAGCACGCGCACGACGTGGCCGATCTTGATTTCGGAAGCCGGCCGGGCGAGGCGATAACCGCCTTCCTTGCCCTTGCGGCTGAGGACGAAGCCGGCATTGCGCAGCTCGCCCAGAATGGCATCCAGGAATTTCTTCGGGATGTTGTTGGCGATCGCGATGTCGTTGACGAATGCAAGCTGGCCGACCGGCAGGCCGGAAAGATGCACGAGGGCCTTGAGGCCGTATTTGCCTTTTTTGGTAAGCATGCCCGCTTCAGTTCATGAAAACCCCAACCACCCGCATCTGGCGGTTGTTTGTGTGCAAATCATGACGTTTCGCCTGAACAACCCGGTTTCGCGTAGAACAAGCCGCCCGGTTGAGACGTTAGGCACAAAGGCGTTGATTCTTTGTAACGTTTTTCGCCGATCGCGACAGATTCCGCATGAAAGCCGTTTGTCGGCGCGCGAAATCAAAAAAGCCGGCAAAGCGCCGGCTTTCTTGTGAGGTGAGGTCGAACGCTGCTGATATCAGCGGCTGCCATAGGTCTGGTCGAGCAGACCGCCGGCGGCGAAGTGCTCCTTCTGTACCTTGTCCCAGCCGCCGAAGACGTCTTCCACAGTCAGCAGGCGGACATCGGGGAAGTCGGCCTTGTATTTTGCCGCGACTTCAGCGTTGCGGGCGCGCAGGCCATTTTCAGCCGCGATGGTCTGGCCCTCGGGCGTGTAGAGGAAATCGAGATAGGTCTTGGCGAGGTCACGGCTGCCGTGCTCGTCGGCGACCTTGTCGACGATCGCCACCGGGAATTCGGCGAGCAGGCTGACCGTTGGCGTGACCTGTTCGAACTTGTCGTTGCCATACTCCTTGCGGATGCCGCGCGTTTCCGACTCGAAGGTGATCAGCACGTCGCCGATCTCGCGCTGCACGAAGGTGGTGGTGGCGGCGCGCCCGCCGGTGTCGAAGATCGGCACGTTGTTGAACAGCTTGGTGACGAACTCCTTCACCTTGGCGTCGTCGCCCTTGAAGGCTTCCTTGGCGTAGGCGGTTGCGGCCAGATAGGTGTAGCGCGCATTGCCCGAGGTCTTGGGGTTGGGGAAGATCACCTGCACGTCGTCGCGCACGAGGTCGTTCCAGTCCTTGATGTGCTTGGGGTTGCCCGCGCGGACGAGAAACGAAGGGAGCGAATAGAAGGGCGAGGCGTTGTCGGGGAAATCCTTCTGCCAGTCGGCGGAGACGAGGCCTTTCTTGACCAGAAAGTCGATGTCGGTGACCTGGTTGAAGGTGACGACATCGGCGCCCAAGCCTTCGGCAATGGCGCGCGCCTGCGCCGAAGTGCCGGCATGCGACTGGTCGACCGTGACGCCGGGATGGCCGGCGGTGAAAGCCTTGTTGATCTGGACGAACAGTTCGCGGCCGACATCATAGGAAGCGTTGAGCAATTTGTCGGCCGACCAGGCCTGCGAACAGGCGAGGATCAGGCCGGCGACAGTGGCGACGCTGAGGAAAAATCGCTTCATGAAAACAGGCTCCGATGTGCAATGCGTTGCCAGAACATAGCCGGGCCGGAGGGTGTACTGCGAGGCACACGGGGCAGACGTATGGCGTTACAGCGAAAAAGAAATCGCTGAAGCAGGTTATCGGCGAAATTTCATTCCAGCCGAAATGCCGATGCGTTGGGGTTTTCTGTGGTTTGCAATTCGAGGCCGAGTGGCATATACAAATGGCATATACAAGTGGAACAGACAGGGGAGGCTGCCATGCCGCAGCACCGTCACTCAATACCACCGCCCAGGGAGGCGAAGTTGTTTCGCAACAACCGCAGTCAGGCGGTTCGCATCCCTGTCGAATTCGAGCTGCCTGGCGAGAAGGTCCTGATCAGCCGCGATGGCGACCGGCTGATCATCGAGCCGGTCCGTCAACCAGGCCTCACCGCCTTGCTCACCCAATGGGCGAAAGAGCCGCCGCTTGGTCCTGAAGACGACTTTCCCGAGATCCATGATGCGCCCGTGGGGCCTGAGGATATCTTTTGATGCGGTTCATGCTGGACACCAACATTCTCAGCGACATGATCCGAAACCCTGCCGGCAAGGCTGCCAGTGCGGCGGTTCGCGCGGGAGACGGTGCCCTGTGCACCAGCATCGTTGTCGCCTCGGAGCTGCGCTATGGCTGCGCCCGCAAGGGATCGGCCAAGCTGCTCGCCAAGGTGGAGGAATTGCTCGCCGAGGTTCCTGTGTTGCCGCTCGATGTGCCGATGGATAACGAATACGGAGCACTTCGTGCCGAGCTGGAGGCCAGAGGCCAGCCAATCGGCCACAATGATCTTTTCATTGCTGCCCATGCCTGTGTGTTGGGGACGACACTGGTGACGGCCAACACCGCTGAGTTCCGTCGGATCAAGGGCCTGACGGTCGAGAACTGGCTGGAGTAGCGCCGGATCGATGTCTATGCCGCCGGGAAAAGCTTCCAGCGCCTTGGCCTGAACGCCACCCGGCTCTTCTGCGCCGCAGGATGGTCCACAGGCAGTTCGATCTCGACGCGCTGGCGCTCGCCGCCGATTTCCAGTTCGACGCGTCTTGTGCCGGCGACGCGGCGGCTGGCGGCGACCGTGCCGGCGATGCAGCCGCTGCAGCCGTCGAGCAGTTCGATATCGTGCGGGCGGAAATACAGCGTTGCATCGCCCTCGGGTGCGTGCGGCGCCGACACGCCGATCGGACGGTCGGCGAGCCAGATCTCGCCATTCTCAACCTTGACCGGCAGCATGCTCGATTCACCGATGAAGGAGTAGACGAAGGGCGAGTTCGGCGTGTCGTAGATCTCGTCGGCGGAGCCGACCTGCTCGATGCGGCCCTGGCTCATCACCACGACGCGGTCGGCAAGCTCGAGCGCCTCTTCCTGGTCGTGGGTGACGAAGACGGTGGTGTGGCCGGTACGGTCATGGATCTCGCGCAGCCAGCGGCGCAGTTCCCGGCGCACCTGCGCATCGAGCGCGCCGAACGGCTCGTCGAGCAACAGCACCTTGGGCTCGATGGCCATGGCGCGCGCCAGCGCCACGCGCTGGCGCTGGCCACCGGAAAGTTGCGCCGGATAGCGCTTTTCCAGGCCGGAAAGCTGAACGAGATCGAGCAGTTCGGAGGCGCGTCGGCGGATTTCGGCCGCCGGTGGTCGCGACGGTCCATGCCGCACCTTGAGGCCGAAGCCGATATTGTCGGCGACCGTCATGTGCCGGAAGAGCGCATAGTGCTGGAAGACGAAGCCGACATTGCGCTCCTGGATCGAGCGGTGCGAGGCGTCCTCGTCGCCGAAGAAGATCTTTCCGCGCGTCGGCCGCTCCAGGCCGGCGATAAGCCTCAGCAGCGTCGTCTTGCCGGAGCCGGATGGCCCAAGCAGCGCGATCAGCTCACCCGACTTGATGTCAAGCGATACGTCATGGAGGGCCGGAAACCGGTCAAACTCCTTGCGTACGTTGGCAACGCGAACTTCCATGTAGATCCCTCAGTAATTTGGTGCATGTCGTTGTCGCAAAACCGGTTCCCAGTCTTGGGCGACATGCATTTAGTCAGTGCCCGCGCGTCGCGGCGATCTCGGCGCCGTAGCGCATCTCGAGAAGTGTTTTCAAGACCAGCGTGACCAGCGCCAGGCCGGCAAGCAGCGAAGCGACGGCAAAAGCGCCGACGGCGTTGTACTCGTTGTAGAGGATTTCGACATGCAACGGCATGGTGTTGGTCAGCCCGCGTATGTGGCCCGACACGACCGAGACCGCGCCGAATTCGCCCATCGAGCGGGCGTTGCACAGAAGCACGCCGTAGAGCAATCCCCATTTGACGTTGGGCAGCGTCACGTACCAGAAGGTCTGCCAGCCATTGGCGCCCAGAGAGAGCGCGGCTTCCTCGTCGCCGTTGCCCTGTTCCTGCATCAGCGGGATCAGTTCGCGGGCAACGAAGGGGAAGGTGACGAAGATGGTCGCGAGCACGATGCCGGGCACGGCGAACAAGATCTGGATGCCGTGCGCCTTCAGCCATTCACCGAACAGTCCCTGAGCGCCAAACAAAAGCACATAGACCAGGCCGGAAATGACCGGCGAGACCGAGAAGGGCAGGTCGATCAGCGTGGTTAGAAAAGCCTTGCCCTTGAACTCGAACTTGGCGATCGCCCAGGCAGCCGAAATGCCGAAGACGACGTTGAGCGGAACGGCGATCACCGCCACCAGCAGCGTCAGCCGGATCGCCGAGCGCGTATCGGGATTGGAGAGCGATTCCGTGTAGGCGCCAATGCCTTTCGCCAGCGCCTCGTGGAAGACGATGATCAGCGGCAGCAGCAGGAAGATGGCGAGGAAGGCGAAGGCCACCGCCATCAGCAGCAGCCGCACCGGCCGGCTTTCGGTCACCGCCGCCGACCGGCTCTCGTGATGCGGTTCGTAGGATTTGATCTCGGGGTCAGCCATAGCGCTTGCGACTCCATGACTGCGCCAGGTTGATGACCAGCAGCATCACGAACGACAGCAAAAGCATGATCGCCGCGATCGCGGTGGCCGCCGGATAATTGTACTCCTCGAGCCGGATGACGATCAGAAGCGGTGCGATCTCCGACTTGTAGGGAAGGTTGCCGGCGATGAAGATGACCGAGCCGTATTCGCCGACGCCGCGCGCGAAGGCGAGTGAGAAGCCGGTGATGATGGCCGGCGCCAGGCCGGGAAACAGGATGCGGGTGATGATCTGGAAGCGGTTGGCGCCGAGCGTCGCGGCGGCCTCCTCCACTTCCTTGTCGATCTCCTCCATGATCGGCTGCACCGTGCGCACGACAAACGGCAGGCCGATGAAGACAAGCGCCACGACGATGCCGAGCGGCGTGTAGGCGACCTTGATGCCGAGCGGCGCCAGGAGATGGCCGATCCAGCCATTGGGCGCATAAAGAGTGGTCAGCGCAATGCCCGCGACCGCGGTCGGCAGCGCGAAGGGCAGGTCGACCATGGCGTCGACGACGCGGCGGCCGGGGAAGCGGTAGCGCACCAGCACCCAGGCGACGAGCGTGCCGAAGACGACGTTGACGGCGGCTGCGATGAAGGCTGTGCCGAAGCTGATTTCGAGTGCGTTGATGGTCCGGCGGTCGGTGGCGATCGCCCAGAAATCGGTCCAGCCGAGGGCTGCCGAGCGCCAGATCAGGCCCGACAGGGGGATGAGGATGATGAGCGTGAGGTAGGCAAGCGAGAAGCCGAGCGTCAATCCGAAACCCGGAATGACACTCGGCTGTCTGAATCGCCACCCCGCCTTGGCGGGTGCTATGGTCATGTCGTCCTGATCTAAATCCTACTGGGCCGGCTTGTAGATCTGGTCGAATATACCACCATCGCCGAAATGATAAGGCTGTGCCTTCTTCCAGCCGCCAAAAAGCGGATCGTCGATGGAGATCAGCTTGATTTCGGGCGTCTTCGGAATGTCAGCCGCATCCACCAGCTCGGGCTTGGCCGGACGATAGTGGTTCTTGGCGATGATCGTCTGGGCTTCCTTGGAATAGAGCCAGCCGAGATAGGCTTCGGCGACCTTGCGGGTGCCCTTGGCATCGACATTGGCGTCGACGATCGCCACCGGCGGCTCGGCCAGGATCGAGGTCGGGGGATAGACGATCTCGAAATTGTCGGCGCCGAATTCATTGAGCGCCAGATAGGCGTCGTTTTCCCAGCCGATCAGTACGTCGCCGATGCCTTTTTGCGCGAAGGTGACCGTCGAGCCGCGCGCACCGGTGTCGAGCACCGGAGCATTGGCGTAGAGCTTGCCGACGAATTCCTTGTTCTTGGCTTCGTCGCCGCCATCATTGGCGTTGGCATAGGCCCAGGCGGCAAGGTAGTTCCAGCGGGCGCCACCCGACGTCTTCGGGTTCGGCGTGATCACCTGGACGCCGTCCTTGACCAGATCGCTCCAGTCGTGGATGCCCTTCGGGTTGCCCTTGCGGACCAGGAAGATGATGGTCGAGGTGTAAGGCGCCGAATTGTTCTCGAACTTCTTGCGCCAGTCCGGGTTGATCTTCTTCGACTTGGTGACGATGGCGTTGATGTCGCCTTCGAGCGCCAGCGTCACCACATCGGCATCGAGGCCGTCGATCACGGCGCGGGCCTGGGCGCCGGAGCCGCCATGCGATTGCTGGATGGTGACCGTCTCGCCGGTCTCGGCCTTCCAGTGTGCGACGAAGGCTTCGTCATAGGCCTTGTAGAGTTCGCGTGTCGGGTCGTAGGACACGTTCAGAATGGTCGTATCGGCAAACGCGAAACCGAGCGTGCCGAACTGGATCGATGTGGCGACCAGTGCGCCGAGCAGTTTCTTGAAATGAGGTTTGGTCATTTCCGCCTCCGTTGATGACGGCTGAACTCTATCGAATTGATAGAAATTAGATGCATTCAACGTTGCATTTTTTGTCCCCCCGAAGGAAATTTTCGCCGATATTGGGTTTCGGAAGGAAATATTTTCCTCATATTGGTCTAACCCGAATCCGGCCGGTTTGACGCTATCTAGGAGCTGACAGCGCAGAAGCAAGGCCGAGCGAGGGAAGGCTCGGTGTAGCACCGGGCGGTTCAGCCCGCAGTGATGGGAAAATCGAAGCGCAGCTTTGGATACGGCTCATCCCGAAGCGTGTAGTGCCACCACTCGCGCGCATAATTCTTGAAGCCGCCGGCGCGCATGGCGTCGAGCAGCCTTTTGCGGTTTGCCGCCGCTTCTGCCGCCAATGGGCGATGGGCGGTTTCGCTTGCCGGGTCGAAACAGTCGAAGCTGGTGCCGAAACCGAGCGTGCCGGCGCCGGCCGCGCCGCAAGCGGCGGATGACTTGTTCTTGCCGTCGCTGCGGGCGATGGCTACATCGACGGTCGAGCCGCGCGAATGGGTTGACAATTCGCCGATATAGCCCTTGGCGATGAGGTCGCCGCGCTGCACCTGAGGGTACCATTGCGGATCGGGCGGGCCGCCCTCTCTGGTCCATTTGCCCATGTCGGCAACGGCGCGGGCCGGGCGGTAGCAGTCGAAGACGACCAGCGTCAGGCCATCGGCGGCGAGCGCTTTCTGCACACCGGACAGCGCTTGCGCAGCTTGCTTCGTGAGTATGCAGATTGGGGCGTCGTAGCCATCGGCCTTGCGATGCAGGAAATTTTCCAGGCCGGCATAGCGGATGTCCTGGCGGATCGAGGGATCGACATCGGCCAAGCGGACGAAGCCGGCGGGCAGGGGATCGGCGTCGGCGGGGGAGCAAGTCGAAACGAACATGGATAGGGCTAAGGCCAATCCTCGATGCAAGCGCTTCGGCACACCCCCCTCTGGCCTGCCGGCCATCTCCCCCGCAAGGGGGAAGATCAGATGTCGCTGCGGCTTTCGCCAATTTTCAACGTTGCTGAATGAGCGCGGCGCCGAAGCTGCCAATCTCCCTCCTTGCGGGGGAGATGGCCGGCAGGCCAGAGGGGGGTGCCTCGCGCCGGGCCTCGGGCGAAGAAGCCCAATCCCCTGAATCGCTTGGCGCCATCTATTCAACGAACACCTTCACGCTTGCCGCGCGTCCCACGGCGTCGATGACGGTGAGCGTCGAATAGCCGGCGCCGTCGGGCAGCCAGGTCGCGGTGCGGCGGCGGTCGATGCCGACGAGCGGCTTGCCATTGGCCAGCCAGCGGAACGGCGCGCGGCCGCCTTGCAGTTTCAGCACCAGCGGCGAGGCCTCGGCGGAATTGGTGGCGAGATCGACGCGGGCGCCGTTGGGCGGGAAAATGATCGTTGGCGCCGGTTCCGTCGGGCCTGCCTGCACCAGTCCGTCGGCGCCGGCGCCGAAGCGCCCCAATGTCACCGGCAGGTCTTCGCGCCTGGCCTTGAGGACACCGGCCGGCTGGCTGGGCAACGGGACGGCGGTGAGGCCGGAGCGGACGAAGCCCTCGAACAGGATGGGGGCGGCCGAGACATAGCCGGACAGGCCGGGCACCGCACCGGCATCGGCGCGGCCGACCCACACACCCAGCACGTAGCGGCCGTCGAAGCCGACCGACCAGGCGTCGCGGTAGCCGTAGGACGTCCCAGTCTTGTAGGCGATGCCGCGCTGCAAGGCGCCCTCGGGCGGCTTTACGCCCGACAATATGTCGGTGATCTGCCAGTTCGCCTGGGCGTCGAGGATCGTGGCGGTGGTGCGCTCGGCATTGGCCGGCTCGGTGCCGTCATGCAGCGTGTTTGCCTTGCCGCCATTGGCGAGGCCGGTATAGAGCTGGACGAGATCGCGCAGCGTTACGCCGACGCCTCCGAGGCCGATGGCGAGGCCCGGCGCCTCGTTGACCGGTAGCACCGGGCTGACGCCGGCCTGGCGGAAGCGCGCCATCAGCCGTGCCGGGCCGACCGAGTCGAGCACGCGGATCGCCGGAACGTTGAGCGACAGCTGCAGCGCCTGGCGGATCGAGACATCCCCCTGATAGCCCATGTCGAAATTCTTTGGCCGGTAGCCGCCGAAATCGACCGGACTGTCCTCGATCAGCATTTCCTGCGCCACCAGCCCTTGCTCGAAGGCGAGGCCATAGATGAACGGCTTCAGCGTCGAACCGGGCGAACGCACGATCCTGGTCATGTCGATCCAGCCGGAGCGGCTGGCATCGAAGAAATCGGCCGAGCCGACTTCGCCAAGAATGTCGCCGGTGCGCGCGTCCGCCATCACCATGGCGACCGACAGGCGCGGCCCAAGCTTGATCGCGGCATCTCGCGCCACCTGTTCCAGCCCTTGCTGGACGCTTTTGCGGATCGTCAGCTGCAATGGCTTGCCGGGTACGGCCTTGGGCAGCATGGCATAGGCGGCATGTGGCGCCAGTGCCGGCAGTTTGCGGCGCAAGCCCGAGACATCATCGAGCGCTGCGCGCGCGGCCTCGCGCTCGCCAAGCAGGTCAGCTGATACCATGCGGGTCAGCACGCGGTCGCGGGCTGCATGAGCGATGGTGAGATTGCGGTCGGGCCGGCGCTTTTCCGGCAATTGCGGCAGCGCAACCAGCAGGGCGGCTTCCGAGACCGTCAGCCGCTTCGGCTCCTTGCCGAAATAGGCGAGCGAGGCGGCGCGCACGCCTTCGAGATTGCCGCCATAGGGCGCCAAGGTCAGGTAGCGTTCGAGGATCTCCTGCTTGGACAGCCGCCGCTCGATCTGGATGGCACGCAGCATCTGCTTGATCTTCGAGCCGAGGCTGCGGTTTTCGCGTGGCTCGATCAGCCGGGCAAGCTGCATCGACAGGGTCGAGCCGCCGGAGACGATATGGCCGCTGGTGGCGAACTGGCCGGCGGCGCGCGCCAGCGCCAGCACATCGACGCCATCATGGTCCCAGAAGCGCTTGTCTTCATAGGTGACCAGCATGTCGACGAACTGCTTGTCGACCTGGTCGAGATGAGTGTCGAGCCGCCAGTAACCGTCCGACGTGGCGAAGGCGCGCAACAGCTGACCGTCGCGGTCCTGGACCTCGGTGGAGACGGTGAGCCTTCCGGGCAGCGGCGGCGGAAAAGCGCGGTCGAGTTCCCAGAGAGAAGCGGCAGCGATCGCCGCAAAGCCGACGAGGGAGGCGGCGGCGATGCCTGTTCGACGGAGAAATTTTCTGGAGAGCATGGTGGTGCCCTTCATCCGCCTGCCGGCTCCTTCTCTCCGCATAGCGGGGAGAAGGAGATGGTCGCGGACATCGGCGTGTTCATCTTCGTCAAGGCGCCTTACGGCGCCTTGATCTCCATCATGCCGGTGGCGGTGCGGGCCGAATATTGCGGCCGGTACATGTCCTCCACCGTGGCTGCCGGATGGGCATAGGTGCCCGGCGTTACCGCACGCACGACGTAGGCCAGCATGATGTTGCGGTCGCCATCGCCGTCATTGGGATTGAATGCCGCGACGAAACGGTCGTCGCGGAATTCGAGATGGGCTGCATCCGTTTGCGCCAGCCAGGTGAAGTTCGACAATTGGGCGCTGGAGACAAGGCCCGGATTGTCGATCTCGAAGCCGGCCGGCAACAGGTCGGTGATCAGCAGGCGCGAAGGCCAGCGGTTCTGCTCGTAAACCTTGAGCACGACCACGTAGCGTTCGTTCTGCGTCGCCTCGGTGACGTTGGCTTCGGTGCCATCGAGCTTGTAGTAGGTGCGGTCGATGGTGAAGCCGTCGCCGCCGGCCGGCAAGGGCTCTACCGGCGAGGCGACCGTGGTGACGACCGCCTGCAGCGGCGTGGCGCCGGTGTTGGCGATGGTCAGCGGGCTGTCGGCAATGTCGGTGCCGCTGAGGTGGTTGGAATACCCACCGGCATGCGGCGCGCCGTTGACCGAGAGCGTGATCGAGTCGTTGCCCGACTTCAGCGCGCGGGCCGCCAGAAGCATCCAGGACTCGTCCTGCGTGCTGGTCCAGCGGGCATCGGCACGTTCCCTTGCCACCAGCCGGATCAGCTCCGGCACGATGGTCGGCACCGGCTTCGATTCGGCGGCGAGCGCCAGGATCGCGGCGCCATCACGCAGCCGCGAGCCATAGTCGGACCGGTAGTAGTCGTATTCGGTGGTCGACTTGGCCAGCTGCAGCGCCGTCTGGAAGGTTGCTTCCGAACGCTGCGCGTCGCCGTAGAGCGCCAGGCTCGCCGCCAACTGGGCGACGGCCATCGGGCTCGAGAAGGCTTCGAGCTTGGTGTCGGCGTAGTAGCGCAGATCGCCGACCGAGGCCTTCTTGTTGCGGGCCAGAACATAGAGCGCGTAGGCGATTTCGCTGCCGCGATCCTGGACGTCCTGGTCGTAACCGACCGAGTTTTGCAGATTGCTCAGCGCCTGGCTCATCGCCAGGGCCGGCACGTCGTAGTTCTGCTCGCGCGCCCGGGTCAGGAAGTCCGTGACGTAAGAGTCAAGCCACAGATCGCCGGAGCCCGGACCCCACAGGCCGAAGCTGCCGGCCGAAGCCTGGTAGCTCAGCACCTTGTAGATGGCGGCCTGCACGCGGCCGTGCAGTTCGGGATCGCTTTGCATGCCGACTCCGGACGCCAGATCGTTGACGTAGAGAAGCGGCATGGCGCGGCTGGTGGTCTGCTCGGCGCAACCATAGGGGTAGCGGTCGAGCGTCATCAGCAGCGACGGNAGCGGCATGGCGCGGCTGGTGGTCTGCTCGGCGCAACCATAGGGGTAGCGGTCGAGCGTCATCAGCAGCGACGGCACGTCGAAGGCGGCAGCCTGCGAAACGCCGACGCTGATCGAGGCGCCGTCGAGCAGGCTTGCCGCGAGCAGCTCCTTGTCGACGCGCAGCGAGCCGCCATTGCCCTTGAGGTCGACGACCAGACGGGTGGTGACCGGCAATTGCGCCGGACGCACCGGGACATACAGCGTCTGCTCGACGGAGGTGCCGTCGCCATGGGCGAGCTTGATGGTGATCGAGGCATTACCCGCCGTCTGTGCAACCAGCGGCACAGTCAGCGTCTGGCGCTTGCCCTTGGCGAGAGTCAGCTTTTCGGGCAACGGCTTGTCGCCGGTCGAGAGGTCGCCGGTCGTGGCGATCGACAGGGCATAGTCGCCCTCCGGACCGTCGGTGTCGGCGACGTCGAGCCGCATGATGGCTGCATCTCCAGGCGCCAGGAAGCGGGGCAGGCCGGCGGTGATCACCACCGGATCGCGCACGATGACGTCGGTCGTGGCATGGCCGACTGCATCCTTGGTCCAGGCGACGGCCATGACGCGCACGGTGCCGTTGAACTGCGGGATGTCGAAGTCGATCCTTGCCTTGCCGTCGGCGTCGAGCTGGACCGGGCCGGAGAAGAAGGCGACCAGCTTTTCGGTCGGCGGACTGCCTTGCGGCTGCATCGAGGCGCCGTCGCCGCCGGTCCTGAGCTTGCCGGTGGTGCCGAGCGAGCCGTCGATGAGACGGCCATAGATGTCGCGGACTTCGAGCCCGAGCATGCGCTGGCCGAAATACCAGCCCTCCGGATCCGGCGCCTTGTAGTTGGTGAGGTTCAAAATGCCGACATCGACGGCAGCGACCGTGACATAGGCATTGCTGCCCGGCGCTACGCCGGCGACCGAAACCGGGATCGACAGCTGCTGGCGCGGCATCGTCTTGTCCGGCGGCGTCAGGGTGACGGCGAGCTTTTTCGAGCCTGGGTCGACCGTCAGCCATTTTACGCCGATGGCGCGCGCCGGCATGCGGGTTTCCTGCGCATCGCCGGGCCGGAACAGGGTTGCGGTGATGTAGGCGCCCGCGCCCCAGTCGTCACCGACCGGGATGTCGACCGTGCTGCCGCCGGCCGGCACGGTTGCCGTGATGGTCTTGAGCAGCTTGTCGGCGCCGATGGTGACCAGCAGTTCGCCGGCAAAATGCGGCGACACCTTCAGCTTGGCCACGTCGCCGGCGGCATAGCTGTCCTTGTCGAGAGCGATCTCGAGCCCATCAGGCGTTTCGGTGGAGGTCGAGGAGACATACCAGCCGGCGTCGAACTCATAGCTGGTCGCCGGGCCCTCGGGATCGGCAGTCTCGATCTCGAGCCGGTACTGGCCCCAGTCGACCGGCATCGTCACGGTCGCCTCGGCATCGGCGCTGAGATCGACCTGGCCGTTGGCGATCGACTTGGTGAAGGTGACCGGTTCGTAGTTCCACGAGTTGTTGTTGCGATACCACTGGTAATTGCGTTCGACCTTGACCAGCGACCACTGCGCGCCCTTCAGCGTCTCGCGCTTGCCGTCGGGGTCGACCGCGATGAGGCTGAACTTGGCGGTGCCGCCCTGCGGCACCTCATTGTCGGCGAAATCCGGACGAATGCCGATCATGTGGCCTTGCGGGCGGATGCCGATGTTGAGCGAGCGTTCGATGGCGCGGCCGCCGGTTTCACGCATGCGAACCGTGACCTTGGCGTCGACCAGCTTGGTGGTCGCGGGCAACTGGTCGACCGTGACCGGGAAGGTCGCCTTGCCGTCGTCGCCGACCACCGGCAGACCGGTGAACGGGGTGACCGAAGGCTCGGCCGACTGCTCGTCGGCAAGGCCGAACGAATAGCCGGCGAAACGGTCCCAGTCGCGCGCCGTCGACAGCGTCAGCTCGCCTTCGAGCGCGAGGCCGGCGGCCGGCGCGCCATAGAGGAAGCGGCCGTCAATGTCGATGTTGGCGGTTTCGCCCTGGGCGATCTCCTGCTTGTCGGACTTCATGTCGAACTCGATGCGATCCGGCACGAAGTCTTCGACCAGGAACATCTGGCTGGAAACGGCCGCCTGCTTGGGATCGGTATAGATCGACACCGTCCAGGTGCCGCGCATGGCGTTGGCTTCCAGCGGCAGGTCGACGGCATAGCCGCCGGCCGAGACGCCATCGGCAACGATGCGGCGGTTCTCGACGCCGTCGGGACGGGTGAAGATGAAGGTCAGCGGCAGGTTTTCCACCGCTTTGGAGGCGCCGTCGCGGGCAAGGGCTGCGACATGCACATCCTCGCCGGCGCGGTAGATGCCGCGTTCGGTCCAGGCATAGACATCGAGCGCGCCCGGTGCGGCGCGTCCGGCGACGCCGCGATCGGACAGATCGAAGCCGGCGCGGCCCATGTCGAGGAAGACGAAATCGTTGTCGCCCTGCTTGGCCATCAGAACGGCCGGCACCATGCCGCCGTCGCCGCGCGTCAGGCCGGGGTTGAAGACAGCATGGCCTTCGGCGTCCGACGTGGCTGTGCCGAGGATTTCATTGTTCCTGGCCAGCAGCGTCAGTTCGGCGCCGGCGATCGGCTTGGCGGTTCCGAGCGAGCGGGCAAAGACATTGAGGCCATCCTGGCCGGTATAGGTCGACAGGCCGATGTCGGAGACGACGAACCACTGCGTGGCAAGCGAATTGTAATTGTCCTCGTCATTTTCATTTACCGCTTGCGCGGTCAGCACGTAGACGCCGGGCTTGCGCTGCGGCAAGGCTTCGTCGACCGGGAACGAAGTCGTGACGTCCTTGTTGAGGTCGTTGGCGATATCCAGCTGCCCCTGCCAGACCGGCTCACCCATCTGGTCGGAAATGCTGGAGATATCATAGCCGTCGAGCTGCTTCAGGAACTGATAGCCGGACAGAAGCTGCGCCAGCGAACGATCGCCGATACGGTAGAGCTTCATCTGCGCGGTGTTCATGTTGACGGTGACGATGGGGATGCCACGGCGGGCGCCGGCGGGCAGCACGAAGCTGTCGCCGGTGAAGCGGGCGGACGGCGCGCGGTCCTGCACATAGATCGACAGCACGACCGGAGCGGCGGTGACCTCGCCAATGGCGGCCGGCAGACCGGCGCGGAAGGTCACTTCGTAATGTTGGCCGTGCTCCAGGCCTTCGACGCAGATCTGCTTGTCCTTGGCCTCGACGCCCTTGGGCGGCTGGTTGTCGACGGTGACGAACTGGGCGTAGTCGACGCCGGTCTTGACCAGCTCCTCGGAAAACTGCGCGCAAATGCGCGGCGCGCTGGTGTCGGCGTCGATCGAGTGATCGATGACGCGGAAGCCCTTGCGGGCCTTGAGATCCTCATATTCGGCCTTGACCGCCGGCGAACTGACCAGCGCGAGGCTGGCTTCATAAGCCTGCAGGGCCGGACGGTAGAGATCGCGGCGGTCGAGGCCGTTGCCGAGCAGCGCCAGCACTTCGGCGCGGGTCTTGGTGGTGCGCAGCAACTTGTAGGCGTTGATGGCGGCGGAGGTGCCTTTGACCGGCAGATTGTAGGATTCGGAGGTGCCGCTGGCCGGCTGTATGGCAAGCGTTTCACGCGCCAGACCGAGCCAAAGCTGACCGTCGTCAGGCAGGACCGAGACCGCGGCCTCGTATTTGTTCATGGCCTGCCCATGGTCGCCGGTCAGTGCAGCCTGTTCGGCGGCGGCGCGGAGTGATTCCAGCCCGTCGGTCGGCTTGTCATAGGCCGGATCGGTCAGCTTGTTGCGGTATTGCTGGGCCTGGTCGGCCATCCAGTTGGGGAAGAAGGCGAGTTCCGGCGGGGCGCCGATATCGGGGTCGCCATCGACATTGACGACCTTGCCCGCGACCGCGCCGCTGAAGNGAGTTCCGGCGGGGCGCCGATATCGGGGTCGCCATCGACATTGACGACCTTGCCCGCGACCGCGCCGCTGAAGGGTTTCAACTGGTTATAGTCGGACTTTAGGAAGCACCATTTGGCCTTGTTGTTGTAAGTAAAGGCGCGGCAGGCGGGGTCGCCGAGGCATGTCGTCTTGCACTGATCGAGGCTGACATTCTGGTCCGATCTGAGATCGAAGCCGAAATAGTCGGAATTATTTGAGGTCACCACCCGGCGGGCTTCGGCCGCTTGCGCTACAGACCCCCAGGCGAAAATGAGAAGAATCAAGATCGACAGACCACGAGCCGCCGCGCGCATCGCCATAACACCCTCCAGACACTGCTACGTCCGCGGCATGTTCAAGCTTCAGTCAAGCTTGTCAACACGAGGACGGGCAGGTTTCCGCCCGCCAACGGTTCCCAAACCGGCCAATGACCGGTATGCCGATAGTTCATCCACGGGAAAGGGATCACGCTTTCTTGCGAAAACGCAGAAGGTGTGAATTCCAAGCCCTGCCTATTTCAGACAATTGGATTGTGGCCCCTTTACGAGCGCTTCAAAACTTCATTCCAATTTTAGTTTTGTAACCTAGGTTGTCCTGATGCCGGCGTATGAAGCGCAGATGTCGAAGGTAAGTGCGCCACGGCGCACGCTTTCGCGTGCGCTGATTGTGGCGTTGGCGTGCTCGACCGTGCTCGTTGCCGAATCGGGGTCGGCGGCCGCCTTCGAGCTCTTCGGCATCAAATTGTGGGGCTCTTCGAATGACGAGGACGCCGATATCGTCGACCCGCTGCGCTATGCGGTGACCATCGAAGCGCCCGATGCCGACAAGGACCTGGTCAAGAAGCTCGAAAACGCCTCGTCGCTGAAATCCGACGAGGACCGCCCGGTTTCCGGCTCGCTCGGCCTTTTGGCAAAGGCGCGTAGCGACCGCGAACAGCTGGTCGCCGCGCTTTATGCCGACGCCCGTTATGAAGGCGTCGTCACTATCACCATCCAGGGCAAGGCGCTCGACGATTTGCCGCCCGATGCCGAATTTACGGGTCCGCAGCCGATCCCGGTGGTGATCAGCATCTCGAGCGGGCCCAAATTCACGCTCGGCAATATTCGGCTGGAGGGCGATGCCGCCGGGCTGGCGAGCGCCGATTTCGGCCTGATAGCCGGCGGCGATGCCGGCTCGGGCGCCGTGCTCAAGGCCGAGGCGCTGATCGTGCGGGCGCTGAAGCAGGAGGGCCGGCCGCTGGCCCGGATCACCGACAGGCAGGTCGTGGCCGAGCACACCACCTCGACGCTCGACGTGACGCTGACGGTGGCCGCCGGGCCGGTTGCCGGTTATGGCGACACCACCGTCGATGGCACCGAGAAGGTCAATCGCGAGTTCACCGAATATATGACCGGGCTGAAACGCGGCCGGCAATATTCGCCCGACGAGATCGACGATGCCCGCGACCGGCTGCTGAGGCTCGAAGTGTTCAACAGCGTGACGCTGAAGGAAGCCGACAGTCTCGACGCCGACGGCAACATTCCGATCGGCGTTCAGGTCAGCGAGCGCAAACCACGCTATTTCGGCGTTGGCGGCACTTTCTCCAACACCGAAGGGCTAGGCCTGGAAGGCTATTGGGGCCACCGAAATCTGTTCGGCCGGGCCGAAAAGCTGCGCATCGAGGGCAAGATCAGCGGCATCGGCAGCAACGATCTCAGCGAGCTCAACTACAATGCCGGCATCATGTTCGAGAAGCCGGGCGTGGTCGGGCCGGCCTCGAAATTCATCGCCAGCGTCAAGACCGTCCTCGAACATCCCGATGCCTACGACCATTTCTCGGTCAAGGGCAGCACCGGCCTGTCCTATGAGATCGACAAGAAGCAGACGGTTTCGGCTGAAATCGCGCTGGACTATTCCAGGATCACCGACGCCTTCGGCAAGCACAAATACCTGATCGCCAGCATTCCGCTGCAATATGTCTATGACAACAGGGACAACCGGCTCAATCCGACCAGCGGCTTCAGGGTTCTGGCCTATGCCGAACCGAGCTACGACATTCTGAGCGGCGCCGCCTTCCTCAAGCTCAGGGGCGAGGGGTCGGCCTATCAGTCGCTCGACACGGCCTCGAAATTCGTGCTTGCCGAACGCGTCGCGCTGGGTTCGATCGTCGGCACCGGCCTTCAGAACGTTCCAGCCGACAGGCGCTTCTATTCCGGCGGTGGCGGCTCGGTGCGGGGCTATGCCTATCAGGGCATCGGACCGAAGGACATCGACAATCAGCCGATCGGCGGGCTTTCCTTCTTCGAAACATCGGTCGAAATGCGCATTGCGCTGACCGACACGATCGGCATCGTGCCGTTCGTCGACGCCGGCACTGTCTCGACCACAGCGACGCCGGACTTTTCCGACGTGAAGGTCGGCGCGGGCGTTGGCCTGCGCTACATCACGCCGTTCGGGCCGCTGCGCATCGACGCCGCCGTGCCGCTCAACCGCGACCGTGGCGACCCGCGTTTCGGCATCTATGCCGGCATCGGACAGGCGTTCTGACGATGAAGATTTTGAAACGCATCCTTCGCCTGTTTTTCTACACGCTGCTGATCGTGGCGGCGGCGGGCATCGGCGCGCTGGTCGTGCTGACCAAGACCGAGCGCGGCCGCGAAAATCTCGCCGGCATCATCTCTGACATGGCCTCGTCAGGGGACAGCAAAGTCACGGTCAGCGGCATTAACGGTATCTGGTCCGGCGCGCTGACGGTCGACCATGTCGTGCTGGAAGACCGCGAGGGCGCCTGGCTGGTGGCCCGCAAGGTGGCCGTCGACTGGTCGCCGCTGGCGCTGTTGTCGAAGAATTTCAGCGCCGACCGCATAGCGGCCGAACGGATAGAACTGGCACGGCTGCCTGTGGCGAGCACCGAGCCGAGCAAGAGCGGGTCGACCGGCCTGCCGGTTTCGCTTGATATCAGAGCGATCGATTTGCCGGAGATCGCGCTCGGCCAGCAACTTGCCGGCAGCGGCATTGCCGAACTTGCGGCCAAGGGATCGGCCAAGGTCGATGCGTCGCCGCTGGCGATCCAGACGGTGCTCAACGTTACCCGCCATGACGGCAAGCAAGGCAATGTCGACGCCAACATCCACTTCGCGCCGGATGAAAACAAGCTTGACCTCGATCTCAAGGCTTCCGAGCCGGCCGGCGGCATCATCGCCAACCTGCTCAAGCTACCCGGCGCGCCGCCGGTCAACATCGTCGTCTCGGGCACCGGGCCGCTGGCCAACTGGAGCGGCGTCGGCACCTTCATGGTCGATGGGCAGATCGTTACCCAGCTCACCGGCCGGCACCAGCTGACCGACAAGGGCAACCGGATCGAGGCCAAGGGCGACGGTTCGTTCGAAGGGTTCCTGCCGGAACGGTTCAAGTCGCTGTTTGCCGGCAAGACCAGTTTCGACCTCGCCGGCACCGCGACCGCAGCCGGCGGCGTCGACATCGAGCGCGCTGCGATCGAGAGCGACGCAGTTCATGGCACCGCTGCCGGCATGGTCGACCCCAAGGGCGCCAGTGACCTTTCGGTCGAACTGGTGGCCAAAGCCAAGCCGGTCACGGTCAATGTCGGCACCCCGGCGCAGCCGATCATGGTGGCCATCAACAATGTGACCGCGCGCGCCTTCGGTGACGGCAAGGCGCCGATGATTGACGCCGGCGCTTCACTCGTCTCGGTGGTTGCGGGCGGTTCTCAGGTGAACAATCTCGATGCGCGGATCCATTCCGACGGTTTCGACATCGAGAACCGCAGCGGCCCGGTCAGCGTGTCGCTGGCGGCGGCCGGGCTGAAGACCGACGTCGCGACACTGGCCCCGCTGGTCACCGGCAAGCTGACGGCCTCTCTTTCCGGCTCGATCAGCAAGGATGAGATATCGCTCGATGAGGGTACGCTGCGCAGCGATGCGCTCAATGCCGAGCTGACGGCCAAGGTGGCGCTGGCCGACCTCGCCATGACGCTCAAGATGAATGCCGATGCTGTGTCGACGGCGCTGCCGCCGCAGATCAGTTCGCTGCTTGGCGAACGGGTCAAATTCTCGGCGGCCGCGACGCGCGATCCGCAGGGCTCTTTCGCCGCCAACTCGATCGAACTCACTTCCGGTTCGCTGAGCGCCAGCGGCACCGCCAGCGCGCAAGGCAGCGATATCCAGGCCGACATCAAGGGCAAGCTCGGCGACGTCTCGGTGCTGTCTTCGCTGGTCGGCGTGCCGATCGCCGGCGGGGTCGATTTCGCGCTGACGGCAAGCGGCGCGCGCAACGCACCGGATTTCTCGGTTTCGGCCGACAGTGCCAGCCTGACGGCCTCCGGCCGCACCGTCAAGGACATCAAGCTGACCGCATCGGGCAAGGCCGACATTGTGAGCCCGGCCGCAGATGTCTCGCTGACCGGCGCGGTCGACGAACAGCCGCTCGCCGTCAAGGCGGCGCTGGTGACGAGCGACGGCAAGCGCTCCATCAAGGGGCTCAGCGTAGCGCTGGGCGACAACAAGGTGTCGGGCGACCTCACGCTCGATGAAAAATTCCTGCCGCTGGGGACGCTGACGATCTCCGCCCCCGATATCGCGCCGCTGGCGTCGCTGGCCGGGCAGACGGCGGCCGGCGATATCGGCGGCACCGTGGTGTTCGCCAAAGACGGCGAGGCTCCCACTGTCACCATCAATGCAGCCAGCGTGTCGATCGCGCGCGGTGATGTGGCAGCCAAGGCAGTCACCGTCAGCGCACTGATCGCCAACTATCTCAACAGCCCTGCGATCTCCGGCACGATCAAGGCCGAGAGCGTGACCTCGGGAACGACCGTCGTCAGTGGCATCGGCGTCGACCTCAAGCGTGACGGCGACTGGACGAATTTCACCGGCGGCGCAACCATATCAGGCATTCCGGCGACAGCTGCCGGGCGGGCGAAGATTGCCGGGGGCGCGACCAGCGTCGAGATCGCGTCCGGCGAGGCGACGGTGCGCGGCATCAAGGTGGCGATCGCCGAGCCGTCGAGCCTGACCATTGCCGATGGCATAACCAACATTCAAAGGCTGGTAGTCGATCTCGGCGGCGGCTCGGTGACGCTGTCGGGCACGGTGGGCCAGACGCTCGATCTGGCGGCGACCTTCTCGGCGCTGCCGGCTGCGCTTGCCAATGGCTTTTCGCCCGGCCTCGATGCCGCGGGCACGCTCGACGGCACGGCGCAAATCACCGGGCCGTCAGCAAATCCCGACATTCGCTTTAATGCAAAACTGGCCGGCGCCGAGACCAGCCAGACCCGTCAGGCCGGGCTCGGACCGCTCGATGTCGATGCGGCCGGCAGCTATTCGACGGCCGGCGGCGTCGTGCTGGATCAGGCGACGCTGTCGGGCCAAAAAATCTCCGGCAAGGCCGCCGGCACCGTCAACCCGAACGGCGCCAGCGATTTCGCGCTCGATCTGACATCGTCCGGTCCGAGCCTGCCGTTGACGCTGGGCAGCGCGGAAAGCCCGATCAAGCTCGAATTGCAGGCGCTGTCGGTGAAGGCGGCCGGGCAGGCTGCGCAAGCCAAGCTCGACATCTCGGCGGTACTGCCTTCGGTGGCGACGGATGACGCCAAGGTCGAGGGCATTGCGCTTGCGCTGCATTCCGATGCATTTGATCTGAGAAGCCGCACCGGTCCGATCTCGGGCACGGTGACGGCGGACAAGATCGGTCTGGACAATCCGACCATCGCACCGCTGATCGCCGGCAAAGTCACCGCCAAGGTCGCGGGCAGCCTGGCGGCCGATGCGATCACCATCGACAGCGGCTCGGTGCAGGGCGATGCGCTGGGCAGCGCCTTCAATGGCCGTGTCGGCTTTGCCGATGGAGCAATCGACCTCAACCTCAACGCCGACGTGCTGTCGGCGGCGTTGCCGGCGGCGGCGCGCAGCGTGCTGGCAGAGCGCACGCAGCTCAGCGCCACGCTGAAGCGGGATGCCAATGGCAATGTCAGCGCCAATCCGGTCACGCTGGCGTCGGGCGCACTGACCGCGGACGGTCAGGCCAGCCTCGCCGACAACAAGCTTAGCGCAAATATCAAGGGTGCACTGGCCGACATCTCGCTGTTGTCGAAAGATGCCAAAGGCGCGATCAGCTTTGCACTCAACGCGCAGGGGCCCAGCCTGGCCCCGGATCTGTCGCTGACGGTCAGCAGCGACCGGCTTCTCGTGGCGGAACGCGAAATCACCGGGTTGAAGCTGACCGCCACCGGCAAGGCCGATGCCGCCAATCCGGCGGCCAATGTGCAACTGACCGGCAATGTTGCTGGGCAGGCGCTGCAAGGCAGCGCGGTGCTGGCGACGGCGGACGGCAAGAGCGCCATCAACGGCCTGCTGCTGTCGCTCGGCAAGAACAAGATTTCCGGCGACCTTGCGCTCGACGAGGCTTTCGTGCCGGTCGGCACCATCGCGCTCGACCTGCCGGATATCGGGCCCCTGGCGGCGCTGGTGCTGGAAAAGGCCGAAGGCGACGTGCGCGGCACCATCGCCTTCTCAAAGACCGCGGATGGCCCGAACGTCGCCGTCAAGGCTGCGACCGCTTCGATTACGCGCGGCGACCTGCAGGCGAAGACGGTGTCGATCGATGCGCTGGTCGCCAACTATCTCGCCGCGCCGGTCATCTCGGGCAAAATTCGCGCCGACAGCGTCATTTCCGGCGGCACCGCCATCAGCGGCATCGATGTCGATTTGAAGCGCGACGGCGACTGGACCGGGTTTTCCGGCGGCGCCACCGTCAAGGGCATTCCGGCGAAGGCTGCGGGCAGGATAAAGGTGGCTGGCGGCACCACCACCATCGAACTCGCTTCCGGCCAGGCCACGGTGCAGGGCATCAAGGCGGCCATCGCCCAGGCCTCGACCGTCAGCATCGCCAACGGCACAACGACGCTGGACAAGCTGGTGCTCAATCTCGGTGGCGGCACGGCGACGGTGACCGGCAAGGTCGGGCAGGCACTCGACATCAGTGCCGCGCTGTCGAAGGTGCCGGCTTCGCTGGCCAACAGTTTTTCGCCGGGCCTCCAGGCCGCCGGTTCGATTTCAGGGACTGTGAAGGTGACGGGCGCGTTGGGCAATCCGGCTGTCGCCTTCGATATCGATGCCGGCGGGGTGCAGACCTCGCAGACGCGCAGCGCCGGTCTTGGCGGCATGAATATCTCTTCGTCGGGAACATTTGCCGGCAAGAAGCTCACCTTCAACGCCGACATCAGCGACGGCGCCGGGCTTGGCCTCAAGGGCGGCGGTACGGTGACGACGGCCGGCACACCAGCGCTGGTGCTCGACTTCAACGGCAAGGTGCCATTTTCCTTCCTGGCCGCCAAGCTTGCGGCGCAAGGCCTGTCGCTCAGCGGCACCGCCAACGTCAATATCCAGATGCGCGGCCCGGCGGCGTCGCCGGTGATCGGCGGCACGGTCAGCACGTCGGGCGCCCGCCTGGTCGACGCGCGCTCCGGCCTTGCCGTCAACGACATTGCCGCCGACATTTCGATCGGCAACGGCGTTGCCCGGATCAACCGGCTGACCGGCACGCTGTCGACACGCGGCAGCCTGTCGGCCTCCGGCACCCTCGGCATCAATCCGGCGCAAGGTTTCCCAGCCGATTTGTCTATCAAGCTGGTTGACGGCCGCTATACCGACGGCAGGGTGGTGACAGCCAATCTCGGCGGCGACCTGACCATCAAGGGGCCGCTCACCTCGGCGCCGGTGATTTCGGGCACCGTCAATCTGGCCAAGACCGTCATCACCGTTCCCGATAAGCTGCCGGGCTCGCTGGCAGCGCTCGGTGTCAAGCACAAGAACGCGCCCGCCTCCGTGCGGGCGCAGGACAAGGCCTTGCGACCGGCGGCGGCCAGCGGTGGTGGCGGCAGTGGGCTTGTCCTCGACGTCACGGTCAATGCGCCGAACCAGATCTTCATCCAGGGCAGGGGCGTCGATGCCGAGTTCGGCGGTTCGCTGAGGCTGACCGGCCCGGCGGCTTCGCCGCAGGCGGTCGGCACCTTCACCTTGCAGCGTGGGCGGCTGTCGATCCTCGGCAAGCGGCTGACCTTTACCGAAGGCACGGTCGGCTTTTCGGGCTCGCTGGTGCCCTACCTCAACTTGACCGCGACATCGACCACGACCAGCGCCACCGTCACCATCGTCGTCTCGGGCGAAGCGACCAATCCGAAATTCGACTTCTCATCGGTGCCGGCGCTGCCCGAGGACGAGGTGCTGGCGCAGCTGATTTTCGGCCGCTCTATGTCGAACCTGTCGCCGCTGCAGATCGCGCAGCTGGCCGAGGCCGCCGGCCAACTGGCCGGCGTCGGCGGCTCGACCTCGCTGCTCGAAAACCTGCGCAGTGCAATCGGCGTCGACGACCTGGATGTGACCACCGATGACCAGGGCGGCACCGCCGTGTCGGCGGGCAAGTACCTCAATGACCGCACCTATGTGACGATCCAGAAAGGCGACAGGCCAGGGTCGGGCAAGGCGACGATCGACCTCAATGTCGGACGCGGCGTCAAGCTGCGCGGCGAGGCCAATGATGGCGGCGAGGCCAAGGGCGGCATATTCTACGAAAAGGAATATTGAGTTCCTGGCCCTTACCGCCACCGGAACTGGCGCTGTCTCAACCCGCCCAAATGTATCAATTACTCGCCTAAGCAGATTCCGGCGGAATCTGGGCGCGCTAGCACTTTTGCGCCAAGTCTGTCGTTATCACGCGAACCGCTCCCTTTTCAAAGTTGCACATTCCCTAACAGGTTCCGTAGCCATGCCGTCTTTGACATCACGGCAGGGATGCGGAATGTTAAAAGGCGGAAAGCCAACAATGGGAGTTAAGGTATGACAAATTACAAGAGTAATGGCGATCGCGTTCCCGATCACATCCTGGCCATGGCCGAAGAAGCCAAGGCAGGCAAAGTCGATCGCCGCGAGTTCCTCGCCATGGCGAGCGTGTTCGGCGCGTCGACTGCGATGGCCTACGGCATGCTCGGCGTAGCCGTGCCGACCCAAGCCAGGGCCGAAGAGGTGCAGGGCAAGAAGGGCGGCATCCTTAAAGTCGCGCAATGGGTCAAGGATCCCAAGGATCCGCGCAAGGCCGACTGGTCGGAAATCGCCAATGCCGAGCGTCAGGCGCTTGAGCCGCTGGTCAAGTACACCAGCGAATACACGTTCCGCCCGTACCTTCTGGAGAGCTGGGAGGTCAACGACGACGCCACCGAGTACACGCTGCATGTGCGCAAGGGTGTGACCTGGTCGAATGGCGATGCCTTCACCGCCGATGACGTCATCTTCAATCTCAAGCGCTGGGCCGACAAGAAGGCCGAGGGCAATTCCATGCCTGGCCGTCTCGGCACGCTGGTCAAGGACGACAAGCTCGACGAAAGCGCCGTGACCAAGGTTGACGACCACACCGTCAAGCTGAAGCTCGGCAAGGCTGACATCGCGCTCATTCCGAACATGTGCGACTATCCCGGCCTCATCGTGCACAAGAGCTTCGACGAGAAGGGCGGCGACTTCAAAGCCTGCCCGATCGGTACCGGCCCGTTCGAGCTCGTCTCCTACGATGTCGGCCAGAAGGTGGTCTACAAGCGCCGCGAGGACAACAAGTGGTGGGACGGCGAGGTGTTCCTCGACGGCATCGAGTTCGTCGACTACGGCACCGATCCGGCAGCCATGGTCAGTGCCTTCGAGGCCGGCGAAGTCCATACGAATTTCGAGACCTCGGCCGACTATGTGTCGATCCTCGACGGACTGGACCTGGTCAAGTCCGAAATCGTCACCGCCTCGACCATCGTGTGCCGCACCAACATCAACAACAAGCCTTACGGCGATCAGAAGGTGCGTAACGCGCTGCAACTGGCGGTCGACAACAATGTCGTTCTGCAGCTTGGCTACGGAAATGCCGGCACGGTGGCTGAAAACCACCATGTCTGCCAAATCCACCCGGAATATTACGAGCTGCCCAAAGTCGCTCGCGATCCGGCCAAGGCCAAGGCGCTGATGGCGGAAGCCGGCCAGGCCGACTTCGAGCATGAGCTGATCACGGTCGACGAAGACTGGCACAAGAATACCGGCGACGCCATCGCCGCGCAGATGCGCGACGCCGGCCTCAAGGTAAAGCGCACGGTGCTGCCGGGCTCGACGTTCTGGAACGACTGGACCAAGTATCCGCTGTCCATGACCAACTGGAACATGCGGCCGCTCGGCGTCCAGGTTCTGGCGATCGGCTACCGCACCGGCGAGGCGTGGAACGAGTCGGCCTATTCCAACCCCGAATGGGATGCCAAGCTCAATGCAGCATTGGCCGTCGCCGATGCGGCCAAGCGCAAGGAAATGATGAAGGACATCGAGCAGATCCTGCAGGATTCCGGCATCATGATCCAGCCATACTGGCGCAAGCTCTACAGCCACTCGGTCAAGGCGGTGCAGAATTACAAGATGCATCCGACCTTCGAGCGCGACTACGGCAAGGTCTGGCTCGACCAGGCGTGATTGGAACGTCAGGGAAGGGGCGCTTCGCTCCTTCCCGTCACGCCTCGCATGGCCCAGAACCGGAAGCCGCCGCAGCAAAAAGTTGCGGACTCTCCTGAAAGACCGTTCAATAAAACTGGGTTGATTGCATCCGAGTGCCGATTTGACGGCCAACTCTGCCGGCAGCGGCAAAGCTGGTTTTTCGAACTGGCTCCAACCCCAACCAGACCGGCAGGGGACCGCCATGCTTTCTTTCGTAATCCGGCGTCTCGGCACCATGGCATTGACGATGCTGTGCCTGACGATGATCGTCTTCTTCCTGATCAACCTCGAGCCGAATTTGAAGAAGCTGGCGATCAGCCAGACCGAAATGCACACATCGGCCGAACAGCTCGAAAGTTGGCTGGTCAACCATGGCTACCGGCAGAACTTCTTCGTGCGCTACGGCCAATGGCTGGGCGTCGTCCCGAAGCAACCGGTGACCGATCCGGCGACCGGCAAGCCGACGCAGCGTTTCTCCTTCTGCAACGATCCGCTGGAGCCGAAATTCTCCGGCATCCTGGAAGGTGATTTCGGCTGCTCGACCAAGTTCAAAACCTCGGTTGCGTCAAAGCTCTTCCCCGCACTCGCCGCCACCGGTATCCTGATGCTCTGCGTGCTGTTGGTGATGGTGCCGATTTCGCTGCTGATCGGCATCCTGGCCGGCATGCGCGAGGGCTCGCGAACGGACCGAACGCTGTCCGTCGCATCGATCGCGTCGACGGCGACGCCCGAATATGTTTCCGGCGTCATCTTCACCGTCATCTTCGCCTCCTGGCTCGGCTGGCTGAACGGTTCGGCCGCCTCGGCAAGCCAGGGCATCACCTTCTACAATTTCACCCTGCCGGTGATGACGCTGGCGATCTACGGCATCGGCTACATCGCCCGCATGACACGCGCCTCGATGGTCGAGGTGATGACGCAGCAATATATCCGCACCGCCCGGCTGAAAGGGCTTTCCTTCGGCAGCGTCGTCGTCAAGCACGCGCTGCGCAATGCGCTGATCGCGCCCTTCACCGTCATCATGCTGCAATTTCCCTGGCTGCTTACCGGCGTCGTCATCGTCGAGGTGATGTTCCGCTACCAGGGCTTTGGCTACACGCTGGTCGAGGCCGCCGGCAACAACGACATCGATCTGCTGCTTGGCTGTTCACTGGTCTCGGTGTTCATCGTGCTGATCACGCAGCTCATCTCGGATGTCGGCTACGCGTTCCTCAATCCGCGTATCAGAGTTCAATAGGGGGCTGGGGCAGATGCAGGTCGAATATATCGGTGCCTTCAATGTCGTGCTCGGCGTGATTGGGCGTTTCTGGCCGGTCTGGTTAGGGCTTGCCCTGGTGATGGGGGTGAGCTTCACCTACAAGAAAAGGCTCGGCCTCTACGGCCAGCTGTTCGATAGCGGCGTCGGCATAGTCGGTGTCGGCATCTGCCTGTTCTGGCTGTTCACGGCAATCTTCGCGTCGACCGTCGCGCCCTTCGATCCGCTCGCCCAGGTGCCGATCATGAAGGATGCGCTGCCGGGCGCGCTCGAGCCGGTATCGAAACTCATCTACTATTTCGGCGGCGACAAGCTCGCCCGCGATGTCTTTTCGCGCATGGTCTATGGCAGCCAGATCGTGCTGATCATCGCACCGGCTGCGACCGGTTTCGCGCTGATGGTCGGCATTACGCTCGGTCTGCCCGCCGGCTACTATGGCGGCCGGATCGACACTGTGCTGTCCTTCCTGGCCAATCTGGTGCTGGCCTTCCCGGTGATCCTGCTGTTTTACCTGCTGGTGACGCCGGGCATCATGGATACGCCGATCCCCTACGCCATGGCCGGGCTGTTCTTCCTGTTCCCGATCATCTTCTTTTCCGTACTGTTCTGGACGCGCTACAAGAACCGGCCGGACCGCCTCTATATATTGCTCGGGCTGACGCTGATCATCGGCGGCTGGGTCTATGCCGGCCTGGTCTTCGATGCCGATCCGTTCAAGATCATCCACATCGACCCCAACCAGCTCAATATCTTCGTGGCGGTGGTGTTTGCTTCAAGCCCCGGCGTGTTCCGCATCGTGCGCGGCCTGGTGATGGACATCAAGACGCGCGACTATGTGGCGGCGGCGCAGACGCGCGGTGAATCGCCCTGGTACATCATGCTGTGGGAGATCCTGCCCAATGCGCGCGGACCGCTGATCGTCGATGCCTGCCTGCGCATCGGCTACACCACGATCCTGCTCGGCACGCTCGGCTATTTCGGGCTGGGTCTGGCGCCGGAGAGCCCGGATTGGGGCACCGCAATCAAGGACGCCAGCCGCCTGCTGCGCTCCTTCATCCACCCGGCGCTGCCGCCGACCATCGCGCTGATGTCGTTCGTGCTGGGCTTGAACCTGCTTGCCGACTCGCTGCGCGAACAATCGATGAAAGACTGATCTGCGGGTTTCGGCCCCGCGAGCATAAAAATAGGATTGGAGCGACCCATGAATGAGGCAGTTCGAAATCCCGGCAACCCGACCCTTGGGCCAAGCGCTGCGCCGATCATCGAGATCGAGAACCTGTCGATCTCCTTCTTCACCCGCAAGGGCGAGATCCCTGCCGTCATGGACTTTTCCTGCACGGTGATGCCGGGCGAAGCCATGGGCATCGTCGGCGAGTCCGGCTGCGGCAAGTCGACCGTGTCGCTCGGCATCATGCGCGACCTCTCCAACATCGGAAAGATCGTCGGCGGCAAGATCAAGTTCCAGGGCAAGGACATGGGCGAGCTGTCCGACGAGGAGTTGCGCTCCATCCGCGGCAACAAGATCGCCATGATCTACCAGGAGCCGATGGCGAGCCTCAATCCGGCGATGAAGGTCGGCCAGCAATTGATGGAAGTGCCGCTGATCCACGACAAGGTGTCGAAGGAAGAGGCTTACAAAAGGGCGCTCGAAATGGTGCGCTCGGTGAGATTGCCCGATCCCGAACGCATGATGCGTTCCTATCCGCACCAGCTGTCCGGCGGCCAGCAGCAGCGCATCGTCATTGCCATGGCGCTGCTGTCGAAGCCGGCGCTGCTTCTGCTCGATGAACCGACGACGGCGCTCGACGTGACGGTGGAGGCCGGCATCGTCGAACTGGTCAAGGGGCTGGGCGAGAAGTTCGGCACGTCGATGATCTTCGTGTCGCACAATCTGGGCCTCATCCTCGAGACCTGCGACCGCATCACGGTGATGTATTCGGGCGAAGCGGTCGAGACCGGCAAGATCAAGGACGTGTTCGACCGGATGCGTCACCCCTATACGCAAGGGCTGTTCCGCTCGATTCCGCTGCCGGGCGCCGACAAGAATTCGCGGCCGCTGATCTCTATCCCCGGCCAGTTGCCGCTGCCGCATGAGCGGCCCAAGGGCTGCAATTTCGGGCCGCGCTGCCACCATTTCGTCGAGGGCGTCTGCAACGCCGCCGAAATCCCGATGATCGAGGTCGCCGGTCACGAAGGGCATTTCTCGCGCTGCGTGCGCTTCAACGAGATCGACTGGGAAGCGCTGCCTCCCGGCGCCAAGAAGGTCAATGAGAAGGTCGTGCCCGGCGCCCCGGTGCTCAAGATCGAGGATTTGAGAAAATACTACAAGGTCGGCGGCAGCGAAGTGTTCGGCTCCAGCGAAGGCCGCGTCGTCAAGGCCAATGAGACGATCTCGTTCATGGCGCGCGAATCCGAGACCGTCGCCATCGTCGGCGAGTCCGGCTGTGGAAAGTCGACACTGGCCAAGGTCCTGCTGGGGCTGGAGACGGCAAGTGCCGGCACAGTGACGCTGGGCAACAAGGAGATCCAGTCGACCGGCATCGAGAAGCGCAGCGTCGAAACGGTGTCGTCGATCCAGATGGTGTTCCAGAACCCGTTCGATACGCTCAATCCCAGCCACTCCGTCGGCTCGCAGATCATCCGCACGCTGGAAAAATTCAAAGTCGGCAACAATGTCGCCGAGCGGCGCAAGCGCATGCTGGAGCTGCTCGACCTGGTGAAGCTGCCGCGGGCCTTCGAGACGCGCAAGCCGCGTCAGCTCTCAGGCGGCCAGAAGCAGCGCATCGGCGTGGCGCGCGCCTTTGCCGGCGATGCCAAGGTGGTGGTGGCCGACGAGCCGGTGTCGGCACTCGACGTCTCGGTGCAGGCGGCGGTGACCGAGCTCCTGATGGACATCCAGCGCAAGAACAAGACGACGATGCTGTTCATCAGTCACGATCTGTCCGTCGTGCGCTACATCGCCGACCGGGTCGTCGTCATGTATCTCGGCTACATCGTCGAGCAGGGTACGACCGACCAGATCTTCGCGCCGCCCTACCACCCCTACACCGAGGCGCTTCTGTCGGCGATCCCGATCGCCGACACCAGCGTGGTCAAACGGCACATCGTGCTCGAAGGCGATATCCCGTCGGCGATGAACCCGCCGAGCGGCTGCCCGTTCCAGACGCGCTGCGGCTACAAGAGGCTGGTGCCGGACAATCTGTGCGAGACCAAGGTGCCGCCGGTGAAGCATCTCGGCGATGGCCATATGAGCCTGTGCTGGCTGTCGGACGATGTGCTGGCGACGATGGAGCCGGTGATCAAGTTCGACAGGGAACACGCAGCGCATGAGGGCGTGCCGGAAGACGCACCGGATGGGATCGGCCCCGGTTTCGCCGGCGAACCGCCGAAGCGCCCGCATGGCAAGAAGCCGAGCTGACCAGCCAAGAGGCAATGCCGCTCGTTGGCGCATTGCCGCAGCGTCGCCATAGCTCAAGGAACGACAGGCTACGTTCGCTTGAATATTGCTGTCCATTGCTTTATGTGATGCGTGATGTTTGATGCGCGATAGGGAGCATATTGTGAGAACCACACTTGCAATCGATGACGATGTCCTACTTGCGGCCAAGGCCATGGCGCGACAGCAGGATCGCAGCGTTGGCGATGTCATTTCCGATCTGGCTCGCCGCTCACTGCGCAGGCCACCGACCGGCGGTGAACGCAACGGCATCCCCTTGCTTGCATCGCGGCCCGACGGCCCGATGGTCGATCTCGAAATGGTCAATGCGCTTCGCGACGAATTGCCGTGACCTTCCTGCTCGACGTCAATGTCTTGATTGCGTTGATCGATCCGGCTCACGTCGCGCATGAAGATGCCCATCGGTGGTTTCAATCCACCGGGCATTTATCATGGGCAACATGTCCCATTACCGAGAATGGCGTCATCAGGATTGTAAGCAACCCGAAATACCCCAATTCTCCGGGTTCGCCCGCCGTGGTGGCGCAGATTGTCGGCAAGCTGCATGCCCTTTCAGGACATCAGTTCTGGCCTGACGAGATCAGCCTTGTCGGTTCCAACGACATCGATGCAGCCAGGATCCTCACCCCGGCACAGGTAACGGATAGCTATTTGTTGGGACTCGCCAAGGCGCGTGACGGCCAATTGGCGACGTTTGACCGAAAGCTGTCGACGGCAGCGGTAAAGGGAGGGAGGTCGATCCTCCACCTGATCCCAAGCGAATGAATGGCTGAGTTCTGCTTCGATCGCAAACTGCGTGGCTGCAAGACCGCTTGGCAACGTCAGCTGCCGCATTGCTGCAGCTGTTCGGCATAGTCGCGGGCCATCTTTTCGGTCGCCCTGGCATAGCCCTGCACGCCGGCATCGCCACGGTTGCCGCGGCCGTAGGCGGTCCAGCCGAGATAGTAGGCGAGATAGAGATTGTAGGTGTCGTTGCGGGCGACGCCGAACGTGTCTGATGTCTTGGAATGATACCAGCCGACGAAATCGACGGCATCGGCAAACTTGGTCCGCCGCGCCGCCCAGCTGCCGGTTTCGCTCTGATATTGCGACCAGGTGCCGTCGAGCGCCTGCGAGAAACCGGTGGCCGACGAGACATGTTTCCACGGAATGAAGCCGAGCAGTTTGGTACGCGGCGGCCTGGCATTGCTCTTGAAACCGGATTCCTTGCGCACCGTCGCCATCAGCACGGGGACGGGGACGCCGTATTTCTGCGAGGCGCGCTCGGCGGCCGACTGCCAGTTGTCGAACCAGCCGTCGTTCTGGTCGAAGACGGCGCAGACATTGTTGATATGGTTGGGCGGCGTCGCGCAGGCCGGCAAAGCCAGCAGCACGCCAACCGCTACAATTTTACTCAAATTCGAACTACGCATGGAAGACGGATAGGCTGAAATCATAAAGGGAATCTTGCGGCGTTTCTTAACGGCTTGCCGGCCCGGCTCCGCTGAGTGGGACCTGTATCATTATTCCGACCTTTTGCGTCGCCTCTGTCTCCATACGAATTCAAAAATGCCGCCTTGGCTAAAATCACGCCCGCGAAGGGCGGATTTCTGACAGCGATATCCGGATGCCGGCGCTCTGATGCCAGGCATGAATGAACCAAGACGAAAGCGCGGCGCGGAGCGAACCAGCAACCGGGGGCCTGCCGCCATCCCGCAACTTCCACTGCGGCGGGTGACCAATCCCTATCCGCCGATGGCGATGCTCTCAGTCGACCAGGTCGAAACGATCCACCAGGCGTCGATGCATATTCTGGAAAATTTCGGCATCGAGGTGATGTCTCAGCGGGCGCTGGCGCTGTTCGAGAAGGCGGGCGCAAAGGTCGACCATGCAACGGCGAACGTCCGCATCGACCGGGGCCTTGTCGCCGAGGCGCTGAAGACCACGCAGTCCAGCTATCGGCTGACGCCGCGCAATCGCGCCAACACCATTCATCTCGGCGGCAACACGATCAATTTCACCCTCGTCGCCGGGCCGCCCAATGTGCACGACATGGAGCGCGGCCGGCGCGCCGGAAACTTGCACGACTATGCCGATCTGACCCGGCTGGCGCAGCATTTCAACTGCATCCACATGCTCGGCAACCAGGTCTGCGCGCCGGTGGAACTGCCGGCCAACACCAGGCACATGGATACCTATTTCACCAATCTGACGCTGACCGACAAATCGTTCCATGTCTCGGCGATCGGACGAGGCCGGGCGCTGGACGGCATCGAGATGATGGCAATCGCGCGCGGGCTGACGCTGGACGAGATGCGCGATGATCCCGGCATTGCCACCATCATCTCGGTCAACTCGCCGCGGCGTTTCGACGAGATGATGGCCGAAGGGCTGATGACCATGGCTGAGTTCGGCCAGTCGGTGGCGGTGACGCCGTTCACGCTGATGGGCGCGATGAGCCCGGTGACGCTCGCCGGCGCCCTGGCGCAGCAGAATGCCGAGGCGCTGTTCGGCGTGGTGCTGACGCAACTGGTGCGCCCCGGCGCGCCAGTGATGTACGGCGCCTTCACCTCCAACGTCGACATGAAGTCGGGCGCGCCGGCCTTCGGAACGCCGGAGAACACCAAGGCCAACATCGCCTCGGGGCAATTGGCGCGGCGCTACAATCTGCCCTACCGCACGACACCGGGGTCGGCATCGAATGCGGCGGACGCGCAAGGCGCCTACGAGACGCTGATGGCGCTGTGGGGCGCTGTGCTCGGCCACGGCAACCTCGTCTATCATGCCGCCGGCTGGCAGGAGGGCGGGCTGACGGCATCGTTCGAAAAGCTCATCATCGATGTCGAGATGATCCAGCACATGATGGAATTCCTGCGCCCGATCGTCGTCGACGAGGCGGAGCTTGCTGTCGAGGCGCTGGGCGCGGTGCCGACCGGCGGCCATTTCTTCGGCGAACCGCACACGCTGGAACGCTATGCCACCGCCTTCTACCAGCCGATGCTGTCCAACTGGCAGAATTACGAGGCCTGGCAGGAGGCCGGCGGCCTCGACACGACGGCGCGCGCGACGCGGCTGTGGAAGAAGGCGCTGGAAGACTATGTCGAGCCGGTGATGGACATCGCCGTGCGCGAGGCGCTGGAGGCGTATGTGGCCAGGCGCAAGGAAGCGATCGGGCAGGGCGAGCCATGACTTTTTCAGCGTCGGCGCGCGGCGCCCCCCTCTGTCCTGCCGGACATCTCCCCCTCAAGAGGGGAGATTGGCTGTCACGTCTTCCTTCGCCAATCACTAACGTTGCAAAGAACGCGGCGGTGCAGACGCTGCTGATTTCCCCCCTTGAGGGGGAGATGGCCGGCAGGCCAGAGGGGGGTCGCTTGGCGCTTCCTTTTCCGATTCATCATACGTTCCCAACTCATTGATAACAGAGCAAAACTCATGAAATCGCATGCAAAGGTCGTGGTCATTGGCGGTGGCGTCGTCGGGTGCTCCGTGCTGTTCCATCTGGCGCGTCATGGCTGGACCGATGTCGTGCTTTTGGAGCGCGACGAGCTGACCTCCGGCTCGACCTGGCATGCGGCCGGCGGCATGCACACGATCAATGGCGACCCCAACGTCGCCAAGCTGCAGAAATACACGATCTCGCTCTACAAGGAGATCGAGGAGCTGTCGGGACAGGCGACCGGCGTACATCTGACCGGCGGCGTGCTTCTGGCGGCAACCGAGGCGCGGCTCGACTGGCTGCGCGGCGTCGTCGCCAAGGGGCGTTACCTCGGCATCGACCTCGAGGAGATATCGGCCAATGAAGCGGCCGAGCTGATGCCGCTGCTCGACCCGAAACAATTCGTCGGCGCCGTCCGCAACAAGGAGGACGGCCATCTCGATCCCTCCGGCGTGACGCATGCCTATGCCAAGGCCGCGCGGAAACTGGGCGCCGAGGTCGAGCGCTTCACCAAGGTCGAGGACATTGTGCGCCGGCCCGACGGCATGTGGCGCGTCATCACCAACAAGGGCGAAGTGGTGGCCGAGCATGTCGTCAATGCCGGCGGGTTATGGGCGCGCGAGGTCGGCCGCATGGTCGGGCTGGAGCTGCCGGTGCTGGCAATGGAGCACATGTACCTGATCACCGAGGATATGCCCGAGGTGGCGGCGTGGAACGCCAAGACCGGGACCGAGATCATCCATGCCGTCGATTTCGATGGTGAGCTGTACCTGCGCCAGGAGCGCGGCGGCATGCTGATGGGCACGTACGAGAAGGCCAATAAGGTCTGGTCCGAATTCCAGACGCCGTGGAATTTCGGTCATGAATTGCTGGAGCCGGACATCGACCGCATCGCGCCGTCGCTTGAGGTCGGCTTCCGCCATTTCCCGGCCTTCGAGAGGACCGGCATCAAGCAGATCATCAACGGCCCCTTCACCTTCGCGCCGGACGGCAATCCGCTGGTTGGGCCGGTGCGCGGCCTGCCGGGCTTCTGGGTCGCCTGCGGTGTAATGGCCGGGTTCAGCCAGGGCGGCGGCGTCGGCCTGGCGCTGTCCAACTGGATGATCGAGGGCGATCCCGGCGCCGACATCTGGGCCATGGATGCCGCGCGCTACGGCGACTGGGCGACGATGGCCTATACCAACGCCAAGGTGCGCGAGAATTATTCGCGCCGCTTCTCGATCCGCTTCCCCAATGAGGAGCTGCCCGCCGGGCGGCAGCTGAAGACGACGCCGATCTACGATCTGCTGTCGGCCAAGGGCGCGCAATGGGGCGTGTCCTATGGGCTGGAAGTGCCGCTCTGGTTTGCGCCCGAGGGTGTCAGGGACGAGTTCTCGTGGCGGCGGTCCAGCGATTTTTCCCATGTCGCCAATGAGGTCGCGACTGTTCGTGAGAGCGTCGGCCTGGCGGAGATTTCGAACTTCGCCAAATACAAGGTGACGGGAGAAGGGGCGGCCGCTTGGCTCGACCGGATCTTTGCCTGCAAGTTGCCCAAGCCAGGCCGCATGACGCTGGCGCCGATGCTGAAGGACGACGGCAAGCTCATCGGCGATTTCACGCTGGCCAATATCGGTGCCCCCAATTCCAACGGGACCGAGTGGTTCATCGCCGGCTCCGGTATCGCCGAGCAGTATCATATGCGCTGGTTCGAGGCGCATTTACCTGCGGATAGCTCAGTGCGCATGGAGGCGCTGGGGCAGAAACTGACCGGTCTGGCGATCGCCGGACCCAAGGCGAGGGAGGTGCTGGAGAAGGTCAGCCGCGCGGATGTCGCCAACACCGCATTCCCCTTCATGGCGGTCGCGAAAATGGACATCGGCACGGCGCCGTGCCTGGTCGGCCGCGTCAGCTACACCGGCGATCTCGGCTACGAGATCTGGGTGGCGCCGGAATATCAGCGCGCTGCCTTCCAGGCGTTGATGGCGGCAGGCGAGGAATTCGGCCTCGGCCTGTTCGGCTCGCGCGCGCTCAATGCGCTGCGGCTGGAGAAAAACTACGGCTCATGGGCGCGTGAATACCGGCCGATCTACGGGCCGCTGGAGGCCGGACTCGACCGTTTCGTCGCCTATGGCAAGGATGCCGATTTCATCGGTAAAACCGGCGCTCTTGCCGAGCGCAAGCAGGGCGGCAAGCTCAGGCTGCGCACATTTATCCTCGATGCCGACGATGCCGATGTCATCGGCGACGAGCCGATCTGGTACGATGGCGCGGTGCGCGGCTGGGTGACGTCGGGCGGCTATGCGCATCACTCGAAAAAATCCGTCGCCATCGGCTATGTGCCGAAGGAGATCGCAGACAAGAGCGACGGCTTTGAGATCGAACTTTTAGGCAAGCGCCACGCGGCTCGCGTTCAGGCGACACCGCTCTTTGACGCGAAGTTGGAGCGAATGCGCGCCTGAAGCGCTTCGGCTTCGCCGAGGCGCTTCAGATTCTTGTTTTGTGCAAGTCGTTATCCCAAAACCGCTGCGCACTTTTGGGCGACATGCATCAGGCGCGTCAGGTGCTGCGGCGGTTGTCGAGCGCGAAGGCGCCGGCGCCGGCAAACACCAGATAGAGGAAGATGAAGCAGAAGGAGATTGCCGCGTCGCCGCTGTTGTTGACCGGGAATAAGTCGCGCGGGTAGTGCGCCATGAAATACGCGATGGCCATCTCGCCGGCCAGAAGGAACGCGACCGGCCGGGTCAACAGACCGAGCGCCAGCAGGATGCCACCGGCGAATTCCAGGATGCCTGCCGTCGCCGTCAGGCCGCTAAGAGCGTGAGGCTCGGCGCTGACCGGAAAATTGAACAGTTTCTGCGAGCCATGCTCGAGGAACTGCAGGGCTGTGATGATGCGCAGGACGCCGAGTGCCTGCGGCTGAAATCTGGCGAGACCGTCAAAAAGCTTCATCTAAACTCCATTTTTTCCAACCATGTGGCCCGGCCATAAATCATCACCCGGCGCTGGACCATTCACTTCCCATGGCCTGTCATCAACAATCGGTGATTGCAATTATTTCCAGTCTGACTTCGAAATTTGCTCTCGTTTTGGTTGCATATATCTCGTTAAGGTTGTATATCTGCGAGTAGACACTCCAAACCAGACGGGTTCCTTCGCCATGAAAAAAGTCGCCATCAGCCTGTTCGCAATCCTCGCAAGCACCAGTTTCGCCATGGCCGCTGATGCTGGCTGCGATGCCTTCAAATGGCCGGTGACACGCGAGCAGGAACTGTTTCCGGCAGCGCCCGCCGCGCAGTCCGGTGCCTCTCTTGCTTTTGGCGAAGCCGCGGATATGGCGCTGGAGCCGGTCGATGCGGTCAGCTTCACCGTCTCACCGCAACGCGCGCCGGCAGCCGGCACGTTCGGCGCGACGGCAAACGTGGCCGTGCCAGCGGAAGGAGAGCTCCAGATCAGCCTGTCCGATGAGGCCTGGGTCGACGTCATTCAGGATGGCCAAGCCGTGAAATCAGCGGGTTTCAGCGGCGTGAAGACCTGCCCCGGCATCCGCAAGAGCGTGCGCTTCAAGCTGACGCCTGGCGCAGCCACGATCCAGCTCAGCGGCGCCAGGAAAGAGAACCTCAAGGTTGCGGTGCTGGCGCCGGAATGACCGCCCCGGACGCGCCTCTCATCGCACCGGCGGCGCCATGAGAGCAGTTCCGTGCGGGCGAGCACCGCAGGGTATCAGCGGCCCGGCGCGATCAGCGCGAAATATGCGCCTTGCGGATCGGTGAACTGGGCAATCCATTGGCCGGTCGGCACCGGCATCGGGCCCATGACAATCTTGCCGCCATTGTCGGTGACGCGTTTGGCGGCTGCGTCGATGGCGTCGACATTGAAATAGAACAGCCAGACCGGCACCGGCAGCTGTTGCGGCTTGTTCATGATGCCGCCGCCGGATTCAGGGCCTGCCCCGAAGGTCTGGTAGATGCCCATATCGCCGATGTCCATGCTGCCGGCATCAGTCCAGCCGAACTGGCTTGAATAGAAGTCGAAGGCCGCCTCCCGGTCCGCTGCATAGAGCTCATGCCAGCCGACATGGCCCGGCGTCGTTGCCGGAAGGACGGGCTGGTCGGGACCATTGGGCTGCAGGAACATGAAGGCGGCGCCTTGCGGGTCGGCGACGACGGAGAAGCGGCCGACGCCGGGAATGTCGTCGGGTTCGCGGTGAACAGTCCCGCCCGCCGCTTTCAGTGCCTCGGTCGAGGCAACGGTATCGCTGGTGTGGATATAGCCGAACCAGGCCGGCTTCAGACCCGTCCTGGCTGCTTCCTCGGGCAGGGTCATCAGCCCGCCGACGCCACGCTCGGCGGAGTTCACCACGATATAGCGCGGCATGCCGGGCGCTTTGTCGAAGGGCTCGGCCCGCCAGCCGACCACGGTGGTGTAAAATGCTTGCGCCGCATCGAGGTCGCTGGTCATCAACTCGTACCAGAAGAAGGGCATTGGGGATTTCGGCATTTTCGGTCTCCTCACCTTCATGCATAGATCGTCGTCCGATCCATCAAAGGACGTTTTCAGCGACGCGAATCCGACAGCGAACCGGAGCAAATTCAACGGCTGCGTTGACACATCGTTCCGCACTTCGCCCCACCGGCGGCTTGCACTTGGGGCGGTTTTCGACTTTCCTTGGGGCAAACGAGGGGTAGTCGTTTCATGCGCCTTATGTCGCTCACGCCTGAGCTTGTGTCACTGTGTCATCGCGAAGAGGTCGATCCCGGACCCGACTGCAGTTGGACGCAGCTGAACGATGAGGATACCGGACATTAGCCTTGCGGCTGTCTGAAGAAGCAGACGAGGGGCCTTTGTGGGTGTTCGCCTATGGCTCGCTGATCTGGAAGCCGGCTTTCGAATCCGTCGAACGCCAGCGCGCCACCGCTTTCGGCTGGCACCGCTCCTTCTGCCTCGACATGGTGCGCTGGCGCGGCAGCGTCGCGCAGCCGGGGCTGATGATGGCGCTCGAACGCGGTGGCCGATGCGACGGCGTCATCTACCGCCTGCCCGACGGCGACAAGCCGGAGCAGATCGAAAGACTGCTGCGGCGCGAGATCGACGATCATGAGAGTGTCAGCTCGGTCCGGTGGGTTCCCGTGCGCACCCAGCAGGGCCGGATACGGGCGCTCGGCTTCTGGGTCGGGGTGACGGGCAGGGGAACCTCGCTCGGGCAGCCGCTGGACACCGTGGCGGGGGTGCTTGCCAGAGCCTGCGGCCATGTCGGCTCAGGCGCGGAATATCTCTACAACACCGTCAGCCACCTCGAGGAATTCGGCATCCGCGACCGCAATCTGTGGCGGCTGCAGCAACTGGTCGCCGATGAGATCAGGTCGATCCACAGGGGTACTCCCTGAGGTCCAGTACTAGGTCGTGAACCCATAAACGACGGTGGGCGGATGCTCAGTGATTTTGGATTGCTCCGAGCTTGATCCAAACCCATTCGGGGTTCCTGTCGTCGTCGGCCCAGATTTCGACCGACACAGGACCGGGTGGAACGGGTATATTTAGATAGTGGAACGAAGCGCTGTCGCTCACGGTTAGCACGCCAGTCGCAGCCTCGATAACACCGGTGAACATTTCTTTTCCCCCGGCATCACATTTCTCGTCACTGACGGTGACGAGCGAGGCTCCGTCGACATAGGAGAGCACATAGAAACACAAGCAATTAGCCGTCGCTGTCGCAAAGGACTGGCCTGTGTTGTCGGGAAATCTCACGTTCGGCGATGCGTCGGAGAGAAACAGGATCGGGTGCGTGGTCTCGATCTGCATTTGGAACTTGGACATCGCTTCCTCCGGTTGAGTATTCTCGCTTCTCCGGGGCCGCTCTCCAAGGCCTTTTCACAAAGTAATTGTCGGTTCGCAGACGCCCCACCTGACAGGCAGCCGGAGGTAAATCTCCCACGGGCTCCCACCGGTGAGCCGTCTCCCTATCATCGGTCATCGCCTTCTCCGTTGAATGAAAGCCGCGCATCGTGCTCAAGCGCCCTATCATTTCGCGCTGGCCTGGAACAGCTTGCCGCGACTTGGAGCTTGTCGCGCTCCCCTCTTTGAGGACGCAACCGTCACTCATAACATGAGCAACTAAATCATATTATCAGCTAGTCTTTTCAGCGGCTTGGGTCGAAAATTGACCAATTGATAAAAAAATAAAACGTGCTAGCCTTCCCCAAAACGAGAACAGGGGAACTGACGATGCCAGAAGGCCAGTTCAAGGACGGCATTGCCGGCGGACGGCTTGCCGCCGACCAGTACGCCGAGAATTTTTCCGACTTGCATCCGCCGCTCGATCATCACGAGGCGCTGGTCGAATCCGACCGCTGCTATTTCTGCTACGACGCGCCGTGCATGAACGCATGCCCGACCTCGATCGACATTCCGCTGTTCATCCGCCAGATCTCGACCGGCAACCCGATCGGTTCGGCCAAGACGATTTTCGACCAGAACATTCTGGGTGGCATGTGCGCCCGCGTCTGCCCGACCGAGACGCTGTGCGAAGAGGTCTGCGTGCGCGAGGTGGCGGAAGGCAAGCCGGTGCAGATCGGCCGCCTGCAGCGATATGCCACCGATGTCGCGATGGCCGAGCACAAGCAGTTTTATCCGCGTGCTGAAACAACCGGCAAGTCGGTCGCCGTGGTCGGCGCCGGTCCGGCCGGCCTCGCCGCCGCGCACCGGCTCGCCCGCCATGGCCACGAGGTGACCATACTGGAAGCCCGCCCGAAGGCCGGCGGCCTCAATGAATATGGCATCGCCGCCTACAAGAGCATCGACAATTTCGCCCAGGCCGAGGTCGACTATGTCACGGGGATCGGCGGCATCGATATCCATAACGGCAAGGCGCTCGGCCGCGACTACCAGCTGTCGGACCTGATCCTGAATTACGATGCCGTCTTCCTCGGCATGGGGCTTGGTGGCGTGAATGCGTTGCGCACGGATGGCGAGGACGCCGATGGCGTCGTCAATGCGGTCGAGTTCATCGCCGAGCTACGCCAGGCCAACGATCTCGCGAGCCTGCCGGTCGGCCGGCGCGTCGTCGTCATCGGCGGCGGCATGACGGCGATCGACGCCGCCGTGCAGTCGAAGCTGCTCGGCGCCGAGGAGGTGACGATCTGCTACCGGCGCGGCCAGGAACACATGAACGCTTCCGAGTTCGAGCAGGATCTGGCTGCCGCCAACGGCGTCACCATCCGCCACTGGCTGCAGCCGAAGCGGGTCATCGCCGAAGGTGGCAAAGTGTCGGGCATCGAACTCGAATACACCGCGATGAACGGCGACAGGCTTGTCGGCACCGGCGAGCGGCTGACGCTGGCCGCCGACCAGGTGTTCAAGGCGATCGGCCAGAGTTTTGTGCCGGCAGCCCTCAACGGAAGCGGTGCCTCGATCGACCTCGAAGCCGGCCGCATCAAGGTCGATGCGGAAGGGCGAACCTCGCTCGCCAATGTCTGGGCCGGCGGCGACTGCATTTTTGGCGGCGATGATTTGACGGTATCGGCCGTCGCGCAAGGCCGCGATGCGGCGGAGAGCATCAACCGGAGTCTGGCACAGGGATAGAGATCATGGCCTCAGTGGAATCAGGCATCGCGCGTCACTACGACGTCTCGGATCTTGAGCAGCACATTCTTGCCGTGCTCGCCGATACCGGCGTGGAAATTGCCCATCTACGCGCTGGCGATCTCGAAGCGGTCGACGAGTTCCACATTGGCGGTATCGCCGCCACCAGGGAACTCATCGGCCAGATGGGTTTGAAGCCGGGGGCCAGGCTGCTCGACATTGGTTCCGGCGTGGGTGGTCCAGCCCGTTTCGCCGCCAACAACGCCGGCGCCGATGTCACCGGCATTGATCTGACGCAAAGCTATGTCGACATCGCGACCAGCCTGTCGAAGCGGGTGGGAATGGCCGACAAAGTCCGGTTCGTGCAGGGCAGCGCGCTGGACATGCCGTTCAGCAACAAAAGCTTTGATACGGCCATGATCCTGCATGTCGGCATGAATCTTCCCGACAAGAAAAAGCTGATGAGCGAGGCGGCGCGTGTGCTCAAGCCGGGCGGCGTCTTTGCCGTCTACGATGTGATGCGGCTCAAGGCAGGTGCGCTGACCTATCCGCTGCCATGGGCATCCGACGAGAGCATGTCCTTCGTTGCCACGCCCGACGACTATCGTTCGGCTGCCGCCGCCGCGGGGTTCTCTGTAACCGCCGAGCGCCCTCGTGGCGCCTTCGCCATCGAATTTTTCGACACGATACGGGCGCGCATGGCTGCGGCGCAGGCGGAAGGAAAAAAGCCACCGCCTGGCGTTAATCTTATCATGGGCGAGAACGCCGGCACCAAGATCGCCAATCTCACCCCCGCGCTTAAAGGCGGCATTCTCGCACCCGTGGAAATGCTCCTTCGTCTCGATTGAAAGGGACCTGTCATGGCAGACATCCGCAACAATTTCGTCGGCATCAAATCGCCCAATCCGTTCTGGCTGGCTTCGGCGCCGCCGACCGATAAGGCCTACAATGTCATCCGCGCCTTCAAGGCGGGCTGGGGCGGCGTCGTGTGGAAGACGCTGGGCGAAGAAGGTCCGCCGGTGGTCAACGTCAACGGCCCGCGTTATGGCGCGATCTGGGGGGCGGACCGGCGCCTGCTCGGCCTCAACAATATCGAGCTGATCACCGACCGCGATTTGCAGGTCAATCTGCGCGAGATCAAGCAGGTCAAGAAGGACTGGCCCGACCGCGCCATCGTCGTCTCACTGATGGTGCCATGCGTCGAGGAAAGCTGGAAGGCGATTCTGCCGGTGGTCGAGGAGACCGAAGCCGACGGCATCGAGCTCAATTTCGGCTGCCCGCACGGCATGTCGGAACGCGGCATGGGCGCGGCTGTCGGCCAGGTGCCTGAATACATCGAAATGGTAGTGCGCTGGTGCAAGGCCAACACCCGCATGCCTGTCATCACCAAGCTGACGCCGAACATCACCGATGTGCGCAAGCCGGCGCGCGCCGCACTCTCCGGCGGAACCGACGCGGTGTCGCTGATCAACACCATCAACTCGATCACCGGCGTCGACCTCGACAGTTTCGCGCCGCAGCCGACCATCGACGGCAAGGGCTCGCATGGCGGCTATTGCGGCCCGGCGGTGAAGCCGATCGCCATGAACATGGTGGCCGAGATCGCCCGCGATCCGGAAACGCGCGGCCTGCCGATCTCCGGCATTGGCGGCATCACCACCTGGCGCGATGCGGCTGAATTCATGGCGCTCGGCGCCGGCAATGTGCAGGTGTGCACGGCGGCGATGACTTACGGCTTCAAGATCGTGCAGGAGATGATCGCCGGTCTCGAAAACTGGATGGACGAGAAAGGCCACGCCTCGCTCAACGACATTGTCGGCCGCGCCACGCCCAACGTCACCGACTGGCAGTATCTCAACCTCAATTACATCGCCAAGGCGCATATCGACCAGGACGCCTGCATCAAATGCGGCCGCTGCCACATCGCCTGCGAGGACACTTCGCACCAGGCAATCACCAACATGGTCGACGGCGTCAGGCATTTCGAGGTGATCGAGGCCGAATGCGTCGGCTGCAATCTGTGCGTCAATGTCTGCCCGGTCGAGAACTGCATCACCATGGAGCCGCTGGCCGCCGGCGTCATGGACCAGCGCACCGGCAAGCCGGTGTCGCCGATCTATGCCAACTGGACGACGCACCCGAACAACCCGATGGCCAAGGTGGCCGCAGAGTAAGGAACGGGTCGAAGAAAAAAGCGGCGCTTTCGAGCGCCGTTTTTCATTTTACTATTGCAGATAAAATCTATCTAGGATAAAAGATATCCATGAATAGGAGCGCAACATCGTGAAACTGGGCGAGGGTGTAGAAGCGGCCATCCATTGCGCGGCCACACTGGCCAGCGTGGAGGGCAACAGCACGATACCGGGTGCTGCTTTGGCAGAGTCCTTCGGCCTGTCGCCGAGCTATCTGCTGAAACATCTGAACCAGCTGACTGCTGCGCGCATCCTGGAATCGGTGCCGGGACCGGCGGGCGGCTACCGGCTGGCGCGTCCGGCCGAGCGCATCACGCTGCTCGATATCGTGCTTGCGGTCGAGGGTCGCGAGCCGGCCTTCCGCTGCGGCGAGATCCGCCAGCGCGGCCCGGTCAAGATCGATGCTTCGGCCTATGTGAAGCCGTGCGGCATCAATGCCGCGATGCTGAAAGCCGAGCGTGCCTATCGTGCCGCTCTCGCGGAAACCCGGTTGTCCGACATCGTGGCTGACTACAAGGCCGAAGGCGATCCGCGATCGTTTGCCGCCAGCTGTGCCTTTGTGGCGCGCCATCAGCGGCCGCAGAAACCCGCTTCGACCAAACAGATTTAATCCCCCGCAAACAGATGTGAAAGGAAAGACGATGAAACAGAGACTGCAATTCTTCGCCAAGGCGCCTGAGATCATGAAAGCCGTGTCGGCGCTCAACAAGGCGGTCGACGAATGCGGGCTTGAAGTGAGCCTGCTGCATTTGATCAAGCTCCGCGCCTCGCAGATCAATGGCTGCTCCTACTGCGTCGAGATGCATAGCCGCGAGGCGAGGCGCGATGGCGAAACCGAGACACGGCTCTATCTGGTTTCGGCCTGGAAGGAATCGCCGCTGTTTTCCGAGCGCGAACGCGCGGCGCTTGCTTGGACCGAGGCAACGACCCTGATCGCCAACAATGGCGTTTCGGACGAACTCTATGCCCGCACGCTAGAGCACTTCTCGGAAGAGGAACTGGTCAAGCTGTCGGTCGCGATCGGCATGATCAACACCTGGAACCGGCTCTGCATCCCGTTCCACGCCATTCACCCGATGCCGGCTGCCAAAGCAGCCTGACCGTCCGGTTAGTCATGGAGCGCCGTGGAAAGGGCGGCGCTCCACCTGTTTCATGCTTAAGTACGGGGAAGATTTCATGCCTGTCGATTTGCCTTCGACCTTTTTGTTTCTCGGCCGCCTGTTGCTCGGCGGCGCCTTCGTTTGCGCCGGCCTGCGCAATGTTCAGAACGAGACCTTCCTGACCGGGCTGATGACCGCGCGCGGCGTGCCGCAGGCGAGATTGGCGTTGTGGGCCGGCATCGTCCTGCAGACCATTGCCGGCGCGCTGTTGATGGCCGGCCTGTGGACTGCGACCGCCTGCGCCGTGCTGCTGCTGTTTCTCATCGTCGCCACGCCGATGTTCCACAATTTCTGGGACCATCAGGGCCCGGACCGGGCGTCGCGCATCAACGGTTTCGTAGGCAACGTCGCACTGGCCGGAGGCCTTCTCACGCTGATCGCGCAGTCGCTGTAAGGTCACGCCGCGTAGCGCAGGCCGCCGTCGCAGGTCAGCACCTGGCCGGTCATGAAGCCGTTGGAGACTAGAAAGGCGATTGCGCCGGCGACGTCTTCGGCGCGGCCGATCCTGCCCACCGGGGTTTTGCCGGCATATTCGCTGAACACCGCCTGCCGCTGGTCTTCGGCCAGGAAATCCCACCACGGCGTGTCGATGACGCCGGGCGCCACGACATTGACGCGCAGCGGCTTCAGTTCGACCGCCAGGATCGGCACCACCGTCAACAGCATGCCGTTGACGGCGGCAATGCCAGCCACGCCGGGCGCCGACAATTGTGCCGACACCGCCGAGATGAAAGTGACCGATCCCGATCTGTTGAGCGTCGGCAAGGCAGCCTGCAGGCAGGACAGCTGCGGCCTGACTTTCTCGTCGACGCCGCCGGCGATGTCTGAGAGATCGAGGGTTTCGAACGGCCCAAGTCCCTTGCCGCCGCTGGCAGCCAGCACGAGGTGATCGAACGGTCCGAGTTCCCCAAAGAAATGGCGGACTTCATCCGGCTTCGAAGCATCGAAGGCAGCTTTTTCGGCGGCGCCGCCGAGGCTCTTCCAGGCGCTGGTGAGCTTGTCCTGGCTTCGTCCGGTGATGGTCACCTTCATGCCTGGGCCCAGCAGTTTTCGCGCCGTTGCGAGGCCGATGCCGGATGAGCCGCCGATGACGACCGTGTGTTCGATCTTGCCGGTCATGAATGCTGTTCCTTCGATTTTGCGGAGACTTGGCCGACGAAGTCGAGGCTCAGGGTTCGCAATTGCTGTCTGGCCTTGGCGTCATAGGCTTGTGCTTCGGCGCGGGATTCCTTTAGGCCATCGAAATAGAGGCCACTGCGGCCCTCCAGGGCGGGCGATGTCGCGAGGTTGAGAATGGCGTCGGCGCCGGTCTCGACCGAGCTCCATGGCGTCACGCCGGCTTGGCGGACCATGGTGGTGTTCATGTAGCTCGCTGGATGCAGAGCGTTGACGGTGACGCCGCTGCCTTTCAACTCTCCGGCCAGGTCGATGGTGAACAGGATCTGCGCCAGCTTGCTCTGGCAATAGGCGCGCACGCCGTCATAGGAACGTGTCAGCATGACATCGCCGAAATCGATCGCCTGCTGGCCGGCCGAAGCGACGTTGATGATGCGCGCCGGCGAACTCGCCTTGAGCAGCGGCAGCAGTTCCGAGGTCAGCAGGAAACCGGGGAGATAGTTGACCGCAAAGCGCAGTTCGAAGCCGTCGGCGCTGAGCTGTCGCTTGGCGCCGGCCGTGCCGATGCCGGCATTGTTGATGAGGATGTCGAGCCGGTCGGTTTTTGCGCGTACGGCCTCGGCAAGGCGGCGGACCTCGGCTAGCGAGGCGAGGTTGGCGGCGAGGAACTCGGCCTTGCCGCCGGCGGATTCGATTTCTGCGACGGTTGCCTTGCCGCGAGCCGCGTCACGGCCATGCACCAGCACGCGCGCGCCGCCGGCGCCCAGCCTTTGCGCGACGACACGGCCGACGCCGTCGGTCGAACCGGTGATGAGGATTGTCTTGTCTTTCAGATCCATATTCAGAGCCTCCATCTCTCTGGATGGAAGATGGGGCGCCTGACTCAGCCCAAACAGTTCAAACTTTATCCTGGTATCAATACTGCTATAATAGCTCTCATGGATGCCCCCACGCACTCCGCTGAAGACAGCCGCCGGCGCGAGCTTGGCGCCTTCCTGCGCTCGCGCCGCGAAAGATTGACGCCGTCCGCCACCGGCATCGCGACCGGCCTGCGGAGACGCACGCCAGGCTTGCGTCGCGAGGAAGTGGCGATGATCGCCGGCGTCGGCACCACCTGGTACACATGGCTAGAGCAGGGGCGCGAGGTCAGACCCTCGGTGGAGGTGCTAGCGGCGCTCAGCGAAGCGCTGCGCCTCGACGCCGTTGAAAGGCGGCATCTGTTCATCCTGGCAGGCCGCCAGCAACCGGAGAACCGCGTGGCTGCGCCGGAAAAGGTCGATGGCCCGCTAATGCATATGCTGGAGAGCCTGGTGCTGCAGCCGGCCTATGTCGTCGGGCGGCGCTGGGATGTGCTGGCCTGGAATCCGGCGGCGGTAGCGGTGTTCGGTGATTATGGCCTGCTAGAGGGCGACGCCCGCAACATCGTCCACATGGTGTTCACCAATCCGCATCACCGGCTCCTGCTGGTTGACTGGGAGCAATTGGCGCGCACCGTGCTGGCCTCGTTCCGGGCGGAAAGCGCCCGCTATGTGGGCGATGCGGATTTCGAGCGGCTGATCGTGCTTATGACGCGCTCAAGTCCGGAGTTTCGCGACTGGTGGCCGCAACGCGACGTGGCACGCCGATTGTCGGGGGTGAAACATGTCCGACATCCGAGCGCCGGCGCCATGACGTTCGAGCATATGAGCCTGTCGATCGACGACGGCTCGGACATGAAGCTGATCGTCTACACGCCGCTGGCCGAACAGAATTCGATCGAGAAGCTGCAGAATTTGCTTGAGGCGATGCCGGCGGAGCGCCGCAGCGCCTGACGCCCAAGGTCAGCCCTTCGGCTTCAGCCCATCAATGAACAACTGCTCCAGAAACCGCGCCGCATCCTCGAAGCGGCCGTCGCCGCCGCGATCGGGCCCAAGCACCGCGCGGACCTGGACATCGAAATCGGCATAGTGCTGCGTCGTCGCCCAGATCGAAAAGATCAGGTGCCAGGGATCGGTGCGGGCGATTTTTCCTGCGCGCATCCAGCCCTTGATGACGTTGGCCTTCTCGTCGACCAGCGTTTTCAGCTCACCCGCCAGCAGCGGCATGATGCGCGGCGCACCTTGCAGGATCTCGTTGGCGAACAGCCGGCTTTCCCTGGGAAAATCACGCGCCATTTCGAGCTTGCGCCGGATGTAGCTCCTGAGCTCGGTCAGGGGGTCGCCGATGTCGTCGAGTTCACGTAGCGGCGCCAGCCACGTCGCCAGCAGCCGCTCCATCAGCGTTTCGTGGATGTCTTCCTTGCGGCGGAAATAGTAGAGCAGGTTCGGCTTCGACATCCCGGCGGCCTCGGCGATCTGGTCGATGGTCGAACCGCGAAAGCCGTTGGCGGAGAAGACTTCGAGGGCTGCCTCCAGGATCAGTTCGCGCTTTTCCTGCTGGATGCGGGTGCGGCGAGGGGCTGAGCCTTCCATGGCGCCGCTCACCCCTGCAAGCCTTGGCCGCAGGGTTCATCTGGACCAATTCTCTGGACCAGTTTTTCTCTTACCCGTGGAGCGCACTTCGCAGGCCGCATTTCCGCTAGTAATCCCTTGACCGCCGACAGGGCGGTGCTAACGTTTGTCCAATCGGTCAAAAATTTGCGTAGCATGAAAACGCAGCAAAGACCAAGCTTTGGAAAGACCAAGCGTTAGCCGCACCGAAACAGGTTACAAGGGGAAGTCTTGGTCATGTCCAACCGGCTGAAAGTCACGCCGAACGATCTCAGCGCATTCTGGATGCCGTTCACGGCAAACCGGCAGTTCAAACAGGCGCCGCGCATGTTCGTTTCCGCCAAGGACATGCACTACACCACCAGCGACGGCCGCAAGGTGCTCGACGGCACCGCCGGCCTCTGGTGCGTCAATGCCGGCCATTGCCGTCCCAAGATCACCGAGGCGATCCAGCACCAGGCGGCCGAACTCGACTATGCGCCGGCCTTCCAGATGGGCCACCCGATCGTGTTCGAACTGGCAAACCGCCTGGTCGATCTCGCGCCCAAGGGCATGGACCATGTCTTCTTCACCAATTCCGGTTCGGAATCGGTCGAAACGGCGCTGAAGATGGCGATCGCCTATCACCGTGTGAAGGGCGAGGGCGCGCGCACCCGCCTGATCGGCCGCGAACGCGGCTATCACGGCGTCAATTTCGGCGGCATCTCGGTCGGCGGCATCGTCACCAACCGCAAGATGTTCGGCACGCTGCTCGGCGGCGTCGACCACATGCCGCACACGCATCTGCCGGAAAAGAACGCCTTCTCCAAGGGCGTGCCGGAATATGGCGCGGAACTCGCCAACGAGCTGGAGCGCATCGTTGCCCTGCATGACGCCTCGACCATCGCCGCCGTCATCGTCGAACCGGTCGCCGGCTCCACCGGCGTCATCCTGCCGCCGAAGGGCTATCTGCAGAAACTGCGCGAGATCTGCACCAAGCACGGCATTTTGCTGATCTTCGACGAGGTCATCACCGGTTTCGGCCGTCTCGGCGCGCCGTTCGCAGCGGATTATTTCGGCGTCACGCCCGACATCATGACCACCGCCAAGGGCGTCTCCAACGGCGTCATCCCGATGGGCGCGGTGTTCGTGAAGAAGGAAATCCACGACGCCTTCATGACCGGCCCCGAGCACATGATCGAGTTCTTCCACGGCTACACCTATTCGGGCAATCCGATTGCGTGCGCCGCGGCACTCGGCACGCTCGACACCTACAAGGAAGAGTGCCTGCTGACCCGCGGCGAGGAACTGGCGCCCTACTGGGAAGATGCGCTGCATTCGCTGAAGGACGAGCCGCATGTCATCGACATCAGGAATATCGGCCTGATCGGCGCGATCGAACTGGCGCCGATCGCCGGCAGCCCGACCAAGCGGGCCTTCTCGGCCTTCGTCAAGGCGTTCGAGCGCGGCGCGCTGATCCGCACCACCGGCGACATCATCGCGCTGTCGCCGCCACTGATCATCACCAAGGGCCAGATCAACGAATTGATCGACCATGTCAGAGAAGTGCTGAGGGCGATCGACTAATCTATCCAGCCAGTCGGGCGGCGGCGGGAACCGCCGCCCGGTTGGTTATATGAAATGAGAGGACTTTGAATGGCCGCCCCAGGCGAGAATCTGCGAATCAATTCAGACCGTTTGTGGGATTCCATCATGGAGATGGCGAAGATTGGCCCCGGTATTGCCGGCGGCAACAATCGCCAGACCGTGACCGACGAGGACGGCGAGGGACGGCATCTGTTCAAGCGCTGGTGCGAGGCGGCCGGGCTCGAAATGGGCCTGGACGAGATGGGCACCATGTTTGCCCGGCGGGAAGGTGCTGATCCCAGCCTGCCGCCGGTTTATGTCGGCAGCCATCTCGACACGCAGCCGACCGGCGGCAAGTATGACGGCGTGCTCGGCGTGCTCGGCGGGCTGGAGATCATCCGCTCGCTTAACGATCTCGGCATCCAGACCAGGCATCCGATCGTCGTCACCAACTGGACCAATGAGGAAGGCTCGCGCTTTGCCCCGGCTATGATGGCGTCCGGCGTGTTCGCCGGTGTGCTCGATCAGGCGGACGTGTATCAGCACACTGATAAACAGGGCAGGAAATTTGGCGAGGAACTGGAGCGCATCGGCTGGAAAGGCACCGAGAAAGTCGGTGATCGCAAGATCCACGCCTTCTTCGAACTGCATATTGAGCAGGGGCCGATCCTCGAGGACGAAGGCATCGACATTGGCGTCGTCACCCACGGCCAGGGCCTGAAATGGCTGCAGGTAACGCTGACCGGCAAGGAGGCGCATACCGGCTCGACCCCGATGCCCAAGCGCCGTAATGCCGGGCTCGGCATGGCTCGGGTCATCGAACTGGTGCACGAGATCGCCATGGACTACCAGCCCGACGCCGTCGGCGCGGTCGGCCACATGGAGGTGTTTCCGAACTCGCGCAACATCATCGCCGGGCGCACCGTCTTCACCATCGACATCCGCTCGCCCGAGAAGGAAGTGCTGGACGCGATGGATGGGCGCATACGCGAAGGCATCGACACGATCTGTGAGGCGCTCGACATCCAGTACAAGGTCGAGCAGGTCGGCGCTTTCGATCCGGTCACCTTCGATGCCGGCTGCGTCAAGGCGATCCGCGACGCCGCCGATCGGCTCGGCTATTCCCACCGCAACATCGTCTCCGGCGCCGGCCACGACGCCTGCTGGATCAACCGCGTTGCGCCGACCGCCATGGTGATGTGCCCCTGCGTTGACGGGTTGTCACACAACGAGGCTGAGGAAATCACCAAGGAATGGGCCGGCGCCGGCGCCGACGTGCTGTTCCATGCGGTGGTAGAGACAGCGGGGATCGTGGNAACGAGGCTGAGGAAATCACCAAGGAATGGGCCGGCGCCGGCGCCGACGTGCTGTTCCATGCGGTGGTAGAGACAGCGGGGATCGTGGCGTGAACTAAGATCTGTATTCAAAACGACGCTCACAAGAAGCGCGAAGAGAACAAGGGAACACGACAATGACCAAAGTCATCCGAAACGGCACCATCGTCACCGCCGACCGCACCTGGAAGGCCGATGTGCTGATGCAGCACGGCAAGATCGTCGCCATTGGCTCGAACCTGCATGGCGACCATGAGTTCGACGCCAGCGGCTGTTACGTCATGCCGGGCGGCATCGATCCGCACACCCATCTCGAAATGCCGTTCATGGGCACCTATTCGGCCGACGATTTCGAGTCCGGGACGCGTGCGGCCCTTTCCGGTGGCACCACGATGGTGGTCGATTTCTGCCTGCCGGCGCCGCAGCAATCGCTGCTGGAAGCGTTGCAGATGTGGGACAACAAGACCTCGAAGGCTGCCTGCGACTACTCCTTCCACATGGCGATCACCTGGTGGGGCAAGCAGGTGTTCGACGAGATGGCCACCGTCGTCGACAGAGGCATTACCTCGTTCAAGCATTTCATGGCCTACAAGGGCGCGCTGATGGTGGACGACGACGAGATGTACGCGTCGTTCCAGCGCTGCGCCGATCTCGGCGCGCTGCCGCTCGTTCATGCCGAGAATGGCGACGTGGTTGCGGCGCTGTCGCAAAAGCTGCTCGCCGCCGGCAATAATGGCCCCGAGGGACACGCCTATTCGCGGCCGCCGGAAGTGGAGGGCGAGGCGACCAACCGCGCCATCATGATCGCCGACATGGCCGGCGTGCCGCTCTATGTCGTGCATGTGTCCTGCGAGCAGAGCCACGAAGCCATCCGCCGCGCCCGCCAGAAGGGCATTCGGGTTTTCGGCGAGCCGCTGATCCAGCATCTGACGCTGGATGAAAGCGAGTATTTCGACAAGGATTGGGACCATGCGGCGCGCCGCGTCATGAGTCCGCCCTTCCGCAACAAGCTGCACCAGGATTCGCTGTGGGCCGGCCTGCAGGCGGGATCGCTGCAGGTGGTGGCGACCGACCACTGCGCCTTCACCACCAAGCAGAAGCGCAACGGCGTCGGCGATTTCACCAAGATCCCGAACGGCACCGGCGGGCTTGAAGACCGCTTGCCCGTGCTGTGGACGACGGGCGTCAACACCGGGCGGCTGACGATGAACGAGTTCGTCGCGGTGACTTCGACCAACATCGCCAAGATCCTCAACATGTATCCTAGGAAAGGCGCCATCGTCGAAGGCGCGGACGCCGACATCGTGGTGTGGGACCCCAGCGCCAAGAAGACCATCACCTCGAAGAAGCAGCAATCGGTGATCGACTACAACGTCTTCGAAGGTTTTGAGGTGACCGGCCTGCCGCGCTTCGTCTTTTCGCGCGGCGAATTGTCGGTCGAGGAAGCGGAGGTCAAGGCCAAGCCCGGCCATGGCGAATTCGTCGCCCGCGAGCCGAACGCGGCGGTCAACCGGGCTCTATCGACCTGGAAGGACATCACCGCGCCGCGCAAGGTCGAACGCACCGGCATTCCGGCGACAGGCGTTTGACGTTGCGGAGCCCGGGGGCGCTCATTTCACTGGTCGTGGCGATGGTGGTCGCTGGTCCGGCAACAGGGGCCGAGAGGCTGGTGGGCTTCTGGGGCAACGATGCCGGTTGTGTCTTTGCAAAGGCCGGCTTTCAGGGCCGCGACGATTATATCGTGCTGACCGCCGAGGGCATCGAGACCTATGGCAGCGGCTGCCGGTTCGCGCAGCAATTGACGTGGGCGCCGGGCACGCAATCGCTTGATGCGACCTGTTCCGCCGAGGGCGAGGCGGGGACGACGGCTGAAACCGTTGTGGTCACCAACAAGGGCGAGGGTGGTTTCTTCGTGACCATCCCCGGCCTCGAAGAAATGGGGCCGCTGCTGCCGTGTTCGTGATGTTGGTTTCGGGGGAATGAGTGTGCGTGGGTTGGTTCTATTCGTAGCGGTTCTTGCCGGGCTGGCTGCGGGTCAGGCCCATGCGGCAGGGATCGACCTGTCGAAACCCTATGGCGACAAATATGGCTGCATCAACCGCAACGGCCAGGAGGTCGCCGCCGATCGGATGCTGCTTTTGACCGACGAGGCGTTGATCACCGCCGCCAGCGCCTGCACCTTCACGGAGAAGCAAGCGCAGGCTGATGGTTCGCTGGTGGTGACGGCGACGTGCGAGGCGGAAGGCGAAGAAGGACAGGAGCCGACCAAATTCACCATCAAGCGCAGCGCCAAGAACGCCAAGAAGTTGACGGTCGCCGACGACGACGGCAATGTCATGGGCGAAGTGGCGCGGTGCAAATGACGGCAGTCCCGTCAGCGTCAGGCCACCAGCGCATCCAGTTCCGGCAACAGGACGACGCTTTCCTGTTCATTGGGATCGGTGCGGGCGATGACGGCCGAGGACGGGGCGTTGCTCAGATTGGCCGGCAGATGCGGTACGCCGGCCGGGATGTAGAAGAGGTCGCCGGCCTTGACGACGATGTGGTTCTCGAGCCTGTCGCCATACCATGTGTGGACCTCGCCCGAGAGCACATAGATCGCCGTCTCATGGCTTTCATGCAGATGCGCCTTGGCGCGGGCGCCAGGCGGCAGGGTGAGCAGATGCATGCAGATGCCGGACGAGCCGACCGTCTCGGCTGCAATGCCGGCAAAATAGGTCAATCCCTGCTTGCCTTCATAAGTGCTTTCAGGACGGATAAGGTGACAAGTGGGTTTGGGCGACATCGGCAAGGCTCCGGGCGTCGAGTGGGTGGGATTGGACGAGTGGAAAGCAACATCAACGCGAATGCAACGGCATTTCATCCTGGGCGGCTGCGAGAGGCAGGCAGCAAGCGATGACGGGAGAATCGCCAGCCGTCGTCTCGGCAAGCAGACTTGGCCTTACCTTTCAGACCAATGACGGTCCGGTAGAGGCGCTCTCCAATGTCGACCTGACCATCGGCAAGGGCGAGTTCGTCTCCTTCATCGGCCCATCGGGCTGCGGCAAGACCACCTTGCTGCGCGTCATCGCCGATCTGGAAAAACCGACATCGGGCACGATCTCGGTCAACGGCATGACGCCGGAACAGGCGCGCGAGAAACGCGCTTATGGCTACGTCTTCCAGGCGGCAGCCCTTTTCCCGTGGCGCACGATCGAGCGTAACGTGGCGCTGCCGCTGGAGATCATCGGCCTTTCGAGAGCGGAGCAGGCCGAGCGCATCAAGCGCACTATGGAGCTCGTCAACCTCTCCGGCTTCGAGAAGAAATACCCCTGGCAGCTTTCCGGCGGCATGCAGCAGCGCGCTTCGATCGCCCGCGCGCTCGCCTTCGACGCCGACCTGTTGCTGATGGACGAGCCCTTCGGCGCGCTGGACGAGATCGTGCGCGACCATCTCAATGAACAGCTTCTGGAATTGTGGGCGCGCACCAACAAGACGATCTGCTTCGTCACCCATTCCATCCCCGAGGCGGTGTATCTTTCAACGCGCATCGTCGTCATGTCGCCGCGCCCAGGTCGGGTTACCGACATCATCGAATCGACGCTGCCAAAGGAGCGGCCACTGGACATCCGCGAGACGCCGGAATTTTTGGCGATCGCGGCCAGGGTACGCGATGGCTTGAGGGCAGGGCACAGCTATGATGATTGAGGGGGCGAACGACCGGCTGGCTCCTCTCCCCAACGGGGAGAGGNCTTGAGGGCAGGGCACAGCTATGATGATTGAGGGGGCGAACGACCGGCTGGCTCCTCTCCCCAACGGGGAGAGGGTGGCCGGAGCGAAGCGGAGGTCGGGTGAGGGGGCGGCGCCGACGGATCCGACCAAGAGAAATGTCGGGGCAACCGCTCGCGCCCGAAAGCTGCGGTTTGACGAGACCGAAGCTGAATACCGGCTTTGGGGGGAATTGAGAGGACGTCATCTCAACGGCTACATATTTGTGCGGCAAGTGCCGCTCGGACCTTTCATCGCGGACTTCGTCTGCCGCGAGCAGGGGCTGATTGTCGAACTTGATGGCAGCCAACACGCGAATTCACTGACCGATCCCGCCAGGACAGCCTGGCTGAACGGACAAGGTTATTCGGTTCTGCGCTTCTGGAATCACGAAGTTTTGGCTGAGCGCCGAGCGGTCCTGGATACGATCTTGGCTTGTCTCGACGGAAAGATTTCTACCCCCTCACCCGACCTCCGCTTCGCTCCGGCCACCCTCTCCCCGCTGGGGAGAGGAGGGCGCCCCGCTGGCGAGGCGCGCTAGATGGACACCTTCCGCGAAAAACTCATCCCCGTGACCTCNGGGGAGAGGAGGGCGCCCCGCTGGCGAGGCGCGCTAGATGGACACCTTCCGCGAAAAACTCATCCCCGTGACCTCCATCCTCCTCGGCATGGTGGTGCTCTGGTATGTCTTCGCCGTCATCCTAAACGCGCCGTTCCAGCGCGACCTCGACCGGCGCGCCGGCGAAACCCATACCTTGAGCGAATTCATCGGCAAGACGCTGTCGCAGCCCAAGCCGACGCTGCCGGCGCCGCATCAGGTGGCGGTGAACTTCTTCGAGAACACCTTCCTGCGGCCCATCACATCGAGCCGAAGCCTCGTCTACAATGCCTGGGTGACCCTGTCGTCGACGTTGCTCGGCTTTGCCTTCGGCACGGCGCTCGGCATCGTCATCGCGGTCGGCATCGTGCATGTGGCGACGCTCGACCGCAGCCTGATGCCGTGGATCATCGCCTCCCAGACGATTCCCATTCTGGCGGTGGCGCCGATGATCATTGTCGTGCTGGGGGCGATCGGCATCAGCGGTCTGATCCCAAAGGCGATGATCTCGACCTACCTGTCGTTCTTCCCGGTGACGGTGGGCATGGTGAAGGGCCTGCGCTCGCCCGAACTCATGCATCTCGACCTGGTGCACACCTACAATGCCAGTGTCTCGCAGATCTTCTGGAAGCTGCGGGTGCCGGCCTCGGTGCCGTTCCTGTTCACCTCGATGAAGGTGGCGGTGGCGGCGAGCCTGGTCGGCGCCATTGTCGGCGAACTGCCGACCGGTGCTGTCGCCGGCATCGGCGCCAAGCTTTTGGCAGGTGCCTATTACAGCCAGTCCATCGACATCTGGTCCGCCCTTGTGGCGGGCTCGGTGGTGGCGGCCCTTCTGGTCATGGTGGTCGGCATAGCCGGGCGCCTCGTTGACCGCGCCATGGGCGGGAGGCCGGCATGAACTGGCTGAAGCCCTCCTGGCAAGCCGTGCTGGCGGTTGCGCTGTGCCTCGTCGCCGTCGCGCTCGGTGCGATGTCGAAGCCGGAAGGGGCCGCCCTTGCAGACCCGACGGCAAGCTTCGACTACCCCTATTTCGGGATAAAGACCCCGATGATCGGCCTGGCCGTGCTGGCAGGGCTGATCTCGATGATCAGAATTTCGCCGCTGGCCGAGGCTGCGGTGCTGTTCATCGGCGCTCATCTCGTCGCCTGGATGCTGATCTCGGGCATTACAGGTTTCGAAGGCACGGCATTGGCGCCGTATTTCCTGCTGCTCGCCGCTGCCTGGCTGCTGGCCTGGCGCTGTGTGGCGGTGCTGTCGGGGCTTCGCCCGATGGCAAAAGGGGCGCGGATGGCGCTGCGCCTCATCATCCCGGCGATCTTCGGCGCCTGGATCCTGATCATATGGGAAGCGGTGACTCGTGGCGCCGGCATTCCCTTCATCCTTTTGCCGCCGCCGAGCGCCATCGGTGTGCGCATCGCCAGTTCCCTGCCGGTGCTCGGCGCCGATATCAGGCAGACCATCTTCAAGGCGGTGATCTTCGGTTATGTCATCGGCAGCGGCGCCGGCTTCCTGGTGGCGATTGCGGCCGACCGCGTGCCGTTCCTGCGCCGCGGTCTGCTGCCGATCGGCAATATGGTCTCGGCGCTGCCGATCATCGGTGTGGCGCCAATCATGGTGATGTGGTTCGGCTTCGACTGGCCGTCCAAGGCCGCGGTCGTCATCATCATGACCTTCTTCCCAATGCTGGTGAACACGGTTGCCGGTCTTGCCGCCTCCGGCCATATGGAGCGCGACCTGATGCGCACCTATGCGTCGGGCTACTGGCCAACACTCTTGAAGCTCCGGCTGCCGGCGGCAGCGCCCTTCATCTTCAACGCGCTGAAGATCAACTCGACGCTGGCGCTGATCGGCGCCATCGTCGCCGAGTTCTTCGGCACGCCTGTGGTCGGCATGGGCTTTCGCATCTCGACCGAGGTCGGGCGGATGAACATCGATATGGTCTGGGCGGAAATCGCAGTTGCAGCACTGGCGGGTTCGGTCTTTTATGGCGTGGTCGCTCTCGTCGAGAGAGCCGTCACGTTTTGGCATCCCTCTGTCCGTGGTGGATAGGGCGGTGGGTTCGGGTGTTAACTTCAGAGGGTAAAACATGAAAAGACTGATCATTCCGATGCTGGCCGGCGCGATGTCGCTGGCCGCGTTCCAGGCAATGGCCGCCGACAAGGTGACCTTGCAGCTGAAATGGGTCACGCAGGCGCAGTTTGCCGGCTACTATGTCGCCAAGGCCAAGGGTTTTTATGAAGCCGAAGGCCTCGACGTCGACATCAAGCCGGGCGGTCCCGATATCGCACCCGAGCAGGTGATCGCCGGCGGTGGCGCCGACGTCATCGTCGACTGGATGGGCGGGGCGCTCGCCGCGCGCGAAAAGGGCGTGCCGCTGGTCAACATCGCCCAGCCGTTCAAGAAGGCCGGTATGGAGCTGGTCTGCCCGAAGGACGGCCCGATCAAGACCGAAGCCGATTTCAAGGGTCACACGCTCGGCGTCTGGTTCTTCGGCAACGAATATCCTTTCTACGCCTGGATGAACAAGCTCGGCCTGAAGACCGAAGGCGGCCCGGACGGCGTCACGGTTTTGAAGCAGAGCTTCGACGTGCAGCCGCTGATCCAGAAGCAGGCGGATTGCATTTCGGTCATGACCTACAACGAGTACTGGCAGCTGATCGATGCCGGCTACAAGCCGGACCAGCTCACCGTGTTCAACTACTCAGCGATGGGCAACGACCTGCTTGAGGACGGGCTCTATGCCTCGGAAGACAAGCTCAAGGATCCGGCTTTCGAAGACAAGATGGTGCGTTTCGTGCGCGCTTCGATGAAGGGCTGGAAATATGCCATCGACAACAATGACGAGGCCGCGGGCATTGTCATGGACGGCGGTGGCCAGGACGAAAACCACCAGAAGCGGATGATGAGCGAAGTCGCCAAGCTGATCGACAATGCCGACGGCAAGCTCGACCCGGCGACCTACGAGCGCACCGCCAAGGCGCTGCTCGACCAGAAGATCATCACCAAGGCGCCGACCGGCGCCTACACCACGGCCATCACCGACAAGGCGATCAAATAAGCCTGGCCAGGCAATTTCGACCTCGAGAGCGGCGCCTTTGACCCAATGTCAGAGGCGCCGTTCCTTTATGGTGTTCATGACGAAGCTGGTCTCAATCGAGGCGACGCATTTCAGCCGCGCGATCTTTTCCTTGATGAAGCGCTCGTACTGTTCGAGGCTGCCGGTCACCACCTTCAGCACATAGTCACGCGACCCGGTGACGAGGTGGCATTCCAGCACCTCCTCCCACCCGCGGATGGCGTCCTCGAACATGACGATCTCGTCCTCGTTCTGGCGGCTGAGCCGAACGGTGGCGATGGCGACCATGTTCCAGCCGAAGGCTGAGGGATCAACCAGCGTGGTATAGCCCCTGATGATGCCGGCCTCCTCCAGCCGGCGTACCCTCCTCAAACATGGCGACGGCGACAGGCCGATGCGCTCCGCAAGCTCATTGTTGGTGATGCGGGCGTCGGCCTGCAGCTCGCGCAGGATCTTGCGGTCGAAATCGTCGGCTATCTTCTGCTGCACTTTTGCTCTCGCTCGGCAATTTGTTGCCGGGATGCAGCCATGCGAGGCCGAAAATAGCAAGGACTGGTGGACCGGGATCGCATAAATTGCTGCACGAGACTCCTCCAGATGCAGGAAAAGCCATGACCGCGCCGCGCCCGTCGAAAACCCACATCGGCAACCACAAGCTCCATCCGGAAACGTTGATGTTGAGCTATGGCTTCGATCCGCAGCTGTCGGAGGGCGCCGTCAAGCCGCCGGTGTTCCTGACCTCGACCTTCGTGTTCAAATCGGCGGAGGAGGGGCGCGACTTCTTCGACTACACATCCGGCCGCAAGGAGCCGCCGAGCGGCACGGCGTCCGGCCTGGTCTATTCGCGCTTCAATCACCCCAACTCGGAGATCGTCGAGGACCGGCTGGCGGTCTATGAGGGAACGGACGCCTGCATCCTGTTCTCGTCGGGCATGTCGGCGATCGCCACGACGCTGCTCGCCTATGCCCGCCCGGGCGATGTCATCCTGCATTCGCAGCCGCTTTACGGCGGCACCGAGACGCTCTTGACGCGCACGCTGTCCGGCTTCGGCATCGGCGCTGTCGGCTTTGCCGACGGCGTCGACGAGAAGGCGGTGCGCTCGGCTGCGGATGCTGCGGTGGCAAAGGGGCGTGTGTCGGTCATCCTCATCGAGACGCCGTCAAATCCGACCAACAGCCTGGTCGATATCGCGCTGATCAGGAAGATTGCCGACGAGATCGGCGCAAGCCAAGGCTCGACGCCGATCATCGTCTGCGACAACACGCTGCTCGGCCCGGTGTTCCAGCGGCCGATCGAACATGGCGCCGATGTCTCCGTCTATTCGCTGACCAAATATGTCGGCGGCCATTCCGACCTGATCGCCGGGGCGGCGATGGGCAGCAAGGCGGTGACCAAGCCGATCAAGGCGCTGCGCGGCGCCATCGGGACGCAACTCGACCCGCATTCCTGCTGGATGCTCGGCCGCTCGCTGGAGACGCTGTCCATCCGCATGGAGCGCGCCAACGACAATGCGCGGCTCGTGGCCGAATTCCTGCGCGATCACGCCAAGGTCGAGAAGGTGCATTACCTGCCGTTCCTGGGCGAGGATACGGCAGCGGGACGGGCCTACAAGGCGCAATGCAGCGGCGCCGGGTCGACATTTTCTTTCGATATCAAAGGCGGAGAGAAGGCGGCCTTCGCCTTTCTCAACGGGCTGCAAATATTCAAGCTGGCGGTGAGCCTTGGCGGCACGGAGTCACTCGCCAGCCACCCGGCGGCGATGACGCACTCCGGCATTCCCTTCGACGTGCGCCAGCGCATCGGCGTGCTGGAGACCACGGTCAGGCTGTCGATCGGCGTCGAGCATCCGGACGATCTTATCGCCGACCTGACGCAGGCGCTGGCAGCGGTCTGATAGCTCGCTTGTAGATATCAGGAAAGGGGCGATCGCCTTGGCAGCGTCGGCGGGACAGCACCCCCCTCTGGCCTGCCGGCCATCTCCCCCGCAAGGAGGGAGATTGGCAGCTTGACCGCCGGCCCTCATCTTCAACGTTGGTGATTGGCAAAGGCCGATGTGACTTCTGATCTCCCCCCTTGCGGGGGAGATGTCCGGCAGGACAGAGGGGGTGTGACGAACTCGGCTTCGCTACGAAGTTCTTAGGCCTTGTCGCGGATCTGCGTCATCGTCCGCGTCGGCGTGATCGCCTCGGGATCGAGCCTTATCTCGACGATCGCCGGCTTGCCGCTGGCGCGGGCACGCTCGAAGGCAGGGGCAAAATCTGCCGTGTTCTCGACCGTCTCGCCGTGGCCGCCATAGGCGCGGGCAAGAGCGGCAAAGTCAGGGTTCTTCAGATCGGTGGCGACGACGCGGCCGGGATAGTCGCGCTCCTGGTGCATGCGGATGGTGCCGTAGATGCCGTTGTTGACGACGATTACGACGATCGGCAGGTCGTATTGCACGGCGGTAGCGAATTCCTGTCCGTTCATCAGGAAGCAGCCGTCGCCGGCAAAGGCGATCACGGTGCGGTCGGGATGGAGCGCCTTGGCGGCGACCGCGGCCGGCGTGCCATAACCCATCGAGCCCGAGGTCGGCGCGCCCTGCGTGGCGAATCGGCGGAAGCGGTGGAAGCGGTGCACCCAGGTGGCGTAATTGCCGGCGCCGTTGGTGAAAATGGCGTCGTCGGGCAGAACCTTTTCCAGGTAATTCATGATCGGCCCCATCTGGACCGGGCCGGGGCCGGTCTCAGGCGGCGTCGACCAGTCGAGGTAGGCAGCGTGTGCTTTCGCTGTCTCATCCGCCCAGGCTGGCGTGCCGGCCGGCTTGCGCTTGGCAAAAGCTTCGACGAAGGCCGAAGGCGAAGCGTTGATCGCCAGTGTCGGCCGGTAGACGCGGCCGAGTTCGCCGGCATCGGCATGGACATGGACCAGCGTCTGGTCGGGGTAAGGGCTCTTCAGCAGCGTATAGTCGGAGGACGGCATCTCGCCCATGCGGCCGCCGATCAGCAGCACCAGGTCGGCCTGCTTGATGGCGGTGGCCAGCTTCGGGTTGATGCCGATGCCGACATCGCCGGCATAGTTCGGGTGCAGATGGTCGAACAGCATCTGGCGGCGGAAGGAGCAGCCGACCGGCAGCGACCAGGCCTCGGCAATGGTGCGCATACGTGCCACCGCTTCCTCGTCCCAGCGTGTGCCGCCGAGGATGACGAAGGGACGCTTGGCCTTGGCCAGAAGCTTTTCCAAAGCATCGAGTTCGGCTTCGCCGGGCCGGGTTTCGACCGGCGTGTGCGGCAAGGCCGCGGGCGCGTCGACAAGACTGGTCAGCATGTTCTCCGGCAGCGAGACGACGACGGGGCCGGGGCGGCCCGATGTCGCGACGGCGAAGGCGCGGGTGACGAGTTCGGGGATGCGCGCGGCATCGTCGATCTCCACCACCCATTTGGCGATGTCGCCGAAGAAGCGCTTGTAGTCGACCTCCTGGAAAGCCTCGCGCTCCTTGGCGTGGCTGGCGACCTGGCCGATGAACAGGATGACGGGTATCGAATCCTGCATGGCAATGTGAATGCCGGCCGATGCATTGGTGGCGCCGGGGCCGCGGGTGACGAAGCAGATCCCGGGCTTGCCGGTCAGCCGCCCCTGGCAGTCGGCCATCATGGCGGCGCCGCCTTCCTGTCGGCAGACAATGGTGCGGATGGGCGAGTCATGCAATGCGTCGAGCACCGCGAGATAGGATTCGCCGGGCACGCAGAAGATGCGGTCGGTGCCGTTCGCCTCGAGTGCGTCGACAATCAGTTGTCCACCGGTCTTCATCGTCCAGACTTCTCCAGTTCGGCAAGGATTTCTTCGGTATGTTCGCCAAGGCGTGGCGAAGGGCGTTCATAGACCAGCGGTGTGCCGGACATCACCATGGGCGCGCGTACCGAGGGCAGACGATTGCCATGGCCATCGTCGAGGTCGAGGCGCATGCCGCGTGCGATCGTCTGCGGGTCGGCAAACATCTGGCCGATATTGTTGATCGGGCTCGCCGGCACGCTTGCCGCTTCGAGCCTGGCCAGCAGCGGGTCGCGATCCCAATTCTTCAGCGTCTCGATCAAGTGCTCGCGCAACTTCACCCGGTTGGCGACGCGGGCCGGATTGGTGGCGAAATCGGGATTCGCTGAGAGATGGTCGAGCCCGACGGCGGCGCAGAATTTGGCGAACTGGCCGTCATTGCCGACCGCCAGGATGATGTGGCCGTCCCTGACCGGGACAACCTCATAGGGCGCAATGTTCATATGCGCATTGCCCATCTGCATCGGCGCCTTGCCGGAGACGAGATAGTTGAGGTTCTGGTTGCCGAGTGCGGAAATCTGCGTGTCGAACAGGGCCATGTCGATATGCTGGCCTTCGCCGGTCTTTTCGGCATGGCGAAGCGCTGCCTGGATGGCGATCACCGAATAGAGGCCGGTGAAGATGTCCGATATGGCGACGCCGGCCTTTTGCGGCTCGCGCCCGACCTCGCCGGTGATCGACATCATGCCGGTCATGGCCTGGATGATGAAATCATAGCCGGCGCGTGGGGCGTAAGGCCCGTCCTGGCCGAAGCCGGTGATCGAGCAGTAGACGAGCTTTGGATTGATCGCCTTCAGGCTCTCGTAATCGAGCCCGTATTTCTTCAGGCCGCCGAGCTTGAAATTCTCGATCAGAACGTCGGCCGTGGCAACCAGCCGGCGCACCGTCTCGGCCCCTTCGGGCGTCGAGAAATCGACGGCGATGGAACGCTTGCCGCGATTGCAGGAATGGTAATAGGCGGCCGACAGGTTCTCGCCATCATGGCTCATGACGAAGGGCGGACCCCATTTGCGGGTATCGTCGCCGCCGTCGGGGCTCTCGACCTTGATGACATCGGCGCCGAGATCGGCCAGCAATTGTCCTGCCCAGGGGCCGGCCAGGATGCGGGCGAGTTCGACGACGCGGACGCCTTTCAGCGGAGGTTCAGCCATAAATCACCAAAAACGGGTCGGAACCGCAGCCTCTATCAACCCGGGATGCCGCTGTCACGGGCCTTGCGGTAGGCCAGCGATGTCACTCTTTGAGCACGCTATCGGCCCAGGCAGCGAAATCGTCCATAACGGTGTCGCGGTTCACCTCGTTCAGGCTTTCGTGGCGGGTGTCGGCGTAAACCTTTGAAACCAGATTCGAAAAGCCCATCGCGCGCATCCGCTTGGTGAGATGATCGATGCCTTTGCCATAGTCGGAGGCCGGATCCTTCTCGCCGCCGACGATGCTGACGGGCAGGTCGCGCCTGATGCCGGCAAAGCCCGCATCCTTGCCGCCTTTCTGCGCCATCTCCACGACATCGCGCCACATCGAGATCGAGGCATCCCAGCCGCACAGCGGGTCGGCAATGTACTTGGCCACTTCAGCCTCGTCGCGCGACAGCCAGTCGAACGGCGTCTTGTGGTTGGGCACCGCCTTGCCCCAGGCCTGGAAGGTCAGTTTGGGCAAGACGCGTGAGGGAACATCGGAGCCGAGCCTGAAGCGCTCATAAGCGAGGATGGCGAGTGCAAGCTGACCAAGCAGGCCTTGTGAGAAATTGCCGTTCCAGATCGCCGCGGCGTGGACGCGCGGCGAGTGCGCCAGCAGGTAGTTGAGCGCCACCGACGCACCCATCGAATGGCCGAACAGGATGACCGGCAGGCCGGGCTGCTCCCTTGCGATCAAATCGTGGACGGCATCGACATCGGCGATCACCTTGGCCGGGCCGCCTGTGCCGGCGAACCTGCCGAGCGGGGCATCGGGCGCCTTGGTCGCGCCATGGCCGCGATGGTCGTGGACGTAGACATGAAAGCCGCGGGTGCTGAGGTAATCGGCGAAGCGGGCATAGCGCGCCGCATGTTCGGCCAGGCCGTGATTGACCTGGACTACCGCGCGTGGAGAGCCCCCCGCGTGCTTCACATAGAGGTTGAGCGTGGCCCCGGTCGGAGAGGCCAGCGTCGTCTGCTTGTCAAATGCCATGTCTCGCTCCTCGGCGACTGTTGGGCGACGGCGGGACCGACGTCAAGGGGAGGTCGAAATCAGCCGGGGTCACTATTGACAGCTTGCTGTCAATTTGGTTATATGACAGCATACTGTCAAATTACATCGGGAACATGAGTATGAAAACCGTTTCGACCGTTTCGCGCCGCGCGTTTCTGCTGGCGAGCCTTTCATCCGCAATGCTCCTGCCCGGCATTGCTTCCAGCCAGACCAGGGAGACGACCATGAAGACCTCAACCATTGCCGGCCCGCAGGGCCAGCTTGCCGGCTACGACATCAAATCCGGCGACGGCCTGCCGATCCTGTTCGCGCATGGCGACTGCAGCCGCGCCACACAGTGGAACCGGGTGATGCAGCTCACCGCAGGTGGCCGTGAGGCGGTCGCCTTCGATTTTCGCGGCCATGGCGCATCGGCGCCTGCAGCTGATGCCGACTACGGCTATGACGGCCGTGCCGACGATATTGGTGCGGTGGCCGATGCGTTCGGCCTGAAGCGGTTTGTCCTCGTTGCACATAGCGGCGGCAGTGGGGCCGCGCTCGCCTATGCCGCCGGCCATGCCGACCGTGTTGCCGGCATCCTGCTGGTCGATCCGGCGACCGATCCGCGCGCCCTGCCCAAAGAGATTCGCGACGGGTTCGTGCGCGATCTGGCGGGGCCAAACGGCGGCGATGTCCTGAGCGCTTATTACACCTCGATCGCCGGCTCCAACCCAGATGTCCGCAAACAGGTCATCGCCGATGCGGCGGTGGTCGATCCGGCGGCTCGGGCAGGCGTTGGCAAGGCGCTGGCGGAATGGAATCCCGAACCGACGCTCGACGCCTATCACGGGCCGATCTTCGTGCTGGCCACGGAGGCCAATGACAATGCGGCGGCCCTGTTTCGGCTGCGCAGCGGAATTGGCCACAGAACCGTCGCCGGTTCCGGCCATTGGGTGATGCTTGACAAGCCGGAGGCGGTGGCTGAAGCCGTCAACACTTTCGTTTCCACCATCGAGGCCGGCCAGAAATGACAAGCAGGACCGAAGCCGGAGATGTGCTCACCGAACTGGTGCTTGCCGTGTTCCGGCTGAATGGCGGGTTTCTCGACGCGGCCGACCGGCTGGCGGAGCCTGCCGGGTTGACGGCGGCGCGCTGGCAGGTTCTGGGCGCGGTGCTGAAGGAGCCGAAATCGGTTGCCGACATTGCCCGCCACATGGGGCTTGCCCGCCAGAGCGTGCAGCGCCTTGCCGACATTCTGGCCGCCGAAGGGCTCGCCGCCTATGCGGACAACCCGGCGCACCGCCGCGCCAAGCTCCTGGCGATGACCGATGCGGGCCGGGCCGCGATCAGGGATATCGGCACGCGCCAGCATGTCTGGGCCAACCGCATCAGCGAGGGCATCGAGCCTCGCGTGCTTGAGACCGCGCTTGATCTGCTGCGTATGTTGACGAAGCGGGTCGAGGAGGGCGGGGTCTGATCGACCGAGCGATTGTTTTTTGCGGCGGACGAAAGAAATCGTAATTCTGACATGTCACACGTTTCTAGCTTGCGCTATGAAACGCTAGGAGTGCTGGAATGCGGATATCGGCGATATGGGGTGCGGTGTTGGTGGCGCTGGCCGGTGTCGGCCTAGCGCGCGCCGATGTGAAGATGAGCGGCTCCTTCGTGGCCGATGCTGCCTGTCCAGCAACGCAGGCAATCAAGAGCGGCAAGAACCCCGGCAATATCGCGACAACGGCTGGACAGAGCTACGACCTCCTGGCCGGCAACAAGGATGCGCCGACGCATTACCTCATCCGCGTGCCGGGCGCCGATCCTGAGCGTCGCTGGGTCAAGATCAGCTGCGGTCATGTCACCGGCGGCAGCGCAGCCGCCCAGCCGGCCGCGCCCGCCGATCAGGGCAAGCCTGCGGCGCCGGCTTCAGGAAAACCCGAATATGTTTTCGCGCTGAGCTGGCAGCCGGCCTTCTGCGAAACCAAGTCGAGCAAGCCCGAATGCCAGGCGCAGACGGCGGGCGGCTTCGACGCGTCGCATTTCACATTGCATGGGCTCTGGCCGCAGCCGAACGGCAATTTCTATTGCCAGGTGCCGGCGAGCGACAAGGCCAATGACAATCCGGCCCATTGGGCAGACCTGCCGCCGGTCGATCTCGATGCCGCTACGCGCGCCGAGCTCGACCAGGTTATGCCGGGCACCGCCTCCAAGCTCGAACGGCATGAATGGATCAAGCACGGCACCTGCTACGGCAAGAGCCAGCAGGAGTATTTTGCCGAGGCGCTGAACCTGATGCGGGCGGTGAATGCCTCGCCGGTGCGCGAGCTCTTCACCAGGAATGTCGGCAAGCAGCTCACTTCGGACCAGATCCGCAGCACCTTCGACAGCGCCTTCGGCGCCGGGGCGGGCGCGCGGGTGCGTGTCTCCTGCCTGGTCGATCCGTCGAGCGGCAGGCGGCTGATCGGCGAGCTGACGCTGGGCCTGACCGGCCCGATCGGCCCCGACAGTTCGCTGGGCACTCTCATGCTCGCCTCGGCGCCGACGACCAAGGCGGGCTGTCCGAAGGGTTCGGTCGATGCCGCCGGGTTCCAGTAGGATATCCGTCTGTCGCTTGGCAGTGACGCGGTGATATGGTCTGGCTGTGATTCATTCGGCGGGGGTGGCGATGAGTGGCATGACATCAGGCGGGCTGGCGCGGCTGGCTTTCTGGGCCAGGGGAATGACAGCCATAAAAGACGGCCGCATGGAATGGCCGGGCTTTTCCTATACCGATGCCGAGTGGGCGCGCATGCGCGTGCTTGCCGCGCCGATCGGGGCAGGCCGCTACCAGCTGTTCACTTGGGTCAATGCCGCGATCTTCATCGCCATTGCCGCGCTCGGGATCGTCTGTGTCTTCCTGCCGCTGGCGACACTTTTGTTTCCGGTGCCGGCCGAGACCAGCGCGCTCAAATTCTCGGCTCTGCTGGCGGCGTGTGCCTTCCTCATAATCGGGCTCGGCTTGCCGATCTCCATGCGCCTGTCGAGCGCGTTGGCCATCTCCCGGGAGATGCGCGCCGGTCTTGTCGGCGAAGCCGGTGACGAAGCGCTGGCAGCAAAAGTGTCTTGGCAGATCAACCGCATCATACTGGTCATGTGCGGCCTGCTGGTGCCCGGCATTCTGTTGTTCATCGCTTATGACATCGACGCAAGTCCGATCATCACCACGCTGAAATGGCTGGCCATCGCGCTGATAGCCGTTTCAGTTGCGGTCGGCGCGTTGCATCAACGCAAGCGGAGCTGACAGCCTTATCCGCTGACGCCGCGCGTGGACACTGTCCGCGTGCTGAGGTCTTCGGCATCGTCCCTCGGTTCTCCGATGACGCGGTCGCGCCCGGTGGACTTGGCCTTGTAGAGACGCTCGTCGGCAAGGGCGAAGAGATCGGCAAGCGAGCCTACGGTCCCGTCGACAGTGGCGATGCCGGCGCTGACGCTGATGTCGAAGCGGTTTGCGCACGTCTTGACGGCCTGGCGAATGTTTTCGCCGAGCAACCTGGCGACCGCATGCGGTTGCGAGCAAAAGATGGCGAACTCCTCGCCGCCGATCCTGAAAACCTGATCGTGCGCGCCGACCGCCTGGGTCAGCACCTGGGCGATCGATCTCAGCACCCTGTCGCCTTCGGCATGGCCGAAGCGATCGTTGATCGACTTGAAATGATCGACGTCGACGATCAGCAGGCTGAGCGGCTGGGCCGTGCGCAGGCTGACGGCAACCAGACGTTCGCCGTCGCTGTCAAAGCGTCCCCTGTGCAAGAGGCCGGTGAGGCCGTCGCGGCCGACATGTTCGACCAGGGCTTCGTAGCGCTCGCGGTAGGTCAAGGTATCGAAGACGTCGGACAATCCGCGCGGTGCGGTAACCCGCCGCGTTTCGAACCATCTGAGGTAGGCGACAAGCATGGCGCTGTAAGCAAAAGCGGCACCCATCTTGGCGAACCAGCCGCCGAAGAAGACGGCGATCGGTGCGCCTGCGACGAAATGCAGGGCGGTGAAAAATCCGGCCTGGTCGAAGGTGAGCACGCAGGCGACGCAAATCAGGATGCGGGAGAACGGCGCCTTGCGCAGATAACGCCCGAGCTTTTCGTAAAGCAGGATGATCAGGATGGCGTCGATGAAGAGCAGCGTCGTGCCCCACACCATCAGCCAGCCCAACTGGTCGATGAAACCGATATCGGGAAGCTTGCCGTCGGAAAGGGCTGAAATATCGTGCAGGCGCAGGATCAGGACCAGCCCGATCATCAAGGCGTTGCCGAGCAGCAGGCCATAGATCGGCTGGCGCACCGTGGCCGCATCTTCCTTCATGTAGAGCAGAAGCAGCATCACCAGCTTGCCGGAGAACAGCACCGCCGAGCCTGGCGAGACCATGCCGAAGGGCAGGGCGACATAGAAGACGCTGGCGAGATAGGTTTCGAGGAAATGCATGGCGCCCAGCGCGCAGACGAAGACGCCGAGGCCGATGCGATCCCTGAAGCGGAACAGCGTGACCATGACGCTGAAGTAGACGACCGCTTCGGCAAGGAGCAGGAAACTGTTCAGCACTACCTTCGGTCCGATCTTTACTTTCGATCGCGACAGGCCAGCGATCAATCCTGTTTTGACGCTGAAGGGTTAACCGGGGATTTCAACGCTCCCTACAACCGGCGGAAAACTTAACGTGCGGTGTACACCCGGCTTGAAATGGCAAAAGCGATTGCCGTTCGGCCCGGCATCGCCTACATAGCGGCCAACCTCCATTCAATCCGACATTTCGGTCATCATCAAGGAAAGCGCGCGTGGCACGCCAGTTCATCTATCACATGGCCGGCCTCAACAAGGCCTATGGTACCAAGAAGGTGCTTGAGAATGTTCATCTCTCCTTCTATCCCGACGCCAAGATCGGCATCCTCGGCCCCAACGGCTCGGGCAAGTCGACGATCCTCAAGATCATGGCCGGGCTCGACAAGGAGTGGAACGGCGAAGCCTGGCTCGCCGAAGGCGCCACCGTCGGCTATCTCGCGCAGGAGCCGGCGCTCGATGCCAACAAGACGGTGTTCGAGAACATCATGGAAGGTGTCGCCGCCAAGACCGCCATCATCGAGCGCTACAACGAATTGATGATGAATTATTCCGACGAGACAGCTGACGAGTCGGCCAAGCTCCAGGACGAGATGGACCGGCTGAACCTGTGGGATCTCGAACAGCAGGTCGAAATGGCGATGGAAGCTCTGGGCTGCCCGCCCAAGGATTCCGAGGTCACCAAGCTTTCAGGCGGCGAGCGCCGACGCGTCGCGCTCTGCCAGTTGCTGCTGCGTCAGCCCGACCTCTTGCTGCTCGACGAACCGACCAACCATCTCGACGCCGAAACCACGGCGTGGCTGGAAAAGCATCTGCGCGCTTATCCGGGCGCCGTGATGATCATCACCCACGATCGCTACTTCCTTGACAATGTCACGGGATGGATCCTCGAGCTCGATCGCGGCCGCGGCATTCCCTATGAAGGCAACTACACCAAATATCTCGAAGCCAAGGCCAAGCGCCTCAAGCAGGAAGGCCGCGAGGACGACGCCCGCCAGCGCGCCATCGGCCGCGAACGCGAGTGGATCCAGTCCAGCCCGAAAGCCCGCCAGACCAAGTCCAAGGCGCGTATCCAGGCGTTCCAGGACCTGCTGGATGCAGCCGACAAGCGGCGTCCGAGCGATACGCAGATCGTCATTCCGCATGGCGAGCGGCTCGGCAATGTGGTGATCGAGGCGGAAGGCCTGTCGAAGGGCTTTGGCGACACGCTTTTGATCGAAGGCCTGGAATTCAAGCTGCCGCCGGGCGGCATCGTCGGTGTCATCGGCCCGAACGGCGCCGGCAAGACGACGCTGTTCCGCATGATCACCGGCCAGGAAACGCCGGATGCCGGCTCTGTGCGCGTCGGCGAAACGGTGAAGCTCGGCTATGTCGACCAGAGCCGCGATGCGCTCGATCCGTCAAAGACGGTGTGGGAGGAGATTTCCGGCGGCGCAGAAGTGGTCAAGCTCGGCAAGTTCGAGGCCAACACGCGCGCCTATTGTGCGTCGTTCAACTTCCGTGGCGGCGACCAGCAGCAGAAGGTCGGCAACCTCTCCGGCGGCCAGCGCAACCGCGTGCATCTGGCAAAAATGCTGAAGACCGGCGGCAATGTGCTGCTGCTCGACGAACCGACCAACGATCTCGACACCGAAACGCTGGCGGCGCTCGAAGACGCGCTGGAAAATTTTGGTGGCTGCGCGGTCATCATCTCGCACGATCGTATGTTCCTCGACCGTCTGGCCACCCACATCCTCGCCTTCGAGGGCGACAGCCATGTCGAATGGTTCGAGGGCAATTTCGAGGACTACGAGCAGGACAAGATCCGTCGTCTCGGCCCCGAAGCCGTCAACCCGCACAGGATGACCTACAAGAGGCTGACGCGGTAGCTGCTTTTAAGCTTCATCATTGAGATTTTGTATGAAATCTTCGGCCAACTTGGCCGAGGGGAATCGCGCAATTTCCCGATAGTCGGGTTGATGCTCTGCCGTGGATGGGGAGTTTAGCACTATGAAAGCATCGTTCTCCTGGACCACAATGTTAGTTAGATCAACGCTGTCGATGGCCGTTGCATCCCGTGCTTGGCAATATGGGCATTCGTCATCACAGTTACATGACCAATCCGTAGCCCAGTACCTATGACATCTGTAGCATCTGTAATTGTTGAGATACCAAGCCATTTCAAGCACCTAAGAACGATCTAAGGGCAGATCACCTGCGCTATCGCGCAATACGATACCGACCGCGTGATAAGAATTCAAGAAATCCGTTGTCGCGAAGATACTGAAGTTGTTGACGGATTTTTGGCCTAATATTCCGATTGTTTGGGTAAAGGAGGGCAAGCCTTTTTTCAAATGCGTAAGCCTCGTCGATATCAAATTCGTCTCTGCCAATCGACTCGATACAGCGCATTACCTCAATGAGCCATCCTCTGATTTCATGAGGCGTCTCCCGTAGAAACACGGTGCGGTTCCAAGCAGCCAGAACTTCGTCTTTCGAGGTGACGATGCCGTTCCTGACTAGGTGGATTCTTCCCGCCTCAGGGACCCGATTAAGAAGAATGTTTGAACCGATCCAGCCAGCGCGGCGTGCCGTTGGCGAGAGCGGCTTCCTAGGTTCTACGATTTCCGGCGAGAAAAAATGTTTCGGAATAACGAAGACGGATTCTACGAATCGTTGATTGAAATTGTATTTTAGTAGGAAAAAGTTAGGGTTAGTGGACGAATTCAGTCGCTCTATTTTTCTGCTATACGCTCCATTGGTGAGTTTTTTGCTAAATGGTTTCTTTGCGCTTTTTAGTTCGTATTCATCATCGCATTTATTGCAGTAAAAATCAGCTACGGGACGATTTGCCGGAAACTGTGTCAGGTGCGAATTACCGCAGTTGGGACAGTATAGCCATTCTGATGCCCACTGCTCCGTCCAAATTCTCGCGCTCTGCGAACCGCTGCCGTATGCCGCCTGAGTTTCTTGGAATCCCATTTTCATTCAGAAATGGTCTACGGAATGCGTTCGCGCGTCAATCTATGCTGGCGGGGAGTGTCGTGTTCGGACCAGCGCGCCGCCTCCCAAATCGGAATCGATTTTCGGAAACGATCATGCGAAAAGTGCCACAGATGTTCTGCGTCCAACAAGGAGGCGCGGCACCGTAGGACAGCCGGCTTATCATCGTGGTGGTGGAAGTCAGCACCGTCGCGAGGTATGGATGAGTAGCCAAGCCACTGAAGCAAAATCCGATTGGTCCGCCGCCCAATATCTGAAATTCGAGGATGAGCGCACGCGGCCGGCGCGCGATCTTGTTGCGCAGGTGCCGGTGGATTTCCCGCGCCGGGTGGTCGACATCGGCTGCGGCCCGGGCAACTCGACCGAGCTGCTGGTCGAGCGCTGGCCGGACGCTGAGGTGAGCGGCTTCGACACCTCTCCCGATATGATCGAGAAGGCGAGGGCGCGCCTGCCCAGCGTCAATTTCGACCTCGCCGATGCCTCGACATGGCGGCCGGCCGAGCCGGTCAACGTCATCTTCGCCAATGCGGTGTTCCAATGGCTGCCCACCCACCCGGTAGTGTTCCAGCGGCTGATGGGCTTTCTCGCGCCGGGCGGTGCGCTCGCCGTCCAGATGCCCGAAAATCTGCTTGAGCCGTCGCATCGGCTGATGCGCGAGACGGCCGCCGAAATGCCGTTCGCCGCCAAGATGGCAGGTGCTGCGCGCGGACCGCTGCCGGCGGTGTCGTTCTATTATGATCTCTTGTCGCCGCTCTCCATCCGGGTGGATATCTGGCATACGGCCTACAATCATCCGCTGACCGACGCCGAGGCGATCGTCGAATGGGTGAAGTCGACGGGGCTGAAGCCGTTTCTCGATCCGCTCGACGCCGGCGAGCGCAAGATATTCCTCGACAATTACACCGCCAAGATCACCGAGGCCTATCCGAAGACCGCAAACGGCAAGGTGCTGCTGCGCTTTCCGCGTATCTTCATCGTCGCCAAGCGGGCCGGCTAGCACTCTGCACCCGAGGATATCCGCCCACAGCCTGTGGCTTAAGCCGGCGTAAACCGGTGGGGTGAGAAAAGTGTTGTGTCGCGCCCCCTCGTCGTTCACATGAGAACGACAACGCCTGCGCATGGACGGACTGGATATGCATCGCGTCATCATCAGCGGCATCGGCGTTGAAATCCCTGAAGCCAAGATCACCAATGAAGAACTGGTCGCCAGCTTCAACGCCTGGGTCGACACCGACAATGCGCGCCGGCAAGGCACGGATGAGACGCTGCTGCAGAAATCCGACAGCGCCTTCATCGTCCATGCCTCGGGCGTCCAGACCCGGCATGTGATCGAGCGCGAAGGCATTCTCGATCCGACTCGCATGGCGCCGCGCATCCCGGCGCGACCGGACGATGCACTGTCGCTGCAGGCCGAATTCGGCGTGGCCGCGGCCCGGAAGGCGCTCGACCATGCCGGGCTGAAAGCCTCCGACATCGACCTGGTGATCTGCTCGGCCTCGCACCAGCAGCGGCCCTATCCGGCGATCGCCATCGAAATGCAGGAGGCGCTGGGCACCAAGGGCGCCGGCTTCGACATGGGGCTTGGTTGTTCATCGGCCGCGGCCGCCTTGCACATTGCGGCCAATCTGGTGCGGGCGGGCGCGCACAAGCGCGTGCTGGTGGTCACGCCGGAGATCATCACCGGCCATCTCAATTTCCGCGACCGGCAGACGCATTTCATCTTCGGCGATGCATCGGTGGCGATGGTGGTCGAGGGGCTGGGCGAGGGCGAGAGGCGGCCGGGGCGTTTCGAGGTGCTGGACACGCGCACCTGGACGCAGATGTCGAACAATATCCGCACCAATCTGGGCTATCACACCCGCACCGCCCAGGACGATCCTTACATGATCAACCTCGAAGGCAATCTGATCAAACAGGTCGGCAACAAGGTGTTCAAGGAAGTCACCGTCGCCGGCCACAAATTCATTGTCGAATTCCTCGCCGAGCACGGGCTGACGCCGCAAGCCATCAGGCGATTCTGGCTGCATCAGGCCAATGCGCGAATGAACGCCATGATCCTGAAACTGGCCTTCGGCCACGAGGTCGACCATGACCGCGCGCCGATGGTGCTGGAGCGGCTCGGCAACACCGCCGGCGCTGGCGCCATCATCGCGCTGTCGGAAAACCACGCCGACATGAAGCCCGGCGATTTCGGCGTGCTGTGCGCCTTCGGCGCCGGCTATTCGATCGGCGGCGCGCTTTTGCGGATGCTGTAATCAGGCCGGCATGAACGGCACCAGCATCGGTACGCGGCGGGCATAGTCGTCATAGGCGTTGCCGAGTTCTCCGCGCAGAAAGCGTTCCTCCAGCATTGCCTTCATGACGATGCCGATGGACGCTATCAGCCGGTTTGATCGAATCATCATCGCTTTCGACTGGACCCGAGCCCACGGCTACGGCTATTTGCGACGTCATCCTGCAGAAGGAACGAAGCCATGCTGGACCTCTTCCCGGAGTCTGAGAAGCCGGTCGACATCATCCCCGCCAGGAAGCTGTCCGCCAAAGTGGCCGCTTTGTACGTCGCACCGTCGAATCAGTTCCAGACGCGCCCGGTGGAAGCATTGCAGCTCGGTTTCGAAGGCATCGACGGCGACTTCCACGCCGGCGCCACCCGTCGTTCCGGCGGTCGCGAACCCTGGTATCCGCGCGGCACCGAAATCCGCAACGAGCGGCAGATATCAATCGTAGCAGCGAATGAACTCGGCGTCGTTGCCGAGCGGATGGGGCTGACCGAGATCAAGCCGGAATGGATCGGCGCCAATCTGCTGATCGAAGGCGTGCCGCATCTCTCGATGCTGCCGTCAGGCACGCTGCTGTTCTTCAGAGGTGGCGTGACGATCAAGGTTGATGCGCAGAACGGACCTTGCCGGATTGCCGGACGTTCGATTGCCGAAAACGCCGGGATGGCCGATCCGGAGGCCGGCGCGCTGGCCTTCCCGAAGGCGGCGAAACGGCTGCGCGGCCTCGTTGCCTGGGTCGAGAAACCGGGTCGTATGACAACAGGGGAAGAGATCTCGGTGCGCGTGCCCGAGCAGTGGATTTATCGATCCTAGCACCGGGCTAGGGCAAGGGCTGCGCCGCCGGGGCGACGCAGCCGGATTTCAAGACGCGCTCAGGCCGCCTTGCGGTTCTTCTTGGCGCCCTGCGCCTCGACGGAAACGTAGTCCCACTTTTCCCACAGCGCGATGCGGTTGGCGTATTCCTGCTTGATCATCGGCAGGCCGCCATCGCCAAAGAAGACGCGCAGCGGCGGCTCGGCCGCGTCGACGATTTCAAGCATCGCCGGTCCGGTGGCATCGGGGTCCCCGGCGACCGAGTTGGCGCGGCGTTCCGCCATCTTGGCACGGGCCGGCGCGTAAGCCTCGATCGCTTTGGAGACCTTGGCCGAGGCGCCGGACCAATCGGTGGAGAAGCCGCCCGGTTCGACAAGCGTCACATGGATGCCGAATTCGGCGACCTCGATGCTGAGCGACTGGCTGAAGGCTTCGAGCGCCCATTTCGAGGCATGGTAAAGGCCGAGCGAGGCAAAGGCGTTGACGCCGCCGATCGACGAGATCTGGATGATATGGCCGGAGCCCTGCGCCCGCATGATCGGCAAAGCCGCCTGGGTGACCCAGAGCGCGCCGAACACATTGGTCTCGATCTGGTCGCGGGCTTCCTGTTCGCTGACTTCCTCGATGGCGCCGAAATGGCCATAGCCGGCATTGTTGATGACGACGTCGAGCCGGCCAAAGCGCTTGTGCGCCTCGGCGATGGCCGCATCGACAGCCTTCTTGTCGGTGACGTCGAGCTTGATCGCGGCGACATTATCGCCGTATTTCGCGACGAGATCGGCGAGCGTGCCGGCATCGCGCGCGGTTGCGGCGACACGGTCGCCGCGAGCGAGTGCGGCCTCGGCCCAGACTCGGCCAAAGCCTTTCGACGATCCGGTGATGAACCAAACCTTGCTTGTCATGACGTGGAATCCTTGCCCATGCGGGCCGTGAACTGGGAAGCGGAGGCTTCTCCGCTTCCGCGATATACGGTGCGTCGAGCGATTTTCCAGAGGCGAGGGGGAATCTTTTTGGTCACGTCATCGTGTGGAGCAGGACCTTCGCCGGTCAGGGATAGCGCACCGCGCTCGACCAGGCCGGGTCGTCATGCTTTTGCCAGTAGAGCGCCATCAAGCGCTTTGTGATCCCGCCTATCTTGCCGTCGGCGACAGCAGCGCCGTCGATCACTGTCACCGGCATGATGCCGCCGGCGGTGGAAGTGATGAAGACTTCGTCGGCAGCCTTTAGCGCGGCAACGCTGACATCGGCCGAGTCGGCGGCAAGGCCTGCTTCGGCGCAGAGGTCGAAGACGGTGCGCCTGGTGATGCCGGGCAGCACGCCGGCGGCTGGCGTCGACAGCCTGCCGTCCTTGACGCAGAACACGTTGAAGCCGGGGCCTTCGGCGACATTGCCGTTGAAGTCGAGAATCAATGCGGTTTCGGCCCCACGGTCATAAGCGTCGTAGAGGCCGCGCACGAGGTCGAGCCAGTGGTAGTTCTTGATCGCCGGATCGATCGAGACCGGCGGAATGCGCACCTTGTCGCTAATGGCGACATGCAGGCCGCGCCGCAACTGCTCGGCATTGGCGACCGAGCCGAAGGGAACTGCGAAGGCCATGAAGCGGTTGACCGCCTGGCGCGGATCGCGGCTGAAGGTCGGCGAGGCGCCGCGTGTGCACAGCATTTCGACATAGGCGGCGCGATGGCCTGACAGCGCCACGCAATTGTGCAGAATCTCGGCCACACCATCGCGGTCGGACGGGATCGTCATGCGCAGTTTTTGCAAGCCGGCGAAGAAGCGGTCGAGATGCAGGTCGAGTCGGAAGAAGCTCCCGTCCCAGACATGCACGGTGTCGTAGGTGGCGTCGGAATGCAGAAAGCCCCAATCCAGCACCGAGATCTTGGCCTGCGACATCGGCAGATACTGGCCGTCGAGGAAGGCGATGCCGTCGGGATAGGAATGCGGATCGATGTGGCGGTCGGACATGGAAGGCAATGGCACGATGCTACCCGCTGCTGAGCTTCGGTTCATGGCGATTGGTCCCTTCGGCTTGATACGGCAGAGTCAAGCTAATGGTCCCCTGCAGGCGGCATAGGGCCACCCAACCATCGCTGTTTGTCCTAGGTAGCACATTCGATATGCCCTATGGTCCGGCTTGAAAATATCCGGCCGGGAGGGGCAAAATGGGCAGATCTTTTCGGACCATCAGCTTTGCAATTTTCCTCGTCTTCGTCACTGGCCATGCCTTCGCGCAATGCGCTCGCGAGGGCGAGGCGCTGTGCCAGAACGGCCAGACCTATCGTTGCGAGAAGACGGGCAGCGAGCTGACGCCGATCTTTCAGAACGTGCCTTGCGTGGTCAACGCGGCGGGGCTCAACGGCGTCTGGACCGGCAGCGGTCATCAAAGTCCGGCCGGTGCTGCCGGCGCCGATTGGGCGATCGCAATGACAATCGGCGATGGCGCCGCGTCGATCGACTATCCGTCGCTCGGCTGCGGCGGATCGTTGACCCAGATTTCTCGCGACGACAGTTCGGCGGAATACCGGGAAAACATCAGCTACGGCCAGGACAAGTGCATCGACGGTGGCGGCATCACCGTCCGATTTTTCAAAGGGAACCTGTCCTGGACCTGGGTTGGCCAGGCCGACGGCCAGCCCTACAATGCGGTTGCCGTATTGAAGCGACGGTAGCTGAAGTTATTCCTCTTCGTCCTCTGCATCGAGCAGGCGCGTGGCGCGCCAACGGGTCAGCACCATGTTTGTTTGCTCGATGACGAAGAACCGCGCCGAGTCGCGGTCATAGCCCTCGGCCAGCAGCTTTTCATAGTCGGTATGGCCGTGCCTGATATGGGCGATCGTCGCCAGCCAGACCGCGATGCCCGGCGGCAGTGTCTTCATGTGCACGGCGCCGGCCTCGGTGCGGATTTTCTCCATATCGGCATAGGGCGCCAGGGGCAGCAGTGCGGTCAGCGCCTTGGCGATGGCGCGGCGGCGGCCGGTGGGCGCACTCATTTTTCGTCACGCCCGGCAATGGTCGCCTCGGGAAAGGCGTCGGTCGAGGCGAAATAGGGCTTGATGTCGATCACTGGCGTGCCGTCGAGAACATCGATGGCGTCGATGGCGATGCGGCCGTTGTCGATGTCGACGGCGATCAGGCCGGCGACATGCAATCCGATCGGGTTCGGCCGGGCAGGGGAGCGCAGCGAGAAAACCCCTTTCGGTTCAGCCGCATGGCGGGGTTTCTGCACAATCAGTCCTCGCGGCGCGTAATGCAGCCAGGACAGGAGGACGATGTGGCTGGCCCGCTCCAGCGCAAGCAGACCGTCGCGATAGGGTGGGTCGATGAGAACGGTGGCCGCCAGTCCGGTCTCGCGGGCGGCGCGCATGTTCTTCGGGCAGCTTTCGCGCGTGGTCCATGGCGAGGCGATGCGGCCGATAAACACGATATGGCCATCCGCCGGCATGTCAGCCGGGTCGGCCTGCAGGAGCTTTTCGCCGTCGCGCTTCTCGAACATGGCTTTCGCCCTAGCACAAGTTTCCAGCCGATCGTCAGTGAAAAGCGGTTCTCTCAGGCGGGGATCATGTGTGCGGCATTTTCTTGTCAGGAAGCGACATAGGCCTTGCCATGTCGTCAAAGCTGACATAAACATATGTTTATATCTTTTTCAACGAGAACGCGCCGATGCATGTTTCGCTCGATACGATGGTTGATACGTTGAAGGCTGCGGCCGAATCGAGCCGGCTCCGCATCCTGGCGCTGCTGTCGCGCGGCGATCTCACCGTGTCCGACCTCACCGAGATCCTCAGCCAGTCGCAACCGCGGGTGTCGCGGCATTTGAAGCTGCTGCTGGAGGCCGGGTTGATCGGCCGCTACCAGGAGGGCTCGTGGGCCTTCTTCCGGCTGTCGGATACGGATTCCGCGCGCGACTTCGTCATGGGGCTGGTCTCCGGCATTCGCGGCGCCGATCCGCAGGTCGAGCGCGATCTCGAGCGGTTGGCATCGGTCAAGCGCAAGCGGCAGGACCGTGCCGCCGAGTATTTCTCCGAGAACGCCGCCAGCTGGGATCACATCCGCTCGCTGCATGTGCCGGACCGCGCCGTGGAAGCCGCACTCCTCAAGCTGGTCGGCAAGCGGCCATTCCAGTCGATGCTCGACCTCGGCACCGGTACCGGGCGGCTGCTGGAGATATTTTCGCCGCTCTACCGGCGCGGCGTCGGCATCGACATGTCGCGGGAAATGCTGACGGTGGCGCGGGCCAATCTCGACAAGGCAGGCATCGCCAATGCGCAGGTCCGCCAAGGCGACATTTTCGCGCCGCCGGTCGAGCGCGACGCCTTCGACCTCGTCACCATCCATCAGGTGCTGCACTATCTGGACGATCCCGCCCGCGCCATCCGCGAGGCGGCAAGGCTGCTGCGCCCGTCGGGCCGGCTGGTGATCGTCGATTTCGCGCCGCATGCACTGGAATTCCTGCGCGACCAGCATGCGCATGTCAGGCTGGGCTTTTCCGACCGCCAGATCTCCGAATGGTTTGCCGATGCCGGGCTCGATCTCGAGGATGCCCAGGAATTCGAGCCGCGCGGCGGCAACGAAGCCAGGCTCACCGTCAAGCTGTGGCTCGGCCGCGACCGCCGCATGCTGATGGCCGAGCCTTCAAATGACACCCAACCCACCAAAGCGTACCCTATGGGGGAAATCGCCTGATGAACCAGTTCCGCTTTTCCCGCCGTCCCGACATCGGCGACAAGGTGCGCGTTTCCTTCGAGTTCTTCCCGCCGAAGACCGACGAGATGGAAGCCAGGCTCTGGGACACCGTCACCAGGCTGGAGCCGCTGAAGCCGAGATTCGTCTCGGTGACCTATGGCGCCGGCGGCTCGACGCGTGAACGCACGGCGCGCACGATCAAGCGCATCCTGAACGAGACGACGCTGACGCCGGCGGCTCACATGACCTGCGTCGACGCCGCCCGCCATGAGGTCGACGCCGTCGTCCGCGAATTCGCCGATATGGGCGTGAAGCGCTTCGTCGCCTTGCGTGGCGATCCGGCGGCCGGCGTCGGCACCGCCTACCGGCCGCATCCCGATGGCTATGCCAATGGCGCCGAACTTGTCGGAGCGCTGAAGGACGCCGGCGATTTCGACATCTCGGTCTCGGCCTATCCCGAAAAGCATCCGGAAAGTCCGGACTTTGCCACCGACTTCGACATGCTGAAGCGCAAGGCCGACAATGGCGCGACGCGGGCGATCACCCAGTTCTTCTTCGACAACGATCTCTACGAGCGTTACGTCGAGAAGGCGCGCCGCGCCGGCATCTACATCCCGATCGTGCCCGGCATCCTGCCGGTGCACAATTTCACCCAGGTCGCCAATTTCTCGGCACGCTGCGGCGCCCTGGTGCCGGCATGGCTGGCCGAGCGGTTCGAAGGGCTGCACAAAGATCCGCAGACGCATGCGCTCGTGGCGTCTGCCGTGGCGGCCGAGCAGGTGCTCGATCTCGTCGAGCGCGGCGTCAGCGACTTCCATTTCTACACCATGAACCGGGCCGACCTGGTGTTTGCCATCTGCCATATGATCGGCATCCGCTCCCACGAAACAGAGGCAGCTGGATCCGCCGCCGCCTGAGCTTCATCGTGGTATGAAATCTGAAATGCAAAAGGCCGGGCGAAACACCCGGCCTTTCGAATTTGTGGGCTATTGCTGCTGTTCTTCCGCTCCGGCGGTTACGGAAGAACACCTATGATAAGGGCGCCAATGAAGGCAAATGCAGCACAGATCATCAATGCGTTGATTGGCCTCGTAAGTCCCATGTCATAGTCTCCTCTTCAAGAGCTATGGGTGGAGTCTAGGGGCATTTGTGCCACAGGCAAGCGGAAAATATGCTGCAATGCGACGCGATTGTGGAATTTGCGACCTGCCACCTGGCGTTAGGCATTGAAACTCTTCGGCAAAACCCGCTGGTAGCCTGTGAATAAATTGTGACGTGGCTGTGACGAAAGCGAGGCATGGCAGCGCTACCAGACCTAAAGCGCGTCGTTGTTCCAAAACCGCTGCGCACTTTGGTCGACAGGCATTAGCGCCGACCAAACAACCGCCCGTCGATCGTCACCAGGCCAAGCGCGATCAGTGCCATGCCGCAGAACTCGAACAGAGCGAGCCGCTCGCCGAGGAACAGGAGGCCGAGCAGGATGGCGCTGGCCGGGACGATGAGCGTGACCAGCGAGGCGTTGGTGGCGCCGGCCGAGGCGACGAGGTTGAAATAGAGGATGTAGGCGAAGGCGGTGGAGAGCAGCGCCAGCGCCAGCACCGCCGTCCAGACCGGCGGCGAGGCCGAGAACAGGCCGGCCGGGCCATAGGTGAGCAGCACCACCGGGATCATGATGATAGTCGACGCCGTCAATTGTCCGGTGGCGATGACCGGCGAGGGCACGCCCTTGAAGCGGCGGGCAATCATCAGCGCGACGGCGTAAGACAGCGAGGCGCCGATCAGCGCGAATTTCGCCCAGACCGGGCCGCCGAGCCCGGCCAGCAGGCCGGGGCCGATCATGACAGCGGTGCCGGCGATGCCGAGCCCGATGCCGGCAAGCTTGTTCCAGGAGAGCTTTTCGTCCGCTGTCAGCGCGTTGGCGAGGATCAGCGTCCAGAACGGCGTCGTCGCATTGAGCACCGAGGCGACGCCGGCGCCAAGCGCGGTCTGGCCGGCAAAGATCAGCGAGAACGGGACGACATTGTTGGCGAGCGCCAAAAGGAAAAACAGGCCGGCATGCGGGAAGGCGAGGCGGAAGGACGGACCGCGAATGCCGAGATAGAGCTGCAGTGCAATGGCCGCGATGGCAACGCGAAACAGCACCAGCACCAGCGGGTGCATTTCGGCAACGGCGATGCGGGCAAAGAAGAACGAGCCGCCCCAGATGGCGCCGAGCAGCAGAAGCTGTCCCCAGTCCCTCAGCGTCATCGGTCCGCGCTGCACGGCTGTCGTGGCTATTGCCATCGTGAACGTCCTTCCCCGCGGCATCAATGCCAGCCACTCAGGCAGAAGGCATATCGGGTCCGGCGACAAGAGCCACCCGAAACCTGATTGCTGGCAACAGTGCTGCCAGGAGGGTGCGCCGCTGGGTCAGTGCCCGCCAGACACAGAATTGTTTTCTTTGGCCGCTAGCTTGGATTAATTGTGCGCAGCCGAGAAGTCAGGGGATTCGTCCATGCAGCGATTCGAGAATGCCCGCGAGGCGGCGCTGGCGCTTCGGCCGGACGATCCGGTCTACTGCTTTCGCCCGCAGGTGCTGAAGGCGGATGCCAAACAGTTCATGGGCATGTTTCCCGGCAAGACCGCCTACGCAGTCAAGACCAATGGCGAGCAGATCGTGCTGAAGGCGCTGGTCGAAGCCGGCGTCACCGCCTTCGATGTGGCCTCGCCCGGCGAGTTCGCCGCAGTGCGCGCCGTCTCACCCGACGCTGAGATGCTCTACATGCATCCGGTCAAGGCGCAGTCGGACATCAAGCTTGCGCTGGAAAAATACGCCATCCGCGTCATTTCGCTCGACCATGAGGACGAGATCACCAAGCTGACGCGGGTGGTGCGGGCGCTTGACATCGATCCGGGCTCCATCAGCGTGTTCGTGCGAATCCAAACCAAGGGTTCGGCGGCCTATGAACTGTCGAAGAAATTCGGCGCCGGGCCGGCCTATGCGGTGGAACTCGCCGAGCGGCTCAACCGCACCGGCTACAAGGTCGGCCTGTGCTTCCATGTCGGCAGCCAGATCGAGGATCCCGACACCTATGAACGGGCGCTGGCCTCCGCCGATTGGGTGCGCAACCGGCTGACCTTCGACATTGCGGGCCTCGATATCGGCGGCGGCTTTCCCGCCGAGTACGGCCATGACCCCAATCGCAAGCAGATCGAGATGCCGTCGCTCGGCCAGATCATGTCGCGGCTGTCGGGCGACCTGAGGGAATACCAGTTCGACCAGATCCCGTTGGTGGCCGAGCCCGGCCGGGTGATCGTGGCGCGCTGCCTGTCGCTGATCGTGCGGGTGCTGCTGCGCAAGGGCAAGCGGCTCTACATCAATGACGGCATCTGGGCGTCGCTGTCGGATTCTTGGACCGGCAAGATCACACTGCCGGCCCGCTTCATCCCCGATCCGGCGATCCGCTCGCGCAATGGCGAGGAGAAGAACATCGTGCCGTTCAAGGTCTGCGGCGCGACCTGCGATTCCGTCGACATCCTGTCGCGGCCGTTCTGGCTGCCGGAAACCGTCGACACCGGCGACTGGATCGAGATCGGCCATATCGGCGCCTATTCGCTGTCGCTGAGAACCCGCTTCAACGGCTTTTATCCCGATACCTTCGTCGAGGTGACGACGCCGTTTGACGAAGGCGATGCGCCGCAGGGATTCGCCAGCCTGGAGACGATGGCGGACTAAGCGACCCCGCCACCGGCCTGGATATTCTCGCCGGTCAGCCAGCGGGCCTCGTCGCTGGCCAGGAAGACCGCGACATCGGCAACGTCGCGGGGCGCGCCGATCCTGCCAAATGGAGACATGCCGGCCGCCACGGCGCGATCGCGCTCGGGAAGCAGGTCCGTGTCGGTGAAGCCAGGCGACAGCGCATTCACGGTGATGCCGCGCGGTCCGAGTTCACGCGAGAGCACACGGACGAATTGTTCGACGGCGCCCTTGCTGCCGAGATAGAGCGCCGTTTGCGTGAAGAACATCTTGGTGCCGCCGGTGGAGACCGCGATGATGCGGCCGCCGTTTCGCACACGGCGCGCTGCTTCCTGAAGCACGAAGAACGTGCCCTTGGCATTGGTGCCGAAGACATGGTCGAAATCGGCTTCGGTTGCCTCGGTCAGAGGCTTGATGACGGCGACGCCGACATTGGCAACCACGATGTCGATCGCGCCGAACTCACTCTCAGCCTCGTCAAACAGGCGATGAATATCCGAGACGCTTGATATGTCGGCCTGGACGGCGATCGCCTTTCCTCCCTTGCCGGCGATCGCGGCCACGACCTCGTCAGCGGCTTCGTGGTTGCCGACATAGTTGACGACGACGGCAGCGCCCTTGGAGGCGAGGCCTTCGGCGATGGCTCGCCCAATGCCGCGCGAACTGCCGGTGACGAGTGCGGTTTTGCCTTGCAAGGACTTGGGCATGATACGTTTCCTTCAATCATTCAGGCCCGTGCCGGATTCATCCGACGGGTCCGCTAGTCGAGAAATAGGGCCATGCAACTGATCAGATAATGGCCTATTATCTGACTAGCTTGTTAATCTAGGGATACACAATGCGCGGTTCTGAATTCGCCGAGCTCAAGGCATTTGCCGCAATCGTGGAAGAGCGTAGTTTCGTCCGCGCCGCCGCCCGGCTGCGTGTTTCCCCGCCGGCGCTCAGCCAGTCGATCCGGCAACTGGAGGCTCGCATCGGCGTCAGGTTGCTGAATCGCACGACGCGTAGTGTTTCACCCACTGGTGCCGGCGAGACGCTGTTTGCGCGCCTTGCCGTTGCGTTCGAAGAGCTAGAGGGCGCCGTAGCGGACATTCATGCCGCGCGTGATCGGCCGGCGGGTTCGCTACGAATAAACGTGCCGCGTGTTGCCGCGGTGCGGTTCATCGGCCCGATCCTTGGCGACTTCCAACGCGCCTATCCTGATATAGCGCTGACCGTCATCGTCGACGATACGCTGACCGACATTGTTCGAGGACGGTTCGATGCCGGAATCAGGCTTGGCGAGCGGCTGGAGAAGGACATGGTGGCAGTGAAACTGAGCGGGGATTTGCAGATGGCGGCGGTGGCCGCTCCCGTCTATCTCGAAAATCGGGCCATACCGCGCCATCCGCAGGAGTTGCATCAGCACCAATGCATAAAATTCCAGTGGCCTGGTGGCGGCAACCTCTATCGATGGGAGTTCGCGCGCGGCAAACGGTCTCTGGAAATCGCCGTCGAGGGCAGCCTGACTGTCAACGACACCGAGCTGATGCTGAACGCGGCGCTGGGTGGAGCAGGCGTTGCCTACATGATCGACTATCAGGTCCAGTCCTGGATCGATGCGGGCAGGCTGATGAGATTTCTAGAGCCCTGGTCGCCCAGCTTTCCAGGCTTCTTCCTGTATCACCCGAGTTCGAGGCACGTCCCCCCGGCTTTGCGGGCATTTATCGACTTCTTCCGGGCAAGGAGTAGGGAATAAGGAACCCAGCTTGGGCAGATTCTACTCACAGTTTCCCCAAAAGCTCCGGCGTCGGCCAGCCGTCTACCGGCATGCCGAGCCGCATCTGTTCCTTGCGGATGGCTTCGCGGGTGTTGGTGCCCAGAATGCCGTCGACGGTGCCGACGTCATAGCCCCTGGCTTCGAGCTTAGTCTGCAATTCCTTCATCTGGTCGCCATTGAGCCCGGTTTCGGGATTGCGCGGGTCGAACTGCTTTGCCCCGGCCAGCCGGCTGGCGAAGTTGGCGGCGGTTAGCGCGTAGGTGAAGGACTGGTTCCATTCGAGATAGACGTCGAAATTGTCGTAGGCGAGGAAGGCCGGACCTTTGCGGCCCATCGGCAGCGCCAGGCCGGCCTTCAGGCCATTGTCGATCAGCGGCGTGCCATCGGGGTTGGCGACGCCCCAGGCGGCCCATTGCGACAGCGGCAGCTTGTTGGTGCGGCCGGTCTGCTCCCAAGGCATGTCCTCGGGCACGCGCACTTCCTCGATCCAGGGCTGGTCGCGTTTCCAGCCGCGCGACAGCACCTTGTTGGCCGTGGTCATGATCACGTCGGGTACGCTGCGCCTGAGGTCGACGATGCCGTCGCCATCGCCGTCGACGCCGCGCGCGAGATAGTCGGAAGGCAGGATTTGCGTCTGGCCGATCTCGCCGGCCCAGGCGCCGGTGACGTCGGCCGGAACGACGCCGCGATCGATCAGCGTCAACAGCGGCACCAGTTGCGGCCGAAACAGCTGCGGGCGGCGGCAGTCATGCGACAGCGTCACCAAGGCGCTCAGCGTGTGGAATTCGCCCTGCACGGCGCCGAAATCGGTCTCCAGCCCCCAGAAGGCGGTGATGATCGGCGCCTGGACACCGAACTGCTGGTCGGCGCGCGCAAAGATTTCGGCGTATTTCTTCAGATTGGCCGCGCCCTGCTTCAGCCGGTAGGCCGAGATCATGCGGTTGGAGAACTGAATGAAGGTCTGGGCGAAGACGCCCTGGGCGCGGTCACGCGCGAGCACCTTGTCGTCGATGGTGGCGGCCTCCAGCGCGTTAAGGCCGACAGCGCCGACACCGGCTGCCTTGGCTTCCGCCGCCACGCCTTGCTTCCAGGTTTCGAAGTCGCCGCCGCATTCCTGCGCCGCCGCCGGCATCGCCGTAGCGCCGAGCAGCAGGGCCGCGAGCAGCCCGGAGCGCAGGCGGCTCTTCGACTGTTTCCGGCGTAAATATCCCAGTGGCTGCAGGTAGGTGCGCATGGGACGTCGAAAAGCAGGCGGCAGAGCCGGTGTCAACGGGTGTTCTGCCGCAGCCACTTTTTCCAGGCTGCCTCAGTGCCGTTGAAGACGTTGATATCGGACTTGCCGGTCATGCCGGGAACGATACCGGTTCCGGTGTATTGCCAGAAGGTGAAAGGGTGGCTGCCGTACTTCTGGCGGGGGTGGCCGGCCACCGAGCGCAGCCAGTAGGGATAGCCGCGGAAGGTCGAAAGGTCGTTATCGTCGAAGAAGTCGACCGAGGTGTAGATGATCGGCTTCTTGCCATAGTGCCGCTCGATCATCTCGAGAAAGGTGGTCATTTCGGCCCGCACCGTCGCCGAATCCGGGCGCAGCCGGCAGGTCGGCGATTGCGGGTTCCACTCCATGTCGAGCACCGGCGGCATGGCCGAGCGGTCGACGGGCACGTTCTGGATGAACCAGCGCGCCTGGGTGGCGGCCGGCGTGCAGAAATAGAAGAAATGGTAGGCCGCGCGCGGAATGCCATTGGCCTTGGTGCGGGACCAATGCTCGTTGAAATACTCGTCGAAACGGTCGCCGCCCTCGGTCGCCTTGATGAAGGCGAAGGAGATGCCGCTGGCCTTGGCCGTCGGCCAGTCGACCGAGGTCTGGTATTTGGAGACGTCGGTGCCGTGAACGGCATAGTTCCAAGGCGCGCCGCTATCCCATTCATGCGGCTTGGAATCTTCGAAACGCGGTGCGCGCACGGCAACCGTCGGGCTGCTGGATGGCGACATCGAGGGCACGAGATCGCCGGCGGTCGAGCAGGCGGCCAGCAGCGTCAACGTGATGAGGGCCGCGAAACGGCGCATCGCATTTCCCGAGCCGGAATCAGCCGGTCGCTGTTGGGTTGTCGTTGCAGGTGCCCCTCAGGCGATCGCCCCACAGCATCGCCTGATACGCTATTTTCGTGCATGTCGTTGTTCCAAAACCGCTGCGCACTTTTGGGCGACATGCACCAGTGATCGCCGATCATGGTTGATAACAGGTTGACGGCGCTCGACAAGAACACCGATTTTGCGGAAGCAATGGCGGCAAATCGATGACATAAATCGGGCCGCAAGCCACGGGCAGCCGAAAAGCAGGGACGGAAAGATGCGGATCGCCGTGAAGATCATCAAATGGCTGCTCGGCCTGGTCGTGCTGGCGATAGCCGCGCTGTTTGCCTGGCTCTACGTCGCTCCGCCCGACCTGATCCGCGTCGGTTCCGGCTATTCCGCCAAGATTGTCTGCTCGAATGTTTTTATCGCCGGCCGTGATCCCAATGAGGTGCTGGCCATCGACGTGCAGGCGCCCGGCCATCCGCTGCTCAGGCTGATGAAGGTGTCGGTCGACAAGAACAGGGGGACCGTCTCGGCCGGGCTGCTTGGCTTCCTCGGCAAGAGCGTTGCCGTTGCGCGCGCCGGCCTGGGTTGCGCCTCGGTTCCCGATGGCGACGTCGGCAAGGCACGGCGCACGTCAATCTCTGCCGAGGCGTCGGCGGCCACCAAGGGCGATCTGTGGCCCGAGGGAGATCGAGTCGATGCCTCGCAAAATCCCGAAATCAACAAGATCCTCGACGGTGCGGCGATGACCGGCATCGGCATGCGCGCCGTGGTGGTGGTCAAAAATGGCCGCATTGTTGCGGAGCGTTATGGCGACGGCTTTTCGGCGAAAACGCCGCTGCTGGGCTGGTCGATGACCAAGACAGTCAACGCCGCGCTCGTCGGCACGCTGGTCAAGGACGGCAAGATGGCGGTGACCAATCAGGGCCTGTTCGGCTCATGGAAGGCGGACGGCCGCGCCGCCATCAGCCTTGCCGATATGATGGCGATGTCGAGCGGACTCGAGTTCAACGAGGATTATGGCGACGTTGCCGATGTGACGCGCATGCTCTACCTCGAACCGGATATGGCGGGCTTCGCCGAGGCCAAGCCGCTGACCGGCGACGTCGGCAAGGTCTTTTCCTATTCGAGCGGCACGGCGGTGATGCTGTCGCGGCTGTGGCAGGATGCTATCGGCGACAAGGACAAGGCGCTGATGTGGCCAAGGGCAGCGCTGTTCGGGCCGCTCGGCATGCAAAGCGCGGTGCTCGAAACCGACGAGGAGGGTACCTTTGTCGGCTCATCCTACCTCTATGCCACGGGGCGTGACTGGGCGCGGTTCGGCCAATTCCTGCTGCAGGGCGGCGTCTGGAACGGCAACCAGATCCTGCCGGCCGGTTTCGTCGACTGGATGCGCGAACCGGCACCGGCCTCGAAAGTCTACGGCAAGGGGCAACTTTGGATCGAAGCCCCGGGGGACGAAGGAAATCCCGGCGCCGGCGTCGCCGCCGGCCTGCCCAACGATACCTACTGGATGGAGGGCCATGACGGCCAGACGGTCGCCATCATCCCGTCGGAGCAACTGGTGGTGGTGCGGCTGGGGTTGACGCCGGCCAAGCTCGGCTACCGGCCGCAGGTGATGGTCGGCGCGCTGATGAAGGCACTGCGCTAGCTCCCTTTACCCTCCCCTTGATGGGGAGGGTCGGCGCGTAGCGCCGGGGCGGGGTGCCTGGCCACCCGCGCCCTCGGCGCGACCTCCCCCATCGAGGGGGAGGTAAGAGTGCGCGATCTTGACGACCGCCAGCCAGGTATAGCCGCGGTAAAGCGTGCGGAAACGGAAGCTTGCGCCGGTTCGCCGAGATTCCGATTCCAAGACTTCGCGCAATGATTCACGTGGCGTGACATGGAATTTCTTGAGCCAGCCGCGCAGCAATGTCCGGAACCAGTTGGGCAAGCCTTCCTGCTGGCCGAAATCGACGACATGCAGCGAGCCGCCGGGCGCGAGTGCCGCAAGGGCTGCTGAAACCGTCTTTTCCCAACCGGGGATCATCGACAGCGAATAGGACACGAAGATGCGGTCCAAGCGCTCGACGCCGAACAGCGTCTTGGCGTCGAAATCGGTGGCGTCGCCGCGCGCCAGCACGACGCGGCCGGACAGGCCTTCGCGGCCGATCGCCTTACCGGCGGTCTCCAGCATCTCGGCCGAGATGTCCAGGCCGTAGAGGCGGGCGTCGGGATAGTGGCGGGCCACAAGCGCGATGTTGCGGCCGGTGCCGCAACCGAGTTCGAGCACTCTGCCATTCGCCGGCACATCCAGCCCGACTATCATCTGGTCGCGGCCAAGCAGATAGTATTTGCGGGTCAGGTCGTAGATGTGGCGCTGCCAGCGGTAGACGCCGTCCATCAGTTCGGCATGGTCGGCCGGCAGCCCGCTCGCGCTCATGCCGCGCGCTTCACATAGAGGTGGAAGCCGCCATAAATCGCAGAGCGGTCGCGGGCCGAACAGTCGCGCGAGGCCTCGTCCTCGTAGGTCCACTGGTCGAGCAGGGAGGTCGCGACGCGGCCCGGCAGCAGGCTGGGCTCGGCGGCGGTACGGAAGATGACTCGGGCGCCGACCGAGGCGGTGCGGGTGATCTCCGACCAAAGGGCATTGAGCTGGTCGTCCGTCATCCAGTCCTGCGCGTCGAGCAGGACGAAACGGTCGACGGTGCTTGCGTCCTTGCCGGCCAGAAATTCGATCAGATTGGCGTGGTGGATGCCGACGCGATCGACATTGTTGCGGATCGCCTTGTAGTTGGCCTCTTCTAGATAGGCGGGCAGGGCGGCCTCACCCGGATTGGGATAGCGACGGGCGAAGGCTTGCCAAGCGAAGTAGTTGTTCTTCAGCGGAAAATCGCAAGCGAGCTTTTCCAGCCGGGCCTTCAGCACGCTGGCCATCGAACCATCGCCCGAGGTGATCAGCGAATCGTACTGCGCCGGCGGAATGCCGAGGCCGAACAGCGAAGCCTTGCGCGAGGTAGCCCAGCGCAACAGCTTCTTGTCGAAGACCCGCGCCAGCTCTTCGTTGAAGAAGCGGCGCTGGTCGGCGAGGCTCTTCGACGCCATGATACCGGCGGGATCGACGCCGAAGAATTTGGCGATGCGGTGGCCCATGGCGATGAACAGGCCGAGCAGGCCGGTCTGGTAGAAATTGCGGTCGAAGACGGTGATGCGCCGGCGGCCGCGCCAGCTGCGACGCTCCCAATAGTGGCGGCTGACCGGGTCGAGATGCGGCGCGATGAAGCGGTCATAGGCTTGCGAATTGTGGTTGGTGTCGGCGGCGCCGAAGAAACGGAACAGATCGCCCTGCGAGGGCAGATGCCGCACCGCCTCCAGCTTCATCCGGTTCAAGGCGATGTGGGCGGCGTTGAGGTCGACCGCATCGACGCGTTCAGGCGAGCGGGTGAGGTAGGCGAGGATGTTGCAGCCGCCCGACGCTATGGTGACGACGCGGTGGCCCTGGCCAAGCTGCATGGCCTCCATGTCGACTTCAGGGTCTTCCCAGATCTGCGGATAGACAAGGCCGGAAAACAGCAGCGCGAACAGCCGCTCCGAGATGCCGGCCTTCGACAGCGGGCGGTTCTGGTAGACGGCCTTTCCAACTTCCTTGCCGCGGCGAAAAACGAGATCCGAGGAGACGTCCGTCATGGCAAAGTGATTCCCCATTGCTTTGCCGCAAACGGGTAACTCAGGGGCATGACAGGCGGGTGACAGCCTGTTGACGCGAGTTCAGGCCTTGCCAAATCCCCCCGGTGTCGGCGTCGTCAGGATAACGGCGTCGCCGGCGTCGAGCACGGTCTGGTCGCAGGCCTTCAGCGTCTCGACGCTGCCGTCGTTGCGGCGGACCTTGGTCGAGCCGACCTCGCCGTCACTGCCGCCATCGAGGCCTTGCGGCGGGCGGTTGCGGTGCGAGGACAGGATGGCGCATTCCATCTTTTCGAGGAAACGGATGGTGCGCCTGGTGCCGTCACCGGCATCCCATTTGCCTTTGCCGCCGGAGCCCTCGCGAATGTGGAAATCCTCAAGCAAAACGGGAAAGCGCAGTTCCAGCACCTCAGGGTCGGTGAGGCGCGAATTGGTCATGTGGGTGTGGACGCCGGATGTGCCGGCAAAGCCACGGCCGGAGTTCATCTGTCCGGCCGGCGAACCGGAGCAGATGGTCTCGTAATACTGGTACTGCTTGTTGCCGAAGGTCAGGTTGTTCATCGTGCCTTGCGCATTGGCCATGGCTCCCATGGCGCCGAACAGGGCGTTGGTCACATGCTGCGAGGTCTCGACATTGCCGGCGACGACGGCAGCGGGGTAGGCGGGCTTCAGCATCGAGCCGTCGGGGATGATGATGTTGATCGGCCGCAAGCAGCCGGCATTCATCGGGATCATGTCCTCGACCATGACACGGAAGGCATAGAGCACGGCTGCGCGGGCGACGGGCTCGGGCGCATTGAAATTGTTCTTCTCGACCTTCGAGGTGCCGGTGAAGTCCACGGTCGCCTCGCGCTTTTGCCGATCGACGGTAATCTTCACCTTGATCACCTGGCTGGTGTCGGTCGGGTATTCGTACTCAGAACTATCGGGCAGCCGCTCCAGCACGCGGCGCACGCTTTCGGCGGCGTTGTCCTGGACATGGCCCATATAGGCTTCGACGACATCGAGGCCGAAATGGGTGACCATCTTGCGCAATTCCGCCACGCCCTTTTCGTTCGCGGCGATCTGCGCCTTGAGGTCGGCGATGTTCTGGTGCGGGTTGCGGGCGGGGTAGGCGTGGTCGGTGAGCAGCGTTTGCAACTCCGACTCGCGGAATTTTCCACGATCGACGACCCGGAAATTGTCGAACAGCACGCCTTCCTCGTCGACCGTGGTGGCAAGCGGCGTCATCGAGCCGGGAGCCGTGCCGCCAATGTCGGCATGGTGGCCGCGCGAGGCTACGTAGAAGATTACTTCCTCCCCCCTTGAGGGGGAGGTGGCGGCGGAGCCGCCGGAGGGGGTCGTTGCGGCAGTGCTCGACGCTCTTGTGGTGCCTTCTGAGAGGACCCCACCCGGCCGCTGCGCGGCCACCCTCCCCTCAAGGGGGAGGGAAAACACCGGCGTCACCACGGTGATATCAGGCAAATGCGTGCCGCCATTGTAGGGGGCGTTCAGCGCAAAGACGTCGCCGGGATGGATGTCGCCGGAGTTCAGCCGGATAATGGTTTCGACCGAGCGGTCCATGGAGCCGAGATGCACCGGCATGTGCGGCGCGTTGGCGACCAGCGCGCCATGACGGTCGAAAACGGCGCAGGAAAAGTCCAGCCTTTCCTTGATGTTGACGGAATAGGCGGTGTTCTGCAGCGTGACGCCCATCTGCTCGGCGATCGACATGAAGAGGTTGTTGAAGACCTCCAGCATCACCGGATCGGCTTCGGTGCCGAGGGCAGCCGTGCGAACTTTCCGTTCCGTGCGGCGAATGACGACGTGATTGAGGTTGGTGATTTCGGCCTGCCAGCCCGGCTCGACGACGATGGNGACGATGGTCTGGTTCGGCTCGATGATCAAAGCGGGGCCTGGGACCAGATTGGATGGGCGCAGGTTTTCGCGGCGATGGATGCCGGCCTCATGCCAGCGGCCCTCGGTGTAGATGCGCCGCGTTCCCGACGCACCCGCTTCAACCATTGCCGGTCCGGCGGGCGCAACGGCTTCGGCCGTGGTCTCGACGATCTCGGCGCCTTCCACGCCAACGGTCTCGACGATCATCGGCTTGTCATCATAGACGAACCCGAACTGCGCCTTGTGGGCGATTTCGAAATCGCGCCTGGCCTGGAAGATCGAGTCGCCTTCGAAATTCACCGGCAGCGTGGTGTCGGTGCCGTCATAGCGGATGTGCAGCACCGGCTTTGCCGCAATCTTGTCCTCGGCGATGCCTTGCGCTGCCAATTCGGCGATGACGGCTTTTTTCAACGTGCCGATGAGGCTGCCGATCTGGGTCCTGGATTCTTCGGCAAGCGGCTTCAGGAGCGCCTGCTGGCGCGACGCGAAAACCGACGACAGGCCGATACCATAGGCTGAGAGCAGACCGGAGAAGGGGTGGATCAGTACCGCCTCCATGCCGAGCGCGTCGGCAACCAGGCAGGCATGCTGGCCGCCGGCGCCGCCAAAACAGTTCAAGAGATATTCGGTGACATCGTAGCCGCGCTGCACGGAGATCTTCTTGATAGCATTGGCCATGTTTTCCACCGCGATGGTAACGAACCCTTCGGCGACGGCTTCCGGCGTGCGGCCATCGCCGATTTCGGCGGCGAGCGCAGCGAATTTTTTATGCACGGCGGCGACGTCCAGCGGCTGGTCCTGGCCTGGGCCGAAAATTGCCGGGAAGAAATCGGGCTGCAGCTTGCCCAGCATGACATTGGCGTCGGTGACGGCCAGCGGGCCGCCGCGCCGGTAGGCGGCGGGGCCAGGATTGGCGCCGGCGGAATCCGGCCCGGCGCGGAAACGGCCGGCTTCGTAATGCAGGATCGAGCCGCCGCCGGCGGCGACGGTATGGATGCGCATCATCGGCGCGCGGATGCGCACCCCGGCGACCTCGGTGTCGAAGGCGCGCTCATACTCGCCGTCAAAATGGGCGACATCGGTGGAGGTGCCGCCCATGTCGAAGCCGATGACTTTCTCGAAGCCGGCGAGTTTCGCCGTCTCGACCATGCCGACGACGCCGCCGGCCGGGCCGGACAGCAGCGCGTCCTTGCCCTGGAACATATCGGCGGCAGTGAGCCCGCCCGACGACATCATGAACATCAGGCGAGGGTTTTCCCTCCCCCTCGAGGGGAGGGTGGCGGCGGAGCCGCCGGGTGGGGTTGGATCGACGGGGCTCAGCGCATTGGCGGTGCCTTCCGAGAGGACCCCCTCTGGCCGCTTTGCGGACTGCCCTTCGCTATGGCTCCGGGCGTTCGTCGCTGAAAAAGCCAAATCGTCGGCTTTTTCTCGGCCTTTGGCCGACCGCTCCTCACCCCCCACAAGTGGGGAGATTGACGTCGCGCCCAGTTCTCCCGCTACCCTTTGCACATACCGCGACAGGATCGGCGACAGATAGGCATCGACCACGGTGGTGTCGCCGCGGCCGACCAGCTTGATCAGCGGCGAGACCTCATGGCTGACCGAGACTTGGCTGAACCCGATCTTGCGGCAGACTTTCGCCACCGCCTTCTCGTGGTCGGGATATTTCCAGGCATGCATGAAGACGATGGCCACCGCATCGATCCCGTCAGCCTTCGCCTGTTCGATGGCGGGGCGGCAGGCGGCGATGTCGAGCAAGCGCTCGACATCGCCATTGGCGCGCACGCGTTCGTCGATCTCGATGACCCGCTCGTAGAGCTGTTCCGGAAGGATGATCTCCTTGGCGAAGATGTCTGGCCGCGCCTGATAGGCGATCTTCAGCGCATCGCGAAAGCCCTTGGTGATGAGCAAAAGCACACGGTCGCCCTTGCGCTCCAGCAGCGCATTCGTGGCAACGGTGGTACCCATCTTGACGTCACCGACCAGGCCCGGAGGAATAGCGGTGCCGGATTTCAGCCCCAAAAGCTCGCGGATGCCGGCTAGGGCCGCATCGGGATAGGCTTCGGGATTTTCCGACAGGAATTTCCTAGGATGCATACCGCCTTGCGGATCACGTCCGATCACGTCGGTGAAGGTGCCGCCGCGGTCGATCCAAAAATCCCATTTCTTGTCCACGCAGAACTCCGGCATTGCATTTGGGTCCAGACTGTTAGTTCGGCATCGCCCGGCCCGCAATCGGTAGTGCGCGGATGTTACATCAGGAAACGCAACGTTACGAAACTCATGGCCGTTTGATGCATTTTGCCTTCGACCGTTCACCGCAACGTGAGCGTGTGTTGAAGGAGAGATGTCATGAAAAAGCTCATTCTTGCTTCCGTTTCCGCCCTGGCCCTGTTCGGCGTTGCCGCCTGCAGCGACAGCGGTACGGATAACACCACCACCCAGAGCACCAATCCGCCAGCCGCCGAGCCCATGAAGCCGGCGACGCCGGATGCACCGAAGCCTGCAGAACCGGCTCCGGCAACACCTGCTCCTGCCCCCGCGCAGTAGCAGCAGTCCCGGTCACTTTGACGTGACGAGAGAGGAGGCCGGCTTCGCGCCGGCCTTCCTGCGTTTAGGTCGATTCGGGGCTCAAGGGCCTTGAACCGGCTCTTTCCTACGGTTTGGGATCTGGCGCGTCGGTTGCTTGCGTAAATTCGATCCCCTCTGCGGCGCTGTCTTGGCTTGATAGCAATGGCCGGCGGCCCTAATAAGCGCTCATGTCGATTTGGGATCGCCTCGGCGACTTCATCACCCGCGTTTCATCTTCAGCCACGTCCGGCGTCGCCGATGTGGTCGAGGCCGTGCGCACGGTTTTCTCGGGTGACGCTGATCTGCGCCGGCGCGTTGCCTTCTCTGTGGCGATGATTGCGCTGTCAGCCAAGATGGCCAAGGCCGATGGCATCGTCACCCAGGACGAGGTTCGCGCGTTCCAGGAAATATTTGAGGTGCCGCGAGAACAGACCCGCAATGTGGCGCGGCTTTACGATCTGGCCAAGCGCGACGTCGCCGGGTTCGAGACCTATGCCGAGAGTATGGCGCAGATGTGCGGCTCGGGCCATTCGAACTGCGTCATGCTGGAAGACATACTCGACGGTCTGTTCCATATCGCCAAGGCGGATGGGCTGGTGCATGAGCGCGAAGGGATTTTCCTGCACCGTATTGCCGAGATTTTCCGCATCGACGAGGTGCACTACGAAGCCATCCTGGCCAGGCACGTCAATCTCGGCGCCGGCGATCCCTATATCGTGCTCGGCATTGAGCGCGGCAAGCCGTTCGAGGAGGTCAGGAAGCGATACCGCAAGCTGGTCTCCGACAATCATCCGGACCGGCTGATCGCGCGCGGCCTGCCGCAGGAATTCATCAAGATTGCAACGACCAGGGTCGCGGCGATCAACGCGGCCTATGAAATGATCGAGCGGGGCCTCAGGCACGCATGACCGGCTTCTCGCCCGACGAGCCAAGCGCGGAGGTCAGGGTATCGCCGAATTTCGGCCCGCGGCGCGAAACGCTCAGGCCCGACATGATCGTGCTGCACTATACCGGCATGGCGACTGGTGCGGCCGCGGAAGCCTGGTTGTGCAACCCCGCAAGCGAAGTCTCGTCGCACTACCTCGTCCATGAGGATGGCCGCATCATCCAGATGGTGCGCGAAAGCGACCGCGCCTGGCATGCCGGTGCAAGTTCCTGGTTCGGTCGTCGCGACATCAACTCCTGTTCGGTCGGCATCGAAATCGTCAATCCCGGCCATTCGCTCGGCTATTCGGCCTTTCCCAAGCGGCAGGTGGAAGCGGTGATCGGGCTTTGCCTTGGTATCATCGAACGCCATCCCATTACGGCGCAAAGGGTGCTTGCCCATTCCGACATCGCGCCGGGGCGCAAGATCGACCCGGGCGAGAAATTCCCCTGGAATGCGCTGTTTGCGGCCGGGGTCGGCCATCTCGTGCCTGCGGCGCCGGTCCGGCGCGGCGCGGTGCTGAAAGCCGGCGATACCGGCGCCGAGGTCGAGGCACTGCAGTCGATGCTGGCGCTCTATGGCTATGGCGTCGAGATATCAGGTGTCTTCGACCGCCAGACCGAAATCGTCGTCGAAGCTTTTCAGCGGCATTTCCGACCACGCCTGGTGGATGGCGTCGCCGACGGCTCTACGTCTAGCACGCTGCAAAGCCTGCTGACTTCCCTTAGGTCAGTTGCGTCTAAATAGTCTTTTCCTGATATTCAAGTTACAGCCTGTCACTGAAAGTGAATTGCCTCGCCTTGTTCGACACAAATTCCGCCCTCAAAGGCAGTTCGTGCAAGTTATCGGACCTCCAGCCCCCCGGATGCTCCGATATTGATTAGGCGTTGCTGCGTGAGATCTTCGCGCGGCCAAACAGAACAGGACCACATGCAGAAATTGACCGTTGTAACGGCAGCTATTGCTGCCGGCGTAATGACTTTTACCTTCAGCACGGCCGATGCCGCACCACTGAGCCAGAGGGCAGACCAGGGCTTCATCGCCGCACCCGCCAAGGCCACCATGACGAAAGCAAACCCGAAAGCAAAAAGAGCAACCACCGCGAATGTGCGCAAAGCAGCCGTGGTGAAGGCCAGAAAAGCCACGGCCAAGAGGCATTTTAAGCGCAACAGGAAGAGCGTCGACCTGACGACGACCGCATCGATCCGCCCAAGCACCGCTGCGGAGTCGACTGCGGCAGCCGCGCTTGGCGACCAGTATTCGGCAATCATTGCCCGCTATGCTGCGGCCGAAGGCGTGCCGGTGTCGCTGGCCCAGGCGGTCATCAAGATCGAGAGCAACTACCGGCCGAACATCGTCGGCAGCGCGGGTGAAATCGGCCTGATGCAGATCAAGCCGGCAACGGCGCGGATGATGGGGTATAGCGGCTCGGCCAAGGGTCTGTTCGATCCCGACACCAACATCAAATACGGCATGAAGTACCTTGCCATGGCGCGCAATCTCGGCGGCGGCACCACCTGCGGCACGATCCTGAAATACAATGCCGGCCATGCCGCGACGCGGATGAACCCGGTGTCGGCGGCCTATTGCGGCAAGGTCAAGGTGCAGTTGGCGGCATTGGGATCGCCGGCATAAGTCTGCTTTTTCATTTGCGTTTTGGAACGTGAACCCCTTTATACGCTCTGCCAGCTGGCCGGGCGGCCGCACCCGCAAAGCCGAAAGGCTGCGGGTGAGGAAAGTCCGGGCTCCATGGAGACACGGTGCCGGTTAATGGCCGGCGGGGGCGACCCCAGGGAAAGTGCCACAGAAAGCAAACCGCCACGATTTATCGGGGCAAGGGTGAAAGGGTGGGGTAAGAGCCCACCGCGCGACTGGCAACAGGAGCGGCACGGTAAACCCCACCGGGAGCAAGACCGAATAGGGACGGTGCGAGGGGAAACCTTCGAGGGCTGTTTCCGGCTCACCGTCCGGGTAGGTTGCGTGAGGCGCATGGCAACATGCGCCCAAGATGAATGGCCGCCACGTTCTCGCCCCGAAAGGGGCGAGGGCCATACAAAACCCGGCTTACAGGCCAGCTGGCAATTTCTCCCCCATATCGCGATTAATCCTTTGGATCAGCAGTCTGCGCCTTCGGGCGCAGCTGGCGATTCAGGTGCTTGAGCGATTGAATCAAGTACGCATGCTGGGGTCGAGACAAACGCATCCTTGAAGCTGGTACGATTTAATCGTACCATGATTGTCATGGTTGATCAGGAGCGCATCATGGGTCACGTCGACAAACGCAGCATCACGCTTTCGCCGGAACTGGCGGCGGCGGTCGACGATGTCGTGGCCGCCGGCGAATATGCCTCGGCCAGCGAAGTCATCCGTGATGCGCTGCGGCAATGGAAAGACCGCCGCGATCTTCTCGGCTACACGGTCGAGGAATTGCGCAGGCTGGTTCAGGAGGGGATCGACAGCGGACCGGCGGTGGACGGCCAGCCCTTCATGGACCGGCTGCGAGCCAAATATCAGCGGATGTCGGAAGCTGCAGGCTCGGAAGAGTGAAATATCGGCTGCTTCCTCAGGCGATATCAGATGTCGAAGGCATCGGTGACTACATTGCGGAACATAGCCCAAAGGGAGCCATGCGCCTTGTGGACGGCTTGGAGAGGCGCTGGACACCGCTCACCTTGCACCCGTTCTCAGGTGCGCCGCGCGATGATATCGCGCCCGGCATTCGTCATCTGATCGTCGGCGAATATGTCACTCTGTATCGCATGGGCGAAGACGCGATCGAGATCGTCCGCGTTTTGCACGGCAGGCGCGATATTGGCGCCGACGACTTGGTGATCTAACCGCCAGCTCAGATGCCGATGTTGTCCAGCGATGCCTCGATCGCCTGCCAGAGTTCTTCCACCGGCTCGCAGCCCACCGACAGGCGCACGAAGCCGGGCGGAACCGAATCTCCTCGCTTGGCCCGCCGCTCGGCGGAGGTGTGGACACCCCCGAACGACGTTGCCGCCTGCATCAGCGTGCAGTTGTTGATGAAATCCTCGGCCTTTTCCTGGGAGAGGAGTTCGAAGGACATGAGGAAGCCGAAGCGCTCCATCTGCGCCCGGGCGAGGTTGTGCGACGGGTCGCCCTCCAGCCCGGGGTAGCGCAAGCCGCTAACGGCGCGATGGTTTTTCAGGCGCTTCGCGATCACCTCGGCAGAAGAACACATGCGGTCGAAGCGTACCTCCAGCGTCTCCAGGCCGCGATGCACCAGCCAAGCCTCGAACGGGCCGGGAATGCCGCCCGCGGTCTCGCGCCAGCCGGTGACGTCCGCGATGATGTCTGGATTGCGGCTGGCGACATGGCCGAACAGCACGTCGGAATGCCCGTTGGCCGCCTTGGTGTCGGCAGCAACGACGATGTCGGCGCCGAGATCGAGCGGGCGCTGGCCGAACGGCGTCATCGTGGTGTTGTCGACGACGACGATCGCGCCCGCTTGGTGCGCGGCCTCGGCGACCGCTGTGATGTCGCAAATGTCCAATCGCGGATTCGACGGGGTTTCAACGTAGACAAGGCGGTAGCCGTCAGAGCCGCCATCGAGAAAGGTCGATGTCGGCCGCAGATCATAGGCGACGCCGAAGGGCTTGAGGAAACGGTCGGCCAGCGCGCGTGTAGCATGGTAGCCGTCCGAAGGCAAAAGCACGCGATCGCCGGATTTCAACAGGCCGAAAAACACCGCCGAGATTGCCGCCATTCCGGATGGGAAGCCGACGCATGGCGCGTCTTCCAGATGCGCCAGCATGTGCTCGACCGCATCCCAGGTGGCGTTGCTGTAACGGCCGTACTGACTGTAGCCGGCGCCGGCGCCCGGGTTGTGGAAAATAGCGGCCATGGTCAGCGGCAATGGGATGGGGTCGCCTTTGACAAGTCCGTCGCGACGCAGATGGGCAAGGGAGGCCGCGCGGGACCTGGCTGTTTCGGACATGGATTTCTGACCTTGTTGCTCAGCGAAAAGACTGACGACGCTATTCGCGGCAGTGATGCGCGGCAAGCCGCTTCCGCTTGGGCCAGCCCGCTCTAAACGGTTCGTTAGGCTTAATGGGAGATAAAGACGGGAGTGTTGTCAGAGCTGCTCTCACCGGTTGTGGCGCGCGCGTTTGTGAAGCCTGTTCCCGTTGACGCCCATAGTGCCCCATGATATCCCATTTCGATACCAAAGCCTTCGTTCCGCGTCAGGGTAAAGCGTACGCCAATCGGGCAGCCGCGGCGGCTGTGCGTTTGCGGGGTTTTGCCGCTGGGATCGAAGCGGATTTCGGCAGGGGACGCGCTTCGGCGCGGACGAAAACATGGAGAGGGGTGCGGCGGCGGAAGCGGCTGCAGCGTGTCATGGACCGGTTTCTGTCAAGCGCGGTGAACAGGATCGATGCGAAGGGGCGGGTCTCCGTTCCGGCGCATTTCCGCGCGGTCGTGCAGAAGCGCGGCTATTCCGAACTCTATGCGCTGCGCGGCCTGGACGTGCCTGCGATGGATGTCGGCGGGCTCGATCTGCTCGACCGCTACGAGCAGCGCATCGCGCTGGAAGACCCTTTTTTGCAGACGGCGGACGATATGTCGTTCTTCTGCCATGGCGACGGGACGTTCCTGAAGCTCGATCAGGATGGCCGCATCACGATGAGCGATTTCATCCGCGAGCATACGGGCATCACGAGCGAAGTGGCCTTTGTCGGCCGTGGCAATTTCTTTCAAGTTTGGGAGCCTGGACGGCTGGCCGCCTATGGGGCGCAGGCGCGCGCTCGGCTTTTGCAGCTTCGGCAGGGGACGAAGGCTCACGAGGCCAAGGCTGGGGAGCGGCCGGAATGATGGCGGATCACGGCGATGATCTCAGCGCCGTTGGCGGACCGGTCCGCCACATTCCGGTCCTCCTCGCCGAAGTGCTGGAGGCGCTCTCACCCAAAGCCGGCGATGTGATCGTCGACGGCACTTTTGGCGCCGGCGGCTACACCAAGGCGATCCTGGCGAGCGGCGCCTCGGTGGTGGCGATCGATCGCGATCCCGATGCGATTGCTGCCGGGCGCGGCCTGGAACAGCAATCCGGCGGCAGGCTAAGGCTGGTGCAGGCGCCATTTTCGACGCTGGACGAGCAGGTCGAAAGCGCCGACGGCGTTGTCCTCGACATCGGCATTTCCTCCATGCAGGTCGACCAGCCCGAGCGCGGCTTTTCGTTCCGCACCGACGGGCCGCTCGACATGCGCATGGCGCAGGCGGGCTTGAGTGCTGCCGACGTCGTCAATTCGTTCAAGATAGGCGACCTTGCCCGCATCTTCGGCTTCCTCGGCGAAGAGCGGAATGCCGGCCGCATTGCCCGCATGATCGAGTCACGCCGCGAAAAACGTCCGTTCGAGCGCACGCTCGATCTCGCCGACGCCATCGAAACGCATATCGGCCGCGCGCCGAAGGACAAGATTCATCCGGCCACCCGCGTCTTCCAGGCGCTGCGCATTTTCGTCAATGACGAGCTGGGCGAATTGGCCAAAGCCCTAATGGCTTCCGAGCGGGTATTGAAGCCCGGCGGGCGGCTTGCGGTGGTGACGTTCCATTCGCTGGAAGACCGCATCGTCAAGCGCTTCATCGCCGACCGCGCCGACGTCGCCACCGGCTCACGTCATTTGCCCGAGGCGCACGCGCGCACTGCGACCTTCCGCAAGGCTGGTGGCGGCGTGACGGCAGGCGATGCCGAGGTCGCTGCCAATCCGCGGGCGCGCTCGGCCAGGCTGCGTACCGCCATCCGCACCGAGGCGCCGGCGCGCGCCGGTGATCTCACCATTTTCGGCCTTCCAAAGCTTCCCGGCATCCAGGCGCCGCGAGAGAGGTGAATACGTGTTTCGAACCAGCGACATAGTCCTGATCGCCGTCATGGTCTCGGCCGCGGCCCTGACCTACAAGGCCAAGCGCGAGGCCGAGGAACAGCTGGCTTCGGTGCAGAAGATCGAGGCGCAGATCCGCTATGAGGAGGACACGATCGACCTGCTCAAGGCCGACTGGAGCCTGCTGACCCAGCCGTCGCGCCTGCAGAAGCTGGCTGAAATCTACAAATCGCAGCTCGCACTCGAGCCGGTCAATGCGCGGCAGATCGTCGGGCTCGACGACCTGCCGGCAAAACCGCTCAACATCGAGGACCTGTCGTCGCAACGGCTTGGCGGCATGGCCGACAATTCCGGCAAAGGACCAGCCGACAAGGATCCCGTGGTCACCGGAGCCATCGTCCAATGATCGCTGGATTTCCAATGCGCGCCAAACTTCCGTCGGTCGGCAAATTGCTGAAGCGCCGCGCACGGACCGGCGAGGACGGCTCCATCGTGGTCGAAGGCGCTCGCAAGGCGACCGGCGGCAAGGCCAAGACCCGCATCGTGATGACGATGGCGGTGTTCTTCGGCATCTATTCGACCATCGCCGGGCGGCTGGTCTATCTCGGTTTCCAGTCCCCCGACATGTCGAATGGGCCGCAAAGCCGGGTGACAGCGTCGCGTCCCGACATCGTCGACCGCAACGGCGAGGTGCTGGCGACCGACATCAAGACGGCATCGCTGTTTGCCGAGCCGCGCCGCATCGTCGATGCCGACGAGGCGATCGAAAAGCTGTCGACCATTCTGCCAGATATCGACCCCGAGCAGACCTATCACAAGCTGAAGAGCGGCGCCGGCTTCGTCTGGCTGCAGCGGCAGCTGACGCCCAAGCAGCAGGCCGACATCATGCAGCTCGGCATTCCCGGAATCGGCTTTCGCACCGAAAAGCGCCGCTTCTATCCTGCCGGCGTGACCTCGTCCTACATTGTCGGCCTCACCAACATCGACAATCAGGGCATCTCCGGCATGGAGAAGTACATTGACGAGCAGGGCCTGAGCGACCTGCAGGCCTCAGGCTTGGCGATCGCCAAGGATCTGAAGCCGGTTCAGCTGTCGATCGACCTGCGCGTCCAGCATGTGGTGCGCGACGAGATTGCCGCCGGCCTCGAGCGCTATCGCGCCATGGGCGCCGGCGCCGTCGTGCTCAACATCAAGACCGGCGAAGTGGTGGCGATGGCCTCGGTGCCGGATTTCGATCCGAACAATCCCTTCAATGCGCAGGACAAGGACCGCCTGAACCGCATGTCGGCCGGCCTCTACGAGATGGGCTCGACCTTCAAGAGCTTTACCTCGGCCATGGCGCTCGATTCCGGCAAGGCGAACATGAACAGCCGTTTCGACGCCTCGCATCCGATCCGGGTCGGCCATCAGGCCATTCACGATTTCCACGGCAAGAACCGCGTGCTGTCATTGCCGGAGGTGTTCCTTTACTCCTCCAACATCGGATCGGCGCGTGAGGCCGAAATGGTCGGCATCGAGGGGCACCGCGAATTCCTGCATCGCCTTGGCCTTCTGGACAGGATGCAGACCGAACTGCCTGAGGTCGCGCGCCCGACCGAACCGAAGGTCTGGAAACAGGTCAACTCCTTCACCATCGCCTTCGGCCATGGCGTGTCGACGACGCCGCTGCAGGCCGCCGTCGGCTGCGCGGCGCTGATGCAGGGCTATTTGATCCCGCCGACTTTCCTGGTCCGCAGCGAGCAGGATGCCATGGCGGTGGCCAAGAGAGTGGTCAGCGAAAAGACTGTGGAGGGCATGCGCTACCTCTACACGCTCAATGCTGAGAAAGGCTCGGCCAGAAACGCCAGGGCCCCCGGCTACCGCGTTGGCGGCAAGACCGGAACCGCCGAGAAGGTCATCAATGGCCGCTACTCGAAGGAACTGAATTTCAACACCTTCGTCGCTGCCTTCCCGATGGACGATCCGCAATATCTGGTGTTTACGATCGCTGACGCTCCGCACCCGGAAAAGCCCGGGATGACCGACGTCGCCGCCAACAATGCGGGTGTCATGGCCGGAAACATCATCAGGCGGGCAGCCGCCATGCTTGGCGTGAAGCCAGATTTCAGCCATGAAAATGGCGCAACGCTGGTTTCCTATCAGTGATTCTTAGGGCGCGCCGGCAACTGCGCGCCATTTTGTTGAGATAAACGGGGTTCGATGCACCTGAGAGATTTAGCCGGTATCCTGCCTGTCGAGGGAACATCTTCCCGCGATGTGGAGGTAACCGGGATTTCGTCGGATTCCCGCACGGTCAAGACCGGCGTGGTCTTTTTCGCGCTCGCCGGCAGCAAGGCGGATGGTTCGGCCTATGCCGCCGATGCGGCAAAGCGCGGCGCAGCGGCGGTTGTCGTGGGCAAGGCCAGCGCCGTTTCCGGTCTGTCCGTCCCGGTGCTCAGTGTCGACGACGCACGCCTGGCGCTGGCGCTGAGCGCGGCACGTTTCTTCGGCAGCCAGCCGGAGACCATGGTCGCGGTTACCGGCACCGCAGGCAAGACCTCGGTCGCCGCCTTCATCCGGCAGATCTGGGAGCAGGCCGGCTTTGCCGCCGCGTCCATTGGCACCACCGGCGTGGTGGCGCCGGGCCGCAACGACTACGGTTCGCTGACCACGCCCGATCCGGTGGCTTTGCACCAGTTGCTCAAGGAATTGGCGGAGGCCGGCGTCACCCATGCCTCGATGGAAGCCTCCAGCCACGGTCTCGACCAGCGCCGCCTCGATGGCGTCAAGCTCGCCGCGGGCGGTTTCACCAATCTCGGCCGCGACCATATGGACTATCATCAGACGGTCGAGGACTATCATCGCGCCAAATTGCGCCTGTTCGACACGCTGCTGCTGAAAGGCGCGCCGGCGGTCATCTTTGCCGACGATCCGTGGTCGGCGCCGACCATCCAGGCTGCGCAGGCCGCGGGGCTCAATGTGCTGACTGTCGGCCGCCATGGCGATTTCCTGCGCCTGAAGCGGGTCGAGCACGAGCGCCACCGCCAGCGCGCCGAGGTCGAAGCTGACGGCGTGCTCTACGAGATCGACCTGCCGCTCGCCGGCGACTTCCAGATCGCCAATGCCCTGGTTTCGGCAGGGCTGGCCATTTCCACCGGAACGCCGGTCGCCAAAGCTTTGATGGCATTGGAGAAACTCCAGGGTGCGCCGGGACGGCTCGACCTGGTCGGCGCCACCGCCAATGGCGCGCCCGTCTATGTCGACTATGCCCACAAGCCGGATGCGCTGGAAAATGTGCTGGCCGCCGTGCGCCCGTTCACCACCGGTCGCGTCATCGTCGTGTTCGGCTGCGGCGGCGACCGCGACCGGGGCAAGCGGCCGATCATGGGCGAAATCGCCACGCGGCTGGCCGACGTCGTCATCGTCACCGACGACAATCCGCGCTCGGAAGTGCCGGAAACGATCCGTGCCGCGATCCTGGCAGCCGCGCCCCGCGCGATTGAAATCGGCGACCGCCGCAAGGCGATCCACGAAGCGGTCGCCATGCTCAAAGCGGGCGATACGCTGATCGTTGCCGGGAAGGGCCATGAAGAGGGCCAGACCATCGGCGCCGAGACGTTTCCCTTCTCCGACCACGAGGAAGTCCGCTCGGCGCTGCGGGAGCGGGCCGCATGAGCGTGCTCTGGACTTCCGAGGCGCTGGTCGACGCCATGGGCGGTCGGCCGCTCGGGCCGATGCCGGAGGGAATTTCGGGGATCTCGATCGACAGCCGCAGCCTGCAGCCGGGCGACGCCTTCTTCGCCATCAAGGGCGAGGCGATGGACGGCCATGACTTCGCGACCGCGGCGATCAAGGCCGGCGCCGGCGTGCTGATCGTTGCCGAGGGCAAGTTGCCGTCGCTTGGGCGGCTGACGGCGCCGATGATCGTCGTGCAGGATGTGCTGGCAGCACTGGAGAAACTCGGTGTTGCCGCCCGCGCCCGTTCCAGCGCAAAAATCATCGCGGTGACCGGATCGGCCGGCAAGACCACCACCAAGGAGGCGCTGCGTCATGTGCTGTCGGCCGTCGGCACGGTGCATGCTTCGGCGCAGTCCTTCAACAATCATTGGGGCGTGCCGCTGACGCTGGCGCGCATGCCCGGCGATTGCGACTATGCGGTGTTCGAGATCGGCATGAACCATCCGGGCGAGATCCGGCCGCTGGTCAAGATGGTCCGGCCAGATGTGGCCATCGTCACGATGATCGCCGCTGCGCATCTCGGCTTCTTTAGAAATCTCGACGAGATCGCCAAGGCCAAGGCCGAGATTTTTGAAGGCATCGAGCCCGGCGGTGCGGCCTTGCTCAACCGCGACGATGCGCGATGGAAGCTGCTCGACAAGATGGCGCGAGCCGCCGGCGTCGAACATGTCTTTGGCTTCGGCGAGAATGCACGGTCGACCTACAAGCTGACCAAATGCGAGCTGCATGCCGATCATTCCGACATCACCGCCAGGATCGGCGGGCAGGATGTGACGGTGCGCATCGGCGCGCCCGGCCGCCACATGGTACAGAACGTCCTGGCGGTGCTCGGCGCCGCGCATTTGGTTGAAGCCGACATCGGCAAGGTGGCCTTGGCACTGGCCGATCTGTCGGCCGAGCGTGGCCGTGGGAAGCGCCATATGCTTCGCCACCCCAAGGGACCGATCACACTGATCGACGAGAGCTACAACGCCAATCCGGCCTCGATGGCTGCTGCCATGGCGCTGCTCAACGCGACGCCTGTCACGGGCGAGGGCCGGCGCATCGCCGTGCTCGGCGACATGCTCGAGCTCGGCGACCATTCGGCCAAGCTCCATGCAGCCCTTGCCGAGTTGATCGTCGGCACCGGCACAAACACGGTCTTTCTCGGCGGTCCGGAAATGCGGGCGCTGGCAGACATCCTGCCCGACGAGATCAAAACGGAATACCGCGCCGGCGCCGAGGAATTGAAGCCGCTGCTGTTGTCGACGCTGAAGGCCGGCGACGTGGTGATGATCAAATCGTCGAAAGGCATCGGCTTTTCAAAGCTGGTCGAGGCCTTGCTCGGCAAATATCCGGCGGAAGCCGCAGGCACGAAACAGAACTAGTCCGGGGAACGGAATCGTATGTTTACATTGCTCGTCGATTTTGCGGACAAGGTCTCGGTCTTCAATATCTTCCGCTACATAACTTTCCGCACCGGCGGTGCGCTGATCACCTCGGCGCTGATCGTCTTCATCTTCGGGCCGACCATCATCAATTCGCTTAGGCTGCGGCAAGGCAAGGGCCAGCCGATCCGCGCCGATGGCCCGCAGACGCATTTCAAGAAGGCCGGCACGCCGACGATGGGCGGGCTGATGATCCTGTGCGGCATCGTCGGCTCGTCGCTTCTATGGGCGAACCTCTCCTCGATCTATGTCTGGGTGGTGCTCTTGGTGACGCTGGGCTTCGGTTCGATCGGCTTTTACGACGACTATCTCAAGGTAACCAAGCAGTCGCATCTCGGCTTTTCCGGCAAGGCGCGGCTGGCGTTGGAATTCGTCATCGCCGGCATCGCCGCCTGGGCGATCATGCATAATGGCCAGGCGCCGTTCTCGTCGTCGCTGACCTTCCCCTTCGCCAAGGAATTCATCATCAATCTCGGCTGGTTCTTCGTGCCGTTCTCCTGCTTCGTCATTGTCGGCGCCGGCAATGCGGTGAATTTGACCGATGGCCTCGACGGGCTGGCGATCGTGCCGATCATGATTGCGGCGGCATCCTTTGGCGTCATCGCCTACCTCTCCGGCAATGCGGTGTTCGCCGAATATCTGCAGATCCATTTCGTGCCCGGCACCGGCGAGCTGGCTGTCGTGCTTGGCGCCGTCATCGGCGCCGGCCTCGGCTTCCTCTGGTTCAACGCCCCGCCGGCGGCGATCTTCATGGGCGACACCGGTTCGCTGGCCATGGGTGGCCTGATCGGTACGGTCGCGGTCGCCACCAAGCACGAGATCGTGCTGGTCATCGTCGGCGGATTGTTTGTCGTGGAAATCCTGTCGGTCATCATTCAGGTCGGCTACTTCAAGATGACCGGCAAGCGCGTGTTCCTGATGGCGCCGATCCATCATCATTTCGAAAAGCTCGGCTGGACCGAAAGCCAGGTGGTGATCCGCTTCTGGATCATCGCCGTCATCCTGGCGCTGGTCGGCCTGTCCACCCTCAAGCTGAGATAGGAACCCGCTTGATCCCCGCCGCATCCTTTTCGGGCAAACGCGTTTCGCTCTTCGGGCTCGGTGGCTCGGGGATCGCCACGGCGCGCGCGCTGATCGAGGGCGGCGCCGACGTGCTCGCCTGGGACGACAATCCCGATAGCGTCGCCAAGGCCGCTGGCCAAGGCATTGCGACCGCCGATCTGCGCGGCGCCGACTGGTCGAAATTCTCGGCCTTCGTGCTCTCGCCCGGCGTGCCGCTGACGCATCCCAAGCCGCACTGGACGGTGGAGTTGGCGCGTGGCTCCGGCGTCGAGGTGATCGGCGATATCGAATTGTTCTGCCGCGAGCGGATTGCGCGCGCGCCTGATGCGCCGTTCATCGCTATCACCGGCACCAACGGCAAGTCGACGACCACGGCGCTGACCGCGCATATCCTCAAATCGGCAGGGCGCGACACGCAGATGGGCGGCAATATCGGCCGGGCCATCATGACGCTCGATCCACCGCAGGCTGACCGGGACTATGTCGTCGAGTGTTCGTCCTACCAGATCGATCTCGCGCCCTCGATCAACCCGACGGCCGGCATCCTGCTCAACCTGACGCCCGACCATCTCGACCGCCACGGCACCATGCAGCACTACGCTTCGATCAAGGAGCGGCTGGTCGCCGGCAGCGAGACAGCCATTGTCGGCGTCGACGATAGCTGGTGCGCGCAGATCGCCGACCGGCTGGAGAGGGCGGGCCGACAGGTGATCCGCATCTCCAAGCGGCTGCCGCTGACCGACGGTTATTTCGCCGATGGCTCCGATCTGATGGAAGCCGTGCATGGCCGTTACAGCCGCGTCGCCTTCCTCGAAGGCATCGGTTCGTTGCGCGGCCAGCACAATGCGCAGAACGCGCTTGCCGCCGTCGCCGCCTGCCTCAGGGTCGGCTTGAGCCTCGGCGAGATCCAGGCGGGACTGGAAAGCTTTCCCGGGTTGGCGCATCGCATGGAGCAGGTCGGCCGCAAGGATCATGTGCTGTTCGTCAACGATTCCAAGGCGACCAATGCCGATGCGGCGGCACCCGCGCTGTCGAGCTTCCTGCGCATCTACTGGATCGCCGGCGGACTGCCCAAGGAAGGCGGGATCGAGCCGCTGCGCGGTTTCTTCCCGCGCATCGCCAAGGCCTATCTGATCGGCGAGGCGGCGCCCGCGTTCTCGGCGACGCTCGGCGAAGCCGTGCCCTATGAAATCTCGGGCACGCTGGCCGCCGCGGTCGACCATGCCGCGAAAGACGCGGCCAAGGATGACAGCGGCGAGGCGGTGGTGCTGCTGTCGCCGGCCTGCGCCAGTTTCGACCAGTTCAAGAATTTCGAAGTTCGCGGCGAAGCCTTCAGGCAAGCTGCGAATGCTATCGAGGGCGTGAAACCCATCGGAGGGGCACGATAATGCAAAGCCGTCTCGACAAAAGCCCGGTTGCAACCTGGTGGTGGACGATCGATCGCTGGTTCCTGGCGGCGTTCCTGTCACTGATGGGGCTTGGCATCGTCTTGTCCTTTGCGGCAAGCCCGGCGGTGGCCGAACGCATCGGCCTCGACAGTTTCCACTTTGCCACCAGGCAGATCATCTTCACCGTGCCGGCGCTCGGCGTGATGCTGGCAGTGTCCTTCCTGGAATCGCGGCAGATCCGGCGCATGGCGCTGATCATCCTGGGCATCATGCTGGTGCTGATGGTGGCCGTGCTCTATATCGGCGTCGAAGTGAAAGGCGCACGGCGCTGGGTGTCGTTTGTCGGCGTGTCGATCCAGCCGTCGGAATTCCTGAAACCTGCTTTCGTCATCGTCTGCGCCTGGCTGTTCGCAGAACACAAGCGCCAGCCCGACATTCCGGGCAATTTGTTTGCCATGCTGCTGCTAATCCTGGTCATCTCGCTTCTGGTGGCGCAGCCCGATCTCGGCCAAACCATGCTGGTGACCGGCACCTGGGGCGTCATGTTCTTCATGGCCGGCCTGCCCTGGCTATGGATCATCGCGCTTGGCGCCACCGGCGCCGGCGGCCTGTTTGCCGCCTACACGGTGTTCCCGCACGTCGCCGCCCGCATCGACAAATTCCTGACCGGCGAAGGCGACACATTCCAGGTCGACATGGGCCGCGAGGCGCTGATCAACGGCCACTGGTTCGGCGTCGGCCCGGGCGAGGGCACGGTCAAGCGCGTCATCCCCGACGCGCATGCCGATTTCGTGTTTTCGGTCGCCGGCGAAGAGTTCGGGCTGATCATGTGCTTCTTCATCATGTCGATCTTCGCCTTCATCGTGCTGCGCGGCTTGAGCACGGCATTGAAGGAACATGATGATTTCACCCGCTACGCCGTCGGCGGTCTCGTCACGGTGTTCGGCCTGCAGTCGGTCATCAACATGTGCGTCAACCTGCAACTGATGCCGGCCAAGGGCATGACGCTGCCTTTCATCTCCTATGGCGGCTCCTCGCAGATCGCCATTGCCATCTCGATGGGCATGGTGCTGGCGCTGACGCGCAAGCGACCGGAAAAGCGCAAGCAGATGGGCTTTGCCCTGTCGCAGCGCGCCCTGCCGGCGGAGTGATATGGCGCGGGGTGTCATCCTTCTCGCGGCTGGCGGAACCGGCGGACATCTGTTTCCGGCCGAGGCGCTGGCGCATGAGCTGATCGAGCGCGGCTGGGGCGTGCATCTGGCGACGGACGACCGCGCCGAGCGCTTTGCCGGCCATTTCCCGGCCGCCGCCATCCATCCGATCCAGTCGGCGACGATGGGCTCGAAAAACCCCGCCGCTCTGCTCGGAGCGTTCTGGAAGATCTGGCGCGGCGTGCGCCAGGCTTCCGCCGTCATCGCCAGGATCAAGCCTGATGCGGTCGTCGGCTTTGGCGGTTATCCGACCTTGCCACCGCTCTATGCCGCGACGCGGCGCAAGCTGCCGACGCTGATCCATGAGCAGAACGCGGTCATGGGCCGCGCCAACCGGGCGCTGTCCGGGCGTGTCGATGCGATTGCCGGCGGCTTCCTGCCGCAAGATGAAAGTGCCACAGGCGCCAAGACTGTGACGACCGGCAATCCGGTCAGGCCGCCAATCCTGGAGGCGGCAAAGACGCCCTATAAGGCATCCCAAGGGGCGGATCCGTTCAGGCTCCTGGTGTTCGGCGGCAGCCAGGGCGCGCAGTTCTTTTCCGATGCCATGCCGGCGGCGATCGCACTTCTGCCGGAGGCGCAGCGCAAGCGGCTGGTGATCACCCAGCAGGCCCGCGCCGACGACGTGGCGCGGGTGAAGGCTGGCTATGCGGCACTCGGCGTCCATGTCGAGGTCTCGCCCTTCTTCACCGATATGGCACAGCGCATGGGCGCGGCGCATCTGGTGATGTCGCGCTCCGGCGCCTCGACGGTTTCGGAGATCGCCGTCATCGGCCGGCCGGCGCTGCTGGTGCCTTATCCCTATGCGCTGGATCACGATCAGGCGGCGAACGCAGCCGCCCTTGCCGCGGCGGGCGGCGGCGAGGTGCATCCGCAATCGTCACTGTCGCCGGAGCGCATCGCGGCTCTCATTGGCGGGCTGATGGACACTCCCGAGCGGCTGACGGCCATGGCTGCCGGAGCGAAGTCGGCTGGCCGGCCGAACGCGGCACGGTTGCTCGCTGATCTCACAGAGGCTATTGCGTCCAGAAAAACCGTTTCGGATTTCAGGAAAGGGACGCATTGATGAAGATGCCGCAGACCATCGGCCTTGTGCATTTCATCGGCATTGGCGGCATCGGCATGAGCGGCATCGCCGAGGTTCTGCACAATCTCGGCTACAAGGTGCAGGGTTCGGACCAGGCCGACAGCGCCAATGTCCAGCGGCTGCGCGACAAGGGCATCGAATGCTTTGTCGGCCACAAGGCCGAGAATATCGGCGCGGCCGAAGTGGTGGTCGTCTCCACCGCGATCAAGAAATCCAATCCCGAGCTGAAGGCCGCGCGGGAGAAGTTGCTCCCAATTGTCCGCCGGGCCGAGATGCTGGCCGAACTGATGCGCTTCCGCCAGGCGGTCGCGATCGGTGGCACGCATGGCAAGACCACAACCACGTCGATGGTGGCGACGCTGCTCGATGCCGGCGGGCTCGACCCGACGGTGATCAATGGCGGCATCATCAATGCCTATGGCACCAATGCCCGTATGGGCGATGGCGAGTGGATGGTGGTCGAAGCCGACGAAAGCGACGGCACCTTCCTCAAGCTGCCGGCCGAGATCGCCGTCGTCACCAACATCGATCCCGAGCATCTGGACCACTATGGCAGTTTCGACAAGGTGCGCGAGGCGTTCCGGCAATTCGTCGAGAACGTGCCGTTCTACGGTTTTGGCGTGATGTGCACCGACCATCCGGAAGTACAGGCGCTGGTCAGCCGCATAGAGGACCGCCGCGTCATCACCTATGGCGAGAACGCGCAGGCCGATGTGCGTTTCACCAACCACCGCATGGCCGGTGCCGTCTCGGCATTCGACGTGGTGATCCGCGACCGCAAGACCGGCGGCCAGACGACGATATCTGATCTGCGGCTGCCGATGCCCGGCCGCCACAACGTCTCCAACGCCACCGCCGCAATCGCGGTCGCGCATGAACTCGGCCTGTCGGCCGAAGCGATCAAGAAAGGGCTGTCGTCCTTTGCCGGCGTCAAGCGGCGCTTCACCCACACCGGCTCGTGGAACGGCGTCGACATCTTCGACGATTACGGCCACCACCCGGTCGAGATCACGGCGGTGTTGAAAGCGGCGCGCAGCGCCACCAAGGGCCGCGTCATCGCCATTGCGCAGCCGCACCGCTTCACCCGGCTGCACGATCTGTTCGACGAATTTTCGGTCTGTTTCAACGATGCCGACACGGTGATGGTGGCGCCGGTCTATGCGGCGGGCGAGGAGCCGATCGACGGCGTGACCTCGGAGGCGCTGGTGTCGCGCATCCGCTCCGGGGGCCATCGCGATGCGCGCTACGTCGAAACCCCTGCCGCGATTTCGCCCGTCATCCGCGCGTTGGCGAAACCGGGCGACTTCGTCATCTTCCTGGGCGCCGGCAACATCACCCAATGGGCCTATGCGCTGCCTGGGGAACTCGGCGGTGCCGTCTCATGATGCGCGGCCAGGACCTGCTCGACAAACTTGGCGACCGGCTTGCCGGCCTGCGCGGCCGCATCACGCCCAATGCCGAGATGGACAAGATCACCTGGTTCCGCGCCGGCGGTCTGGCGGACGCCCTGTTCCAGCCGGCCGACGAGGAGGATCTGGCTGCCTTCCTGCGCGCCGTGCCGGAGGACATCCCGCTCACCATCGTCGGTGTCGGCTCCAACCTTCTGGTGCGCGACGGCGGTATTCCGGGTTTCGTCATCAGGCTTTCGGCCAAGGGTTTTGGCGAGGCCGAGGTCATATCGCCGACCGGCATCAAAGCGGGTGCTGCGACGCCCGACAAGCGCGTTGCTGCCGTCGCCTACGAGGCCGGCATTGGCGGCTTTCATTTCTATCACGGCATTCCCGGCGCCATCGGCGGGGCGCTGCGGATGAATGCAGGCGCCAATGGCGTCGAGACGCGGGAACGTGTCGTCGAGGTGCGGGCGCTCGACCGCAAGGGCAATCTCCACACACTCAGTAATGACGACATGGGCTATGCCTATCGTCACTCGGCCGCACCTGCCGGGCTGATCTTCACCTCCGCCGTTTTCGAAGGTGTTCTGGAAGACCCAGAGGCGATCAAGGCGGCCATGGACGCCGTCCAGATGCATCGCGAGACGGTGCAGCCGATCCGCGAGAAGACCGGCGGCTCGACCTTCAAGAATCCGGAAGGCACCTCGGCCTGGAAGGAAATCGACAAGGCCGGCTGCCGCGGGCTGATGATCGGCGGCGCGCAGATGTCGCCGATGCACTGCAACTTCATGATCAACACCGGAACAGCGACCGGATACGATCTCGAATATCTCGGCGAGACGGTGCGCGCCCGCGTGCTTGAAAATTCAGGCATCCGCCTGCAGTGGGAAATCAAGCGGCTCGGCAATTTCCGCCCCGGCCATGCCGTGCAGGAATTCCTCGGACAGCTTCTTTAGCGCAAGCTGAAGTTCATGTGATGCTTGAACTTCAAACGGTCTGAAACAACAGCGCCACCGTTGCTCCAAAGACTCACAACACGCTTTTTCCGGCCGTTTTCGCGGAAAGTGAATCTGTCGGAATCATAAGCACTTGCCAGCGAATCAACTCTCTGATTCTCTGCCTTAAAGCGTTTCCTGATTTGAGTCGTTCGACGCGTCGACCGCGTTTTCCGTCTGGGGGGCAACCTGCCGGGAGACTCGGACTCAATCTGGTCGCTGAATGCGTGGTTGCGGGCCCGCCGTGAGAGGGATGACGGGATATGAAGAACAAGCATGTGGCTGTCCTCCTGGGCGGATTCTCGTCCGAGCGGCCCGTGTCTCTGTCTTCGGGAAAGGCGTGTGCGGATGCGCTTGAGAATGAAGGCTACCAGGTTACCCGCGTCGATGTTGCGCGCGATGTCGGCGCCGTGCTCACCGAACTCAAGCCCGATGTCGTCTTCAATGCACTGCACGGCCCGTTCGGTGAAGACGGCACCATCCAGGGCATCCTCGAATATCTGGCCATTCCCTACACCCATTCGGGCGTGCTCGCCTCGGCGCTCGCCATGAACAAGGAGCAAGCCAAGAAGGTCGCCAAGGCTGCCGGTATCGCGGTGGCGGAATCGAAGGTTGCCAGCCGCTTTGCCATCCAGAACAAGCATCCGATGAAGCCGCCCTACGTGGTCAAGCCGGTCAATGAAGGCTCAAGCTTCGGCGTCGTCATCGTGCATGAAGGGCAGTCGCATCCGCCGCAGGTCATCGGCTCGTCCGAATGGAAATATGGCGAGACCGTCATGGTCGAGCGCTACATCCATGGGCGCGAGCTGACCTGCGCCGTCATGGGCGACGTGGCGCTCGGCGTCTGCGAGATCATTCCGACCGGCCATTCCTTCTACGACTATGATTCAAAATACGTCGCCGGCGGATCAAAACACGAAATCCCTGCTAAAATTTCATCAAATATTTACCAAAAAATACAGACACTGGCGCTCAAGGCACATCTGGCTATCGGCTGCCGGGGCGTTTCCCGATCGGACTTCCGCTATGACGACCGTCACTCCGAAAACGGCGAGATTGTCTGGCTCGAGATCAACACTCAGCCGGGCATGACGCCGACGTCTTTGGTGCCTGAAATCGCCGCCCAGGCCGGGCACTCGTTTGGCGAATTGTTGAGTTGGATGGTGGAGGACGCTTCGTGTCTGCGTTGAAATGGGGACAGGACAAGGGCAGGGGCGGCGCCGGGCCGGCGCTGTTCGGCATGTCGTTGTCGTTTGACCATTTCGTGCTGCCGCGCGTGCTGCGCCGGCCGGTGCGCGTGCTGGCGCGCCTGGGCGGCGGCGACTTCGTCGCGCCGCGCTTTTCCGCGGCCATCCTTTCGGCTTCGCTCATTGCATCGAGCAGCCTCTACGGCGCCATTCTCGGCGGTCATGCCGACGACATCGTCCAGAGCATCACCGCCCGCACCGGCTTTGCCGTCGACCAGATCAAGGTGGTCGGCAACCGCCAGACTTCGGAGATCGACATACTGGACCGGCTCGAGCTCGACGGCTGGACGTCACTGATCGGCTTCGATGCCGAGGCCGCGCGTGAACGTATTGATACCTTGCCCTGGGTCGAAGTGGCGGCGGTGCGCAAGGTCTATCCACATACGCTGGAAGTGCGTGTCGAGGAGCGCGAGCCCTTCGCGCTCTGGCAGCAGGGCGCGGAGCTTTCGGTCATCGAACGCTCCGGCGCGGTGATCGCGCCGTTCTCCGGCGGCAAGCAGGCGCTGCTGCCGCTGATCATCGGCACCGGCGCGCCGGCCAAGGCCCCCGACTTCGTGGCCAAGATCAACAAATTTCCCGAGCTCGCGGCTCGGGTCAAAGGCTATATCCGCATCGGCGAACGGCGCTGGGACCTTAAGCTGGAAAACGGCATCACGATCAAGCTGCCCGAGGATGGCGAGGATCAGGCGATCGCCGATCTGGTTCGGATGGACCACGACAACGGGCTTCTGACGCGGGACATCGCCGCCGTCGACATGCGCATCTCCGATCGCCTGGTGGTGCAGCTGACGCCGGAAGCGGCGACGCAGCGCCAGGCCGCGCTCAATGAAAAGCCGCAAAATCTGAAGCGCAAGTCGGGGACGAAGATATGAGCTGGCTTGGCGGCAACAGCGATGCCTCTTCGCGGCGTTCCGGCACGCTCACCGTGCTGGATGTCGGCTCGAGCAAGGTTTGCTGCGTGGTGGCGAAACTGAAGCCGCGCGAGGACGGCAAGCTGTTGCGCGGCCGCTCGCACCGCATCCAGGTGATCGGCATCGGCCACCAGAAATCGCAAGGCGTGAAGTCGGGCGTGGTCGTCGATCTCGACCGCGCGGAGCACGCCATTCGCCTGTCCGTCGACGCAGCCGAACGCATGGCGGGACTGACCGTGGATTCGCTGATCGTCAACATGACGGCGGGCCGGCTGAAGAGCGAAACCTATTCGGCCACGATCAATCTCGGTGGCCATCAGGCCGACGAAGCCGACATCAAGCGCGTGCTTGCCGCCGGCGCCAAGCAGGCACTCAAGGCCGAACGCGACGTGATCCATTCGCTGCCCGTCGGCTTTTCGCTGGACGCTGAGCGCGGCGTGCGCGATCCGCGCGGCATGGTCGGCGACCAGCTCGGCGTCGACATGCATGTGCTGACGGGCGATGCCGCACCGCTGCGCAATCTGGAGCTCTGCATCAACCGCTCGCATCTGTCGGTCGAGCGCATGGTGGCGACGCCCTATGCCAGCGGGCTTGCGGCCCTGGTCGACGACGAACTGGAAATGGGTGCTGCCTGCATCGACATGGGCGGCGGCACGACGACCATCTCGGTGTTTTCGGAAGGCAAGTTCGTCCATGCCGATGCCATTGCCATCGGTGGCAATCATGTGACGCTCGATATGGCCAAGGGCCTGTCGACCTCGCTCGACGCCGCGGAGCGGCTGAAGGTGATGCATGGTTCGGCGCTGCCCGGCAGTGCCGACGATCGCGACCTGGTCTCGATCCAGCCGATTGGGGAAGACGGCGAGATGCCGCTGCAGATCCCGCGCTCGGTGATGACGCGCGTCATCCGCGCCCGCATCGACGAGACGCTGGAACTGTTGCGCGACCGGCTGAACAAGTCGGGCTACGGCAATGCTGTGGGAAAACGGGTCGTGCTGACCGGCGGCGCCAGCCAGCTTGCGGGTCTCCCCGAGGCTGCGCGCCGCATTCTTGGGCGCAATGTGCGCATCGGACGCCCCCTCGGGGTGGCGGGCCTGCCGGAAGCTGCCAAGGGGCCGGCTTTCTCGACGGCGGTCGGGCTGCTGATCTATCCGCAGATGGCGAGCTTCGAGAGCCATCCGGCGAAAGGAATTTCCGGTCTCAGGATGACCGGGACGGGCGGAAAACTGCATCGCATGAGTCAGTGGTTGAGAGACAGTTTCTAATTGACGGGGACAGCCCCATAGGCGGCCGCGGCGGCGAAGCGGCGGGAAAGGCAAAGGACGGAGACAATGACGATCAATCTGCAAAAGCCGGACATCACCGAGCTCAAGCCGCGGATCACCGTATTCGGTGTCGGCGGCGGCGGCGGCAATGCCGTCAACAACATGATCACCGCGGGCTTGCGCGGTGTCGAGTTCGTCGTGGCCAACACCGATGCACAGGCGCTGACCATGTCGAAGGCCGAGCGGCTGATCCAACTCGGCGCGCATGTCACCGAGGGGCTCGGCGCCGGCTCGCAGCCTGAAGTGGGCCGTGCGGCGGCGGAAGAGTGCATCGATGAGATCATCGATCATCTCTCCAACACCCATATGTGCTTCGTCACCGCCGGTATGGGTGGCGGCACCGGAACCGGTGCGGCTCCCGTCGTTGCCCGCGCGGCGCGCGAACGGGGTATCCTCACCGTCGGCGTCGTCACCAAGCCGTTCCATTTCGAAGGCCAGCGCCGCATGAAGACGGCGGACCTCGGCATCGAGGAGCTGCAGAAATGTGTCGATACCCTGATCGTCATCCCCAACCAGAACCTGTTCCGGCTGGCCAATGACAAGACGACCTTTGCCGACGCCTTCGCCATGGCCGACCAGGTGCTCTACTCGGGTGTTGCCTGCATCACCGACCTGATGGTCAAGGAAGGCCTGATCAATCTCGACTTCGCGGACGTGCGTTCGGTGATGCGCGAAATGGGCAAGGCGATGATGGGCACCGGCGAAGCTTCGGGCGAGGGCCGCGCGATGGCCGCCGCCGAGGCGGCGATCGCCAATCCGTTGCTCGACGAGACCTCGATGAGGGGCGCCAAGGGCCTGCTGATCTCGATCACCGGCGGCCGCGACCTAACCCTGTTCGAAGTCGACGAGGCCGCGACCCGCATCCGCGAGGAAGTCGATCAGGACGCCAACATCATCCTCGGCGCCACCTTCGACGAGGAACTCGAAGGCGTCATCCGCGTCTCGGTGGTCGCCACCGGCATCGACAAATCGGCAGCTGAAATTGCCGCGGCGCCGATCTCGATCCGGGCCGTGCCGCCGCAGCAGAAGCCGGTCAGCCGCCCAGCGGCTCCGGGGGCGGAAGGCCGTCCGGCACCGGTCCAGCAGCAGACCTATGAGCAGCGCGCGGCCGATCCGGTGGCCGAGGCGATCCAGCTTGCCGAGGCCAATGCGGCGGCAATGGCTCGTCCGGCGCCGATGGCCCAGACGGAAGATTTCCGCCCGCAGAGCAAGATCTTCCAGGCCCCGCCTGCCCAGCCGCAGCCTGTCGTGCAGCAGGTGATGCAACCGGCGCCGATGCGGGAAATGCCGCAGCCGGTGGCTGCCGCACCGCAGCGCATGCCGCGGGTGGAGGATTTTCCGCCGGTGGTGCGGGCCGAGGTGGAAGCCAAGGGCCGTCCGGCCGACCATGAAAACAGCGGGCCGATGGGGCTGCTCAAGCGGCTGACCAACGGACTGACGCGCCGCGAAGAAGAGCCGGCCCGGTTGCAGCCGGCACAGCCGCGCGAACCGAAGCTGCGCCAGGCGGCGCCGGAAATGCGCCGCCTTGCCAGCCAGGATCCGCAGCTTTACGCGCCGCGCCGCGGCCAGCTCGACGATCAGGGCCGGTTGACGCCGCAGACCAGGTCGACCCAGGAAGACGACCAGCTGGAGATACCGGCTTTCCTGCGCCGCCAGGCCAACTGAGCCGTTAACGGTATGTAACACTTGTTAACAGGCAGACGAGAGATTGTCTGCCTGTTAACGTTCAAAGTGGTTTAATAACAAGGCGTTACGGTGTGACGCTCAAGGTCTGTCGCGGTTACACAGAGTAAGAAACCGTGATTTGGAGTCTCCCTGACGGACCATTATCTTTGCCGCAGCACTTTCGGTGTGCTGGGATTCGGGGAAGTGGCCCTGCCTGCCGATAAAAAAGAGCCGCGCCTTTTGGGTTAAAGCGGACTTAGGCGTTTGGGCTATGGGGTTTGTCTTGCAAGACTATCAGACGACACTGAAATCGCGTGCAACGCTGACCGGTACCGGCGTTCACAGCGGCAAACCGGTCACCGTCAATTTCCTTCCAGCGGACGCCGACACCGGCGTGCTCTTCCACCTTTCGAACGGAAGCGAGAGCCGCGAGTTCCGCGCGCTGGTTGCCGAAGTCGGCGCGACCGATCTCTGCACCATGCTCGGCGATCCGGCAGGCGAGCATATCGCCACCGTCGAACATCTGATGGCGACGCTTTTCGGGCTCGGCATCGACAACATCGTCATCGAGATCGACGGTCATGAGGTTCCGATCCTCGATGGCAGTGCGGTGGTGTTCGTGGAAGCAATCGACCAGGCCGGCATCGAGACGCTGGCGGTCAAGCGCCGCTACATCAGGGTGGTCAAGCCCGTCCGCATCGAGAATGGCGCGTCCTGGGCCGAGTTCAGGCCCTATAGCGGCACGCGCTTCGAGGTCGAGATCGATTTCGAAAGCCCGGCGATCGGCCGCCAGCTATTCGCCTCCGACATCAACCCCGACATCTTTCGGCAGGATATCGCGCGCGCCCGCACCTTCGGCTTCATGAAGGATGTCGAGCGGCTGTGGGCGGCGGGGTATGCGCTCGGCTCCTCGCTGGAGAACTCGCTGGTGATCGGCGACGACAACCGGGTGATCAACATGGGCGGCCTGCGCTATCCCAATGAGTTCGCTCGCCACAAGACGATGGACGCCATGGGCGACCTGGCGCTGGCCGGCGCCCGTTTCATCGGTTGCTTCCGCTCCTATCGCGGCGGTCACCGGATGAATGCGGCTGCTTTGCGGCGGCTTCTGTCCGACCGTTCGGCCTTTGAGGTCGTCGAGACCACGCGGCGCGAGCGCGGCCGCACCGCCGAGATGAGCGCCGTCACCGGGCCTGTCTTTGCGCCCTGGGTGATCTGATTCTTAACGATTTTCTGGCTTTCTAAACGCGGGCCGGTGTTGCACGGATGCATCACTGGCCGGTGAAAGTGCATAGCATTCGGGGCAACACCAAGCCGCCACAAAAATGTGCGATTGGCTAGACATAGCGTTGCTGGGCAAGGCAGTTATGGTTTATGGCTGCTGCCGTCTGTTAGGCGCATGTCGCTCAAAAGTGGGGATCAGTTTTGAGGGAACGCCATGCGAAAGGCATTGAACTAACGCCGAAAGGGCGCAATCCAATCATGTTCTTCAAGCGAGTTGGTCAATCGAAAGCGCCGTATCGGGCTGTTTTCCTGGCGCTTTCGGTGGTTGTGCCAACGCTCTTCCTCTCGGCCTGCATGTCGTCCGAGAAAGACGTCGACCTGTCGACCTATGTCGACCAGACCGAACCGGCCGACGTCCTTTACAATCAAGGCCTTGCCAATCTCAATGCCGGCCGCCTGGATGAGGCGAGCAAGAAGTTCGACGCCGTCGACCGCCAGCACCCCTATTCGGAATTCGCCCGCAAATCGATGGTGATGGGCGCCTTCGCCGACTATCGCGCTGGCCGTTATGACGAAGCAATCGGCTCGGCCAAGCGCTATCTGACGCTTTATCCGTCGACCGACGACGCGGCTTACGCCCAGTATATTATCGGGCTGAGCTACTACAAGCAGATCAAGGACGTCACCCAGGATCAGAAGGAAGCACGCCAGACCGTGCAGACGATGCAGGATCTGGTGACGCGCTGGCCGACGTCGGAATATGTCGACGACGCCAAGGAAAAGATCCGTTTCGCCAACGACCAGCTGGCCGGCAAAGAGATGCAGATCGGCCGCTATTATCTCGAGCGGCGCGAATACATTGCTGCCGTCAAGCGCTTCCGCAACGTGGTCGAGAACTATTCCAACACCCGCCATGTCGAAGAGGCGCTGGCGCGTCTGGCCGAAAGCTACTACGCGATGGGCTTGACCTCGGAAGCGCAAACCGCCGCTGCGGTGCTCGGCACCAACTATCCCGACAGCCAATGGTACAAGGATACCTACAAGCTGTTGCAGAGCAACGGGCTTGAGCCGCGCGAGAATGCCGGATCGTGGATATCCAAGGCCGGCAAGCTGATCACCGGCGCCTGACGCCCGAGCATCGACTGAGGCGGAACGCGCTTTTCGGATTGATCCGACGCTCAAACAAAAAGATAGTGCGGCGCTGCGACTCCATCGGTCGCATGCCGCTTCACAGCGGTTCAGTGGTTTGAATGAGGCGCTGAACCGTCCTAACTTTTTGTTGTACGCAATTCCGGACGGAAAACCGCTACGCACTTTTCCTGGAATTGCTTGAGGTCCGGGTTCTGATGCTTTCCAGACTGTCGATCCGCGATATCGTCCTGATCGAGAAGCTGGATATCGACTTCCAGCCCGGCCTTTCCGTGCTGACCGGTGAAACCGGCGCCGGCAAATCCATCCTTCTCGACGCGCTGTCGCTGGCGCTTGGTGCGCGCGGCGACGCCTCGCTGGTGCGCCACGGCGCGGCCCAAGGCCAGGTCATTGCCGTCTTCGATGTGCCGCGCAACCACCCGGTGCGCGCGCTGCTGGCCGAAAACGCCATCGAGGATGACGGCGACATCATCCTGCGCCGGCTGCAGACCGCGGATGGCCGCACCCGCGTCTTCGTCAACGACCAGCCGTCCAGCGTCACGCTGATGCGCGACATCGGCCATGCGTTGGTCGAGATCCACGGCCAGCATGACGAGCGGGCTCTGGTCGACCCCGGCGCGCATCGCGAATTGCTGGACAGTTTTGGCGGCCATCTGGGCGCTGCCCGCGCGACCGGCGAGGCGTGGCGCTACTGGCGTGGCGCCGAGCAGGAGTTCGTCAGGCACCGCGCCAAGGTCGAGGCGGCGGCGCGCGAGGCCGATTATCTCAGGGCCTCGGTGGCGGAACTAGCAAAGCTCGATCCGCAGCCCGGCGAAGAGACGCAGCTGGCGGAATTGCGTGCAACGATGATGCGGGCGGAAAAGATCGCCTCGGAAATACACGATGCACAGGATGTGCTGTCAGGCCCGTCCTCGCCGCTGCCGCAACTGGCCAGCCTGCTGAGGCGCCTGCAGCGCAAGGCCAGCGAAGCGCCGGGACTGCTCGAGGATGTGGTGAAGTCGCTGGACGAGGCGATGCTGTCACTGGATGCAGCGCAATCGGGCGTCGAGGCGGCACTGCGCGCCACCGAATACGACCCGCAGAGGCTGGAGAAGGCGGAGGAGCGGCTGTTTTCGCTGCGTGCGGCCTCACGTAAGCACAGTGTGGCCGTTGACGATCTGGCGCAACTGCGCGACACCATGTGCGCCGATCTCGCCGATCTTGATGCCGGCGAGGGGCGCCTGCATGTCCTGGAAAAGCAGGCCTCAGCGGCGCGCGAAGCCTACGATATTTCCGCAGCCCAGCTCTCCGCCCTTCGCCATGCGGCCGCGGTCGGCCTGACCAAGGCTGTGATGGCCGAATTGCCGGCGCTGAAGCTGGAACGGGCTGAGTTCATCGTCGAACTGGCCAGCGATGGCGAGAACCGCATGGAAGAAGGCATCGACCAGGTCGAGTTCTGGGTGCGCACCAATCCCGGCACCAGGCCTGGGCCGATGATGAAGGTCGCCTCCGGCGGCGAGCTGTCGCGCTTCCTGCTGGCGCTCAAGGTGGCGCTGGCCGACCGTGGCTCGGCGCCGACATTGGTCTTCGACGAGATCGACACCGGCGTCGGCGGCGCCGTGGCCGATGCGATCGGCCAAAGGCTGGCCAGGCTGTCGAAGCGCGTGCAGGTGCTGTCGGTCACGCATGCTCCGCAAGTGGCGGCACGTGCTGCGACGCATTTCCTGATCTCCAAATCCGGCGGCTCGGACAAGGTCGCCACCGGCATCGCCGAAATGGACCGGGCGGCGCGCCAGGAAGAGATCGCGCGCATGTTGGCCGGCGCTACCATCACCGACGAGGCGCGCGCAGCCGCGGAACGGCTGCTGCGCGAGAATATTGCTGCAGCGTAGTCGTCGCAAGGCTTTCGGACTGAGTCAGGATATGGCTCCATCCCGCTGTTCAGGAATGCTTTTTCCGAAATCCTGATTTATGGTGCCTCGCCACTGTCCAGGGACCGCTGCATGTCTGAAAAACCGGTCGAATCGTTGAGCGAAAGCGAAGCCGCGGATGAGCTCCAGCGGCTGGCCGAGGAGATCGCCGGTCATGACCGGCGCTATCATGCCGAGGACGCGCCGACGATTACGGACGCAGAATATGACGCGCTGCGGCGGCGCAATCTTGCCATCGAGGAGCGCTTTCCCGGTCTGGTGCGCGAGGATTCTCCCTCGCTGCGGGTCGGCGCCGCGCCGGCGGAAGGCTTTGCCAAGGTGCGCCATGCGGTGCCGATGCTCAGCCTCGCCAAGGCCTACACAGACGAGGACGTCACCGATTTCATCGAGCGTGGCCGGCGCTTCTTCGACCGCGACAAGGACCTCGACATCGCGTTTACGGCCGAGCCGAAGATCGACGGCCTGTCGGCGTCGCTGCGCTATGAACGCGGTGTGTTCGTGCAGGGTGCTACGCGCGGCGACGGCACTGTAGGCGAGGACATCACCGCCAATCTCAGGACCATCGCCGACATCCCCGCCAAGCTGAAAGGATCGGGCTGGCCCGAGACCATCGAGATCCGCGGCGAGGTCTACATGACCTATGCGGAATTCGAGGCACTGAGGGCCCNCGGGCTGGCCCGAGACCATCGAGATCCGCGGCGAGGTCTACATGACCTATGCGGAATTCGAGGCACTGAGGGCCCGCTCGGCGGCGGTGGGCGGCCAGGACTATGTCAATCCGCGCAATACGGCAGCGGGCTCCTTGCGACAGAAGGATGCGTCCGTCACCGCCAGCCGCAATCTTAAATTTTTTGCCTATGCCTGGGGCTATACGACAGCGGATCCGGCGCCGACCCAATATGATTCGGTGCAGAAATTCGCCGAATGGGGGTTCAAGGTCAGCCCATTGATGGTGCGGGCGAAGTCTGTCGAGGAGCTGATCGCGCACTACCACAAGATCGAGGAGCTGCGTTCGTCGCTCGGCTACGACATCGACGGTGTCGTCTACAAGGTCGACCAGCTGGAATTGCAGCGTCGCTGGGGCTTTGTCACCGGCGAGCCGCGCTGGGCGGTTGCGCATAAATTCCCGGCCGAACAGGCGATGACGACGGTGCAGAAGATCGACATCCAGGTCGGCCGTACCGGTACGCTGGCGCCGGTGGCGCGGCTGGCGCCGGTCACGGTCGGCGGCGTGGTGGTCGAAAACGTCACGCTGCACAATGAGGACTACATCAAGGGTTTTGACAGCAACGGCTTGCCGATTCGCGACGGCATCGATGTCCGCATCGGTGACACGGTTGTCATACAACGGGCGGGCGATGTCATTCCGCAGATCGTCAGCGTCGTCGTCGACAAGCGGCCGGCTGATGCGGTGCCTTACGAATTCCCGCACATTTGTCCGGTCTGCGGCTCGCCGGCGACGCGCGAAATCAACGAGAAGACCGGCAAGGAGGATTCGCGCCGGCGCTGCACCGGCGAGCTGATCTGCGCCGCGCAGGCCGTGGAGCGGCTGCGTCATTTCGTGTCGCGCGGCGCGCTCGACATCGAGGGGCTGGGCGCCGAGAATATCGACCTGTTCTTCAATTCGGGACTGGTCAAGACCGCCGCCGATATCTTCACCCTCAGGGATCGCCGCCCGGCCGTCACCAGGGCGCTGGCCGAGCGGCGCGAGGAGCAGGCCAGGCAGCGCGAGGCGGCATCGGGCAAGGCGCGCAAGAATGTGCGCGGTGTCGAGGACCGCAATTATGAAGGCCTCGACAAGCTGTTCGCGGCCATCGATTCGCGCCGCGAGCCGGAGCTCGACCGCTTCATCTTCGCACTCGGCATCCGCCATATCGGCGAAACGACGGCGGCCGTGCTTGCCCGGACGTTTTCGACCATCGAGCAGCTGATCCGCGTCGGCAAGGAAACGGCGGCGGCTGAGGATCCGCACAGCGTCTTCCCCTCCATCAACGGCATTGGCGACACGGTGATCGATGCGTTGCGCGATTTCTTCGGCAATGAACGCAATGACGACGTGCTCGACAGACTGCTCGAACAGGTCAAGCCGAAGCCGTATGTCGTCACCGTGTCGGCCGACAGCGAGGTTGCCGGCAAGACCATCGTCTTCACCGGCACGCTGGAAAAGATGACACGCTCCGAAGCCAAGGCGATGGCCGAACGGCTCGGCGCCAAGGTGGCGGGTTCGGTGTCGGCGAAGACCGATCTGCTGGTGGCCGGGCCGGGCGCAGGCTCCAAACTGAAGCAGGCCAGCGAACTCGGCGTCGAAGTCATCGACGAGGACACCTGGCTGCAACGGGTCGGCAAGGCGTGATGGCCGGTTCGTTCAAAGGGTTCGGGCAAAAGGCCCTACCGTTCCTCAAGGCGCTCGACTTCCACCAGAGCCGCGAATGGTTCCAGGAAAACCGCGCGCTTTACGACAGCGAGTTGCATGAGCCGTTCTGCGATCTGGTCGAGACGCTGACCGAGCGCTTCGCGGCGGCGGGTCTGGGCTTGCGCGGAGACCGCAAGAAGTCACTGTTTCGCATCAACCGCGACGTGCGCTTCGCCAAGGACAAGCGGCCCTACAACCAGCATTTGTCGGCCATGCTGTCGCCGGATGGCACGAAGATGGAGCAGGGCGTGTTCTTCGTCTATGTCGGGATCGACCGCTGCTTTGCCGATGTCGCCTGGTGGAATCCGGAGCCGTCCCTGCTGCTGGCGATGCGCAAGGCGATCGTCGCCCGGCCGGCCGAGTTCCGAAAACTGCTCTCAACGCTGAAGAAAAACGGCTTCGAACTTGAAACCGAGGGCCGCATGAAGCGCACGCCGCGTGGCTTCGAGCAGGTCAACGAACCCGATCTTGTCGACGCCATCCGCAACCGGCACTTCTATGTCCAGCACATGATCGATCCGGCTGGAATTCACGCGCCGACGCTGGTCGACGAGCTTGTCGATTTCGCCTTGCGCGCCAAGCCGCTGCTTGACTGGGGCAGGGCGATCCAGGGCACGGCACCGCGGAGCTAAATCAGCCCGGCGCACTGCACGGCTACATCCGCATCAAAAGACCACCGTCGACTGCCAGTTCGATGCCGGTGATGTAGCTTGCCGCATCGGAAAGCAGGAATAGCGCGGCATTGGCCATGTCCTGCGGCGTGCCGATGCGGCCGAGCGGCGCATAATTGGCAACGGCCGCGCGTTTCTCCTCGGTGTCCCAGCGCGCCTGCAGCGGCGTCAACGCCATGCCCGGGCAGATCGAATTGGAGCGGATGCCATCGCCCGCCAACTGCATGGCGAGCGACTTCGACAGCGCACAGACGCCGGCCTTCGATGCCTGGTAGGCATCCTGCGGGGTCGGATCGCCGCGATACCACTGGATGGTGGAGAAGTGCACCATGGCGCCGCCGCGTCCGCCGGCCCGCATATGGGGAACCACCGCCCGCGCGGTGTGGACGAAGGATTTCAGATTGATGTTGAAGACCTGGTCCCAGACATCGAGGTCCATCTCGAGGGCCGATTTGTCGCGACCGAACCAGAGCACGCCTGCGACATTGGCGAGATAATCGATGCCGCCGCGCTTGCGGCCCGCGGCATTGATGGTCTGCTCGACAAAGGCGGCGTCGGTAAGGTCGCCCTGGGCAAAGGTGAGCCGGTCGTCATAGGCGGCAAGCGACGCCGGACGCGGCTTGACGTCGATGGCGGTGACCGAGGCGCCGGCCTCGAGCAGCGCCAGCGAGATCGCCTCGCCCATGCCGCCACCGGCGCCGGTGACGACTGCGTGCCTGCCGGTGAAATCATAAGCGATCATCCGAACCCCTTACCTGTTTTTACAACATCAGTTTCGCTGATTTGTTGGCTCAAGCGAATTCGTCTGACTTTTCAAACGCCGGCTCCTACATAGCAGCGCGAGATGGGAATGTGACATGTCGGCAGAGACCTTAAGCGAAAATTCCGTGGCCAGCGACTTCTGGGACGGCGTGCGGCTGTCGATGCCGGTGGTTGTCGCCGCGGCGCCATTTGGGCTGCTGTTCGGCGCCATCGCCGTCGACAACGGCTTTTCCGTTCTCGAAGCTTTCTTGATGAGCGCGCTGATCTTCGGCGGCGCCAGCCAGATGGTCGGCATCGAATTGTTCGGCCAGCATGTCGCGCCATGGCTGATCGTGCTGTCGATCTTCGCGGTAAACTTCCGTCACGTGCTTTACTCCGCCAGCATCGGCCGGCGAATCGCGCACTGGCCGGTTATCAGCCAAGCGCTGGGCTATTTCGTGCTCACCGATCCGCAGTTCGCGGTGGCGGAGCGCAAGGCCGAAGCCGGCGAGACCGTTGGCTTTGCCTGGTATATGGGCCTTGGCCTGCCGGTGTATGTGTTCTGGGGGATCGAAAGCGCGCTGGGCGCGGTTTTCGGCAAGCTGATCCCCGACACGCATGCGCTCGGCATCGATTTCCTGCTGCCGATCTATTTCCTCGGGCTGGTCATGGGCTTTCGCAAGCGGCCGCTCTGGCTGCCGGTGGTGATCGCCAGCGCCGCCGCGTCGATCATTGCCTACCAAACTGTGGGATCGCCCTGGCACGTCTCCGTCGGCGCCGCTGCCGGCGTGCTTCTGGCCGTCATCCTGCCGCCGCACCATAGCGGCGTGGAGGCAAAACGATGAGCGCGACTTTGTGGATCATCATTGCCGGCGCGCTCGCCACCTATCTCACCCGCGTCGGCGGCCATCTGGTGATCTCGCGTTTCGACCACATCCATCCACGCGTCGAGGCCGGCTTGAACGCAGTGCCGGCGGCGGTGCTGACGACGCTGGTGGCGCCCGCCGCACTCAGCGCCGGACCGGCGGAATGGGCGGCACTGGTCGTCGCCGCTGTGGTCTCGCTGCGCGGCGGCCTGATGGCGATGTTTCTGGCCGGGGCGGTGGTGCTGATCCTCGCCCGGCAGTTTGTGGCATAGGGCGCCTGCGCGCGGAACAGTTTCGAACTCTCGGCGCCGCCGCTCATTGCCCTGCCGGGCGTTCGTCACTCGAAAAGCCAAGCAATTGGCTTTTCGTCCGCTTCGCGGACCGCTCCTCACCTCCCCGTATAGTGACGGGGAGAAAGAAGCTCATTTCAGATCTTGGCATCATGCGGCAGTGGTGCCGTCGCCTTCTCCAGCCAGGCCAGCGTCTCGCCGTCGAGCATCGGGCCGATCTCGGCCAGCACCCAGGCATGGTAAATATCCAGCCAGTGCAACTCCTCGCGCGTCAACAGGTCGGTGCGGATCAGCCTGATATCGATCGGCGCCAGCGTCAGCGTCTCGAAACCGTGCATGGCGATGTCGCCGCCCTCCACCTGTTCAGCCGGTGTCACCAGGATCAGGTTCTCGATGCGGATGCCGTAGGAGCCTTCCTTGTAATAGCCGGGCTCGTTGGACAGCATCATGCCGGCCATCAGCTTTTCGGTGCCGGTGCGGGCGATGCGCTGCGGCCCTTCATGCACGGCCAGATAGGAGCCGACGCCGTGGCCGGTGCCGTGGGCAAAGTCGCAGCCATGCTTCCACAGCGCCATGCGCGCCACCGCGTCGATCTCCGAGCCGCGCGTGCCGGCGGGAAAGCGCAGCGTGGAAATGCCGATCATGCCCTTCAACACCAGCGTGAAGCGCTCGCGCATCTCCTCGGTCGGCTGGCCGATCGGCACGGTGCGGGTGATGTCGGTGGTGCCATCCTGATACTGGGCACCGGAATCGAGCAGGAACAGCTCGCCGTTTGCCAGCTCGCGGTTGGTGGCGCGCGAGACGCGGTAGTGCATGATGGCGCCGTTCGGGCCGCTGCCGGAAATGGTGTCGAAGGAGACGTCGCGCAGCGGCATCTGCGTTTCCTCGCCGGTCTGCCGGCGCACCTCCTCCAGCTTGGTGACAACGGTTATTTCGTCGAGCGTGCCCGGCTTCTGCCGTTCCAGCCAGCACAGCAGTTTCGCCACCGCCGCCCCGTCTCGGCGGTGCGCGGCGCGGCTGCCGGCGATTTCCGCCTGGTTCTTGGTGGCGCGCGGAATGCGGGCGGGATCGGCTGCTGAAACAAATGTGCCGCCATTGTCCTCGACCAGCATTCTCAGCTTTTCCGCCGCCAGTACCGGATCGAGCGCGATCTTGGCGCCGCCCTTGGCAAGGGCTGCGACCGCCGCCTCGAATTCGCCGGGCTCGTACAGATCGGCGAGTTGGGTGAGATAGGCGGCAACCGTGCGCGAAAACTTGCGCTGGTCCATGAACAGCTGGTGCTTGCCATCTGCTGCAAGGATCGCAAAGCCGAGCGCCAGCGGGGTGTGCGGCACGTCGCCGCCACGGATGTTGAAGGCCCAGGCGATCGAGGAGGGGTCGGTGAGCACGGCGTGTGACGCGCCCTCCTTGCCGATTACCGCCGCCAGCCGCGCCAGCTTGTCCTTGGCGAGTTCCCCGGCAAAGCCGATCGGGTGGATTTCGACTGGCGCCACGGGCGGCGCCGGCTGATCCTTCCAGATGATGTCGATCGGGTTCCTGTCGAGCGGCACCAGCGTCGCGCCGGATTGCTCGGCCGAGGTTTTCAGCGCCTTGACCTCAGCGATCGTGTGCAGCCAGGGGTCGAAGCCAAGCCTGGCGCCCTTGCCGAGATTGTCCTTGATCCAGGAGGCCGGCGGGTTGTCGACCAGGCTCTCGTTTGCAAAAATGTCGAGATCGACTTCGTGGCGCACTTGCAAGGTATAGCGGCCATCGACGAACATGAAGGCGCGGTCACGCTGCACAAGTGCTACGCCGGCCGAGCCGCTGAAGCCGGTCAACCATTTCAGCCGCGCCGAGCGATCGGCGACATACTCGCCCTGGTGCTCGTCCGCGCGCGGCACAAGGAAACCGTCGAGGCCATTATCCGCCAGCCATCGCCGTAGCAACGTCACGCGCGGCTTGCCGACGCTGGGGTCGCCTGCGGAATCGAAGGTCTGGAACATGGTATGCCTCCTGTATCGGGCGCGACCGTAGCGCATGACCCGGAAAACCGGAATCGATTTTCGCCAATCGCAACAGGCTCGGATTGTCCAAAGCGCGTTGCGTCTCAGTGCTTGAGGTGGATCGTCACCCAGCCTTCGCGGTGCAAGGTCCTGACATGGCGGAAATTCTGGCCGACATAGGCCGAGATCACCGCATTGCACTGGCGCTCGAGGATGCCGGACAGCACGATCGAGCCGCCGAGGCTGATGTGCCTCGCCATCTCAGGCGCCAGCCGCATCAGCGGCCGCGCCAATATGTTGGCGACGATGAGGTCGAAAGGCGCGCGCTTGCCGAAGATCGGGTGGTGGAAGCCGGGCGCCGTCACCGTTTCGACCAGTGCCTTGACGTGGTTGAGGCGGGCGTTGGCGGCGGCGACCCTGACGGCGATCGGATCGATGTCGGTCGCCAGCACCGGAATATGCGCCAGTTTGGCGACGGCGATCGCCAGCACCGCGCTGCCGGTGCCGAGGTCGAGGGCATTCCTGGGACGTTCGCGGCGCACGACCCGTTCCAGCATTTCGAGGCAGCCGGCAGTGGTCCCGTGATGGCCGGTGCCGAAGGCAAGGCCGGCCTCGATCTCGATGGCGAGTTCGCCGCTGTGGCGCTTCCGGCGGTCATGCGCGCCATGGACGAAGAAACGTCCGGCGCGCACCGGTTTCAGTCCCTCCAGCGAGCGCGCCACCCAGTCGATGTCGGGCAGAACCTCGCGCTCGATCGGCTTCGACAGGGACAGTCCGGCAAGGCTGTCCCTTAGCCGCGCCTCAACCGCGTCGACATTGCCGTCGGTGTAGAGCGAAACCTCGTAGATGTCGCGGTCTTCATCGACTTCGAGCACGGCGATCGGCAGGCCTTCATCCTCGAAAGCTGGCTCGAGCGCGGCAAAGATGCGGTCGGCCTCGATCTTCCCAGCGATGAAGTGGAGCCTGGTCTGACCCATCAGCTGTTCTCTTGCTTGAGCATGATCTCTGGACAACACTTTTCTGTCCGAGAAAACCGGATTCCACATTTCGGGATCATGCCTAGCCTGCCGCCAGCCGCTTCAGCTTGGCGATCGCGGTATCGGCGCTTTCGCCATAGGCTATGGTGCCCGAAAACTCGCCCTTGGCGTTGAGCAGCAGCGCGGAGGCGGTGTGGTCCATCGTGTAATCGCCGTCGCCGGTGTCGACCTTCTTCCAGTAGATGTTGAAGGACTTCGCCATGGCGTGCACCTTGTCGGGATCGCCCGATATGCCGACGATGCGGTCGGAGAAATTGCTGACGTAAGTGTTCATCACCGGCGGCGTGTCGCGCTCTGGATCGACGGTAACGAAGTAGGCGTTGAGGTTCTTGCCGTCGTCGCCCAGCGCCTTCAGCCAGCCGGCCATTTCGAACAAAGTGGTCGGGCAGACTTCCGGGCAATGGGTGAAGCCGAAGAAGACGATGCTGGGTTTTCCCCTGAAGGCGGCTTCGGTGATTGGCGCGCCTTTCTGGTCGACCAGCGTGAATGGCGCACCATACGGCTCGCCACCATAATGGCCGCGATAGAAGTCAAAGGTGAGCCAGCCGATGCCCGCCGCCATCAGAACCAGAATGCCGACCAGAATTGAACGCATCATCAGGAAGTGTCCGTCGCAGAAATCGAGCGCCGGATCGGCGCTCCTGTTGGCGAGCAGTCTTAGCCGGTCGCAGGGAGCAAGGCAAAGATGCCGCGTTGCCGCAACCGGGCTGGACGCTACCTTGCAAACAGCTGGCCCTTATCCCACCTGAGAGCGGCAAACCGAACCTGAGGAGGCTCCCTTGCAAAGACGGACTGGGCAGAGACGGATTGGGCAGAAACTGATCGGCGGCGCGCTGGCCGCATGCATTGCCCTTGGCGCCGGTGCCGCCGCGGCAGAGGAGGTCGGCAAGGTCGGCGTCGATTGGGTCGGCAACGACATCATCGTCGAGGCGATCAAGGACCCCAAGATCGACGGCGTGACCTGCCATGTCTCCTATTTCGACCGCAGCGTCATCGACCGGCTGCACAAGGGCAACTGGTTCGAGGATCCGTCTGATTCCTCGATCTCCTGCCGCCAGACCGGGCCGATCACCATCGGCGACATCGACATGAGCGAGGGCGGCGAAGAGGTGTTCAAGCAAGGCATCAGCCTGATCTGGAAGAAGCAGGTGGTGAACCGCATCTACGACAAGAAGAACGAGACGCTGATCTATCTCTCGCATTCGCGCCAGGTGCAGGACGGCTCGGCGAAAATGTCGGTGACGACCGTGCCGCTGTTCGGCCAGAACGTGGTGTGGACCGGCGGCAAGCCGAAATAGCCGGTCGGAGCCGACGCAAGATCGACCCGCCTGCGGGCCCGACGGCGACGCGACAATTGCTTCCGCAATTGCGCGGGGGTAAATCCGCCAGATGGACCGTACCGAAAACCTCGTCCTGAAAGATCCGGAGCCGCGCATCCATCCGACCGCGGAGCTGAAAGCGTGCAAGCTTGGCCGCTATGCCTCGATCGGCGAACGGGTGGTGCTGCGCGAGGTCAATGTCGGCGATTTCTCCTATTTCGAGCGCCACGCCGAGGCGATCTACACGACGATCGGAAAATTCTGCTCGATCGCCGCCAACAGCCGCATCAATGCCTTGGAGCATCCGATCGAGCGGATCACGCAGCACAAGCTCAGCTACCGGCCGAACGAGTATTTCCGCTGGCTGGGCGTCGACGCGGCGTTCCGCGCGCGGCGGCAGGCCAAGGCGGTCGGCATCGGCAACGATGTCTGGATCGGCCATGGCGCCGTCATCATGCCCGGCATCAGCATCGGGAATGGCGCGATCGTCGGCGCCAATTCGGTGGTGACGCGGAATGTACCGGCCTACACAATCGTCGCCGGCGTACCGGCGAAGCCGTTGCGCATGCGCTTTCCCTCCGAGATCGCGGCGCGGATCGAAAGCCTCGCCTGGTGGGACTGGCCGCCGGAGAAACTCGCCAAAGCGGTTCCCGACATGCAGGCCTTGCCGATTGAGGATTTCCTCGATCGCTGGGAGCAAGAGCATTCCTGAGAGCTCGCCGCGCGTGCGCGGTTTCATCGACTGGCTGGCCGAAATCCTGGCGCCAAAATTCTGAACGGCACGTGTCGGGAAGAGTTCCGCCGGTCTGCGGCAACGCAACGAACCCCTTCCGCCATGCGGGGGTGGCGCAGCGGAAGGGGCTTGGAGACAAATCCGCGTGAAGCGGAACGAACAGGTTTTGGCCTGCATGGCGACTATGGCAACAAACCGATAAGGCGGCTTTTCACGGCGCTGCGCCTTTGGCGTGCATTCAATTGCATCAAGGATGCCATCTGCGACAGGGAACCGGAAGCGGCTGCCGGTTGTTTATTGTTGGAGCGATGAATGCGGCCTTGGTCAGTTTATCGCGCTTGAGCCGTCGAGGATGTGAATGATCGAAAAGCTGTTTACCAGAATCGCCAACACCGTTTCGCACTTGGCGGGCCTGCCGCCGACTTTCATCGCCTGCTGCGCCATCGTTATCGTCTGGGCGGTAAGCGGGCCATTCTTCGGCTTTTCCGATACGTGGCAGCTCGTCATCAACACGGGAACGACGATCATCACCTTTCTGATGGTGTTCCTGATCCAGAACACCCAGAACCGCGACGGCGCCGCGGTTCAGGCCAAGCTCGACGAACTGATCCGCGTCAGCGAGGGCCACAATCATTTCATCGGCATCGAGCACCTGACCGAATCCGAGGTCGAGGAGATCAGAGACAAATGCGAGCGGGCGGCAAAACGCCATGACCACGAGCTCGCCGAACTCGCGGCCAAGAAGGCCGTCGCGCAAAAGCGCACCGCGAAAAAACGCGCGGCCGCCTGACTCTCGGCTTTGCCTGAGTTCGACGATCAGTTTCCCATAAAGGCCGCGAAAGCGTCCTTATGGTCGGGGTGCCAGCGCGAGAGAGCAGGCCGGTTCTCGATGATGTCGCCGATCGCCCAGGCCATGCGCTTTTCATCGGTCGGCCGCATCACCTCATTGTCGGGGCACAGGATGTAGAAGTCCCCACGCGCCAGCGAAGCCAGCATGAAGTCGACCACCTGCTCGCCGGTCCAGGCGCCAGCGGGTTTTTCGACCGCTCCTTCGGTGAGGCCGGTGAAGGTGAAGCCGGGAATGAGAAGATGCGCCGCGACCTTCGCGCCCGGCTCGTTGCGCAATGCGTGCGCCAGCCCTTCGGTGAACGTCTTCAATGCCGATTTGGAGACGTTGTAGGCGAGATTGCCGGGTGGCGTGGTGATGCCTTGCTTGGAGCCGGTGTTGATGATCAGGCCAGGCTCTCCGGAGGCCAGCATGGCCGGAGCGAAGGCATCGACGCCATGTACGACACCCCAGAAATTGATGTCGATCAGCCGCTTCCAGGCGTCGCCGTTCTCCCACGGTTTTCCCGGATTGTTGCCGACGCCGGCATTGTTCATCAGCAGCGATACGGCGCCGAAAGCGGCATGCGTCTTTTCCGCCAGCCGGCCGAGTTCGTCGGCCTTCGACACGTCGGTGGCGACGGCAAGCACGGCATTCTCGCCGGTGATCGCGGCGACTGCCTGGCGGGCCGCATCGAGGCGCGCGCCGCCAATGTCGGCCAGCACCAGTCTCATGCCCATAGCCGCCAGCCTTTTGGCGGCGGCAAGCCCGATGCCGCTGGCGCCCCCGGTGACGACGGCGACGTTGCCTCGGCTGAGGGCGGGCAAAGCGGATTGGATTTCGGCGTCGGAGGTCATGATCTTTTTCCTAGGGTTCGGGTGGCACCGAACTTAGCGCGGGACGCGCATCGTGCAAGGCCGTCCCGCGTGTTCGGGTTGACCGCATCAACGGCGGCTGTGCATGCTGCGGCCGAACAGGGAGACTGCCGATTGACCGACTGGGTTGCGATCCTGAAGGAGCAGACCGCCACCGGCGACCAGATGGGCCGCGAGGTGCCGCAGATGCTTGCCAATCCGGACATAAGCGAAGCGCAGGTGAAGACCTTGTTTTCGGCACTCGAAAAACAGGCCGAGTTCGTCGAGAAATTGCGCATGGCGCTGGAAAAATTCGGCCATGATTTTTCGATCATCAAGGCGGCCGAGCGGCTGGAGGAGCGCTATGCCGACCTTGCGGCGTCGGTTGCCGAAAAGCTGAAGGCGATGCGCAAGTAGAGACGTCCTACGCTACTTTTCCAGCACCCGCGAAAAACGCGTGTCCGGCACGAACCAGACGGCGGCCACCAGCACGAAGATCGCAACGCCGATCCATTGGTTGACGAAGGCAAGCGGGACGGCTGCGGCGTAGAGGGCCACCGAGATCTTGCCCTTGCGGTCATTGCCCAGCGCCTTGGCGAAGGCGGTGTCGTTGCCGTGCAAATGGTGCAGCTTGGTGGCGAGAAAGGTGTAGGCGACCGCGCACAGCACCAGGTCGATGCCATAGACCGCGACGGGGACGGGCGCGAAATGGTTCTCGCCCATGAAGGCCGTCGTTGCCGGCATCAGCGACAACCAGAACAGAAGGTTGAGGTTGGCCCACAGCACGCGGCCGTCGACCCTTTGGACGGTGTGGAACATGTTGTGCAGATTGTTCCAGTAGATGCCGACATTGATGAACGACAAGACATAGCTGAAAAAGATCGGCCACAGCGGCAGAAGCGCTGAAAAATCCTGGCCATGCGGCACTTTCAGCTCCAGCACCATGATGGTGATGATGATGGCGACCACCCCATCGGTGAATGCCTCGACTCTGCCTTTTCCCATGGATTCTCCCTCTCGATGGAAAGACGTTAAGCGAGGACTTCGGGCAAGACCATCCTGACAAGGTTGTCAGGATGAAGTTCGGCGCGTGGAACGGCCATCCTTACATGGACGTTGGGGCGCAATTGGGCGTTGGGCGATTGGCCGGAGGTTGCCATGACCAGCTATGCCGAGACCACGACGCGCGACAACGGACTCGATGGCCGGCCCGCGATGGCCGCGGTTGCCGCCATGATCGCCGCGCTGTTCGCCGGCAGCACGGTGCTGACGCCGCTTTACGTCATCTACAAGCAGGCCTTCGGTTTCTCGCAGATCACGCTGACGCTGGTCTACGCCGTCTATGTCGTCGGCAATCTCGGCGCATTGCTGATGTTCGGGCGCTTGTCCGACGGCATTGGCCGCCGTCCTGCGGCGCTGGCGTCGATGGCCATAGCGGTGGTCAGCGCGGTGGTGTTCCTGCTGGCCGAGAATGTAGCATGGCTCGATGTCGCCCGCATATTGAGCGGCCTTGGCATCGGCGTCGGCGCGGGAACCGGCACGGCCTGGCTTGCCGAATTGATCGAAGGTAAGGACAAATCGCGCGCGGCAATCATCGCCACCAGCACCAACTTCGTTGGCCTTGGCCTCGGCGCGCTGGCATCGGGCCTGCTCGCCGAATATGCGCCCTGGCCGTTGAGACTAACGTTTGCGGTCTATCTTGCCTTGCTGGTGGTGGTGACGCTGCTGATCTGGCGTACCCGCGAAACCGTGTCCCGGCCGGGCAGGCTGACCGACGTTTCGTTGCGGCCACGGCTATCGGTGCCGAGCGATATCCGCGCTGCCTTCGTGGCGCCGGCGGTCACCGGTTTCGGCGCCATGGCGCTGGTCGGCTTCTATGCAGCCCTGGCGCCGAGCATCCTGGCGCAGCAGCTGCATGTGGCCAACCATGCCGAGGCCGGCGCGCTGTTCTTCGAACTGTCGATCGTTGCGGCCGCGACCATTCTGGCCACGACCCGACTGTCCAGTCGCGCCGGCATGCTGGCCGCGCTGGCGCTGATGATCCCTGCGGTGGGGCTGGTGGTTGCGGCGCAGTTTTTCGCCTCGATGTCGCTGATGATTGCCGCCACCGCTCTGTGCGGCGTGGCGGCTGCGCTCGGCTATCGCGGCGGCCTGCAGGTGGTGAACCAGATCGCACCTGCCGAGCGTCGCGCCGAATTGGTGTCGGCATTCTTCATCTGCTGCTTCTGCGGCAATGCGCTGCCGGTGATCGGCATTGGGCTGCTGTCGAGTTGGGCCACTCCGACGACGGCAAGCCTGGCCTTCGCCGGCATGATCACGCTGTTCTCGGTCGTAGCGTTGGGGTTCGGCGTCAAATATGCACGCTGAGCCTCACCCGTTTGGCGTCCCGGCCATGTTTGCCCGTCCGCGCGGGATGCCGAGGCCTGTGTCCGGCGGCTCGCCGGCGGCAGGCCGATCCTCGATCATGTGCATGGTGCGCCAGCGGCCGAAGCGGTAGTAGGCGGCGGCCAGCACCAGCGAGGTGATCGATCCCGCCGGAAAGCTCCACCACAGCGCCTCCTCGCCGATCACGCCGCGCATGAAATAGGCAAAGCCGGTGCGCACGACCAGCACCGAGATCACCAGAATGATCAGCGGCGGCATCACGGCACCGGTGGCGCGCACGGTGGCGAACAGCACGATGGTGACGCCGAACAGGATGAACGACCAGGACGCCACCTTGTTGATGTGGGCTGCAATGTCGATTGCGGTGCTGTCGCGGCTAAGGAACAGGCCGAGCACCGGCCTGTCGAAGAGGAACAGCAGCGCCACCAGGGCGCCGGTGAGCACCAGGTTGAAGCCGACGCCGGACGCCGCGATGCGACCGATGCGGTCCCAGCGCCCGGCGCCGACATTCTGGGCCGCCATCGACGAGACTGCGGCTCCGATCGCCAGTGCAGGCATCTGGATATAGGTCCACAGCTGCGCTGCGATGCCGTAGGCGGCGGCGACCTGCGAGCCGTAGGAGTTGACGATGCCCATGACGGTCAGCGCCGCCGCCGAAATGACGATCATCTGCAGGCCCATCGGCACGCCCTTGAAGACGACGATCCTGAGCAGCGCCGGATCCGGCCGCAGCAGAGCGAGGTTGGCGCCGGCGAGCCGCAGCGGATGCTTTCTGGCATAAAGCACGACGAGGATGGCGATCACGCTCACTGTCTGGCCGATCAGCGTCGAGGTGGCGGAGCCGGCGATGCCGAGCTCGGGGAAGGGGCCGATGCCGCGAATGAGCAGCGGATTGAGGATGATGTCGAGCACGACGGCGAGCGCCATGAAGAAGAATGGCGTGCGCGAATCACCCGCACCGCGCAGCACCGTCATGACGAAGGACAGAAGATTCATCATCGGCACGGCGACGAAGATGATACGCAGATAGGAGCGCGCCAGCGGCAGCGCATCGGGCGGGGTGCCCAGTGTGTTGAGGATGGCGTCGACCCAGATCCAGCCGCAGACGGCGAAGATAGCCGAGACGAGGAAGAAGAAGCTGGCGCTGGTGCCGACGATGCGCCGCGCCTCGGGCAGGTCGCGGGCGCCGACCGATTGCGCCACCAGGATGGTCGCGGCCATGCCGATCCCGAACACGGTGCCGAGAATCAGGAACAGCACCAGATTGGCGTTTGAGGTCGCCGTCAGCGCCGATTCACCGAGGAAGCGGCCGACCCAGACGGCGTTGATCGAACCGTTGAGCGACTGCAGCACATTGGAACCGAGCACCGGAAGCGCGAACAACAGCAGCGTGCGAGGGATTGGGCCGCTGGTGAGATCGCCGGTGCGCCGGCGCGGTGGTATTTTTTCGTCCATGGGCTGTTCGGCGAAGGTTCATCTCAAAGTCCGCCCGGCAATGATCGCCGATTTAACGGACAAGGTCGATGCGGCATCGGAACATCAAGCTTAACGCGGCTGAGGCGATCAGGTTCTCAAAGCTTGCGTAATGGGCTATGGGTCATCGCCGCGAGGGGCCGCAAACCGGGGGGATCATGTCCGACAATCCATTATTTTCCGAGCGCCTGAATAGGCGCGCGTTTCTGGGAGCATCCGCTTTGGGTGCCGCTGCCATGGCACTTTCGGCCTGCACAACCACTGATGTGGCAGTACCGCCGACGCCGGCGCCGGCACCCGCACCCGAGCCCGCTTTCGGCGATGCCGCCACCATGTATTCGGCGCGCGTCGATGAGGGCTTTTCATTGCCGGCAATCCCCGTGGCCAAGCTCGATCCGAAGTTCGTGCGCCAGATCGTGGACGATCCGACCGGCGAAAAACCCGGCACGATCGTCGTCGATACATCCGAGCATTTTCTCTATCTGGTGCGCGACGGCGGCAAGGCAATGCGCTATGGCGTCAGCCTCGGCAAGGCCGGGTTTGGCTGGACCGGCAGCGCCGTGATCCAGGCGCGCAAGAAATGGCCGGTGTGGACGCCGCCGCCGGAAATGATCCAGCGCCGGCCGGAACTGGCGAAATATAAGGACGGCATGCCGCCGGGACCGCAGAGCCCGCTCGGCGCGCGTGCGCTCTATCTGTTCCGCGACGGCAAGGACACGATGTACCGGCTGCACGGCACGCCGGAATGGGATTCCATCGGCAAGAACGCGTCGTCGGGCTGCGTGCGCTTCATGAACCAGGACATCATCGACCTCTACAGCCGGGTCAACGGCGTAGCCCAGGTCTATGTGCGCCCGAACCTGTCGGCCGCGGGCAAGATCATGGCTGTGTCGAGCCGGACCGCCGAGCCGATCGATGCCGGCGTGCCAAGGGATGCGGAGATTTTGAAATAGGTGCCTTCACGGCATCGCTGATCGCCGACAGACGGTTAGAGGCGGACGCGCCGGGCGCGTCCGCCTTTCCGTATACGGCTACTTGTTGGCGAGGCCCGGAAGCGTGACCTGATAGACCAGGAACATGGTGTCGACATCGGCGCCGTCGTCGGCCTTGTAGGGCGCGCCGACCTGAAAACCGTCTTGGGTGAGAAAATCGTTATCGTTGCCGACGAACAGGAAATAGTCGTCGGGCAGCGCCGGATCGAGCAGGCTGACCACAGACATTGCTTCCCACTTCTCCGAGAGATTGTTCTTGTCGTTCGGCTTGCCGTCATGCAGGCCGAAACGGCCGAGTTCCTTGTTGTCGTTGATGTCGATGAACGGCGTCAGCTTGGCCGGCGTCACCGAGGGGTCGAGCACGCCCTTGGGCGCCAGCGGCTTGTCGGCGGCATCGAAGGCGCCGCCGGCAATGTCGGTGGCGCCAGAGACGTCGACGACGAAAATCTGGCGCAGCAGCGAAGTATCGCCCTTCACCCCCTGGCCGTTTCCGCTGTCGCGCGCCAGCATCAGGAAGGTCTTGTCGGACAGCGCCACGATTTCGCTCTGCGCGGCGACCTTGGTCTTGTCCTTGGCGTCCTTGAACACCGGCAGCGGCACGGCATATTCATGCACCAGCTTGAGATGGGCCGGGTCGGAGGCGTCGTAGACCAGCGCGCGGGTGTTCTGGCGCGTCGCGGGCGAATCGCCGCCATCCTGGCGGGGCGCCGACTGCAGCACAGTGATCAGCGACTTGCCGTCCGGCGTCAGCGCCATGCCTTCGAGGCCTTGATTGTTCTGGCGGCCGGTTTCGGGATCCTTCGGATCGGGTTCGGCTGCACCGGGGCCCGGATTGTCGGAGGCGAAGTTCGGCGCGCCCTTGCGCATCGGCACCAAAGCGGCGGGCGGCTGCGTTGCCGACAACAGATGGCCGTCGGCCGAGAAGCGGTAGATGTTGGGGCCGTATTCGTCAGAGATGAACATGGTGCCGTCGGGCAGCCGCGCGATCGCCTCATTGTCGAGCGCCAGCTTGCCATTGGCCTCGGGCAGGATCGGCAGGTCGCCATTGGCCGCGCGCACGCCGTTGAGCGGATCGAGGCCGGTGGCGTCTGCGCCCTTGTCGTCGGTGAGCAGCAGCGAATCGGCTAGCGTCGCCTTGACGCCGGTCCGTTCCTGGCCGACGGCGGGCGTGGCGCCCAGTGCGGTCGGCGTGAACTCGATGCGAATAGTGTTGAGCCGCGGCCGGTAGTCGGTGGTGCCGACGACATTGTAGCCGCGATCCGGCAGCAGCCACAGCGAACCCTTGTAGCCATCCGCGCCATGGGTCCAGCTTGCGGCGTCGATCGACATGCCGGAGCCGGAGCCGAAGGTCTCGCCGAACTTGTCCTTCTGATCGGCCGGAATGCGGCCGACGCCGACCAGGCCCTTGTTGACGAAGCCGCCAACGGTGGCGGTGCTGTCGGCAAGAGCAGGGGTCAGGGCGGTAAACAGCGCCAGCGCGGCGCCGAGCGACACGGTTCGGTGCGAGATTTTCATGGAGATCCTCTTTGTGACAAGCCTTGAGCGGCGCAAAGGGGCCACCGCATCGCATCGACGATGTCGCCCTCTCGCAAAGCGGTCTAGGACGCGAACATGATACTTGCGTGACAGAGCGGGCCTCTCCCTTCTCCCCTTCTTGTGGGAGAAGGGAAGGACGCACTATCAATCGCTGTCGCGGGCGATCAGCTCCAGCGGCCAGACTTCGCGGATGATGCGCGCGCCTTCGGGACCGGCAAAGGCCGGAAGCGAGGCCAGCAGCATCTCGGCCAGACGCCGGCCCATGGGCTCCAGCGACGGACGGAAGGCGGTCAGCGCCGGCGAGAAATAACGGCAGAGCGGCGTGTCGACGATGACGATCACCGCGATGTCGTGGCCGGGCCTGATGCCCATCTCGGCCAGTGCCTTGCAGCCGCCGAGCGCCATTGCGTCATTGTTGAAGATGATGGCTGTGGGCCGGTCCTTGGAGAGCATCACGCGCGGCGTCACCTGGTAGCCGCCTGCCTCGTTGATGAAGCCGTCGGCGATCAGGCCGGGGTCGACTTCGATGCCATGCCGCTCCAGCGCCTTGCGGTAGCCGTCGAGGAACAGGTAGCCGAAGTTGAGATCAAGCGAAGGGCGGATGGCGGCAATGCGGCGATGGCCGCGCGCGACCAGCCGGTCGACGGCTTCATCACCCGCCCTCTCGAAATCTATATCGAGCGAAGGATAGGTGTCGTCGCCGGATTGACTTCGGCCAAGCGTGGCGAAGGGAAAGCCGGCCTTGCTGAGATAGTCAATCCGATCGTCTTCCCGCCGTGTATTGGCCAACACGACCGCGTCGGCCCGGCGCGTCTCAACCACGCGGCGCAGCCTCTCCTGCTGATATTGACCGGGCTCACCCATGACGACCATCAAATCCAGGCCATACTCGGCAAGCCGGCCCTGCAGACCGATCAGGAACGGGATGAAGAACGGTTCGCCATATTGCTGGTCGCCCGGATGCGGCTGCAGCATGAAGGCGATCGAATGGGTGGTGCCTTGCCGCAGGCTGCGGCCGGACTGGTTGGGCGAATAGTTCAATTGCTTGGCGGCGGCGAGCACGCGCTGGCGGGTGTCGGCATTGACGTCGGCGCGGCCGTTCAACGCCCGCGACACGGTGCCGATCGAAATGTTCAGGTGACGCGCGAGGTCATGGATGCTGGACGCCAAGGACAGTTCTCCCCCTGTCTTGGCTAGCACCGGCTGCCGCCCAGGCCAAGGCTTCGGGATGATTTTCGCTGGCAGCCGATTGACATTCTACGCCATCGGGTGTGTTCTCGTAAACGTTTACGGAAAAACGTTTACGGTGATGCCGGAAATGCCGTGACATTCGGTCTGGAGGGACCGGACGGGAGGAATGCCGGATGATGAATGCCGTCCTCGTCGGCTGTGGTGCGATGAGCAAGGCCTGGCTCGATGCCGCGAGGCAGATCGACGGGCTCGCCATTGTCGGCCTGGTCGATCTCGACGCCGAACGGGCGCGGGCGAGGGCACGCGAATACGGGCTCGATAGCGCCGTCATCGGCACCAGCCTCGATCAGGTCCTCGACCAGACCAATCCGCAAGCGGTGTTCGACGTCGTGGTTCCCGCCGCCCGCCGAGACGTCGCCTTTTCCGCCTTTGCCCATCATTGCCATCTGCTCACCGAAAAGCCGCTCGCCGATACTCCGGAAAATGCCCGCGCCATTGTCGACGCGGCGCGCCAGGCAGGGCGCGTTCATGCCGTGGTGCAGAACCGCCGCTACGTCGCCAATGTCCGGCGCATAAGGCGCTTTCTCGACTCCGGCGCCATCGGCAAGCCAACCAGCATCCATGCCGACTTCTTCGTCGCGCCGCATTTCGGCGGCTTTCGCGAGGAGATGGCGCATGTGCTCTTGCTCGATATGGCGATCCACACATTCGACGCCGCCCGCTACATGGTCGCAGGCGATCCCGCCGGTGTTTTTTGCCAGGAATGGGAGCCGGCCAATTCCTGGTACCGGCAGGGTTCCTCGGCCAGCGCTATCTTCGATCTCGGTGGCGGCAAGCGGTTCACCTATGCAGGCTCTTGGTGCGCGGCGGGCTTCCGCACCAGTTGGGAGAGCACATGGCGCATCGTCGCCGAGCACGGCAGCCTGGTCTGGGACGGCGAGGACGGGCTGAAGGCCGAAGTTGTGTTGTCGGTCCGCGACGGCCTTTTCGACCTGACCCAGCCCATCATCGTGCCGCCGCTCGATCCCGCCGACCGCATCGGCGGTCATCTCGGCGTCATCAAGGATTTCATCCACGCCATCGAGACCGGTAGCGAGCCGGAAACCCGTGGCAGCGACAACATCAAAAGCCTGGCCATGGTTTTCGGCGCCATCGAAAGCGCCGAGACCGGACGGCGCGTCGCAATCACACAGGAAGCATCATGATGCCAAACCCGCTTCTCGACATCCGGATCGGCACCATGGTGCGGGCCAATCTCGAAGACCCCGCCGCCTACATCAAAGAGATTCTGCCGCTCGGTTTCGAGAGCATCCAGCCCTTCTTCTGGCAGACGCTGGGCGGCAAGGATTTGGCGCGGCTCGCCGGTGAGATTGGCGAGGCGATCGGCGATGCCGATGTCGCCGTGTCGTCGATCGGCGTGTTCGGCAATCCGCTGGAGGATGGCGAGGTCGATCGCGGCGTGCTCGCGGCATGGGAAACCGTCGTCGACAATGCGCATCTGTTCGGCGCCTCGACGGTCAGCGGCTTCACCGGCCGCCTGCGCGGCAAGAAGCTGACAGACAGCCTGCCGCGCTTCCGTGAGGTCTGGGGTCCGCTGGCCAGGCGCGCCGCAGACAAGGGAGTGCGCATCGCCTTCGAGAATTGCGCGATGGATGGCAACTGGGCGGCCGGCGACTGGAACATCGCCCACAATCCCGATGCCTGGGAGTTGATGTTCAACGAATTGCCCGACGACAATCTCGGCCTCGAATGGGAGCCCTGCCACCAGCTTGTCTACCTCATCGACCCGATGCCGCAGATCCGCAAATGGGCGCCGCGCATTTTCCATGTCCACGGCAAGGACGCGACGGTGCGCTGGGATGTGATCCGCGAGCACGGCGTGTTCGGCAAGCTGCCCTTCGTGCAGATGCGCACGCCCGGGTTTGGCGACAGCGACTGGACGCGGGTGATCAGCGAATTGCGGCTGGCCGGTTACAAGGGCGCCATCGACATCGAGGGCTGGCACGACCCGGTCTATCGCGGCGACCTCGAAATCACAGGCCAGGTGCGCGGGCTGGAATACCTCAAGCAATGCCGGGGAGGAGCGACCTACCTGCCGAACCCGGCGTGACCGAGGGCCGGTGGGAGGAGCCGGCCTGACAGATTGCCAAGCACTGCCGACAAGCACTGCCGACAGGCGAACGACGAAACCCCTCGGCTCACCGAGGACAAAAGGGAGGAACGTGCATGAGCATCGCAATGAGAACGACACTTCTGCGCTCGACCGTCGTGGCCGCCGCCACGGCGCTGTGCGCTGCCATCTCCACTCTGCCGGCGCAGGCGCTCGACGCCCAGTGGTGCAAGGATGTCCACATCCGCTTTTTCGTCGGCGGCGCCGAGGGCGACGCTTTCGGCACCATCGTCTACAATGGCGCCAAGCAGGCGGCGTCCGATCTCGGACCCAAGGTCGACTACATCTTCTCGCAGTGGGACGTCGAGAAGATGGTTCAGCAATTGCGCGAGGCCGTCGCCGTGAAGCCCAACGGCATTGCCATGATGGGCCATCCCGGCGACGCCGCGATCATGCCGCTGGCCGAACAGGCGCACAAGGACGGCATCAAGATGATGTACCAGAACGTGCCGGTGCCGACGGTGGTGGCTGCGTTCGGCGGCGGCTATGTCGGCGCCCAGCAGGAGCAGCAGGGCCGCGCGCTCGGCGTCGAAGCGTTCAAGCTCGGCAATCTCAAGTCCGGCGACAAGGCGATCATGATCGGCCCGTTCGAGAACGAGGCCCGCGGCGCGCGCGAGCGCGGCACGGTGGCAGCACTCAAGGAAGCCGGCGTCGAGGTCATCCAGCTGTCGTCGCCGCCGAGCGGCGAATGGGCGTCCGACCCCAATCTGGCGATACCGGTGATCACCGCGGCCCTGCTCAACAATCCCGACGTCAAGGCGGTCGGCTATCCCGGCGGCCAGATGCTGGGCAACGTCGCCACCTACATGCAGGCGGCAGGACGCAAGCCCGGCGACATCTTCAACTTCGGCTTCGATACCAGCCCGCAGATCGTCGAGGCGTTCAAGGGCGGCTGGGTGCAACTGACGGCTGATCAGCAGCCGTTCCTGCAAGGCTATCTGCCGATCCTCAGCCTTTGCCAGCAGGTGGTGCTGGGCCTGGCGCCGATGAATGTCGACACCGGCGCCGGTTTCGTCACGCCGCAAAATTACGAGATCGTCGCCGAGCTCGCCAAGCAGGCGCTGCGCTGACCTCCCAAACTGCCGGCTGGGCGCAAGCCCGGCCGGCAGGACCGCCGGCACCAGGCCGGATGATACCACAGGAGCGAGGATCGCCATGGCCGAACGCATCATCGAACTGCGCGACATCAGCAAATCCTATGGCCAGGTCTATGCGCTGGGCGGGGTCAATCTCTCGGTCGACCGCGGCGAGGTGGTTGGCCTGATCGGCGACAATGGCGCCGGCAAATCGACGCTGATCAAGATCCTGTCCGGCGTCGTCAAGCCGACCAGCGGCGAGATCCTGGTGCGCGGCAAGCCGGTGACCGGCTGGAGTGCGGCACGCTCGCGCGACGCCGGCATCGAGACGGTTTTCCAGGACCGGGCGCTGGCCGTGCAGCAGACCATCGTGCGCAACATCTTCATGGGCCGCGAACTCACCGGCTTCATGGGCTTTCTGAAGGTCAATAAAGAGATAGAGGAGGCGAGCCGGCTGATGCGCGAGATCGGCTTTACCTCGAAGGTGTTCACGCCGCATTCGATCGTCGGCCAGCTCTCCGGCGGCGAACGCCAGGGCGTGGCGATCGCGCGCGCCATCTACAAGCAGGCGGAACTGATCATCCTCGACGAGCCGACGACGGCGCTGTCGCTGACCGAGACCGCCAAGGTCTTCCATTTCGTGCGCCAGGTGCGGGCGAGTGGCCGCTCGATCCTGTTCATCGGCCACAACATCCATCACGTCTTCGACATCGCCGACCGCTTCGTGGTGATTGACCGCGGCAAGGTGGCGCTGACCGCCGATCGCAGCCAGGTCAAGTCGGCCGAAGAGCTGATCAACTTCATGGAAGACCTTGCGCATCCCGGCGGATTGCCGGGGCTGCACGAGGCCGGCGACGCGGAGAGGGCAGCACGATGAGCAAGACCATGGAACCCGATCTGCAGAGCCCTCTTGGCGGCAAGGCGGCCCGACCTGAGTGGAAGCACCCGTCCGACCACTGGCTGCGCGGTTTCGTCATCGACAACCGCGCAGCGCTCGGCACGCTCGCCGTGTTCATCATCATGATGGCGGCGTTCCTGATCGCCAACCCGACCGTGTTCACCACCTGGTATCTCTACAGATCCGTGCTGACCACGCTGCCCGTTGCGCTGTTCGTGGTGGTGCCGCTGGTCTTCGTCGTCACCTGCGGCGAGATCGACCTGTCGTTTCCCGCAACCATGGGCTTTGCCTCCTGGGTGTTCGCGCTGGTGGTGCAGGCCGGCTACGATCCGTTTCTCGGCATCGCAGCGGCGATTCTCACAGGCACGCTGCTCGGCTTTCTCGTCGGATCCCTGGTCGTTTATGGCGGGCTGTCGTCGCTGATCGCCACCCTCGGCATGAATTTCCTGCTGCGGGGACTGATCCAGATCATCAACGAGGGCAGATCGACGGCATTGACCGGTCTCAGCGACAGCTGGGCGTACACCATCTTCTCCGGTCAGGTGTGGGGTTTTCCGGTACAGGTCTTCTGGGCACTCGCCTTCGTCATTTTGTCGGCAATGCTCTACAACCGGCACCGCTTCGGCGCGCAGGTGAGGGTGGTCGGCGACAACCCCGACAGCGCCCAGCAGATGGGCATCGACGTCAAGCGCGTGCGGGTGAAAGTGTTCATCTTCACCGGCATTGGGGCCGCGATCGCCGGCACGTTTTCGGTGATGATCAACTTCACCTGGTGGCCGACCGCGGGCGACGGCTATCTGCTGCCGGTGCTGGCATCAGTGTTCGTGGGCGGCACGCCGACCTGGGGCGGCATCGGCACGGTTGCCGGTGGAGCGATCGGCGCGGTCACCGTGTCGTTCATCCAGACCGGCGTCGTGGCGGCGGGCCTGAGCGGCTTCTACGTCCAGTTCTTCAACGGGCTGATCATCATCCTGTCGCTGCTGGGGCACAAGTGGAACCAGGCAAGGTATAGGTGAGGGGCGGGCTAAATTGACGGGGACGCTCATGTTGCGGACCGCATGCCCCGACGACTGGGCAGACGCCCGTCGCTTCGTCATTCTAGGGCGGAGCAGGAGCGAAGCTCCGTCGCGTAGACCCTGGAATCCATTCCGCGACCTTGGAGTGCAGCTGCGTAGGATTCCGCACCGTGGCAACGCGTTGGAAGACGCGGGATGGATCCTCGGGTCTACGCTGCGTCGCTACGCTCCTTGCTCCGCCCGTGGATGACGAGGCGGGGAGGGCTCCGCCAGACTACAACAATGTGGTCGCTTGTAGGACAACAGGACAAGCGGGCGCTCACACCGCCGCCACAAACCCGTCCAGCACGCGTTTCTGGCCGGCCTTGTCGAAGTCGATGGTCAGCTTGTTGCCTTCGATGTTGGAAATGTTGCCGTTCCCGAATTTCTGGTGGAAGACGCGGTCGCCGACACTAAAGGCTGACGGCGTGTCGGCGACGGATTTGGCGACCAGTTCGCCGTCGATGGTGCGGCCTTTGACCGAGGTTCGGCCGGCGCCGTAGCCGGAGTCGGTCTCGCCATAGCCGATGCGCTCGACCTGGTGGCCGGAGCGCGAACCCCAGTTGCGGTCGGTCGCTTCGGTGCGGTTGGCCTGGGCGCGCTGCCAGCCCGGCGTGGCATAGGTGTTGGAAAAGGCGCCGGATTTTTCCGCGCCGACATTGTCGAAGCGCGAGGCGCCGTAGGGGTTCTGCCGTCCTGCGCCCTGGCCGCCACGGCCCGACGCAAAAGAACCGCCGCCATAGGAATTACCGTAGCCGCCGTAGGAGTTGCCGCTTTCGGCGACCTCGACATGGGCTTCCGGCAGTTCGTCCAGAAAGCGCGACGGGATGGTCGATTGCCACAGGCCATGGATGCGGCGGTTGGAGACGAACCACAAATGCAGGTTCTTCTTGGCCCGGGTCAGGCCGACATAGGCGAGGCGGCGCTCTTCCTCCAGGCCTGAGCGACCGCCTTCGTCCAGCGCGCGCTGATGCGGGAACAGGCCTTCCTCCCAGCCGGGGAGAAAAACCGTCTCGAATTCGAGGCCTTTTGCCGAATGCAGCGTCATGATGTTGACGGCGTCCAACTCGGCATTCTGCTCGGCGTCCATGACCAGGGCGACATGTTCGAGGAAGGAGCGCAGCGATTCATACTCCTCCATGGAGCGGATAAGCTCTTTCAGGTTTTCCAGCCGGCCCGGCGCCTCGACCGAACGGTCGTTCTTCCACATGTCGGTGTAGCCGCTCTCCTCCAGAATGGTCTCGGCGAGTTCGGTGTGCGGCGTGGTTTCCAGCGCCTTCTGCCAGCGCTCGAAATTGGCCGCCACTTCGCGCAAGGCCGCGCGCGGTTTCGGCTTCAGCTCGTCGCTTTCTGCAAGCTTGGCGGCTGCCTCCAGCATCGGGATGCGCAAGCTCCGCGCCGTGTCGTGGATCTGGCGGATGGTGGCTTCACCCAGGCCGCGCTTGGGGACATTGACGATGCGCTCGAAGGCGAGGTCGTCGGCGCCCTGCGCGACGACGCGGAAGAAGGCCAGCGCATCGCGGATTTCCATGCGCTCATAAAAACGCGGGCCGCCGATGACGCGGTAATTGAGGCCGAGCGTGACGAAGCGGTCTTCGAATTCGCGCATCTGGAAGGAGGCGCGGACCAGGATGGCCATGTCGTTGAGCTTGTGCTTGGCACGCTGGTAGGTCTCGATGGTCTCGCCGACGGCGCGCGCTTCCTCCTCGGAATCCCAAGCGGCGTGGACATGCACCTTCTCGTCGTCCTCGGCGACCTTCTCGGTGAACAGCGTCTTGCCGAAGCGGCCCTCATTGTGGGCGATGAGGTGCGAGGCGGTGCCGAGGATGTGCGCGGTCGAGCGATAGTTGCGCTCCAGCCGGATGATGGTGGCGCCCGGGAAATCCTTGTCGAAGCGCAGGATGTTGTCGACCTCGGCGCCGCGCCAGCCATAGATCGACTGGTCGTCGTCGCCGACGCAGCAGATGTTGACTTTGTTTTCGCTCACGGGCCGTTCCGCGCCTGCCGGCGCGGGCCCTCCGCCCCCTCTTTTTTGCGCGCCTTCGGCGTCGCGGGAGTCGCCTCGCAACGGCTCGGACGCCCGGTCGGGCTTGCGGCCTTCGGCCGATCGCGCTTTACCCTCCCCTGGATGGGGAGGGTCGCCGCGAAGCGGCGGGGAGGGGTGACTGGCGCCGGCGCTGCCCCCCCCCCCCCCCCCNGGCGCTGCCACCCCCACCCGCGCCGCTACGCGGCGCGACCTCCCCCATCGAGGGGGAGGTAGGCCGCTGCGCCAGCAGCCGCAGCCACATGTATTGCGCGGTGTTGGTGTCCTGGTATTCGTCGACGAGGATGTATTTGAAGCGCTTGTGGTATTCCTTCAGCACGTCCGGATTGGCGCGGAAGATGCGGATCGGGTGGCAGAGCAGATCGCCGAAGTCGCAGGCGTTCAGCGTCTTCAGCCGCTCCTGATAGGCCTTGTAGAGTTCCCGGCCCTTGCCGTTGGCGAAGCTGCGCGCGTCGCCCTCGGCAATGTCGGCGGGGCCTTGGCCCTTGTTCTTCCAGCCGTCGATCATCTGCGCGAACTGCTTGGCCGGCCAGCGCTTGTCGTCGAGGCCTTCGGCCTGGATCAGCTGCTTGATCAGCCGTACGACGTCGTCGGTGTCGAGGATGGTGAAATCGGATTTGAGCCCGGCCAGCTCGGCGTGGCGGCGCAAGAGCTTGACGCCGATGGAGTGGAAGGTGCCGAGCCACGGCATGCCCTCGACGGCTTCGCCGACGAGATGGCCGATGCGCTGCTTCATCTCGCGCGCGGCCTTGTTGGTGAAGGTCACCGCCAGGATCTGCGAGGGGAAAGCCCTGCCGGTGGCCAGGATATGGGCGATGCGGGTGGTCAGCACGCGGGTCTTGCCGGTGCCGGCGCCGGCCAGCACCAGGACCGGGCCTTCGGTGGTTTCCACCGCCAGCCGCTGCTCGGGGTTGAGGCCGTTGAGATAATCGGGCGCGCTGTTGGGGCCGCTGCGGGCCGCCATGGCGCGCGCGGCTATGCCCGACGGGCCCGCGGGCCGCGCATTGGGTTCGTCGAAAAAGGGCATGTCTTCCGCAAAGCCGGACATCTCCCCCGAATGTAGTGATTCGGGAGCGAAAGACCAGAAGTGTCTACGTTTTGTTCTGCTAAAGTCCCCGATACCGCGGCTCAGGCCTTTCGGTAACCGAGCGCGACGAACAATCGATGTCCGAACGAGCGCGCTTCCTCTGTCATCACCATGCCAAAGGCCGTCAGCATCTGGTCGTAATAGCGGCTGCCCGCGGGTGACGCCAGGAATGTCGAGTACAGTCTGAGATCGCCGAGCGAGATATCCCGGTATGTATAAGCGCTACCCTGCATGGCATTCTGTTCGATGTTCTGGCGAATTTTCACGGATTGCTGACGCACCAGCGCCATGATCTGTTCGTCCGACAGAGGCTTTCCGGCTGCGCCCAGCATCCCCGTGACCATCGCGTAGCTCATGTTCAGCGCTATCGCCTCGCCGGTGTCGACAGCGCTGATATCGTCGATGATCTTGCGGTACAATTCGAGCCGGGCTGGATCCTTGGTCGGAAGCTCGGCGAGGATTTGCTTGCCCTCTGTCTTCTTGCTTTGCCTGCCTTCCGGGCCAGACGACTGAATTTCCAAAGCGGTGACGTGCTTGCCCAACGGGGAAGCGTAAAACGCTGCGAGGTCGGACAGATCGGTGGCCGACAGCCTGTCCGCCATCCGCGATTCGATGGCAGTCTCCATTTTGACTGCGTCGAAGGCGCCTTCCAGCGCGACCGACAAGGCGTCCTGGAAATTTGCCGGTAACGGTTCGGGTATGGATTTCGTGGCTGCGGCGATGCCGGGACCGATGCCCATCAGCATCTCGTGAAAGCCGTTTGCCTTATTGATCTCGCTCAGCGTCTGTGCCGGCGCGGCCACTGTGCCGGCCGTGAGCGCGACGAAGCTACTGAGGACAAGGACTACGCGCGTCAGAGGCGAGGCGAATGACGTCACTCTGGTTGCTCCTGATGGTTGGTCCAAAGCAGACTGCTGGAAAACCCGGATGCCGGCAAGGCGGGATTGCCACCTTGGCGTGTGGCCTCGAAAAACGCCCTGTTACGCAAGAGAGCCTGCGGCATGGCCTTTTGGTTTCGCCGTGGATCGCTCCCCGGCGGCTTGACAGGCACGGCGGCCGGGAGAAGGTTGTACCGCCGGGGGCAGGATTGGCATACCTTTGCCCATGGCCGCGTCGCGGAATGCGCATCAGTCGAAGGAGTATCGTCTTGGCTGTCGTCATCACCTCCCTCATTCTGTTCCTCATCGGCCTCGCACTTGGCGGCGGCGGCGTCTGGCTCGTGATGCTGGGCGGCAGCTGGTACTATGTCATCACCGGTCTCGCCTTCCTGATCGCCGCATGGCTGCTCTTCCGGCGCAAATCGACGGCGCTCTGGCTCTACGCGGCGATCGTGCTCGGCACGCTGGCCTGGGCGGTGTGGGAAATCGGCTTCGACTGGTGGGAACTCGGACCGCGCGGCGGCATCGTCGTGCTTCTGGCGCTGTGGCTGCTGACACCTTGGGCAAGGCGGGGCCTGACCGGCCCCGACGCGCGAGCGCCGCTCATTCTGGCCGCGCTGGCTTCGCTCGCCGTCGCCGGTTATTCGATGACGGCCGATCCCAAGGACATCGCCGGCGACCTCAGCGCCGACAAGGTGACGCCGACTGCCGATCTCGGCGGCAATGTGCCTCCGGGCGAATGGCATTTCTACGGCCGTACGCAATTTGGCCAGCGCTATTCGCCGCTCGACCAGATCACGCCCGACAATGTCGCCAAATTGCAGCCGGCCTGGACCTACCAGACCGGCGACGTGAAAGGGCCGGACGATGTCGGCGAAACCACCTACCAGGTGACGCCGCTGAAGGTGGGCGACGCGCTCTATATCTGCACGCCGCACAATTTCGCTATCGCCATCGATGCCGCCACCGGCAAGGAGAAATGGCGTTTCGATCCCAAGATCAAGCTCGACAAGGACCGCCAGCACCAGACCTGCCGCGGCGTGTCCTATTATGCCGATGCCAAGATCGCCGCCGGCCAGCCTTGCGCGACGCGCGTCTATCTGCCGACCTCGGATGCGCGGCTGATCGCGCTCGACGCCGCCAACGGCCAGGTCTGCCCGTCCTTCGCCGAAGCCGGCACGCTCAATTTGTTGACCAACATGCCGTATCCGAAGTCGGGCTATTATTACTCGACCTCGGCGCCGCTGATTGCGGGCGGCAAGATCATCATCGGCGGCGCGGTCAACGACAATTTTTCGACGCAAGAGCCGTCCGGCGTCATCCGGGCCTTCGACGTCGACACCGGCGCCCTGGTGTGGAACTGGGATTCCGGCAATCCGGACCAGACAACGCCGCTGGCGGCAGGCCAGACCTACACCCACAACTCGCCCAACATGTGGTCGACGGCAAGCGCCGACGAGAAGCTCGGCTTGCTCTATGTGCCGCTCGGCAACCAGACGCCGGACCAGCTCGGGATGGGCCGCAGCGCCAATGTCGAGAAGTTTTCCTCCTCGATCACCGCGCTCGATCTGGCCACCGGACAAGTGCGCTGGGTGCGGCAGACCGTGCATCACGACCTCTGGGACATGGATGTGCCGGCACAGCCGACCCTGGTCGACATCACCACCGCTGCCGGCGTCGTTCCGGGCCTGGTTGGACCGACCAAGCAGGGCGACCTCTACGTGCTCGACCGGCGCAGCGGCGAGCCGATCATCCCGATCAAGGAAGTGCCGGCGCCGGGCGGCGCTGTCGAGGGCGATCACACGTCGCCGACGCAGCCGGTCTCGGATCTCTCCTTCAATCCGAGGCCGCTGACCGGCGCCGACATGTGGGGCATCACCATGTTCGACCAGCTGGCCTGCCGGATCGAATTCCAGGGCCTGCGCTACGAGGGCCGCTACACCCCGCCATCGGTGCAGGGGTCGCTGGTCTATCCCGGTAATTTCGGCACATTCAACTGGGGCGGCGTCGCCGTCGATCCGGTGCGGCAGGTGATGTTCGGCATGCCGACCTATCTGGCGTTCAAATCGCAGCTCATTCCGCGCGACCAGGTGCCGCCGCCGGATGAGGGGCGCGGCAGCGAGCAGGGGCTGAACCGCAATGAGGGCGCACCCTATGCGGTGGTGATGGGGCCGTTCCTGTCGCCGCTCGGCGTGCCCTGCCAGGCGCCGCCATGGGGCTATGTGGCGGGAGCGGACCTCAGAACCGGCAAGATCGCCTACAAGCACCGCAACGGCACCGTCTACGACATGACGCCGTTGCCCTTGCCGCTGAAGGTCGGTGTTCCCGGCATTGGCGGGCCGATGATCACCGCCGGCGGCGTCGTCTTCCTGGGCGCGGCGGTCGACGACTATCTGCGCGCCTATGACCTGACATCGGGCAAGCAGCTTTGGCAGGCCAGGCTGCCGGCCGGTGGGCAGTCGACGCCGATGACCTACACCGTCGCCGACGGCCGCCAGTTCGTGGTCATCGTCGCCGGCGGCCATGGCTCGGTCGGCACCAAGCCCGGCGACTATGTGATGGCCTATACGCTGCCGAAGTAGCAGCGATGTGACTTAGGTAAGTGATCGGCCCGGCAGATATTCTGTCGCGCCGCCCCTCATCTGCCTGCCGGCATCTATACGGGGAGAAGTGCCCGGCAGGGCGATGAGGGCAGCAGCAGCCTTGGTCAGCTTGCGTAAGAGATGGCCTTTGAGGCTGGGCACGGAGCCCAGTACTTCATTGGTTAGCTGCGGCCCTGTTTCGGCCTGCTGGATCAGCGTGGTGCCGGTCGACGCGGACCTTCACCATCCGAGCGGCGGCTGCGGCAGCAGCGGAGCGCATTGCCAGCAAGGCAGCAACAGCAAGCACGAGCGCGCTTGCAAGGATCGGAGTAGACAAGGTCATGGCGTTGTTCCTTCTCGTCGGGCTCGCCGCTACGAGCGAGACCATCATCAGCTTCCTTCCATATTGTGGCGGCACCATCGACATTCTCTGAAATGACCAAAATGTGATGGGCGCGTTCGGCGGGGCGGCCGCATCGTTCGATGGCGCAAGCGTCACCCATCCGAGACTGGACCGTGCGAGCTTGCACCCTATCTTGATCCGCGAGTCATCCCGGAGTGACCGCGAGGTCATCCCGGAGTGACCGCGAGGTCATCCCGGAGTGACCGTGAGATCATCTCCTAACGAGGAGCACGCCATGACGAAACCCACCGCCGAAGCCGTCAAACCTGCCAAACCTGCCATCACCCAGGCGATGATCGATGCCTATGACGAATACACGCATCTGACGCTCGACCGCCGCCGCTTCATGGAACAGCTGACCAGGCTTGCCGGATCGGGCGCGGCGGCGGCCGCGATCGCGCCGCTGCTTGCGGCGAATTCGGCGCAGGCGGCAATCGTCGCCGACAACGATCAGCGCGTGAAGGCTGAAGATATCACCTATTCCGGCAGCAGCGGTGAGATGAAGGGCTATCTGGTCAGGCCGGCGGACCAGTCCGGCAAGCTCGGCACCGTCATCGTGGTGCATGAGAACAGGGGGCTCAACCCGCATATCAAGGATGTGGCGCGGCGCGTTGCGCTGGAAGGGTTCGTGGCGCTGGCGCCGGATTTCCTGTCGCCGCTCGGCGGCACGCCCGCTGACGAAGACAAGGCGCGCGACATGTTTACCAAGCTCGAAGCCAGCCAGGTCACCGCCGATGGTGTGGCGACCATCGCCTATCTCAAGGGCGAGAAGGACGGCAACGGCAAGGTCGGTGCTGTCGGCTTCTGCTGGGGCGGCGGCACGGTCAACAATCTGGCGGTCAACGCGCCCGATCTCGCCGCCGGCGTCGCCTATTACGGCATGCAGCCGAAGGCCGAGGATGTGGCGAAGATCAAGGCGGCGCTGTTGCTGCACTATGCCGGGCTCGACGAGCGCATCGACGCCGGCATCGATGCCTACAAGAAAGCGCTCGACGCCGCCCATGTCGAATACACGCTCTATGTCTATGACGGCGTCAACCATGCCTTCAACAACGACACCTCGGCCGCGCGCTATGACAAGAAGGCAGCCGATCTCGCCTGGGGCAGGACGATCGCTTTCCTCAAGGAGAAGCTGGCGTAGGCTTCAGGCCGCCGACGACGCCCATACGCTCTCATAGGCCGGCGACAGCGTAAAACCGGCCGGCAGCACCGAGACCGGGGGCGGGCGCCGCACGCCCTCCTGCAGATAGCGCAACGCCGACACCAGTCCGTTCATCGTGTAGGGCTTGGCGATGACGCCGATCGCGCCGGCGAAATGGTCGGGGATGCGTTTTGGATTGGCGGTCATGAACACCACCATGGAACGGTTACCCTCGCGGATATGCTCGGCAACCTCGACCCCGGTCGGCCCGTCGGCGAGGTGGATATCGACAAAGGCAATATCGGCATCGGCGGTATCAATCATGCCTCTTGCTTCGGCCAAGGAGGTCGCCCAACCCACAACGCTGTGGCCGGCTTCCTCGACAAGGCTTTCCAGTTCCATCGCCAGCAACGCCTCGTCCTCGACGATCAGGACCTTGAGCGGTTCGTTCATGACAGCTTCCCTTTCTGCTGCGGTTCGTTCGGCATCGAGATGACGACCTTTGTGCCCGGGCCGGCGTCGCGCCATTCGATGTCGGCATGCAACTGACGGGCAAGCGACTTGATCAGCCGCATGCCAAAAGAAGCATCGCCACTGGCCTCGGCCATGCCGACGCCGTCATCGGAAACCTCGATGTTGAAGTGGCCGTCGGGCTGGCTCATCTTGATGCCGATGCGCCCCGCGGTGGTGCCGTCCGGCTTTGCCTTGAAGGCGTGCTTCAGCGCGTTGGTGACAAGCTCATTGACCATCAAGGCAACAGGCGTGGCTTTTTCGGCCGGAATGACGATGGGTTCGAGGTCCAGCGTCGGCTTGATCTCGGCGCGTCCGGATGCGGTCAGCAGGTCGGTGACCAGATCCCTGGCGAAATCCGAGACATCGAAGCGGCTGACATCCTTTGACTGGTAGAGACGGCGATGCACCGTGCTCAGCGCCTCGATGCGCTCCAGCATGGTGGTCAGCGATCGCTTTGTCGCTTCATCCTTGATTGCCCGGCTTTGCATGATGATCAGCGAGGAGATCATCTGCAGGTTGTTTTTCACCCGATGGTCGACCTCGTGCAGCAGCGTGGTCTGCGCCTCAAGGGCGGCCTCAAGCTCGCGTGTGCGTTCCTTGACAGCCTTTTCAAAACGGTTCTTGTCGGCGGTGATGCGATCCTCGGAGCGCTTGCGATCGGAGACGTCGAGCTGTGAGGCAAAGAAGAACAGGAGTTCGCCTTTGTCGTTGGAAACCGGGCTGATGTAGAGCGCATTCCAGAATGTCGAGCCGTCCTTGCGGTAGTTCAACAGATCGATGGCGATATCGGTTCCCGCTGCTATCGCGTCGCGCACGCTAGCCACAGCTGCCTTGTCTGTCTCTGGCCCCTGCAGGAAGCGGCAGTTCTTGCCCATGACCTCGTCGCGCTCGTAGCCGGTCAGGCGCAGGAACGCGTCATTGGCAAAGACGATCGGATTGTCCGCTTGACGGGGATCGGTGATGACCATCGACATGCGGGTGGCGCGGATGGCGGCCGCGAACGGATCGCCCTTGCCGTGCTCGGCATGCAGATTGTCCGTCATGTGCCATGCGTCGGCCGGTTCCCTGGTCCTTTTCCAATCCATGCTTTCACTCCAAGCCGTTTTTCAGGGGTCACAACGGCTTAGACGTGGAATTGGTTCAATCTTGATCTTCTTGTCGCAGGCAGCCGTTTGCGAAACCGAATCGCCGGTTGCGCAAACTGTCGAAATGAACGGTTTTTGAAGGTTGTCGGATGTAGCCGATTCGCTGAAAGCAGGGCTGGCGCCGACCTATAGAAATGATCAGGTCGCAATGGTCCGTGGCGGCGCTCGCCGGTGGCGGCTTTCTCAGAACAGCGGAAACATCAGGCGTGGCCACGCTTCATGCGCGCCTGCTTCAGGATGGCGCGCCAGCGGATCATGTCGAAGGGGATAGGCTCGTTGTTGTTGGCGATGTGGAAGATCTCGTTGTTGACGTTCTTCAACGAGCGCCAGAAATCATAGTCGGTGATGCGCGGATCGGCAGCCAGCCTGTCCACCTCGACCTTGATGTCGGTTTTCATGCACGTTCCTCGAACCGCCTGTTGCCCGCCGCCCGCGTCGCAACTCGCATGGCACCGTTCTCAAACGGTCAGCTGAGTCGTTCAATGGCCCAAATGGCTTGTTCACGTTAAAACCTTGGTAAGGTTAACGCGGGCGCGGCAGCGCTTCAAGCGGTCCTGCGGCGAATACCGATCGAACGGCCGGCCCGCTCGGGCATCGGCAGTGCAGAATGGGCGGCGCGCATGGCTTCCACCTTGGCCTGCACATCGGCGGGGAAGGGCGCGACTTTCGGCCCGGACATGTCGACATGCAGCGACAGGGTTTCGGAAGTGGCGGCGAGCCAGCCATCGACATGGCGGATTTCCTGGTAGGCCCGCAGCCGCTTGTCGTCGTGATCGATCAGCTGGAAGGATACGACGACCTTGTGTTCGAGGTGCAGTTCCTGGACATAGCAAACATGGACTTCGGCCGTGTAGATGGTCAGGCGCCGCTCTTCGACATAGTCCAGCCCCATGCCCATCGCCTCGAACGCCTCATCCGAGCAGCGGTCGAACAACACGTTGTAATAGGCCATGTTGAGATGGCCGTTGTAGTCGATCCAGTCCTTCTCGATGTCCATCGGTTTGGAAACGAAGGGGGCAGGGATGCGCATGGAAACTTCCTTGTTCTGGTGCTGGACAGAGCGCGGCAGTCGAGACTACGCATCCATAATCGCATAACAAGCGTGGACGCTGGTCCATTCGCGGAGGAATTCATGGCTCTGAGCGACCTCAATCCGGTCGAACGCAACGAGGAAGGCATCGCCGCCGTGCTCGGCATTCTCAAGCAGCAGCTCGGCGAACGCTTCCAGACAGGCGCGGCGATCCGCTCGCAGCATGCGCATACCACCACCTATATTCCGACGCAGGCGCCTGACGGTGTCGCGTTCCCGGAGACGACAGAAGAGGTGCAGGAGATCGTACGTGCCTGCGCCGCGCACCGCGTGCCGGTCATCGCCTTCGGCGTCGGTTCCTCGCTGGAGGGCCACACCAACGCGCCGGGTGGCGGCATCTCGGTCGACACCTCGCGCATGAACCGCATCCTGTCGGTCAACCCCGAGGATCTCGACTGCACGGTCGAGCCTGGCGTAACGCGCGAGGATTTGAATCGGCACCTGCGCGATACCGGCCTGTTCTTCCCCATCGATCCCGGCGCCAATGCTTCGCTCGGCGGCATGGCGGCAACGCGGGCCTCCGGCACCAATGCGGTGCGCTACGGCACGATGCGTGAAAACGTGCTGTCGCTGACGGCCGTCATGGCCGATGGCGAGACGGTGACGACCGGCAAGCGGGCGAAAAAGAGTTCGGCCGGCTACGATCTGACGCGGCTTCTGGTCGGCTCGGAAGGCACGCTCGGCATCATCACCTCGCTGACCTTGAAGCTGCAAGGCATTCCGCAGGCGATCTCCGGCGGCGTCTGCCCGTTTCCAAACCTCGAGGCGGCCTGCAACGCGGTCATCGCGACCATCCAGATGGGCATTCCGGTGGCGCGCATCGAACTGGTGAATGGACTGCAGATGCGGGCGATGAAGAATTACTCGAAGCTCGATTACCCCGAGAGCCCGTGCCTGTTCGTCGAGTTCCACGGCAGCGATGCCGGTGTCGCCGAACAGGCCGAAACCTTCGGTGCCATTGCTGAAGACAATGGCGGCGGGCCATTCCTGTGGACGAGCGTCGCCGAGGAGCGCACGAAACTCTGGAAGGCCAGGCACGATGCTTATTGGGCGTCGCTGACGCTGCGGCCGGGCACCAAGGGCCTGTCGACCGATGTCTGCGTGCCGATCTCGCGGCTGGCCGAATGCGTTGCCGAAACCGAGGCCGACATTGTCGAGATGGGCCTGGTTGCGCCGATCGTCGGCCATGCCGGCGACGGCAATTTCCATGTGCTGGTGCTCATGGACGTCAACGACCCCAAAGAGATCGCGCTGGCGGAGAAATTCGTCTCGCGGCTGAACATGCGGGCGATCGCCATGGACGGCACCTGCACCGGCGAACACGGCATCGGCCAGGGCAAGATCGGCTTCCTGCGCCATGAGCTCGGCCATGGTGTCGACATCATGCGCTCCATAAAAAAAGCGCTCGACCCGCAAGACATCATGAACCCGGGCAAGATATTGCCTGCATAGCCGAAATGTGAGGAGCGGCAATGGATACCCTGATTATAAGGGCATCGCTTGGCAAGACACTGTTACTGCTGTCGGCCAGCCTCTTCTTTGTCCTGGCCTGCGCTTTCCTGATTTATGTCTCCGAGGACGGCGACACCGCCGGCCTTTGGTGGTGCGTGGCCTTTTTCGGGCTCGGCGCGTTGGTGTTTGCCTGGCAGCTTGTGCGGCCGCAGATTCTGGTGCTGAACGGACAAGGTTTCAGTCTCGGCGGAGGCCTTGTTCGATCGCCCAAGCTGGTTCCCTGGAAGGATATCGAAAGATTCTTCGTCGTCCATCGCCGGCGCAGGATAGGCGATATGATCGGGTACAATTTCGCACCGGGGGTCAAGAAAAGCTCCGTCATGGGCAGCGTGACCAAAAGCCTCGGCGCCGAAGCCGCATTACCGCAGGGCTGGACATTGTCGCCCGAGGAGATGGTAGTGCTGCTGAACGAATATCGCCGACGGGCCATGGCAGGATAGTCTCTTACGCACAGGCCGGACCGCGGTCAAAGGCGTCCAAAAATCTCTGCTCGTCCAGATACAGAGATCAAGCAACTCTGGATGAATTGCCTCTTTATCGACACGCTGATGCGGGTAGAGTGCGGCTGACTTTCAATCAACCCGTTCGGAGCTGATGCTCGCACGCCTGTTCGTGATCTTCGGTGGCTTGTTTGTGCTGGTGCTGGTTGCGGCGCTGGTGGTGCCGTATTTTGTCGATTGGACCGGGTACCGCGCCCAATTCGAGCGCGAGGCGAGCGCCATTCTCGGCCGCAAGGTGACGGTGCAAGGCGACGCCACGGCGCGGCTGTTGCCGTTCCCCTCGGTGACCTTCTCAAACGTCACGGTCGCCGGCGGCCCCGGCGGCCAGCCGGCAATGACCGTCGAGACCTTTTCGATGGACGCGGAACTGGCGCCGTTCCTGCGCGGCGAAGTGCTGATTTTCGACATGCGGCTGGTGCATCCGAAGGCGACGATCGACATCGCCGATAACGGCACGGTCGACTGGGCGATACGGCCGTCCTCGCCCTTCGATCTCAACCAGATCTCGATCGAGAAGCTCACGGTGACGGAGGGAGAAATTGCGCTCCGCCATGCCGCAGGCGGGCGCAGCCATCTGATTTCCGAGATCAATTCGACCATCTCTGCCAAGTCGCTGGCCGGGCCGTGGCGCATGGACGGAACGTTGCTGCTCGACGGACTGCGTTCGACGGTTGCGGCTTCGACCGGCAAGGCCGAAGGCAGCGGCCAGATGCGGCTGAGGCTCAAGGTCGATCCCGATGCCTATCCACTGGTCATCGAAACCGACGGCAATGCAGGCATCGTCAATGGGGCTGCCGTCTATTCCGGCCAGTTCAAGATTTCCGGCAACGACAAGAATTCGGCTACGCTGCGCGGCAGCGATGGTGAGGTTGTCGAGATCAATACGGGCAAGGTCAGGGCCGGCAAGCCCGATCCGGGCTTCCGGCTGAACGGCAAGTTCTCGCTTGATCACCAGAAGCTCGGCGTCGACGAATTCCGCTTCGAGACCGGGCCGCTCGACAATCCCTACACAGCCGACGGCAAGGCTTCGGTCGATCTCGGCCTTAGGCCGAACTTCGCCATCGAGGCCAATGGCGCGCAGGTGCAACTGGACGAGGCGGTGGGCGCTGAGAAGGGCGCCGGCCTGACGCTGGACCAGCGCATTGCCGGAATCGAGCAGGCGCTGCTCGAACTGCCGAAGCCGAGCATCCCCGGCACTGTCGAGGTCAAGCTGCCGGCGGTGGTGGCCGGCGACACCACGGTGCGCGACGTGCATCTCTCGGCCGAGCCGGTCGAGGGCGGCTGGTCGGTGAAATCGCTGGCCGCGACCTTGCCCGGGCGCACGACGCTGGAAGCCAGCGGCATGCTCAGCGTCGAAGATCATTTCGGTTTCAGCGGCTCCATGCTGCTGGCGGTGGCGCAGCCTTCCGGCTTTGCTGCCTGGTTGTCGAAAGATGTCGACGAGGCGATCCGCCGGCTGCCGGCCGCCGGCTTCAAGGCCAAGGTGGAGCTGTCGGAGAAGCGCCAGGCGTTCAGCGATCTCGAACTGATCCTCGGCAAGTCGAAGTTCACCGGCCGCATCGATTCCAACCAGCCCGACGACGCCAAGTCCTCGGTGCTGATGCGGCTCGAGGGCGGCGAACTCGATGTCGACGGGCTGACGGCCTTCGCCTCGATCTTCGTCAGCCACAAGGGCGCCAACCGCTTTTCCGACCGTGACCTCGATTTTCAGATCAAGGCAGGGCCGGTCAATGCCGGCGGGCTCACCGCCGACACGGTCGATACCGCGCTCCGGCTCCGCGACGGGCTGCTCGAAATCGACCGGCTGTCGATTGGCGGCCTTGCCGGCGCCTCGATCAGCGCCACCGGCCGGATCAAGGATTTTCCCGCAAGCCCGACCGGCAAGCTCGATGCCTCGGTGGTCGCCGTCGATCTGAAGCCGCTGATCGACATTGCCGCGCAACACTATCCCGACAATCTGATGCTGAAGGGACTGGCTGGCCGCACGGCCGCCTATCCCGAACTGTTCCAGGACGCGCGCGTCGATCTGGTGGCGAGCGCCGCCGACAATGGCGACGGCACCACCGGGCTGGCGGTGAGCGGACAAGGCAAGGCCGGCGGTTCGGGCTTTTCGGCGTCGCTGTCGGGCAAGGGGGCCGTAGGCCAGTTGCTTGACGCGCCGGTGACGCTGACCTTCAACGCCAAAAATCCCGACGCCACGGCGCTGCTGGCGCTCTACGGCCTGCCGGCGCTGCCGCTCGGCATGCTCGGCCAGGCAAGCACCGATATTTCGGCGAAAGGCACGCTCGGCGGCGGCCTGGCGACGAGCTTCAATTTCGCCGCCGACGACTTCAAGGCGACGTTCGACGGCACCGTTGCTCAGACGCCGCAAGGCGCCACCGCCAAGGGCAAGATCGGCCTCGACGCCTCCGACATCGAGCCTTGGCTGATGACGACCGGCGCCGGCCTGCCGGGCATGGGAACGGGCACCTCGACCTCGCTCAGCGCGGATGCCGATTTCGGCAGTGGCCTGCTGGTGTTGAGCGGTCTCAGCGGATCCATCAACGAGTCGGAGATTTCGGGCGACGTCAACATCGATGCGAAGCAGGGGCTGCCGCATTTTGCCGGTGCGCTGGCGCTCGACGAACTGGACCTCGACCCGATTGCGGTTGCGCTGTTCGGTGACCAGTCGTTCCTCAGCAGCAACGCGAACTGGCCGACGGCGCCATTCAGCCAGAAATCCAGCCTGCCGTTCAGCGCCGATCTCGATCTGACGACGGCGACGCTTGCCGCCGGACCGCTGGCGACAGCCTATGATGCGTCGCTGTCGTTGAAACTGGACCAGGAAGGCATCCGCGTTTCGGACCTGAAGGCAAAACTGCTCGGCGGCGCGCTCACCGGATTGTTCGAGTTGAAGAACACAGACGGCACGGGGCTGTTCTCCGGCCAGATGAGGCTTGCCGGCGCCGACCTGGCGACTGTGCTGCCGGCTGCCGGATTGAGTGGCAACGGCGATTTCTCGACAGGGCTGTCGACCAGCGGCAAATCGGTCGACGCGATGATTGCCGCACTCTCCGGCTCGGGCACGGCGGCGCTGAAAGGCCTCACCATTGCCGGCGTCAATCCCGATGCCTTCGGCGCGTTGATTGCCAAGGCCGATGCGATCGGGCGCGACATCGACGTGGCCAAGACCGCGGGCTTTGCACCTGAGATCGCTGGCGACGGCAGCTTTGCTGCCGGCGATGCCGACATCGCCTTCACGGTCGCCGGCGGCACGTTGCGGGCACCACCGATCAAATTCGAAAACCAGGCGGCGACGCTGTCTGCCGACATCACGGCCGACCTCAACACCGGCACCGTCGCCACCAAGGGCGCTGTCACCTACAAGCCTGGCGACGAGGCGCTGATCGGCTCCGATCCGACGGTCAATTTCAGCGTCGATGGGCCGTTCGGGGCGCTGAAGAAGCAGTTCGACAGCGAGCCGCTGGCGCAATTTTTGACCCAGCGCGCGCTGGAAAAGGAGCAGCAGCGGGTCGAGGCTATGCAGGCCGCACTGCTCGAGAAGCAGCGGCTGCGGCGCGAGGTGCGCTACTACGCCGCCCTGCAGACCGAGCGCGACAACGCCGCCGAGGAATTGCGCAAGCAGGAGGAAGCGGCACGGCTCAAAGCCGAGGCCGACGCCAAGGCGAAGGCACAGGCCGATGCGAAGGCACAGGACGAAGCGGATGCCAAGGCCAAGGCGGATGCCGAAGCAAAGGCCGATGCCGATGCGAAAGCGCAGGCAGAGGCTGACGCAAAGGCCAAGGCAGATGCGGACGCGAAAGCCCAGGCGGAAGAGCAGGCTGCCGAAGACGCCGCCAAGGCCGAGGACGAACGGAAGAAGGCCGAACAGGCTCGGATCGCTTCGCAGGAAAAAGCCAGGCTGGAGGCCGAGCGCAAGGCTCAGGAGCAGGCGCCGAAGGTCGACCGCTCACTTCCCGGTGTCAGTGACGGTTCGGCCCCGGCGCCGCCGAAGCCCAGGACAAATCCGTTCTCCGTCGACAATCTGCTGAAGTCGCTGGGCAATTAGGCACCCGCATCGCCGACGGCACCGGTCCGCGACTTGCGGACTATTGCTTGTGACGGGTCAGCAGGCGTCCCAGCATCGGTTCGATGCGCTTGAGCTCATCGAGATGCGCGGCGGACAATTCGGCAAGACGGTCTTCGGCGTGTTCGGTCAAGCTTTGCGGTCGAACTCACCGGCAACACCCATGTGCTGGTGCCGTTGATCGCCGCTTGCGCGGCCGCTCACGCGGTCACCGTGCTGTTGATGAAGCGGTCGATCCTGACGGAAAAGATTGCCAGGCGAGGGCATCATCTGGTTCGCGAATATCGTGTCGATCCCTTCGCGCTGACCAGGGTGCGCGAGGTCATGACCGCGCAGGTGGAGAGCGTGCCGGCGACGATGACGCTACATGGCGCAGCCGCCTTCCTGACCGCGCCCCAGACGCGGCATCCGAGCTTTCCCGTCGTCAGCGAAGACGGCCAGGTGCTTGGCGTCATCGATCCGCCGGCGATCCTGCGCTGGAGGCGCGCGGGCGAGCACCGCACCACGACGCTTGGCGAATTGCTTGCCGGCGGCAAGCTCACGCTTGCCTATCCGGACGAGTATCTCGAGGGTCTTTCCGACAAGCTGCTGATGGCCAATGTCTCGCATCTGCCGGTTGTCGCGCGCGAGGACGCGCGGCTGGTCGGCTATGTCGGCTGGAAAGATCTGATGCGCGTCCGGTCGAAGAAGCTTGCCGAGGAACGTGATCGCTCGACGCTGCTGGGATTTGGCACCCGCCGCAAGAAACAGGATGCGGTCATAAAGGCCTAAGAAGTTCTGGCGTCGCGCTTGGCCCAGTCCAGCACGTGGAGCCTGAGCGCCGAGGACAGATTGGCATCGCGCGGTCTTGTCTCGTCGATCTCCGCGACCAGGGCAGCAAGGGTCAGCTTGCGCGCGGCGGCAATAGTGACGAGATCGTCATAAAAGGGTTTTTCGAGGGAATAGCTGGTGCGATGGCCGCGGATGGTCACGGAGCGTTTTTCGACCGGGCTCACCGCAGGCGGTCCATCAATCGCCCTGGTCTTCCGGGCGTTCGCGGCGGTGGCCGGCGACGAATTTTTCGGCCTTGTCCGATGTCAGACGGTCACGAGTTCTTTCGGCTTTGGAACGGCCGTGCAGAGCGCGGTTCTCGCCGGCGAGCTTTTCCTTTTCGGTGCGCGCCTTCTGCTTGCGGACCTGGCGAAGGTTGACGATTTCGCCCATGTCGCGCCGACCGTCCCGCTACTTCTTGCGGAAGGCGTCGAGCGACACGACGTCGGCGCCCTTGCCGGCGGCGGCATCGGCCACGGCGGGCTTTTTCTCCGCCTCAGTGGCAGCTGCCTTCTTCTCGGCCTTCGGCTTTTTCTCGGAGACGATAGCCAAAGGCTCGGCAGCCGGCTGGGCGGCTGCATCGTCTTCCGCCGGGACGTCGGTCTTGACGTCGAATTCGAGTTCGAAATTGACCGATGGGTCGTAGAAGCCGCGTACGGCCGAGAACGGGATTTCCAGCTTCTCCGGCACGTCGGAGAAGGACAGCCCGACCTCGAAGCCGGTATCGGTCACCTTGAGGTCCCAATACTGGAACTGGATGACGATGGTCATCTGTTCGGGATAGCGCTCGCGCAGCCTGGAGGACACCCGCACGCCCGGCGCGCCGGTCAGGAATGTGATGAAGAAATGATGATTGCCGGGAAGGCCGGTGCGCGCGACTTCGGCCAGGACCTTGCGCATGACGCCGCGCAATGCCTCCTGGGCCAGGATGTCGTAGCGGATGTGGTCGTCGGCCATGTGCTGGTCGGGTTCCGTTGAATCGTCCGCATAGCTGTAATCAAGCTTGAGCGCGGCGTAAACCGGATATAGATCGCTGATGCGCCGAAGCGAAGCCCGTAACGGACGATTTGATCGCCTGCTTTGGCGTTCAGGCGCTGGCCAGCTGTTTTTCCACCGCTGCCGCTGATCTGCGCTTGCCGAAGGCGCGCAGGAATGTGCGCACGCCGTGGGTCGCGGATTGCAGCACTTCATCTTCCGACGGCATGCCGCCGAGCATGAAGGTGGTCTGCAGTTCGGCGTTGGCTAGCGCCAGGAACTGGCGTGCGGCGACATCGGGATCGTCGACCGCGAGATGGCCGGCATGGGCGAGGCGGGCAAAACGGGCGGCAAGTGCCGGCCAGGTCCGGCCCGGCCCCTGGTCGCGCCATTCGGCGAAGAGCTCGGGATAGCGCTCGCCTTCGGTCTGGATCAGCTTGCGCAGGAAGCGTCCGTCGCGGTTGCAGATGCAGTTCTGATTCATGCGCACGGCAAAGCCGATCAGGTCGGCTTCCAGATCCTTCGGCTGGTCTGGGAAAGAGGCGAAGGTGGCGAAGATGCCGGCATTGCAGCGCTCCGTCAGATCGCGCACCACAGCCATGAAGAGCTTTTCCTTGTCGCGGTGGTGATTATAGATGGTCTGGCGCGACACGCCGGCCTCCACCGCGATCAGGTCGATATTGGCGCCGGCAAAGCCTTCCCGGCAAAAGACCGAAGCCGCCGCATCGATAATCGACATACGCTTGGCCTCGTGGCCGCGTGGCGGGAAAATGTCAGGAGAAACGGCAAGCTTCATAGAAATCTATATAGAGGTGATTGACGAATTAGACAAGGCTGTCTAAATTTGTGGACACAAAAAATGGTGAATTCGCTCCGTAGAGACGAATAATCTCGCTCTGAGCCGTCGGATTTCAACGGGATGGAACGTCCTAGGGTTAGTCGTCGCGTTGGCGGCGCCAACCAGACTTGAAAGAAGCCTTTATCATGAGTCCCAAATTCCTCCGCATCGCGGTCGTGCTCGGCCTGTTGTCCGCTATCGGCCCCTTCGCCATCGACATGTATCTGCCGGCGTTGCCTTCGATCGGCGAGGATCTGCATGCCGGCACCGCCGCCGTTCAGATGAGCCTTTTGATCTTCTTCCTGTCGATGGGCTTCGGCCAGATCGTCGTCGGACCGATCTCCGACATGGTCGGCCGCAAGCTGCCGCTTTACGGCGGCCTTGCGCTGTTCATGGTCGGCGGTATCGGTTCGGCCATGAGCCCGACCATCGAATGGCTGATCGCCTTCCGCTTCCTGCAGGGGCTGGGCGCCAGCGCCGGCATGGCGGTGCCGCGCGCCATCGTGCGCGACCTGCACACCGGCACCGAAGCCGCCAAGCTGATGTCGCTGCTGATGCTGGTGTTTTCGGTGTCGCCGATCCTGGCGCCGCTGACCGGCAGCCAGATCATCGAGAATTTCGGCTGGCGCGCCGTGTTCTGGACGGTGACGGGCGCGGCCCTTCTGGCCACCATTCTGCTGGCGACCTCGCTGAAGGAGACGCGGCCGGCGGAAGAACGCGTCGGTTCGTCCTTCGGAACCGCACTCGCCGGCTATCGCTTCCTCATGGGTGACCGCAATTTCCTCGGCCTGGTGGCGATCGCCGGCTTCGGCATCGCCAGCTTCTTCGTATACCTCTCGAGTTCGTCCTTCATCCTGATCGACCATTACGGGCTGTCGCCTTCCGTCTACAGCGTGTTCTTCTCGATCAATGCGGTGGCCTTCATCGGCATGTCGCAACTGACGGGGATGCTGTCGGAGCGCTTCGGGCTGAAGCGCGTCGTCTGGGTGGCGGTAACCGGCTATGCCACGACGATGGTTGTGCTGTTCGCAGTCATGGCGACCGGCGTCGACCGGCTCGATGTTATGGCGGCACTGCTGTTCGTCGGCTACGGCTTCCTCGGCCTGGTCATCCCGACGACGTCGGTGCTGGCCATGGAAGAGCATGGCGAGATCGCCGGCACGGCCTCGGCGCTGATGGGCACCCTGCACTTCGCCATCGGTGCGCTGGCGATGGGCGTCGCCGGCATCTTCTTCGACGGCACCCCGCTGCCCATGGTGGCCGGCATCACGCTCTGCGCGGTGATCTCGTTCACGCTGGCCAAACTGACGCTTGGCCGCTCGCGCGAAGCCGTTGAAGCGCCGGCCGAGTAAGCTGACTGCAATCGACCGGAAAGGCCGGGTCATCCCGGCCTTTTTCACGTCTGGGGTAATCCGGCCCCGGCCAGAACCACGGCCTTCGACCGACGCCAGCGGCAAATTGCACCAGCTCATGGCTCAATTTGGTGTAGGCTTCGCGGCCCATCGTCATGCGAAATCCGGCCAGCGGCAGCCGGCATTGAGCCTACGATATCGAGGAGGGGAGAAGTGGAGGTTTCTGTTGCCAGGTACCTCCGAACCCCGCCTAGAAGTGCGAACCTCTAGGGCTTGATTTGAAGCTATCGCACCGCTTACGCGGCGAGACGTGCTTCCGCATAGTTGTCATTTGCAACTACAGGTTTAGCCCGATGACGGTGGTACCATGCCGGGCAAAAGTACGATCTTTACACCTTCGTCGATCCTATTTCGCCCCCAGCAACAGCCGCTCTGATCACAGAACGGTTCTTGGTGGAGGCGCCGGGTACCGCCCCCGGGTCCGAACGGCTTATTACATCGCCCATTTATCGCCATAGTCGGTCAAGCCGACAAAACGAATATAGGGGGCGGGCGCACAAAATGAAAGGCCGCAATGACACTTCTTGGCCGCACCAAACTGCGGCGCCGAGGGTTGACTCGCGGGCGGTCTCAACCGAAGCTTTGCGATGGTGAGGAGTATCGACCGAGCGCACAAGTTGCGGCAGCGCGCCACAGCCCTCATCGATCGGATCCCGTGGCGCCGACATGGGGAAATTTGATGGCCGATTATCTCGCAGACCTGAAGAAATACGACGCCGCCGCAAATGCCGATGTGGTTGCCAAGATTGTGAAACATCTGGGCATCGCGCTGCGCAACCGCGATTCCTCGCTGGTATCCTGCACCGACCCCAAGGAATTGGAGCGCGTCAAGACCAACTGGGTTGCCAAGAAACTTGGCGTGACCGACGGGGCGAAAGCCGACTCAGCGATCGAGAAGACCTGCAAGGCGTTGGCCGCCGACAGCTCCAAGAGCCGCGTGACTTTCTACTATCTGGTCGCCAAGGATCTGGGCAAGCTCGGCTCTTTGTAGAGATTATTGCCGATAGGCAGAGCGCGCGTTTGATTTTGCTCCTCACCGGAGGTCAGCACCGCCCCTCATTGCCCTGCCGGGCATTTCTCCCCGTATAGTGACGGGGAGAAAGGGCTGACCGCAGCCTTGGCTCTCTCTCTCGAACGCTTGTGATTGGCGAAACCGCTGATCACAGCGCCCCTCTCCCCGTCCCTATACGGGGAGAGGATGCCGGCAGGCAGGTGAGGGGCAGCGCTAACCCTTGAAGAGTGATGGGGCAAGCCGCGTTCTGGTCCTTTTGCTGTGTTCGGCCGGCGGCCAGTCGGTTATGATGGCGGTAACCCCGAATCGAGGCGAAGCCGATGCGCCAGTATCTCGACCTTTTGCAGCATGTGCTGGACAATGGCGCCGACCGTGGCGACCGCACGGGCACCGGCACGCGTGGGGTGTTCGGGTACCAGATGCGCTTCGACCTGTCGCGCGGCTTTCCCGTCACCACCACCAAGAAGCTGCATCTGAAGTCGATCATCCATGAACTCCTGTGGTTCCTGGCCGGCGACACCAACATCAAATACCTTAGAGATCATGGCGTTTCGATCTGGGACGAATGGGCCGACGAGAATGGCGATCTCGGCCCGGTCTATGGCAAGCAGTGGCGCTCCTGGCCGGATGGCCATGGCGGGTCGATCGACCAGATTGCCAATGTTCTGAAGGAGATACGCAGGAATCCGAATTCACGCCGGCTGATCGTTTCGGCGTGGAACCCGGCCGAAGTGGAGGCGATGGCGCTGCCGCCCTGCCACTGCCTGTTCCAGTTCTACGTCTCGGACGGCAAGCTGTCCTGCCAGCTCTACCAGCGCTCGGCCGACATTTTTCTCGGCGTACCCTTCAACATCGCTTCCTACGCGCTGCTGACCCTGATGGTGGCGCAGGTGACCGGGCTGAAGCCCGGCGAGTTCGTCCATACGCTGGGCGATGCGCATCTCTATTCCAACCATTTCGAGCAGGCGCGCGAGCAATTGCGGCGCACACCCAAGGCGCTGCCGACGCTGTGGATCAATCCGGAGGTGAAGGACCTGTTCGCCTTCCGCTTCGAGGATTTCCGGCTGGAAAACTATTTTGCCGACGCTTCGATCAAGGCGCCGATCGCGGTCTGATCCGTCCACCGTCAATCAATTCCGACCCTCAATCGATGTCGACCATGACGTCGGTTGCCTTGATCATGGCATAGGCTGCTTGCCTTTTTCGAGCTTGAGATCGGCAACGGCCTCGTTGGTGATCGAAGCGTGACGACGGAGCCGGCGACATCACCGCGGACAGGCGAGGTGCTTTGACGATCTCGACGATCGTTCCCTTGAGGATGTTGCGGGCGCTGATCTTCATCGGAGTTCCTTTCCGGGTTTCGGTGCACGTCCAAACCAGAACAATCGATGCCGAACATACGCTTTCGCAGGAGGCGGCCTTCCCTTGTTATATTCATCCAGATATATCGGTCGGCAGGAGTCGAGCCAGCAGATTTCAAGCCCAGGGAGAGTTTTCATGTTGGGGCACAAAGGTTTTGGTATGAGGGCAATCGCGATTGGCGGCTTTGCCGCAGCTCTGATGGCCGCGATGCCGGCGGCTCACGCGGGAGACAAGGTGATCGTGTTTGCCGCAGCCAGCCTCAAGGACGGGCTCGACGCCGTCACCAAGGCCTGCGAAGCCGATGTCGGTGAAGCGGCGACCGTCTCCTACGCCGCGAGCTCGGCCCTGGCCAAGCAGATCGAACTCGGGGCGCCCGCCGATGTGTTCATCTCGGCCGACCTCGACTGGATGAAATATCTCTCCGACAAGAAACTGACCAAGCCGGACACCGAGGTGAAACTGCTCGGCAACCAGATCGTGCTGGTGGCGCCGAAGGATTCCAAGGTCGAAACCAGGATCGAGAAAGGCTTCGACCTCGCCAAGCTGATCAGCGACGGCAAGCTCGCCATGGGCGACGTCAAGGCGGTGCCGGCCGGCAAGTATGGCAAGGCGGCACTTGAATCGCTCGGCGTCTGGTCGTCGGTCGAAGGCAAGGTGGCGCAGGCCGAGAATGTGCGCGCCGCGCTGAAGCTGGTTTCAACGGGCGAGGCCGCGCTCGGCATCGTCTATGCCACCGACGCGCATGCCGACAAGGGAGTCAAGGTGGTCGGCACCTTCCCGGAGGATTCGCACCCGCCGATCATCTATCCGGTTGCCCAGACCACCGATTCGAAGGACAAGGATACCCCGGCTTTCCTGAAGTGCCTGCAGTCCGCCAAGGCGGTGGAGCTGTTTAGGGATCAGGGTTTCACCGTGCTCACGCCGAGCAATTAAGGTAGCGGCTGACGCATGAACTGGCTGCTGGACCTCACTCCCGACGAATGGAATGCGGTCCGGCTGTCGATCAAGGTGGCGACGGTGGCGATGCTGTTCAGCCTGCCGCCGGGCATCTTGATGGCGCTTTTGCTGGCCCGTGGAAAATTCTGGGGCAAGACGCTGCTCAACGGTGTGGTTCACCTGCCGTTGATCCTGCCGCCGGTGGTGACAGGTTATCTCTTGCTGCTTACCTTCGGCCGGCGCGGGCCGGCGGGAGCGTTCCTGGCCGAGCATTTCGGCATCGTCTTCTCGTTTCGCTGGACCGGCGCCGCACTGGCCTGCGGTATCATGGGCTTTCCCCTGATGGTGCGGGCGATCCGGCTGTCGATCGAGGCGGTCGACCGCAAAATGGAGGCAGCGGCGGGAACGCTCGGCGCCAACCCGCTCTGGGTCTTCGCCACCATCACGCTGCCGCTGATCCTGCCCGGGCTGATCGCCGGCTCGATCCTGTCCTTCGCCAAGGCGATGGGCGAGTTCGGCGCCACCATCACCTTCGTCTCCAACATTCCCAACGAGACGCAGACGCTGCCTTCGGCGATCTACACCTTCACGCAGGTGCCTGGCGGCGATGACGGGGCGCTCAGGCTGACGCTGATCTCCATCGTCATCTCGATGGCCGCATTGGTCGCCTCGGAAGTGCTGGCGCGGCGCGTCGGCCGGCGGATGGACATCGAATGAGCGTGCTGGTGGACATCAGCCATCGGCTCGGCGGTTTCGCCGTCGACGCGCGTTTCGAAAGCGCCGGGCGGCTGACGGCGCTGTTCGGGCCATCGGGCTCCGGCAAGACGACGCTGATCAACGTGATCGCCGGCCTGATCCGGCCGACCAAGGGCCGTATCGCGGTCGACGGCCGTGTGCTGGTCGACACCGATGCCGGCATTTTCGTGCCGAAGCACAAGCGCCGGATCGGCATGGTGTTCCAGGACGCGCGGCTGTTTCCGCATATGAGCGTGGCCGGCAATCTGCGCTATGGCCGCTGGTTCACGCCACCGGCGGAGCGCTATGCGGATATCGACGCGGTCGTCGAACTGCTCGGCATCGGTCCTCTGCTCGACCGGCGACCGGCAAAGCTCTCGGGCGGCGAGAAGCAGCGCGTGGCGATCGGCCGGGCGCTGCTTGCCAGCCCGAAACTGCTGTTGATGGACGAGCCGCTGGCCTCGCTCGACGATGCGCGCAAAGCCGAGATCCTGCCCTATATCGAGCGGCTGCGCGACGAGACCAAGCTGCCCATCGTATATGTCAGCCACTCCGTCGCCGAGGTGGCGCGGCTGGCCAGCGACGTGGTGGTGATGGCGCAAGGCAAGGTCGCTGCCTCAGGCCCGACCGGCGCGATCATGCAACGGCTCGAATTGCTGACGGCGGAGGAACGCGGCGAGGGCGGCGCGGTGCTCGACACCAAGGTGCTGCGCCATGATGAGATCTTCGGGATGACCGTGCTCGGCTCGGCGGCGGGCGAAATCCGGGTGCCGCTTCTGGCGGTCTCGGTCGGCGCGCCTGTGCGCATCCGCATCCGCGCCCGCGACGTGATGATCGCCACCGAACTGCCGAAAGGTCTCAGTGCGCTCAACATCCTGCCGGGCACCATCGTCGCAATCGGTCCGGGCGAGGGTCCGACGGTCGAAATCGGCATCGACTGCAATGGCGCAACCGTGCTTGCCCGCATTACCGAACAATCCAGGCAGGTGCTGAAACTTCATCTCGGCGGCAAGGTGTTCGCGGTGATCAAGACGGTCAGTTTCGACCGTGCCAACACCGGCGCCGGGCTGCCGGCCGAAGCGGATGGCTGATAGCCGCTATATCGTTTTGGAATAGCGCTATGGGTCGAGAGGGGCTAGTGTGACTGTGGAGGACAAGAGATGCCGTCGCTGAGCCTGCGGATAAATCTCGATCCGGACGGGCGCATAGGTCCGGGCAAGATCGAATTGCTGGAGCAGATCGCCACTTTCGGCTCGATCTCGGCTGCGGCACGCGGCATGGAGATGTCCTACAAGCACGCCTGGGATCTGGTGGAAGATATGAACCGTGTGTTCGGCAAGCCACTGGTCGCGGCGCAGACCGGCGGCAAAAAGGGCGGCGGCGCACAGCTGACCTCAGTTGGCCTTGCAGTTGTCAGCCGTTTTCGCGCTATCGAGCGCGCTGCGGCGGCAGCGGCGGCCACGCATATGGACGCCTTGCAGGCGGAGATCGATGCTGGGTGAGGGTTGAAGCTTGCGATCCGTCACACCCCCCTCTGTCCCTGCCGGACATCTCCCCCGCAGGGGGAGATCAGCTAGCCCGCAGACGGGCGCTAATCTGTTAGGCGATTGGCGAAATCCTCCGTGACGGCCAATCTCCCCACTAGAGGGGGAGATGTCCGGCAGGACAGAGGGGGGCGCGAAGGAACTCGACCTTTGAGCGCGCTATTCCTCGGGCTCTCCTGCTTTACGCAGCAGATAGGTGTCCATGATCCAGCCCTTTCTTTTCCGGGCTTCTTCTCTCGTCCTCTCAATCTCCTCGCCGACATCACCCAGGCGACCGGAAACGATGATCTCGTCCGGTGTGCCGAGATAGGCGCCCCAATGGATGATCAGATCCTTGTCTGCCAGCGTGTTGAAGGCGCATTTGCCGTCGAGCATGACCACGGCGCTGCCGGCATTGTGCGGCATGCCTTGTTCGGCGAGGCGGCGGCCGGTGGTGATCAGCACGGGGTCGCCGATGCGGTTCAGCGCCATCTTGTGGCCGGCGGCTAGCGCCTGGACGGCGGTGATGCCGGGAATGACCTCCAGTTCGAATGCGACATTGCCCCTCAGTCGTACGCGCGCGAGGATGCGCAGCGCGCTGTCATAGAGCGAGGGGTCGCCCCAGATCAGGAAGGCGCCGCAGCCGTCCTCGGCAAGGTCGTCGCGGACCAGGCTCTCATAAATCTGGGCGATGGCCTCGTGCCAGTCATCGACGGTCGAGCGATAGGAAGGCGCCGGCTCGGCGCGCACCGGCACGTCGAACTCGACGCGGCGCGATTTCGGATTGCTGACGAAACGGTCGCAGATATGGCGGCGCAATTCGGCAAGGTCGTTCTTCTTCGCCCCCTTGTCGGGGATAAACAGGACGTCCGCCCGGTTTAGGCCTGATATGGCCTGCACGGTCATATGGTCGGGATTGCCGGCGCCGATGCCGATGACGAGAAGCTTGCGCATGACGCGAACTCCTGCCCGATCGAAACCTGTTAGTCCAGACCGCCGATTGGCGTGTCCAGACACTGTGGCGTCCTGCTGGGAGACGGAAGGCTTTGAAACGCCACATTGAAACGGCTAGGGTCGCGGCATTCTTGGCGAGGGGCTTCGATGTTGCAATATGTTCTGTCCGTAGCGCTGGCGCTTTTAGCCGTGCCCGCGCTGGCCAATGATACGACCGCCGAACTCGGCACAGGTGGCCTGATCCTGTCGCGTAGCGACGCGGTGTCGATGCAAAGCGAGGACCTCTATATCTCGCCGGAAAAGATCACGGTCGACTACGTCTTCCACAACAACACCGACAAGGATGTAAATGCCATCGTCGCTTTTCCGCTGCCGGACATCGAAGGCAATCCGGAGGAAATGCCGGCCATCCCGGAAAACCAGAGCGACAATTTCCTTGGCTTCGAGGTGACGATCGACGGAGCGCCGGCAAAGCCGCAGCTCGAGCAGAAAGTGTTCGCTGTCGGCATCGATATCGGCGCCGATCTGAAGGCGCAGAACGTGCCGTTCAATCCGTTCGGCGATGCGGCCAAGGCGGCCCTGGCGAAGCTGCCGAAAACGGTCGCCGAGGATTGGGAAAACCGCGGCATCATCATCGAGGATACGGGCAGCGACGGTACCGAGGCGAACAAGGTCTATACGCCGTGGTGGCAGTTGCGCTCAACCTATTGGTGGCGCGCGATATTTCCGGCCAACAAGGATGTCCACGTCTCGCACCGCTACAAACCGAGCGTCGGCGGCACGTCATCGGTGAGTTTCTTCTATGACGGCAAGTTCACCGAGGGCAGCCAGTACACGACCTACAAGACCCGCTACTGCATGGACGACAGCTTCGAGAATGCGGTGCGGCAGGCCGCCAAGGCCGACGGTTATCCGCATTTTTACGAGAACCGCATAGCCTATATCCTGACCACCGGCGGCAACTGGGCCAATGGCAGCATCGGCAAGTTCAAGCTGACCGTCGACAAGGGCAATCCGAAAGCGCTGATCTCGTTTTGCGGCGACAATGTCAAGAAGGTCGGGCCGACGACCTTCGAGACGGCGGCGCAGGATCTCTATCCCGAGCACAACATCGACATATTGCTTTTGGAGCCGTCGGATGACGGCGCCGGGGGAGCCAACTGATGGACGTCGCGATCTATGTCGCCATTGCGCAGAACGGCGTCATCGGGCGCGACGGCGGCTTACCGTGGCGGCTGTCCACCGATCTCAAGCGCTTCAAGGCCGATACGATGGGCAAGCCCGTCATCATGGGCCGCAAGACTTATGAAGGCATCGGCCGGCCGCTGCCGGGCAGGTTGAACATCGTGGTGACCCGCGACAAGGCCTGGCGCGCCGAGGGCATCGAGGTAGCGCACTCCCTGGAGGCCGCGATCCAGCTGGCCACGGTGCGCGGGCGTTGCATGGCCGGCGTCGACGAAATCTGCATCATCGGCGGCGGCGAGATCTATGCGCAGGCGCTGCCGCTGGCAGACCGGCTGCACGTCACCCATGTGCTGGCGGCGGTCGATGGCGACGCGCATTTTCCCGACATCGATCCGGATTTGTGGCGCCTTGTCAGCGCTCAGGACGTTCCGGCCGGTGAAAAGGACAGCCATGCGACGCGCTATTCGGTTTACGAGCGACGCCGCGGCGTGCATTGAGACGATAAAAGGGTCGCGAACGTCCAAAACGGACATGCTCGGCAGCGGATCGCGTTGAAAGCGCATCGCTGCGTCCCTATAGAAGAACAACTGGATTTTGCGCCGCAACGTCGGCGCTGAGGGAATCCCAAGCGAAAGGACATTCATGCCCTGGAACGACAAGAGCGGCGGCGGCGGCCCATGGGGCGGCGGCGGCAACAATCAGGGACCCTGGGGGCAGGGACCGAAGGGGCCTAGCGGCCCGCCGGGGTCACCTCCCGATCTCGAAGACATCATCCGCCGCGGCCAGGACCGGCTGCGGCGCGCGCTGCCCGGTGGCGGCGGCGCCAGCCCGGCCGTCTTTGCGCTGATCGCAGCGGCCCTGATCGTGCTGTGGGCGTTCAAGGCGGTCTACACCGTGCAGCCGGACGAGGTTGCGGTCGAGCTGCGCTTCGGCAAGCCGAAGGCGGAGCTGTCGCAGCCGGGTCTGCATTTCCATTGGTGGCCGGTCGAAACCGTCGAGACGGCCAACATCGCCGAACAACTCGTCGATATCGGTGGTGGCGGCGCGACGAGCGGCAACTCGTCGGGGCTGATGCTTACCGGCGACCAGAACATCGTCAACGTCCAGTTTTCGGTGGCCTATCAGGTCTCCGATCCCCGGGCCTATCTGTTCGACGTCTCCGATCCCGAAGGCATGCTGCAGCAGGTCGCAGAGAGCGCCATGCGCGAAGCGGTTGGCCGGCGACCGGCGCAGGACATCTTCCGCGACGACCGTCAGGGCATCGCCGCGTCGGTGCGTGAAATCATCCAGACGACGCTGGACGGCTACAAGGCCGGCCTGAACGTCAACGCAGTTTCGATCGAGGACGCGGCGCCGCCGCGTGAAGTGGCCGACGCGTTCGACGAAGTGCAGCGCGCCGAGCAGGACGAAGACAAGTTCGTCGAGCAGGCCAACCAGTATTCCAACCAGAAGCTCGGCCAGGCGCGTGGCGCCGCGGCGCAGATCCGCGAGGACGCGGCAGCCTACAAGAACCGTGTCGTCCAGGAAGCCGAAGGTGAGGCGCAGCGCTTCATCTCGGTCTATGACGAATACGCCAAGGCGCCCGACGTGACGCGCCGGCGGCTTTATCTGGAAACGATGGAGAAGGTGCTGAAGGATTCCAACAAGGTCATCGTCGAACAGGGCAATGGGCAAGGGGTCGTTCCCTATCTGCCGCTGCCGGCACTGCAGCCGAAGGCGCTGCCGCCTGCCGGCGCGACCACGGGAGGAGCCCAGTGATGGCCAATCGTCTTCCCATCATCGCGGTCATCGCGGCCGTGCTTCTGTTCCTGCTCTACTCCTCGGTCTTCGTGGTCAACGCGCGCCAGCAGGCGCTCGTGCTGCGGTTCGGCGAGATCGTCGACGTCAAGAATGAACCCGGCATCTATTTCAAGGCGCCTTTCGCCTTCTTCGACGCAGACAGCGTGCAGTTGATCGAAAACAGGGTGCTGCGCTTCGATCTCGATAACATCCGCGTCCAGGTTTCGGGCGGCAAGTTCTACGAGGTCGACGCTTTCATCGCGTACCGCATCTCGGATCCGCGCGTGTTCCGCTCAGCCGTGTCCGGTCAGATCACACTGGCCGAAGCACGACTGAGGACGCGTCTCGATGCGGCGCTGCGCCGTGTCTACGGTCTGCGCGACTTCGAGGCGGCGCTTTCGGAAGAGCGGGCCGTGATGATGCGCGAAGTGCGCGATCAGCTTCGGCCCGACGCCACCTCGCTCGGCCTGCAGATCGAGGATGTGCGCATCCGCCGAACCGATCTGACGGCCGAGGTTTCGCAGCAGACCTTCGACCGCATGAAGGCCGAACGTTTGGCCGAGGCCGAACGGCTGAGGGCACGCGGCAAAGAGGCCGCGCAGCGCATCACCGCCCGCGCCGACCGCGAAGTGGTGGAAATCGTCGCCGAAGCGCGCAAGGAATCGGAAATCCTGCGTGGTGAAGGTGAAGCCCAGCGCAGCGCGACCTTTGCCGACGCCTACAAACGCGATCCGGCGTTCTTCGACTTCTACCGGTCGATGAATGCCTATGGCACGGCGCTGGACAACTCCGGGACGACGATGGTGCTGTCGCCGAACTCGGAGTTCTTCCGCTTCTTCCGCAATCCGGACGGGACGGACGCGAAGCCGGCGGCGCCTGCGGCTCCGGCGACGGCACCTGCCGCGCCGGCGACGGCACCTGCCGCGCCGGCTGCACAACCTGCACCCGCCCAGTAGGGCGGTGCAGGATTTCCTTGCGGCCATAGGCCTGGTCCTCGTTGTCGAGGGCCTGGTCTATGGCGGCTTTCCCGGCCTTGCCAAACGTCTTGCCGGCGAAGTGCTGTCGACGCCGGAAATTGCGCTGCGCATCGTCGGGCTGGTGGCGATCGCCATCGGCGTCGGCATCGTCTGGTTGGTGCGTGGCTGAGGACCGCTGATCTGCAATTCCAGGAAAGTGTGAGCGGTTTTCCGTCCGGAATTGCGTAAAAGCAAAGGGATTGAACGGTTCGCCGTTTCCGCGAAACGGCGAACCGCTCTAAGGTGTAACGGAGGATTTATCCTCCTGATGTGGCCATAGCCGCAAACGTGCCGTATTTCTTGCCAACATGACGCGACGCGGCGTTTTGCCGAAGCGCTTTTTCTTTTCAGATTCCGGGAGGCTTTCGATGACATCCAACACCCTTCTGCGCGCGGCGCGGCGGACGTTCATCGCAGGTGCTGCGGCACTTATGGTCGGCGCGCTTGCCGTTCCGGCTTTGGTGACGCCGACGGTGGCCGCGGACGGACCGGCTTCGGTTGCCGACCTCGCCGAAGGCCTGCTCGGTGCGGTGGTCAACATCTCGACCTCGCAGACCGTGAAGGGCACGGAAGGTCCGGGCGCGGTGCCGATGCCGCAGCTGCCGGAGGGTTCGCCGTTCCAGGATTTCTTCGACGACTTCTTCAAGAACCGTGGCGGCGACAAGGATGGCGGCGCGCAAAAGGTGCAGTCGCTGGGCTCCGGCTTCGTAGTCGACGCCGAGCAAGGCATTGTCGTCACCAACAACCACGTCATCGCCGATGCAGACGATATCGAGGTGAATTTCTCCGACGGCGTGACGCTGAAGGCGACGCTGGTCGGCACCGACACCAAGACCGACGTGGCGGTGCTCAAGGTCGACCCGAAGGGCCACAAGCTGACGGCGGTGAAATTCGGCGATTCCAACAAGATGCGCGTCGGCGACTGGGTGATGGCGATCGGCAATCCGTTCGGCCTTGGCGGCACGGTGACGGTCGGCATCGTCTCGGCCCGCAACCGCGACATCAATTCCGGCCCCTATGACGACTTCATCCAGACCGACGCCGCCATCAACCGCGGCAATTCCGGCGGGCCGCTGTTCAACAGCCTGGGCGAGGTCATCGGTATCAACACGGCGATCATCTCGCCGTCGGGCGGCTCGATCGGCATCGGTTTCTCAATCCCCTCGCAGCTTGCCTCGGGCGTCGTCGACCAGCTGCGCCAGTTCGGCGAGACCCGTCGCGGCTGGCTCGGCGTGCGCATCCAGCCGGTGACCGACGACATCGCCGAGAGCCTCGGCATGGCGACCGCCAAGGGCGCGCTGGTGGCCGGCGTCATCAAGGGCGGACCGGTCGACAACGGCACAATTCTCGCCGGCGACGTCATCATCAAGTTCGACGGCAAGGACATCCATGAAATGCGCGACCTGCCGCGCGTCGTGGCGGAAAGCCCGGTCGGCAAGGCGGTCGACGTGATTATCGTGCGCAAGGGCATCGAGCAGACGGTGAAGGTGACGCTCGGCCGGCTTGAGGACGGCGAGAAGGTTGCCGCCGGTGAGGACGGCACTACCGATGAGGACAAGGGCGGCGACAAGGCGCCCGCGGTTTCGACGGCCTCGGTGCTCGGCATGACCGTCGGCGAACTCAATGACGACACACGGAAAAAATTCGGCATCGCGGCCGACGTTTCCGGCGTCGTCATCACCGACGTCACCAAGGATTCGGCCGCCGCCGAGCGCGGCATCCAGGCCGGCGAGGTGATCACCGAAATCGCCCAGGAATCGGTCGCGACCCCGAAGGACGTCATGGACCGGATCGGCGCGCTGAAGGAGCAGGGCCGCAAGAATGCACTTCTGATGCTGGCGTCGAAGACCGGCGAGTTGCGCTTCGTGACGATCCGGATGGATTGAGTCCGGAAAGCCCCATAACCGATTGTCTTCAGGGAAAGGGCGGCTAGCGAGCCGCCCTTTTTCGTGCCTGCCAGTCCGTGCGCGACAGTTTGTAGAGGACATGCCGCTTGAGGTGCGGGTGGCTGTCAGGGATGGATGGGTGGTCGAAATCGCGAGCCGGGTCAGGGGTCATGCCAAGACGCTCCATGACGGCCGTCGAGCGGCGGTTGGCCGCGACGGCGAAGGAGACGATCTCGTCGCGGTCAAGCGTTTCGAAGCCAAAGGCGAGCCAGGCTTCGGAGGCCTCCGTGACATAGCCCTTGCGCCAGAATTCCGGCGCCAACCGCCAGCCGATCTCGATCGTATCGGANTCAGACGTGTGCTCTTCCGATCTGTCTCGGCGCGGTCGCGGCGGAACGGAAAGAATTCCATCACCCGCTCGTCCGAATTGATGCGGTGGAAGAGTTCGCGATCGCGGTCTTCCCAGTTGCGCAGGATGAGACGCTCGGTGCGCATCGGTTTCATTGGGCGAACTCTTCCTGGCGGTAGCCCTGGAGATAAAGCAGCGCGGTGAGATCGCCATGGTCGATGCGGACCTTGGCTTCGGCAGCAACGGCCGGCTTGGCGTGGAGCGCGACACCGGTGCCGGCCAGGCGGATCATGTCGAGGTCGTTGGCGCCGTCGCCGACCGCAATCGCATCGAATGGCGTCAGGCCGAGGCGGGCCGAGATATCGTTCAGCGCATCGGCCTTGGCGGCGCGGCCGAGGATCGGCTCGGCGACCAGGCCGGCAAAGCGCCCGTTCTCCTCGATCAGGCGGTTGGCACGGTTTTCCTCGAAGCCGAGCATGGCGGCGACACGGCTGGTGAAGACGTCGAAGCCGCCGGAGACAAGCGCCGTCCAGGCGCCATTGGCGCGCATCGTCTGCACCAGAGCGCGGCCGCCCGACGCCAGCGTCAGGCGGTTCGCGATGATGCGGTCGACGACGGCGGCATCGAGGCCTTTCAGCAGCGCCACGCGTTCACGCAGCGCCGGCTCGAAAGCGATCTCGCCGTTCATCGAGCGTGCCGTGATGGCGGCAACGCGGTCCTTGACGCCGATCTCGTCGGCGAGTTCGTCGATGCATTCCTGGTCGATCATGGTTGAATCCATATCGGCAAGCAGGATTGTCTTGCGGCGGCTTTCGGCCTGCTGAACGATCACGTCGACCGGCTCGGAGCCAAGTGCCAAGCGCAAGGCGGCACTTGCCTCAGCGGCTTCCGCACCCTCGGGCAGCACCAGGTCGCAGGCGACGCCTTCGCCCAGCCAGCGAACAGCGCTTGCGCCGACCGACCGTGAGGCCATATTCGCAAGCGAGGCCGACATCGCGCGGCGGACGGGGTGGGACACAAGCGTGGCAATGAGCGGCATCGAGGCTTCCAAGCAGCTAGGCGAGGGCGGGCAGGCGGGCGAGGGCCGCGTGAAGGACGCGATCCTGATAGCCGGGCCGACCGCCAGCGGCAAGTCGGCGCTGGCGCTCGATCTCGCCGAGCGCAAGGGCGGCGTCATCGTCAACACCGATTCCATGCAGGGCTATTCGGTGCTCGACGTGCTGACGGCGCGGCCGAGCGCTGCCGACCTCGCCCGCGCGCCGCACTATCTCTATGGCCACGTGCATCCCTCCACCGCCTATTCCACCGGCGCCTGGCTGCGCGACGTGATGAAGCTGATCGATGACGGCACGCTCGCCCGACAGCCCGATGACGCCGGCTTTGAACGTCCGGTGATTTTCGTCGGCGGCACCGGGCTCTATTTTCGCGCACTTGCCGAGGGCATTTCGGAAATGCCCGACATTCCGCAGCAGGTACGCGACCGCTGGCGCTACGAGTTAAAGGAGCAAGGCGCAGCCAAGCTGCACCGCATCCTGATGCATGAGGATTCGGCGGTCGCCATGCAGCTGAAGCCGACCGATGGCCAGCGCATCGTGCGGGCGCTGGAGGTGCTCGACGCATCCGGCCGCTCCATCCTCGAATGGCAGGCAGCGCGCGGCCGGCCGCTGATCGACCGCGACAGCGCTCAGTTCTTCGTTATCGAGCCGGACCGCGCCGCCCTTGTCGAGCGGATCGAAACAAGGTTCGACCGCATGCTCGATCTCGGCGCGCTCGATGAGGTCAAACGGCTTGCGGCGCTTGGCCTCGATCCCGACCTGCCGGCGATGAAGGCGATCGGCGTTCGCGAACTTTCGGCTGCCATGGCGGGTGACATCAGCTTTCCTCAGGCCATCGAGCGCTGCAAGGCAGCGACGCGGCAATATGCCAAACGGCAAACGACGTGGTTTCGCCATCAGCTGGGACCGGAATGGCTGAGATTGCAGCCCGGCGGCCGCTTGCAAACCGCGATTTGATTTTCGTGCTGCCAATACAATTAAAGAAACAGAAGTAGGAATGAACATTCCCGCTCCGGTTGTCTGGATTAACCGTCCGTAAGGCGCCGGCATGCCATAGATCCGGCGGGTACTTTGCAACGGGAAGCAGATGCGTTTCCACAAGGCGGAATCCGCATTTTTCGTCTTTATTTTCGTGATCCTGGCCGCAGGCCTGGTGACGCTTTATGCCTATGGTCAATTGCAGTTCATCGCGGTCGGTCACGATACGACTTCCCGGGTCGAGAGGATCGCCTATCTCAACACGCTGCTGTTTGTCACCGGGGTGCTGCTGGCGACAGCGCTGTTCTTCGGCGTGTTATTCATCTACCCGCTGATCCGTAGGCAGGCCACGGAAGAGGGCAAGCTGCGCGCCATGACGGTTTCGCTCAGCGCCCGCTCGGAAACGCTGCAGCATGCGGCATTGACCGACGGCCTTACCGGCATGCAGAACCGGCGCTACTTCGATGATGCGCTGAAGGAATATCTCGAGGAATTCCGCCGCATCGAAAAGCCCGTCGGGCTCATGATCCTCGACCTCGATCATTTCAAGCAGGTCAACGACACGCATGGCCACGATGTCGGCGACGAGGTGCTTAGGGCAGTCGCCAATTGCCTCAAAGGCATGACGCGCTACCACGATGTGGTGGCGCGGCTTGGGGGCGAGGAGTTCGCCGTCGTTACGCCCAACATGGATGCGGAACTGTTGGGCAAGTTCGCCGAACGCATCCGCAAGGCGATTGCCAACATGTCGGTGCTGTCGGGCAATGTCCGCCTCAAGATCACCACCAGCGTCGGACTCGCCGTCTGGGATCGGAAGGAAACCGCCGAGGAATTCTACCGCCGCGCTGACCGCCAGCTCTACGAGGCGAAGAGGCAAGGCCGCAACCGCGTCTGCGCCTAAAATCCCGAAGAAGAATTCATGAGGCCGGTTGCCTGACGTGGCTTTCTCGACTTCCGGTGCTCACGGACTAAATGTCCGCTCCGCTCCGGCTTCTCGAAAGCCACGCCATTCAATCCGGCCTGATGAATTCCCTTTCGGGATTTTGCCCAAGCGGGCCAACGAAGCCGAGCCCTGGCGCTCCGGCGGCTTCTCAATTGGCCGGCAAAAAAGTCGCTACGCTGAAGGTCAATCGTTCTGCGGGCGCATGCCGAAGGTTGTGGGCTTGAGGCCGTAGCGCAGGTCGAAATCGTCGTCGGGCTGGATGCGCTGGGCGGTGGCCGGCTTGCGGTAATCGGGATCGCCGGCCTGGCGGCCGGAATCCACTGCTTCGGCGAAGGCCATCTGCTGCTGCGGTTTCGGGACGTTGCGCAGCCGCTCGACGATGGCGGCGAGATCGACGTCGTTGCCGTCCTGCGAGAACTCGTCCTGCTCTCGCTTGGCGGTGCCGGGGATCAGGTTCTCCGCCAGTTTCTCGAACTTCAGCCGCATGGTCGTCGCCACGCCTTCACCGAAGGCGATGGCTTCGCGCTGGCCCATGGAGGACAGAAAGGCCAGCGTCGAGGCGGAGGAATCGGCGATCGCCGAGCGGATGATCGCCTGGTCCTGCTCGTTGGCCAGCCGCATGGCGAAGAAGGTCGAGCATTGCGACAGGATGGTCGGATCGAGTTCACCCGGGCGCTGGGTGACGACGCCGAGATAGCAGCCATATTTGCGGCCTTCCTTGGCGATGCGCGACAATGCATGCCTTGTCGGGGCGAAGCCGAGGCGCGGATCGGCCGGCATATAGCGGTGCGCTTCCTCGCACAGCAGCAAAAGCTTCAGCCGGCCCTCGCTCCACAGCGCAAGGTCGAAGGCGAGCCGAGCCAGCACCGAACAGACGGAATTGACCACTTCGGACGGCATGCCGGCCATCTCGAAGCAGGTCACCGGGCGGCCATGATGCGGCACACGGAAAATATTGCCGATCGTCTCGTGGATCGTGTCCTCGATCAGCCGCGAATTGAACATGAAGCGATAGCGCGGGTCGGAGGCGGCGGATTCGATGCGCGTCTTCAGCGATTTCAGCGTCGGGCGGTCGTTCTTGCTTTCCAGGAGGCCCATGCGCTCGTCGATCTGCTTGATGAGATCGACCATGCGGTAGGGCACCGGCGTGTCGGCGGTCAGCGCATCGCTGCCGCGGCGCACGTAAGAGCCTGAATTGGGATTGCGATAGAGGTTCTTGGCGGCGGGGATCAGGTCGCGTAGGACATCGACTTCTTCCGGCACGACCTCTCGGCCGCGAAACAGCACTTCGGCGAATTCTTCGAGCCTGAACATCCAGAACGGCAGGTCAAGCGTCTTGGAATCGACCCGGACGCAGAACTCAGGCAGCGACGCCGCGAATTCATTGTGCGGATCGAGGATGAGGATTCGCAGATCGGGCCGGGCCGCGATCGATTTGCGCAGCAGCAGCGAGACGGCGGTGGATTTGCCGACGCCGGTTGTGCCGACAACGGCAAAATGGCGCGCCAGCGTGTCGTCGATAGCGATGTTGGCGTCGATCGACTCATCCTGCGACAGCGTACCGATGGTGATCGAATGACGCCCGGCGAGATCGTAGACCGCCTGCAGATCACGGGTACGGATGCGGTGCGCTATGGCGCCGATATGAGGATAGGTGGTGATGCCGCGGTCGAACACCGGTTTGGCCCCCGGTTCGGCGCCGTCGCGCACTTCGCCGATCAGCTCGACGCTGACCTCGATGGGGTTTTGTCCCTCATTGCTCCAGGCGCGATCCGACTTGCCGATCTCGTAGACCAGACCAACGGTGCGCGATGTCCCGAGATTGATGGAGATCATCTTGCCGACGGTCCACAGGCCGGTGACCGCTCCTTCGACGTCGTCGGCATAGGCGCTGATGGTGGCGCGCGCACCGTCGCACTGCACGACGTTGCCGAGAATGCGCTTGTCGCTCTGCTCTGCGCGGCGGCGCTCCTGCGAGGTCGGTTCGCCGACGGAGGCTTCGCGCTCGACAAACATACGATCCGATCCCCATTCCCGTGGAGCCTCGATCCTACACAGACGGGGTTAAGGTGGCGTGATGCGGGATGGTGTAGCAGGGGTTAACCCGTCAGCGAAAATTCAACCGGCCGGCCTCTTCCCCCAATCCGAAGATTCGATATATTGGACGAATGACTGATATAGCGAATGACATGTCGGCTACGATCGGCAGACGGATCCATGCCGAAAGAGCCTTGCGGGACTGGTCGTTGGCCGACCTGGCGAACCGCTCCGGCGTCTCCAAAGCCATGCTCAGCACTATCGAGCGCGGCATGACCAGCCCGACGGCGGCGCTGCTGGTGCGCATCGCCGCTGCCTTTGGCATGACGCTGTCGACGCTGATTGCGCGCGCCGAGCAGCAAGGTGGCGGCCTGCTGCGCGAGAGTGAGCAGCCGGTTTGGCGCGACCCCGGTACGGGCTATGTCCGCCGGCATTTGTCGCCGGTTTCCGACACGCCGCTCGAATTGATCCGGGTGCAGTTGCCGGCGGGCGCCAGTGTGAGCTTCCCGGCGGCGTCCTATGCCTTCATCAAGCAGCAGATGTGGCTGATCTCCGGGCGGCTCGAATTCACCGAGGGTGATATGGTGCATAGTCTCGAGCCCGGCGACTGCCTGGCGCTCGGCGCGCCGTCGGACTGCACGTTCCATGCCGTCGGACCGCAGCCAGCTGAATACCTGGTCGCGCTGGTCAGGGGCTGAAATCGTGGCAAGACGTCCCAAGCGCTCCGACAATGGCGGACCGCCGCTCGATGATTACAAGGGTCCGCCATGGGGCAAGGGCGATCCCTACATCTTCCTGGCCTGGCAGGCAGCGCATGCCAAGGCGTGGAAGGCGCCAAGCCGTGACGTGATGCTGATGCGCATGGAAAAGGCCGAGCGGCTTGGCCTGACCTATGAGGAATACACGCTCGAAATCCTCGAACGCGGGCTGCATCTGCAGCCGAAAGACACCGATCGCATCGCCGCGATCAAGGCGAGACGAAAGCGGCGCCGCGTCGCGCGTCTGGATTAGGAAGGGAAAGTGCAGGTGAGTCCCATCGAAATCAGGTCGCTGACTGCGGAAACACGCGACATGCTGGCCGACCTCCTGATCGAGACGGTCGCGGCCGGCGGCTCCGTCAGCTTCATGCATCCCTTATCCAGGCAATCGGCGGAGGCTTCTGGGGCAACTCGTTGGTGGCAGCAGAGAGAGGTGAAAGAGCGGTGCTGGGTGCATGGAAGGGCGAGGTTCTGGTCGGCACCGTGACCGTGCTGCTCGACTTTCCTGATAATCAGCCGCACCGGGCCGAGATCGCCAAGCTGATGACCCGCGTCGAACACCGCGGCAAAGGCATAGCGAGCCGGCTGATGCGGGCGGCCGAAACGCTCGCCGTCGAGAAAGGCCGCACGCTTCTGGTGCTGGACACCGCAACCGAGGAGGGCGCTTCCGGCCTTTACGAAAAACTCGGCTTCACGCTCACTGGCGAAATACCGGACTTTGCCTTGAAACCGCATGGCGGGCTGACCGGCACGCTCATCTACTGGAAGCGCATCGGCGGCGCTACCTAACCCTTGTGATGAACCTCTTGCAGCGCGTAGAGCGGCGTCGCGATGCCTTCCATGCGGGCCTTCAACTGCAACGCCAGGAACTGCGAATAGTGGCGCGACTGATGCAGATTGCCGCCATGGAACCACAGCGCCTCCTGTTGCGTCGGCTTCCACATGTTGCGGAGCTCGCCTTCCCAGGGGCCTGGGTCCTTGGTGGTGTTGGAGCCGAGGCCCCAGCATTTGCCGACCTTGTCTGCGACCTCTGGTGAGATCAAATCGGCCGCCCAGCCGTTCATCGAACCATAGCCGGTGGCGTAGACGATGAGATCGGCCGGCAGTTCCGATCCATCGCTGAGCAGGACCGAATGCTCCTTGATCTCCTTCACGTCGACACCGCTTTTCAGCTTGATCGACCCGTCGATGATCAGGTCGGATGCGCCGACATCGATGTAATAGCCCGAGCCGCGCCGCAGATATTTCATGAACAGGCCGGAGCCATCGTCGCCCCAGTCAAGCATGAAGCCGGCCTTCTCCAGGCCCTTGTAGAATTTGTCGTCGCGCTTCTTCATCTCGGCATAGGCCGGGATCTGGAATTCGTGCAGGATCTTGTAGGGCAGGGAGGCGAAGACGAGGTCGGCCTTGGCGGTGGTCATGCCGCTCGCGACCGCCTTTTCCGAATAGAGCGAGCCCAGGCCGATCTCCATCAGCGTGTCCGACTTGACGATATGCGTGGTCGAGCGCTGCACCATGGTGACGTCGGCGCCGGCCTCCCAAAGGGCTGCTGCAATGTCGTGGGCGGAGTTGTTCGAGCCGATGACGACAGCTTGTCTGCCGACATAGGCATCGGGTCCCGAATGCTTCGAGGAGTGATGCTGGTCGCCCTTGAATGTGTCCATGCCCTTGAAGTTCGGCATGTTGGCCTTGCCGGATTGCCCGGTGGCCAGCACCAATTGTTTCGGCTTCAGCGTGATGTCCTTGCCGTCGCGGCGCACGACAACGGTCCATTCCTTTTTCTTGTCGTCATAAACGGCGCTCTTGGCCTCGGTCGATGACCAGTAATTCAGCTCCATCACCTTGGCGTACATTTCCAGCCAGTCGCCGATCTTGTCCTTGGGCGCGAAGACCGGCCAGTTCTTGGGGAAGTCGATATAGGGCAGATGGTCGTACCAGACCGGGTCGTGCAGGCACAGCGACTTGTAGCGCTTGCGCCAGCTGTCGCCGGCACGCTCGTTCTTCTCGACGATGATGGTGGGCACGCCGAGTTGCCGCAGCCGGGCGCCGAGCGCGATGCCGCCCTGGCCGCCGCCAATGATGAGCGTATAGGGCTGCGTCTTGAAGCCGAGTTCGGCGGCTTCCTTCTCGCGCTCCTCCTTCCAGGTCGGGCGGTTCTTGCCATGGCCGTGCTTGGCGCCGAGCGGGCGGTCGAAACCGGCCGGCTCCTCATGGCCCTTGAGCTCGACCATAGTGGTGAGCAGCGTCCAGATCTTGCCGTCCTTCAGCCGGATGTGGCCGAAGCCGCGCGCGACAGACGTTTCGAAACTGATCCAGCCGTCGAGCACGCCGTCGCTTTCCGTGGCATCCTCGCCCCTGGCGATCGCCCAGTTCGACGGTTTGGTCCTGGCCAACTGGCTGACCAGCATGTCGCGCACCTGATCGCGGCCTTCCATCGTCTTGATGTTCCAGGTGAAGGTGACGAGATCGCGCCAGTAACAATCCTCCTGGAAGCAGGCGACCGCCTTGTCGATGTCGCCGGCGGCGAGTGCCGCGCCGAAGCGATCGAGCAGGTCGGAAAGCTTCTTGTTGGGGGCCTTGTCGAGCATTGCATTTCCTCCGCGATTTTTCCTGGCCGCCTGTAGCGAGCGGAACCCTGCCGAAGCTTGACGTCCGGCCTGGCGCAGTATCGCGACAAATTATGCGCCGCGTCACGTCGTCCAATAGTTTGCCGCGTATTCAGGGGCTTATCGGGAAATCGGGACGCCGAAGACCGTTGCGAACCAGCGGCGGACCGCTTCTTCGGCCGGGCTCAGATGCGCGCCCGAAGGTGCGGTCAGATAGTGGCCGGCACCGCTCGACAGCGTAAAGCCGGACAGGGTGACGAGAGATCCTTCGCGCAGTGCCGCGTCGGCCAACGGTCGCGATCCCAGCACCATGCCGGCGCCGTGCTTCGCCGCCTCCAGTGCGGTAACGAAACTGTCGAATTTGTGCGTCGGCCCGAGCGCCGGCTTCATCCGGGCGACGGCGAACCATTCGCCCCACATTTCCCGTGCGCCGACCACTGTAAGTCTCGGCAATCCCGTCCAATCCTTGACGTTGGCGAGATGTGGCGATGCCATCGGCGTCAAGGTTTCGCGGGTGAGGCGGTCGGCCTGCCGTCCGGCAAAGGAGCCGGAGCCAATGCCGAAACGGATGTCGAGACCCACAAAGCGCTCGCCGTAATCGGCCGGTGTGTGGATGGTCTCGATCTGCAGCTGGACGAAGGGCAGGTCCTTGGCCATTTGCGGCAGCTTCGGCGCGATCATCAGCACGGCAAAGGAAATCGGCGAGCGGATCGTCACGCTCTGGACGGTCTTGGGTTCAAACAGCTCGCGCGTGCTGTTGGCGATCACGGCGAAGGCCGATTGCAGATGCGGCAGGTAGGCGGCACCCTCCGGCGTCAATTCGACGCCGCGCGCCAGGCGGATGAACAGCGGCTGCTTCAACCGCTCTTCGAGAGAACGGATGTGCTGGCTGACCGCAGCCTGGGTCAGGCCAAGCTCGGCCGCGGCGGCGGTGAAATTCGACAGCCGCGCGGCGGCCTCGAAACTCCGCAGCCAGTCAAGCGGGGGCAAGGGCAGGGTTGTTTCAGTCATAAACCGTTTAGGGCCTCTGGCTGCAAAATGATAATTTGAGTTATGCCTTCGACATCATCACGATGCAACCGGAAACCCTGCGGAGTTGGCTGCGGGGCGCTGCGGACAGGAACGGATCCCCATGCTTAGCCAGGTGCTGATCGGCGACGAAGGAAGAACGATCGACCTCGGGTGGAAGGACGGCGCGCGCACTCGCTTTCACGCAGTGTGGTTGCGCGACAATGCGCTCGACGACAAGACGCGTAGCGCCGGCAACGGCCAGCGGCTGATCACCATTCTCGACATTCCCGTGCAGACATGGATCGGCGCAGCCGCGATCAAGGGCGATGCGCTTGAAGTCAGTTTCGAACCGGAGGGAAAGACGGTGCGCTTTCCTGCGGCATGGCTGAGCGCCAATGCCTATGACCGCGATGCCGCCCGACAGCCCGGCTGGACAGGCGAGGGCACCGTGCGATGGACCAGGGCCTCTATGCAGAATTCGGTGCCGCGCGCCGGCTATCTCGCTGCCAGCCGCGACCGCGCCGTCTTGCGGCAATGGCTGTCGGCGGTGAAGACCTACGGCTTCGCGGTGATGGACGATTTGCCGCCCGAATCCGGGGCGCTGTGCAAAGTGTCCGATCTGTTCGGCTATATCAGGGAGACCAATTACGGCCGATGGTTCGAGGTGCGCGCCGAGGTCAATCCAACCAATCTGGCCTACACCAATCTTGGCCTGCAGGCGCATACCGACAATCCCTATCGCGATCCGGTGCCGACCTTGCAGATCCTGTCCTGCATCGAAAACACCGTGGAGGGCGGCGAATCCAGCGTCGTCGATGGTTTTGCCGTGGCGACCGCGCTGCAGGCAGAAAACCCCGAAGGCTTCCGGCTGTTGAGTTCATACCCGGCGCGTTTCGAATATGCGGGGTCGTCGGGCGTGCGATTGCAGGCCAAACGGCCGATGATCGAGCTCGGGCCGGATGGCGAACTCATCGCCATCCGCTTCAACAACCGCTCGCTGGCGCCGACCGTCGATGTGCCGTTCGCGGAGATGGAGGCCTACTACGCCGCCTATCGCCGGTTTGCCGAACTGATCGAGGATCCTTCCTTCGAAGTCACCTTCAGGCTCGAGGCAGGCCAGGCCTTCATCGTCGATAACACCCGCGTCATGCATGCCCGCAAGCAATTCTCCGGCGCCGGCAAGCGCTGGCTGCAGGGTTGCTACGCCGACAAGGATGGCCTTTTGTCGACGCTGTCGGCGATCGAACACAGCTTCAAGGAGGCTGCGGAATGAGCGGCCAGGATTTGAACGCGGGCAACATCGTCGAATTCATCGCCGATATTTTCGAACGCCGAGGGGCGGAATCCTATCTCGGCGAACCCGTCACCATGTCGGAGCACATGTTGCAGGGCGCCTGGTTCGCCGAAAAGGACGGCGCGCCCGATGTGCTGGTGGCGGCAGCACTGCTGCACGATATCGGCCACTACACCAGCGAGTTCGGCACCTATTCGCCCGACGATGTCGAGGACAAGCATCATGACGAAGCCGGCGGCGAGGTGCTGGCGCCGTTCTTTCCACCGGTGATCGTCGAATGCGTCAGGCTGCATGTCGCGGCCAAGCGCTACCTTTGCGCCACCGACCCGAGCTATTTCGGCAGGCTGTCGCAGGCCTCGGTCCACACGCTGTCGCTGCAAGGCGGGCCGATGAATGCCGAAGAGGTGGCAGAGTTCCGCAAGAACCCGTTCCACGAGGAAGCGGTGCGGGTTCGCGTCTGGGACGAGGCCGGCAAGATCGCCAACATGAAGACCCGGGCATTTCGCGACTACATGCCGCTGCTGCAACGGGTTGTCCGCGAATTCGCCAATCGCGCCTGATCATAATCCGGGGAAGGAACGGCATGTGCTACCGCTTCGACGGCGAGCATGCGCAAACTGTATGCCGGAGATCTGCCGCAAGCGTCTGCGTGCCGCAGGCGCTCGCGCCTCGCTGCCGATCCCTACCGGTGACGAGCCTTGTCACCGCGGATTTTATTGCGACATCCGTCGGCGCGGCCCAAGATCAGTAGGTCAGACTTCGGTGTATATTTGACTCAGACGAAGGTCTGAGAATCGAGCTGCAAGCACGAAAGGAGAGTTTCCTCAGCGTTTGTGAGCCGCAATTTTGGGCTGTTCATTCTTGAATACCGTGACACATCATGATGTGATGGTGGCATGAATGGAGAAAGGCAGCCCCTGTTTTCATCCGTGCGTCGCCGGGCGTACTTTAGCTTGCGCGTATTCGCGGCGGTTGCGGTGGCGATGCCGGTGCTTGGTCTGCGGTTGAGCCATGTCGACGGCTACAAGATCGAATTCGCCGCTGCCAGCGCCAAGAGCGGAAACAATGGCAATGGTAACGGTGGTGGTAACGGTAGTGGTAATGGTAATGGCTCAGGCGGCAACGCCGGGAATGGCAACGCCAACGGAAAGGGAAAAAATGGTGCCGGCGACAACGCCCCCGGTAGCCAAGCTCCGAGTAGCCAAGTCAATGCCGCTGGCGACACGGTGACGGTACAGGGCTCCAAAATCCAGGTCGTGCATCGCGATGGATTCAGCGAAAGCATCGAGGCCGGCCGCTTCACTATGAAGGATCCGCTTGGAAGGACAATTGTCGAACGCGCCGTAAGGGCCTCCGACATTGCTCGTCTGAAAGGGCTGTGACTGCTGGTTCGCCAACCAGCATCCGACCTTCAGACAAGCCCCGATCTCCCTATACAAGACCCGTTTTGGGCGCGTGCATAAGAATGGCTGCTTCGGTGCGGTTTCGCACCTTTAGCTTTTGAAATATCCGAGTCATGTGGTGTTTTACCGTTTTCTCCTGCAGGTTGAGACGTTTGGCGACTTCTTTATTGCTCAGTCCTTCGCCTACCAAGGAGATTATCCCAAGCTCGCGTCCCGAGAGATTGGCAACGAGATCGGTTGTGCGCTTTTCCGGTCGGATCAGTTCATTCAAAAGCTGCGCTGACAGGGTCGGCGAAACATATTTTTTTCCTGCGGCTATATAAGTCAGCACCTCGGCCAGCGATGCCGCCCCAATCCCTTTCAGCACATATCCACGTACGCCCAGCCTGAGCGCCGTCGCCAAATCGGCGTTCGCCTCCGAGACGGTGAGCATGACGATCTTGCAGTCAGGCTGAGTTGCAAGAATATTTTCCGCTGCGGCCAGACCCCCTCCCGGCAAACTGATGTCGAGCAGCAATATGTCGGGATTTGCCAAGGCCGCAAGCTGTTCGGCATCCGTCGCGGTTTCGCCCGCACCAACGACTTCGAAGCCGCCGATTTCGGCGAGGCTGCGAGCCACACCCTCGCGAAACAGCGGATGATCATCAACAATGGCAATCCTTATGGGAGCGGTCATTTCTGGTCCTCGATGTTGAGCGTTATGGTCAGCCGGGTCCCCCTGGGGCTCGAAAAGGTCTCGAAGTGACCTCCGATACTTTCGATACGTTCCCTCATACCGGCGAGTCCAAGTCCTTCACACGATCCCGACTGGAATCCAGGGCCGTGATCAAGCACTTGAATGAGGAGCTTGCCCTGCGTCACTCTCGCCTTGACAGCCTGCCCCTTGCCCAGACCGTGTCGCCAGGCATTGTTCAGCCCCTCCTGCGCGAAGCGAAAGATGCTTATTTTCTCGGACGTCCCCAGGTCGGGCAGGCGAGATGGCAGTGAAAGCGATACGGAAGAGGCTGTACGGCGTTCATGTTCGGCAACCGCAAGCCGCAATATCTCCGCGACTGTCGAAGCTTCGATCTGTGGCAGTACGAGGCCGGTGCAGATGGCGCGGATCTCCCGCATCGCCTCATCCAACGTATGATGGATATCGGCGATCTCGGTCTTGCGGTGGCTTGGGGATGCGGCGGGATCGAGCAGCAGAGGGCTGTCCATGCGCAGCGCAGCCAGTGCGACGAGCTGAGCTGGACCGTCATGCAAATCAGACCCGATGCGACGCAAGTAACGTTCGTTGATTGCCGTTGCGCGGCGCGACGCCTGCTGGACGCGCTCCCGCAAAGCGGAATTCTGCTCCAAAAGCAACTGAAGCTCCGCCACTTGTGTCTCAAGCGCTGAACGCTGCGTTTCGATAGTGCTGCTGCCGCGAAGCACGATTCCCGAGAGCATCGCCAAGGCGACCGCGGTCGCGCCAGCCACGAGCAGCCAGCTCGACCATAGTGCCGAGTTTAAAGTGCCCTGAAGATCGTCGGCTATCTCGTAGAACTCGGAAACGGCCACAACATCGCCCGACCACGGCTCTCGAACCGGATTGTAGATCTCGAGCAGCGAGGCGGTGGGGCTCTTCCGTTCCTTCCTTTCATTTTCGTCCAGATCATTGAATTGCGCCACCACGTTTCCGCCGAACGCATGCAGCAAGTTCGCATTTGGCTCGAAGGTCTGGCCAATAAGAGCCGCGTCTTTGGCGTACAGCACCTTGCCATCACGCCGCCAAAGCACGAACGACGCCAGTTTTTTTCCGAGAGCACCCTGGTCCAGGGTTTCATCGAGTGCCCGTTTAACGGTGTCGCTGAGCTGCTGGCTTTTGCGCATATCCGGCAGGATTGGCGCGATGACACTGTCAACGTAAAGCGCGGTTGTGCTTGCAGAGTTGCGGATCACTCCATCTCGTATTTGCGAGGTGACCCATAGGCCGACGACCAGCATCAGCGACAGCAGCCCAATGCTTCCGACTATGATGAACTGCCAAGCCAACGATAGCCTGTTCCAGTTTTGATAGAGACTATCAATGTAGCGCACGTCTCAACCGACCCCGCGAGCTTTGGCCGTGCCAAAATCCTAAGCCATCCTACAACTAGAACGGTCGATGGTGCGAGCAAGCGCTAGGTTGAATTGCCGGGGAAACCGCAATTTCAGGGCATGATCCCACCGCCACCGCGGGGAACGGCGGTGGGATCAGCGTTACTGTATGATCTTGACGATCTTCCGCGTGCCGGGGTCGACCAGCACGGTTCGCCCGTCGACCACAACGTAGCGATACTTGACGCTCGGCACTTCATGCAGTTCCACCGTGTCGGGAATGGCGGTCCCCACGTTCAATTCGACACCTGGAATCTTCACCGACGCAAGGGGCTGCTTTTTCACGTATTCGCGCACAACCGTTTCCTGCTCCGGCGCGATGATGACGTCTTGAGCAGCAACTACGCCCGCGCTCGCGAGCAGCAAGAATCCGGCAATTGCGGTCGACTGGTACATGGTCGTCATGATTCTCTCCTTCATGCGAGCAACGCTCATGCATCTTGCGCGAGCTCGATTCCGATACGGTGGTGTTGGTGAGGTTGCACACCGCAAGCCGAACGGGCTTTTCGCGGCTGCGTTCCCGTGTGGGGCTTCGGTCCGGGCGTCATCGGGCCAATGGACGATAGGGGGAGGGACCAAAGTCTGGTGCCAGGCTGTAGAGGTCCTAGAGCCTCCTCAGGGCGGAACACAGGGTTCTCGGCATCGTTGAGATCAGCACTTGTGGGAGGCGTTNGGAGGCGTTAATGGACAACAGCGTCCATCAGGCACGATGGTTGCTCTTGCCTGTTTTCGGGGTAGCCATCCTGGTCATGACGACGGGAGTACTTCTAAGCTTGTGAGGCTGGTGTGGGATCACAAGCTCAGCAGATGTTACGTTGCATTGATTGTTTGATGCAATTTGTAGGTGATTGTTGCAAAATTACTGCCTACATTCATTGGTCTTCTTAGAAGCCCGATTTTATTCACAAAATGTGGAACAAAGTATTTTTGGCAGAGTTGGCTAGGCTGAGGGACCGACTCTTTAAGGAGAAAGCAGATGAAACATGTGTTGATCACGAGCATGATTGCGCTTGGCGTCGGGTGCGGCGCCGCGATCGCCCAGACCCAGGCCGTGCAGCCGAGCGGCGGCGACAACTGCGCCGCCGGCGCGGCCGATTGCCAGAAGGGCGGCAAGGCCGGCGAACAGGCGCAAGGCAAGATGAAGTCACAGACCGATCAGAATGCACAGGGCCAGGCTGGCGCCACGACCGATCAGCAGGCTCAGGGCAAAGCCAAGCTCAAGACGGATGAACAGGCACAGGGCAAGGCCGGGACCAGTACCGAGCAGAATGCTCAGGGTCAGGCCGGCGCCACGACCGATCAGCAGGCTCAGGGCAAGGCCAAGCTCAAGACGGATGAACAGGCCCAGGGCAAGGCCGGGACCAGCACCGAGCAGAATGCTCAGGGCCAGACCGGCACCAGCACCGAGAAGCAGGCTCAGGGCAAGGCCAAGCTCAAGACGGATGAACAGGCCCAAGGCAAGGCCGGGACCAGCACCGAGCAGAACGCTCAGGGCCAGACCGGCACCAGCACCGAGAAGCAGGCTCAGGGCAAAGCCGGGACCAGCACCGAGCAGAACGCTCAGGGCCAGACCGGCACCAGCACGGACCAGCAGGCCCAGGGCAAGGCCGGGACCACCACCGAGCAGAACGCTCAGGGCAACACAAACGTCCAGACCGACCAGGGCAATACGGCCTCGATCAACAACGTGACCGTCGAGCAGAAGACGCAGGTCACGCAGATCATCCACGAGACCAGGGTTGAGCCGGTGAAGAACGTCGACTTCGACATTTCGGTCGGCATCGAGGTGCCGCGGCACAAAGTGCGCCTGCACCGTCTGCCGGCGCGCATTGTCAAGATCGTCCCGGCCTACGAATCCTATGAGTACTTCGTGCTGGCCGACGGGCGCATCGTCATCGTCGACCCGGATACGTACAAGATCGTGCTGATCCTGACGTGACACGGCAGTGGCTCTTGTTCCCGGCGCGGTGCGATTGAGGGGTATCGTATGCGCCGCGGTGGCCCGCCGACCAGAGGCGGCGGGCCACTTGCTTTGTCTTTCGCATCGCGCGTTTTTCCCGTTGACACCTTGCCTTTCACCCTCGTAGTGTCCGCCACGATGAAAAAGGCACTCATTCTCGTAGGAAAGCGCGTGGGCAAGGCGGTGTAACCGCCGGGCGAAAACCTCCCATGCGCAACACACAGGCTCCCATCGGGGGCCTTTTTTATTGCCCGAAACACGACTAAACGACCAGCAATCGCCTCATGGCTAGAAGTACGGGACCAGACCGATGAGCAACGGACAGAACGAACGGCGCGAAATGCCAAACAGGGAAATGACTGGCGCCGAAATGGTGGTGCAGGCGCTGAAGGACAACGGCGTCAAGCATGTCTTCGGTTATCCCGGCGGCGCGGTGCTTCCGATCTATGACGAAATCTTCCAGCAGGACGAGGTCGAGCACATCCTCGTCCGCCACGAGCAAGGCGCAGGGCATGCGGCCGAAGGCTATGCCCGCTCGACCGGCAAGGCCGGCGTCATGCTGGTGACCTCCGGCCCTGGCGCCACCAATGCGGTGACGCCGCTGCAGGATGCGCTGATGGATTCGATCCCGCTGGTCTGCCTGACCGGGCAGGTGCCGACTTCGCTGATCGGCTCCGACGCGTTCCAGGAGTGCGACACGGTCGGCATCACGCGCCCCTGCACCAAGCACAACTGGCTGGTGAAGGACGTCAACGAATTGGCTGCCACCATCCATGAGGCCTTCCATGTCGCGACGACCGGCCGCCCCGGCCCGGTGGTGGTCGACATTCCGAAGGATGTGCAGTTCGCCAAAGGCATCTATGTGCCGCCGCAGGCAGCGCCGCGCACCAGCTATCAGCCGAAGGTCCAGGGCGACCTGGAAAAGATCAAGGCCGCCGTCGAACTGATGGCCAGCGCCAAGAAGCCGATCATTTATTCGGGCGGCGGCGTCATCAACTCCGGTTCGGAGGCCAGCCATCTGCTGCGCGAACTGGTCGACCTCACCGGCTTCCCGATCACCTCGACGCTGATGGGCCTCGGCGCCTATCCGGCATCGGGCAAGAACTGGATGGGCATGCTGGGCATGCACGGCACTTATGAAGCCAATATGGCGATGCATGATTGCGACGTGATGATCTGCATCGGCGCGCGCTTCGACGACCGCATCACCGGACGGCTGACCGCCTTCTCGCCCAACTCGAAGAAGATCCACATCGACATCGATCCATCGTCGATCAACAAGAACGTGCACACGGAAGTGCCCATCATCGGCGATGTCGGCCGGGTGCTGGAGGATATGGTGCGGCTGTGGCGGGCGAGCGCCAAGGCCGACAAGAAGGCGCTCCATCCCTGGTGGGAGCAGATAGCCAAATGGCGCGCGCGTGACTCGCTCGCCTTCAAGATGAACCACGATGTGATCATGCCGCAATATGCCATCCAGCGGCTCTACGAACTCACCAAGGACATGGACACCTACATCACCACCGAGGTCGGCCAGCACCAGATGTGGGCGGCGCAGCACTATCATTTCGAGAAGCCGAACCGCTGGATGACGTCGGGCGGGTTGGGCACGATGGGCTACGGCCTGCCGGCGGCGCTCGGCGTGCAGATCGCGCACCCGGATGCGCTGGTCATCGACATCGCAGGCGATGCCTCGGTGCAGATGACGATGCAGGAGATGAGCGCGGCGGTGCAGCACAATGCGCCGATCAAGATCTTCATCCTCAACAACCAGTATATGGGCATGGTGCGCCAGTGGCAGCAACTGCTGCACGGCAACCGTCTGTCGCATTCCTACACCGAGGCGATGCCCGATTTCGTCAAGCTGGCCGAGGCCTATGGCGGCCACGGCATTCGCTGCGAGAAACCGGACGAGCTGGACGATGCGATCAAGGAGATGATCGCGGTGAAGAAGCCGGTGCTGTTCGATTGCCGGGTGGCGACGCTCGCCAACTGCTTCCCGATGATCCCGTCGGGCAAGGCGCATAATGAAATGCTCCTGCCCGACGAGGCGACCGACGAAGCCGTGGCCAACGCCATCGACGCCAAGGGCAGGGAACTGGTCTAGGTCCAAGCCGGGGCAGGGCTGTCGCGAGAAGCCGTGCGCAAACAGAGAATTAGCTCAAAGTCTGAAATCGAGATTCATGTCATGAACGCACAGCTTCAACCGACCGGCTCCGCCTATTTCATCGCCAAGGAAACGGAAAAGCCGGAGAACCACACGCTCTCCGTTCTGGTCGACAATGAGCCCGGCGTGCTTGCCCGGGTCATCGGCCTGTTTTCCGGCCGCGGTTATAACATCGAGAGCCTCACCGTCTCCGAGACCGAACACGAGAAGCACCTGTCACGCATCACCATCGTGACGCGCGGCACGCCGCATGTGCTGGAGCAGATCAAGCATCAGCTCGAGCGCATCGTGCCGGTGCACCGCGTCGTCGATCTCACCGTGCGCTCGCACGAGTTCGGCCAGGAGCGGCCGCTGGAACGCGAGCTGGCGCTGGTCAAGGTCGCCGGCACTGGCGAAGCCCGCGTCGAGGCGCTGCGTCTGGCGGATGCTTTTCGCGCGTCGGTCATCGACGCCAACACCGAGCACTTCATCTTCGAGATTACCGGCAAGGGTTCGAAGCTCGACCAGTTCATCGCCATCATGAAGCCGCTCGGCCTGGTCGAGATCTGCCGCACCGGCGTGGCGGCGATGAATCGCGGCCCGCAAGGGATGTAGGCCTTCATGCGCGCGGCGGAGCGCTTTGGACCAATGGAATGAGGTTGCGTCCAGCGCTCTGTCGATTTAAGTCAGCATTGCTGACCTTTGTGAGCCGTCATGACCCTCGACGCTTTCCTTGCCCTTTTGGTCTACGCCTTCGTGACCTCGATCACGCCGGGGCCGAACAACCTCATGCTCTTGGCGTCGGGCGTGAATTTCGGCCTCGTCAGAACCATTCCGCATATGCTGGGCATCAGCATGGGTTTCCTGGTGCTGTTGCTTGCCGTCGGCTTCGGCCTGGGCGCGGTGCTGACGGCGTTTCCGGCCTTGCACGCCGGATTGAAGATCGCCGGCGGCGCCTACCTGCTCTATCTCGCCTGGAAGATAGCCATGTCGCGCTCGCTGTCCAGCAAGGGTGAGACGGAGGCACGGCCGATGCGCTTCATCGAGGCAGCCGCATTCCAGTGCGTCAATGCGAAAGCCTGGGTGATGGCGATCACCGCCATGGCCGTCTACTCCAATCCGGGCCACGCGTTCCTGTCGGTGGCGCTGATCGCGATCGCCTTCACCGTCGTCAACCTGCCAAGCGTCTCGGTGTGGGCCGGCTTCGGCACAGTGCTGCGCGGATTCCTGTCGGATCCGGTGCGGCTGAAATGGTTCAACATCGCCATGGGCGTGCTCTTGGCGGCGACGCTCTGGCCGATGCTGAAATAGACGCATCCGGCCTGAAATCTCAACTGCATCCTGGCTGGTTTTCCGACTGCTGAGCCGGCTGCATAGTCATTGTGCAGTGCACATTAAATCTTCGTAATGCCGTGTTTTGGCCCTTTTCCGACAAATGTGCGTCCTATCTACTTCGGCGAGATCGCGGCAAGGCGCCGTGATTGCGTAGAATGAGACCACCGGGTTCGGCGTGTCGGATCATAGGGCTTTTAGTCGATGCGCGGTAAAGTCGTTCTGACGGTGTTGGTGGTAGCGGGCTGTGTCGCCGCGGCGTGGGTCTATTTTTCGCCGCCGGCGATGAGCAGTCTGCAGCAGATGCTGCCGGGCGCCAGGCAGACGGCAGCGGCGGACAAGCCGGCTGGATCGGACAAGGCTTCGGCCGACAAGGCTGGGGGCAAATCCGGCGCCGGCGGTAATGCCGCCCGTTCGGCCTCGATCGTCTCGGCCACCGCGACAATGGCCGATTTTCCAATCCGCCGTTACGCCATCGGCTTCGTGTCTTCGCCGGCCGTGGTCAACATCAACGCCCGCGTGTCCAGCCAGATCGTATCGATCGACGTCAAGGACGGCCAGATGGTGAAGGCCGGCGACCTGCTGTTCTCGCTCGACGACAGGGCGCTCAAGGCGCAGCTTGCCAAGGATCAGGCGACGCTCGCCAAGGACCAGGCCCTGCTAACCAGTTCGGGCTCCGACCTTCAGCGCGCCAAGGATCTCGTCGCCAAGCAGGCCGGCACGCAGCAGACTTACGATCAGGCGGTGGCGGCGCAAAAGGCTGCGGCGGCGACGGTCGATGCCGACAAGGCGACGATCGACGCCGACAATGTCCAGCTCGGCTTTGCCAGCATCAAGGCGCCGATTGCCGGCCGGCTGGGCGCGGTCAACGTTTCGGTCGGTGACCTCGTCACCTTGAGCAACGGCAACTCGAGCACGGCCACGCCGCTGGTGACGATCACCGAGATGGATCCGCTGCAAGTCAACTTCAACCTGCCGGAGAGCAACCTGGCGCTGCTGCACAAGGCGCTGGCCAACCCGCAGCAGGGGGCAGTCACGCTGACCAAGGACGGCGACCCGACTCCGATCGGCAAAGGCACGCTCGACTTCGTCGATTCCAGCGTCGACACCGCTTCCGGCACCATCGCGACACGGGCGAGCATCCCCAACGCCGATCTTTCGCTGTGGCCCGGGCAGTATGTGAATGTCGTGCTCGACGCCGGCATCATGCCGCAGATGACATCCATCCCGACGGTCGCGATCCAGCCCAGCCAGAAGGGGCCGTTCGTCTATGCCGTCAAGCCGGACAACACGGTCGAGATGCGGCCGGTGCAGGTGGCGCTGACCGAAGGCGAAAACAGCGCCATCAGCGAGGGCGTCAAATCAGGCGAGAAGGTGGTGGTCGAGGGCCAGACCAGGCTGAAGGACGGCGCCGCCATCCACGAAGGCAAGGCGGCCGGCGGTGATCAAGCTGCTCCCAAGGTCGCCGAGGCCGGCAAGGCGGCTGCCCAATGATTTCCGAATTCTGCATACGCAGGCCTGTCGCCACGCTGCTGATGTCGTTCGCCCTCGTGCTGGGCGGGCTGTTCGCCTACAAGTTCCTGCCGGTGGCGGCGCTGCCGAGCGCCGAATTCCCGGTCGTCAACGTCTCGGCCACCCTGGCCGGCGCTTCGCCCGAAACCATGGCCACTTCGGTGGCGACGCCGCTGATCAAGCAGTTCGCCACCATCGCCGGCATCGATTCGATCTCGACCAGCAATTCGCTGGGACGCACGTCCATTGCCATCCAGTTCGTGCTCAACCGGGATATCGACGCGGCGGCCGCCGACGTGCAGGCGGCGATCGCGCGCACGCAGCGGCAGTTGCCGCCGGAGATGACGTCGCCGCCGAGCTATCGCAAGGTCAATCCGGCCGACGCGCCGATCCTTCTGATGTCGCTGGTCAGCGACACGGTTCCGCTCACCGACCTCGACGCCTTCGCCGAAAACGTCATCTCGCCCTCGCTGTCGACCATCGACGGCGTGGCGCAGGTGTCGATCTTCGGCCAGCAGAAATATGCGGTGCGCGTGCAGATCGACCCGACGGCGCTGGCGGCGCGCGGCATTTCGATCGACCAGCTGCAGACGGCAATCGCGTCGGCCAATTCCAACACGCCGCTCGGGGTCTTGCAGAACGACAAGCAGCAGCTGACCATCACGGCCAACACGCAGCTCACCGATGCCGCCGGGTTCTCCAACCTCATCATCGCCACCAAGAACGGCCATCCGGTGCGGCTGGGCGAGGTGACGCGCGTCATCGACTCGGTCGAGACCACGACGACCGCAAGCTGGTACGACGGCACGCGCGCCATCATCCTGGCGGTGCAGCGCCAGCCCGACGCCAACACGGTCGACGTCGTCGACAAGGTCAAGGCGATGCTGCCGTCGTTCAAGGACCAAATGCCGGCCGCCGCCGACATCAAGCTGCTCAACGACCGTTCGACCTCGATCCGCCAGGCCGTCGACGACGTCCAGTTCACGCTGCTGTTGACCATCGCTTTGGTGGTGATGGTGATCTTCGTCTTCCTGCGCCGGGTGACCGCAACCATCATTCCGGCCGTGGCGGTGCCGATTTCGCTGATCGCGACGCTGGGCGCCATGTTCCTGTTCGGCTTTTCCATCGACAACATCTCGCTGATGGGCCTGACGCTCGCAGTCGGCCTCGTCGTCGACGACGCCATCGTCATGCTGGAAAACATCTTTCGCCACATGGAGGAGGACGGTCTCTCGGCCTTAGATGCCTCGCTGAAAGGCGCGCGCGAGATCGGCTTCACCATCATCTCGATCTCGATCTCGCTGGTGGCGGTGTTCATCCCCGTGCTTTTGATGGGCGGCGTCATCGGCCGCATCTTCAACGAATTCGCCGTCGTGGTAACGGTCGCCATCCTGGCTTCGATGTTCGTGTCGCTGACACTGACGCCGATGCTGTGTTCGCGCTTGCTGTCGGTGACCAAGGCCGATCGCGACAAGCATGCCCCCGGCCACAAGCAGGATATCGTCACCCGCGGCTATGACCGGCTTTTGACCTTCTGCCTGCGCCACACTTTTCTGGTGTTCCTCGTCTTCGCCGGCACGGCGGCAGGGTCGGTCTGGCTGATCGAGGTCTCGCCGAAAGGCTTTTTCCCGCAAGAGGATATCGGCCAGATCTCGGTGACGACGATCGCCAGGCAGGACATCTCCTACGACGCCATGGTCAAGCTGCAGAACCAGGCGGCAAGTGTCTTCTCGCGTTCGCCCTATGTCTCGCATGTGGCCTGGTCAGCCGGCGGCGGCAACAATGCGCTGAACCAGGGCCAGCTCTATGTGCAGCTGAAGGACAAGAGCCAGCGCCCCGACATCGATAAGGTACTGTCGGATCTGCGGCGGCAGCTGGCCGTCGTGCCGGGGATCGATGCCTATATGCAGCCGGTGCAGAACCTGCGACTTGGCGCGCGTTCTTCCGCCAGCGCCTACCAGCTCGTCGTTCAGGGCCTCGATACCGGCCTGACCGACACATGGGCGCAAAAGCTCAACGATGCGATGGCGGCCGATCATGCGAATTTCACCGACGTCACCAGCGATTTGCAGAACAATTCATTGCAGGCGACGCTGGTGGTCGATCGCGACAAGGCGGCGTCGCTCGGCATCGACACCGACACGCTGCGCTCCAGCCTCTATGGCGGCTTCGGCACGGAGCAGGTCTCGACGATCTTCGGCTCGGCCGACAGCTACGAAGTCATCATGGAGCTCGATCCCAACATCGAATGGTCGCCCGAGCGCATGCTGGCCATCCAGGTCAGGACGGCAAGCGGCAGCCTGGTGCCGCTCGGCGCCTTTGCCCGCGTCGACCGCACCGCCGGCGCGCTGACGGTCAACCAGCTCGGCCAGCTGCCGGCGGTCACCATCTCCTATAATCTGCCGCAAGGCGTGGCGCTGGGCGACAGCACGGCCCGCATCGCCGCGCTGAAGGAGCAGATCGGCATGCCGCCGGCGATTTCGACCAGCTTTGCCGGCACCGCCAAGACCTTCCAGGATTCGCTGGCCAATCAGGGCCTGCTGATCGGCGGCGCCATTCTGACCATCTATATCGTGCTCGGCATCCTCTATGAGAGCTTCATTCATCCGCTCACCATCCTGACCGGCCTGCCTTCGGCGGTGCTGGGCGCGGTGGTCGCGCTGCGCCTTGCCGGCATGGACCTGTCGGTGATCGCGGTGATCGGCATCCTGATGCTGATCGGCATCGTCAAGAAGAACGGCATCATGATGGTCGACGTCGCGCTGGAGCTGCGACGAGAAGGCATGTCGGCCAAGGAGTCCATCCACAAGGCGTGCCTGATGCGTTTCAGGCCGATCATGATGACGACGTTGGCGGCGCTGATGGGCACGTTCCCGATCGCGCTCGGCACCGGCGCCAGTGCTGAGCTGCGCCAGCCGCTCGGTGTCGCGGTGGTTGGCGGTCTCCTGGCGTCGCAGGCGCTGACGCTGTTCGTCACCCCTGTCATCTATGTCTATTTCGAGAATTTCTCCGGCTGGCTGGTGAGCTTCTTCTGTTCGAAAAAGAACAGGCCGGAGCTGCATGCGGTCGAGAGCGGCGAGCAGGCCTCGCTGTTCGCTCCCGAGGATCGGCTCGAGCCGCAAAGGGCCGCCGCCGAATAGGCGATAGTCCGTGGCCCAAGCTGTCATGCTTGCGGCCGCGTGCCGCCGATCCTAATCTGAGGTCATGTCCCATGATCATGACCACGACAATGAGCTCGACCCGTTTGCGGCGCGCGTGCGCGCGCTGGAGACCATCCTCACCGAAAAAGGCCTGATCGATCCGGCGGCGATCGACGTCATCGTCGACACCTACGAGACCAAGATCGGGCCGCGCAACGGCGCCAGGGCGGTGGCGAAAGCCTGGAGCGATCCGGCCTTTGCCGAGTGGCTGAAGCGCGACGCGACTGCGGCGATCACCTCGCTGGGCTACACCGGCCGCCAGGGCGAGCACATGCAGGCGGTGTTCAACACGGACGAGACGCACAACCTCGTCGTCTGCACGCTGTGCTCCTGCTATCCGTGGTCGGTGCTCGGCCTGCCGCCGGTCTGGTACAAGGCGCCGCCCTATCGCTCGCGCGCCGTGATCGATCCGCGCGGCGTGCTGGAGGAGTTCGGGCTGACCTTGCCGGCGGAGAAAAACATCCGCGTCTGGGATTCGACTGCCGAACTGCGCTATCTCGTGGTGCCGATGCGGCCTGACGGTACCGAAGGCTGGAGCGAGGACCAACTCGCCGAACTGGTCAGCCGCGATGCCATGATCGGCACGGCGGTGGCCAAAGAACCCGGGACAAAGAAGGTACCGGCATGAACGGGCCGCAGGATCTAGGTGGACAGATGGGTTTCGGGCCGGTCGCGCCCGAAAGGAACGAGCCTTACTTCCATGCCGACTGGGAGCGGCGGGCGCTGGGCGTGACGCTGACCGCCGGCGCCATGGGCGCCTGGAACATCGACGAGAGCCGGCACGCCAGGGAATCGGTGCATCCGGCCGTCTATTATTCCTCGAGCTACTACCAGATCTGGATCAAAGCGCTCGAGGTGCTGCTGAAGCGCCATGGCTTCGTCAGCGAGCGCGATCTGACGGAGGGTCGGGCGGTCGATCCGGCGGCGACGCCCAAAAGGGTGTTGAAGGCCGAAAACGTGCCGGCGGTACTGGCCAAGGGAGGACCTTGCGACCGGCCGGTCGAGACGGCGCCGCGCTTCAAGGCCGGCGACCCGGTGCGGACAAGGAATTTCAAATCCCACCGGCCACACAAGGCTACCGCGTTATGCGCGCGGCAAGCACGGAGTGATCGAGGCCGTGCGTGACGGTTTTGTGTTCCCCGACAGCAACGCGCATGGCAACGGTGAAAACCCGCAATGGGTCTATACCGTGGTCTTCGATGGCTCGGAAATCTGGGGCGAGGGCGCCGACCCGACGCTGACCGTCTCGATCGATGCCTGGGAGAGCTATCTTGAGCCGGCCTGAAGGTGCATTGCCGGCGGGTCTGGACGAACCGGTATTCGCCGAACCCTGGCAGGCCGAAGCCTTCGCCATGACGGTGGCGCTGCATGACAAGGGCCTGTTTTCGTGGAGCGAATGGGCCGATGCGCTGTCGGCGCAAGTGAAGAAGCCGGGCGCCGCAAGCGACGGCCACGACTACTACGAGCATTGGCTGGCTGCGCTGGAGACGCTGCTGGCGGCCAAGGGCGTCGCGGGAAAAAGTGACGTCGACACGCTCGCCGCCGCCTGGGAACGCGCCGCGCATGCAACCCCGCACGGCAAGCCGATTTTGTTGGAGAACGATCCCGGGCCGACCAGAGGTAGCGGCGGCGGCGCGAACATATAGTCCGCCTGTGGTTGGTGTTTGAAATCTGGCGGCCGATACAACTAATTTTCGACGACCATGCCTTCGTCGTCCCCATAGACAAACGCCTCAACGACGGCGAAGCGGCCACGGTTTTTGGAAATGGCGACGAAGTCGTTGTCAGCCAAGTGGAGGATCACTTGCTCGTCGCTGATGGTAACACGTTCTATGGTACTGGCATTTTCGTCACTCAGACAGGCCGTGACCTCGGTATATATCGCGAACCCTGCGTCATCCGACAAGGAGACAACGATGCCATAACCAGGTTCGCCGATTTCGATCTTCTTTATCGACTTTCCGATCAGCCTGTCTGCGAACGACCTCATCAATATCCTCGCTTATAGGTGTCTGCGCCGATCTGCATCTCGATCATGTCCGTGATAGTGGCATTGCCCGATCTAGGTTCAAATGCCTGAATTCAAATCGTTCGTTATCCGCCTGCATGTTCACTTTACGTTCGCATTTGCGCCTGCTAGTTTGTCCCGTTGAAGGTGAGGCAATCCCATCGTTTTAAGCGGTGGTTGGCACCAAGCTTGTCTTTCTCTCGCGAATCCGGTCTGTCGAATCGATGGAATTCTCTCCCCAACAGGATGAGGCGTTGAAGGCGGTGGCGCGCTGGCTGAAAGAGGGCCGGCCGCAGGTCTTCCGGCTGTTCGGCTATGCCGGCACCGGCAAGACCACGCTGGCGCGCTATTTTGCCGAGCATGTCGACGGGCAGGTGCAGTTTGCCGCCTTCACCGGCAAGGCGGCGCAGGTGCTGCGTTCCAAGGGCGCGGTCAATGCCCGCACCATCCATTCGCTGATCTACCGGCCGAAGGGCGAGGAATCGGTGTCGGACGAGGTGACCGGCAAGACCTCGATGTCGCCGACCTTCTCGCTCAACCGGCAAAGCCCTATTTCACGGGCGAAGCTGGTGGTCATAGACGAATGCTCGATGGTCGACGAGCAGCTTGGCCGCGACCTTCTGAGTTTTGGCACGCCGATCCTGGTGCTTGGCGATCCGGCGCAGCTGCCGCCGATCTCGGGCGGCGGCTTTTTCACCGAGCATGAGCCGGATGTGCTCTTGACCGAAATCCATCGCCAGGCGCGCGACAATCCGATCATCCAGCTGGCGCTCGACGTGCGCGAGGGCCGCGAGTTCATGCGCGGCGACTACGGCAGCGCGCAGGTCATCGGCAAGGAGGACGTCACCCAGGAGTTGGTGCTGAAGGCGGACCAGGTGTTGGTCGGCACCAACCGAACACGCCGCCGCTACAATCAGCGCCTGCGCGAGCTGAAGGGTTTCAATGCCGATTATCCGCAGGCCGGAGACAAGCTGGTCTGCCTGCGCAACGACCCCGCCAAGGGCCTGCTCAACGGTTCGCTGTGGAAGGTGATGACCTCGTCGCGCGAAACGGTGAAGCCGGGCATCAACCTTCTGGTCTCGCCCGAGGAGGACGATCCCGACCGCGGCGTCGCCAAGATCAAGCTGCTCAAGTCGGCTTTCGAGGATCCGGACGCCGATATCCCCTGGCAGCAGAAGAAGCGCTTTGACGATTTCGACTATGGCTACGCGCTGACCGTGCACAAGGCGCAGGGTTCGCAGTGGAACGATGTCGTGCTGTTCGACGAGAGCTGGGCGTTCAAGGAAACCCGCCAGCGCTGGCTCTATACTGCCATCACGCGGGCGGCAGAGCGGCTGACGATTGTTAGATAGCTGGCGTCAGGTAGCAGCCGGCGCAGCAGGGCTGAGTGGCGTCGCACCCAGCCATTGCCAGGCATCCGCTTCGTCCTCGGCCGCGAAGTGCCTGAACTCGATGGGTGGCGAAGCCGGAAGGAAGTTCCGCGCATCCGCTATCCAGTCGGGCTCACCGATCGTCGCGCACCGGGCGATATGCTCTAGCGCATGAACCGTACCTTGTTTCAGCGTCTCGTCGTCCATATCGATCCAGTCGACGCCCTCATGGTCGACCAGCCGCACCAAGACGTCGATCCTCGGGTGCAGCGCGTAGGCAGCCTCCAGCAATCCGAACAGATTTTCGCCGTCGGCTGCCGATACATGGCCGACGACGTCGATGGCGAAAAGGTCCTCACGGTCGGTTTCGAGGCGGCGGATCGCGGGCACGGATTGGAGAAAATTCATTGGCTGGGTTCCCCCTTGCGAGCAGATGTCATCACTGGAACACCCGAAAGCCCCTGTCTGTTCCCATCAAAGGCAGTATAGATGCGCTGCACAAACAGCCGGACCTCACGCCATGCCCGCGAAACTCTCGGTCAATCTCAACGCCATCGCCATGCTGCGCAACCGCCGCAACCTGCCGTGGCCCAGCGTCACCGGGCTCGGCCGCCTGGCGTTGGCGGCCGGCGCGCACGGGCTGACGGTTCATCCGCGGCCCGACGAGCGCCACACCAGGCATTCCGACCTGCCCGAGATCCGGGCGCTTATCGACGACGAGTTTCCCAAGGCGGAATTCAACATCGAGGGCTACCCGACCGAGGATTTTCTGGCGCTTGTGGAAAGGCACCAGCCGGAGCAGGTGACGCTGGTGCCCGACGATCCGGCGCAGGCGACATCGGACCATGGCTGGAACTTTGCCGCCGAGGCGGCGTTCCTTAACCCGATCGTCAAGCGTCTGAAAAAAGGGGGCTTCCGCGTGTCGCTGTTTTCCGATCCGGATCCCACCGGCGTCAATGCCGCGCGCGACACCGGCGCCGACCGCATCGAGCTCTATACCGGGCCCTACGGCAGCTATCATTCCGATTCCGCCAAGGCGCGGAAGGAGCTGGAAAGATTGGGAAAAACCGCGGATGCCGCACTCGCCGCCGGGCTCCAGGTCAATGCCGGGCACGATCTGGTGGTGAACAACCTTCCGGCATTGGCAAAGCGCATTCCGGCATTGGCCGAAGTGTCTATCGGACACGGGTTGACAGCCGATGCGTTGGAGTATGGCATGGCCGGCACGGTGGGGCGGTTTCTGAAGGCTTGCGGTTGGTAGCGGTGGTAGGCTCGTGTCGAAGGTGATATCGCATGACAGCAAGCAAGGCGCACCGCGCGGTGATCGGGGAGTAGTCGATGGCTCTTTCCAGCATCGGTAGCGAGGCTGAACCCGTCGAACAACCGAACCACTCCCAAACTGAACAGCACAGCACCAAAGTTCTGATGCTGGGCGCGCTTGGCGTCGTCTATGGCGATATCGGCACCAGCCCGATCTATGCCTTCCGCGAGGCGCTTCACGCTTCGCCTGGTACCGACACGCGTATAGATGTCCTGGGCGTGCTGTCGCTGATCGTCTGGGCGCTGACGATTATCGTCACCATAAAATACGTCGCTTTCGTGCTTCGCGCCGACAACAAGGGCGAGGGCGGCACGCTGTCCCTGATGGCGCTGGCGCGCAGCGCCTATCCAAAAGGCGCCAAGCTTATCCTCGGCATCGGACTTTGCGGGGCGTCGCTTTTTTTCGGAGACGCTATCATAACTCCGGCCATTTCCGTGCTGTCGGCAGTTGAGGGCCTGGAAGTGGTGACACCGACGCTGGAGGCCTATGTCGTTCCGATCACCTTGGTCATCCTGGCATTTCTGTTCTCCGTGCAGCGCTTCGGCACGGGGAAGGTGGCGGCAGTATTCGGGCCGGTGACGGCGCTATGGTTCCTGGCCATCGGCGTTTCCGGGCTGTACCACCTGATGGATGATCCTTCGGTGCTGTTGGCGATCAACCCGTATTATGCGATCGCCTACTTAGCCGGCACGCCGACCGCCGCTTTCGTGACCGTTGGTGCAGTGTTCCTGGCGGTAACGGGGGCCGAGGCGCTTTATGTCGACCTTGGACATTTCGGGCGCAAGCCGATCGTGCTCGCGTGGTTTTCCGTGGTGTTTCCTTGCCTGCTGCTCAACTACTTCGGCCAGGGCGCCTTTGTATTGGCGAATGGCGGCAGGCCGACCAATCCATTCTTCGAGATGTTGCCGGATTGGGCGCTGATGCCAATGGTCGGCTTGGCAACGGCCGCCACCGTGATCGCCAGTCAGGCGGTGATCTCGGGTGCTTTTTCGCTGGCACGTCAGGCAGTGCAACTCAACCTGCTGCCCCGCATCGAGGTGCAGCACACGTCCGAAATGCAGAGCGGCCAGATTTATATGCCGCGCGTCAACCTGCTCATCGCCCTGGGAGTGATGCTGCTGGTTGTCGGCTTCGGCAGCTCGAGTTCGCTGGCTTCCGCTTACGGAATTTCGGTAACCGGCGAGATGCTGATGACAACCATTCTGCTGTTCGTTGTCATGCGCAATTTGTGGAAATGGCAGCTTGGGCTTGCCTTGGCATTGGCCCTGTTGTTCGGCACCATCGACATGGGTTTCTTCCTGGCGAATGTCGTCAAGATCGTGGAAGGCGGATGGGTGTCAATATCCGTTGCCTGCCTCATGGGGCTGATCATGACCACCTGGATACGCGGCAGCCGCTATCTATTCGACAAGACCCGGCGCAACGAAATCCCGCTCGATTTCCTCGCCGGCAATCTGTTGAAGAAGAAGCCGCAGCTGNTTCGACAAGACCCGGCGCAACGAAATCCCGCTCGATTTCCTCGCCGGCAATCTGTTGAAGAAGAAGCCGCAGCTGGTGTCCGGCACCGCCGTGTTCCTGACCAGCGATCCGCAAAGCGCGCCGACAGCGCTGATGCACAGCCTGAAGCACTACAAGGTGCTGCACGAGCAGAACGTCATTCTGTCGGTGGTCACCGCACCGCAGCCGCTGGTGCCCGACAGCGAGCGGGTCAAGATGGAGACAGTCAACGAGTTGTTCATGCGGGTGACGCTGACCTTCGGCTATATGGAGCAGCCCAACATTCCGCGCGCGCTGGCGATCTGCCGCAAGCAGGGCTGGAAGTTCGACATCATGACGACGTCGTTCTTCNGACGGAGTATTTCCAGATCCCGACCGGACGTGTGGTCGAGATCGGCACGCAGGTGGCGATCTGAGGGTCTCGAACGGATAAATCGTCGAGGAGGCTAATATGAGCGGCGAATTGGTGCTGGTCACGGGCGGGTCCGGCTTCCTCGGCGCTCACTGCATCCTCGGACTGTTGAAGGCCGGCTACCGCGTCCGCACCTCCGTGCGATCGGCCAGGCGCGAAGCCGATGTGCTCGCCATGCTCAAGGCAGGTAGCACGGAGCCCGGTGACGCCCTTTCATTCGCCCATGCCGATCTGATGGCCGACGCAGGCTGGCCGGCGGCGGTGGCCGGCTGCGATTACGTGCTGCATGTCGCATCGCCTTTTCCGCCCGGCGTGCCCACGCATGAGGATGACCTGATCCTTCCGGCGCGCGAGGGCGCGTTGCGCGTGCTGCGGGCGGCGCGGGATGCCGGGGTCAGGCGCGTCGTGCTCACCTCATCCTTCGCGGCCGTCGGCTATGGCAAGATGCGCGCGGATGGGCAGCCTTTCAACGAGGAAAACTGGACCGATCCGGCAGGCAAGGTCAGCGCCTATGTGAAGTCCAAGACGCTCGCCGAGCGCGCGGCCTGGGATTTCATCGCCGAGCAGGGCGGCGCGCTGGAGCTTGCGGTCGTCAATCCCGTTGGCATCTTTGGACCGGTGCTCGGCGCGGACCATTCGACCTCGACCGAATTTGTCCAGCGCATGCTGAACGGCGCCGTGCCTGGGCTGCCGCGCCTGTCCTTCGGCGTCGTCGACGCGCGCGACGTGGCGGATCTGCATGTTCGCGCCATGACCCACCCCGCCGCCAAGGGCGAACGGTTCCTGGCTGTCGCCGGCGATTTCATGACGGTGCGCGAGATCGCGCAGACCCTGAATACGCGGCTCGGGCCGGCGGCGTCGCGCGTCTCGACGCGGGAGTTTCCCGATTGGCTGGTGCGCATCATCGGGCTGTTCAATCCGGAAGCGGCACAACTCGCAACGGAACTGGGCAAGATCAAGAACGCCACCAACGCCAAGGCGGTGCGCGTGCTCGGCTGGGCGCCACGCTCGCGCGAAGATGCTTTGATTGCCACGGGCGAAAGCCTGATCCGGCTGGGACTGGTCAAGCGACGTAAGTAATTGTGCGGGAGGCCGAACCTTAAGGGCTCGGCGTCCCGCAATGGCAGCTTTCAGCCGGCCAGTGCAGCCTTGTTCGTCTCCAGAAACTGCTTCAGCGGCACCGACTTTCGGCCGGAGAGTTTTTCGACCGCGTCGGTCACCATGCCGAGGTCACCGGCGCGGGCGGCGGCGTCGAATGAAACCAGCACCTTGGCGAAGGGTTCAGGCAGGCCGGCCGACTTCATTCCCTCGGTCAGGGCTTCGTCGGAAAGCTGGATGACCTTGATCGGCTTGCTGGTGACCTCGGTGACCAACGCCGCCACTTCGGCAGCCGTATACGCACTGGGGCCGGTGAGCGTGTAAGTCGCGCTTTCGCTGCTGTCCGAGGCGAGCCCCGCTGCGATCGCCGCCGCGAAATCGTCACGCGTGCCGTAGGAAATGGCGCCGTCGCCGGCAGAGGTGTACCACTGACCCGACGCCAGAACCTGCGGCAACGCCATGAACAGGTTCTCGTTATACCAGCCATTGCGGAATATCGTGTAGGGGATCCCGCTCGCCTTGACCGCCTGTTCGGTGTCGTAGTGGTCGGGCGCGAAAACAACCGGCGAACCAGGCTCGGGGTTGGGCATCGAGGTGTACAGCAGGTGGCCGACGCCAGCCTGTTTGGCCGCCGTCACCGCCGCAAGCTGCTGCTCGCGCCGCTTCCCCTGTACCTCAAGTTCGTTGGTCGAGATGACGAGTGCCCGGTCGGCTCCCGCGAAGGCCTCGGCAAGCGATTGCGGGTCGTTGAAGTCAGCGGCTCTGACGACGACGCCGCGCGCCGCCAGATCGGCAAGGTTGGCGGGTGTACGGGTGGTGGCGATGATGCGGTTTGCGGGGATCTTTAATGTGTCCAGCAGGTGGTTGATGACGCCGCGGCCAAGCTGGCCGGAAGCGCCGGTGACGAGAAGGGTTGCGGTCATGGGGGATCCTGAAATTGCGCCGGGTGGCGGGTGCTTCTGACAGTCTCAAAAAGAGACCAGCACTAAAATAAGAATTGACCGGCCACCGTAAAGAAGGCAGTTTTTAGGGAGGTAGGCACCGCCAGGGAACCAGCAGCCATGGACGGCAAGGTCGTCAATCTGAGAACCAAGCTCAATATATTCAAAGCCACCAGCGATGGCGCAAACATTGCCGATTGCCCGGTTCGCGACGTGATGCAGGGCGTGAACGGCAAATGGAGTTCGCTGCTGATGGCGGCGCTCGCAGAGCAACCCTATCGTTTCGGCGAGTTGCGGCGCCTGGTGCCCGACATCTCGCAGCGCATGCTCACCCAGACGCTCCACGATCTGCAGCGCGACGGCTTTGTTCATCGCGAAGTGTTCCCGACCAAGCCGCCAAGCGTCGAATACAGCCTGACCGATCTCGGCCGTTCGATGTTCGGCGCCTTGCATCAACTGATCCTGTGGGCCGAACTCAACCATGGTGCGGTGCGCAAGGCGCGCGCTGCCTTCGACGCCGGTGGCTGATATTTTGGTCCATGCAGCAAAGGCTTGATTTGACAATGGCGCTGAAGGATTGTCCGGCCAGTAGTTGGGCGGGCAATGGAAAAATCTCTCGACATCGCGATTGCGGGCGCCGGCCCGGCGGGGCTCGCCACCGCGCTCTATCTCAAGCGCGCGGGCCACAACGTCACCATCTTCGAACGTTTCGAGGAACCCAAGCCCGTCGGTTCCGGACTGATCCTGCAGCCGACCGGGCTGAGCGTGCTCGCCGATCTCGGCCTGCTCGACGACATTCTGGCGCTGGGGAGCCGCATCGAGCGTCTGCATGGCGCCGATGCCTCGAGCGGCCGCACCGTGCTCGCCGTGCGCTACGATGCGCAGCCTGGCGGCCGTTTCGGGCTGGCGGTGCACCGGGCGGCGTTGTTCAACATGTTGTTTCGCGCCGCGCAGCGCCAAGGCATCGCCATCGAAACCGGTGTCGAGATCGAGACGCTGGACGTCGGTGAGCGGGCGATCCTGATCTTCGACAAGAGCCGAACGGTGGGGGGCCGCAGGGCAGGGCCGTTCGACCTCGTGGTCGACGCCAGCGGCTCGCGTTCGAAGCTGCGCCGGTGCCTCAACGATCCGGCCCAGCCGCGGCAGCTCACTTACGGCGCGTTCTGGGCCTCGCTCGGCTGGCGCCAAGGCTTCGACGAAAATGCGCTGCTGCAGCGCTACGACAAGGCCAGCGTGATGATCGGCGTCCTGCCGATCGGCCGACCGGAACCGGGCGGGGAAAAGATGGCGGCGTTCTTCTGGAGCCTGAAGCCGGCGGATGCCGAAAACGTGCGCGCGGCAGGGCTCGACGCATGGAAGGCGAGACTGGTCTCGCTGTGGCCGCAGTGCGAGGCGTTCACCAGCCAGATCGACAGCTTCGACCAGCTGTCGCTGGCGCGCTACGGCCACCACACGATGAAGCTGCCGGCTGGCCGCAGGCTGGCCGTGATCGGCGATGCCGCGCATTCGACCAGCCCGCAGCTCGGGCAAGGCGCCAACATGGCGCTGCTCGACGCGGCAGCACTCAGCCATGCCTTGGCACAAACGGGCAACGTCGAGGCAGCGCTGGAAAGCTACGCCCGGGCGCGGCGATGGCATGTTTGGATCTTCCAGCTGCTGTCGCTGGCGCTGACGCCGTTCTACCAGTCGGACGGCACGATGCTGCCCTTCTTCCGCGACAGGCTGGTGGCAACCATCGCCAAAATCCCGCCAGTGCCAAGCGTGCTTGCCTCGATGGTGGCCGGCACGCTGATCGATCCGTTCAGGCGGATCGGGCTAGAGGAGGTGCACTGGCCAGATCATCGGGCGGGATCAGGGTCGAGAGAAACGAATTTCTCGCACGCAGGAATAGACGCAGCCGCTGCGGATAGTTCGGCGCCACGGCACCCTTGATCGAGGCGCGTTCGCTCAACGCCTTGCGCCAGGCCTGGACCAATGGCTTGCCGTCCAGAATGCCGAAATTGCCGATCCGGTCGAAGGCGTCGAGATAGCGGAAGACCGGGCCGTAGACGGCGTCGACGAGGCAAAAGCGCTGGCCGCTGAACCACGGTCCGGCCTGGTCGGCCAATTCGTTCTCGACACGATCGAACATGGCTGACAGCGCTGCGGATTCCGCCAGGAAGGCGGCCTCCGTCGATGCCGAGTAGAACCGGCCGATGGCGTTCAATGTCGCTGAGCCGAACTCGATCCAGGCGCGATGCCGGGCACGGGCGTAGGCGTCGGCCGGATGCAGAGGATTGGCTTGCGTCTCCTCGAGGAATTCGAGAATAACGGCAGATTCGAAGATCACCGTCTCCTCGCCATTTGCGTGGACGATCAGCAGCGGCACCTTGCCCAGCGGCGAAATCGCCTTGAACCAGTCCGGCCTGTTGGCGAGGTCGATGGTGACACGCTCGAACGGTACGCCCTTCTCGGCCAGCGAGATCGCCGCGCGCTGCACATAGGGGCATAGATGATGGCTGACGAGAATGAGCTTGCCAGTCATTTCATTCTTCTCAGTCATTTCATTCTTCTCAGGCATGTCACTCTCCCCAGACATAGTTCAACGCGCCGTCCTCGACGCGCGTCGACAGGAACATCAGTCGCGACGCTTTTGGCGCCGGACCTTCGATCCGGTCGCCTGATGTCATGTCGAAGGCGGCGCCGTGCCATTGGCAGACCAGCTTGCCGTCCTTGCAGTCGAGCGGCCCGCCGAAATGCAGGCAGACATTGGCGGCGGCGCGGATGCGCTCACCGCTGCGCCAAATATGGACCTCGCGGCCGAAGAATGGCGCGATCAGGCTGCCCGTCTGTGGGACGTCGGCGACTTTGCAAATTTCGTGTTTCATGGATCTTTCCCGGATCGATGCAGTTGCATGCATATAGATGCAAGTGCATTGACCGTCAAGCTTGATGCAACTGCATCTATCGCCTAGAATGGGTCATGGCCAAAACAACCACGCCTTCGCCCGAAGCCGTCAAGGCCTGGGCCCGCCTGATGCGGGTTTCGCGCCAGCTCATCGAAAAGGCGGAAGAGGCTTTGAAGACTAGCGGCTTGCCGCCGCTCGACTGGTATGACGTGCTGCATGAACTCGCCGAGGCGGGTGAGGGCGGGCTGCGGCCATTTCAGCTGACCGAGCGCACTCTGTTTGCGCAGTATAATATCTCGCGGCTTCTGGCGCGGCTCGAGGCCGAAGGACTGGTCGAGAAACTCAGGGTTGCCGACGACGGCCGCGGCCAAACCATCCGCATCTCGGCCAAGGGCCGTGAGACCAGGCGACGGATGTGGGCTGTCTATGGACGGTCGATTGCGGAATTGGTCGGCGCAAAACTCTCCGCGGAGGAGCTGAAGATACTGGCGAGCCTGCTTGGAGAGCTGCGCCATCCGCCCGCCGATGATTGATCCGTCAGAATCTCGTGGTTTGCTCGGCGGCTCTCACGTCGACGATTTTTCTACCTGACCCCTTGCGTCGAGCATAGGATTGCGCAATATGCCGAACCGTAACGTACGGTACGCCGTTTGAGGCGACCCGGCGACCTCATCGAATGGGCGGAAATTGTTGCAGGCAAGCGCCGACATCGATACCAGCGAAGTGCTGACAGAGCGGCAAAAGGCCGTCCTGGACGCGGCTTTGCGGCTGCTGGTCGAGGAGGGCGACAATCTGACCATGACGGCGGTGGCGCGCCGCGCCAGCTGCTCGAAGGAAACGCTCTACAAATGGTTCGGCGACCGCGACGGACTGCTGACGGCGACCGTGCAGTGGCAGGCATCGAAAGTGCGCGTGGTGCCGGTCGACGGTGAGCGGCTGGATCTTGCCTCGCTGACGGCAAGCCTGGAAGGCTTCGCCTCGGACTGGCTNGATCCGGAAAGGACGATCTCGGCGCCATCGTGCTGGAGAATGGCCGTTTCGCGCTGGCCAGACGGCTGAAGCCGGTGCTGCTTGCCGGCAAGCAGGCCGGGCTGCTCGACTTTACGGACGCCGAAATGGCGTTCCGGACCTTTTTCGGGCTGGTCGCCCGCGACGTGCAGATCCGTCTCCTGCTCGGCGACAGGCTGGAATTGACTGAAGCGGCGATCGGCGGCGATGCCGCCCGGGCGACGCAGCAGTTTCTCGCTCTTTATGGAGCAAAAACCGGGCCGCAAGGCCTCTAATCTCTACGGGAAGGAAGCAAAAGATGCGTGTCTATTACGATCGCGACGCCGATCTCAATCTGATCAAGGGCAAGAAGGTCGCCATTATCGGCTATGGCAGCCAGGGCCGGGCGCACGCGCTCAACCTCAAGGATTCCGGCGCCAAGGAAATCGCCATCGGCCTCAAGGCGGGATCGGCGACCGCCAAGAAGGTCGAGGCTGACGGGCTCAAGGTGATGAGCGTGGCGGACGCTGCCAAATGGGCCGATTTGATGATGATGGCGACGCCTGACGAATTGCAGGCCGACATCTACAAAAACGAAATCGCGCCAAACATTCGTGACGGCGCCGCGATTGCCTTCGCGCACGGCCTCAACGTGCATTTCGGCCTCATCGAGCCGAAGTCGACCGTCGATGTCGTCATGATCGCGCCGAAAGGCCCCGGCCACACGGTGCGCGGCGAATACCAGAAGGGCGGCGGCGTGCCGTGCCTGGTCGCCGTCAACCAGGATGCTTCCGGCAACGCGCTCGATCTCGCTCTGTCCTACGCCTGCGGCGTCGGCGGCGGCCGTTCGGGCATCATCGAGACCAATTTCCGCGAGGAATGCGAGACCGATCTGTTCGGCGAGCAGGTCGTGCTCTGCGGCGGCCTGGTCGAGCTGATCCGCGCCGGCTTCGAGACGCTGGTTGAGGCCGGCTACGCACCCGAAATGGCCTATTTCGAGTGCCTGCACGAGGTCAAGCTGATCGTCGACCTGATCTATGAAGGCGGCATCGCCAACATGAACTACTCGATCTCGAACACCGCCGAATGGGGTGAATATGTCTCAGGCCCGCGCATCATTACCGCCGAGACCAAGGCCGAGATGAAGCGCGTGCTGAAAGACATCCAGACCGGAAAATTCACCTCGGAGTGGATGCAGGAATACCGCGCCGGCATGTCGCGCTTCAAGGGCATCCGCCGCAACAATGACAGCCACCAGATCGAGGAAGTCGGCGCCAAGCTGCGCGCCATGATGCCCTGGATTTCCAAGAACAAGCTGGTCGACAAGGCCAAGAACTAACCCGCAGTCGTCGGGATTGGGAGCAAAGAGCCGGCGGAGCGATCCGCCGGCTCTTTCATGCCGGTTTATCGATCAGGATACTCAGCCATAGTGCCAATGGGGCTTCGGCTCGGTGCCGGTGAACTCGACGCCGATGCGGTCGTCGCGGCGCCAGCGCACGATGGCCTTGTAGCCGATGCCGTCGACCGGCACATAGAGCAGGAACTCGTCCGGGACGCGCGCGTCTATAGACACTTTCAGCTCGGCGCCGCCGGCATGCATGTTGCGCACCGTGCACTTGACCTCGGAATTGGTGAGGCCGGTCAGAATCGTCGCGCCTTTCAGCACGCGCTGCCGGTGTTTGTTTCGCAATTCGTTGTCGGCCATGACGGCACGTCCTTCGCGACCGGATCGGCGCGATCGTCAGATGGGGCACGATATCACGGATAGGCTGAGCCGATAAACATATGGTTAGCGGTGACCGAGACCAGCCGTCTTTCCCAAATGAAAACGGCGCCGCGATGGGGCGGCGCCGTCGTGTATTGTCGTTTATAGTTCAGCTGTAGGGCGACCAGCATTGCTGGCGCGGGCCACCATAGGGCTGGAACGTGTTGTCCCAGGCCCGGTAGGACCGATAGCGGTCGTAGCACCACTGGACATGGGCGCTGGACAGACGCTGCGTGCGGTAATAGCGGCGGGGCGCCGGCTGCACGTAATAGCCGTCATTGTAATAGCCGTTGTTGTAGTAGCCGTTGTTGTAGATGCTGCCGAGGCCGAGACCCAGGCCGAGGCCGAGAACTGCTGCGGCGCCGCTGTCAAAATCACGGCCGCGATGGTGACGGTGATGGCGCCAGCGCCAGTTGTCGCCGCCGTTCCAGTTGCCGCCATTCCAGTTGCCGTTGTTCCAGTTGCCTGACCGGGCAAAGTGACGGCCGTCGTGGCGGCGCCACTGCCAATCGTTGAAGGAGCGGCGGTCATTGCCGCCCGCCCAGCTGTCGCGAACCGGTGTGATGTCAGACAATGCGGTGCTTGCCGGCACCGACAAGTCCGGCTGCAGGATCGGGCCGGCGGCGGATGGCGCCGTGAGACCCGAGAAAAGACCGAGCGCTAACAGCCCGGATTTGACTGTGGACGAAAAGAGCGAGCTCATTGCACTCTCCAAGTGATACAGGCCCCACGCCCGGATACCCCAGGGAAGTGGCCTATTGATGGACCTTGGCGTCTGAACGGAGGATGAACGGAAAGGTTCCATCAGCCATGACGAGCAGCCCTTGTTTTCATGGGCGCTTGCAGGCAAAGGTCAGCCCATGTCGCTGCGCCTCGCCACTTTCAATGTCGAAAACCTGATGAACAGGTTCGATTTCTCGGGCTTCCGCAACCAGCTCAACGAAGACCGCACGCTGGCGCTTTTCGACATCCAGAGCGAAGCCGAATACCGGATGCTGGAGCAGGCGCGCGCCATCGCACAGTCCGACGATACGCGCCAGTTGACCGCGCTCGCCATCGCCGCCACCCGCGCCGACATCATCTGCATGCAGGAGGTTGACAACATCGAGGCGCTGAAGGCGTTCGAGTATGGCTATCTCTTCAAGATGGTGGGCGAGGGTTACCGGCAGAAATACACCACCGCCGGCAATGATTCGCGCGGCATCGACGTTGCCCTGATGATGCGCAACGAGACAGCGCAAGGTCAGCCGATCGAATTCGTGCGCATGACCAGCCATGCCTATGTCACGTTCGAGCAGTTCGGATTGCACACGCCTGAACTCGAGGCGCTCGGCAACCTGGCCAATGAACGCATCTTCCGGCGCGATTGCCTGGAGGTCGACATCAAGGTCGGCGGCGTGCCGCTGACGCTTTACCTCGTCCATTTCAAATCGATGGGCTCGCCGCGCAATGGGCTCGACGGCCGCGAGGCGACGATGCCGGTGCGCATCGCCGAGGCGCAAGCCGTGCGCCGCATCATCGAGGAGCGCTTCGGCAAAGAGCACGCAGCCGATAAAAACTGGGCGATCTGCGGCGACATGAACGACTACCGCCAGCGGGTGAAGATCGAGGGCGACGCTGTCGACGGCTACCGCTTCCAGGTGATCGACGAGAGCCAGTCCTGTATCGATGTGCTCACCGCCGGCGGGTTTTGCGAGAATGTCGTCGAACGCCGGCCGGAGATGGACCGCTGGAGTTTCTACCACACGCGCGGGCCGAAGGAGCGGCATCTGTGCCAACTCGACTACATCCTGCTGTCGAAAGGGCTGGCGGCGAAGAATGCGACGGCGGTTCCCGACATCATCCGCAACGGCCAGCCCTGGCGCACCATCTTTCCGGCCGGACAGGCGGTGGAGCGCTTTCCGCGCGCCGGCTGGGACCGGCCGAAGGCGTCGGACCATTGTCCCGTCGCAATTACCCTGGACATGGCTTGAGCACGGTGAGCTTCGACCTGCCGCGCAACGTCATCCTGCCCGTCGACGAAATCGACGTCCGGCTCGACCCCGGCCCGCATCCGTTCGAGCGCGACAACGCGCAGGCGATCACTGACAACTGGCGGCGTGAGGTTACGGCCAATCCGGCGCTGTTCGACGGCACGGTGGTGCTGCTCTCGGCGCTCGCCTGGCGCGACAACCGGATCGTCGGGCGTTGTCACGCGGTGAAGTACTCGACCTTCCTGCTGTGGCGAAAGAACCGGCAGGGGACGGGCGCCGAGCATGCCTATGGTCACGCCATGCTGGTCGCCGGCGACAACGCCCTGGTGGCGATCCGCATGGGCGCGCACACGGTCCCGGCCGGCAGTGTCTACTTCGCTGCCGGCTCGTTCGAGCCGATCGATTTTCGCGATGGCCGCGTCGATGTCGATTTCAACATGATCCGTGAAGTGCGCGAGGAGACCGGGCTTGACCTGACAGGCGCTGCGCGCGGCAAGCGCTACCATGCGCTGTCGACTTCGACCGGCACGGTCCTCTTCCGCCGCTACCACCTCGATGCGCCGGCCGACGAGATTGCGCGGCGCATCGGCGCCTTCGTCGCGACCGAGACCGAGCCGGAGATCGAGGGGCCGGTGATCATCCGCCACGCCGCCGACCTGCCGGAAGGGCTGGCACCGCATATGAAGCCGCTGGTCGAGTGGCATTTTGGCGGTGGCGGGGGCTAACGGCGCGGATTGTTCTGCGCCGCCTTGCGGTCGTTGCGGGCGGCGACGAGGAACAGGATGACGCCGATGCCCAGCAATCCACCCATGACCATGCCCATCGTCTGGCCGACGACTGCCTGAAAATCGGCGGTGACACGATCGGGATTGGCCATGCCGTAGCGGGCGAGATACCACCAAAGTCCCGCAAGGGCGCCTTCGATGATCACCATCGTCAGAATCAGCCGCGCCCTCTTGCTCATTGCCACTCCTTGACCAGATGCTTTGCTCTAAAATTAGCATCGCAGACCGGACGACAACAAGTATTGCCGATGTCGACAAGCACCCATCCTTGTGGATAGCGGTTGGTTGCGGTGGAGCTGATCTGGCGCTTATTCGTGGCGCAGCGCGTCGATCGGGTCGAGCCTGGCGCCGCGCAGCGCCGGGAAGAAGCCGAACACCATGCCGATCAGCGCCGAAAAACCGACGGCGAGCAGGATGACCGCCGGGCTCGGCGCAAACGGTATGGCCAGCGTTGCCGAGGCGAGGCCGGCCAGCGCCAGGCCGATCAGGATGCCGATAATGCCGCCGAGCAGCGACAGCACCGTCGCCTCGACCAGGAACTGGATGAGGATGTGCTTTTCATGCGCGCCGATGGCGAGCCTGATGCCGATCTCGCGGGTGCGCTCAGTGACCGAGACCAGCATGATGTTCATGATCCCGATGCCGCCGACCAGCAGGCTGACGCCCGCGACGGCGCCCAGCATGCCGGTCATGGTGGTGGTGGCGCTGGCCATGGCGTCGGCGATCTGGGTCATGTCGCGGATCGAGAAATCGTCTTCGCGGTCCGGCGTGATGCGGCGGGTGTCGCGCAAAATGTCCTCGACTCGCGGCTGCAATTCGGTGGTCGGGGTGCGGTCGTCGGCGGCGACGTAGATGTTGTCGATGTCGCGGTTGCCGGCGATGCGGCGCTGATAGGCGGCAAGCGGCATCAAGACGACATTGTCCTGGTCCTGGCCGAAGCCGGTATAGCCCTTGGGTTCGAGCAGGCCGATGATCTTGCACGAGGTGCGGTTGACGCGGATGATCTCGCCCTCGGGTTCGCCGGCGCCGAAGAATTGCTGGCGCACCGTTTCGCCGATCAGGCAGACGCCGGTGCCGGAGCGTGTTTCCGAATCCGAGAACGGGCGGCCCGACACCAGCTTCCAGTCGCGGGCGTCGAGATAGGCGCTGTCGGTGCCGGTGACGCCCGAGGTCAGGCTCTCGGTGCCGAAAATGACGCGGACTTGTTTCTGCGACGCCGGCGCAATGGCGCGCGCTCCGGTCAGGTGGGCTACGAGGGCGGCTACATCCTTGTCGGCCAGAGGCCGTACCGCCTGGTCGAGCCCGCCTGGTCCGCCGGTGCCTGCCGGGCGGCCGGAACGGACGACGAGCAGGTTCGAGCCGAGCTTGGCGATGTCCGACTTGACCTTGGCCGTGGTGCCCGAACCGATGGTCAGCATGGCGATGACGGCGGCGACACCGATGACGATGCCGAGCAGCGTCAGGAACGAGCGCAGCACATTGCGGCGGATGGAGCGCAGAGAGAGGCGGACGGTTTCCCAGATCATGACGCCAACTCCGACTTGGCCGTGTCGGACGCGACGTGGCCGTCGAGGAAGCGGATGGTGCGCTCGGCATAATCGGCGACATCGGCCTCGTGGGTGACCATGGCGATGGTCAAGCCGAGCTCCCGGTTCAGCCGCGTCAACAACTCCATGATCTCATGCGTGCGGGCGGTGTCGAGATTGCCGGTCGGCTCGTCGGCGACGAGCAGCGTCGGCCTGGTGACGATGGCGCGCGCGATCGCCACGCGCTGTTGCTGACCACCGGAGAGTTCGGCCGGCGTGTGATGTTCGCGCCCGACCAGGCCGACCTCCGCCAGCGCCTGCATGGCAAGATCGCGGCGCTCGCGGGCCGGCGCGCCGCGATAGATCAGCGGCAGCTCGACATTTTCCGCCGCCGTGGTGCGCGGCAACAGATTGTAACCCTGGAAGACGAAGCCGATATAGAGATTGCGCAGAAGCGCCCGGCGGTTGCGGTCGAGCCGCCCGGCGTCGATGCCCATGAAGGAGTAGGTTCCGGCCGTCGGCGTGTCGAGGCAACCGATGATGTTCATCGCGGTCGATTTGCCCGAACCGGACGGGCCCATGATGGCGACGAATTCGCCACGCTGGATGGCGAGGTCGACGCCGGCCAGCGCATGGACCTTGGCTTCGCCCTGGCCATAGCTCTTCCAGACCGTGTCGAAACCGATGAGGCCCGCGGCCATGGCGTCAGCTCCGCAGCTGCGAGGTCGTGATAACCTCTGCACCTTCATCCAGCCCGGAGGTGATCTCGGTCAGTTCGCCGTCGGTGGAGCCGATCTTGACGTTGACCGGGTGCGGCCGGCCGTTCTCCAGCACATAGAGCGTGCGTGAGCCGTCGGTGGGCGCCTTCACCGGCTGGCGGCGGTTGCCGCCACGGCTCATGCGGCCGGTGAACAGATCGCTGAGGCTCCACGCGCGCGCGGCCTGCTGCGCCGGGCGGTAGCGGAAAGCGGTGGACGGCACGGTGAGCACGCTCTTGGCCTGCCTGGTGACGACCGAAACCGTGGCGGTCATGCCGGGCCGCAGCAAAAGCTCGTTATTGTCGACTTCCAACCGTGCATTGTAGGTGACGACGCCGTCGGTGGTGACCGAGGCGTAGGAGATGTCGCGGATCTCGGCGTCGAACGGCCGCTCCGGAAAGGCATCGACGGTGAAGCGTGCATGCTGGCCTGGTTTGACCGCGCCGATATCGGCCTCGTCGACCGCCGCCACCAATTCCATGTTCCTCAAATCGGCGGCGATGATGAACAGAACCGGCGCCTGCAGCGAGGAGGCGACCGTCTGGCCGGGGTCGACGGAACGCGTCAAGACGATGCCGTCAATCGGCGCATAGATGGTGCTCTTGGCAAGGTCGGTCTGCTGCGCCTTGAGATCGGCCTGGGCGATGGCGAGATTGGCCTGCGCACTATCGAGCGCCGCCTTGGAGCGGTCGCGCGTGGCAGTCGCCGCCTCGAGCGACTGATCGGTCGCCATGCCACGCCTGGTCAGTTCGGCCGCGCGGGTGAGGGCGCTTTCGTTCTCCTTCAGGGTTACCGTGGCGTCCTCGACATTGGCGGCAGCGGCCTTGGCCGAGGCTTCGGCGCGTTCGATCTGGACCTCGAGTTTCACCGTGTCGAGCGTCGCCAGCACGTCGCCCTTCTTGACCTGCTGGTTCTCTTCGGCCGAGACCGAGCGGATGATACCGGACAGCTCGCTTGAAATGTCGACCTGGGTGAGGGGCTGCAGCGTGCCGGTCGCCGAAACCGCGACGGTGAGGTCGGCAATGGTAGCCGGCGTGGTGGTGTAGTCGATCTTGGCCGGGGAGCCGGCAAACCATTGGTAGCCAGCCAACCCGGCGGCAAGTGCGATCAGCGCCAGCAGCGCGTAGAGCCAGCCCCGGCGGCGCGTCTTGCGCACGCCGCTCTGATCAAGCCCGAGCGCCGCCTCGATGGCGGAATCCGATTCCGTCTTTGGCAGATTGACAAGCTGGTCCACGCCGGACCCCTATGAAAGCGTAATGTCCCTATAGGTGGACAGATCAGGCTTGGTGGTTCGAATATCAAATTAAATTTCGGCCATGTTCGGATTGAGGCGGAAGGTTTCCAAGATGCAGATGCGCAATTACTTGCTTTACGATGTGTTTACGACGGAACGGCTGGCCGGCAATCCGCTGGCCGTCGTGCTCGACAGCCAAGGGCTGGATACAGCCGCCATGCAGGCCATTGCGCGCGAGTTCAACCTGTCCGAATCGGTCTTCGTACTGCCGCCGGACAATCCAAAACATCGCAACCGCATCCGCATTTTCACGCCCGACTATGAGATGCCGTTCGCCGGACATCCGACAGTTGGCGCCGCGATCGCGCTGGCCGAACTGACAGGCGAGGGCGAAGCCGGCATCTTCGTGCTGGAGGAGAATATCGGCCCGGTGCGCTGCGCCGTCAGCCGGCACGATGGCGCCACCTTTGCCGAGTTCGACATGGCGAAGCTGCCGGAGCCGCTGAAGCTCGATGCCGACCCGGAGGCGATCGGCGCCGCCCTCGGGCTGGCGCCGCACGAGATCGGCTTCGAGAATCACCTGGTGTCGTTCTGGTCGGCAGGCGTGCCTTACGTCACCATTCCGGTTGCCAATCTGGAGGCTGCCGGCCGGATCAAGCTCGACAACCAGGCCTGGTCGGAACTGGCGCCGCGCAAGAGCGAATGGGCCTTCGCCAGCCCGTATGTCTATTGCCGCCAGACGGTGAACCATGACAGCGCCTTCCATGTCCGCATGATCGTGCCGGGCACGCCGTCCTATGAAGACCCGGCGACCGGGTCGGCGGCGGCGGCCTTTGCCGGCGCCATCATGCATTTCGATGCGCCCACCGACGGCATTTCGCAGCTGTGGATCGAGCAGGGGCTGGAGATGGGCCGCCCGTCACGTATCCGCTTGGAACTCACTGTCGAAGGCGGAAAACTGGCCTCCGCGCGCATCGGCGGCCATGCCATCAAGGTGGCGGAAGGCAGGCTGTTCGTGTGACCGCCTGCGGCAGTTCAGCGATTTGTCGGGAAATGATTCCGGCAGGGCTGGACAGGACCGGTATCGGCGGCTATATGCCCGCCAACGCCGGTTTTACCGGTCGAGTGGGTGCGTAGCTCAGTTGGTAGAGCAGCTGACTCTTAATCAGCGGGTCCACAGTTCAATCCTGTGCGCACCCACCAAATTTCTAGAAAAGTTGGTGGAAGACCTTGGAATGCCGGACGCGTTGACGCGCCTCGACATGCCTCAATCATGGGGCAGGTTTGCCGTAAACTCGGCGGCCGGTAAGCCGGTGCGCTATTTGGCGAAGGAGGGAAGGCCGCGCTGGATTAAGAAAGGCCCGGAAGCCGAAGCCGCCATCAATTAAAGCCAGTTTGAAACCACGGACTGGTGTCATACCCTAAGCGCGGATTATAATGATCCAGGAAGTTTTCGGCCCTATTTGACGGTCGCGCAAACACGGTGCCTGTCGATTTGCAATCCGGTTTCGCGGTCGGCTTGCTGCCAGCCTTCTTATGAGCTGTAGAACACGAGGTTGTAGCCTGAGCGGTGGCCACCTTTTTCTTCTCTTTCGCAACAGCTGCTCCGGTAGCGGCCAATACTATTGCTACGCCAAAGACAACGAGTTTCATTGAAAACGCCCTCACCCTGCACAATCCGTAATGATTGCGCCTGGTCACCGTTACGTCAATCACATTTTGTCGGCAACGGCGGCGAATAGTGCCAGTAAAAAGAGCCCACCACAGAAGCAGCGGGCCAACCCCCAGGTGGGGAATCTTTCAGCGGCCGTGCTGTTCGAGCCACCAGCCCGGAATGCCAGTGATCGGCCCGACGATGGTCAGTGAAGGTTCGGGCCGGCGCCCTCCCGTCAAATCGCTCTAGCTACTTCTCCGAAACACCAGCCTCGGCAAAGCTCGCCATGCCCGTGTGGCACTCCAGCGCCGAGCGGACGATGTTGACGGCTAGGCAGGCGCCGGAGCCTTCGCCGAGCCGCATGCCGAGGTCGAGCAGCGGCGGCAGGCCGAGCGCTTCGAGCAGGCGGCGGTGGCCGGATTCGGCCGAGACATGGGCGGCGATGGTGTGGGCGAGGCCAGACGGGTGCAGCCGCGCCAAGGGCGCTGCCGCGGCCGTGCAGACGAAGCCATCGAGCAGCACCGGGACATTGTTGCGGCGGGNGGCGAGCGTGGCGCCGAAGGTGGCGGCGAGTTCTCGTCCGCCAAGGGCGGCGGCGATCTTCAGCGGGTCGGACAGCGCGTCGGCATGGCGCTTGAGGCCGGATTCAATGGCGATGACCTTGCGCTTCAGCCCGGCATCGTCGACGCCGGTGCCGCGCCCGGTCCATTTTTCAGCGCCGCCGCCGAACAGGGCGGTCGAGATGGCGGCCGCCGGCGTGGTGTTGCCGATGCCCATCTCGCCGAAACAGACGAGGTCGAGGTCTTTCGTCACCGCGTCATAGCCAGCCGAGACGGCGGCGAGGAAGTTTTTTTCGTCCATTGCCGGCACGTCAGTGAAGTCGCCGGTCGGATGATCGAGATCGAGCGGGATGACGTCGAGTTCCGCGCCGGCGATGCGGGCAAGCTGGTTGATGGCGGCGCCGCCGCCGGCGAAATTCGCCACCATCTGCACCGTCACTTCCGAGGGAAAGGCTGAAACGCCTTGCGCCGTCACACCGTGGTTGCCGGCGAACACGAAGACTTTGACGCGGTCCAGTTTCGGCATGTCGCGACCCTGCCAGCGCGCCAGCCAGGCGGCGAGAGTTTCCAGCCGGCCCAGGCTGCCTTGAGGCTTGGTCAGCGTGTCCTGGCGGCGGGCGACGGCGTTGGCGGCGGTATCGCTGCCGGCAGGCAGATCGAGACAGGCGGCGCGCAGTTCGTCGAATGATTTGAATGGCATGGGGAAGGAATCTCCGGGGAAGAATCAGGACAGGGAAATGGAAGCGACGAGCAGGACAGTGATCTCGCCCAACTGCTGCAGGGCGCCGATCGTGTCACCGGTGTGGCCGCCAATCTGGTTGAGGCAGAGCGCGCGCAAGGCGCTGAACACGAGAGCGAGCAGGATCAGTGCGGCAAAGGCGCCGCCGAGCCCCAGAGTCAGAAGCGGGATGGCCCCGAGCACGGCGCCGAGAACAGTTGTCTGGGTCGAGACGGTCCCGGCGCCGGCAGACAGGCCGTCACTGCGCGCCGCCGGCGCCAGATGCATGAACGCGCCGAGCAGGCCTCGCGAGGCGGCATGGGCGGCGATCAGCGCGAAGAGAACGCTTGTCGGATCGGCCAGTTGCGACAGCGCGCTCCAGCGAATGAGCATCGACAGGCCAAGCGCCGAAGCGCCATAGGCGCCGATACGGCTGTCGCGCATGATCTCGAGTTTTTTATCGCGCGTCTTGCCGCCGCCAAAGCCATCTGCGACATCCGACAGCCCATCCTCATGCAGGCAGCCGGTGGCGAGCAGGGTTGCTGCAAGCGCAAGTGCGGCCGCCGGCCCAGCGGCGAGACCGAGCTTTACCCCGATGGCGTAGACGACGGCGCCGACCAAAGCGACCGCGAGGCCGGCGGCAGGCGCCGCCCAGATCGCATCGGCCAGGCTGCGGCCACGAAAGTCGAAGACCGGCAGCGGCAGCCGGGTGAAGAAGACGAGGCAAAGCGCGATGTCGTCGAACGCTTGCCGGGGCGAGGGCACGGAGGTCATGCACCCCTCGCAATGGCGTGGAAGAAGGTGCCGCTGACATGGCCGCGGCGATAGCCGGAGGCGCCGAGCGGATTGCCCTGACCGTCGGCGAGATCGGCCAATGGCTCGTCATTGCCGGTCGCAATCATCTGCGCATAGTGGAATTCATGGCCACGGATCAGCGCGCCTTGCGGCCCCAGCGGACAGGCGACGCGCAGGCGTGCCTCGCGGTAGCCGAGGTTCATCTTGCGCTTGGCAAAGCTGGTGGAATGGCCGAGCAGGCCAAGCATGGCGTGCGTCTCGCCGGCCGCGTCCTCCAGCGCTTGGCCCAGCACCATGAAGCCGCCGCACTCGCCATGGATCGGCTTGGTCTCGGCAAACCTGGCCATGCCAGCTCGGAAATTGGTCGCCGCCGCGAGGCTGCCGGAGTGGAGCTCGGGATAGCCGCCGGGCAGCCAGCAGACATCGCAATCCTGCGCCGGTGCTTCGTCGGCGAGCGGCGAGAACGGCACGATCTCGGCGCCGGCCTGACGCCAGTGGGCGGCGACGTGCGGATAGAGGAAGGTGAAAGCGGCATCTTCGGCGAGTGCGATGCGCTGGCCGGGCGGCTGCAAGGCATTTTCGAAACTGCCCGGTGACGGCGAAAACGGCGCGGCCAGCGCCATGATGGCGTCAAGGTCGAGGGATTTCTCGACCATGTCGGCGAGGCGGTCGAGATGCGTCATCAGGTCGGCATATTCGCCGGCCTGGACGAGGCCGAGATGGCGCTCCGGCAAATTGAGCGTGGGATCGCGCAGGATGGCGCCGACGACCGGCAGGCCGAGCGTTTCGATCGCCTCGCTGCACAGCTTGCGGTGGCGCTCGCTGCCGAGACGGTTGAGCACGATTCCGGCCATGCGCACATCCGGGTCGTAGGTGGCAAATCCCTTCGCGACGGCGGCCGCCGTCGTCGACTGTCCCGAGACGTCGAGCACCAAAAGCACCGGCAGGTGGTAGAGCCGCGCCAGATCGGCGGCCGAGCCGGTGCGGCCTTGTCCGGCCGGGATGCCGTCGAACAGGCCCATGGCGCTTTCGAGGAAGATAAAATCGGCGTCCTCGGTGGCATTGCCGGCCAACGCGTTGAGCAGGTCAGGCGACATCGCCCAGCTGTCCAGGTTGACGCCGGACAGGCCAGTGGCGGCGGTATGAAAACCCGGATCGATATAGTCGGGGCCGGACTTGGCGCCGCGCACCTTGATGCCGCGCCGGGCGAGCGCGCGCAAAATGCCGATGGTGACGCTGGTCTTGCCGGAGCCGGAACGCGGCGCGCCGATGATGATGGCGCGGGTCATGCGTTACCCGCCAGTGCTGCGCGCATGGCGACGATGCCGCCGACGACAATGAGGGCCGGCGAGGCCAATTCCGCCGCGGCGGCCGCTTCGGAAATGGTGGCGAGTGTCGCGACGACGGTCCGCTCCTGCGGTGTCGTCGCCGAGACGATGACAGCCGCCGGCGTCGACGGCGCCAGCCCGCCTTCGAGCAGCGACGCGGCGATAACAGGCAGATTGGCCATGCCCATATAGATGACCACCGGCTGGCCGGTGCGGGCGATCGCGCCCCAGTCGAGATCGTCATCTGTGCCGGCGGCATGACCTGTCGCCAGGATGATCGCCTTGTTGATGCCGCGCATGGTTGCGGGAATGCCGGTGGCGGCCAGCGCGCTCAGCCCCGATGTCAGGCCGGGCATGACGCGGAAAGGGATTTTTTCGCGCGCCAGCGCCAGCGCCTCTTCGCCGCCGCGGCCGAAAATATAGGGATCGCCGCCCTTCAGCCGGACGACGCGGCGGCCCTCGCGTGCCAGCCGCACCAGCAAAGCGGTGATATCGTCCTGCCTCATGGACGGTTTGCCGCCGCGTTTTCCTGCAAAGAACAGCTGGGCATTGTCCGCAACGGCGACAACGTCAGAGGAGACCAGCGCGTCATAGACCACAGCGTCGGCCTCGGCCAATGCCGCCAGCACTTCCAGCGTCAGGCAGCCGGGATCGCCGGGGCCGGCGCCGGCCAGCCAGACATGGCCCGGCTCAAGCCGGCGCGGCTTGAAGTTCAGCCGGGCAAGGGCCTGTTCGAGCGTGGTGTTTTCGCTTTTGGTCTTGCCGCTCACAATCCGTCCCGTCCCCGGAAACGCCGCTGGTAGTGGGCGTCGTACAATGAACTCTCGCCAAAACCTTCCGCTGCCAGCGAGCGGCCGACGAAGATGATCGCCGTGCGCTCCATCGGGTCGGCGGCGAGCAGTGCCTCGATCGTGGCGAGCGTGCCGGTCAGCACGCGCTCGTCCGGCCATGAAGCGCGAAAGACGATCGCCACCGGGCAATCGCCGCCATAATGCGGCGACAATTCGGCGACGACTCGGTCGATGGCGTGGATGGCGAGATGAATGGCCAGTGTGGCGCCGGTGCGACCGAAGCCGGCCAGCGTTTCGCCCGGCGGCATTTTCGAGGCGCGGCCGGAGACGCGGGTCAGCACCAGGCTTTGCGCCACCTCGGGAATGGTCAGTTCGCGGCGAAGGGCTGCGGCTGCGGCGGCGAAAGAGGGAACGCCCGGCGTCAGCGTGTAAGGAATGCCGTGTTTTTCCAGCCGGCGGATCTGCTCGGCCACGGCGCTCCACACCGAGAGGTCGCCGGAATGCAGGCGGGCGACATCGTGGCCGGCCTGGTGGGCTGTCACATATTCGACCTCGATTTCGTCGAGTGACATCGGCGCCGTATCGAGCAGTTTGGTCCCCGGTGCGCAGTGTTGCAGCAATTCCGGCGCGACGATCGAGCCGGCATGCAGACAGACCGGGCAGCTTGCCAGCAGCTTGGCGCCGCGCAGTGTGATGAGGTCGGCGGCGCCGGGACCGGCGCCGATGAAATGCACGGTCATGGCGCGTCTCCGCTGATGGCGATGGCGCAGGTGACCGGGTCGAGCACGGTGCGTGGAGCAAGCAGCTTTGCACCGGGGCCGGCAACGGCAAGGGCGGAGGCTTCTGAGACGGAGGGTGTGCCGGCGAGATCCTGCGAGAGATCGGATTTGCTGAGTGCCTCCGACGAGACGGCCTGAAGTGCTGCGTCATCAACGATGATGACGGGAAGGTTGAGCGTGCGGCCAGCGGCAGAGATCGCTTCTTCGTCTTTCTTGAGCGCGGCGGTCGCCAAGGCCGACAGCGCCGTTATCGCCAGCCCGTGCGCTTCGAGGGCGGTTTCGATCGCCGCGAGCACGTCTTCGACGCTCACGCCCTTCCGGCTGCCGATGCCCGCCACCATCATGGCTTCACCCAGCTCCACTGGGTGACCGGCATGGCCGGGCGCCAGGCCTGCATCGAACCGACAGTAGAAGCGCGGGAAATGGTGATGCGGGTAAGGTCGCCGCCGCGCTTGATGTGCTCCGCGAGAAGCAGCGCCTCCATCTCCAGCGTCACCGCATTGGCAACGAGACGGCCACGAGATGGCAGCGCCTTGATGGCGGCGTTCAGTACGCCGGCGTCGCTGCCACCTCCGCCGATGAAGATCGCATCCGGCGTGTCCAGCCCGGCCAGTGCCTTGGGCGCCGACCCTTCCACCACGACAAGACCGGGCACGCCGCAATGCGCGGCGTTGCGGACGATGCGGGCGGCGCGGTCGCTGTTGGCCTCGATGGCGATGGCGCGCATCGAGGGGTGAGCGAGCATCCATTCGATGCCGATGGAGCCGGAACCGGCGCCGATGTCCCACAGCAATTCGCCACGCCTCGGCGCCAGCGCCGCAAGCGTGATGGCGCGGATGTCGTGCTTGGTGATCTGGCCGTCGTGCTCGAACAGATGGTCGGCGCGGCCAACGGTCAGCGGCAGGATGCGGGCCTCTTGTGTCGATTCAAGCTCAAGCGCCAGCACGTTGAGCGGATTGATGTCTCTGAGATCGAAAGCGTCGGCACGTGCCAAGCGAAGCTTCTCGTTCGGTCCGCCCAGCGCTTCCAGAACGGTCAGCCGCGAACCGCCGAAGTCGAGCTCTGCGAGCAGGCGCGCTATTGTCGCTGGTGCGTCGCCGTCCGATGTCAGCGCCAGGATGCGCGCCCTGGGATGCAGCAGCGGCCGGATCAGATCGAGTGGGCGGCCATGCAGCGAGATCACTTCGATGTCCTGCAACGCCCAGCCGAGCCGTGCGGCGGCCAGCGAAGTCGCTGACGGCGCGGGGATAACATGCATTTGCCCAGGCTTCACCTTGCGGGCAAGCGTAGCGCCGACACCATGGAAGAACGGATCGCCGGAGGCGAGCACGCAGACCTGCCGGCCGGCCAGCGCCAGCACGTCTGCCATGCCGGCATCGAAAGGAACCGGCCAGGCGCGCGCCTCGCCCTTGGCCAGGGAGGCCACCAGCGCCAGATGCCGCTTGCCGCCGAAGACGAATTCGGCTTGCGCGATCAGCCGCTTGGCCTCGTCGCCGAGACCCGCTAAACCGTCCTCGCCGATGCCGACGATTGTAAGCCATTTTGGCGTGGGCTGTTTTTTTGACATGTCGCGCCGCCCCTCATCCGCCTGAGGCGTTCGTCGTTCGAAAAGTCAAGCAATTGACTTTTCGTCTGCCAGCCAGACCACTCCTCACCTCCCCGTGTAGTGACGGGGAGAAGGGAGAAGCTCCGGCGCTGACGCCTCCCTCTCCCCGTTCTTCACGGGGAGAGGGTAGGGGTGAGGGGCAGCGCCGACGCTGTTCAACATGGTGCTCATGAAGAAGATTCTGATCCTTGGCGGCACGACAGAAGCGCGCCAATTGGCCGAAAAACTGGTGGAAGATTTCCGTGTCACCCTGTCGCTGGCCGGCCGCACCGAAAGCCCGGTCGCGCAAGGCGTGCCGGTGCGCAGCGGCGGATTTGGCGGCGCCGACGGGCTGGCCGCCTATCTCAGGGAGGCGGGCATCGACCTGCTGATCGACGCCACACATCCCTATGCGGCGCAGATATCCGCCAATGCGGCGCAAGCCTCGCGCCTGACCGGTGTGCCGATCCTGGCGCTGCGCCGTCCCGGCTGGAAGCCTGTCGACGGCGACCGCTGGACGCAGGTCGATACGACAGGCGATGCGGTGCACGCGCTTGGATCGACGCCGCGCCGCGCCTTCCTGGCGCTCGGCCGGCAAGAGGTCGCGGCTTTCGAGGCGGCGCCGCAGCATCACTACGTCATCCGCAGCGTCGATCGGGTCGAGCCGAAACTGGCGGTGCCAGATGCGACCTACCTTCTGGCGCGCGGGCCATTCCGCGAGGCGGATGAACGCGCACTGCTCGAGGAGCACCGCATCGATGTCGTCGTATCCAAGAACAGCGGCGGTGAGGCCACCTACGGCAAGATCGCCGCGGCGCGGGCGCTCGGTATCGAGGTGGTGATGGTGCGCAGGCCCTTCCTGCCGGAGGTGCCTTCGACCGAGACCGTCGATGAACTCGCCGCTCTTGTTGATAAATTTTGGGTCGATCATTTGCTCGACCCCGTCGCGGAGCGCGGCGTGTAGACCAGCGACGGCTTGTCGCCGCGCTTGATGATGCGAGTTTCCGGCGAGCCGATGATGATGCAGGTCGCCATGTCGGCTTTTTGCGCGTCGACATCGGCCAGCAAAAAGACCTCGATGCGCTCGTCCGGGCGGCCGGCGGCGCGGCCGAAGATGACCGGCGTGGTGCCGGGCAGGATGGCGCGCAGGCATTCGAAGGCGCGGCCGAGCTGCCAAGGGCGCGCCTTGCTGATCGGATTGTAGAGCGCGATGACGAAGCCGGCGCCGGCCGCCGCCAAAAGGCGCAGCTCGATCAGATCCCACGGTTTGAGATTGTCGGACAGCGAGATGGCGCAGAAATCATGGCCGAGCGGCGCGCCGATGCGGGCGGCAACCGCCAGCATGGCGGTGACGCCGGGCACGACAGTGACATCGACGGTGCGCCATTCGGCCGGGCCGGCCTCGATCGCCTCGCAGACGGCGGCCGCCATGGCGAACACGCCGGGATCGCCGCCGGAGACGACGGCGACATCATGGCCGTCCGCCGCCTTTACCAGCGCGTCCTTGGAGCGGGCGAGTTCCTCGCGATTGTCCGAGGCGACGCGGGTCTGGTCCGGGCGCAGCTCCAGCCGGTCGAGATAAGGCTGGTAGCCATAGAAGAACTTTGCCTCGGCGACGGCGCGGCTGGCTTGCGGCGTCACCTGATCGGCATTGCCGGGCCCAAGGCCGATGACGGTGAGCCGGCGGCTCACGGCGTGCCTCCCATAACGCCAGGCCGGCCGGACCAGCCGGCGACCAGCACGATGGCGAAATAGGGGGCCTTGTCGTCCGGCTTGTTGGCAAGCTTCATCGAGATGCTGCCGGCCATGGTGCCGCGCTCGACATAAACGGCGCGGGCGAGCTTGCCGGTGGCGTCCAGTGCCCGCCTGATCTTGGGCAGATTGCGGCCGACCTTCATGATGACGGCGGCATCCGTGTCGGCGAGACGGCGTGTCAGCTCGAACTCGCTCATCGTGCCGGGCAAAACCGTCAGCACATCGTCGCCCTGGACGATAGGCACGCCGGTCTGCGACCAGCAGCCGGACATGGCGGTGACGCCGGGGATGACCTCGGTCGGGAAGCGATGGGCGAGGCGGACATGCAGGTGCATGTAGGAGCCGTAGAACAGCGGGTCGCCTTCGGAGAGCACGGCGACCATGCGGCCGGCTTCGAGGTGTTCGGCGACCTTCTCGGCCGACTCCTCGTAGAAATCGGTGATCTGCGAACGGTAGTCGTCGTGATCCTTGTCGATCTCGGTGGTGACGGGGTAGAGCAGCGGCAGTTCCAGCATATCCGGCCGGAAGCGCGCCTCGACGATGGCGCGCGCATTGCTGTTGTTGCCGCGCTTGGCGAAGTAGGCGACGACATCGGCCTCGGCCAGAACGCGCGCGGCCTTCAGCGTCAGCAGCTCGGGGTCGCCAGGCCCCGTGCCGACGCCGACAAGACGGCCTTTTGCCAGATCTTCTTTGACGGCTGCGTTCACAGGCCGGGCCTCGCCAGCGAATTGAGCGCGGCTGCAGTCATGGCGCTGCCGCCAAGCCTGCCGCGCACGATGGCGTAGGGCACGCCATAGGAATTCTGCACCAGCGCATCCTTGGATTCGGCGGCCCCGACGAAGCCGACCGGCATGCCGATGATCGCCGCCGGCTTCGGCGCGCCGTCGCGCAATTTTTCCAGGAGATAGAACAGTGCCGTCGGCGCATTGCCTATGGCGACCACCGAACCGGCCATACGCTCGCCCCACAGATCGATTGCCGCCGCCGAGCGGGTGTTGCCGATCTCCTTGGCAATGTCGTGCGTGCGCGGGTCGCGCAAGGTGCAGATCACCTCATTGCCGGCCGGCAGCCTGGCGCGGGTGACGCCATGCGAGACCATTTCGGCATCGCAGAAGATCGGCGCGCCGGCCGCCAAAGCGCTGCGGGCGGCGGCGACGAAATCGCTGGAGAAGACAAAATGACTTGATGCTTCGACCTGGCCGCAGGCATGGATCATGCGGATGGCGACGTCGGCTTCCGCCTCGGAGAACCGGGACAGGTCGGCCTCGGCGCGGATGATGGCGAAGGAACGTTCATAGATCGCGTTGCCGTCATGGATGTAGTCGTAGGCGGCCATGCTCATTTCCGTTGTTCAATTTGTCGGTAAGCCTTGGCGATTGCCGCCGGTCCGAGCCTTGTCAGGCAGGCGGCGGCGGTTTCACCTGGATATCGAGCGCTGCGGACCATCGCTGCGACGCGACCGATGCCGCGCGCGGCGTCATAGCCCGGCCTGTAGCCCGCAGGAAGGGCCTTTGCCGTCGCGTTCACGACAAGTCCGGCTCCGTTTTCGCCGCCGACCAATGTCAGCGCCGCCAGACCGGGGTGCGCGCAGCCCTTGGCGCAGCCGGAAATGTGCAGTGTGAAGTCGAGGATATCAGCGTTTTCGGCGGCGATTGTCTCGGCGATGTCGCGCGTGGCGATGCGGCCGGAGGCACACGCAGGGGTGCCGGGGCAGGCCGCGATGCGGGTGCGCGGGTCGGCGGCGGTGGTGACGAAGCCGAGCGCGGTGGCGGTGGCTCGCAGGGGGTGGTTTGCGGACGATGGTTGGCCGAGGAACAGCAAGGCGCGGCCGGGGGCGAGGCGGATTTCGGCGACGCCGAGGTTCGACGCTCGGCTGGCAAGCTCGATAAGGTTTTGCGCTGGCATGCTGCCGAAGGGCAGGCCGATGCCGAGGGCGTGGCCGGTGTTCAAGTCGAAGATGCCAATCGGCGAGCGAGAGCGCTCTACGGCGCCCCCCTCTGTCCTGCCGGACATCTCCCCCACTTGGGGGGAGATTGTGCTGTCGCCGCCGGTTTCGCCAGTTTTCAACGTCGAAGGCGAAGAGCTGACAGCGATGCTGCTGATCTCCCCCCTTGTGGGGGAGATGTCCGGCAGGACAGAGGGGGGCGCGAAGGAATGCCAACCTGCGAGAGACGCTAGCTGCCTCTCCGACAAATCCCTCGCATGTGCCTCCCGGCCTTTCTCCGCGGTCATCCTGAGGGCAGCAACCGCAATATCGCGCGCTGCATCCTCATCGGCCGTCGCAAGCGGCCTCGCGCTTTGGCCATCGCCGGCAACAGACAAAGCCCACATAACGTTGCCGCCGTCCCGCACCGCCTTCAGCCTGACATCGGCCGTCACCCCATCCATCGTCAACTGCCCACCACCATCGACAACCACCGACACCTTCGGTCCGAGCCTTGGCGTCAGCCCAGCTTCCTCGACCGCAGCCCTGACCCGCTCAGCCAAAGCTCGCGGATCGGCAATCTCCCGCGGATCGATGCCGGCCAGCGGCCCGGTCTCGACCGGCACGCCGGTACGCACTGCAATCCCCAGTGCATCGACCTCCGCCGCCAACAGCACCGCACTCTCCGCTGTCAGCCCGCGTATCTGCAGGCTGCCGCGCGCGGTCGCTTCCATGATGCCGTTGCCGTGGCGCAAGGCGGATTCGCAGAGTCCGGTCAGCGACCTGGGGGAAAGCCCTCCAGCAACCGGGTTGAGCCGCACCAGCAGGCCGTCGCCGGTCTGCATCGGCGCCGAGAGAGCCGGACAGGCGCCGCGGCGCGAGAAGGCGTTCATGCCGCGACTCCGAGCGCCTCGGCCTCGGCGATCAGCGCCGCGAGATCGTCGTCGACCGCGTTGCGCAACGGATGCCACAGCCCACGCCGGCGCGCCGACAGGAAGCGCTGGGCGATGACTTTGGCTGCGGCCGGGTTTTCGCGCAGGATGAAGGCGCGGACATCGGGATCACCGACATAGGCATCATGCACGGCCTCGATCAGCGCGCCTGAAATGGCGTGGGTGGTTTCGGCGAAACCGATGAGACGGTCGACGGTCTCGGCGAATTCCGAGGCGCCGCGCGGGCCGTGCCGCATCTGGCCGGCGATGAAACGCGCATTGACGGCTCGCGCCCGCACAACCCGCGACACAGCCTCGCCGACCGAGCGCGGCTTCGGCTTTTGCGGGTCGGTGGTGTCGAGCACGATGACATCGGCATTGCGGCCCAGCGCCGCCAGCGCTGCCGAAAAGCCGCCGATGAAGGCGACGTCGGCGGAGCCCTCGAGAATGTCGCGGCCGGGATCGTCGCCGGTGTGGACGAGAAGATCGGCCTCGGCGATGCGGGTCTCGAAAGCGCCGGGGGAGGCGATGCCTTCGCCCTCGGCGCCGCCATAAGCATGCGATGTCGCATCGAGATAGGCGCGGCCGATCTCTTCGCGCGCGGCCCAGTCGCCACTCGACAACAGGTCCTCGACGCCGGCGCCATAAGTGCCGGGCGAGGTGCCGAAGATGCGCGGGCCGATCTTGCCATCGGCACGGGTTCTGGCGGCGAGCGGGTTTTCCGAATCGTCCTCGTCGCGCGCGGCAACGGCGTTGGCAGCGGCGTCGATCAGCGCGATCTGGGTCGGGAACATGTCGCGGAACAGACCCGAAATCCGCCAGGTGACATCGACGCGCGGACGGCCGAGCGTGGCCGGCGGCAGCACTTCGATGCCGGTGATGCGGCCGGTGGCCGAATCCCATTGCGGCCGGCAGCCCATCAGCGCCAGGCCTTGCGCGATCTCCTCGCCGCCGGTGCGCAGCGAGGCCGAGCCCCAGAGGTCGATGACCAGCGAGCGCGGCCAGTCGCCATGCGACTGCATATAGCCGCGCACGACTTCTTCTGCCGCCGCCTTTCCCAGATCGTAGGCGGTCGGCGTCGGCATGGTGCGCGGGTCGGAGGTGAACAGGTTGCGGCCGGTGGGCAGCACGTCGGAGCGGCCACGCGCCGGTGCGCCCGCCGGACCCGCCTTGATGTGACGGCCGTCGAGCGCGGCAAGAAGTGCTGCTTTCTCGGCCTCCGCGCTTTGCACGCGCATGGCGTCGGGCTCGTCGTCGGGAGCGCGGCCATAGATGTGCAGGCCGTCCTTGATGGCGAAATCCTTGAGGTCGCAGAGCCAGGCGTCGATGCGGCGCAGCGCCTCGTCGGGCGCATCGGTTCCGGCGACGCCGGCTTCGGAGGCGAAGCCGGTCTTTTGCGCCGTGTCGACGATCAGTTTTGCCAGGCGGTCGCGGCGACGGCGGTCGAGGCCGTCGGCTTGGGCATATTCGTCGACGAGGCGTTCGAGCTTGTGCTGCCCTTCGTCGAGGCCGGCACCGGTCAGCGGCGGCGGCAGATGGCCAAGCGTGACCGCGGCGATACGCCGCTTCGCCTGCGCCGCTTCGCCGGGATTGGAGACGATGAAGGGATAGATGACGGGCAGCGAGCCGGTGACGATCTCGGGGAAGCAGTTTTGTGAGAGCGCAACCGTCTTGCCCGGTAGCCATTCCAGCGTGCCATGAGCGCCGACATGGATGAGAGCGTGGACTCCGAGGGATTTGCGCAGCCACAGGCCGAAGGCGAGCAGGGCGTGGCGCGGCGGGAGCGTCGGGTCGTGGTAGTCGGCGCGGCGGTCGGCGGAGCGGCCGCGATCGGGGGCGAGGGCGACGGTGACATTGCCGAAGGTGGCGGCGCGGAAGGGGAAGCCGCTCTTACCCTCCCCCTTGTGGGGAGGGTGGCCCGNCGACCCTCCCCACAAGGGGGAGGGTGAAGGGGCGCCCCATGCCGCCTCGACTGCAGCCAGTGCGTCAGCCGGCAAATCCTTTGAGAAGTCCAGATACTCCTCCAACCCCAGCCCATCGCCTCTCCGCTCCAACGCGTCCAGCAACTCACGCGGCGTTTGCGGAATCCCTTCAACCCGATAGCCCTGCTCCTTCAGGTCATGCAGCATGGCCAGCACGCTGGACGGCACATCCAGGCCCACTGCATAGCCAGTGCGGCCGGGCGCGCTCGGATAGTCCGGAATGAGGATCGCCAACTTACGCGTCGCGCGGGGCGTCTGCTGCAGCTTGATGAACGCCGCGACACGCTCCGCCACTTGCGCCACGCGATCCGGTTCCGGGCGGTTCGCTAAGGCGCGGTGGCCGAGTGCCGGGTTGGTTTCGCTCTCGCCCTTGAAGGAAATCGCGCCGGCCAGGATGCGGCCGTCGAGTTCGGGCAGCACGACATGCATGGCAAGGTCGGCCGGCGCCAGGCCGCGCTGGTTGTTGTCCCAGACGTCGCGGCGGGTGGTGGCGACGATGACCTGGAAGACCGGCACGCAGGCGCGGTCGAACAGGGTTTGGACGCCGGGTTCGGCGCCGGAGGCGAAGGCGGTTGCGGTGATGATGGCGGCGGGGTTGAGCGCGGCCAGAGCAGTTTCGACGAAGGCCAGGGAGGTCGGGTCTTTGAGGCTGGAGACGAAGATCGGGATCGGTCTCATGCCGCGCTGGCGGAGTGCATCAAAGAGGGCATCGATTGGCGCGACATCGGCGGCCAGCAGCATCGAGCGGTAGAAGAGGATGGGGATGATGGGAGGGTTGATGTTGTCTGCGCCGAGTTCCCGCCCACCCCCCTCTGTCCTGCCGGACATCTCCCCCGCAAGGGGGGAGATTGCGCTGTCATCGACGCTTTCGCCGATCGGGGATGTTGCAGAGGAATCTATTATCGGCTGGGCAGAAAAAGTGCCGAGGTCCGCGCCGGCTGATCTCCCCCCTTGCGGGGGAGATGTCCGGCAGGACAGAGGGGGGTGTGAAGGAACGCCGACATCGGCAAAATCCAACTTGCCTACGACGCCGCAGCTTGGCTCGTAGTAGCCAGCTTTCGGCACGCTGACCGGCTCAGCCGCCGCCACATCGGACCCAGCCAACCCCGCTAGCCGCTGCACCAGCGCCGTCATATTCTCCGGGCCACCCTCGCGGAAATAACCAAGCAGGCCGTCCAACTCCTCGCGCGGCAGCGTCGAGGCTTCGATCAGCCTGAGATCCTCGTCGTGGCTTTCACCAGGCAGCAGCGCCAGCTTGATGCCGTTCGCACGGGCAGTCGCGGCAAGCTGGTCGCAGCCATAGCGCCACCAGTCGTAGCCGCCGAGGATGCGCACCAAAATCACCTTGGCGTGGCGGGCGACGCTGTCGAACCAGAGGTCCACGGACATGGGATGGCGCAGGTCGCGCAGCGCCGCCAGCCGCATCGACGGCAGGCGGACGGCATCGGCCTTCCAGGCCGCCGCGAGGCCGGCGAGGTCGCTGTCCGTGAAGGACAGCGCCACGATATCCGCCGGCGTCTGCCGGAGATCAACTGGCTCGGCGAGATCGTCGAGCGAGGCGGAGGTCGTGGTGAGTATGTGCATCGCGGCTCGTGCCTGAGATCAACCGGCGAGTATACGCTCGATCGCCGGACGGTTCAGCCCCTTCAGGCCAATGACGACGAGACGCGAGCGGCGATCGTCCTCTGCCGTCCAGGCGCGGTCATAGTAATGGTTGACGCGTGGGCCGACGGCCTGCAGCAAAAGCCGCATCGGCTTGCCGCCGACATCGACGAAGCCTTTTACACGCAACACGTTTTCCTGTTCGGCGGCGGTGGCGACGCGCTTGGCCAGGTCGTCGGGATTGGCGATCGAGGGGATGTCGACGATGAAGGTGTCGAAATCGTCATGCTCATGATCGAAAGCGCCGTCGTGATGCGACTTGCGGTTCTCGATGTCGTCTTCGACGGCGAGACCGAGGCCAAGCAGCACCGACGGGTCGACCTTGCCANTGCGACTTGCGGTTCTCGATGTCGTCTTCGACGGCGAGACCGAGGCCAAGCAGCACCGACGGGTCGACCTTGCCATGCCCGGTCGGCACGATCTTCACGGCGCCGGCGGAATGTTCATTGATGATGGCGTTGGCGCGGGCAGAACCGGCGGCGTCCATCAAATCGCTTTTCGACAGGATGATCAAATCGGCGCAGGCGATCTGGTCCTCGAACACTTCTTCGACAGGATCGTCATGGTCGAGCGTCTCGTCCTGAGCGCGCTGTGCCTGCAAAGCGTCCATGTCGTTGGCGACGCGGCCTTCGGCCAGCGCCGGGCCGTCTACCACGGCGATGACACCGTCGACGGTTACCCGGCTCTTCACGCTCGGCCACTGGAACGCCTGGACCAGGGGCTTGGGCAGAGCCAGGCCCGAAGTCTCGATCAGGATGTGGTCAACCTTCGGTGTCAGCGCGAGGATCTTGTCGAGGGCGGGCACGAAATCGTCGGCGACTGTACAGCAGATGCAGCCATTGGCCAGTTCGACGATGTTTTCCTCGGGGCAGGTGTCGATGCCGCAGCCTTTCAGGATTTCCCCGTCGATGCCGATGTCACCGAACTCGTTGACGATGATGGCGATGCGCTTGCCGCCGGCATTTTCCAGGAGATGGCGGACCAGCGTCGTCTTGCCGGCGCCGAGGAAGCCTGTAACGACAGTGCAGGGAACACGGGAGAGGTTGGCGGCCGGGTTTGAAGCGTTCATCGTCAGTCCTTCAGCATGTCGAGGGGTGGGATGCGGGCAACGAGGCCGCGCTTGAGGCTATCGGGCCGGCCGCGCCACGGGATGAGGCCGTCGGCCGAAGTCGCGAAGAGCTTTGCGCCGGTAACGAGGTCGGCGCCGCTGGTTGCGGTCAGATCGCCGAAGACATAGCTCCAGCAGCCATCGCGCAGGATCGCGGCGCTGAGGCGGCGCTTGCAATTGCCGAGACATTCGGCGGTGCGGACCCGGATATCGCCGGCAGCGGCGCGGCGTGTGTCCTCAGCCAGCAATTCGCCGGCGCCCGGATGGGCGTCGGAACCGGTCTCATCGCGGCAGGAGGCGCAGACGATGACGGTCACGCCGGTCAGGGCGTCGTTGTCCCCGGACGCAATGTCCGCTGTGCCAGCCGAAAAACTGCTGTTCTGGTCCAAAAACCGTGCTCCTTGCCCGGAAACCCGCCAGGCGATCGGATACTTTGTCTCAGACGGCAGGTCTCCTGGCTCGCGGGTCGTCGCCTTGGTTAGCCGCCTTCCCGGTGTTACCCAGTGGCTTTCGGCCTTGGCTCGTCGCTTACAGTTGCGGGGACAGCCGCGGATTTGGGACCGAAATCCCGCACCGCATTCCCTCTTGGCCCTTGCCGTTGCGGGCAGGGGACCGTCTGCAGCGGATTTAGGCTTTTGCGGGCGGCGGTGTCAACGCACGGCTACGACATGGCGATGTCGGCCAGGAGCTTCCCCAGATTGCCGGCCGGCGTCACTTCGATGCGCTCAAGGCCCAGCCAGCCCTGCATCTGCTTCAATTCCTCGAACAGCTGGGCAGCTGTCTCAGGCGGTGCGCCTGCTTCGGCGTAGGCGGCGTGGACGCGTAAGACACTCGCAGGCCGGTCGGCCTTGAGATCGACGCGGGCGACGATCCGGTCGCCGAGCAGGAAGGGCAGCACGTAGTAGCCATATTGGCGCTTTTCGGCCGGCGTGTAGATCTCGATGCGGTAGTGGAAATCGAACAGGCGCTCGGTGCGCGAGCGCTCGAAGACCACCGGATCGAAGGGCGCCAGTAGCGCGCGGGCCTCGATCTTTCGCGGCAGACGGGCGTCCTTATAGAGGTAAGCCGGCTTGTCCCAGCCTTCGACGTTTACCGGCAGCAACTCGCCCATCCCAACCAGTTCCTCCAACCGGCCCTTCATGTCGGCTGGCGACAAGCGGAAATAATCGCGCAGGTCACCCGACGTCGCGATGCCGTGGGCGCGGGCAGAAATGCGCAGCAATTCGCGGTGCGCGTCCTCGGCCGCCGGCACCGGCAGATCGAGGATCGCCTGCGGCAGCACGCGCTCGGGCAGGTCGTAGAAACGCTCGAAGCCACGGCGGTGCGCCGTGGTGATGCGTCCGGCCCAGAACAGCCATTCGAAGGCGTGCTTGGCGTGGCTCCAGCCCCACCAGCCGCCCGAACCTTTCTGGCCTTCCAGTGCCGAAGCGGCAATCGGGCCGCGCTCGGCGACCGCGCGGTAGATCTCTTCGATATAGGCGGCGTGCTCGCGGCCCCATTTGGCGAGGCCGAGATACATTTCGTCGCCTTGCTCGGCCCGCTGCATGCGCCAGCGCATCAGCGGGTAGGTCTCGACCGGCAGGAACGAGGCCTCATGCGCCCAGTATTCGAACACCGTGCGTTTGCGGGTGATGGCCGCATTGTCGAGCAAAGCCAGCGGGTAGGGGCCAAGCCGCGAATAGAGCGGCATATAGTGGGCGCGCACCACCGCGCTGACGGAATCGATCTGCAGCAAGCCGGTGCGCGACAGCACGCGGGCGAGGTGGCGGCGATCGGGCGTGCCGACCGGGCGGGGATCGAGAAATCCTTGCGCGGCGAGCGCGATGCGCCTGGCCGCGGGGAGTGAGATTTTGTCCTTCGTCAAAGTGTCTTGCCTCGAACCATTTTCCCGACTTTAGCCGGCGATTCCGGTCATGCTAGCAGGCAAATGGCGGGAGATGTGTCAGGAGACAAAAGTGGAGTGAAAGATGAAGGAAATCAAACAGGAGGAGATCGGACCAGTTTTTCCCGGCCTGCCGTCCAGCACTGTCTTTTGAACAAGGTTTGACTTGCTTCGCTGAAAGCCGTGCGCTAACCCTCGCCGCGTTGCAGCAAAGGCACCTAAAACGGTTCAGCGGTTAAACTGTCGCGCTTCCGCATTAGGGTTGGTTGCTGTAATCAAAGTGGATTGGCCGCCAACGGAAAGCCGAGCATGAACGTACTCCTCAGTTCATACCTGCCCATCGTCCTCTTCATCGCCGTGGCCGCGGTTGTAGGCCTGGCGCTTATCATCGCGCCGTTCCTGGTGGCTTATCGCAATCCCGATCCGGAGAAGCTTTCCGCCTACGAGTGCGGGTTCAACTCGTTCGACGATGCCCGGATGAAATTCGACATCCGCTTCTACCTGGTGTCGATCCTGTTCATCATCTTCGATCTGGAAGTGGCCTTCCTGTTTCCGTGGGCGGTGTCGTTCTCGAAGATCGGCATGCTCGGTTTCTGGTCGATGATGGTGTTTTTGGCGGTGCTGACCATCGGCTTTGCCTATGAATGGAAAAAAGGAGCGCTGGAATGGGATTGAACGACAGTTCCGGAACGCTCGTCGCGCCGAAGCCAAAAGGCCTGATCGACCCCAATACCGGACGTCCGGTCGGTTCCGACGATCCGTTCTTCCTCGAGATCAACAATGAACTGGCCGACAAGGGTTTTCTGGTCACCTCGACCGAGGCGCTGATCACCTGGGCACGCAGCGGCTCGCTGATGTTCATGACCTTCGGTCTCGCCTGCTGTGCCGTCGAGATGATCCACACCTCGATGCCGCGCTATGATTCTGAAAGGTTTGGCGTGGCTCCTCGCGCGTCGCCGCGCCAGTCCGACATCATGATCGTGGCGGGAACGCTGACCAACAAGATGGCCCCGGCTTTGCGCAAGGTGTACGACCAGATGCCGGAGCCGCGCTACGTCATCTCGATGGGCTCCTGCGCCAATGGCGGCGGCTATTATCACTATTCCTATTCGGTGGTGCGCGGCTGCGACCGCATCGTGCCGGTTGACATCTATGTGCCCGGTTGCCCGCCGAGCGCCGAAGCTCTGCTTTACGGCATTCTTCTCCTGCAGAAGAAGATCCGCCGCACCGGCACGATCGAACGGTAGACCCATGGCCGTATCCCTGAGCGAACTGTCGACCTATCTCGGCGAAAAGCTGCCGGGCCGCGTCACCGATGCGGTGCTTGCCTATGGCGAACTGACGATCTCGGTTGCTACAGACAATCTGATCGAGGTGACAAGCTTCCTGCGTGACGATTCGGGCTGCCAGTTCATTTCAATCATCGATATCTGCGGCGCCGACTACCCGTCGCGCGTCAAGCGTTTCGACGTCGTCTATCATTTGCTTTCGCCGAAGCAGAATTTGCGCATCCGCATCAAGGTCCAGGCCGACGAAGAGACGCTGGTGCCGTCGCTCACCGCTGTCTATCCCGGCGCCGACTGGTATGAGCGCGAGGCCTACGATCTCTATGGCGTGCTGTTCTCCGGCCATCCGGACCTGCGCCGCATCCTCACGGATTACGGCTTCGAGGGCCATCCCCTGCGCAAGGATTTCCCGCTGACAGGTTTCGTCGAGGTGCGCTACGACGACGAAGCCAAGCGCGTGATCTACGAGCCGGTGGAATTGAAGCAGGAATTCAGGAACTTCGATTTTCTCTCGCCATGGGAAGGGACGGACTACGTCCTGCCGGGCGATGAGAAGGCGAAACAGTGAGTAGGAAGTAGTGAGTAGTCAGTAGCAAAAGATTTGGAGCAACGGATCGAATCTTATCGCGACTTGAAGGTGTGGCAATCGGCGATGACGCTTGCTGAGGATTGCTACCGTTTCACCAAAGAGTTTCCGAGGGATGAGATTTACGGCATGACCTCTCAGATGCGCCGATCGGCGGTTTCGGTCGCAGCGAACGTCGCGGAGGGATACGGTCGGGAGAACAGAGGGTCGTTCGTTCAATTTTTGCGCATGGCGCAAGGCTCGTTGAAGGAACTGGAGACACACATACTGCTGGCATGTCGGGTTGGCCTGCTGCGAAAAGACAATGAGATTGAGCTGCTGCTGCGATGCGAAGAGATTGGAAAAATGATGAGATCTCTTATCCGAACGGTGCAGGCCAAGCAGGCGGAATGAAGCAGGCATTGAGATTGATGATCACTACTCACTACTCACTACTGACTCTTCGCCAGAGGCGCCAGAATGGCTGAAACCTCCGTCCGCAACTTTAACATCAACTTCGGACCGCAGCACCCTGCGGCGCACGGTGTTTTGCGTCTTGTGCTGGAGCTTGACGGCGAAGTGGTCGATCGCGTCGATCCGCATATCGGCCTGCTCCATCGCGGCACCGAAAAGCTGATCGAGCACAAGACCTACCTGCAGGCCGTGCCCTATCTCGACCGGCTCGATTATTGCGCGCCGATGAACCAGGAGCATGCCTTCGCGCTCGCCACCGAGCGGTTGCTCGGCATCGAGGTGCCGAAGCGCGGCCAGCTGATCCGCGTGCTCTATTCCGAGCTCAGCCGCATCATGTCGCACATCCTCAATGTGACGACGCAGGCGCTGGATATCGGCGCGCTGACGCCGCCGCTGTGGGGTTTCGTCGAACGCGAAAAGCTGATGGTGTTCTATGAACGAGCCTCGGGTTCGCGCATGCACGCGGCCTATTTCCGTCCGGGCGGTGTGCACCAGGATCTGCCGGCGAAGCTGGTCGAGGACATCGGCAAGTGGATCGACCCGTTCCTGAAGTCGCTCGACGATCTCGACAAGCTGCTTACCGGCAACCGCATCTTCAAGCAGCGCAATGTCGATATCGGTATCGTGTCGCTGGCCGACGCCTGGGCCTGGGGTTTTTCCGGCGTCATGGTGCGCGGCTCGGGTGCTGCCTGGGATTTGCGCAAGTCGCAGCCCTATGAATGCTATTCCGAGATGGATTTCGACATCCCGATCGGCAAGAACGGCGACTGCTACGACCGTTATCTCGTGCGCATGGAAGAGATGCGCCAGTCGGCGAAAATCATGCGCCAGTGCGTCGACCTTCTGCTCGGCAAGGAGAGCACCGGGCCGGTGTCGAACCTCGACGGCAAGGTGGTGCCGCCGAAGCGCCAGGCGATGAAGCGCTCGATGGAAGCGCTGATCCATCATTTCAAGCTCTACACCGAGGGCTATCGCGTGCCGGCCGGCGAGGTCTATGCCGCGGTCGAGGCGCCGAAGGGCGAGTTCGGCGTCTATCTCGTCTCCGACGGCACCAACAAGCCCTACCGCTGCAAGCTGCGCGCGCCCGGCTTCGCGCATCTGCAAGCCATGGATTTCCTCTGCCGTGGCCACATGCTGGCCGACGTCACTGCCGTGTTGGGTTCCCTCGATATCGTCTTCGGGGAGGTTGATCGGTGATGGCGGCAGCCAATCCTACAGTGCGCTCTCAGGTCGGTGTTCGAGGGAATGCGGACGCTGCCCTACCGCGGTGGCGCGAATTGGCAAAAGCCATGCTGCCGGTCGAGTTCGCCGAGGCTTCTTACAACTCGACTCAGCACTGTTCGATCTATGACTTCTTTTTTACCCTGCTACCCAAGACGCGCCTTGCCCACCGCGAGAATGACGTCGACAAGCTGGGTAGAATGCATGGGTTCGCCCAATGGGCTGCCGTTCACCCGAACAAACAGATTTGGAATGCGGCTGGTGTCGCTTTTTACGAGCACTTGTTCGACGATGACATCGACGCTCATGCGGTCATGGCATGGATCTCGCCTCAAGTAAGGCAAACCGTTCTGGGACTGTGGCAATACACGTTGCCCGCAGAGCGATTTGCGAGTGTTGCTCGATCTGCCGAACGCATTCCGTTTTCTCATCAGAAAGAATGTGAAACCGCAATAGCTCTCGTAGCAGAGCAGGGGCCCGATCGCTAAATGTCAGTCCGCCGTCTCGCAGAAGCAAGCGTCCAGCCAGCCACCTTCGCCTTCAACCGGGCGAATGCGGCGGTTGCGAAGCAATGGATCAAGAAATATCCGAAGGGCCGGGAGCAGTCGGCGATCATTCCCTTGCTGATGATTGCGCAGGAGCAGGAAGGCTGGGTCACCAAGGCGGCGATCGAGACGATTTCGGACATGCTCGGCATGCCGCGCATTCGCGGCCTCGAAGTCGCGACCTTCTACACGCAGTACCAGCTCAATCCGGTCGGCACGCGCGCGCATATCCAGGTCTGCGGCACCACGCCCTGCATGCTGCGCGGCTCGGAAGCGCTGATGGATGTGTGCCGCTCGAAAATCCATCACGACCAGTTCCACACCAACGAGAAGGGCACGCTGTCGTGGGAGGAAGTCGAATGCCTCGGCGCCTGCGTCAACGCGCCGATGGTGATGGTCTTCAAGGATACGTTCGAGGATCTCACCCCCGAGCGGCTGGCCGAAATCATCGATCTTTACGATGCGGGCAAGGGCGCCTCGGTTCCCACGGGACCGCAAAACGGCAGAACCGGCTCGGAGCCGGCGCCTGGCCTGACGACGCTGAAGAGCGAAAAGGCGATCCTCAAAGCAACGCGCGACAAGGAAGCCAGGGCGGCGAGCAAGGCTGCCCACGCGGCGCCCGACGCAATCATTGCGGCGCCTGTTCCGGCTCCTGCCGCTCCTGCAGCGGCCGCCCCGGTCGCGCCATCCAACGCCGGCAAACCGAAAACCGATGCGCCGGAAACCAGCTCGGCGTTGAAGTCGCCCTCCAGGGCCAAGGTTGCACCGGCGGCGGAAAAAGCGGCGAGCGTCCCGGCGCCCCTGCATTCGGCCGCCAACGCCAACACCGCGGCGCCTGAAGTCGAGAAGGTCGCCAAGCAGCGTAATGGCCCGAAGACCACCTCCACGCCGGCAGCTGCCTTCATCGCTCCGGAATTCAAGGCGCCAGCGGCCAACGCCCCGGTGGCCCCGACCGTCAAGGCGCCGACAGCCAGACCCGCAAAGCCGTCGCTCGAGGACAAGAACCGTCCGGCCGGAATCGACAGGCCGGCTGCGGTCGACGATCTCAAGCTGATCTCGGGCATTGGCCCGAAGATCGAGGGCATCCTTCATTCGCTTGGCATCTTCACCTTCACACAGGTCGCATCCTGGAATAAGGCCGAGCGCGACTGGGTGGATGGATATCTCGCTTTCCAGGGCCGCATCGAGCGCGACGACTGGGGCAAGCAGGCCAAGGCGCTCGCCAAGGGCGGCGTCGCCGAATACATCCGCGTCTTCGGCAAGGAGCCACGTTGATGGCTGAAGCGCAAAGCACCGGATCTTTGCTGTCGCTGCGCAGCATTGTCATCGGCGTTGTCTGCATCGCTGCTGCCAACATCCTTCTGGAGGGGCTTCGGCGCCTCGTCGAATTGCCGTTTTCGGATACCCTGGAATCGATGGCCGCGACCGGCATAGGCGTGCTGGTGTGGGTCTCGATCGTCTTGCGGGGAAAGAGGTAAGTCATGCTGGCTGACAAAGACCGCATCTTCAACAACATCTACGGGCTCTTCGACAAGTCACTGGCCGGCGCGATGGCGCGCGGCGCCTGGGACAACACGCCCGGCATCATCGCCAAGGGGCGAGAGTGGATCGTCAATGAGATGAAGGCGTCCGGCCTGCGCGGCCGTGGCGGCGCCGGCTTCCCGACCGGGCTGAAATGGTCGTTCATGCCCAAGCAGAGCGATGGAAGGCCGAGTTATCTCGTTGTCAACGCCGACGAGTCCGAGCCCGGCACGTGCAAGGACCGCGATATCCTGCGCAACGATCCGCACACCCTGGTCGAGGGCTCGTTCATCGCCGGCTTCGCCATGGGCGCGGTCGCCGCCTACATCTATGTGCGCGGCGAGTTCATCCGTGAGCGCGAGGCGCTGCAGCGCGCCATCGACGAGGCCTACGAGGCCAGGCTGATCGGCAAGAACAACACGTCCGGATACGATTTCGACATCTACATGCATCACGGCGCCGGCGCCTATATATGTGGCGAGGAAACAGCACTTCTCGAAAGCCTCGAAGGCAAGAAGGGCCAGCCCCGGCTGAAGCCGCCATTCCCAGCCAATGTCGGCTTGTACGGTTGTCCGACTACCGTGAACAATGTCGAGTCAATCGCGGTCGCGCCGACCATTTTGCGCCGTGGCGCCGCCTGGTTCTCGTCCTTCGGCCGCCCCAACAATGTCGGCACCAAGCTGTTTTGCATCTCGGGCCATGTCAACAATCCGTGCACCGTCGAAGAGGCGATGTCGATCCCGTTCCGCGAGCTGATCGAGACGCATTGCGGTGGCATTCGCGGCGGCTGGGACAATCTCCTCGCGGTCATTCCGGGCGGCGCTTCGGTGCCGCTGGTGCCGGCCGAGCAGATCATCGATGCGCCGATGGATTTCGATGCTTTGCGCGACCTGAAATCCGGCCTCGGCACGGCGGCTGTCATCGTCATGGACAAATCGACCGATATCGTGAAGGCGATCGCCAGGCTTTCCTATTTCTACAAGCATGAGAGCTGCGGCCAGTGCACGCCATGCCGCGAAGGCACCGGCTGGATGTGGCGGGTGATGGAGCGGCTGGTGCGCGGCGAGGCGCAGAAGCGCGAGATCGACATGCTGCTCGACGTCACCAAACAGGTGGAGGGTCATACGATCTGCGCGCTGGGCGATGCCGCGGCATGGCCGATCCAGGGCCTGATGCGGCATTTCCGCGGCGAGGTGGAGCGGCGCATCGACGAGTTTTCGCGCAACGCGCACCGGGCCGAACCGGTGATGGTGGCGGCTGAGTAGATTTGAAATACGGGCGCAAGCCCGGGACTGACACAGCGGGGCGGGGCAAGCGAAGAAACGACCAGGAGATGTCTATGGCGCAGTATTCGAACCCTTTGATGCCCAATTTGGACCAGCTTGAAAAGATGAACCAGGATTTGACCAGGATGATGCCGAAGGAGATGGCCAGCGCCGTCAACCTTCTCGCGCATCCTGTCGCTGGTGCCGCCGCGATGTCGGCGCTGGGCTTCGGCCTTGCCAACCATGCATTTGGCGTGTGGCTCGGCGCCTTGTCGGGTGCTGCCGAGGCATCGCAGCGGATTTTCCAGCCGATCATCGACGATTTCGAGCAGCGCACCCAAGAGTTCTCCGAGACCGCGCCGGCCACCAAGGCGCGCGCGGCGACCAGAACCCTGATCGCCGAGGCGCAGAGTTTTGCCCAGGATGTGACCGATATTGCCGCTCGCACCGTCGATGCCGAGCCGGAGAAGACCGATGCCGTCGCCGAAGGCGCGACGATCGGATTGATGCCGGAGGATTTCAGACAGCCCAAGGCCATGGCGCGTCCGGCCAAGCCGTCGGATCTCAAGGCGATCACCGGCGTTGGGCCGAAGCTGGAAAAGGTGCTGAACGGCCTCGGCATCTGGACCTTTGCCCAGATCGCGGCGTGGACGCCGGAAGAGATCGCCTGGGTCGAGGACTACCTGTCGCTCACCGGCCGCATCGGCCGCGACGAGTGGACCCGCCAGGCCGCGGCGCTGACGCTGGCTGCCAAGGCGAAGAAGTAGGGGTGGCAGGCATGGAGATCCACGACAGGAGCGATGTTCTCGATGTGCGCAATGCCATCGTCAGCAACTCCAGATTTGACGATGTGAACTTGTCGAACACGCAGTTTCACAACGTCGACCTGTCGGCGGCCGTGGTGGACGACGCGAACCTCTCGAACGCGTTTTTCAGCAATGTGAATATGAGCAATCTGAAGATAGAAAACGCTGAAGTCGCCGGCATGATGATCAATGGCATCAGGCTGAGCGATCTGTTTCAGGCATATGAGACGGCGCAGACCGCCGGGGGCAATTGATGGCAAAGCTCAAGGTCGACGGGAAAGAGATCACTGTACCCGACCACTACACGCTGCTGCAGGCGGCCGAGGACGCCGGCGCGGAAGTGCCGNGGAAGTGCCGCGCTTCTGCTTCCATGAGCGGCTGTCGATCGCCGGCAATTGCCGCATGTGCCTGATCGAGGTGAAGGGCGGGCCGCCCAAACCGCAGGCCTCCTGCGCCATGAATGTGCGCGACCTGCGTCCGGGTCCGAATGGTGAGGCGCCTGAAATCTTCACCAACACGCCGATGGTCAAGAAGGCCCGCGAAGGGGTGATGGAATTCCTCTTGATCAACCATCCGCTGGATTGCCCGATCTGCGACCAGGGCGGCGAATGCGACCTGCAGGACCAGGCGATGGCCTTCGGCGTCGATTCCTCGCGCTATCACGAGAACAAGCGCGCGGTCGAAGACAAGTATATCGGCCCATTGGTCAAGACGGTTATGAACCGCTGCATCCACTGCACGCGCTGCGTCCGCTTCACCACGGAAGTTGCAGGCATTTCCGAGCTTGGCCTGATCGGCCGCGGCGAGGATGCCGAGATTACCACCTATCTCGAAAGCGCCATGACCTCGGAGCTGCAGGGCAATGTCATCGACCTTTGCCCGGTCGGCGCGCTGACGTCGAAGCCTTTCGCCTTCCAGGCACGGCCGTGGGAGCTGACCAAGACCGAATCCATCGACGTCATGGACGCCGTCGGCTCGGCAATCCGCGTCGACAGCCGCGGCCGGGAGGTGATGCGCATCCTGCCGCGCGTCAATGAAGCGGTGAACGAGGAGTGGATTTCCGACAAGACCCGCTTCATCTGGGACGGATTGCGAACGCAGCGCCTCGACCGCCCCTATGTCCGCAAGGACGGAAAGCTGGCGCCGGCCAGCTGGGCCGAAGCGTTCGTTGCGATCAGGGATGCGGTGTCGAATGCCGCGCCCGAGAAAATCGGCGCGATTTCGGGCGATCTTGCCGCCGTCGAGGAAATCTACGCACTGAAGCAGCTTATGGCTGCGTTGGGCTCAAGGAACACCGATTGCCGCCAGGACGGCGCCGCACTCGATCCGGCGCTCGGCCGCGCCAGCTACATCTTCAACCCGACCATCGAGGGCATCGAGCAGGCCGACGCGGTGCTGATCATCGGCGCCAATCCGCGCTTCGAGGCCTCGGTGCTCAATGCCCGCATCCGCAAGCGCTGGCGGATCGGCAATCTGCCGGTCGGCGTCATCGGCGAGGTCGGCGACACGCGTTACGACTACGAACAGCTCGGCGCCGGTCCGGAGTCCTTGAAAGATCTGGCCGACGGCAATGGCAAGTTCTTCCAGGTGCTGAAGAAGGCGACGCATCCTCTGATCATCGTCGGCCAGGGCGCGCTGTCGCGTGCCGACGGTGCGGCGGTGCTCGGCCAGGCGGCGAAACTCGCCACGGCCGTCAACGCTGCGCGCGCCGACTGGAACGGCTTTGCCGTGCTGCACACTGCGGCCGCGCGCGTCGGCGGTCTCGATGTCGGCTTCGTGCCTGGCAAGGGCGGCAAGAACGTTGCCGGCATGCTGGGGGAGAGCGAGGTTCTGTTCCTGCTCGGCGCCGACGAGGTCGACATGTCCAAGACCGGCGGCGCCTTCGTCGTCTATGTCGGCACGCATGGCGACGCCGGTGCGCACCGCGCCAATGTCATCCTGCCGGGAGCCGCCTACACCGAAAAGTCCGGCACCTATGTCAACACCGAGGGACGCGTGCAGCAGACCAACCGCGCGGGCTTCGCGCCGGGCGACGCGCGCGAAGACTGGGCGATCCTGAGGGCATTGTCCGATGTGCTGGGCAAGAAACTACCCTTCGATTCGCTGCAGCAGTTGCGCGCCAAACTTTATGGCGAATACCCGCATCTCGCCCGCATCGATCATGTCGAAGCCGGCAATGCCGATGACGTCGCTAGGGTGGCGAAGCTCGGCGGGCGGCTGAACAAGGGCACTTTCACCTCGCCGGTCACGGATTTCTATCTGACCAACCCGATCGCGCGGGCCTCCGCCGTCATGGCGGAATGCTCGGCGCTGGCGAAAAACGGCTTCAGGCAGGCGGCAGAGTAGACATGGACACCTTCTTCTCCTTCTACGTGCTGCCGACGCTGATCATCCTTTTAAAGTCGGTCGTGCTGATCGTCGTTTTGCTGATCGGGGTTGCCTACCTGCTTTACGCCGACCGCAAGATCTGGGCGGCGGTGCAATTGCGCCGCGGCCCGAACGTCGTCGGCCCGTGGGGCACGCTGCAGGCTTTCGCCGATCTGCTGAAATTCGTCTTCAAGGAACCGGTCATTCCGTCCGGCGCCAACAAGGGCGTGTTCCTGCTGGCGCCGCTGGTGTCGGCCGTGCTGGCAATCTCGGCCTGGGCGGTCATTCCCGTCAATGCGGGCTGGGGGATCGCCAACGTCAATGTCGGCATCCTCTACGTCTTCGCCATCTCCTCGCTCGAGGTCTATGGCGTGATCATGGGCGGCTGGGCGTCCAACTCGAAATACCCGTTCCTCGGCGCGCTGCGCTCGGCGGCGCAGATGGTGTCCTACGAAGTCTCGATCGGCTTCGTCATCGTCACCGTGCTGCTCTGCGTCGGCTCGCTCAACCTGTCGGACATCGTGCTGTCGCAGCAGGATGGGCTGGGCACCAAGCTTGGCCTGCCCAACAGCTTCCTCGACTGGCACTGGCTGGCGCTGTTCCCGATGTTCGTCATTTTCTTCATCTCGGCGCTGGCCGAGACCAACCGCCCGCCCTTCGACCTGGTGGAAGCCGAGTCGGAACTCGTCGCCGGCCATATGGTCGAATACTCCTCGACGCCGTTCCTGTTGTTCTTCCTCGGCGAATACGTCGCCGTGGTGATGATGTGCGCGCTGGCCACCATCCTGTTCCTCGGCGGCTGGCTGCCGCCCTTCGACTTCGCCCCCTTCACCTGGGTGCCCGGCGTGATCTGGTTCGTGCTCAAGATCTGCCTGATGTTCTTCATGTTCTCGATGGTGAAGGCCTTCGTGCCGCGCTACCGCTACGACCAGCTGATGCGGCTGGGCTGGAAAGTGTTCCTGCCGATCTCCCTGTTCATGGTCGTTGCCACCGCGGCCTTCCTCAAGATCACGGGGTTTGCGTGATGTCCGCTTTTGGCCAGGCCGCCAAATCGCTGCTGCTGCAGGATTTCGTCAGCGCCTTTTTCCTGTCGATGCGCCAGTTCTTCGCGCCGAAGGAGACGATCAACTATCCGCACGAGAAAGGGCCGACCAGCCCGCGCTTCCGTGGCGAGCATGCGCTGCGCCGCTATCCCAATGGCGAGGAACGCTGCATCGCCTGCAAATTGTGCGAAGCGATCTGTCCGGCGCAGGCGATCACCATCGAGGCCGGCCCGCGCCGCAATGACGGCACTCGCCGCACCGTGCGCTACGACATCGACATGGTGAAGTGCATCTATTGCGGCTTCTGCCAGGAAGCCTGCCCGGTCGACGCCATCGTCGAGGGGCCGAATTTCGAGTTCGCGACGGAGACGCGCGAGGAGCTTTACTACGACAAGGACAGGCTGCTGGCGAATGGCGACCGCTGGGAGCGCGAACTGGCGCGCAACATCTCGCTGGACTCGCCCTATCGCTGACATTTGACGCATGGACGGGGCGAGGGGCCTCGTCTAAGGACAACGCAACTTGCCGACCGGAGGCGGTCGCAGAAATCAAACAGGACGGATGTCCTGTTTGGACAGGAACCCGGGGGATCCCCAATGCTGAGTGGACTAGAGGCGGCCTTTTTCTACCTCTTCGCCTTTGTCGCGGTGGCGTCGGCCTTCATGGTCATTTCGTCGCGCAACCCCGTGCATTCCGTGCTGTTCCTGATCCTGACCTTCTTCAACGCCGCCGGCCTGTTCATGCTGACCGGCGCCGAGTTCCTGGCGATGATCCTGCTTGTCGTCTATGTCGGCGCGGTCATGGTGCTGTTCCTGTTCGTCGTCATGATGCTCGATGTCGACTTCGCCGAGATGAAGGAAGGCGCCCTGCAATATGCGCCGATCGGCGCGCTGGTCGGGCTGATCCTGGCGGCCGAGCTGATCGTGGTGCTCGGCGGCTACACCTTCGCGCCGCAACTGGCCTCGACGGTCTCCAAACCCATCCCGGATCTTGCCGCGCGGACAAACACCGCAGCACTCGGCGACATCCTTTATACGGACTACCTCTACTACTTCCAGATTTCGGGCCTCATCCTGCTGGTCGCCATGATCGGCGCCATCGTCCTGACGCTGCGCCACAAGGAAGGGGTCAAGCGGCAGTCGATCGCAGCCCAGGTCGGCCGCACGCCGGCGACAGGCATGGAAATCCGCAAGGTCAAGTCGGGCGAGGGGCTCTGAGATGGTCGTCGGCATCGCACATTACCTGACCGTATCGGCGATCCTGTTCACGCTCGGCGTGTTCGGCATCTTCCTGAACCGCAGGAACATCATCGTCATCCTGATGTCGATCGAGCTGATCCTTTTGGCGGTCAACATCAATTTCGTCGCCTTCTCGGCGGCATTGGGCGATCTCGTCGGCCAGGTGTTTGCCCTGTTCGTCCTGACGGTCGCGGCCGCCGAAGCGGCCATCGGTCTTGCCATTCTCGTCGTCTTCTTCCGCAACCGCGGCTCGATCGCGGTCGAAGACGTGAACCAGATGAAGGGTTGACGGGGCTAACATGTATCAAGCGATCGTCTTCCTTCCGCTGCTCGGCTTCCTGATTGTCGGCCTGTTCGGCAATGCGCTCGGCGCCAAGGCATCGGAATACATCACCTCGGGCTTCCTGGTGATCTCGGCCGTGCTGTCCTGGGTCGCCTTCTTCTCCGTCGGCTTCGGCGAAGGCGAGGTGTTCACCGTGCCGGTACTGCGCTGGATCCAATCCGGCGGCTTGGACGCGTCCTGGGCGCTCAGGATCGATACGCTGACGGTGGTCATGCTGGTGGTGGTCAACACGGTGTCGGCGCTGGTCCACATCTATTCGATCGGCTACATGCACCACGATCCGAACCGGCCGCGCTTCTTCGCCTATCTGTCATTGTTCACCTTCGCCATGCTGATGCTGGTGACGGCGGACAACCTCGTGCAGATGTTCTTCGGCTGGGAAGGGGTGGGTCTCGCCTCCTATTTGCTGATCGGCTTCTGGTACAAGAAGCCGTCGGCCAATGCTGCTGCGATCAAGGCCTTCGTCGTCAACCGCGTCGGCGATTTTGGCTTCGCGCTCGGCATTTTCGGCGTCTTCGTTTTGTTCGGCTCGGTCAATCTCGGCACCATCTTCGCCAATGCCGCGACGTTCATTCCGGCTGAAGGCGCCCCACAAGGCGCGGCCGTGCTGACCTTCCTCGGCTACGCGCTGGACAAGCAGGCAGCCATGACCATCGTCTGCCTGCTGCTGTTCATGGGCGCTATGGGCAAGTCGGCGCAGGTGCCGCTGCACACCTGGCTGCCGGACGCGATGGAGGGCCCGACCCCGGTCTCGGCACTGATCCATGCCGCCACCATGGTCACGGCCGGCGTGTTCATGCTGGCGCGGCTGTCGCCGCTGTTCGAACTGTCGCATTCGGCGCTGACCGTGGTGACCTTCATCGGCGCCTTCACCGCCTTCTTCGCGGCGACCGTCGGCCTGGTCCAGAACGACATCAAGCGCGTCATCGCCTATTCGACCTGCTCGCAGCTCGGCTACATGTTCGTGGCGCTCGGCGTCGGCGCCTATGGCGCGGCGATTTTCCATCTGTTCACGCACGCCTTCTTCAAGGCGCTGCTGTTCCTGGGCTCGGGCTCGGTCATCCATGCCGTCTCCGACGAGCAGGACATGCGCAAGATGGGCGGCCTGCGGAAGCTCATTCCGAAGACCTACTGGATGATGGTGATCGGCACGCTGGCGCTGACCGGCGTCGGCATTCCGGTGACCGTCATCGGCACCGCCGGCTTCTTCTCCAAGGATGCCATCATCGAGGCTGCCTTTGCCGGCCACAATTCGGTCGCCGGCCTCGCTTTTGTCCTGCTGGTCATCGCCGCCTGCTTCACCTCCTTCTACTCCTGGCGGCTGATCTTCATGACCTTCCACGGCGAGCCGCGGGCGAGCCACGACGTCATGCACCATGTCCATGAATCGCCGCCGGTGATGCTGGTGCCGCTGTTCATCCTGGCCGCGGGCGCGCTGTTTGCCGGCGTTATCTTTCATGGCGCCTTCATCGGCGAAGGCTATGCCGAATTCTGGAAGGCGTCGCTGTTCACGCTGCCGGACAACCACATCCTGCACGACATCCATGAATTGCCGCTGTGGGTCGAGCTGGCACCGTTCGTCGCCATGGTCATCGGCTTTGCAGTCGCCTGGAAGTTCTACATCCGCTCGCCGGAACTGCCCCGGAGTGTCGCCGCCAACCATCGGCTGCTGTATGCCTTCCTGCTCAACAAATGGTACTTTGACGAGCTCTACGACGTCCTGTTCGTGCGGCCGGCAAAGGCGCTGGGCAGGTTCTTGTGGAAGACCGGCGACGGCACCATCATCGACGGGCTCGGTCCTGACGGCATTTCGGCGCGCGTCGTCGACGTCACCGACCGCGTCGTCAAGCTGCAGACCGGCTATCTCTATCACTATGCCTTCGCCATGCTGATCGGCGTGGCCGCACTCGTCACCTGGATGATGCTCTGATGACCGCCTGGCCAATCCTCTCGCTGGTCACCTTCCTGCCGCTCGTAGGTGTGCTGCTGATCCTGTTCATCAGGGATGACAGCCCGAATGCGCGTCGCAACATCCGCGCCATCGCGTTCACGACGACGGCGGCCACCTTCATCATCTCGCTGTTCATCTGGACCGGCTTCGACAATTCGCAGGCCGGCTTCCAGTTCGTCGAGAAGTTTGCCTGGCTGGATTCCGGCATCTCCTACCATATGGGCGTCGACGGCATTTCGATGCTGTTCGTCATCCTGACGACGTTCCTGATGCCGCTCTGCATCCTGGCGTCGTGGGAAGCGATCGACAAGCGGGTCAAGGCCTACATGATTGCATTCCTGCTCTTGGAAACGCTGATGATCGGCGTGTTCTGCGCGCTCGACATCGTGCTGTTCTACGTCTTCTTCGAGGCCGGCCTGATCCCGATGTTCATCATCATCGGCGTCTGGGGCGGCAAGCGCCGCGTCTATGCCTCGTTCAAGTTCTTCCTCTACACGCTGGCCGGCTCGGTGCTGATGTTGCTCGCCATCATGGCGATGTTCTTCCAGGCGGGCACCACCGACATCCCGACGCTGCTGACCCACAACTTCCCGGCCCACATGCAGACATGGCTATTTCTAGCCTTCTTCGCCTCCTTCGCGGTGAAGATGCCGATGTGGCCGGTGCACACCTGGCTGCCCGATGCGCACGTCGAAGCGCCGACGGCGGGCTCGGTGATCCTGGCGGGCATACTGTTGAAAATGGGCGGGTACGGCTTCCTGCGCTTCTCCCTGCCGATGTTCCCGCTGGCGTCGGAAATGTTCGCACCGCTGGTGTTCACGCTGTCGGTCGTCGCCATCATCTACACCTCGCTGGTGGCGCTGATGCAGGAGGACATGAAGAAGCTGATCGCCTATTCCTCCGTCGCCCATATGGGCTTCGTCACCATGGGCATCTTCGCCATGAACCAGGAAGGCGTGCAGGGCGCGATCTTCCAGATGCTGAGCCACGGCCTCGTCTCGGGCGCACTGTTCCTGTGCGTCGGCGTCATTTACGACCGCATGCACACGCGCGAGATCGACGCCTATGGCGGCTTGGTCAACAACATGCCGAAATACGCCACGGTGTTCCTGATCTTCACCATGGCCAATGTCGGCTTGCCGGGCACGTCAGGTTTCGTTGGCGAGTTCCTGACCATGCTCGGCGTGTTCCGGGTCAACACCTGGGTGGCTTTCTTCGCCGCCACCGGCGTCATCCTGTCGGCGGCCTACGCGCTCTGGCTCTACCGCCGGGTGATCTTCGGCGCGCTGACCAAGGAAAGCCTGAAGGGCCTGCTCGATCTGTCGACGCGCGAGAAGGCAATCATCTACCCGCTGGTCGTGCTGGTCATCTTCTTCGGCGTTTATCCCGCTCCCGTCTTCGATGCCACGGCCCAGTCGGTCAAGGCGCTCGTCACCAATGTCACCGCATCCATCGGCGCCGCGCAGACCGCGGCGGCGAACTGACCAGAGGTTTTGCGAACCATGACGCCGGACCTTTACTCCAGCCTTTCGCTCTCGACGCCGGAGCTGATCCTCGCCATCGGCGCGCTGGCGCTGTTGATGGTGGGCGCCTATTCGCGCGCCAACACTGCCATTCTGGTGACTGTCCTTGCCGTCGCCGTGCTGGTGATCGCAGGCCTATGGCTGATCTTTCCCACGGGACAGGGCGCAGCCTACGGCAACGCCTTCATCCAGGATCCGTTCTCCCGCTTCATGAAGGTGCTGTCGCTGATCGGTTCGGCGGTGACGCTGGTGATGTCGATGCGCTTCGCCAGGCAGGAGCATTTCGACAAGTTCGAATACCCGGTGCTGATCCTGCTCTGCACGCTCGGTATGATGCTGATGATCTCGGCCAACGGCATGATCGGGCTCTATCTCGGCCTCGAGCTGCAGTCGCTGGCGATTTACGTGCTGGCCGCGATCAATCGCGACAATCTGCGTTCGACCGAGGCCGGTTTGAAGTATTTTGTGCTGGGCGCGCTGTCGTCGGGCATGCTGCTTTACGGCATCAGCCTCATTTACGGCTACACTGGCAATGTCGGCTTCCAGGAAATCGCCTCGGCGCTTGGCAGCGGTGAGCGCCAGCTCGGCCTCGTCGTCGGCCTGGTTTTCGTTTTGGCCGGCCTTGCCTTCAAGATTTCCGCGGTGCCGTTCCACATGTGGACGCCCGATGTCTACGAGGGCGCGCCGACGCCGGTCACCGCCTTCCTGGCGGCTGCCCCCAAAATGGCGGCAATGGCGCTGATCGTGCGCGTCACCATGGGCGCCTTCAAGCCGATCGCTTCCGACTGGCAGCAGATCATCGTCTTCATCTCGATCGCCTCGATGGCGCTCGGCTCCTTCGCCGCGATCGGCCAAACCAACATCAAGCGGCTGATGGCGTACTCCTCGATCGGCCATATGGGCTACGCGCTGGTCGGCCTAGCCGCCAACAGCCAGGCCGGCGTGCGCGGCGTCGCCATCTACATGCTGATCTATCTCGTCATGACGCTCGGCACCTTCGCCTTCATCCTCGCCATGCGGCGCAAGGAAGGCAATGTCGAGCAGATCAGCGATCTCGCCGGTCTGTCGTCGACCAACCCGATCATGGCGACGATCCTGACCATCCTGATGTTCTCGCTGGCCGGCATCCCGCCGCTCGCCGGTTTCTGGGGGAAATGGTACGTGTTCCTCGCCGCCATCAACGCCAATCTCTATGCGCTGGCGATCATCGGCGTGCTGGCCTCTGTGGTGGGCGCTTTCTACTATCTGCGGATCATCAAGATCATGTGGTTCGACGAACCGGCCGGCGGCTTCGTGCCGATGGCGGTTGAGCTGCGCCTCGTGCTTGGTGTCTCCGGCGCTTTCGTGCTGTTCTATGTGCTGATCGGCGGGCCGATCGCGACCTACGCCGAAGCCGCCGCCAAGACATTTTTCTGAACGGATGGCATTTCGGCTGGCTCCGACCTCTGAGACGGAAGGGTTCCGGCTCGAGGCCCATGACAGCGTGGGTTCCACCAACACACTGGCGCTGGACCATGCAAGGGCAGGCGATCCCGGCAAATTGTGGGTCGTTTCCAAGAAGCAGGAAAGCGGCCGTGGCCGCCGCGGCAGGGCCTGGGTATCGCCCGAGGGCAATCTGGCGGCGACATTGCTGGTCATCACCGGCGGTGAGTTGCGTCTGGCGGCGACGCTGGGCTTCGTCGCCGGCCTGTCGCTGGCCGATGCGCTCGACGCCGTGGTGCCGAAGGGCAGGATCGNGGCGACGCTGGGCTTCGTCGCCGGCCTGTCGCTGGCCGATGCGCTCGACGCCGTGGTGCCGAAGGGCAGGATCGCTATCGGCCTCGACGGCGCCAGCCAGGGGCAGAATCGCTTCGAGCTGAAATGGCCGAACGATGTGCTGGCCTCCGGCGCCAAGCTGGCCGGCATCCTGCTGGAATCGGCCATTCTCGATGGCGGCCGTTTCGCGGTGGCGGTGGGCATCGGCGTCAATGTGGTGGCGCATCCGCCGGATTTGCCGTATCCGGCGACATCGCTTCAGGCGCTGGGCGCGACATGCGACGCCGAAACGCTGTTCTTGGCGCTGTCTGATGCCTGGACCGACAATGCCCGGCTGTGGGATGACGGACGCGGGCTCGACGCCATCCGGCGTCGCTGGCTATCGCGCGCGGCGGGGCTTGGCGGCGAGGTTGCTGTCAGGATTGACGGGAATGTGGTGCGCGGTACCTTCGAAACCATTGACGCGGACTGCCGTTTCGTGATCCGCGATGATGAGGGGTCGGTCGTGACGGTAGCCGCCGGCGACGTGCATTTCGGCGCCGTCGCGTCGGCAAAGATTTAGGGGCTGGCCGCAAGGGCCGGGAAGGGAAAATTGATGGCGAAAGCGCAAAACGCCGAACTCGTCTTCGTGCCGCTCGGCGGCGTCGGCGAGATCGGCATGAACTTCGCCCTTTACGGCTATGGGCCGCCTAGCGCGCGCGAGTGGATCGTCGTCGATGTCGGCGTGACTTTTCCCGATGCGGCGCATCCTGGCGTCGACCTGATCCTGCCCGATACGCGCTTCATCGAGGAGAACCTCGCCGGCCTGCGCGGCATCATCATCACCCACGCGCATGAAGACCATTACGGGGCGCTGCTCGACATCTGGCCGAAGCTGAAGGCGCCGGTGTGGATGACACCGTTCAGCGCCGGACTGCTGGACGCCAAGCGCCAGGGCGAGCAGGGCGCGCCGAAGAAAATTCCGGTGACGATCTACCGGGCAGGCGAAACATTCACTGTCGGCCCGTTCTCGATCGAGGCCATTCCGGTGGCGCACTCGATCCCCGAGCCGATGTCGCTGGCGATCACCTCGCCGGCCGGCACCGTCATCCATACCGGCGACTGGAAGATCGATCCGGAACCGACGATCGGTCCGAAAACCGACGAGGCGCGGTTTCGCGCCTATGGCGACAAGGGCGTTCTGGCGCTGGTCTGCGATTCCACCAATGCGCTGCGCGAAGGCGAATCGCCGTCGGAAGTGGCGGTGGGCGAAGGCCTCAGGGGCGTCATCCAGAGCGCTGTCGGCCGTGTCGCCGTCACCACCTTCTCTTCCAATGTCGGGCGCATCGTCTCGATCGCCAAGGCGGCGCGCGATGCCGGCCGCCAGTGCCTGGTGCTGGGCCGCTCGCTGAAGCGGGTCATCGATGTCGCCGGCGAGCTCGGCTACATGGACGGGCTGCCGGAGTTCATCGCCGAAGAGGATTTCGGCTTCATCCCGCGCGAGAACCTCGTCATCATCTGCACCGGCAGCCAGGGCGAGGCGCTGGCGGCACTGGCAAAACTTTCGCGCGACGAGATGAAATCGGTGTCGCTGACGGCCGGCGACACGGTGGTGTTTTCCTCACGCACCATTCCCGGCAACGAGAAGGCGATCCTCGAGATCAAGAACCGCCTCATCGACCTCGGCATCAAGATCATCGAGGATGGCGACGCGCTTGTGCATGTCTCCGGCCATCCCCGCCGCAGCGAATTGCGCAGGATGTATGAATGGGTGCGGCCGCAGATCGGCGTTCCCGTGCACGGCGAAGCCGCGCATCTGGTGGCGCAGGGGTCGCTGATGTCGACGTCGGGCATCGGCCAGGTGGCGCAAGTGCGCGACGGCGACATGCTGCGGCTGGCGCCGGGTCCGGCCACGATCATCGACCAGGTGCCGTTCGGCCGCATCTACAAGGACGGCAGGCTGATCGGCACCGACCAGGCGATGGGCATACGCGACCGGCGCAAGCTATCCTTTGCCGGCCATGTCGCGGTCAATGTCGTGCTCGACGACAAATATGAGCTCGCCGGCGATCCCGATCTGGTCGCCATCGGCGTCGCCGAGGCCGATGCCCGTGGCGAAAACATGGAAGATCTGATGCTCGACGCGGCCGTCGGCGCGGTCGACTCGATCCCTCGCCAGCGCCGCAAGGACCTCGATCTGGTGCAGGAAGCGGTGCGCCGCGCCGTGCGCGGCGCCGCCAACGAGGCCTGGGGCAAGAAGCCGCTGGTGACGGTGTTTGTGACGAGGTGAGGGAATAGGCAGTAGGCGGTAGGCAGTGGAGAAAAATGCAGATGTATCACTACTGCCTACTGCCCATTCCCTACTCTCTTAACTTGTGGAGCACTTCATGCTCGGACGCCTGAACCATATAGCGCTTGCCGTGCCGGACCTGGCCGCGGCGATTGCGGCCTATCGCGATACGCTTGGCGCGAAGGTCACCGCGCCGCAAGCGCTGCCCGAGCATGGCGTTACCGTGGTGTTCGTCGATGTCGGCAACACCAAGATCGAACTCCTGGAGCCGCTGGGCGAGGGGTCGCCGATCGCGGCCTTTCTGGACAAGAACCCCTCGGGTGGCATGCATCATGTCTGCTACGAGGTCGACGACATCCTTGCCGCGCGCGATCACCTCAAAGCGAGCGGCGCCCGCGTGCTGGGCGACGGCAATCCCAAAACCGGCGCCCACGGCAAGCCGGTGCTGTTCCTGCATCCCAAGGATTTCTTCGGCACGCTGGTCGAACTGGAGCAGGCATGAGCTGGATTTCGTTTGCCGCGCTGTTCTTCATCACCTGGTGGCTGATGCTGTTCATCGTGCTGCCGTTCAGCGTCAAGACGCAGGATGACGATCAGGACGTGACGCTGGGCACGGTTGCGAGCGCGCCGCGCGGGCCGCATATGCTGCGCGCCGTGATCCGCACCACCATCGTCACGGCTGTCGTCATGGGGGTTTTCTATAGCCTGACGCACGGGCTGGGCTACAGCCTCGACGAAGTCCCGCACATCATCCCCGAAGCCAGCCAGGCACCGGCTAACTAACCACTTTCCCGCCGGCAGATCGGCTGGGATGTTTGTGTTTGTTTCGGAGCGCCAAACTCAGGTTTTGTCTCGCCAGCCTGCGATGCACAATCGGCGGCCAGGCATGGCCGACCCGCATTAGAATCACGACTGGGCATCAGGCTGACGCAAGCTCACGTGATTTGGGAACAGGTTGATCTAACCAGATGATCGGGCAAAAAAAATGCAAGGCACAAGGCCTTGCAATTTAAACGCGTTCCGATCTGTTTTCCGGTTTCCGGCGGCAGCGGGTAACCGCGCCTAGATCGCATCCTCCCAAGACTTTGACCGCGTAGGAGAGCAGATTTTTCTCCACCCTCTCGGTTATCGGGGCACACTAGCCTAACCCTGATGAAATTGTCACGCAGAATTTTGCCCGCAATCGGGCAATCTGTGCTGCAGTGCACAATAGCGCGGCAGGCTTTGCTTGCGAAACGAACAACACCGGGGCTGCCGCCTTAATCTGGTCAGGTGTGCCGCGTCGCCCGGACGCGCAAAGCGTGTGTGAGCACTTCGGAGTCAGGGTCATCATTTTGCATCAAAAGCATTATCGTTTTCGGTGAGAAGGTCTTTGGAAGAAGAATCGATTTTTGCGATTTCGGACCGATGCGGCCGGTCGGGTTTCCATTCCGTCACGAAATAGCTATGAAGCCGGGGCAAGCAAGCCAGCCGCGCCGATTCCGGCGCAGCCTCCTCTCTCACGGACCTGTCCATGCGTTTGTCGCAGTTTTTCCTGCCCATCCTGAAAGAAAATCCGCGCGAGGCCGAGATCGTCTCGCACCGGCTGATGCTGCGTGCCGGCATGATCCGCCAGCAGGGGCAGGGCAGCTTTTCCTGGCTGCCGCTAGGCAAGCTGGTGCTCGACAAGGTCTGCCGCATCATCCGCGAGGAGCAGAACCGCGCCGGCGCTCTGGAAATCCTGATGCCGACCATCCAGTCGGCCGATCTGTGGCGCGAAAGCGGCCGCTATGACGATTACGGCAAGGAGATGCTGCGCATCAAGGACCGGCAGGACCGCGACATGCTCTACGGTCCGACCAATGAGGAAGTGGTCACCGAGATCGTGCGCGCCTACGTCAAGTCGTACAAGGATTTGCCGCTCAACCTCTACCACATCCAGTGGAAGTTCCGCGACGAGGTGCGTCCGCGCTTTGGCGTCATGCGTTCACGCGAATTCCTGATGAAGGACGCCTATTCCTTCGACCTCGATTTCGAGGGCGCGAAGGCCGCCTATAACCGCATGTTCGTATCCTATCTCCGAACGTTCACGCGCATGGGGCTGCAGGCCATTCCGATGCGGGCCGACACCGGGCCGATCGGCGGCGATCTCAGCCATGAATTCATCATCCTGGCCGACACCGGCGAGAGCCAGGTCTATTGCGACCGCGAATATCTGTCGCTCCAGGTGCCCGGCGAGAAAACCGACTTCGGCAATGACGGCGAGATCGCCGACATCGTCAAGACGTGGACGACGCCTTACGCCGCCACCGACGAGATGCATGACGAGGCGGCCTGGGACAAGCTTGGCGAGGCCGACCGGGTCTCGGCACGCGGCATCGAGGTCGGCCACATCTTCCATTTCGGCGACAAATATTCCAAGCCCATGGGCGCCAAGGTGACCGGGCCCGACGGCAAGGATCATTTCGTTTCCGGCGGCTCCTACGGTATCGGTCCGTCGCGGCTGGTGGCGGCGATCATCGAGGCCAGCCATGACGACAACGGCATCATCTGGCCGGAAGCGGTGACGCCGTTCGACATCGGCCTGATCAACATGAAGGCCGGCGACGCCGAGTGCGACCGCGTTTGCGGCGAGCTCTACGCCGCCTTCACCGGCGCCGGCAAGGATGTGCTTTACGACGACACCGACCAGCGGCCGGGCGGCAAGTTCGCCACCGCCGACCTGATCGGCCTGCCCTGGCAGGTGATCGTCGGGCCGCGCGGCGTGGCCGCCGGCGAGATCGAGATCAAGAACCGTCGGACCGGCGAGCGCGAGACGCTGCCGGTCGCGGAGGCCAGGAAACGCTTCGGTGCAACCGCATGAGCGAAGCCGCGGCAGCGAAGTCTTCGGTAGCCCAGTCTCCGGTTGGCAAGTCTCCGGTCGCCAAGTCTCCGGTCACCAAGTCTCCGGTCGCCGGCCCGTTCTCCATGTTCGAACGCATGGTCGCCTGGCGTTATTTGCGGTCGCGCCGCAAGGAGACGGTGATCTCGGTCATCGCCTCGATCTCCTTCCTCGGCATCATGCTAGGCGTCGCCACGCTGATCGTCGTCATGGCTGTCATGAACGGGTTTCGAGCCGAACTTCTGACCCGCATCCTCGGCGTCAACGGCCATCTGATCGTGCAGCCGCTGGATTCGCCGCTTGAGGACTATGCGCAGGTCGCAGCCCGCATCAACGGCGTGGCAGGCGTCAAATACGCGATACCGCTGATCGACGGCCAGGTCCTGGCGCAAGGCAATGTCGGCGGCGGCATGGGCGCGCTGGTGCGCGGTATCAGGGCCGAAGACCTCGGCAAGATCGCCATCGTCGCCCAAAACGTCAAGCAAGGCACGCTTGACGGCTTCGACTCCGGCGATGGCGTCGCCATCGGCAAGCGCATGGCGGAGAATCTCGGCCTTGTGCTCGGCGACACCATCACGCTGATATCGCCGGATGGCGACGTCACGCCGATGGGCACGACGCCGCGAATGAAGGGCTACAAGGTGGCGGCGATCTTCGAGGTCGGCATGTCGGAATATGACAGCTCCATCGTCTACATGCCGTTTTCCGAAGCGCAGCTCTATTTCAACATGGACGGCAGGGCGCAGACGATCGAGATCTATGTCGACAATCCCGATGATGTCGACGCGCTGAAACCGCTGGTCGATGCGGCGGCGCAACGGCCGATCGACATGGTCGACTGGCGCCAGCGCAACGAGACGTTCTTCTCCGCGCTGCAGGTCGAGCGCAATGTCATGTTCATGATCCTGACGCTGATCGTGCTGGTGGCGGCGCTCAACATCATCTCCGGCCTGATCATGCTGGTGAAGGACAAGGGCCACGACATCGCCATCCTGCGCACGATGGGCGCCTCACGCGGCGCCATCCTGCGCATCTTCCTGATGACGGGTGCTGCGATCGGCGTCACCGGCACGCTCGCCGGCGTGCTGCTCGGGGTGCTCATCTGCACCAACATCGAATCCATCCGCCAGTTCTTCTCCTGGATGACCGGCAAGGTGCTGTTCAATCCGGAACTCTATTTCCTCAGCCAACTGCCGGCAAAGATGGACCCGCGCGAGACCACCTACGTCATCCTGATGGCGCTCGGCCTGTCCTTCCTTGCAACCGTGTTTCCGGCATGGCGCGCCGCACGGCTCGATCCGGTCGAGGCCTTGAGATACGAATGAAGTCCGAGATCATTATCGAGCTGAAGAGCGTCGAGCGGCACTATGTCCAGGGGCCGCGCAAGCTCACCATTTTGAACGGCGCCGACTTTTCGCTGAAGCGCGGCGAGATGGTGGCGCTGGTGGCGCCGTCGGGCACCGGCAAGTCGACGCTGCTGCACACGGCGGGCCTGCTCGAGCGCCCCGACGCCGGTGACGTCATTCTGGCCGGCCGCGCCTGCGGACGGCTCTCCGACGACGAACGCACGGCGATCCGCCGCAACGATGTCGGCTTCGTCTATCAGTTCCATCATCTGCTGCCGGAATTTTCGGCGCTCGAAAACATCATGATGCCGCAGCTGATCAAAGGGCTGTCGCGCAAGGAGGCGTCGGAGCGCGCAGCACAGCTGCTCGACTATATGCAGATCGGCAAGCGCGCGTCGCACCGTCCGTCGGAGTTGTCCGGCGGCGAGCAGCAGCGCGTCGCCATTGCCCGCGCGGTCGCCAACGCGCCCTTGCTGCTGCTCGCCGACGAGCCGACCGGCAATCTCGACCCGGTCACCGCGTCCTATGTCTTCGAGGCGCTCGGCGCGCTGGTCAAGCAGTCCGGCCTTGCCGCGCTGATCGCCACCCACAATCACGAACTCGCCTCGCGCATGGACCGCCGGGTGACGCTGGCGGACGGCAAGGTCGTTCCGCTGTAGGCCCCAACTTCGTCATCCTAGGGTCTACGCGCGTCGCTGCGCTCCTTGCTCCGCCCTAGGATGACGAAGTGATTGGGGCGTGTCGGCCGATCGGAAAGGCATGCGATGCGCCCTGCGTCAGCACTGCCGTCACCCCGTCAACCTTTCCTTAACCCTGCCCAAACCGGCTGTCAGGATTCGTCGGCATGCCGCTTTCCGCTCATTGACTTTCGAACAAAGTTAGAACAAAATACGAACATAGTAACAACAGGAGAGGGTTATGAGCGATCTTGTTCAGGACGTCGTTTCGTTGGTGTGCATGAGTGCGTTTCTCGTTTCCATGGCCGTCTGGATCGGCGCCATGTGATGCAACTGCTGTTCGCCGCAGTGTTTTAGGCGGGCAGGAGGGGCGTTGTGCCGTTAAGCCTTTCTTGCCGCCGTGCCGCTAGGGTGCCCTGCCAAATACAGGGAGCAAAACCTCAGGTGTCGCCGATCGTGACGGCCCTTCTCGTGGCCGGTAATCTCGGATTGATTTTCCTTTTGATGACCGCGCCGCTCGGTTTGCGCGCGGTGAGGCTCAGCCGCGTGGTCGCAATGGACCGGCAGCGCCTCTGGCAGGCGCTGTGGCCGCTCGGCAGCGATGCCGGCTGGTCCGGCGAGATACTCTCGGCCCAGCCGCTGGACGGGCAGGGCACGGCCCGCATCCTGCTGTCCTGGGAAGGCCGGGACGGCCAGCCGATCGAGCGCAGGTCGCGCTTCGAGGACGTCGTCGAAGGCAGTCGTTTTTCGATGCGGGTCATCGAGGATACCGCGCTCGACGCGTCGTTCTGGAAGGATTTTTACGAGACCACCGAACTCACCTCGGAAGGTGCCGGCACGCGGGTGACGCTCAGTCAGACCGATCGCTATCGCGGCGTCGCCTTCCTGGTGTTCCGCTACTTCGCCATGCGCCGCGAGCTCGGCAAGCTGGAGATCTGGGCGAGGACCGGACAGTATCGCAAGGGCGGCTGGTTCGAGCATCCGCTGAGCCAGGTCGGTTTCGCCGTTCTGTCGGCTTTCATCCTTTGGCCGTTCTTCGGGCTCAATCTCGGCGGCCTGGCGCTGGCCGCGATCCTGACCTCGGTGGTTGCCCTGCATGAGCTCGGCCACATGGCGGCTTTTCGGCTAACCGGTCATCGCAAGGCGCGGATGATCTTTATCCCGCTGCTCGGCGGCATCGCCATTGGCGGCCGGCCTTATGACAGCCGCTTCGAGGTCGCCTTCGTGGCGCTGATGGGCGCTGGTTTTTCCGCGTTCCTGGTACCGCTGCTGATCGTCGCCAGCGGGCTCGCATCCGGCGAGGGACATCGGCTCGCCGCGGCCCTTCTGGCGACGCTTGCCGGCTTTGCCGCATTGTTCAACATCGCCAATCTGGTGCCGGCTTGGAAATTCGACGGCGGCCAGGTACTGCGCCAGATCTGCCCGGGGCCGGTCGCCCTGGCGCTCGCCTCGTTTTCGCTGCTCTCGGCCTTGCTGTGGCTTGGCTGGCTGGCCGGCTTTTCCCAAACCTTTCTGCTGGTGGCGGGCGCCGTCTTTGCCATCCTCAGCCTGATGACAGTGGGTAGCGGGGTAAAACCGCGCCACGAATTGAAGCCGATCCGCATCTTCGACCGTTTCGCCATGGCCGGCGCGCTGCTGGCCGTCTTCGCCATTCACGGTTTCGGGCTGTTGTGGGCCTCGGCGCGGTTGCTTTGAGCGTTGGTCGAGGCGAGACTCAGCCGGCCTTGCGAGCCGGTTCTGCAGAAATTGACTCCGCTGCCCCGAAAACATCCTCGAAGGCGGATTTCAGCGCCAGGTCGAAATCGCCCATGGTCACGGGCAGGCCGAGGTCGACGAGGCTGGTGACGCCGTGATCCGGCACGCCGCATGGCACGATGCCGCTGAAATGGCTGAGATCCGGCTCGACATTGACGGCAATGCCATGAAAGCTCACCCAGCGCCGCAGCCGGATGCCGATGGCCGCGATCTTGTCTTCAGCCGGCGAGCCGTCGGGCAGGGACGGGCTCTCGGGCCGCACCACCCAGACTCCGACGCGGTCCTCGCGGCGTTCGCCGCGCACATTGAAGGCGGCAAGCGTGCCGATGATCCACTGCTCGAGCGCGGCGACGAAGGCGCGCACATCCTCGCGCCGTCGCTTCAGGTCGAGCATGACATAGGCAACCCGCTGCCCCGGCCCATGATAGGTGTATTCGCCGCCGCGCCCCGCGGCAAAGACCGGGAAACGGTCGGGGTCGATCAGGTCCTCGATGCGGGCGCTGGTCCCGGCGGTGTAAAGCGGCGGATGCTCGACCAGCCAGACCATCTCGGCGGCTGCACCCGCGCGGATCGCCTCGGCGCGCGCTTCCATCAGGGCCAGCGCATCGGTGTAGCCGGTCAGGCCGGGCTCGATGCGCCATTCGACCGGCGCCGAACCCGGCAAGGGCAGGAACGACGTGGCGATCTGGCTGCGTTCGGTCATGGCTTTTTCGTTTTTCGCGTGATGCACGCCGGCTTGGCGAAACCGCCTTGCGCTCTGGGGCCAAATGCATTTGCCCTTCATATGGCGGTATCCGGCTGAAACGTCCAGTTCGCCACGCATTTCGGCCTTCGCGCACGACCCCGAAGATAGGAACGATCTTCGGAAAGGATCATGCGCCAAATCAAAGTGCTGCAGCATCCTTTGCGCGTCCCACAGGACGCGCGGCGCTGTAGAGGCCGATATGCCGATTCGCGGCGATTATTGCGCGCCGCGCCCTTGTTTCGCCGGAAACGATTTGCTACACGCCGCGAGCCGGTTCGTTCCGGCTCCTACCACGGGCGGTCGTGGCGGAATTGGTAGACGCGCAGCGTTGAGGTCGCTGTGGGGCAACCCGTGGAAGTTCGAGTCTTCTCGACCGCACCATAATTTTTCGGCCATTGAAATCATTGCGACTTCTCAGGCCGTCGACGCCAAATCATCGCCTTTGGCGCTTGAACCGGCCGCAGCAGAGTTGCAACAAGAGGTCGCAGAGCCGCACGCGAACGCCGCTTGGCTCGCACCGGCCAGCCTCCTGCACCCGAGTCCCCGGCTTTGCCGGTGGCGGGGCAGGGGATGTGGGCGACCTAAGCGGCGCGTCGTTGAGGGAAATGGAGACCCGGGCGGGCTCGACGAGGGTCAACGGCGGTCACGACGGTGTGGTGGTGATCGCAATAGACGCGATCCGGCGACGTTGGCCCGGCACAAAAACGGTAGCCACCGGGTACCGAGCGGTCTTCGCTCACCGGGAAGCGGCACTGGTTGAGGCCTAGCTGAATGAGGGGGACGTCTCTAGACGCTGGTCTGATATTTTCATGCATGATGGTTTTCAGTTTCCTGGTTCATAGCCATTGCCGGCTGACGGCCGCGGTGCGACCCGCCGGAGCGAGCTTCTCTCGTTTTGGAGGGCTGTGGACCACATATGGTGCTGATCGTACCGTCAAAGAAGCCCGGCGCCCCGCTTCTTCAGCCAAATCGTTTGCGACTTAAGGCCACACCCGCGAGCACCCGAAGCAGTAACGACGCGCCGGCAAATCCCGGCCGGACAGGTCATAGCCTCAGTCCGTCGCCGCCGATCGGTTGAAGACGATGGTGACCCTGGTTCCCTCGCCGGCACTCGACTTGACGTCGAATTGCGCCTTGGCATTTTCGGTCAGCGACCGCGCGATCAAGGAGCCGAGCTTGCCGGGCCTGGGCCAGGTCTCACCCGTCGGCAGACCGATCCCATCATCGGCGACAGTCACCCGGCAACCATCGCCGCTGACGACGCTGTGCAGCGTGATCGTGCCGCCATCGCGCCCGACGAATGCATGTTTGAGAGCGTTGGTCAGCAACTCATTGACGACCAGGCCTGTCGGCATGGCAACGTTGATGGATACCGGATAGGTATCCACCTTAAGGTCGAGGCGGATACCTTCGACTGCGTGCGACGCCATGACGGCGGACGCGATCTGGCTAAGATACACGCCAAGATCCACCTCATCCTTCTGCTGGTCAGCCGACAATGTCTGGTAGAGGATTGCCAATGCGTCTACCCGGCCGGCAAGCCTTTCGAAACGCTTCTGGTCCGGTTCGGTGGCGTTGCGGGTTTCCATCCGGATCAAAGCGGTGATCATCTGCAGATTGTTTTTCACCCGATGCTGCAGTTCGCGCAACAGGGTGTCCTTCTCCCGGATGAGCTCCTCCGCGGGTCGCGCGTCCTCGGTCTCACCGTGTGCCGTGACGTCGACAAGCGCCACCAGCCGGAAGCAGAGCTTGCCGTTGTCGTCCTCGATAACGTTGGAATAAACGTCGACGATTGCCGGCTTGTCCTCGCCGCGCTCGAGGCGAAATGTGCCGACGAAATCGGTGTCTTCAACGACAGCCTCGGCGAGCGGCCTGTCCTTCTGCCGATGAAGCCCCCTGCCGGAAAGGGCCGCCCAGTTTTCCCGCGCAAGCTTCGGCGCCTTGAGCTCCGAGAGCTTCTCGAATTCGGGATTGGCGTAGACGACACGTTCCTTCGTGATCAATTCCGAGACGGCGATCGCGATCGGCATCTGGTCGAGAAATTTCTTGAACTGGTCGCTTTCCAGCGCGGTGGCGAGGTCAGGCGTATCGAGCAATTGCTCGACAGCGTCAGCCTTATCGGAGTCTGTCATCTCGGCGCCTGCGTGATGCGTGGAAGCCATCAATATCAGGCATGCAATTCACCCGCCATCTCCAATATCGAAGGGGATACGACAGCGTCACTACTGGTGCGGGCCGCGTCGCGCAGCGCTCCACCGCCTGCCGCTCACGAACGAATTGGACAGAAGGCATTTTTCTCAGGGCCGCCGAACTTTGAAAAGAAATGTCTATGGAATTTGTAGAATTACGCTTTGAATGGGATCTCGGTGCTGCTCGCCAGCCTTGGCGGCCCTTCGCCTCCTGAGTTGAGATCAGTGCTCTCGTTACCAAGCAAGTCGGCTCCCGATGAGGGAATTGCTCCGCCGATCGCTGTGCGGCCGGCAGACGGCGGAGCATTGCCAGCAGCCCCGCGGCTTTAGAGGAAGAGGTTCCCATGACCAGACTTACCCCCGTAGAGCAGATCATCCCGGATGCCGATATTGTCCCGCTTACCGGACGCGTCGGCGCAGAGATCAGGAACATTCGGCTCTCCGGCGACCTGCCGCAGCAGACGGTCGCGGCGATCAACCAGATCCTGTTGCGGCACAAGGTGGTGTTCTTCCGCGACCAGGCGCATCTCGACGATGCCGGGCAGGAGCGCTTTGCCCAGCGTCTCGGCGACCTCGTCCCGCATCCGACCCAAGGTCCCGTCAAGGGAACGGCGTCCATTCTCGAACTCGATTCCAGCCGTGGCGGCGGTCGCGCCGACCAATGGCATACCGATGTCACCTTCGTCGACGCCTATCCGAAATTCTCCGTTCTTCGCGGCGTCGTCATACCGCCGGCCGGCGGCGACACCATCTGGTCGAACACCGCGGCCGCCTATCAGGACCTGCCCGAGCCGTTGAAGCTGCTGGCCGACAATCTCTGGGCGGTGCACAGCAACGCTTACGATTACGCCGCGGTGCGGCCGCGTGCGAGTGCTGCGGAAAAGAAGCACTTCGAGGAAATCTTCACCTCGACGATCTACGAGACCGAGCATCCCGTTGTCCGCGTCCATCCCGAAACAGGCGAGCGCTCGCTGCTGCTCGGCAATTTCGTGCAACGGCTGATCGGTCTTTCCAAAAGCGATTCGGCGAAGCTCTACGAGGTGTTCCAGTCCTATGTCACGGCGCCGGAGAACACCGTGCGCTGGCGCTGGAAGGCCGGCGATGTGGCGATCTGGGATAACCGCGCGACGCAGCACTACGCCGTCAACGATTACGGCGACCAGCACCGGGTGGTGCGTCGCGCCACGGTCGACGGCGACATTCCGGTCAGCGTCGACGGCCGCCGCAGCGCCACCCGCACCAAGGTCGCGAAGCCGGCAGCCGACAAGGCGGCATGAGGCGCGGTCGAACGCGAAGGCCGCTGTTCAGGCGGCCTTCTTCATACGTGATAGTGTCTCTGCAACCACCTCACCAAACGACGACGGCGTCGGCACGATGATCACCCCGGCGTCCTTTAGAATCTCGACCTTTTCCTGCGCCGATTCGCCGAAGGCCGAGATGATGGCGCCGGCGTGGCCCATGCGGCGGCCTTTGGGGGCGGAGAGGCCGGCGATGTAGGCGATGAGCGGCTTCCTCATATTGTCGCGCGCCCAGATGGCCGCTTCGGCTTCCTGCGGTCCGCCGATCTCGCCGATCATCACCACGGCGTCGGTGTCGTCATCCTGTTCGAACAGTTTCAGCATGTCCTTGAAGGAGGAGCCGTTGATTGGGTCGCCGCCAATGCCGACGCTGGTCGACACGCCGATGCCGAGCGACTTCATCTGCGACGCCGCCTCGTAGCCGAGCGTTCCGGAGCGGCCGACGATGCCGACGCGGCCAGGCAGATAGATGCTGCCGGGCATGATGCCGATCAGCGCCTGTCCGGGCGTGATGACGCCGGCGCAGTTCGGGCCGATCAGCCGCATGCGGTCCTCGTAGCGGTAGCGCAGCATGTAGCGCTTGACCTGCATCATGTCCTGCGACGGGATGCCGTCGGTGATGCAGACGCAGAGTTTAATGCCGGCGTCCGCCGCTTCCATGATCGAATCGGCGGCAAAGGGCGGCGGCACGAAGACGATGCTGGCCTCGGCGCGGGTCTCGCGCACCGCGCCCTTGACCGTGTTGAAGACAGGCAGGCCGAGATGCTTCTGGCCGCCTTTGCCGGGGGTGACGCCGCCGACCAGCTTGGTGCCATAGCGTTTCATGTCGTCGGCATGGAAGCTGCCGATCTTGCCGGTGAACCCCTGGACGATGACGCGGGTGCTGCGGTTGAGCAGGATTGCCATTTTCTCGACCTCCCTAGAGCATGATGCCGAAAAGTGTGAAGCGGTTTTCGGACGACATCATGCTCCATCTGTTTGATTTTAGAGACGGATTCAGATTTCAGGTCGATTCGACCTGAAATCATCCGGCTCTAGGCTGCTTTTTTCTTGGTGGCCGCGCGCCATGCGGCGACGGCTTTTTCGGCGGCTTCTGCAAGCGTGCCGGCAACGATCACCGCCTCGCCGGAATCAGCCAGGATGCGGCGGCCTTCCTCGGCCCTGGTGCCGGAGAGACGGACCACCAGCGGCACGTTGACGCCGACCTCGCGGATCGCCTTGATGACGCCTTCGGCGACCCAGTCGCAGCGGTTGATGCCGGCGAAGATGTTGACCAGGATGGTCTCGACATTCTTGTCGCCGAGCACGGCGCGGAAGGATTTCGCCACCCGCTCGGGCGAGGCGCCGCCACCGATGTCGAGGAAGTTGGCCGGTTCGCCGCCGGCGATCTTGATCATGTCCATGGTCGCCATGGCGAGCCCTGCGCCATTGATGATGCAGCCGATGTTGCCGTCGAGGCCGACATAGGAGAGGCCACGGTCGCTGGCAAAAGTTTCGCGCGGATCTTCCTGGCTTTTGTCGCGCAGCTCGGAGATTTCCGGCCGTCGGAACAGCGCGTTCTCGTCGAACGACATTTTGGCGTCGAGCGCGATCAGATTGCCGTCGCGGGTCACCACCAGCGGATTGATCTCCAGCATCGAGGCGTCGTAGTCGCGGAACACCCGGTAGCAGCTGAAGATGGTCTCGGTCGCCTTGCCGATCAGATTGTGGTCGAGGCCGAGCCCGAAGGCGATTTCGCGCGCCTGGAAACGCTGCATGCCGACGCCGGGATCGACCGATGTGCGCAGGATGGAGTTCGGCGCCTTTTCGACGATGTCCTCGATCTCCATGCCGCCGGCAGCCGAAGCCACGATCATGACGCGCTCTTCCTTGCGGTCGAGAACGAAGCCGACATAGAGCTCCTGCGCGATATCGACGGCTTCCTCGAGATAGAGGCGCGAAATCAGCTTGCCGCGCGGGCCGGTCTGCTGGGTCACCAGCTTGCGGCCGAGCATGGCTTCGGCAGCGTCGGAGATCTCCTCGTCATTGGCGCAGAGCTTGATGCCGCCGGCCTTGCCGCGGGCGCCGGAATGCACCTGCGCCTTCAAGACCCATTTGGCGCCGCCGATCTCGCGCGCCCTGTAGGTTGCCTGCTCGGGGCTGTAGGCCAGCCCGCCGCGCGGCACATGCACGCCGTGGCGTGCCAGCAGTTCCTTGGCCTGATATTCGTGGATGTCCATTTTGTCCTCCCTGAACGGTCAATGCGTGGCGACGCGCGGCTCACTAGAGAATTGACCGGCGCGTTCGATTGCCTCGTTGACCACCAGAACATTGCGCGCCATGCGTTCCGACGCGGCGTCGATCATCTTGCCGTCGAGGGCGGCCGCGCCCTTGCCCTGCGCCTCCGCCTCCTTCAGCACTTCGAGGATGCGCCGGGCGCGGGTGACCTCTTTTTCCGGTGGAGAGAAGACGTCGTTGGCGAGCGCGATCTGCGAGGGATGGATTGCCCATTTGCCTTCGATGCCAAGGGCGGCGGCGCGCCTGGCGCCGGCGATGTAGCCCTCCGGATCGGAGAAGTCGCCGAACGGTCCGTCAATGGCGCGCAAGCCGTAGGCGCGGCAGGCGACGGTCATGCGCGACAAAGCGAAATGCCACTGGTCGCCGGGATAGTCGGGGTTGAGGCCACCGATGTTGACGGTGCGCGCCTTGCAGCTTGCCGCATAGTCGGCGACGCCGAAATGCATGGCTTCCAGCCGGCCGGGTGTCGCGGCAATCGCCTCGACATTGGCCATGCCGAGCGCGGTCTCGATCAGCGCTTCGAGGCCGACGCGGGTCTTGAAACCTTTGGCCATTTCGATCTGGTTGACCATGGCCTCGACCATGTAGAGGTCGGCCGGCACGCCGACTTTCGGCACCAGGATCGTGTCCAGCCTGTCGCCTGCCTGTTCCATGACGTCGACCACGTCGCGGTACATGTAATGGGTGTCGAGGCCGTTGATGCGCACCGAGACGGTCTTGCCCTTGGCGCGCCAGTCGATGTCGTTCAGCGCCTGGATGATGTTCCTGCGGGCGCGTTCCTTGTCGGGTGGGGCGACCGCATCCTCGATGTCGAGGAAGATGAAGTCGGCGGCGCTGTTGGCGGCCTTGTCGATCATCTCCGGGCTGGAGCCCGGAACGGCCAGCTCGCTGCGCTGCAGCCGCAGTTTTTTCAGATGGTTGATGGTGTGGCTCATCGTCGGCTCCCCTCAAGCGGCTTCGGCGACCGGCACGGCGGCCGAGGCGCGGAAGTGCTGGATGGCGGCGCCGACGCCGGAGCCGGGCGCCAGCCGTACGCCGCAGTCGAGCAGCGCCATTTCGGCGGCCGAGAGCGAGGCCAGCACCATCACCTCGTTCAGCCAGCCGAGATGGCCGATGCGGAAGACCTTGCCGATCACCTTGCTGAGGCCGCCGCCGAGCGCGGTCTGGTATTTCTGGTAGGCGCGCTTGACCACATCGCCGCTGTCGACGCGGTCCGGCACCAGGATGGCGCTGACCGTATCGGAGTGCCATTTCGGCGCCTTGGCGCAGAGCTTCAGGCCCCAGGCGTCGACCGCCTTGCGCACGCCTTCGGCGAGACGATGGTGGCGGGCGAAGATGTTTTCCAGCCCTTCCTCGGCGATCAGGTCGAGCGAGGCGCGCAGACCGCGCAGCAGCTGTGTAGCCGGCGTATAAGGGAAGTAGCCGGCATCGTTGGCGCGGATCATGTCCTCGAAGGAGAAGAAGCAGCGGCGGTGCGTGGCGCTCCGCGAGGCCACCAGCGCCTTCTTGCTGACGGAGAGGAAACCGAGGCCGGCGGGCAGCATGAAACCCTTCTGCGAGCCGCTGACGGCGCAATCGACGCCCCATTCCTCCTGGCGGAAGTCGATCGAGCCGATCGACGAGACGCCGTCGACGAAGAGCAAAGCAGGGTGGTTGGCGTCGTCGAGCGCGGCGCGGCAACCGGCGACGTCGCTGGTCACGCCGGTCGCGGTCTCGTTCTGGGTGCAGAAGACTGCCTTGATGCGGTGCGCCTTGTCAGCCTTCAGCCGCTCGGCATAGAGCTCGAGCGGCACGCCGGTTCCCCATTCGCAGTCGATGACATCGACGTCGAAGCCGAGGCGCTCGGCCATGTCGACCCACAGATGCGAGAACTGGCCGAAGCGCGACATCAGCACGCGGTCACCAGGGCTGAGCACATTGGTCATCGCCGCTTCCCAGGCGCCGGTGCCGGAGGAGGGGTAGATGAAAACGCGGCCGGTCTCGTTCTTGAAAACCGTCTTGATGTCCTCGAACAGCGGCAGCGTGAGATCGGGGAAGGATGCTGCGCGCATGTCCTCCATCGGCAGGTTCATCGCCTGCCGGACCTGTTCGGGAATGTTGGTCGGTCCGGGAATGAAAAGATGGGTGAAACCAGCCATGTCGCGAACTCCTCCTGATCCAGCAAAGCGGTGAGGGGAGTTTCGTCTCGACGGCTAATGGCAACAACACCTCAAGGGGTAACATCTTGCCGCGCGCGGGTGGGGCTTGCCTACCCGGGTGACCTACCCGCGGCTCATCGCTCGCCTACCCGAACGGCTGCTTCTGGGTACGCCGCTCGCGCGCATAGAGCGCGACTGCCATCGCCCGGTTGCGGACGTCGAGCTTGTCGTAGAGATTCTTGAGGTGGTATTTCACCGTGTTCTCCGAAATCCCGGTGCGCGTCGCGATCTGCAGATTGGTCCAGCCGTCGGACAGCACCGCCAGCAGCTCGCGCTCGCGCACGGTGAGCAGCGACAAGGGTGTGTCGTTGACCTTGTTGATGTCGATGTAGGGGATGCAGATGCGGCCATGCGCGACGGCCAGGATAGTCTCGAAGATGATCGCCGGATCGTCGAACTGGAAGCAGTAGCCCTGGGCGCCGAGCCGCACGCACTGCTTCAGGATGCCGATGTCGTGGTCGTTGGAAAACACCGCGATGCGCACGCCCAGCTTGCGGCTGTGAACCTCGGCCAGCACATCGGCGCCGTCCATGTCGGAGAGCTTCCAGCCGATAACGGCGACGTCGAATTCCGCTTCGGCTGCCAATTCCAGAAAATGCCTGCCGCTTTGCACGCAGGCCCTGAGATCGAAGCGCCCGTCGCAGTCCAGCATGTCGCGCAGCGCCGATATGACGAGCGGATTGCGTTCGGCGACGACCACGCGCACGCGCCGTTCCTCGATTGCCTTCTGCGTCTGTGACCTGATCTTCAAGGGCTTCCGGCTGTTCTGGTTCCTGGCCTGGGCGGGTCCGGCAGATGGCAGGACCTGCATCATGACAATTCTGCCCCAACCGTGCTGGGGTGCTCTTTCCCCAGCGACATGCGCTGTCGCGCCGCCTGAATCCTGGGCGGCGTCATATCCTGATGAAATCGCTCTCGCCCATATGCAGGGCGGGGCGCATTTCGTTTGATATTACCGTGCGTTGCGCGCTAGACCTGACAGGCACCTTTTCCGAAATTCCCATGGCGGGAGCCGCTGGTGGAACGCCAGGACGACCACACGACCGGCGCCAAAGCCGCTGACGATGCCCACGCCGACATCTATGGCGAGGACGGCGCCGTTCTGTCATCATTCCTCGCCCAGATCGGGGCGGCGATCGCCGATCGCGATACGCTGACGCTGAAGCGCGAAGTCGACGACCTGCACCAGTCGGAACTTGGCGATCTGCTCGAGGCCCTGCACCCCGAACAGCGTCGCGCCCTTGTCGAACTGCTCGGCGCCGACTTCGACTTCTCGTCGCTGACCGAGGTCGACGAGGCGATCCGCCGCGATATCGTCGACAATATGCCCAATGAGCAAATTGCCCAGGGCATGCAGGACCTCGATTCGGACGACGCGGTCTACATTCTCGAAGACCTTGAAAAGGAAGACCAGGACGAGATCCTGTCGCAGCTGCCGTTCACCGAGCGGATCAGGCTGCGCCGCTCGCTCGACTACCCGGAAGAGACCGCCGGTCGCCGCATGCAGACCGAATTTGTCGCCGTGCCGCCGTTCTGGACCATAGGCCAGACCATCGACTACATGCGCGAAGACAAGAACCTGCCCGAGCGCTTCAGCCAGATCTTCGTCATCGATCCAAGCTTCAAGTTGCTCGGCGCCATCGACCTCGACCAGATCCTGCGCACCAAGCGCACGACCAAGGTCGGAGACGTGATGCACGAGACGAGGCACGCCATTCCGGCAACCATGGACCAGGAAGAGGCGGCGCGGGACTTCGAGCAATACGATCTTCTGTCCGCCGCCGTCGTCGACGAGAACGAGCGGCTGGTCGGCGTGCTGACCATCGACGACGTCGTCGACGTCATCCAGCAGGAGGCCGAGGAAGATCTGCTGCGCATGGGCGGCGTCGGCGACGAAGAGCTGTCCGACAGCATTCTTTCGACCTCGCGCTCGCGCGTTCCCTGGCTGCTGGTCAACCTGTTGACGGCCTTCCTGGCGGCATCGGTGATCGGCTTGTTCGACCGCACCATCGAGCATATTGTGGCACTGGCCGTGCTGATGCCGATCGTGGCCGGCATGGGCGGCAATGCCGGCTCGCAGACCATGACCGTCACGGTGCGCGCGCTGGCGACCAGGGATCTCGACATCTACAATGCCGGCCGCATCATCCGCCGCGAAATGGGCGTGGGTTCCATCAACGGCATCATCTTCGCCGTGCTGATCGGCATCGTCGCGGCCGTCTGGTTCCGCGATGCCAATCTGGGCGGCATCATAGCGGCGGCGATGATCATCAACATGTTCGTGGCAGCCCTTGCCGGTATCCTGATCCCGCTATTGCTCGACCGGTTCAAGATCGACCCGGCGGTGGCGTCGGCGGTTTTCGTCACCACCGTCACCGACGTCGTTGGCTTCTTTGCCTTCCTCGGGCTGGCCACCTGGTGGTTCGCTATCCCTTGAGAAAGAGGCGTTGCGGGTTCAATTGACTTTTACGTAAATGTGGTGCGAGGCTTGCGCGGGGTTCCATGCCGAGTCCGGCTTGGAACGGGGTTGATCGGAATGCGTTGGAAATCCCGGGCGACCGGCGTTTTCCGATGTTCCGACATTTGGAGCAAAGATGCGGGAATATTATTCGATCACCGAACTGACCCGCGAATTCGACGTGTCGACGCGGACGCTGCGCTTCTACGAGGATGAGGGGCTGGTGCAACCGGTGCGGCGTGGCCGCACAAGGCTGTTTCGTCCGTCGGACCGGCATCTGATCCGTCAGATCATGCGCGGGAAACGGCTCGGCTTCTCGATCAACGAGATCCGCGAAATCATCCAGATGTATAAGGAACCGCCCGGCGAGGTCGGTCAACTCAAGCTGATGATCAAGCGCATCGAGGAAAAGCGCGAGGATCTCAGGCAGAAGCGCCGCGATCTCGAGGAGACGCTGGCGGAGCTCGACCAGGCTGAGGAGTCTTGCGTCGAGCGGCTGGTGGAGCTGGGGGTTAATACCTGAGCGGACCGTCGAGCGTTTGCGCGCCCGTCGCAAACGTTCGCGATTAGCTGAGGCCTTCCACACTTCGTCATTCTAGGGCGAAGCAGGAGCGAAGCTCCGTCGCGGAGACCCTAGAATCCATTCCGTGACATCGGTCGTGGAGTGCAGCGGTAGCGAATTCTGGACCATAGCAACGCTCTGGAGTCGCGGCATGGATCCTCGGGTCTGTGCTGCGTCGCTACGCTCCTTGCTCCGCCCGTGGATGACGAAGAGATGGGCGTTCGGCTAGTCGCCAAGGCATGCGAACCCTGCCAGCGATCACACCCGCCTCAAATCCACCGGCGCACCCGCTTCGCATAGTCGCGGTACTTCTTGCCGAATTTGGCGAACAGCACCTTCTCCTCGCTCTCGATGGCGACCTTCTGCGTTGCAAATGCCGCGATCAAAGCCAGCGGCAGGAACCATACGATCCCCGAGACGAAGGCAACGCCGATCAAAAGCAGCGTGTTGGCCAGATACATCGGGTTGCGCGTGACGCCGAACGGGCCGGACGTCACCAGATGCTCCGGCACGCCATTGGGGTTCATCGTCGTTTTGGCCCGGATCATGGTGCGGATAGCGGTGAACCAGAGGGCTGCGACGGCAAACAGCACCACAAAGCCGGCGGCAAACAAAAGGTCGCCCAAGAGGTCGCCGATCCAGGGCAGGGGATAGAACAGGCCGAGCGCGATGCTGATGGCAATGGCGGCGATGTAGATCAGCGGCGGCCATGGGATCAGCCGTGGTCTCGGTAGATCGGGTTTTGCCAGCCCGGGTTTTGTGAGCTTGTCGGTCATTGTTGCCCTCCCTGCTTCATCGGACTCTCCTCCGTCCTTGCGGTGCAGATGCCGGCGAGTTCACCGAGATGCGCTTTGAACTCCGGGGTCTGGTCACCATTGTAGAGCCGGTCGAATGCCGCTTCGCTTTGCAGCGTGTCCAGCATGCACACACAATAGCTGGTGCAGAACTCCGTGTCGCGCTGCTGTTCGCAAGATACCTGGCATTCCTTGAGGAAGATCACTTCCCTTGTTTCGACGGGCGCCGGCGCAATCTGCGAGAACAGCCAGACGCAGCCGAACAGCAGCGGCTGGTGGATCAGGTAGAAAGCCAGGCTGTGGCGGCCGATGAAGGTGAGCGGCCTGGTCCAGCTTCCTGATCCCAGCGTGGCCAGCCGCGCCAGCAGGCCAGTGGTGGACGCAAACCTTGCCGCGGCGATGCCGAGAAGCACGGCGCCGAACCAGGGAAACAGCGGCACGTAATCGTTGGAGCGCGGGTTGATCGCCGACAGGCCGACCCACCAAAGCGCCGGATGATCGAAGGCTTCAGATCGGAGATAGAGGGGGACTGCGATCACCACCGCCGCCACGACCAGCGTCAGCCAGGAAGGCAGCCGCAGAAACAAAAGGCCGAGCAGGCTGGCCAGCGCGATCTGATGCAGGATGCCGAAGAAGATGAAGCTGTCCGGCGTGATGAAGTACGTGACCGCCGATATAGCGGCGGCCGCGACGGCGACCATGGCAAAACGTTTCCAGAAGCCGGTCCAGCGGATCTGCCTGCCATGAGCGAGAAACAGGCTGACGCCGACCAGGAACAGGAAGGTCGAGGCGATGCAGCGCGCATAGATCTTCCACCAACCGACGGCGGTGAGGCCGGGGTCGGTGTAGTGGAAATTTTCGAGATCCCAAGTGAAGTGGTAGCTCGCCATGGCGATCAGCGCGATGCCGCGTGCGACATCGATGGCGACGATGCGCTTCGGTTTATCTCGCTTCAGTTGATCTCCAGGGGGTGCGGTATGGATGCTCATGGTCTCGCGATCTGATTCAGCCCCAAAGACGACTATCACGGTTGCACCGGACAAAAGAAGGCCGCCCTCTACGCTCCGGGTCGCGCCGTGCGGCTGCATCGGGCGGCGCTTTAGGCCAGAGCCGGAAAGCCTTTGGCCGAATTCGCTTTTTGCCGGGAAGGGGTCGGTTTCCTATTACCGGCGGAGGAAGCGCCAGCGCAGATTTGGGCTGCGAGTCTGATTTGGGGATCAAATGTCCACCCATGTGCGCCATCCGATCTGGCTTCCGGCCCTGCGTCCGGCGGATGCCCGCACCTTTGCCTCGCTCTATGCGGTCGAATCCTTCGCCCGCGCCACGGTATCGAGCGTCATCCCGATCCAGGCCTATGAGATTCTGCACAACGAGCAGATCGTCTCGATCCTATACACCATCGTGGCGCTGCTCGGCCTGTCGGTGACCTTGTTCATGCCGATCTTGATCCGCAGGTTTGCCCGGCGCTGGGTCTATACCGCCGGCGCCTGCCTGCTGGCGATGGGCTCGCTGTTCTTCGTCACCCACACGCTTGCCGGGCAACTGGCAGGCATGCTGTGCCGCGTCATGGGGGCGAGCGCGCTGTCGATCACGCTCAACCTCTACATCATGGATCACATCCGCAAGACCGATTTCATGCAGGCCGAATCGCTGCGCATGGCGTGGTCGATGCTTGCCTGGACCGGCGGGCCGACACTCGGCATCTTCCTCTACACACGCTACGGCATCTATGCCGCGCATGGCGCGGTGGCGGTGTTTGCGTTGGCCTTGCTGGCGCTGTTCTGGACCTACAGGCTGGGCGACAACCAGTCGATCCGGCCTGGCAAGACGCGGCCGGCCAATCCGCTGGCCAATATCGGCCGCTTCGTAGCACAACCCAGGCTCAAGCTGGCTTGGCTGATCGCCTTCGGCCGGTCCTGCTTCTGGACGACGTTCTTCGTCTATGGGCCGCTGTTCATGGTGATTACCGGCGAGGGCGAGCTTGCCGGCGGCCTGCTGGTTTCGGCCGGCAATGCGCTGTTGTTCATGGCGATCTTCTGGGGCAAGGCTGGAAAACGCTTCGGCGGCCGGCGCACCATGACCTTCGCCTATTTCGCGATGTCGGCGACGCTGCTTGCGGCGGGCGCGGTCGGCACTACCGCGCCGCTGCTTACGGGCTTTTTCCTGCTCTGCGGCGCCTTGTTCACCATCGCGCTCGATGCACTGGGCTCGACCGCCTTCATGCGCTCGGTGCGGTCCTATGAGCGGGCGCAGATGGCCGCGGTCTACCGCACCTATCTCGACTTTTCCGAGCTGACGCCGCCGCTGGTTTATTCGGTGGTGCTGGCGTTTTTCGGCCTCGGCTCGGTGTTCGTGACGCTGGGCATTCTGGCCGCGGTTTGCGGCTTTATCACCTGGCGCTATCTGCCGAAGTCGCTTTAGTCGCCGATCAGGCGGTTGCCTCAAGCGCTGCATGCCGCTCGCGCACCCAGTTGTGGAAGCGGTGCAGATCATACTCCTCCGGCATCAGCACGCCGGCCGCGTGACGCATGGAGCGCAGGCCTTTCTGGTTGATCTCGCAGATCGCGGCATCCTCCTCCAGCACCTGGGTGCCGAAGGCGACGACATTGTCGATGTCCGTCTCAGCCAGCGCCTCGGGCGCGAACAGCCATTCGGCGGTGAGTTCGGTCTGTTCGGGACCGAGCGGCATCAGTCGCACCGTCCTGACATAATCGACATGGCCGACGATGAACATCGAGGGCAGGCTGGTGGCATAGGTCTGTCCGGCCGCACGCTCGGCTGGCGTCAGGCCCGGGAAGACCGGGCCATGGGCATGTCCGTCGCGCGACCAGGTCTCGGCGCCGGCGCGCAGGCCACCCGAAAACTCCGGCGCGTCATTGTCGGCATGGCGGACCCAGTCGGGGTCGTCGTGCCGGCTCATCAGGCCGCGGCCGTATATCGGCACCAGCCGAGACAGGTCCTTGTGGACGCCCGGGCAATGCAGGCACTCGTTGAAGTTCTCCCAGAAGATCTTCCAGTTGCAGTTCATCACCTTGCGCAGGACATGGCCTGATACCAGCGTTTCCAGCGGCCAGTTGGCGAGGTCGCCGGATGCGGGATCGAAGGAGGTCCCGGCGGAGCCGGCCGCAGCCTGCTGAAGGTTCACAAAGACAAAACCGCGCCACACCGACAGCGCCACCCGGTAGAGCGGATGATCGGCCTTGTCGAAACCATCCGGCAGCGATTTCGAGGGAACGCGCACGAGATCGCCGCGCAGCGAGTAGGACCAGGCGTGGTAGGGGCAAGTGATGAGCCGCGCTTTCAGCCGGCCCTCGCTTTCCTGGCAAAGCTGCGAGCCGCGATGCCGGCAAGTGTTGTGGAAGGCGCGCAACTCGCCGGTCTCGTCCCGCAGAATGACGATTTCCTGCGTGCCGACGCGGAATGTCCGGAACGCCAGCGGCTGGGCGAGGTCGGCCTCGCGGCAGACGAGCAGCCAGCTTTTGTGCCAGATGGCGTCGAGATCGCGCTGGTAAGCCTCGCTATCCCAATAGGCCGACGACGGTAGCGTCGGTTCGGCCCGGCTCAGGCCGTTATAGGGGTCGCGCTCGCTCGGGCTGGGATGCATGGCTGGCTTCCTATGAAGCGTCAGCCGACACCCCGGCAAATCGTTTGTCAATCAGAGTGCCGCATTGCCGGTTGCAGGCGCGGCGCATAATCATGTCGTGGACACGGGACATTCGGAAATTGGGGGGATTCGGAAGTGGCCGCACGACAGATGTCGCTTACGCCGGAGCTGGTCGCGCGCTGCTGGCGCGAGATCAGGGACCCCGGGCCGGATCCGGACGCGATGCATCTCGATGAAGCCGACTATGACGCGCTGCTGGATGAATTGCAGGTCGAACTCCCGGACAGCGAACCGCTATGGCTGTTCGGCTATGGATCGCTGATCTGGAAACCGGAAATAGATTATGTCGAGGACCGCGTTGCGCTGGCGCGCGGCTGGCATCGGTCCTTTTGCATGAACATGACGCGCTGGCGCGGCACCAAGGACAGCCCCGGCCTGATGATGGCGCTGGACCGTGGCGGACAATGCAAGGGCGTCGCCTTTCGGCTGACCGGCAATAACCGGCGCGAGCAGTTGGGCCGGCTTTTCCGGCGCGAAGTCACGCTGAAGCCGACAAGCTACCGGCCGCGCATGCTCAAGCTTGCAAGCGAGGCCGGACCGCTCAGGGCATTGGCCTTCGTCATCAACCGCAACGGCCTGACCTATTCCGGACCGCTCGACGAGGGCAAGGTCGTCGAAAGGCTGGCAACGTCCTGCGGGTCGGGCGCCGACTATCTCTACAACACGGTGAAAAACCTTGAAGAGCGCGGCATTCACGATCGCCATCTGTGGCGGCTGCAGCGGCTGGTTGCCGAGCGGATCACCGCGTTGAACCCGTAACGCCGCATGGCGCATTCGCGCTGTTGGCCGGCGGAATTTGGTTTGCCGGATGCGACCGTTTCAGCCTATAGTCATGCATGTCGTCGGTTCCGTTAGGGACCAAGAGGGAATGCGGTGAGGGCTGACTTGTTGCCCAATGCCGTGGCTGCCCCCGCAACTGTGTGCGGTAGTCCTCTCCAAGCCACTGGGGATTTTTTCTTCGGGAAGGTGGGGAAGGGCGCTGATCCGCGAGCCAGGAGACCTGCCGGCGACAGGGAACTGACTTCGATGCCCTCGGGTGGAGGGCGAAAGGACAAGATATGAATACCGCTTCCGTCTCCCTCGGCGCTTCCGTCTCCTCGCAGTCGCGCTTCATGCAGCTCGTGCTTAGCGCGTTTCTGGGCATTTTCGTCGTCGGCGTTGTCGGTTTCTCGCACATCGATGCGGTCCACAATGCGGCGCACGACTATCGCCATTCGATGGCGTTTCCCTGCCACTGACGAGGATCTGACATCATGAACCTGTTTCGCAACGTCGTGTTCATCGCGGCGATCGCAGGGCTCGTGGCCGGTGTCGCTCTCGCCTGCATGCAGGCCTACGCCACCGTGCCGCTGATCCTCAAGGCGGAGGTCTACGAAAAGGCTGGTGGCGGCCATGAGCATCAGCATGCCGCGGCGCCCGCCGCCAACGCTGCGGACCCCAATGCCATGAGCACCGCCGCGCCGGCGGAAAATGCGGTGAGCAGCGCAGCACCGGCTGAAGCAGCCGCGCCGGCGGAGGACGAAGGCTGGGCGCCGGCCGACGGCTTCGAGCGTTTCGCCTTCAGTGTCGTCGCCAATATCGTCACCGGCATCGGCTTCGCGCTGGTCCTGGTGGCGGTTTCCGAGTTCGCCGGCGGCATCGGCAGCTGGCGCCAGGGCGTGTTCTGGGGTCTGGCGGGCTTTGCCGTGTTCACGCTGGCGCCGGGACTCGGCCTGCCGCCGGAACTGCCGGCAATGCCGGCGGCCGATCTCATACAGCGCCAGATCTGGTGGTGGGCAACGGTGATGGCAACCGCGATCGGCCTTGCCCTTATTACCTTCCGCACGTCGGCGCCCCTGACCGTGCTCGCCGTCCTCCTGATCGTCGCCCCGCATATTGTCGGCGCGCCGCAGCCTGACAGTTTCGTAACGCCGATCCCGGAGGGCCTGCATCATCAGTTCGTGGTGGCGGTGACGCTGACCAATCTGGTGTTCTGGCTGGTGCTCGGCGCAGTTGTCGGCATAGTGCACTCGCGCTTCGCCGGCACCGCGACCAGCCTGCGCGACAGCTTTGCCTGATCGCAGTTTGACCTTCATCATCGGCGGTGCGCGCTCCGGCAAGAGCGCGCATGCCGAAACTTTGGCGACGGCGTTGCTGCCGCCATGGGCTTATATCGCCACCGCGCAATCCTATGACGGCGAAATGCGCGAGCGCATCGCGCAGCACCGCTCGCGCCGCGGCGAGGGATGGGCGACCATCGACGCCCCGCTTGATCTTGCCGGTGCGCTCGAGGCATTGCCGGACAGCCAGCCGGTGCTTGTCGACTGCCTGACGCTTTGGCTAACCAATCATATGCTGGCCGATCATGATCTGGAGGGGGAGTGCCGGCGGCTGGCCGATGTGCTTTCGCGGCCGCGCGGACCGTGGTTCGTGGTCTCCAACGAAGTCGGACAAGGCATTGTGCCCGACAATGCGCTGGCACGCCGGTTCCGCGATGCCGCCGGCCGGCTCAACCAGCAGATCGCGGTGGTAGCTGATATGGTGCTTCTGATGGTGGCGGGGCTGCCGCTCAAGGTGAAATGAGATGACCGATATCGACGCAAAAGACGAAGAACGCCATCGCGCCAAGATGGCCAAGCGCAAGGCGGTGCAGGACGCCGAGGTCGCGGAAAAGACGGTCGAGAAGGGGCTGCTGATCGTCAACACCGGACCCGGCAAGGGCAAGACCACGGCTGCCTTCGGGCTGGCGCTGCGCATGCTCGGCTATGGCAAGCGCGTCGGAATCGTCCAGTTCATCAAGGGCAAATGGCACACCGGCGAGAAGGATGCCTTCGCGGCGTTTGGCGGCCGCGTCGTCTGGCACACGATGGGCGAGGGTTTCACTTGGGAGACGCAGGATCTGAAGCGCGACATTAAGGCGGCCGAAGCCGCCTGGGCCAAGGCACTGGAGCTGATCGCCGATCCCTTGATCAGCCTCGTGGTGCTGGACGAACTGAACATCGCGCTGCGTTACGACTATCTCGATCTCGACAGAGTGGTGGCGGCGCTGAAAGCGCGGCGCGAAGGCCTGCATGTCGTCGTCACCGGCCGCAACGCCAAGCCGGCGCTGGTCGAGGCGGCGGATCTGGTGACGGAGATGGGCGTGACCAAGCATCATTTTTCGGCCGGCGTGAAGGCACAGCAGGGGATCGAGTTTTGAGGGGTTTCGTACCCTCGCCCTTGTGGGGAGGGTCGATCCGCGAAGCGGATTGGGGTGGGGGTTCTCGTAGGTCGCAGTCCCCCACCCCGGCGCTTCGCGCCGACCCTCCCCACAAGGGAGGGTAAAGGAAGGGCGACGGTAAGCTCTCAGAACGTTACCGCGATAAGCACCGCCGACAGCAACCCGAACAGCCCAATCAGCAGATAGTCGGCGACCTGATAAAGTTTCAGCGCCCGCCTGATGTCCAGACTTTCCGCCTCGCGGCGGCCGCCTTCGCCCATGAAGGCATCGTTGACGACAACGCCGCCATAGCTGCGCGGGCCGGCGAGCGCCAGGCCGAGTGCGCCGGCCATTGCTGCTTCCGGCCAACCGGCATTGGGTGAGCGGTGCTTTTTGGCGTCGCGCCGCACTGCTTGCCAGGCGTTGCGGGGATCGGCGCCGTCAACGAGAAAGGCGGCGGCAACGATCAGCAACGCGGTCAGCCGGGACGCCGGCAGGTTGATCCAGTCGTCGAAGAGTGCCGCCGCGCGGCCGAAGGCCTCGTGGTGCGGGGTGCGGTGGCCGATCATCGAATCGGCGGTGTTGGCGGCCTTGTAGGCGACGCCGCCGGCCAGACCGCAGACACCTGTCCAGAAGGCGGGCGCAACGATGCCGTCGGAGAAATTCTCGGCCAGGCTTTCGATGGCGGCGCGGCTGACGCCGGCATGGTCGAGCTTCTCTGGATCGCGGCCGACGATGCGCGCAACCGCAATGCGGCCGAGCGCCAGCCCGCCGGTATCCAGCGAATCGGCCACCGCCTCGACATGTTCGGTAAGGCTCTTTTGCGACAGCAGCGACGAGGCCAGGATTGCCGTGATGATCATGCCGGCAGGAAAGAGCTGCCAGAGCAGGATTTGCACGATGAAGGCGATTGCCGCCGGTACCAGCACGATCACCAGCAGCGCCTGCACGCCGCGGCGGCGACGCAGCGCGTCGGAATCAGTGTCGCGGTTGAGCCTGAGGTCGAGAAAGGCTATCAGCCTGCCGAACCAGGTGACGGGATGGCCGACGGCACGGAACAGCCAGTCCGGGTAACCCAGGATGCGTTCGATGGCGAGCGACAGGAAAGCGATCAGGATCGACATGAAGCTTTCTGATGGAGCGATTACTGTGGTGGATCACGGTGGATCCCTTGGCCGGGCGAGGGCGCTCTTCCCTCACGCGCCACAACCTTTCGTCGATCTCTCGACAGGTATCAATCCGCACTCCTACCCGCTTTTCGAGCTGCCCGCCACCGCCCTGTCACGATTGCCGGAGGCCGCGCGCCTGCGTGAGCTGGCCAGGGTCGCGGCCGGCGCCTATGGCGCGCCTTCGGCCGAGAATGTGGCGGTCGCCCCGGGCACGCAGATCCTGCTGCCGCGCGTCGCCTCGCTGGTCAGCCCCGGCAAGGCGCTGGTGCTCGGGCCGACCTATGCCGAGCATGCCAGGGCCGCCGCGATTGCCGGCCATGCGGTGGCGGAGGTCGACGATTTCGAGGCGCTTGCCGGAGCCGAAATTGCCATCGTCGTCAATCCCAACAATCCCGACGGGCGAGTCGTGTCGCGGGAAAGGCTGCTTCGGCTTGCCGAGACATTGCGCGCCATAGGCGGTCTGCTGGTCGTCGACGAAGCCTTCATGGATGTCGGCCCGCACGCGGAAAGCCTGGCCGGCGATGTCGGGCGGGGCGGCATCGTCGTGCTGCGCTCGTTTGGCAAGTTCTTCGGTCTCGCCGGCCTGCGGCTCGGCTTCGCACTTTCCGATGCGGTGACGGTCGAAAGGCTTGAAACGCAATTCGGCCCTTGGGCGGTCGCCGGCCCAGCGCTCGAATACGGCATCCGCGCGCTTGCCGACAGCGGCTGGCAGGCCGACATGCGGCGGCGGCTGGCGCAGGATGCGGCGCGGCTCGATGCGCTGCTTTCGCGCTTTGGCGTTGCTGTCGCCGGCGGCACGACGCTGTTTCGCTATCTCCGGCTTGCCGATGCACCGGGGCTGTTTTCGACGCTCGGTGAGCGCGGCATACTGCTCAGGCATTTTTCCGAGCGTCCCCAGGTGCTCCGCGCGGGGCTGCCTGGAAGTCAGGAGGAATGGCAGCGGCTTGAATCGGCGCTTGCCGACTGGGGCGCACGGCGCGACGATGGGTCGAAGGAGATCGCGCCATGATCCATATCTGTTCGCTGGCAAAGCTTGAGGAGACGGTGGCCAAAAGCGGCGCCGAGCGCGTGCTGTCGCTGCTCGCTGCCGGCACCGAGGTGACGCGGCCGGCCTCAATCGCGAGGGAAAACCACCTGCATCTGGTCATGCACGACATCGCGGTGGCGCAGGACGGCATGACCATGCCCGGCGAAGGCCATGTGCGCAATCTGCTCGATTTCGCCCGGAAATGGGACCGCGTCAAACCCATGGTCGTCCATTGCTATGCCGGCATCAGCCGCTCGACCGCCTCGGCCTATATCATTGCGGCGGCGCTCGCCCCGAAGCGCGACGAAGTCGAACTTGCGCAGACATTGCGGAAGCTTTCGCCCTCGGCGACACCCAATCCACGGTTGATCGCCGTCGCGGATGCTCTTCTCTCACGACAAGGCCGCATGATCGAAGCGATCGAGGCGATCGGACGCGGCGCCGATGCTTTTGAGGGTACGCCTTTCGTGTTGAAGATCGACGGCTAAGGCGGCCCGCTATGCCAGCCAGTCGGCAAGCTTCGCCTTGCGCACATCCTTCAACAGGGTGATGAAGCCGTCGGCCTGATGCTCCGCCGTCAGTCGGCCTTTCTCGGCCGTGGCAATGCTGGCATCGCCGACCACGCCGTTGGGGTTGAGATCCCCAGCGATCCAGGCGAAAGCGTGCGTTCCGGTGTGGCGCAGCAGCGCAAATTCGGTTTCGGCGCGGGCGACCTTGGAGGCGAAATTGTCGGCCTTGGCCATGTCGACTAACTCCGGGCGAAAATGCAGCATCAACGAGGTCTCGACGTCGCCGCCATGGATGCCATGGCGGTCCTCAAGCTCGGTGTACATGCCGGCGGGGCGGCCGAAGCGCTGCCAGCTGGTCTTCACCGCCAGCATCCTCTCACGCACGCGCAGCTCGCGCGTGACGATGCCCATGATCTCTTCATTGCCGCCATGCGAGTTGACGACGATCAGTTTCCTTACGCCTGCGCGGGCAACGGACAGGCCAAGCTCGGTCCAGGTATCGACCAGGGTGGCCGCCGGCAGGGTGAGCGTGCCCGGCGCCTGCAGATGCTCGTTCGACTTGCCGACCGTTTGGACCGGCAGGATGCGGATGTCGAGATCGCCGGGCAGGCGGGCGATGACCGTCTCCAGCATGCCGTTCATGATCGAGGTGTCGGTTGATACAGGCAGATGCGGGCCGTGCTGCTCGATCGCCGCCACCGGCAGCACGGCAATCGTCGCCTCCGGATCGATCGCGGCGTATTCGGTGGTCCGGTAGTCGCCCCACCAAACGCGTCTGTTTGCAACGGTCATGTCATGCCTCTTGACTGTGAGGGAGACCTAGCGCGCCAAACGTCGCCTGTCGATCACCCAGCCGCAATCGCCTCGACCTCGACCTTGAACTCCGGCCGCGCAAAGCCTGACACGATCATCAGCGTCGAGGCGGGCGCGGGGCTGGCAAACAAGCGGTCGCGGACGTCCATATAGGGCCGCAGAAAGGCGCGGTCGGTGACGTAGGCGTTTATGCGCACGATGTCGCCTAGCCCCAGCCCGGCTTCAGCCAGAATCGCCGCTATGTTTTGAAAGCAGAGCTCGGCCTGCGCGCCGGCATCCTCGGGGATCTGGTCGTCCGCCGTGATGGCGACCTGACCGGAGCACAGAACCAGCCGCTTGCCTGGCGGCACCTCGACGCCGTGGCTATAGCGGGCGAAAGGCGGCTTGATCGACTTCGGCGCGAGGTATCTGAACATGGCAATCTCCTGTCTGCGAGACCAGCCTAAGACGTGACCGATAGTACGTTCAAGATGTGGTGCATGGCACGAGGGCGATTGTGGACAGGCGTCCAAAAAATAGGCACGATGCCTCCCGCACAGCATGACCCGTCCGGTGTTGGCAGTGACTGCCGCGCAAGCAGGCGGCCCGGGCGGTGGCATGTGTCTTGCTTCTTGGATCAATGGTGTCGAGCCCGGCGCGTGACGCTCCGGAGCCAACAAAGGGTGGTGTCGATGTACGGAAAACAGAAGATTTCAGCGCTTGCGGTCGCGCTGCTTGGAGCCGGCACGTTCGGCGCGGCAGCAAACGAGAAGGTCACCTTCGGCACCAACTGGCTGGCCGAGCCCGAGCATGGCGGCTACTACCAGGCCGTCGCCGACGGCACCTACGCTGCATGTGGCCTCGACGTGACGATTTCGCAGGGAGGTCCGCAGGTCAGCGGGCGGCCGCTGCTGCTGGCCGGCAAGCTCGATTTCTACATGGGCGGCAATCTGCTGTCGGCCTTCGACGCCGTCCAGCAGGGCATCCCGATGCGCGTCGTCGCAGCCGATTTCCAGAAGGACCCTCAAGTCATCATGTCCCACCCGGGGCAGGGGCTGGACAAGTGGGAGGATTTGAAGAACGCCGACCAGTACATTCTCGGCGACGAGGGCGTCCAGACCTTCTTCCAGTGGATGGTCATCGAACTCGGTTTCGATGCCGCCAAGCGCGTGCCGTACACCTACAACACCGCTCCATTCCTGGCCAACAAGAAGTCGATCCAGCAGGGTTACGTCACCTCGGAGCCTTTTGCGGTCAAGAAGGAAGGCGGCTTCGTGCCCAACCAGTTCCTGCTCGCCGACTATGGCTGGGACACCTATTCGACGACGATCGAGGTGATGCAGGACACGATCGACAAGCGGCCGGAGGTGGTCCAGTGCTTCGTCGATGGCTCGGCCAAGGGCTGGTACAACTACCTCTACGGCGACAACAAGGCCGCCAACGAGATGATCAAGAAAGACAACCCCGACATGAGCGACGAGCAGATTGCCTTCTCGATCGAGCAGATGAAGAAGTTCGGCCTGGCCGATTCCGGCGACACCGAAAAGCTCGGCATCGGCGCCATGAACGAAGACCGGATCAAGAGCTTCTATGACAAGATGGTCAAGGCCAAGGTCACGCCCGAGGGCATCGATATCAAGAAGGCCTACACGCTGGCCTTCATCAACAAAGGTGTCGGGATCGAGCTGAAGAAGTAGTCGTGAAGCTGGAAAAGATGGCGCAGGCGCCCATGACGGCATCGGGTGAAGGCCCGATGCTGCTGACGCTGCGCCATGTCGGCAAGGTGTTTTCCAATGGCGTGACTGCATTGAGCGACGTCGATCTCGCCATCCGCGAGGGCGATTTTGTCAGCCTTCTCGGGCCGTCCGGCTGCGGCAAGTCAACGGCGTTGAGGCTGATCGCGGGCCTGTCGACGCCGACATCCGGTCAGCTCGACTGGGGCGGTTCGATCGACCGCGCCAATATCGGCTTCGTCTTCCAAGAACCGACGCTGCTGCCCTGGGCCAATGTATTCGACAATGTCTGGCTGCCGCTCAGGCTGAAAGGCGTGTCGCGCGCCAAGGCGGCGCCGGCGGTGACGGAGATGCTGGAGCGGGTGCACCTGACCGGCTTCGAGAACGCCGTGCCGCGCGAGCTTTCCGGCGGGATGAAGATGCGCGTCTCGATCGCACGCGCCATGGTGACGAAGCCGCGCATTCTGCTGATGGACGAGCCGTTCGCCGCACTCGACGAGATCACCCGCTTCAAGCTCAACAACGACCTTCTGGAGCTGTGGCAGGACGAGCGCTTCACCGTCGTCTTCGTCACCCACAGCGTCTTCGAAAGCGTGTTCCTGTCCAACCGCGTCGTCGTCATGGCGGCGCGGCCGGGCCGCGTCCATGCCGAGCTTGCCATCGACGCCTCCTATCCGCGAGACGAGGTTTTCCGCACTTCGCCCGATTATGCCGCGCTCTGCCGCCAGGCCTCGGACATCCTGGTCAACGCCATCAACACATCAGCCGGACCGCACCATGACGGCCATTGACCAGAATGCCGCAACGCTCGACGCGGAAGAGGCGGGCCGCGTACGCCAGGAGCGGCTGGAGCGGATCGGCCGGTGGGTCTTGCCTTTGGCGATCATGATCCTGGCGATCTGGCTGTGGGACCGCATTTGCGTGTGGAACGCGATCCCGCAATATATTCTGCCGCGCCCCGGCGTGGTGCTGTGGACGCTCTATAGCGATGCCGGGCTCCTGTTCTCCGCGCTGCTGGTCACGTTGCGCATAACCTTTCTCAGCCTGCTGCTCGCGGTCGTCGGCGGCGTCGGACTGGCGGTGCTGTTTGCGCAATCGAAATGGGTGGAGATGTCGTTCTTTCCCTTCGCCATCGTGCTGCAGGTAACACCGATCGTGGCGGTCTTCCCGCTCATCAACATCTATGTGGACAACCAGACGGTGAAGCTTTTGCTTTGCGCCTGGATCGTCGCGTTCTTCCCGATCCTGTCCAACACCACGCTCGGCCTCAATTCGGTCGACCGCAATCTTCGCGACATGTTCAAGCTCAACGGCGCGACGCGCTGGCAGCAATTGCGCTATCTCAGACTGCCGGCGGCCATGCCGTATTTTCTAGGAGGCTTGAAGATCGCCGGCGGTCTGTCGCTGATCGGCGCCGTGGTGGCCGAGTTCGTCGCCGGCGCGCAGGGACAATCCTCAGGGCTCGCCTCGCGCATCATCGAGGCCGGCTACCGCCTCAACGCGCCAAGGCTTTTCGCGGCGCTGATCCTGATCTCGCTCACCGGCATATTGATCTTCCTGGTGCTGTCGCTGGTGTCGCATCTCATCCTGCGCCGCTGGCACGAGAGCGCGCTGAAGCAGGAGCGGTAGGGTGACGAGGTGAGCGAGACGTTGGCGCGAAGCACCCCCCTCTGGCCTGCCGGCCATCTCCCCCTCAAGAGTGGAGATTGGACGTCATCCGGGATTTCGCCAATTATCGACGTTGGAAGACGGGTGCTGCCGGCAAAGCTGCCAATCTCCCCCCTTGAGGGGGAGATGCCCGGCAGGGCAGAGGGGGGCGGTCCTTGATACCGACCTCTGGCTCGTACCATCTCACCAACGTCCGCCTTCACCGGTCGCTGACATCAGGTCTTGCCACCACTTACGATACTGACGGCTTCGCGCTGGCCGACATCGCCGTCGCCGACGGTAAGCTCTCCAGCATCGCCGCGCACAAGAAATCAAAAGCGCCAGCCACCGCCATCGACCTTGCCGGCCGCATCATCCTGCCGTGCTTCGTCGATTGCCACACCCACATCGACAAGGGCCATATCTGGCCGCGCAAACCCAATCCCGACGGCAGTTTCATGGGCGCGCTCAATGCCACCAGCGCCGACCGTGCAGCGCGCTGGAGCGCCGAGGACGTGGCGCGGCGCATGGATTTCTCTTTGCGCTCGGCCTACGCGCACGGCACCAAGGCCTTGCGCACTCATCTCGACAGCGTGCCGCCACAGGAGGAAATCTCCTGGCCGGTGTTCGAGGCGATGCGGGAGAAATGGCGCGGCCGCATCGAATTGCAGGCAGCCTGCCTGCTCGGCATCGAAGGCGTGCGCGACAGAAAGTGGTTCGAGAGGCTGGCCAAGCGTGTGGCTGCGGCCAAGGGCGTGCTCGGCGTCGTCACCTATATGGTGCCGGATCTCGAAGAGCTTCTCGACAAGGTGTTCGCCGAGGCGAACAAGCACGGGCTCGATCTCGATTTCCACGCCGACGAGACCGACGATATCGCGGCGATCTCGCTGAAGAAGATTGCCGAGGCCGCACTCTGGAACGGTTTTGAGGGCAACATCCTGGTGGGACATTGCTGCTCGCTGGCGCGCCAGCCGGACCTCGACGTGCTCGACACGCTGGACAAGGTCGCCAAGGCCAAACTTGCCGTGGTGTCGCTGCCGATGTGCAATCTCTATCTGCAGGACCGGCGCGCCGACCAGACCACGCCACGCTGGCGCGGCGTGACCTTGCTGCACGAGATGAAGGCGAGGGGCATTGCGGTCGCGGTCGCCTCCGACAACACCCGCGATCCTTTCTATGCCTATGGCGATCTCGACATGCTGGAGGTCTACCGCATGGCGACGCGCATCCTGCATTTCGACCATCCGGTCGGCGACTGGCCGCAGACGGTGGCGGCGACGCCGGCCAAGGTGATGCGGCTCGACGGTGTCGGGACACTGGCAGCCGGTGGCAGCGCCGATTTCATCGTCTTCAAAGGGCGGAGCTGGACGGAATTGCTCTCGCGGCCCGAATCGGATCGCATCGTCGTGCGCGCGGGACGAGCGATCGACAGACAATTGCCCGATTACGCCGAGCTCGACGGACTGATGGTGGAATGATGGATGTTTCGGCGCTCAAACGCGATCTCGACGGGATAAAGCTCGACGACAATCCGGCCATCATCCAGCAGAAGAGCCGCGACTTCTACTGGTACAGCCCGGTGCTGAAGCAGCAGCTCGACCACGTCACCGGCGACCTGATCGTGACGCCCAGGAACGAGGCCGAACTGATCCGCGTGCTTGCCGCTTGCCACCGTCATGGCGTTCCGGTGACGCCGCGCGGCAGCGGCACCGGCAATTACGGTCAGGCGATGCCGCTATCGGGCGGCGTGGTTTTGAACCTTGCCGAGATGAACGAGATCAAGGCCATAGCGCCGGGCCGCGTCGTCACCGGGCCGGGCGCGATCCTCGCCGACATCGACAGAGCGACGCGCGCGCATTCCGGGCAGGAACTGCGGCTGTCGCCGTCGACCTACAACACCGCCTCGATCGGCGGCTTCATCGCTGGCGGCTCGGGCGGCGTCGGCTCGATCAATTTCGGCGGTCTGCGTGATTTCGGCAATGTGCTGCGGCTGCGCGTCGTCACTATGGAGGCGGAGCCGAAGGCGCTCGAACTCACCGGCGAGGACCTGCACAAGGTCACCCACGCCTATGGCACCAACGGCATCATCACCGAGGTCGAGATGCCGCTGACTGCAGCCTATGAATGGATCGACGTGATCGTCGGCTTCGACGCTTTCATGCCGGCAGCCCGCTACGGCAACGCGCTGGCACGCCAGGACGGCATCCTGACCAAGCTGATCACGCCGATCGCCGCGCCCGTGCCGCAACTCTATTTCAAGCGCCACCAGAAGTTCTTCCGGGACGGGCAAAGCATCTGCGTCGTCATGGTTGCCCGGCATGGGCTAGACGCGTTCCTCGCCTTCACCCGCCGCGCCGGCGGCGAGGTCATCTTCAATGCCGCGACGGCCACGGACGAAGAGAAAAAGGGCCTGCCGCCGGGCTTCGAACTGGCGTGGAACCACACCACGCTCAGGGCACTGCGGGTCGATCCCGCGATCACCTATCTGCAATCGCTCTATCCGTTTCCCAACCAGCTGGCGCTGGTGGAGAAGATGGACGCGATGTTTCCGGGCGAAGTCTTTTCGCATCTCGAATTCGTGCGCCTCGACGGCAACATCACCTGCTTCGGCCTGCCGCTGGTGAAATTCACCACCGAGGCGCGGCTCAACGAAATCATCCGGCTGCATGAGGAGAACGGCTGCCCGATCTTCAACCCGCACCGCTACACGCTGGAAGAGGGCGGCATGAAGCAGACGGATGAAATCCAGCTCGCCTTCAAGCGCGAGACCGATCCGCAAGGCCTGCTCAATCCCGGCAAGATGATCGCCTGGGAAAATCCGGATTACGACTATCGCTCGGGCCGGACTTTTTTGTTCAAGGGTTTGCAGAGGGCGGGGTGAGAGGTTTGCGCTTGAACACCCCCCTCTGGCCTGCCGGCACCGGCCCTTCGCTGCCGCTTCGGGCGTTCGTCGTTTGGAAAGCCAAGCAATTGGCTCTCCATCGGCTTCGCCGACCACTTCTCACCCCCCTCAAGGGGGGAGATTATTCGCCCCGCCTTCGCCTATCTTCAACGTTGAAAGGACAGGTGCGACACAAAGGCTGCCGATCTCCCCCCTTGCGGGGGAGATGCCCGGCAGGGCAGAGGGGGGTGCCTCGCGCCCACCTCGCAAGTATTTCCCCATGAAAGTCCTCGTCCTCTACGCACACCCGGTGGAGCCCAGCTTCAATGCAGGCCTGCACCGCACGATCGTCGAGCGGCTGACGGCCGCCGGCCATGAGGTCGACGATTGCGATCTCTATGCAGAGGATTTCGACCCCAGGCTGACGCGCGGGGAGAGGCTGGATTATCATAACCAACGCAGCCCTGCGGACCCGGCCGCGCCCTATGTCGAGCGGCTGCTCAAGGCCGAGGCGCTGGTGCTGTCATATCCCGTCTGGAACTACGGTTTTCCGGCCATCCTGAAGGGTTATTTCGATCGCGTGTTTCTGCCCGGCGTGTCGTTCAAATTGGCCGACGGCAAGGCGCAGCCGTCGCTCCACAACATCCGCAAGCTGACCGCCGTCACCACCTATGGCGGCAGCCGCTTCCGCGCCATGCTGATGGGCGATCCGCCGCGCAGATTGGTCAAGCGGATGCTGCGCGCGACGATCAGGCCCGGTGCCTCGGTGTCCTACCTCGCTCATTATTCGATGAACCTGTCGACCGACGAGACGCGGGCAGCCTTCATGGCCAAGGTCGCGGCCGGGATGGATGAATTCTGATGCGCGTGCTGGTGGTCTATTGCCATCCGGTGCCCGAAAGTTTTTGCGCCGCGATCAGAGATACCGCCGTCGACGTGCTGAAGGCGCGGGGTTGGGAGGTACGGCTGCTCGACCTCTATGCCGAAAAATTCGACCCGGTGATGGGTAGCGAGGAGCGGCGCGCCTACAATGAGCGGGCGCCGGAGGATCCGGCCCTAAAACCGCATTTCGAGCATCTCGCCTGGGCTGAGGCGATCCTGTTCATCTATCCGACCTGGTGGTACGGGCTGCCGGCCATGCTGAAGGGCTGGCTCGACCGGGTCTGGGCGACCGGTGTCGCCTTCAAGCTGGGCAAGGGGCGCATCACGTCGCTGATGACACATGTCACCAGGGTCGGCGTCATCACCACCTGCGGCGCGCCGACCTGGTGGAGCGTCGTCGTCGGCCAGCCCGGCCGCAAGACCTTGCTGCGCGGTATGCGCGCGCTGTGCGCCCGCCGCTGCCGGACGTTTTTCCTGGCGCACTACCTGATGGACGCCTCGACGCCAAGGACGAGGGCGGCGTTTCTGGTGAAAGTGCGGGCGAAGCTGGAGCGGTTTTGAGCTTCTTCACCCTCCCCCTTGTGGGGAGGGTCGCGCAGCAAATGCCGCAAGGCGGCTTTTGCGAAGCGGGGTGGGGGGCCTCGTAGGGCGCACCCCCACCCCGTCTCGCAATCGCCGCTTCGCTCCGACTGCGAGCCGACCCTCCCCACAAGGGGAGGGTAAAAAGGTGGCTACATCCTCGTCCGTTCCGCCTTGGGATCGTACATCGGCTTCAGCGATGCTTCCGCCGCAAAACGCTCGCCGGCGATCTCGATCTCGTAGGACGAGGCCAGCACATCCGCCTCACTCTCGCCCTGGCAGGGCACATAGCCCAGTCCGATCGCGCCGCCGAGATGGTGGCCGTAATTCCCCGATGTGATCGGGCCGACGATCTTGCCGTCGCGCAGGATCGCCTCGTTGTGGAAGAGCAGGGGTTCAGGGTCTTTCAAACGGAACTGCACCAGCCGGCGCGACAGGCCGGCTTCTTTTCTCTTCAGCACCGCATCGCGGCCGATGAACTCGCCCTTGGCGGTTTTGACCGCAAAGCCGAGGCCGGCCTCCAGCACATTGTCCTCGTCGGTGATGTCGTGGCCGAAATGCCGAAACGCCTTTTCGATGCGACAGGAATCGAGCGTATGCAGGCCGCAAAGTTTCAGGCCGACATCCGCCCCCGCCTCATCGATCGCCTCGAAAACATGGGCAGCCTGGTCGGTAGAGACATAAAGCTCCCAGCCGAGTTCGCCGACATAGGTGACGCGGTGGGCGCGGGCGAGGCCCATGCCGATCTCGATCTCCTGGAAGGTGCCGAACGGATTGTTCTCGTTGGAGAAATCGTTAGGGCTGACTTTCTGGATCAGCTTTCGCGCATCCGGACCCATCAGGCAGAGCACGCTTTCTGCCGCCGTCACATCGGTGATGACAACGAATTCCTCGCCGACATGCCGCCGCAGCCAGGCGAGATCGCGTTGCAACGTCGCGCCCGGTACGACGAGGAAATAGGCCGTGTCCGACAGCCGCGACACGGTAAGATCGCTCTCGATGCCGCCGCGCTGGTTGAGCATCTGAGTGTAGACGATCTTGCCCGGCGCCACGTCCATGTCGTTGGCGCAGAGCCTTTGCAGGAACGCGCAGGCATCGCGGCCTTCGACACGGATCTTGCCGAACGAGGTCATGTCGAACAGGGCGACCTTGTTGCGGACCGCCAGGTGCTCCTCGCGCTGGTTGTCGAACCAGTTCTGCCGCTTCCAGGAATAGCGGTATTCGCGCTCCTGTCCCTTGCGGGCGAACCAGTTGGCGCGCTCCCAGCCGGCGACTTCGCCGAACACGGCGCCGCGCGCCTTCAGGTGTTCGTGCAGGGGCGAGCGCCTGACATTCCTGGACGTTGCCATCTGCCGGTAGGGGAAATGGTCGGCATAGAGCAGGCCGAGCGTTTCGGAGACGCGCTCCTTGAGATACCTACGGTTCTTCTGGAACGGCTGGGCGCGGCGGATGTCCACTTCCCAGAGGTCGAAAGGCGCTTCGCCGTCGTTGATCCACTGCGCCAGCGCCATGCCGGCGCCGCCGGAAGAGACGATGCCGATCGAGTTGTAACCGGTCTCCATCCAGTAGCCACGGAGTTCCGGGGCCTCGCCGAGATAATAGCGGTCGTCGGGGGTAAAGCTTTCGGGGCCGTTGAAGAAGGTGTGAATGCCGGCGGTTGCCAGCATCGGCATGCGGTTGACGCCCATTTCGAGGATCGGCTCGAAATGCTCCATGTCCTCCGGCAACTGGTCGAAGCAGAAATCCTCGCTTATGCCGTCCATGCCCCAGGGCTTGGCCACAGGCTCGAAGGCGCCGAGCATCATCTTGCCGGCGTCTTCCTTGTAGTAGGCGCATTCATCGGGAACGCGCAGCACCGGTAGACGACCGAGCCCGGGGATCGGCTCGGTGACGAGATAAAAATGTTCGCAGGCATGCAGCGGGATGGTGACGCCGTTCTGGGCGCCGAGCTCGCGCGCCCACATGCCGGCGCAGTTGACGACGATGTCGGCCTCGATCGTTCCCTGATCCTCGCCTTGCGCCCACGACACACCGGTGACGCGACCGGCCTTGGTATGGACCTTGGTGACCTTCACATTCTCGACGATGGCGGCGCCACGCTGGCGGGCGCCCTTGGCCAGCGCCATGGCGATGTTGGCCGGATCGCACTGGCCGTCGAGCGGCAGATGCACGGCGCCGACCACGTCGGACACGTTGAGATGCGGGTACATTGCCTTGACTTCGTTCGGCGAAATCTCGCGCACATCGACATCGAAGGCGCGGGCGAGCGAGGCCTGCCGGTAAATCTCGTGCTTGCGCTCCTCGGTCAGCGCCACGGTGATCGAGCCGACCTGGCGCATGCCGGTGCCGACATCCGTTTCGGCTTCCAGCTTGACGTAGAGGTCGGCCGAATATTTCGCCAGCCGCGTCATGTTCTGCGAGCCGCGCAGCTGGCCGATCAGGCCGGCGGCGTGCCAGGTCGTTCCCGAGGTCAGCTGCTTGCGTTCCAGCAGCACGATGTCGGTCCAGCCGAGCTTGGCCAGGTGGTAGGCGACCGAACAGCCGGAGACACCGCCGCCGATAATAACCGCGCGGGCCTTGGTGGGAATGCTTCTGGTCATGCGGCCTCGCGGCGATAGCCGGCTGCGAAGCGGCGCAGGCGTTTTGCGGCTTCCTGAAGCACCGGTTCCGGTTGGCAGAGGCTGATGCGGATGTGGCCGGCAGCGGCCTTGCCGAAGCTGGAACCCGGCATGACGCCGACACTCTCCTGGTCGAGAAAGGCCCAGGCGAATTTCTCGTCGTCGGGCTCGACGGCGGAGATGTCGAGCATGACATACATGCCGCCCTCCGAGCCGTGCACGCTGATATTGTTCATGCCGCGCACGGCGTCGAGCAGGACGGTGCGGCGTGCCGCATAGCGTTCGGCGATCTCTTTCACGCCATAGCGGTTCTCCAGCGCCTCGGCGCAGGCGATCGAGATGAAGGCCGGCAGGCCGTAGGTCGTCACCAGATTGAGATTGGTCAACAGCGTGATCATCTGCGTCGGGCCGGTCAGCCAGCCCATGCGCCAGCCGGTCATGCCATGGCTCTTGGACATCGAATTGATGACCAGCGTGCGCTCCGCCATGCCGGGCAGGCCGCGCGGCGAGATGTGCTCGCCGCCACCTAGCGTCCAGTAGACCTCGTCCGACAGCAGCCAAAGATCGTGCTCGCGGCAGATCTCGGCCAGCTCTTCCAGACGCTCACGCGAATAGACGGCGCCGGTCGGGTTGTTCGGCGTGTTGATCAAAATGGCGCGCGTGTTGGGCTTGAGCGCAGCGCGGATCATCTCGGCGTGCGGCTGGAAACCGTCTTCGGCCGGCGTCTCGACGACGGTGAAGCTGGCGCCGGCGGCGCTGAACGTGTTGGGATAAGTCGCGTAGTAGGGCGCCACCACGATGGCGTGGTCGCCCTGGTCGAGAACGGCCTGCACGGCAGCGTAAAGGGCGGCCTGGCCGCCCGGCGTGGCGATGACTTGGTCAGGCGCCGTCTCGACCCCGGTGCAAGCGGTCGAGGCCGCCGCCATCGCCCTGCGCAGGCGCGGAACGCCGGGAAGCGGGGTGTAGTGGTGGTTGCTGCCGCGAACCGCCGTCACGCAGGCTTCGATGGTCTGGCTCGGCGTATCGAAATCATGGTCGCCGACCGACAGCATGATGATGTCCTGGCCCGCCTCCTTGCGGGCCCATGCCTCGGTGTGGACCTCCCAGCCATCCTTGCCCGAAGGCACGATGCCGGAAATGCGCGATGACGGTCTGGGCATCAGGATACTCCCGAGATTTCGTGGCCGGCCTGTTCGAGCCAGTCGCGCAAGGCGGCGATGTGGGCAGGGCCGACTTCGCAGCAGCCGCCGACGATGGTGGCGCCAGCGGCGACCCAGCCGAGCGCCTGGTCGGCATAGGCATCCGGATCAAGGTCGTGGCGTGCGTGCAGCACTTCGACCGTTCCGCCATGCTTGAGCGCTTCGACAGAGGTGAAGCCATTGGCATAGGCGCCGACCGGGCCGCCGAGAGCAATCAATTCGGGCAGTGCCGCGGCGATAGCTTCTGGCCGGCAGCAATTCACCAGGCGCGCTGCAACCGTCAGGCCGTCGAGGGCGTCCGCCGCTGCCGCTATTGTTTCGCCGCTGCGCAGCCGCGGCGCGCCGTGATCGGCGAGCGTCCAAGACACCCAGACAGGTTTGCCGCTTTCCGACGCAGCGGTAACGGCCGCACGGCCTTCCTCGGCTGAGGCCATGGTCTCGCACAGGAACAGGTCGACGCCATCGGCCTGCTCGGCGACGATGCGGCGATAGATGTCCAGCGTCTCCTCGAACGATATGGCCAGCGCCGGCGCATAGCTGCCGAACAGCGGTGACAGGCAGCCGGCGATCGCTGCATCGCCTGCCTCGTCGCGTGCCTGTCTTGCCAATTCGATGCCGCGCTTCTGCAAGGGCTTGAAGAGATCTTCTGCTCCTTCCCGCGCGAGCCGCTCCGGCGTTGCCGAATAGGTGTTGATGGTGATGACGCGAGCGCCGGCCCGGATGAATTCGGCATGCAGGTCACGCACCAGATCCGGCTCGTCGATCAGCACCCTGGCCGACCAGAGCGGCGTCGGCTCGGAGCTGCTGCGGCGGACCAGTTCCTGGCCCATGCCGCCATCGGTGAGAATGACTTTCTTCATGCTCTCAGTCTTTCGTTTTTCGGATCCCACAGCGGCTCGTCTTTCTGCACGACCGCCCTGAAACGATCGCCAAAAATTTCAATCTCGATCGCGGTATCGGGTTCAGCCAGGTCGGCGCGCAGCATGCCGAGCGCGATCGATTTGTCGATGCGATGCCCCCAGCCGCCGGACGTCGTCTCGCCGACGATCTTGCCGTCATGCCAGAGCGTCGACACGGACGGCGCGTCGCAATCGCCTGGGTTTTCGACCACCAGCGTGACGAAGCGCTTCTTCACGCCTTGCTGCTTTTCGTTCTGCAGGGCTGCCTTGCCGCGGAAGTCGGGCTTGTCCCATTTGACGAAGCGCTCGAGCCCGCCCTGCAGGACCGTATAGTCGGTCGACAGGTCGCCCTTCCAGGTCCGGTAGCCCTTTTCGAGGCGCAGCGAATCCAGCGCGTACATGCCGAACGGTTTCAGACCGTGTTTTTGTCCCGCCGTCCAGACGGCGTCGAAGATGGCGGCGGTGTCTCCCACCTTGGTGTGGATTTCCCAGCCGAGTTCGCCGGCGAAGGATACCCGCACCAGCTTCGCCCAGCGGCCGGCGATGGTGGTTTCCTGATGCGTCAGCCAGGGCAGCGAGAGATCCGCGCCACAGACCTCGGCCAGGATCTTGCGCGAACTGGGGCCGGCGAGGATTTGCGTCGAATAGTCTTCGGTCCTGTCGGTGAGGGTGAAAGCCGCGTCCTTCGGCAGGCGCGACTTCAGCCATTCGAAATCGTGCCACTGCGCTACCGCCGCGGTGATCAGAGTCATCTGCTCTTCGCCATGGCGCACCACCGACATCTCGGTGACGATGCGGCCTTTGTCGTCGGCGAAATAGGCGAGGCCGATTCGGCCGGGCTTGGGCACCAGGCCGGTGACCTGCAGCGCTAGCCATTCGGCTGCACCAGGACCGTCGAGGTTGAAGCGCGAGAAGCCGGGCAGGACCAGAATGCCGGCGGCGTCGCGCACCGCCAGGCATTCTTCGCGGACGCGGTGCTGCCACGGCCCGTCGCGGCGGAAGGTGAGTGTTGCTTCTTCCGACGTGTCGTCACCGGGTTGCGCATACCAGGTGGCACGCTCCCAGCCATTATAGGCGTCGAACTGGGCGCCGAGTGCCTTGATGCGATCGTGGATCGGCGACAGCTTGCGGTCGCGCCCGGCCGGCCAGGCATGTCGCGGAAACTGGATGGCGTATTCGTTGCCGTAGATCTCCATACCCTTGGCGACGCTATAGTCGGGGGCGGCCGCAAATGAGGTGAAGCGGCGCGGGTCGCAGGACCACATGTCCCATTCGGTCTGGCCTTGCGTCACCCATTCGGCCAGCACCTTGCCGGCACCGCCGCCCTGGGCGATGCCGAATGTGAAGACACAGGCCTCGAAAGCGTTGGGAACGCCGGGCATCGGACCGATCAGCGGATTGCCGTCCGGCGCGTAAGGGATCGGCCCGTTGATCACCTTGGACAGGCCGGCAGTGCCCAGGATCGGCACGCGGGCTACGGCATCGGCAAGGTAGTGCTCGAGACGGTCGAGATCGTCGGGGAAGAGCTGGAAGGAAAAGTCCTCCGGCATCGGGTCATTGTGGGTTGCCCAATGCGCGCGGCAATTGCGCTCATAGGGACCGAGATTCATGCCGTTCTTTTCCTGGCGCAGATAGTAGGAGGTGTCGACGTCGCGCAGCAGCGGCAGCTTCTTGCTCTGCTCCTTCGACCACGCCACTAGTTCGGGGATTTCCTCGAATAAGATGTACTGATGGCTCATCACCATCATCGGGACGTCGCGGCCGAACATTTTGCCGACTTCCGCGGCTCGGTAGCCGGCGGCGTTGACGACGATTTCGCAACGGATCTCGCCTTGCGGCGTCCCGACAACCCATTCGTCGTTCTCGCGGCGCACACCTGACACCGGACAGAAGCGGACGATCCTGGCGCCCATGTCGCGCGCACCCTTGGCCAGTGCCTGCGTCAGCTGCGCGGGGTCGATGTCGCCGTCGTTTGGATCGTAGAGCGCACCTTTGAGGTCATGCGTCTCGATGAAGGGATAGCGGCGCTTGACCTCATCAGGGCCGACAATGGCGATGTCCATGCCCTGGTAGCGGCCCATGCCCTTGGCGCGCTGGAACTCCTGCATGCGCTCCTTGGTGTGGGCGAGGCGGAGCGAGCCGGTAACGTGGTAGTTCATGGGATAGTCGACCGCGTCGGCGAGACCGCGATAAAGCTCGGTCGAATAGCGCTGCATGTTCATCAGCGACCAGGACGACGAGAAGGTCGGCACATTGCCGGCGGCATGCCAGGTCGAGCCCGATGTCAGCTCGTTCTTTTCAAGCAGCACGCAGTCGGTCCAGCCCGCCTTGCACAGATGGTAGAGCGAGGAGGTGCCGACGACGCCCCCTCCGATGATCACCACGCGTGCCGTGGTCGGCAAACCGGCCATATTCTTCTCCCAAACCTGAAGCGCGCCGCGCTTCTATCTTTTTGCTTGATGCATGTCGTTTCCCAAAACCGCTGCACACTTTGGGCGACATGCATTCAATAAACAGGCGGTGAAACCACCCAGATGACCACGGCCGGCTCGGTGCCAGGGTTGCGCCAGCGGTACGGCTTGCGCTCGAAGCGAAAGGAATCGCCTTCGCCGAGCCGGTGCCAGACGCCGGCTATCTCGATCTCGAAAATGCCAGAGGCGATGTAGCCGGCTTCCTCGGTCGGCCGCAGCTGCTCGCTCTTCATCTCGGCGCCCGGCGCGAAGATCGAACGCACCATCTCGAAACTACCGCCGAGATCGGGCGACAGAAGCTCCTCCACGAGGCCGGATTCGCTTGTGCCAAGCGTGCGCCGGCTGCCGGCGCGCACGATGACGCCGCGCTCCTTTTCGATCGGCACGTCGTGGCTGAAGAACAGGCTGAGCGGCACGCGGAACAGGTCTGCGAAGGCCCTGAGGTCGCCAAGCGAAGGGATAGACAGGCCGCGCTCGACCTGGCTGACCCAGCCGACAGAGCGGCCAAGCTTCAGCGCGATCTCAGCCAGCGTCAGCCCACGCGCCTTGCGCAGCGCACGGAGGTCGCTCGCCAGCAGGCGGTCGTCAGGTCCCTGCAATGTTTTGGGGATAGCTGGGGGCAAAACGCTCACTTGATGAAAAACTGGAATTGAATTTCATGAGAGCTCATGTCCGTGAAAAAATCAAGCGAATTTTCATGGACACACAAGATTTGCTTGCGCGATTTTGGAGGTTCATGCAAAGGCTCTGGCACGAGCGGCGGGTGTGGGAATGCGGGTCGGCGACCAAGGATTGAAATCTGCGCAAGGTCTTCTCCGATAGCCGGTTCGGCTTTCGAAGTGTGCGCAAAGGGACGGCCCATGCTGGAAAAAAATGGCCTGGCAGCGCATAACGCGGCTGTTGTCGACGAGGCGATCATCTCGCGCCGTTCAGTGCGCGCCTTCCTGCCCGACATGGTCGATGACGAGACGATCCGAGCCATTCTCGGCGTCGCCGCGCGCGCGCCTTCGGGCACCAATATGCAGCCCTGGCGGGTCTATGTCGTCAAGGGCGAGGTCAAGCAGCAGATCACCGATGCCATCCTGAATTCCGGTATCCGCGCCGAAAAGGCCGATTGGGACGAGTATCGCTATTACCCCACCCAGTTCTTCGAGCCGTATCTCACCCGCCGCCGCGCCAACGGTTTCGGGCTGTATGGGGCACTCGGCATCGGCCGCCGCGAGGTCGACAAGATGCGCGCCCAGCACGACCGCAACTTCGTCTTCTTCGACGCGCCGGTCGGCATGATCTTCACCATCGACCGGCGGCTGAACCAGGGCTCGTGGATCGACTACGGAATGTTCCTGCAGAACATCATGGTGGCGGCGCGAGGCAGGGGCCTGCACACCTGCCCGCAGGCCGCCTTCGCGCCCTATCACCGGCAGATCCGGCCGGTGCTCAACATCCCCGACGAGGAGATCGTCGTCTGCGGCATGGCGCTCGGCCTCGAGGATACGTCGAAACCCGAAAATGACTTCCGCACCGACCGCGTGCCGCTGGAAGAGTGGGTGACGTTCAGCGAATAGGGCTCGGCTACCGGGGCCTCATTCCACGTTCATCTGCGCGCCGTGGCCGCTGATATGGGCGCCGTCCTGAGGTGTCAGTCTGAGATAGGCAAACAGCGCACACAAAGTGATGACGCCCTCGACCACGAACAGGATGCGGAAGTCGTTTGTCACCGCCGGCCCGCCGCCAGCCAGGAACGACAACAGCGCCGCCGCCAGGCCGACGCTGATCGCTACCGCCAACTGCCACAGTATGTAGTAGAGTGCGCTGAAGCGGGCGAGCTGGTCGGGCGCGATGTCGGAATAGGCGAGATTGCCGGTCGAAGCCCATTGCGCCGAGCGCAGGACACCGAAGGCGAAGATATAGGCAAGCACGATCCAGACGGGCGTTGTTGCCTCTATCAAGGCGAAGCCCGCAACCATGGCGGCAACGATCGGCGTGTTGACAACCAGCACACGGCGAAAGCCGAAGCGGTTGAGCAGGCGCGGCATGAAGACACGCATGATCAGCGAGCCGATTGCGGCGACGAAAGTCAGCGATCCCGCCTGCACCGCGCTCATGCCGAAGCCGAGCTGGAACATCAGCGGCAAAAGGAAAACGACCGAGCTCAGGCCGATCGTGTCCAGCCCACCACCGGTGAGGAATGAGATGCGAAAGGTGCGGATGCGCAGGAGTTTCAGGTCAAGCAAGGGGTTGCGGGCGCGCAGGCAGTAGAAGGAGGCAAGCGTCAGTATGACGATCGCCAGCGCCAGCTCGGCCGCGATCATGCTGCCGGCGGCGTCTTTGGCCGCAAGCGAATCCATGCCGAAGACCAGCAGGACCATGCCGCTGCCGACCAGCAGGAAGCCCGGGAAATCGAACGGCGTGCGCACCGGTTTGGTAACGGCCGGAAACAGCGACGCGGCAAGAACGGCCGCGGCCAGCGCGAACGGCACGTTGATGAAGAAGATCCAGCGCCAGGAAATGTAGGTCGTCAGCGCGCCGCCGACTAGCGGGCCGACCAGCGGTCCGGACTGGCCGGCCAGCGAAATATACATGTTGATCTTCAGCGTGCGGCTGCGCGGGAAGGTCGACAGGATGACGACCTGGCCGAGCGTCCCCATCAAGGCGCCGCCGAAGCCTTGCAGCGCGCGGGCGCCGACCAGCGTCCAGATGTCGTTGGACAGGCCGCACAGCGCCGATGACGCGGCGAACACCAGCAAGGCGAAGCAGTAGACATTGCGCAGGCCGAAGCGGTCGGCGGCCCAGCCGCCGAGCGGCATCGAGATGATCAGGCTGGCGACATAGACGGTGATCAACAGGCCGAGCTGGCTCGGCGGCCGGCCGAGGCTGTCGCTGATGCCGGGCAGGGCGGTGACCACGACATTCTGGTCGAGGCTCGTCATGAACACACCGCAGGCGACCGTCAGCGGTAGCAGGAGCAAGGCTCTGGCCGACACATCGGCGCGATCCGTGGCGCCGGCGGATAGTTCTGCGGTCATGGGGATGTTCGAACCAAACGACGATGCCGACTCTGAGACGGGAGCTTTTTGATCCCCTGGGCCGGTTGGGCCACGTTCCCCACCATGGGCTTCCATTGGAGCATTCTCTAGCGGCAGAACCGGCTGGCCTTGAGGCCAGAACGGCTGTCGGCCCTACTGAACCTCGTAGCCGACCTCCTCGCTGGCATGGCAGAGCGCCTTCCAGAACGAGCGGGCGAAGGAGCGGAAGACATAGATGTCGAACTGGTCGGCGCCGGTGCGCTGGATCTGCGCAAAGACGTCGTGATGGGTGGTCGAACGGCCGGAGCCTATGGGGAACGCGGGCAGCGCAAAGTCGATGGCGAAGAATTTCGCCAGCACCCATTCGGCCTTAGGGCCGGCGATGCGGATAGCGGTGCGGCCATGCGACAGGTCGGTGATCGTGCCGATTGCCGGGGTTACGTCCCCGGCAAAACTCACCGCCAGGCCCTCGGCATCGTCGACGACCGTGAATTTTCCAGGCGCGAAACCGAACACGGCCTTGCCGAACTTGGCGAGACCGCCGCCGGCACCGTCGGGCAAAGCGAGGCCGGTGACCTTGCCGATCGCCTCGATCAGCTGCTTTTCCGCGCCCGGCCATGCGGCCAGCTGCAGGATCGAGCCTGGCCTGGTCTCGGTCAGGATGACATCGACGCCATGCTCGAAATTGCCGTGCGAACCCGGATGGAACACCGGCTCGAGCGGCGAGAGGCGCTCGGGTGATTGGCGTTCGGTTGATTGGCGCTCAGCCATGCATGCGGCTCCCGTCCGGGTCGTAGAAATGGTTGGAGACGATTTCGACCGGCCCGAACCGGTTGCGCAGCGGATCGGAGACAAACGCGCGGGTGCCACGGCGCGCCTTGCCGCCTTCGACCAAAGCGAGCGCGATGTGCTTGCCCAGCGCCGGCGAGTAGCAGCAGGCGGTAATATGACCGATGGAATCGTGCGGATTGGCCTCGTCCAGCTCCTCGACGATGTGGGCGCCGCCATTGAACGGCCGGTTGTCGAGCGAGACCAGGCCGACCAGCTGCAGCCGCTCGGGCGCGATCAGGCCTTCGCGGTCCATCATTGCCGAGCCGATGAAGGGCTTCTTCTTGGACAGCATCCAGTCGAGATGCAGGTCGCGCGCGGTGGTGCGGCCGTCGATCTCGGCGCCGGTGACATGGCCCTTTTCGATGCGCATCGTGCCCAGCGCTTCCAGCCCGTAGGTCACCAGGCCGAACGGCTTGCCGGCCTCAACCAGCGGTTCCCAGACATGGGTGCCGTAGCCGGCGCCGGAATAGACCTCGAAGGCCATCTCGCCGGAGAAGGACAGCCGGCAAATCATCACCGGCACGCCGGCAATCTGCCCGTGCACGATGCCCATGAAGGGCAGGGCTGTGTTGTCGACCGCTGTGCCGGTGACGCAGGCGGCGAGGATAGCCCGCGCCTTCGGCCCGCCGATGGCGGCACCCGCCCATTCGTCGGTTACCGAGGTGACGTGCACCTTCAGCTCCGGCCAGATGACGTCGAGGAAATATTCCAGATGCTGCATCACCTTGCCGGCGTTGGCCGTGGTGGTGGTCATCAGGAAATCCTGCTCGGCGAGCCGCCAGGTGGTGCCGTCGTCGAAGGCCAGCCCATCCTCGCGCAGCATCAGGCCGTAGCGGGCCTTGCCGACGGGGAGGGTAGAAAACATGTTGGTGTAGACGCGGTCGAGGAATTCACCGGCATCCGGTCCCTGCACGGCGATCTTGCCCAGCGTCGAGACGTCGACAATGCCGGCACTTTCGCGCGTCGCCCTGGCTTCACGGACATAGGCCTGCTCGACCGTCTCGCCGGCAAGGCCGTAGATCATTGGTCGATACCAGAGGCCAGCGGAATACATCGTCGCGCCATTGGCGAGGTGCCAGTCATGCATCGGCGTCAGCCGCTCGGGTTTCAGATCGCCGAAGCGCTCGGCCGCGAGCGAGCCGATGGAGACCGCCGAATAGGGCGGGCGGAAGCGGGTCGTGCCGACTTCGGGGATCGGTTTGCCCAGCGCCTCGGCCATGATGGCGAGACCCGGCACGTTGGAATTCTTGCCCTGGTCCGTCGCCATGCCGAGCGTGGTGTAGCGCTTCAGGTGCTCGACCGAGACGAAGCCTTCGCGATGCGCCAGCCGCACGTCCTCGGCGGTGACATCATGCTGGAAGTCGACGAAGCTTTTGCCTTTCGCCTTGATCTCGAACACCGGGGCCGGATCTGGGTTTCCCGGGGCTGCTTCGACATCCGGCAAGGCTGCCGGCGCAGCCGCTCCGCCCGCTGCGGACAGGCCGGCTGCGCGGCCCTCAGTGATCGCTTCGATGGTCGAGAAGCTGCCGTTGAAAGCACCCGCACCAATCCATTGCTGATTTGGCCAGCGCTGTTGCGTTTGCTTTGGCGGCAGGAAGGCCTGGCGGGCAGGATTCCACTCGGCTCTCGCGCCAGCCTGGCTGGCGAGGTGGATGGTCGGCGACCAGCCGCCCGACATCAGCAGGCTATCGGCGTGGATGCTGCGGGCGTCACCGCTGAGCGCGCCCGAGGTCATGTCGAAGCGCTGCACCTTGAGGCCGGAGAGCGCCTTGCCGCCTTCGGTGGCGACCACGGCATGGCCGGAGAGGATTTCGGCTTCGGCCTCGGTGGCGAGGCTGCGCATTTCGGCCGAAAGCTCGGGGCGCACATCGACGATGGCGACAATAGCCGCCCCGGCCTTCCTCAGCGCCAGCGCCGAGCGATAGGCGCTGTCATTGTTGGTGAACAGCGCGATCCTGTCGCCGGGCAGCACGCCATAATCGTTAGCATAGCGCTCGGCGGCATGCGCCAGCATGACGCCCGGCCGGTCATTGCCGGGGAACACAAGCGGCCGCTCGAAAGAGCCGGTGGCCAGCACCACCGTCTTGGCGCGGATCGCCCAGTAGCGATGGCGCGGCTCGCCCTTGCCGGGCGTTTCCTTGTGGTCGGTGACGCGCTCGAGCGCGGCTAGCGTGTTGCCGTCGTAATAGCCCCACACCGTGGTGCGCGGCAGCAGGCGGACCGTGTCATGTCCTTCGAGCTGGCTGACGGCGCGCGCCGCCCAGTCGGCGGCCGGCGCGCCGTAGATGGCCTCGCCGGACCAGTTGGCCGAGCCGCCGAAGCGCGGCTCGAGTTCGGCCAGGATGACGCGCGCGCCCTGGTCGGCAGCGGCCTTGGCGGCTGACAGGCCGGCCGGGCCTGAGCCGACCACCAGCACGTCGCAAAACGCGTTCATGCGCTCGTAGCGCGAGGTGTCGGCGGCAATACCGGCGCGGCCCAGGCCGGCGGCGCGGCGGATGAAATGCTCGCAGAACATCCAGAAGCGGGTGCCTTTCAGGGGGCCGAAGACAGGGCCCATGAAGGTCTTGTAGTAGAAGCCGGCGGCCAGGATCTTGCCGCCGAGCTGGTTGACGGCGTTGATGTCCCAGGCGAGCGAGGGAAAGCGGTTCTGGCTGACGGCCACCAGCCCGTCATAGATCTCGACCATGGTTGCGGCGATGTTGGGCTCGCGCACTTCGCCGCGCAGCACCGTCACCAGCGCGTTCGGTTCCTCGACGCCGGCCGAGAGCAGGCCGCGCGGGCGGTGGTATTTGAATGAGCGGCCGAAAAGCGTGACGCCGTTAGCAAGCAGCGCCGAGGCCAGCGTGTCGCCGGCATTGCCGGTGTAGGGCGTGCCGTCGAAGGTGAAGCGGATGGTGCGCAGCCGGTCGACGCGGCCGCCGGTCTCGGTGCGGCGCGGGCTCACGACTTGCCTCCGGCTTTGTGCCGGGCGGCGGCATTGTGGTCGCCGCGGGCGAAACCGGTGCTGGAAATCTCATGCGTGACCGTGTTGCGCACCATCCTCAGATGGGTGCGGCAGCCGCCCGAATGCTGCCAGATCTCATTGTGGTCGCCGGCCGGGTTCAGCCGATCGTAGACATAGGCGTTCCAGGCGTCGAGGTCCTGCGAGTTGGGCTGCGGGCGCTCGCGGTTGCCGTCGCCCTGATAGGTGAACTCGATGACGTCGCGCGGGCCGCAATAGGGACAAGTGATAAGCATTTGTTTGAACCCTAATGCAGCCGGGGCGTTGCGCCCTGGCCCTTGTCGTCAATCACTAGGCCGCGATAAAAACGGTCGAGCGTGAACGGCGCGTTGAACGCGTGCGGTTCGTCCTTGGCGATGGTGTATGCGAAGCACCAGCCCGAGGCCGGCGTCGCCTTGAAGCCCCCATAGCACCAGCCGCAGTTGAGATACATGCCGGGCAGCGGGCCGGTGGTGATGATCGGCGAACCGTCCATTGACATGTCGCAGACGCCGCCCCAGGAGCGCAGCATGCGTACACGCGCAAGGCCGGGAAACAGCGCCAGCATCTCGCTCATCACCTCATCGACGATGGGCAGGTTGCCGCGCTGAGCGTAGCTGTTGTAGCCGTCGATGTCACCGCCGTAGACGAGGCCGCCCTTGTCGGACTGCGACATGTAGAAATGACCCATGCCGAAGGTCAGCACCGTGTCGACGAAAGGTTTCAGCGACTCTGTCACGAAGGCCTGCAGCACATGGCTCTCGATCGGCATCCTGTCGATGCCGGCAAGCTGCATCACCCGTCCGGTGCTGCCGGCAACGGCCACGGCAACTTTCTTGCCGCGGATCTCTCCGCGCGTCGTCTGCACGCCGGTGATGCGGTCGCCGTCGCGCAGGAAGCCGGTGACCTCGCAATTCTCGACGATGTCGACGCCGCGTCGGTCGGCGCCGCGGGCATAGCCCCAGGCAACCGCATCGTGACGGGCGGTGCCGGCGCGCGGCTGCATCAGGCCGCCGACGATGGGAAAGCGCGCGGAGGCCGACATGTCCAGCGCCGGGACCAGGCGCGCGATCTCGGCGGTGTTCATCAGCTCGGCATCGACGCCGAGGTGGCGCATGGCGTTGCCGCGCCTTGCCAAGTCGTCGAACTGGCCCGGCGTGTGAGCCAGGTTCAGGCAGCCGCGCTGCGAGAACATGACGTTGTAGTTGAGGTCGTGCGAAAGGTTCTCCCACATCTTCATCGAATGTTCGTAGAAGCGGGTGTTGGACGGCAAAAGGTAGTTGGAGCGCACCGCCGTGGTGTTACGGCCGACATTGCCGGAACCCAGCCAGCCCTTTTCCAGCACCGCGACATTGGTGATGCCGTGCTCCTTGGCCAGATAGTACGCCGTCGACAGGCCGTGGCCGCCGCCACCGATGATGATGACGTCATAGGAAGCCTTGGGGTCGGGCTTGCGCCAGGCCGGCTTCCAGTCCTTGTTTCCCTTGAGCGCGTTCGTGAGAAGCGAAAGGGCTGAATATTCCGCCATTCTTCATGCCATCCCTAGAGCATGATGCCGAAAAGTGTGAAGCGGTTTTCGGACGACATCATGCTCTATATCTTTGATTTCTAGAGCCGGAAGGTTTCAGGTCGGACAGACCTGAAACCTTCCGGCTCGGCGCGATGCGGCAGACTATAGAGCAGGCGGCGGGCGCAAAGCCAAGATTGCGCCATGGCTTTTCGACTGGCCGACTCCCGCAAGGCGCCCAACTGCGATGACTTCGCCACGACTTGCCCCACGGGATGAGCGTCTCTATCAAGGACCGCTTTAGAAGCGGCCTTGCCGCCCTTTGAGTCGCCACCATTATGCTTTTTCGCTTCTTTCGCCTGATCCTGGTCCTCGCGCTCGTTGCCTTGGCGCCGCATTCGTTCGGCGCGATGGCGCAGGGGCTGGGCCAGGCGCCTGCCGGGCTGGTCGCCGACCAGCAGAAAATCCTGCAGGGTTTGACGACGAAAACCGACGCTCTGGAGAAGAAAGTCCAGGAGGACGGCGTCGACGACACCACCCTCGTCGAGATCCGCCTGCAGCTGGAAGAGCTGTCGCGCGCTGCGCTGAACAGCGCGCTGGCGTTCCGGTCCCGGCTGGTGGAGATCAATTCGAGGCTTGAGCAGCTTGGTGCGCCCCCGGCTGCCGGACAGCCGCCTGAACCGGATATCGTGACCGGCGAGCGCCAGGCGCTGGCGTCGGAAAAGGCGGAGATCAACGCCGTCATCGCCGGCGCGCAGAACCTGTCGATCCGCATCAATGCGCTGATCGAGAAGATCGGCAATATGCGCAGCGAGCTGTTTCGCAGCGGGCTGACCAAGCGTTACGTGCTGTCCGATGCACTGAGCCCGCAAGTGTTTTCCGACGCCAGGGACGAATACGCCAATTTTTACAGGGCGGTGTCGTCCTGGCTGAGCTTTGCCTTCAAGTTCAAGTTCCAGGCGATGCTCGCGGCGACCCTCATGGCGCTCGCGTTGGCCGTGGTGCTTCTGGTCGGTGGGCGCCGCCTGTTTGGGCGCATCTTCGAGCCCGACGCGTCGGTTGAAGATCCGACGTATCTCAGCCGCCTGTCGGTGGCGTTCTGGTCGACTTTGCTGCCGACGCTGGCGGTCAGCGCCTTCCTCGCCTCGACGGTGTTCCTGTACAATTACTACAATGTGCTGCGCGGCGACATAGGCGTTTTCCTCAACGCTCTGGCAGCCGTCATCGCCATAGTGTTCTGTGTCAACCGCCTGACCAATGCGGCGCTGTCGCCCAGCATGCCGAACTGGCGCCTGATCCAGGTCGAGACCGGCCCGGCGCGTTGGCTGGTGCGGCTGACGACGGCCATGGCAGTCGTCATCGGCATCAACAATTTCCTGTCGATCGTCAACGACAAGATGGGCTCGCCCCTGTCGCTGACGGTGGCCAGGAGTTTTGTCGCCACCGTCATCGTGGGCGTCATCCTGATCCTTATGGCGCTGCTGAAGCCTTACAAGGATGCCGACCGGCGCTGGCGCCCCTGGCCGGCCTGGCTGCGCTACACCTGTGTCGCGCTCGGCCTGTTCACGATTGCGGCGGCGCTGTTAGGCTATATCGGTCTTGCCATCTTCGTCTCGTTGCAGGTCGTGGTCACCGGCACCATCCTGCTCACCGCCTATATCGGCTTCCTGTCGGCACGCGAGATCGGCGAGGAGGGTGGTTTCGCCGGCACGTCCATCGGGCGCTGGCTGAAGACCAATTCCAGCTATGAGGACACCGCGCTCGACCAACTCGGCCTCGTCGTCAGCGTCGCCATCAACCTGATGATCGTGCTGGTGTTCCTGCCGCTGATCCTGTTGATGTGGGGCTTCCAGCCCGGCGATATCCAGGCCTGGGGCTATAAATTGGCGACAGGCGTCACCGTCGGTTCGGTGACGATTTCGGTCACCGGCATCCTCACCGGAATCGTCGTCTTCATCATAGGCTATTTCCTGACCCGCTGGTTCCAGGGCTGGCTCGACGGCTCGGTAATGGCGCGCGGCAAGGTCGATACCGGCGTGCGCAACTCGATCCGGCTGGCGGTCGGCTATGCCGGCGTCGCGCTCGCTGGGCTCGTCGGCATCTCGGCGGCGGGCATCGATCTCTCCAACCTGGCGCTCGTTGCAGGCGCACTCTCGCTGGGTATCGGCTTTGGCCTGCAGAATGTCGTGTCCAACTTCGTGTCCGGCCTGATCCTGCTCGCCGAGCGGCCGTTCAAGGTCGGCGACTGGATCGTCGCCGGCGACACATCAGGCACGGTCAAGAAGATCAGCGTGCGCGCCACCGAAATCGAGACCTTCCAGCGGCAATCGGTGATCCTGCCCAATTCGAACCTCATCAACAACGCCGTCGGCAACTGGACGCACCGCAACAAGCTCGGACGTGTGGAGATCAAGGTCGGGGTCGCCTATGGCAGCGACGTCAAGCGGGTACACGCGGTCCTGCTTGAGATTGCGCGCGGCCATGCGCTGGTGCTGAAGAACCCGGAACCCTTCGTGCTGTTCACCAATTTCGGGCCGGCAGCACTCGAGTTCGAGATCCGCGTGTTCCTGGCCGATGTGCTGAACGGCGCCATCGTTCAGAACGATATCCGCTTTGCCGTTCTCGATGCTTTTGACGCCGAGCACATAGAAATCCCCTCGACGCCGCGCGCCGAGGTCAAGGTCAAGAAGACCGACGCATGGCCGATCGACGACGACAAGATCGAGGTCGAGTTCGCCGAGAAGGAGCAGGCGGAGGCCAGAGCCGCCGCCGAGGCGAAGCGGCTGGCCAAAACTGGTCGCAAGGCCCGCAAACCCGATCCCAGCTAAGGCCCCAAGCTCCTCCCAAACCAATTGCGGCATGAATGCGGCATTCAGTTGCGGTTCAGCTTGCATCTCATATAAGCTCACATGCAAAGGCGAGAATGCCTTGCGAAATGCAACAGAGGCGGTGTGGAAACACCGATATTGCAAAATGTGGAAGTCGCTCGTCGTCGCCATCGCTCTTACCGCAGCGAGTGGCTCGGCCTTTGCCGCCAGCGCGGTCAACAAGGATGCTGAGACCCGTACGCTGATCGTGACGGAAGGCGGCGGCAAGACGGAGCTGGCGTTGGCCGCCGGCGAAACCGTGGAATTCTGCCCGAACGGCTGTTTCGTCACCTTGCCCAATGGTGACCTCGAGGCCCTGACCGGCTCGGAAACGGTCGAAATCTCGGGTGGCGTTGCCCGCATCAAGTAAAGTCGGCAAGCAGCTCTTGCAGAGGCCGGGCAATGCCCGGCCTTTTCTCGTCTACGGCAACGGTTGCTTAACGATGACGAGGGAAATACCCCGGCGCATATCCGTTGCAACCAGACGTTTTAACGTTCGTTGCGCCGTTGCTCGCTATGCCGGATACCCAGACGCCGAAACGTGGCGCGACGGGTTTTTGAGCTGGGCAGGAAAGATATGGATGCGCGGTCGGACAAGAACGCAATCCCGCTTGCGGTCGACCTCGACGGCACGCTGATTGCGACCGATCTTCTTTGGGAAGGCCTGTTCATCCTGCTCAAGAAGAATCCGCTCTATGTTTTCCTGGTTCCGTTCTGGCTGGCCGCCGGCCCGGCGCGGCTGAAACAAGCCATCGCCGACCGCATCGACATCGATCCGGCCTCGCTGCCCTATCGCGAAGCGCTGCTGCAGCGGCTGCTCGCCGACCATAGCGACGGACGCAAGATCGTGCTGGCGACCGGTACGCCACGCAAGTTCGCCGAGACGATCGCCGCGCATCTGGGCGTCTTCGACTATGTGCTGGCGACCGACGGTCCCCACAACATGACCTCGGGCCGCAAGCGCGACGCGCTCATCGCCGCCTATGGGGACGGCGGTTTCGACTATGCCGGCAACAGCCGGCACGACCTCAAGGTTTTCGGAGCCGCACGCAACGCCATCGTCGTGGCGCCCGACCGCCATGCGAAGCGCTGGCAGGCCGCGCATAGCGCCGAAAGGATGCCGGCGCCGAAAGGGACATTGAAGACATACGTCAAGATGCTGCGGGTGCATCAGTGGCTGAAGAATTCGCTGATCGCGGTGCCGATGGTGCTGTCGCATGAATACTTCAACATCAACATGATCTGGCAATGCCTGCTGGCGTTCGTCTCCTTCAGCGCCGTGGCTTCCGCCATCTACATTCTCAACGATTTCTTCGACCTTGCGCTCGACCGCAAGCATCCGACCAAACGCAACCGGCCTTTCGCCAGCGGCGCTTTGTCGATCCCGTTCGGTCTCGGCGCGATGGCGGTGCTGCTGGCGATCGGCATTGCCGCCGGGCTTCTGTTGCCGATCGAGTTCCTGGGCGTGCTCGCCGGCTATCTGGTGGTGACCACAGCCTATTCGCTGTCGTTCAAGCGCATGCTCCTGGCCGACGTACTGACGCTGGCCGGGCTCTACACGGTGCGTGTGCTGGCAGGTGCTGCGGCGACCGGGGTCGAAGTCTCGTTCTGGCTGCTCGCCTTCTCGATTTTCTTCTTCCTGTCGCTGGCGCTGGTGAAGCGCTATGTCGAACTGCGCACCACAGCCATTCCGGTGGGCGAGCGCATTGCCGGTCGCGGCTACCGCATCGAAGATCAGGAGATCGTCGCCCAGGCAGGAATGGCGTCGGCCTTCTCCTCGGCGCTGGTGCTGGCGCTCTACATGGACAGCGTCGCGGTACGCGAACTCTATCCGCATCCCTGGCTGGTCTGGCCGCTGGCGCCGATCGTGCTGTATTTGACCATGCGGGTCTGGATCCTGGCGCGCCGCAACGAGATGAATGACGATCCGGTCATCTTCATCATTCGCGACTGGCGAAGCCAGATCGTCGTGGTGATCGGCGCCGCCCTTCTGGTCGCGGGAGGCTGGTAGGGCATGGCCGGCGAACGGTACCGGAGTTTTGGCCTCGCCACGCCGGCCGCAAAGCGAGCCATCGCGGCCGACGATGCCATCGCGCTGATGCGAAGCGGCAAGGCGACAAAGAACGCTCTGCTCGCCTATGGCAATGGCCGCTCCTACGGTGATTCCTGCCAGAACGAGCCAGGTGCGGTCGTGGACATGCGGCCGCTGAACCGCATCGGCGCCTTCAATGCCGAGACCGGCCTGCTCGAGGCGGAGGCCGGCGTGTTCCTCTCCGATATCATTGCGCACACTGCACCTTACGGTTTCTTTCCCACGGTGGTCCCAGGCACCCAGTTCGTCACCCTTGGCGGCGCGATCGCCAATGACGTCCATGGCAAGAACCATCACCGGCGCGGCACTTTCGGCTGCCATGTCGAGTCTCTCACCCTGCTGCGCTCGGACGGGCGGACCTACACCTGCTCGGCAACCGACAATGCAAGGCTGTTTGCGGCGACGATCGGCGGCATGGGGCTGACCGGCCTGATCCTGTCGGCCTCGATCCGGCTGATGCGGGTGCATTCGCTCGATATCGCCGAGAAGGTAACGCGGTTTGCCGATCTCTGCGAATTCTTCGAACTGGCCGAGGCCGCCGACCAGGCCAATGAATATGCCGTCGCCTGGATCAACCAGCTTGCCGGCGGCCATGGCCGCGGGCGCGGCCTGTTGTTGACAGGCAATCATGCCGAGTATGGCTCGCATGCGGCGTCTCGCGCCGGCTCCCGTTTTTCAGTGCCGTTCCAGCCGCCGTTCAATGTGCTCAACCGGCCGTTCCTCACCGCCTTCAACGCCGCCTATCGGTGGAAGAAGGGGAGCTCGCCGGGGCCGAGCCAAACCGGCTACCAGGGCTTTTTCTTTCCGCTTGATGGTGTCGGCGACTGGAATCGGCTGTATGGTCCGAAAGGTCTCTACCAGCACCAGAGCGTGGTCCCGGAAAATGTCGCGCGTGAGACCGTGCCGGCGCTGCTCGACGCGGCGCGTCGGGCCGGGCAGGGCTCTTTCCTCACGGTGTTGAAGCGCTTCGGCTCGATCCGCTCGCCGGGGCTGCTGTCCTTTCCGCGGCCAGGCTTCACGTTGACGCTGGATTTCCCCAATCGCGGCGACAGGACGCTGGCCCTGCTCAGCGAACTCGACCGCATCACGGTCGCGGCCGGCGGCGCGGTCAACCCGTACAAGGATGCGCGCATGGGCGCTGATACTTTCGCGGCCTCCTTCCCGAATTGGCAGCGGCTTGAAGCGCTGCGCGACCCGGCGTTCGTGTCCAGTTTCTGGCTGCGGACGGCGAAAAAGCTCAACGTCCGGCCAGGGCGTGTCGAGGCAGCTGAATAGGTACAATCCGAATAAGTCATGGTGAATAGATCGTGAGTTCCGTGGTTTACTCAAAGCATTGTCGTGACTTCACGAAATGTTTGCAGGTTAGTAATAGGACCGTTGCGAGTGGCGGGTGCAAAATATGAAATACATCGTCTTCATTCTGTTCACGGTCATGACCAATGCCGCCGCGCAGCTGATGCTGAAGCAAGGCATGATGTCGCTCGGTCCGATTTCGTTCGAAGGCACCAATCCGCTTTTGAAGCTGTTGCAGATCGTTTTCAGCCCATGGGTGTTTCTCGGCCTGTGCACCTTCGTCATCTCGATGGCTTCGCATCTGTATGTGCTGTCCAAGGTCGAGCTCAGCTTTGCCTATCCGTTCCTCAGCCTTGCCTATGTCGCGGTTGCGATCTTCGCCTATTTCATCTTCCGCGAGGACCTCAATGCCTGGCGCATTGCCGGCATCGCCTTCATCTGCATCGGCACCATGCTGATCGCGCAAAGCGGTCGAGACTTGGGCGGGAGCGGGCATGACGACCAAACCGCTTCCATCATCCCCGACAAGACCAGCGAGATCGTTCGATGAGACATGTTATTTTCGGCGGCGACGGCTTTGTCGGCCGTCATCTTGCCCCGAAGCTTGTGGCCGATGGTGAAGAGGTTGTCGTTGCCGACATCGTCAAGAGCGACCTGACGCACTATCGCAACGTTCGCTTCGTCACCTGCGATGTCACGGATACGGCCTCGGTGGCCAACATCGGATTGAAGGCCGACGACATGGTCTACAACCTGTCGGCCAAAATGCTGTCGCCGATCCAGGTGCGGGCCAAGCGTCACGACTTCTTCTTTCCGGTGAATTTCCACGGCACCGAACACATCATGCAGGCGATGGACAAGGCCGGCGCGTCCAAGCTCGTCCACTACACCACCGACATGATCTACGGCCACACGGTCACCCAGCCGATGACCGAGGAGCACCCGGTCGCACCGCTCGGCGAATATGGCTGGTCGAAGCAGAAGACCGAGGAGCTCGCCGCTCAATGGCGCAAGCGCGGCATGTCGATCTCGCTGTTTCGCCCGCGTCTGATCATCGGTCCCGGCCGGCTCGGGATCCTGGAAAAGCTGTTCAAACTGATCGACTGGAATTTTCCTGTGCCGATGATCGGCTCGGGCAAGAACCCCTATCAGTTCATCTCGGTGTTCGATTGCGCGGAAGCTGCCCGCTCGGCCTGGAAGGCAGGCGTGCCCAACCAGGCTTATAATCTTGGCTCCCTCAATCCGCCGCCGGTGAAGAAATTGCTGGGCGACCTGATCAAGCATGCCGGCTCGAAATCGCTGCTGATCCCGACGCCGGGCTGGGCGGTCAAGTGCACCCTCGACCTGCTCGATCTCATGAACATGCCGATCATGGATCCCGAACAATATCTGATCGCCGATGAGGAGTGCGTGCTCGACGTATCCAAGGCCGAGCGCCAGCTCGGCTGGGTGCCGCAATATCGCGACGAGGACATGCTGATCGCCGCCTACAGCGAATACCGCGCCAAGAAAGACGGGCTTGCCGTCACCGCCAATCATGTCCCCGCCGAATAAGTGGGACGACCAGGAGAACTCCGAAATGACCGTCATGGCCAAGCCTGAGCAGACGAACGCGCGCACCATGGTCGGCGCGCCGGCGTTGTCGCCTACCGCCATCGCCAAGCCCGACCTGATCAGCGTCGAGCAGGCGAAGGCGATGGATGTCGCGCGCATGACCGACCTGTTCAAGGCGCATCTCAATCCGGGCCAGCTGCATTTCATGAAGCTGCTCGGCTTCCACAAGATCAAGATCGAGCGTGCCGAAGGCATGTTCTACATCGACCAGAACGGCCGCAAGATTCTCGACTTCTTCGGCGGCTTCGGTTCGCTGGCCTTCGGCCACAACCATCCGCGCATCCTGGAGGCCAGGCGCAAATTCCAGGAGGAGAAGCGCCAGGAAATCGCCATCGCCTTCATGTCGCAATATGCATCGGCGCTGGCGCACAACATCGCCAAATGCTCGCCCGGCGATCTCGACATGGTATTTCTGGGCTCGTCGGGTTCGGAAGCGATGGAAGCGGCGGTGAAGCTCGCCGAGCGCGCCGCCGGGCCGAAGCGGCCGAAGGTCGTCTATGCCGAGAATTCCTTCCACGGCAAGACCAAGGGCGTGCTCGGCATCACCGACGGCCAGCTCTACCGCGCGGACTTCAAGATGGCTGAGAACACCGTGCGCATTCCGTTCGCCGATATCGAAGCGGTCGAGCGGCTGTTCCGCTCCGACCCGGAGGTCGGCGTCATCGTACTCGAGACCATCCAGGGCGGCGGCGGCATCATCCAGGCAGAGGCGCAATACTGGCAGAAATTGCGCGCGCTCTGCGACCACTATGGGGTGCTGTGGGTGGCTGATGAAGTGCAGTGCGGCTATGGCCGGTCCGGCCGCTTCTATGCCTTCGAGCATTATGGCGTCGTGCCCGATGTGACGGCGCTGGCGAAATCGCTCGGCGCCGGCAAGGCGGCGGTCGGCGCGATGATCGCCCGGCGCGAGGTCTATATGAAGGCCTATGGCACGCCGAAGACGGCGATGATCCATGCCATGGCCACCTTTGGCGGCATGGGCGAGGCCTGCGTCACCGCGATCGAGGGCATCAACGTGCTCTATGATGAGGGGCTGATCGACAACGCCGCCACTACCGGCGACTATCTGCTGCAGCGCCTGCAGGCGCTGAAGGAGAAGTACCCGAAGATCATCAAGGATGTGCGCGGCAAAGGCTTTATGGTCGGGCTCGAGTTCCACGACTTCTCGCAGACCTTGCCGATGGTGCTGCGTCCGATCGTCAGCGTCCTCGACGACAAGCTGAAGGGCTCGCTGTCGGGCTTCGTCGGCGCGCTGTTGCTGCGCGACTATGACGTGCTCGTCGCCTTCACCGAATACAACCGCAACGTCATCCGTCTCGAGCCGCCGCTGATCTGCCAGCGCGAGCATGTCGACCATTTCGTCGATGCCTTCGATAGCCTGCTGTCGCGCGGCATCGTGGGGATCGTGAAGGATTTCGTCAAAAGCCAGGTCCGTTAAAGAAGTCCGTTGAGCGAAGTCCCGAGTCCGACAATGCTGAGCAAGTCTCCCGCCCCGCAAAACACACTCGACCGGCTGACCGCGGCCGCTCTGGCGTGGGGCGAGGGGACTTATGCGCGATGGGCCGCGCCAATCGGCGCGATCGCGTTTTCGCTCTATATGCTGCTGACGGCGTTTACCGCCTGGACGATGCCCGATGCCAATTGGGACATGCTGCCTTATCTCACAATCGCCGAGGAGGGCGCTTACCCAGATGCCCAGGCGCTGCATGACTATGCCTACAGGACGGTCCAGGCCGGCGTTTCGGCCGCCGACTACAAGGCGCTGACAGACGATGGCGGCGGCTTCCGCAGCCATATGGCGCAAAATGCCGCCGACTTTCACTCGCTGCTTGGCATGTACCGGATCAAGTTTCTCTATGCCGAGATGCTGTCGACGATGAGTTCGGTGATGTCGCCGGTCGAGGCGATGCGGGTGCTGCAGGTGGTCTCGGTGCTGCTGTTCGGGATGATCACGCTGCTGTGGCTGCGAACCGAAGGCGCGCTTGCGCTGGCGCCTGTGGTCGGCGCGGTGCTGATCATGGCCGATTTCGGCGATGCCGCACGCGCCTCGACCCCGGATCTGTTGTGCTCGGCGCTGTTCCTCGGCGGGCTGCTTGCCTATGTGCGCGGCCGCGAGGCAGCGACCGCTGTCCTGCTTTTCCTGGCCTTCATGGCGCGGCCGGACAACATCGTGTTCCTGGCCATTTTCGCCGTGCTGCTGCTGGTCTTCCGGCAGCGGGCGTGGGGCGCGCTGGCCGGCTTTGCCGCGTCCTTCGTCGCCTATTTCGCGATTTCGCACTGGGCCCAGCATCCCGGCTGGTGGCCGCATCTGTGGTTCTCCAGCATCGAGCAGCACTACAATATGGATGGCTTCGAGCCGCCGTTCTCGGTTGGCGCCTATCTCAAGGCGTTTGCCGCATCCTTCATTCGCGCTATCAGCATCAACAGCTGGGTCGGGGTCTCGGTTCTGGCGCTGGCCGCGTGGTTTGCGCTCGGCCGCGCCGGCTTCCGGCTCGATCGCCGCGCCGGCATCCTGCTTGCAGCACTGGTGCTTGGCGTGCTGGCGAAATTCACCGTCTTTCCGATCCACGACACCCGCATCTACTTCCCGAACCTTCTGCCGCCCTACCTTTTGCTCGTCGGCCCGATCATGGCGCTGTGGGCGTCGGCAAGCCTGAATGGAAGGCGGCCCATCGCCTTGCAGGCCATACCTGGAGATAAGCCATGAGTTCCATTTCCGGCCTGGCGCGCATCGCCCTTTCGCTCGGCCTGCCCGCCGGCCTGCTCGATCGGGGGCCGGCGTTGCGTGGCACGAAATTCCTGGCCAAGGCGGCGCTGAAGGCGCGGTTTGGCGGTGGGCAAGCCTTCCAGATGGTCAATGTCGGCGCTTGCGACGGCGCGCTGTTCGACGACGTCACGCCGTGGCTGCACCGCATTCCGCGGGCGCGGGCCGTGCTGGTCGAGCCGATCCCGTACAATCAGAAGCGGTTGCGGGCCAACTATCCCGACACGGAACGCTTCGTCATCGAACCGGTCGCGGTGACGAAGACCAAGGGCACGATCACCGTCCACACTTTCGATGCCGCGGCACTCGAGGCCGGCACGCTGCCGATCGAGTTCATCGGCTGCTCGTCGGTCACCGACACCAATCTGATGTCGGGCAAGAATGCCTGGGGCGAGGACGACGCCAATTTCAACAAGTTCGCGCCGCACGTGAGGGATATCGAGGTGCCGTCGGAAACGCTGCAGACGCTGCTCGACCGCAACGGCATCACGCATATCGACGCCTTCCTGGTCGATTGCGAGGGCGCCGACTGGATCGTCTTCGAACAGCTCGATCTCAAGCGCTATCGTCCGGGCATGATCAAGGTCGAGGTCGGCGCGCTGCCGGCCGCCGAAATCGGCCAGGTCGTGGTCAAGCTGAAGACATCAGGCTATCAGGTCGGCTTCCAGGCCGAGGACATCTGGGCCTTCGCCTGAGATAGATCGCCACTGGCGGCACGCCGGCGCGCCGGGTCGCGTCGCATCCGCGACGTGTCGCAAACAGGCGGTAGCTGCATCCACGTCCTCTGCATATTGTGCGCCATTCGAACGGGCGCGGACGCGCCCGCTTTATCCCCTTGGAGTCGCGGGCAATGGCAGAGTTTCCGAAACAGACGAAGGTCGTCATCGTCGGCCTGGGTGGCATTGTCGGCGCGTCGATCGCGCATCATCTGATCGAGCGCGGCTGGACCGACATTGTCGGCATCGACAAGTCGGGCATCCCGACCGATATCGGCTCGACCGCGCATGCCTCGGACTTCTGCTACACCACGAGCCATGATTTCCTGTCGTGCTGGACGACGCTCTACTCGATCGATTTCTACGAAAAGATGGGCCATTACGCCCGCATCGGCGGTCTCGAAGTGGCGCGCGTCGGCGACGACAGCCGCATGGACGAGATCAAGCGCAAGATCGCCTCGGCCAAATCCTTCGGCACCCGCGCCCGGCTGATCGAACCGGCCGAGATCAAGGAAAAATTCCCGCTGATCGAAGAGTCCATGGTGCAGGGCGGCCTGTGGGATCCGGACGCCGGCCTGGTCATCCCGCGCTCGCAGACCGTCGCCGGCAAGCTGGTCGACCAGGCGGAAGCTACGGGGAAACTCAAATCCTTCGCGAACACGCCCGCCAAATCTCTCATCGTCGAGGAAGGCCGCATCAAGGGCGTCGTCACCGACCGCGGCACGATCATGGCCGATTATGTCATCGTCTGCGCCGGCATCTGGGGCCGGCTGATCGCCGACATGGTCGGCGAAGACCTGCCGGTCATGCCGATCGACCATCCGCTGACCTTCTTCGGGCCTTACAATCAATTCGCCGGCACCGGCAAGGAGATCGGCTGGCCGCTGTTGCGCGACCAGGGTAATTCGGCCTATATGCGCGACACCGGCGACCCCAGGACCGCCGAAGGCGGCCAGATCGAATGGGGTTACTACGAAGAGACCAATCCGCGTCTTTGCCATCCGCGCGATTTGCTGGAAAAGGATCAGGCGCGGCTGTCGCCGTCGCAGCGCGATCTCGACATGGAGCAGATCCTGGCGCCGCTGGAGCGCGCCATGGAACTGACGCCGATTCTGGGCGAACTCGGCTACAATGAAAGCCATTCCTTCAACGGCCTGTTGCAGGTGACCGCCGATGGCGGCCCGTCCATGGGCGAGAGCCAGAAGGTGAGGGGCCTCTGGTACGCCGTCGCCATCTGGGTCAAGGACGGCCCCGGCATGGGCAAGCTGATCGCCGACTGGATGACGGACGGCCGCACGGAAATCGACCATCACGCCATCGACTATGCGCGCTTCTATCCGCACCAGACGAAAGAGCAGTTCATCTGGGATCGCTGCACCGAGACGGCGATGAAGGTCTACAATCCGGCGGTGCATCCGCGCGAGCCGTTCTCCAAAGGCCGCAACATCCGCCGCTCGCCGTTCTGGGAGCGCGAGAAGGAGCTTGGCGGTTACTTCATGGAGCTGGGCGGTTGGGAGCGCGCGCATGGCTATGCCGCCAACGAGCATCTGCTGGAGAAGTATGGCAACCGGGTTCCCATACGTGAGAACGAGTGGGACAATCGCCATTTCTGGCGGGTGTCCAATGCCGAGCACCTGGCGATGAGCGAGGATTGCGGCATCGTCAACCTCTCGCATTTCTCGATGTACGACATCGAAGGGCCGGATCATGTCGCGCTGCTGGAGTGGCTGTGCGCGGCCAAGATCGGTGGCGACAACAATATCGGCAAGGGTATCTACACCCACTTCCTCGACGAGCAAGGCATGGTGCGCGCCGACTTCACCGTCATCCGCATGGCCGACCGCTGCCGGCTGATCGACGGCGCCGACGCCGGCCCGCGCGACTTCCGCTACATGCAGCGCACCGCGCAGGACAAAGGCTTTGACGTCACCATCACCGACGTGACGGAAAAATATGTCACCATCGGCATCTGGGGACCGAACGCGCGGGCGACACTGCAGAAAGTGGTCGAAAATCCGGATGGTCTCTCGCTGGAGAACTTCCCGTTCGCGGCGATCAAGCCGGTCAGGATCGGCGGCAAGGACGTCACCGCCTTCCGCATCTCTTATGTCGGCGAGCAGGGCTGGGAACTGCACATGCGCTACGAGGACGGCCTGGCCGTTTGGGACGCGCTGCGCTCGACCGGCGTGATGCCGTTCGGCGTCGAGACCTATGCCAACACGCGGCGCATGGAAAAGAGCCTGCGCCTGCAGAACGCCGACCTTCTGACCGAGTACAATCTGCTTGAGGCCGACCTTGCCCGACCGAAGGTCAAGGAGAACGATTTCTGCGGCAAGGCCAAACATGTCGAATACCGCGCCCGCGAGCACCAGCCGGCGATCCTGTGCACGCTGGTGATGACCGAGAACGTCGATGCGAAAGGCGTTGCCCGCTATCCCGTCGGCACCATGCCGGTGATGGATCCGAAGACCGGCGAGACGCTGGTTGACGAACTCGGCCGCCGGTCTTTCACCACGTCGATGGCCTATGGCCCGACCATCGGCAAGAACATCGGCCTCGCCTATCTGCCCTGGGCCCATGCCCAGGAAGGCCGCAAGCTCGCCATCGAATATTTCGGCGAGACCTACCCGGTAGAAGTGGCGGCGGTTGGTTACAAGCCGCTCTACGATCCAGAGAATTTGAAGCCGAGGAGTTGAGCGTCATAGGTTCCAACCAACACATCGAAAAGCCCGGCACCTCGCCGGGCTTTTTGCTTTGTCAGCAGCCGGTTTTCGCTTACCTTCGGGTATGTCTGCTTTTTCTTGCGCACGACATTTCCTTTCAGGCAGCGCCGCGCTGGCGCTGGGGCTCTGGCTGGTGCCGCCGGTTCAAGCCGCCGAGCCGGTCGACGTCGAGCTGGTGCTGGCCGTCGACGTGTCGCTGTCGATGTCGCCGGGCGAACTTGAAATCCAGCGTCACGGCTATGCTGCTGCGCTGACGCACGACAATGTTCTGCAGGCCATCGCCGATGGCGCCTACGGCAAGGTCGCCGTCACCTATGTCGAATGGGCGGGAGCGACCACGCAGCAGGTCGTCGTGCCGTGGACGGTGATCGCCAGCCGGGCCGATGCCGAGCGGGTGGCCGCGCAGCTTTCCGCCCATCCGCCGGCCAGCGCCCGGCGCACCTCGATTTCCGGCGCGCTGGAATTCGGCAGCGATCTGTTCGCCGAAAGCGGTTTTCAGGGGACAAAGCGCGTCATCGATATTTCCGGCGACGGGCCCAACAACCAGGGCGCGCCCGTCGACATCACCCGCGACGCGGTGGTCAAGCAAGGCATCATCATCAACGGCCTGCCGCTGATGACGCGCGGCGGGTTCGGCGGCGCCTATGACGTCAACAATCTCGACCGCTACTACAGCGACTGCGTCATCGGCGGTCCCGGATCCTTCATGATCCCGGTCAATGACTGGACGCAGTTTCCCGAAGCCATCCGCCGCAAGCTGGTGCTGGAGCTGGCCGGCGCCGCTTCGCCGCAACGGGCGCGCGAGGAGGCCGGGCATCCGCCGGTGGTGCTGGCGCAGGACCGGCCGACCGACTGCCAGGTCGGCGAAAAGATGTGGCGCGACCGCAGCTGGATGTTCGATGCGCGTTAGCGTTCGAATCATCACGCTGCCGTGAAGGGCCGGTTTCATTGACAAGCCCATGGGCGTCTGTGACACAATTCGGCATCCGAAAAAACAAGGGGAACCGACATGAACAAGACCATCGTCGCTGCCGCGGTATTGGCGCTTGCGGCTGCAATATCCGTGCCGGCCGAGGCTGCCACATCGGTCACCATCGGCATCAGCGGATGGACCGGCTTTGCGCCGCTGACGCTCGCCAAGCAGGCCGGCATCTTCGAGAAGCATGGCCTCGACGTGACCCTGAAGAAAGTGCCGCAGGCCAGCCGGCCGCTCGCCATCGCCAGCGGCGATCTGCAATGCGCCGCCACCACGGTCGAGACCTGGCTGGTGTGGAACGCCTCAGGGGTGACCACCAAGCAGATCTTCCAGCTCGACAAATCCTATGGCGCCGACGGCATTGTCGTGCGCAACGACATCAAGACCGTCGCCGACCTCAAGGGCAAGAATGTCGCGTCCTCGGCGCCGGGCACGTCGCCCTATTTCATGCTGGCCTGGGTGCTGAACAAGAACGGCCTGTCGACCAAGGATGTGACCGTCGTCAACCTGGAACCGGATGCGGCGGCGCAAGCCTTCCTGGCCGGCCAGAACGATGCGGCGGTCACCTATGAGCCGTTCATCTCGGCGGTGCGCGACAAGTCCGATCAGGGCCACATATTGGCGACCACGCTCGACTACCCGATGGTGCTCGACACGGTCGGCTGCACGCCTGAATTCCTCACCGCCAATCCCGACGCCGCCAAGGCGCTGGCCGACAGTTATTTCGAAGCGCTCGACCTGATCAAGAGCGATCCGCAGAGATCCTACGAGATCATGGGCGCCGACGTGAAGCAGTCTGCGAAAGAATTCGAGGATTCGGCGAAATACCTGAAATGGGCCGACAAGGCGGAGAACAAGCAGTTCTTCACCAAGGAATTCCAGGACTTTTCCAAGACCGCCGGCGAGCTTCTGCTGCAGATGGGGTTGATCAAGGAAGCGCCAGATGTTGCCACGCTGGCCGACACCAGCGCGGTGGCGAACTGATAGTCCGGCCTTTGACCATTGTGCGGCGGCGCCTAGGGCCGCCGCTCTCTCCTGGACAAGTGATGATTTGACGATGCGGACGATCTGAAGATGCGCCCCTTGCATCCGGTGTCGCCGGGCATTCGAACCGTGCTTGGCATTTCCTTCTTCGTGCTGTTCGTCGCCTTCTGGGCGTGGATCACGCTTGGCGGCCACGTCAACCGCATCTTCCTCGCCGACCCGCTGTCGATGCTGCGGGATGGTTGGCGGCTGCTGGTCGAGGACCGCTTCTGGCTCGACATATTGATCACCATCTGGCGGGTCTTCGGCGGGTTCCTGCTGGCGTCGATCGTCGCCGTGCCGATCGGCATCGCCATGGGCGCCTGGAAACCAATAGAGGCGTTTCTGGAGCCGTTCGTCTCCTTCGCCCGCTACCTCCCGGCTTCGGCCTTCATTCCGCTGCTCATCCTGTGGGCCGGCATTGGCGAGCTGGAAAAGCTGCTGGTCATCTTCGTCGGCTCGGTGTTCCAGATCATCCTGATCGTCGCGGTCAAGGTGGGCTCGACGCGGCGCGACCTGGTCGAGGCGGCCTATACGCTGGGCTCGACCAACAGCGGCATCGTCAAACGGGTCATCATGCCGGCCAATGCGCCCGAGATTGCCGAGACGCTGCGGCTGGTGCTCGGCTGGGCTTGGACCTATGTCATCGTCGCCGAGCTGATCGGTTCGTCCTCAGGCATCGGCTACATGATCATCAACAGCCAGTCGCGGCTGGCGACAGGGCAGATCATCTTCGGCATCATCGTCATCGGGCTGATCGGACTGTTGTCCGACTTCGCCTTCAAGGCGTTCAATCGCTGGCTCTTTCCCTGGAGCCTGGCATGAGCAAGTTGCTTATCGAAGGCGTCTCGCGAACCTTCGCCGGCGTGCGCGGCGGGCAGCCGGTCAAGGCGCTGATGCCGGTCGACCTTGCGGTCGCGGCCAACGACTTCATCACCATTCTGGGGCCGTCCGGCTGCGGGAAGTCGACGCTGCTCAGGATCGTTGCCGGCCTGGAAGCGCCGAGCGAAGGCCGTGTGCTGCTCGACGGCAAGGCGGTGACGCGGCCGGGACCGGATCGCGGCATGGTGTTCCAGTCCTACACGCTGTTTCCGTGGCTAACGGTGGCGCAGAATATCGCCTTCGGACTGCGCGAACGTGGCATGGCCGAAAAGGAGCGAGACGGGATCGTCGCTTCCTATGTCGACCTCGTCGGGCTCAAGGGCTTCGAGAACCATTGGCCAAAGCAGCTGTCCGGCGGCATGCAGCAGCGCACGGCGATCGCCCGGGCGCTGGCCAACGACCCCGAAATCCTGTTGCTGGACGAGCCGTTCGGTGCGCTCGACAACCAGACGCGCGGACTGATGCAGGAACTGCTGCTCGGCATCTGGGAGCGGCGCAAGAAGACAGTGCTGTTCGTCACCCACGACATCGAGGAGGCGATCTTCATGGCTTCGCGGGTGATCGTGATGAGCGCGCGGCCAGGCCGCATCAAGTCGGATGTCGCCATCGACCTGCCGCATCCGCGTCACTATACGCTGAAGACCAGCCGGGAGTTCTCGGCGCTCAAGGCGCGGCTGACCGAGGATATCCGCGTCGAGGCGATGCGCACAGTACAGGCGCAGCCCGCCGAAGCCTGAGTGCGTTTTCGGATCAGGCCGCCAGCAATTGCTTGCGGTCGACGCGCTCCTGCTGCGGCGAGCGGGCATAGAGTTCGCGGTAGCATTTGGAGAAATGCGACGCCGAGACGAAGCCGCAGGCGACCGCTACCTCGACCACCGGCATCGAGGACTGGATCAGCAGGTGCCGGGCGCGGTCGAGGCGGATTTCCAAGTAGTAGCGGGCAGGGGATCTGCCCATCTCGGTGCGGAACAGGCGCTCGATCTGGCGGCGCGACAGGTCGACATGGTCGGCGATCTCGATCAGCGACAGCGGTTCGGAGAGATTGCCTTCCATCAGTTCGATGATGGTCAGCACCTTGGAATTCTGCACGCCGAGGCGGGCGCGCAGCGGCAGGCGCTGGCGGTCGGTGGGGCTGCGCACGCGGTCGGTTAGCACCTGCTCGCACACGCGGTTGACCAGATTGTCGTCGAAATCGTCGCCGATCAGCTTGAGCATCATGTCGAGGGCGGCGGTGCCGCCGGCGCAGGTGTAGATGTTCTGGTCGATCTCGAAGAGGTCGGCAAAGACGTTGGCCTTGGGAAAGGCCTCGGAAAAGCCCGGCAGGTTTTCCCAATGGATGGCGCAGCGCTTGTTGGAGAGCAGGCCGGCGGCGGCAAGGATATGCGCGCCGGTGCACAGGCCGCCGACGGCGACGCCTCTGTTGTATTCCTCGCGCAGCCAGGCGAAGGCCGACCTATTCTGGTAGCGCTCGACATTCATGCCGCTGCAGACGATGGCCATGTTCGGCCGATCCGGCCCGGCCATTTTCTTGCGCTCTTCCTCGAGCGAGGTGTTGACGGCGCATTCGACGCCGTTGGAGGCGCGCACCGGCTTGCCGTCGATGCTGGCGAGGCGCCAGCGATAGGCCTCATAGCCGAGCATGCGGTTGGCCGAGCGCAGCGGGTCGAGCGCCGTCGCAAAGGCGATCATGGTGAAGTCCGGGACAAGGAAGAATACAAACGATCGCTTGATCGGATGCTTTACGGCGTTCAAGGGAACCTCACGCGGCCATGGCGCGAACAGGATGTCGCGAACAGCACAGCGACATCAGGAAAAACCATTCCTGTCAATCGGCTAGGGGGCTAAGCGGAAACTATATTTGCGACATGGGTCGCAAATGAGCAATCGTCCGGGATGACAGGCACGGGCTGCCGACGGATTGGGCATGGTGGCGGCGGCATAGGTGCCAAAAATGAGAAACGCCGCTTCGGTCAAGCCGAAGCGGCGCTGTTATCGACTATCGGCAGCGGCAGGGAAGCGCTGAGCGCTAGCCGTTATCTCAGGCAACGAAACCGAGGCGCACCGCATTCATGGCACCGGTCTGGCCGGGCATGGTATTGGCAAGGCGCTGGCGCTCGAGAGCGGTCGTCAGGTTCATTTCGCGGCGGGCAAAGAGGCGGGCAAAAAGCTTCATCATCATCTCCTATCGGTTGCTCAGACGGGTCGCCTTCGCTTGATGGAGTGGGGCAGCTCGTTTGCTGACGGTGATATAGGCCTGCGTGAGCAGAAACTAAATCGCAAATGCGAAGCGCTTGAATGGAAATGCGACATCGTTTGCGACATTATTGGGCATGGTGCCCAAAATTTACGATTACTTACAGTGTGTTACCGGCGACATTGAGGCGCCATGCAAGTGACGCATATGCGCCATGCAGCGGCGACACGGCTCTGAAAATCATTTGAGTGCAAATAAGTTGGAGAAAGCCTGCAGGGCCAATAGAGAAGGCCTGCCGGGCTGGTCTGCGCGGCAGGCCTTCAGCACAAGGTACACAATGGTTTACTTTGCTCCAGCCCAGGATCCGACGCCGTGGCGTGCACCGGTCTTGGTGTCGGCAGCTTCAGGCCAGCCGATATCCTTCTGCAGTTCGATCGGCAGCGAGCGGATCGCACGTTCGGTCTGGAAGCGGGCGCGGGCCGCGCTCAATTCGGTCGCAAGCCGACCGATGGATGACAGGATAGACATTTCATTCTCCTTTGGTTGTGGCACGTCCCGCATGAACGCGTTCCGTCGCCTGGATATTCCGCATCGAGTGCAATTCCGTGTCAGGAGCGTTGGAGCCATGGCACGTCCTGCCTTCGATGGAGTTGACTATCCTCCCAATCTGATGTTCAATCAAACGAAATGGAATGATGCTTCACATCAGAAAAATTGAAGGTCGATCCCGATGAACGCCCCACTCAATCATCCGCTGCCGCTGCTCGATCTCGACGTTTTGCGCACCTTCGTGGCCATTGCAGAGACCGGCAGTTTCACCACGGCGGCCAATGCGGTGTTCCGCACGCCGTCGGCGGTCTCCATGCAGATCAAGAAGCTCGAGGACATTCTCGGGCGCTCTGTTTTCGCGCGGGATGCGCGCTCGGTGACGCTGACCACGGATGGCGAGATGCTGCTCGGTTATGCCCGCCGGCTGTTGTCGATCAACCGCGAGGTGGTGTCGAAGTTCATCATCCCCGAGATCGTCGGCGTGGTGCGGCTCGGCTCGCCGGACGACTATGGCGAGCGCGTGTTGCCGCATGTGCTGAAGCGTTTCGCGCAGTCGCATCCGTCGATTGCCGTCGACGTCACCATCGACCAGAGCAGCAATCTGCGCCGCCGCATGGACGACCGGGCGCTCGACATCACGCTGCTGACCAATTCCTACAAGACCAGCGCACTCGGCGCCGAGGTGCTGCTCACCGAGCCGATCGTCTGGGCCGGCGCCAAGGGCGGCAGCGCGCATCTGCGCGAGCCTTTGCCGGTGTCGCTGTGGGAAGAGGGCTGCGCCTGGCGGGCCGGCGCGCTCGATGCGCTGAGCCGTGAAGGCCGCAATTACCGCATCGCCTATATGAGCGCCCACACGGCAGGCCAGCGCGCCGCCATCATGTCGGATCTCGCGGTTGCGCCGCTGCCGAAGTCATTCCTCGGCAACGACATGGTCGAGCTTTGCCCGAAGGACGGCATGCCCGATATCGGCACCTACAATCTGGCGATGGTGGTGTCGCCGGACGCCAGCGCGCCGGTCAAGGCCGTCGCCGACCATATCCGTGCGACGTTCGAGCTTTTCCGCGAAACCGGCAAGTTCTAGAGCGGTTCACCGTTTCACGGAAACGCGAGCCGCTTTAACTCCTTGTTTTGACGCAATTCCCAAGGGAAAGCGCTACACGCTTTTCCCGGGAAACCGTTTTACACTTTTCCTGGAATTGCTCTGCTATTCCGCTGCTTGGGCGGGGCGCGCCGCGAGAGCGGGTCGCGCCGTGCGCCGCGCAGTTGGCTCACCTTCAAGGAAGGTGACGATGCTGTCCCTGGCGCGACGCGCCTCCGGCATCTCGATCAGCGGCCAGACGTGGAACATGCCTTCCTCGTAGACGACCTCGACGTCGACGCCGGCAGCGCGCGCCTTTTTGGCGAAGATCAGATTGTCGGGGCTGAGCAGGTCGTGCGAGCCGGTCAGAAGCAGGGTCTTCGGCAGCACCGCGAGGTCGCCATAGAGCGGGCTGATGTGCCAGTCGCTGCGATCAATGCCGGCACTGTACATGCGGATCGCTTCCAGCCCGCCGGAAATGCCGAGCCACGGATCGTTGCGTTCCGCCTCGAACACTTCGGGGTTGGACAGCGACATGTCGAGGCCGGGTGAAATCAGCACGTGGCGCGACGGCAAGGGCAGGCCTTCCTCAGCCGCCATCATGGTCAGCACGACGGCCATGTTGCCGCCCGCGGAATCGCCCATGAAGACGATGTCTTCAGCGTCGGTCTCATCCAGCATCTGCCGGTAGACGTCGCCGACCATGCCGAACATGGCGTGGAAATCATGCTCCGGCGCGATGGGATAAATCGGCACGGTGATGCCGAAACCCAAGCGCTCGGCCACCTCGGCGATCAACCCCCAATGATAGGATGTGATCTGGAAGACATAGGCGCCGCCATGCATGTAGAGGATGCGCCTGCGTTCGCCGGCCTTCGGCGCGATTTCATAGACAGGGAAGCCATCGACGCTGCGCTCGGTGATATCGAGCCGCTCCCGCAGCAATGCCGGGGGATGATGATCCTCGGTCTTGCGGGCATAGGCGATCCAGCGCTGCAGGTTTTCCGGGCTGGCAAATGCCTTCTTGCGGCTGTGCCGGAGGATGAAGGAAACGAGGTGGCTTTTGAAACTGGGCATTCGCCTACACAAGCTCGGCCGCAGCCGACTAAGAGAATTCCCCCACTGTCGCGAAGATCGTACCTCCAGCCGAAATGTCAAGATTCTGGCCCAAGCCAACACGGTTGTTTGATCAGCCAGGTCCGCTGTTTTGCGCAGCGCGGCTCAGCGCCGGGGCAGCAGCGCGGCGCGAAGCTTGATGTCGGTCGCAGCCGGGACCATGCGGCGGCCCCGGCGCTTAGTCAGCAATTTGCACTTGTCGGCGAAGGTCATCAGCGGCCCGAGCCCAGGATCAGACGCGACAGGTTGGTCTGGGCGTCGATGCGCGGCGACACGGGCCAGCCGATGTCCTTCTGGATTTCGGGTGGCAGGTTGTTCATGGCGCGCACGGCCTGTGCATTCTTCATGGCCGCACGAAAACGGCCGAGGGTCTCGAACATCTCTATTCTCCTTTGGAGCGTTGTGGCGGCGGAATAGTCCGGTCCGCCATTCGATGTCCGTTAAATGCTTCACGTCTGTATCGGACGTATTGCGCCAAAACAGCGTTTCGGTTTCCAGATCGGTGCGATCTGGAAACATTTGCATACAAATGAAATTGGTCGAATTGGCGGCCTTCGTAAGGTGGCTTATTCCCGGCTGCGCCTGGCGGCATGGCCTTCACGCGAACGCCGGCGCGGGGCGGCGTCGCCGGCGACGCCATCCTGGCTGACGGTCTTGCGTGGCGGCAATTTCACCGCCGCCGACAGTTTCGGGAACGGATCGACCTTGTTGGGAAGCGCCATGGCGTAGACGAAATGCTCCTGGAATTTCGGCTCCAGTGCGGTCTCGATCTTCTCGATGTGGCTGACCGTGTCCTCGATCTCGCGGCGATAGCCGCGGTTGAGCAGCGCCATCCGCGCACCGGCGCCGGCGGCGTTGCCGACGGCCGAGACCTTGTCGAGGTCGCAGTCCGGGATCAGGCCGAGCACCATGGCGTATTTCGGATCGATGAACGAGCCGAAGGCGCCGGCGAAATGGATGCGGTCGACGTGTTCGGTGTTCTGCTTTTCCATCAGAAGCTTGGTGCCGGCATAGAGCGCCGCCTTGGCAAGCTGGATGGCGCGCACGTCGGTCTGCGTGATGGTGATCTTGGGTTCGCCTTCCTTCAAGACATAAGAGAAGGTGCGGCCGTTGACCGTGACGCGCGGCGACCGCTCGGCCAGCGACCCGTCGATGACGCCATCCTCGGAGATGATGCCGGCGAGGTACATTTCGGCCACGATCTCGATGATGCCGGAGCCGCAAATGCCGGTGACGCCGGTCGCCTGCACGCTATCCAGGAAGCCGGGGTCGTCGGACCAGAGTTCAGAGCCGATGACGCGGTATTTCGGCTCCAGCGTATCGGGGTCGATGCGCACGCGCTCGATTGCGCCGGGGGCAGCGCGCTGGCCGCCGGAGATTTCCGCGCCCTCGAAGGCGGGACCGGTGGGCGAGGAGGCTGCGACCACCCGCTTGCGGTTGCCAAGCACGATCTCGGCATTGGTGCCGACGTCGACGATCAGCATCATCTCGTCCTGGCGATGCGGGCCTTCCGACAGCGTCACGGCTGCGGCGTCGGCGCCGACATGGCCGGCAATGCAAGGCAGCATATAGAGGCGGGCGCCCTGGTTGAGCTTCAGGCCGATATCGGAGGCCTTGATGCGCACCGCGCCCGAGACGGCGAGTGCGAAGGGCGCGCCGCCGAGTTCGGTCGGATCGATGCCGAGGAACAGATGGTGCATGATCGGATTGCCGACAAAGACGGAATCCAGGATGTCGTTGCGCTGGACATTGCCTTCCGCGCAGACCTTGTCGACCAGGCCCGAGATCGCCTCGCGTACGGCGACCGTCATGCCTTCGCGGCCGTCCGGGTTCATCATCACATAGGAGACGCGGCTCATCAGATCCTCGCCGAAGCGGATCTGCGGGTTGGAGGTGCCCGACGAAGCGGCGACGCGGCCCGACAGCAACGACACCAGATGCATGGCGATGGTGGTCGAGCCGATGTCGCAGGCCAGTCCATAGGCCTCGTTCTTGAGGCCGGGCCAGAGTGCTATGACGCGGGCGATGTCGCTTTCGGCATCCTTGTGGATGGCCGCGGTCGCGGTCCAGTTACCCTTGCGCAGTATGCCTTGCACCTGCGGCATCAGGTAGAAGTCGAATTCGAGGTTTTTAAAGCCCCAATCCTTCATCAAGGCGATCTTGAGGCGGTCGAGATCGCCCAGCGGCTTGTGCATGTCGGGCTCTTCGATCTCGACATAGCACATGCGGATTGCCGCATCGCGGGCGATGACGCGCGTGTCGGCATCCTTGCGGATGGTCTGGGCGTTGATGACCGTGTCCTGCGGCACGTCGATGACGAGGTCGCCGAGGATCTGCGCCGAGCAGGACAGGCGCCGCCGCTCGGGCAGGCCGCGGACGCGCTCATATCGCTCTTCCTTGGCGCCCTTGGGCGAGATGTGGTCGTTGGACGAGACGATCTTGTGCTTGGCGAAATTGCCTTCCTGCACTTCGATCTGGCAGCGACCGCAGGTGGCGCGGCCACCGCAGACGCTCTCGACATAGACGCCGAGCTGACGCGCGGCATCGAGCACCGGTGTGCCGACGGGAAAGCGCCCGCGCTTGCCTGACGGCATGAACAGCACGAGCGGATCGGTAATGTTTGCAGGCGAGTTCACGATTGCGCGCTTATCCCCTGGCCATGCGGGCTTCACGGCCGCCGCGCCGGCGACCGCCATTGCCGCCGCCTTCGCCCGGAGCGTTAACGGCGGTGGGCGCTGCGACCGCCTGGCCGCCTTCGGCCGGTTTGTAATCCTTGTAGGTGCGGATCCAGTTGGTGCAGTTCTCGTCGGTGCCGTTGAGCACATTGGCGCCGCGCACGGCTTCCATTTCCTGCGGGCGAACCGGGTTCATGATAGCGCTAGTCATGCCGGCGCCGATCACCATCGGGATGAAGGCGGCGTTGATGCCGTGGCGGTGCGGCAGGCCGAACGAAATGTTGGACAGGCCGCAAGTGGTGTTGACCTTGAGCTCTTCGCGCAGACGGCGCAGCAACGCGAAGACCTGGCGGCCGGCATCGCCGAGCGCGCCGATCGGCATCACCAGCGGGTCAACGACGACGTCATGCGCAGGAATGCCGAAATCGGCGCAGCGCTGCACGATCTTCTTGGCGACGGCGAAGCGCACATCCGGATCCATCGAAATGCCGGTCTCGTCGTTGGAGATGGCGACGACCGGAACGTTGTACTTCTTGACCAGCGGCAGGATGGCTTCGAGCTTTTCCTCTTCGCCGGTCACGGAGTTGACCAGCGGCCGGCCCTTGGCGACCTTGAGCGCTGCCTCGATGGCGGCGGTCACCGACGAGTCGATCGACAACGGCAAGTCGACAAGGCCCTGGACGATCTCCAGCGTCTGCACGAGCAGGCCGGGTTCGGTTTCGTTCGGATTAACGGAGGTGACGCCGGCATTGACGTCGAGCATGGTGGCGCCGCAGGCGGCCTGTTCCAGCGCATCCTTGACGACGGTCTCGAAATTGCCGGCGATCATCTCGGCGGCCAGCTTCTTGCGGCCGGTCGGGTTGATGCGCTCGCCGATGACGCAGAAAGGCTGGTCGAAGCCGATGATGATCTCTCGTGTCGCCGAGGCGACGATGGTCCGGGTCATGAAGTCTCTCCGCCTGATATAAAGATTTCTTTATATCGTTGTCTGGTTTCATTCAAGCGAATGGCTGGCCGTCCGCGCTGTCAGTGCGCGGTCTTCACCATATCCACCTGCGTTTCGGTAATGTCGTCGTGCAGTATGCTCTCGAGCCGGTCGGCGACCATCTGATCGTCGTGGCGGATCTCGCGTTTCCATGGCTGGCGGCCTTTCAGCACACCCGATTCATCGACGATCTCGGCGACATATTCCTCCTGGCGGTAGGCCATCACATGGATGCCGGAGACACCAGGAATTTCCTTCACCTCGTTGATGATGTCGGTGCAGAGCTGCTTGCCTTCCTTCTTCTGGTCCTGCGCACCTTCCAGCCGCTTGATGATGGCGTCGGGAATATGAATGCCCGGCACGTTGGAGCGGATCCATTTGGCCGTCTTGGCCGAAGCCAGCGGGCCGACGCCGCACAGGATGAAAACTTTTTCCGTATGCCCCAAGTCCCGCGCCCTCTGCATGAAGGTTCTGAACATCGGCACGTCGAAGCAGTATTGCGTCTGCACGAACTGCGCGCCGGCGGCGATCTTCTTGCCGAGATGGATCGGGCGGAAATCGAAGGGTGGCGCGAAGGGGTTGACGGCGGCGCCGAGGAAAATTTGCGGCGGCGTCGTCAACTTGCGGCCGGACAGGAACTTGCCGTTGTCGCGCATGATGCGGCAGGTTTCGAGCAACGACATGGAATCGAGGTCGAAGACAGGCTTGGCGCCGGGCTGGTCGCCGGCCTGGACGCCGTCGCCGGTGAGGCACAGCATGTTGGCGACGCCCATGGCGGCACCGCCCAGCACGTCGCCCTGGATCGCGATGCGGTTCCTGTCGCGGCAGGCGATCTGCATGATCGGCGCGTAACCCATGCGGGTCAAAAGCGCGCAGATGCCGACCGACGACATGTGGCAGTTGGCGCCGGAGGCATCGACGGCATTGATGGCGTCGACCCAGCCGTCGAAGATTTTCGCGCGGTTATAGACGTCTTCGGGATCGGCGCTGTCGGGCGGGTTGAGCTCGGTGGTGACCGCGAATTCGCCGCGCCGCAGCACACGCTCCAGCCGGCCACGCGAGGAGTGGCCGGGCAGCGGATCGAGCGGCAGATGGATGCCGGCCGGGTTTTCATCGCGCTGGCGGCCGATCACGCGGCCGCTCCAGTGTTGGCTTTGGCCGCTGCTTCACGGGCCGCTGCCGACTGGGCCGTCACCCGCAGCCAGGCCGAGGTTTCGCGCAGCGACTGGTCGACCGGCTTCTGCACGGTCAGGATCCTGTCGCCATGCTCCATGTTCCGCGAGCCTTCCCAGGCCTTAACCCAGACGCAAGGCATATCGGGCTCGACCTCGCAATTGCCGTTGGCGCGCACACCGCCGCAAGGGCCGTTGCGCAGCTGCTTGGGGCAGTTCATCGGGCACGACATGCCGGTCGAGGACAGGATGCACTGGCCGCACATGCGGCAGTCGAACATGAAGCCCTTGACGCGCCTTTCGACAAACTTGATCGGCGCCTCGACGCGCCCATAGCCGAGGCCTTTCCAAAGCGGATGAAGAAGCAGGAACATGTCGGCGAACCTGGAGTAGAACCATTCGAGCAATCGCGAGTGCCGAATGGACCACAGCCTGATGGCAAACGACCGCTGCACGCGCCGCTGCGGCGACACGTCGGCCGGCTTGTAGTCGGATTTCGGCGCTGCCTTCTTGACCTGCGTGGCCTGGGTAAACGGCTGGGTAACCCTTGGCCCTTCTTTGGCAGGAGTGGTTTCAGACATTTTCTTTCCCGCCTGCCTTGACTAGAGCGACCAGCCGCTCGCGGTCGTATTTCGCGTCGATGTCGCTGAATGCCTTCTCGACCTCGGCTTCGAGGTCGTCGCCGACCGGGATCGGATCGGCCTTGCGCCATTCGGCGAGGTAATCGTCGGTGCCGCCGGCGCCGGTGCGCATGGCGCACATATCGATCGCCTCGGTGAAGCGCAGCGGCAGTTCGCGCTTGGCGTTCTGCCGGCCCTTCTTGACGATGACCTGGGCGGGGATGTCGCGCCAATAGACGACAATCAGATCGGCCATGAATTCTCTCACTCCCTGTAGAGCGCCGTGCGTCCATGAGGGAAACGACGTTCCACCACTTTATCCAGCTGGTGTGAGCATTGCCGGATGCGCAGTGGGGCTGCTTGTTATGGGACGACGCGCGCGCATTCAAAAGCGACGCTATTGAGAGTCGCAAAAAGAAAGGCGAGATTCCGAGGGAAGGCTGGCTACCAAACCCGCTTGGTCAGGCCGGTCCAGAGATAGAACCAGATCGTCGGGTGGTACCATTGTTTCGAGGGCAGGTCCGGCTTGATCGTGGCCAACTTTCCGTCCAAGGCACCGTGGACCGCCTCGACGCAGATGTCGCGCGAGAACGCCGCCTGGCGCAACGCATAGCTCGAAATCGTGTCGCCGGGCTCCGGCTTGCCGCGCGCCTGTTTCAACACGCCGCCGGTGTCGACGCCGGCGTCGACCAGATGCACGGTGGTGCCGAAATTCTGGAGATCGCCGCAGGCCAGCGCCCAGTAGCCGCCATTCATGCCGCGGTATTTCGGCGCGATGCCGGCGTGGTAGTTGAGCACCGGGCAGGGCATTTGCGCCAGCGTCTGCCGGGACAAAATCCGGCAGCCGGCGAGCAGCACCACGCCCGGGCGGATGTCGGCGACCGCCTGCAGGCAATCGGGCCCGTCGGCGGAGGAGACGTGGATGATCTTTTGTCCCGGCCTCGGCTCTGTCTGCAGTTTTTGCGCTGCGATCAGCCGCTCCGCGTGCCCGGCGAAGAAGCGCTTGCCGAGCCTCGTCAACACCATCGTGCCAAGCTGGCCGATGGCCGAAAACAAGCCCTGGCGGCGCGCCCGGCCGAGCAGCAATTGTTTTTTGGATTCAGGGCTTTCGAGGATGACGCTGACAGGACCGAACTGGTCGGCGATGGCGTTGACGATGGTCCAGATGTGCGGCCCGCCTTCGGTGACGATGACGATCGCAGCACTTTTTTCAACCGCTGATGCCATGGCGCGCTTTCTTGCCGGCGCGCAACCATTTGCCGTGCGCTGCCCGGCTCAATTCTGTGCCGGGCGAGGTTAAATCTTGATGACCGCCCGGCCAGCGAGAGACCAACGGATCAGCGCTTGAACTCGATGATGTCAAGTTTCGATTCGTAGTAGGGCGCCGGGAATTCGATGCGCCATTCATTGGCGCTGGTGCGGAAGGCATAGCCGACCTGGTCGCTTTCCGGGCCGCTGCCATAGGGTTTAGGCTTGTTGTCATTGACATAGCCGGAGCCGAGATAGATCGCGCGTTTTTCGCTATCGTCGAAGAAACGGCCCTTGGTGCGTTGCGAGCCGCTGACCTTTTCCAGCTGCCAGCCGGAGCCATCGTCCGTGACCTTGCACTTGAACCAGCCATAGATGACCAGCGGGCCGGTCAGGCCCACCTTGATGGTTCGGCATTGCCAGTTGCCGCTCAGGTCCTTGTCGGAAAAGGCCACTATCGGCTTTGCCAGCAGCGCGTCGAGTTGGCTGACCTCAGCCGGGTCTCCCGCTTTTGCCTCGGCCAGCGCCGCCTTGCGGGTCTCGCCATATTTGTCGAGCCGCACCTTGTCGGCAGGCGTGATGATCTTCTGCACCTCGCCGTCGGCGCGAGCGGGCAAGACGAGGCAGAGGAGGCCAAGGGCGGCGAGCAGGACGCGAGGGGTCATCGGTGGTATCCATGTTGGCGCGGCTGGAGCAGCCGATTCTATCTTCCAGTGCACACTTACCCATTCGCGGCGGCCTGTCATCCGTGCTTAAACAGCGGTATGTTCCGCGGGAGGTGCGCGTGGGGGTTACAATCCATTTTGAGGGACAACTGCGCGGAGAGGAACAATATGTTGCGCTGTTGCAGGAAGTTGAAGCGCTTGCCATCGCTCGAGACTGGCGATTTCGGCCGATAGACGAGGCCGAAATGGTTCTCAACCGGGTCATCGACGAACGCAGCGTTGACTATATCGGCCCGGTCTTGGGGATAGAATGCCAGCCGCATCCCAAGTCGGATCGCCTAAGGTTCGAGTTCGACAGGGACCTCTTCATGCAGCAATATTGCAAGACCCAGTTTGCGGGGTCGGAGGCGCATATCGAGATCATCGAGTTGCTTCGCAAAGTTGCTCCTTTTTTCGACAAGTTCGACGTCTTCGATGAAGGCGAGTACTGGCAACTGGGCGACCGCACAATTCTGCAGGTCAATCTCGACACAGTCGACGCTCTGCTTGCAGAGGCTTTGCGCAAGGATCCAACTGCAAGAGGGCCGATCCGGTTAGACAACGGCCGCGTTGTCGATTTCGTGTCGGATCCGCAACCGGAGAGCAAATAATCCGAAGTCGGGCGCCTAACGCAATTCTTCTGGATGTGCCGCCACCCGCGCCAATTCAGCCGTCAGGTCGCCATAGCCGGTCGAGCGGCGCTCATAGGCGAGGCCAAGCATCTTCGCGGCCTTCTCGGCGACCTTGTCGAGTTCCGGATCGTCGGTCTGGGCGATGTAGATCAGCTTCTGGTAGTTGCCGAAATAGTCCTTGATCAGCTCCGGGTGCTTGTCGAGGCCGAGCGGCTTCATGAAGAAGGCGTCGAACTGGCGGCACAGGAAATCGGTCATGTAGAACGACATCATGTCGTCGTCGGCGACCTTCGCATAGGCGTCCATGCCCTGGTAGAAGGCAAAGCAGTGCGGCCCGGCCATGCGCTCGACGCCGTGCTTCTCCAGGACCCGGTCGAGCATGCCGCCGGTACCGCAATCGGCATAGCCAACGAAGATGTTGCTATAGCCTTCCGCCTTGGCCTTTTCGATCGCCTTGTCCATCGCCGGTGCGATGCGGTCGGGGTAGAAATGGAACTCCGCCGGCAGGCAGGTCAGGTCGAGATGGTCGAGCTTGAGCTGCTCCTTGACGGCCAAAACTTCGCGCGCAATCATTCCGCAGGCGATGACCAGCAGCCTGTCGTCCTGATTCGGTTTCGTTTTTTGCATTCTGGCCATGGAACCCGGTCGAAGCGGCCTTCGTTGCTGTGGGGCGAATCTATCGAGAGAGGGATAAACCGTCCATGAAACTGTTACGCGTTGCGCCGATTGCAATCCTTGCCTGCATCCTGGCGCTTACGGCCTGTGCCAACACCGTCCGTGGTGTCGGCCGGGATATCAAATCGACTGCGAAAGCCGTCGACGACACCGTCACCAAACCCTGACGCAGCCATCCGTTCCAATAGCTGGAACAAAAAAGCCGCGCTGCAAGGCGCGGCTTTCGATTGTGGCCCAGACGCCTTGCGTAACAGATCAGGCTGAAGCGCGCACGTTATGCTTGCGCTTCATGAAGTCCTTGGCGGTCTCGACCGCCACGGCCGCGTCGCGGCAATAGGCATCGGCGCCGACGGCCTTGCCGAATTCCTCGTTTAGCGGCGCGCCGCCGACCAGGACGACATAGTCGTCGCGGATGCCCTTTTCCTTCATCGTGTCGATGACGACCTTCATGTAAGGCATGGTCGTGGTCAAAAGCGCCGACATGCCGATAATGTCGGGCTGGTGCTGCTCGATGGCGTCGAGGTATTTTTCCACCGCATTGTTGATGCCGAGATCGATGACGTCGAAGCCGGCACCTTCCATCATCATGCCGACGAGGTTCTTGCCGATGTCGTGGATGTCGCCCTTGACGGTGCCGATCACCATCTTGCCCTGCTTCGGCGCGCCGGTGGCGGCCAGCAGCGGGCGCAGGATGAACATGCCGGCTTTCATCGCGTTGGCCGACAGCAGCACCTCGGGAACGAACAGGATGCCGTCGCGAAAGTCCTCGCCGACGATGCGCATGCCTTCGACCAGAGCTTCGGTCAGCACCTTGTAGGGCACCCAGCCGCGCTCGAGCAGGATGTTGGTGCCTTCCTCGATCTCTTCCTTCAGCCCGTCATAGAGATCGTCGTGCATCTGCTGCACCAACTCGTCGTCGGAAAGCTCGGAGAGGATGATCTCGTCGTCGGCCATTTTTCTCGGGCTCCTTGCCGCGCGGATGCGATCACGGCGGCTTAAAATAATCGCGTCAATACCTAACCCGGCGGGGGCAGGTATCCATAGCTGATTTGCGACTTCCCGCAAAAGGAAAGCGACCGCAAATCTATTGGAATTCTTGTCGATTTTGCGACAGGCGTTGGCGCTGGCGGGCCGTTTCGAATAGGGTGCATGGCTACGATCCGGGCGAGAAGCCGCCTACGCGGCCGCAAACGGTTTTTAGGGAAAAACGATCATGAGTGAAAACGCGTCAGTCGACCAGGAAGCGTCCAATGCGCGACGTGGACGTGCTGCCAGCGGCGGCGCGGCTGCAAGGCGGGCGGCGCGCTCGGGCGGCGGACCGGGCACCCAGCTCACCTATATCAAGCGCAAGATCAACATCTATGAGGTCCTCAACGAGGAAGGCCTGGCGATTATCGAAAACAACACCGATACGGTGCTGGAAGAGATCGGCATCATCTTTCGCGACGACGCCGAGGCGCTGCAGCTTTGGAAAGAGGCGGGCGCCGACGTCAAGGGCGAGCGCGTGCATTTTCCCAAGGGCCTCTGCCGCTCGCTGCTGGAGACCGCGCCGCCCATCTACACCCAGCATGCGCGCAACGCCGAACGTTCGGTGCAGATCGGCGGCAACGCCACGGTCTTCGCGCCGGTCTATGGTCCGCCCTTCGTGCGCGATCTCGACGGTGTCAGGCGCTACGCGACGATCGAGGATTTCCGGAATTTCGTGAAGCTCGCCTATATGGCGCCGTCGATTCACCATTCGGGCGGCACGGTTTGCGAGCCGGTCGACGTGCCGGTCAACAAACGCCATCTCGACATGATCTACAGCCACATCAAATATTCGGACAAACCGTTCATGGGTTCGGTGACGGCGCCAGAGCGGGCCGAAGACACCGTCGCCATGGCCAAGATCGTGTTCGGCGACGATTTCGTCGAAAACAACACCGTGCTGACCAGCCTGATCAACGCCAATTCGCCGATGGTGTTCGACGAAACCATGCTGGGCGCGCTGAAGGTTTATTCGCGTCACAACCAGGCTTGCATCGTCACGCCGTTCATCCTTGCCGGCGCGATGAGCCCGGTCACGGTGGCCGGCACGCTGACACAGGTTCTGGCCGAGGTGCTGGCCGGTGCCTCTTTCACGCAGTTGATCCGCCCCGGCGCGCCGGTACTGTTCGGCACCTTCGCCTCGTCGATCTCCATGCAGTCTGGTGCGCCGACCTTCGGCACACCGGAGCCGTCGCTGGTTTCCTACGGCGCCGCACAGCTTGCCCGCCGGCTCGGCCTGCCGTTCCGCACCGGCGGATCGCTCTGCGCCTCCAAGGTTCCGGACGCGCAGGCCGCCTATGAGAGCGCCAACACGCTGAACTCGACCATTCTTGCCGGCACCAATTTCGTCCTGCATTCGGCAGGCTGGCTCGAAGGCGGACTGGCGTCCTGCTACGAAAAATTCATGATGGACATCGACCAGCTCGGCATGACGCAAAAGTTTTCCGAAGGCGTCGACCTCTCGGAAAACGGCCAGGCGATGGACGCCATCCGCCAGGTTGGCCCGGGCAGCCACTATCTCGGCTGCGACCACACCCAGGCCAATTTCCAGACCGCCTTCTACCGCTCCAGCATCGCCGACAACAATTCCTACGAGCAGTGGCTGGCCGAGGGCGAGAAGACAGCGCCGCAGCGCGCCAACGAACTCGCCCGCCGCTGGCTGGAGACCTATGAGGCGCCGTATCTCGATCCGGGCATCGACGACGGGCTGAAGGACTACATCGCGACGAAGAAGGCGTCGATGGCTGACGCCTTCACCTGAAAGGAGCCCGAGTCAGGCGGGGCTAAAGTCGCCAACATCATCCACAAGGAAGTCTGGCGGAGCGCTTTCTCCGACCCGGACAAGAAGGGATGATTGCGCGGCGCCGGGCTGACGAGATAGCGGCCGCGCTTTCCGCCGACGGCCTCATCCTGCGCGGCGGCTTCAATTTCGCAACAAGCGAAACGCCGCCGCATGGCCCTTCAGTTGCCCCCGCCAAATCCGTGCTGTTGGTGGGGCAGGCGGGAGCGGCACCCTGGCCGCATTTCCTGCGCTGGCGCGACCGGCAACCGCAAACCATTGCTAATCCGCTCGACACATGGTCGCGCGCAGTGATCGGTGCGGTGGCGGAGAAATTCGGCGCGCGCGCCGTTTCGCCTTCGGACAGACCTTATCTGCCGTTCCAGCAATGGGCGATGCGAGCGGAGGGGCTGAGACCGTCGCCGCTGGGCATCCTGATGCATCCGCAGTACGGGCTCTGGCATGCCTATCGCGGCGCGTTGCTGTTCGAAGACGAGATCGCGGCTCCAGAAGCTCACGCATCGATTCACCTTTGCGACGCCTGTGTGGCAAAACCTTGCCTGAAATCCTGTCCGGTTGACGCCTATTCCGCGGATGGTTTCGCTCATCAGGCTTGCTTGGCGCATGTGCGGGGATCGAAGGGCGAACCATGCCGCGGCGGCGGCTGCCTCGACCGCAACGCTTGTCCGTATGGCACGGCCCATCGCTATCCGCCTGAGGTTCAGGCCTTTCACATGACGGCGTTTGCTGGCCTGTAGCGGCGTTGAACGCCTGCACAAAGTGTTGAACGGGATTGTCAGGGAACGGCTTGCCCTGACAATGCCTGCTTATATGTATCGCACGACAATCAATGGGGCGAGCCATGGCGAAGCAGGACATTGAGATAGAGACCGGAGACGGCGTGGCGAAGGCGGGATTGTTCCGTTCGGCGACTGTTTCCCCGGTCAAGGCCGGTATCATTCTCTACATGGACGCCTTCGGTCCGCGACCGGCGCTCGACGCAATGGCGGAGCGGCTGGCGGGTGAGGGCTATGCGGTGCTGGTGCCGGATCTTTTCTATCGCAAAGCACCCTACGGGCCGTTCGAGCCCAAGACCGCTTTCGTCGTCGAGGAGACCAAGGTCGCGCTGACGGCGTTGGTCCACGGCACGACACAGCACATGACCATCCGCGACAGCAGGGCGTTCCTCGACACGCTTACCGCTGAAGGTGTCACCGGACCGGTCGGTGTCGTCGGATACTGCATGGGCGGGGCGCGGGCCTTGAATGCGGCTGCAACCTATCCCGATCGCATCGTGGCGGCGGCAAGCTTCCATGGCGGCAATCTGGCCAGCGATGCCGCCGACAGTCCGCACCGCAAGGCTGCAATGATCAAGGCGCGGGTCTATGTCGGAACGTCTGGGGTGGACCGCAGCTTTCCGCCGGAGCAGTCGGCTCGACTGGCCGAGGCGCTGCGCGTGGCGGAAGTCGACCACGTCATCGAAAACTATGCCGGCATGGCGCATGGCTGGTGCGTGTCGGATCACAGCGTCTTCAACGCGGCCGGCGCCGAGCGCCACTGGAAGCGACTGACGACGCTGTTCGCCGAGACGCTGATCTAACGAGGCGTTGCCTGAAGTCGCAACGAACGGGTAGAGACTGCACGATTGGCGCGGCCTGTTAAAACAGCGCCAGTCGAGCGGGAACGAACAGCCTGATGCAATCCTATGATGTCGTGGTGATCGGCGCCGGTGCGGCCGGAATGATGTGCGCCATCGAGGCGGGCAAGCGCGGCCGCTCGGTCCTGGTGCTCGATCACGCGACAAAGCCCGGCGAGAAGATCCGCATCTCCGGCGGCGGCCGCTGCAATTTCACCAACATCCACACCAGCCCGAAGAATTTCATCTCCGGCAATCCGCATTTCTGCATTTCGGCGCTCAGCCGCTACACGCAAGGCGACTTCATCGCGCTCGTCGAACGCCATGGCATTGCCTATCACGAGAAGACGCTGGGACAGCTGTTTTGCGACGGCTCGGCGCGCCAGGTCATCGACATGCTGGTTTCCGACATGCAGGATTGGGGTGTGGAACTGGCGTTGTCGACCGAGGTGAGGAACGTCAGCAAGACCGCGGACGGGTTTGTGCTGACGCTCTCCGCTGGCAGCGTCGCTTGCAGCTCGTTGGTCGTGGCTTGCGGGGGCAAGTCGATCCCCAAAATGGGCGCGTCCGGTTTCGGCTACGAGCTTGCGGCGCAATTCGGCCTTGCGGTGGTGGAAACACGGCCGGCGCTGGTGCCGCTTACCTTCGACGCAAGAACGCTGGAGCGGCTGGCGCCTTTGGCCGGCAATGCCGTCGATGCCGAAGTCGCCTGCGGCAAGACGCGGTTTTCAGAAGCGATGCTGTTTACGCATCGCGGCTTGAGCGGGCCTTCCATCCTGCAGATATCGTCCTATTGGCGCGAGGGCGACGAGATCCGCATCGCCATGCTGCCGGGGAGGGATGTGGCGGAACTGCTTCGCGCCGCCCGGCGCGTCAACGGCAGGCAAGCGGTGCAGACGGTGCTTGCAAACCATTTGCCGAAGCGCCTTGCGCAAGCAGTCGCCGAGCGCAGTGGGATCGATGGCAATCTCGCTGATTTGACAGACCTGCAAATGAAAACCGTCGAAGCCGCCGTCAACGACTGGCGCATCAAGCCGGCCGGCTCCGAGGGTTACCGCACGGCGGAAGTGACGCTTGGCGGTGTCGATACCAACGGGCTCGATCAGAAGACGATGCAGGCGAAATCCGTGCCGGGGCTGTTTTTCATCGGCGAAGTCGTCGATGTCACGGGCTGGCTGGGCGGCTATAATTTTTCAGTGGGCTTGGTCGTCCGGCTGGGCCTCGGGCCAGGTGTGCTGATATTCAGGTGAGGCCGGCCTGCAAACGACGGCTTTCTGTGCTTCCGGTGCTCGCGTACCAAAAGTACGCTCCGCTCCGGTTCTCGAAATCCATCGTTTTCGGCTCGGCCTGACCTGAATCTCAGCGCACCTGTTGCGCGTGCATCCGTCGCCTCGGAAAAAAATCTTTCCATAACCCCAAGGATTGGCCATTAGCCTTCGTCCAACAGGCAAATGATGGCGATGATGCTGGATGAAAGCGAAGCCTCCGACGCCGAATTGATCGGGCGGGCGAAGGGCGGAGACAGGGGTGCCTTCGGCAAATTGCTGGAGCGGCACTACGACTTCGTTTATCGCGCCGCCTATCGCTGGTGCGGAAAGAAGGCCGATGCCGAAGACATCGCCCAGGAGGTCTGTGTCCGTCTCGGCAAGGCGATCCGCGACTACCGCGGCGGCGGCGCGTTCACGACATGGCTCTATTCCGTGACGCTGAACGCGGCGCGCGACATGATGCGCAAGACCACGCGCGAAAACGTCAAGGCCGAGGCTTTCGGCGCCTACAGCATGATTTCGGGAGAGGCCTCGGCCGAGCCCGAAGATCCCTCTGAGGCGCTCTGGGCAGCGGTGCGGCAATTGCCGGACAAGCAGCGCGATGCAGTACTTCTGGTCTATGGCGAAGGGTTGAGCCATGCGGCCGCCGCCGAGGCGATGGCAATCTCGGAGACGACGGTTTCCTGGCACATCCATGAAGCGAAGAAACGGCTGAAGACGTTGATTCGTTCAGCCGGGGAAGTGTGACCATGGTCGACGACAACGAACTCGACAGGCTGCGCGACGCAGCAGTACCGGCGCCCGGGGAAAGCGCGAAGGCACGCGCCTTCGAAGCCGCCATGCGCGCCTATGATCAGGAAAATATTTCTGCCGTCACCCAAGGATCGGTCGGCGGGCTTCGTCTCACAGAGCGAGCACAAAAGCTCTGGAGCGAGATCATGCAAAAGAAACTCATCGCCACGCCAGCCATTGCCGGGCTCGTCGCCCTGCCGATCGCCGGATACGCCACCTTTCATATGCTGAGGGAACAGCCGTCGCCGTTCGGCAGCGACGAGAAGATCACTGAGACGCTGGCCGACAAGCCGGCAACCAATGGGCCGGCGATCAACGCGCCGGTAAAAGACAAGCAGGCGCCTGAAAGCGACAAGAAGGCCGACGCCGACGCGCGAAGCCGCGACACTACTACGACGCTTACGCCGCCCGCGCCGCCGAAGCCCGAATCGACCGTTGCTGTCGCCCCTGCGCAGCAGGATGCGCTGGGGCGCGGCGTGTTGGCCGAGCCTGCGCCAGTTGAGAGCCGCGAGTTTTCGCTTGACGGCACCGCTGCCCCGGCCGGCGGCGCGCGGGTCGACCGCATGGCCGGCGCGACCGAATCCAAGTACCTGGCGCAGCCCTCTACCATGCCGGCCGACCAGATTGCGCCGCAGGAGCCAAACCGCGACCGCGTCGAGGATTTCAAGACCAATCCAGTGCATGCAGCGCTTCAGGATCCGGTCTCGACCTTCTCGATCGACGTCGACACCGCTTCCTATTCCTTCGTCCGCGGCTCGCTGAAGCAGGGCTACCTGCCGCAGGCCGACACGGTGCGCGTCGAGGAGATGGTCAATTACTTCCCCTATGACTGGAAGGGTCCGGACTCGGCTTCGACGCCGTTCAATTCGACCGTCAGCGTCATGCCGACGCCGTGGAACGGGCACACCAAGCTGATGCACGTCGCCATCAAGGGCTTCGACATCAAGCCGGTCGAGCAGCCCAAGGCCAATCTGGTGTTCCTGATCGACGTCTCGGGTTCGATGGACGAGCATGACAAGCTGCCGCTGCTCAAGTCGGCTTTCCGGCTGCTGGTCAGCAAGCTCAAGGCGGACGACACCATCTCGATCGTCACCTATGCCGGTGACGCCGGCACCGTGCTGATGCCGACCAAGGTTACCGAGAAGGACAAGATCCTCAACGCCATCGACAATCTGTCGCCCGGCGGCTCGACGGCCGGCGAGGCGGGCATCAAGGAAGCCTACAGGCTTGCCCAGCAGTCCTTCGTCAAGGACGGCATCAACCGTGTGATGCTGGCCACGGACGGCGACTTCAATGTCGGCCAGACCGATGACGACGATCTGAAGCGGCTGATCGAGCAGGAGCGCAAGACCGGCGTCTTCCTGTCGGTGTTCGGCTTCGGCCGCGGCAATCTGAACGACCAGATGATGCAGACCATCGCCCAGAACGGCAACGGCACCGCCGCCTATATCGACACGCTGGCCGAGGCCGAGAAGGTTCTGGTCGAGGATGCCTCCTCGACGCTGTTCACCATCGCCAAGGACGTCAAGATCCAGGTCGAGTTCAATCCGGACAAGGTCTCGGAGTACCGGCTGATCGGCTATGAAACCCGCGCCTTGAACCGCGAGGACTTCAACAATGACCGCGTCGATGCCGGCGATATCGGCTCCGGTCATTCGGTGACCGCCATCTACGAGATCACGCCGAAGGGCAGTGGCGGCGAGCAGATGGATCCGCTGCGCTACGGCCAGGCCGCGGTCGACAATGGCGGCGTCGCCAACGCCGACGAATATGCCTTCGTGAAAATCCGCTACAAGCTGCCGAACGAAGACGTCTCGAAGCTGATCACCACGCCGGTGACGTCGGCCAACGAGGTCGCGTCCTTCGACCAGGCCAGCACCGACCAGCGTTTCTCCATCGCTGTCGCCGCCTTCGGCCAGAAGCTGCGCGACGAGGATGCGACCGCGAAGTTCGGCTACGACAAGATCATGGAGATTGCCACCGCCGCCCGAGGAGCCGACCCGTTTGGGTACAGGTCCGAGTTCCTTTCGCTTGTGCGCCTTGCCTCGGCGCTCGGCGGTAACCGGTAGTGGCAATACAGCCGGTTCCTTTCAGACGGGGGTCGTTCTGATACGGGGAACCGGCTACGGGCGGGTGAGGCAGGCCGGCGGGGGAAACCCTGCCGGCCTTTTTTCGGATCGATTAATCCGAAGCGCACAGATGATCCGCCTGATCGTTAAATTGCGCGGCTTTTCCGGAACGTCATCGCAATGCCCTGCTATTATTGCATGGGGTCGGGACTGGGCTTGGGGAGCCGGGAATTGCAGATCATGAACATTGGAAACACGACGCCGGCGGTGAGACTCACGCAGGCGTCGGGAACGCTGTCGCCAGAATCCAGGCGCATCATGGATGACGTCGACGCAGCCCGGAATACCGCAAAGTCGGCGCTGACCAATGACCGCTTTCGTGTCATGCTGGAGCAGATCGGCAGTCCGCAGTCGTCGGGTGACCTGGTGACGATGAATGAAAGCGCCGACAGCACCGCCCTGGATTTCAAGACGGCGCTATCGCGTTACGCTGAAAACAGCGAATAAGTTCGATATCAGGCCCGGCTGCGGCGGCGTTCGCGGCGGGCTTCGCTGGTCTCGGCGGTGTTTTCCGTCGCCACCTTGTTGCGCATCGGACCGATGCGTTCGACGATCGCCGCGACGGTCGGGCGTTCGGATTTGGTGTGCGCGTCGAGCGCCTTGCGCATGGCGGCAAGGTGCTGGAACGACGTGCCGCAGCAGCCGCCGATGATCTTCGCGCCGCCATCCACCGCCAGCCGGACATAGTCGGCCATCAGCTCCGGCGTGCCGGAATAATGGATCTCGGTGCCACGAAATTCGGGAATGCCGCAATTGCCCTTGACGATCACCGTCGCTTCCGGCTTCGCCTCGGTCATGTCGAGCAGCGAGGCCAGGATGTCGGAGGCGCCGACACCGCAATTGGCGCCGACACCGAGCGGTGTCTCTGAAAGTCCGTCGACGACGCCGTGGATATCCCTGGGCAGCAGGCCCATCATGGTGCGGCCGGCAGTGTCGAACGAACCGGTATAGGCGTAGGGCAGGCCGACGCGGATGGCGGCCTCCGCCGCGGCGCGGATTTCGTCCGGCGCAGACATGGTCTCGATCCAGGCGACTTCGGCGCCGCCTTCCTTCAAGCCTTCGATCTGTTCGGCGAAGGCCTCGACCGCCTCGTCATAGGTCATGGCGCCGAGCGGCACCAGCAACTCGCCGGTCGGCCCGACCGAGCCGGCGACGATGACTTTCCTGCCGGCCTTGTCGGCGACAGCGCGGGCAATCTCGGCGGCGCGCTTGTTCAGCGCATGTACACGGTCCTGCGCATGGTGCAGCTTCAGCCGGTGGCGCGTGCCGCCGAACGAGTTGGTGAGAATGATATCGGCGCCGGCGTCGACGAAATTCTGGTGCAGGCTGGTGATGGTGTCGGGCGCTGTCTCGTTCAGCAACTCCGGCGCTTCGCCGGCCTCCAGACCCATGGCGAACAGATTGGTGCCGGTGGCGCCATCGGCGAGCAGCACGCCCTTTTCGGCCAGCAGAGCATCGATGGGATTGTTCGCGGTCATCGGATCGACTTTCAGATATTTGAATGGAATAAGGATATAAAGAAGTCTTTATGTCCAGTCAATGTGTTTGCGACCTGCAATTGCCGCGCGGCGCACCTTTCCGGGGCGTTGGGGATCAGGCAGAACCCGATGGAAATGACGCGCCGGCCAGATTGCGCGCGTAGGCGGCGGCCTCATGCGGGTTGATGTCGGCGGCCCGGATCAGATTGTCGAAATGCTGGGTCAGCGCTTGGACCGGCTGGGTGGCGTTCAGCACGACATACATGTCGCCGACATAGATGGCGGCGCGATAAGGGCCGAAGATGGTCAGCGGGATGGAATAGCGCATGCGGCCGTCATAGAGGAACAGGCGGAAGGTGGGGTAGAGATCGTCAAGCAGCGTCGCCATATGGGCAAGCTGCTGCCGGCGGTCAGCCTCGGGAAAGCGGTCCCAGACGCCCAGGCCGCGGGCGAAGATATCAAGCGTATGGCGCGGCATGCAGACCTCCATGTCGGTCTCAGGGCGCCGGTTGTACTCGATGCGGTACTGCGTCTCGCTCGCCTGCGCCAGACGGCTGCGGTTGGTGATGTTGGCTTCGTAGTCGACCAGCTGGCGTGTGCGCAGGAGGTCGGGAATGCCGGCCGGCACATAGCGGATCTTGGTGCCTGCGGCCTCGGCGAACCATTTGGCGAGCAGCGTGCGGTCGAAGCCGTCGGGCGCCTCTTCGATCTCCAGGCTTTCGCGGATTTCGCCGGTGACGCCTTCATCCTGGGACAGGCCGAGCAGCCAGTCCAGCGAGATCTTGAATTCGGCGGCGATGTTGAGCAGCGTTTCGGCACGTGGCAGGCGCGTCGAGGCGCCGGACATCAGTTGCGACAGCGCCGACCGGTCGATGCCGACTGCTGACGCGAAGGCCGACTGGTTGAGATCGGACCGTGTCAGGAGCAGCTTCAGGCGCTCCCGGAAGATTGCCGAAAGGTCCCGTTTGTCCACTGTTCGTTCTCCGCGCTCTCTTAGGAAAAATTTGCGCCCGAGCCGTCGGATCAGCACTTCCAGCGTAAATGAATCCGTAGGGTTGTTTACAATGTTTAACATCTGCGGTCGAAAATGCGCAATCGCAACATTTTGTACACTTTGTCTCGTTGAGCGGAATTGCTTCTCCTGACACTATGCTGTCAGGAACCAATTCCGGCGACTGAGGGGCAGTGGTCGATAGCATGACAGGCAAGCGCATCAAGCGACGCGACGCAGCGGCCATCGAGTGGCCGACCGTGGTCCTCGCTTTCTTCTGTTACGGAATGTGGCTCGCTGCCGGGCTCCTGCTCTGGCCCTCTTATCCGATCCCGGCACTTCTTCTCCTCGGCTTCATCCTGGCCTTGCAGTCGTCGATCATGCACGAAGTGCTGCATGGCCATCCGACGCGCAGAGCGCTCATCAACGAAGCCTTCGTCTTCCTGCCGATCGGCCTGGTCTGGCCGTTCCGTCGCTTCAAGACGCTTCATTTGCGCCACCACGCCGACGAGCGCCTGACCGATCCGCTCGACGATCCCGAGAGCTATTACCAGGCGCTGTGGATGCATGACGATCTGCCGCCGACGATGAAATTCCTGCTCAAGATAAACAACACCATGGCCGGCCGTTTCTTTCTCGGCCCTTGGCTGTCCTGCATCGGTTTCTTCGTCGACGACGCCAGGCATGTGATTGCCGGCGACAAGGTGATCGGCAAGGCATGGCTGCTGCATGCGATCGGCCTCGCCATCGTGGTGCCGATCGTGCAGTTCGGCTTCGGCATTCCGGTATGGCTCTACATTCTGGTGCCGGTCTGGCTCGGCCAGTCGCTGATCGCGGTCCGGACTTTCGCCGAACATCAGTGGTCCGAGCACCCTGAAGGACGCACGGTGATCATCGAGCGCTCGCCGCTGTCGTTCCTGTTCCTCAACAACAATCTGCACTTCGTTCACCACAAGACCCCGACCCTTGCCTGGTACAGGCTGCCAAAACTGTTTGCCGACCGCCGTGACGAGTGGCTGCGGATGAACAATGGCTACGCCTATCCGAACTATTTCGCACTGATCAAGGCCTACGCCTTCAAGGCCAAGGAGCCGATCGTGCACCCGGTGCTGCGCCGCCAGGCCGAGCCGGGCAGGGCGTTCAAGCCGCGCATCAGGGCGCGCAGCATCAGCGGGCTTGGCAGCGCGCCGGTTCCGGCCGAGCCGCCGAAGGAATAATCCCCGGACTTCCCGAACCCGTGTCGGTCAATTCTGATTGGACGCCGCGTTTTTGCGATCCTTTCCCGAGCCATGATGATTGAGTATCGGCATGAGTGATTTGGTTGCGGCATTGCCGATGTATGACTGGCCCGAAGTGCGCGGCGAGGTCGACGCGCAATGGGCAGCGTTGCGCGATGCTTTTCGGCACAAGGGCGTCGATGGGCCGCAGACAATCGTGCGCCGCAATGGCGACCTGCCGCCGGTGCCGGGCGGTATCCACGACGCCGAGGGCAGACTGATCGCGCCCGATCCGGCGATACTGCCGCCGGACGAACTCGACCATCACCAGCTTTGGCTGCATCCGGCGCTGCTGTTCGCGCAGACCTGCTGGGGGCCGATGGAACTCGGCCTGAGCAAGCATGTGCAGGTGGTCGGCCAGCCGAGCTACGACGCTTACGAGGGCGGCGAAGGCGAACTCTATTCGAGCGCGCTGGTGATGCTGACGGGCGAGGGACCGGAGGTTCGCTCGCCCGCGGATGGCAAAGCCTCGCTGCCGCTCGATCTGATGCGCGGCAAGCGTTTTACCTACAACAGCCTCGATTCGATGTCGGGCATCATTGCACTGGCGCGCGATCTGCAGGCCGCCGGCGAAAGCCTGGATATCTTTTCCTCGCGCAGCGAAAGCGGTGGCCATCGCGACTCGATCGTCGCGGTCGCCGAGGGCAAGGCGGATATAGCTGCCATCGACTGTGAGAGCTGGGCGCTGGCGCAGCGTTTCGAGCCTGCGGCAAACGCCGTGAAGGTCGTCGGCTGGACGGCAAGGCGCAAAGGCCTGCCCTACATCACCGCCAGGACGACGCCGGAAAAGACGCTCAAGGCTCTGCGCGAGGCGCTTGCCGGATCAGCCGAGCAGCCTCGCATCCAACGGGTAGGTTGAAAGCTGCTCGTTACCGGTCTCGGTGATCAGGATCTGTTCCTCGATCTTGACGCCCTCATGGCCGCCGAGACGGCCGATATAGCTTTCCACGCACAGGACCATTCCCGGCTCCAGCACGCCATCGGGCGTGTCCGGCGTCCAGTCGCTGGCATGCGGCAGGGTTGGATACTCGTCGGCCAACCCGACGCCATGATAGAGCACGCCGTAGCGCGCCGGGAAGCAATCTCCCGGCGGCACCACGGACCGTTCGACCAGGTCGCGGAAGGAAATGCCGGGCTGCATTAGTTGCGTGTTGTGGGCGATCTGGTCGGCGGCGATGCGGAACAGATCGCGCTGCTCGTTCGACGGCTTGGCGTCACCGCACAGCCAGGTGCGCGAGAGATCGGCGCAGAAGCCGTAGGGACCGATCAGGTCGGTGTCGAAGGCGACGAGGTCGCCTGCTTCGATCACGCGCGATGAGCATTCCTGGAACCACGGATTGGTGCGCGGCCCTGAGGCAAGCAGCCGCGTCTCGATCCATTCGCCGCCGCGCGCAATGTTGCCGCGGTGGAGTTCGGCCCACAATTCGTTTTCGGAAATGCCCGGCATCAGCGCCTTCTCCATTTCACCCATCGCCGCTTCGCAAGCGACGATTGCGCGGCGCATGGCGAGGATCTCGTCCGGCGATTTGATCAGCCGCGCATTTTCCATCACCGCTTCGCCATTGCCGATCGAAATGCCGAGGCGGGCGAGTTCCTCGACGCCTTCCGGGTTGATGTGGTCGACGGCAATGCGGCTGTTGCCGCCGCCATGCTCCTTGACCAGATCGGCGATGCCGGCCGCCCAGCGGCGGACTCTGTGCTCGGTCAGCTCGCCGCCATAGAGATACATCCACGACACTGCCGGCCGCACCTCGTCGACGACGCCGGAATGATCCGACAGATGCTCGCAGGAGAAATAGTCGAACAGCACCACGGGTCCCTCAGTGGCGACGAAGCAGTGGCGGGTCGGATTGTGCGCGACCCACAGCTGCATGTTGGTCGAATCGGTAGCGTAGCGCATGTTGACGGGGTCGTAGAGCAGCGCGCCGGCGTAGTTTCGGCGCTTCAGTTCGGCTCGGACGCGCTCGAGCCGGTATTGGCGCGTAGCGGCAAGATCGGGCGCGGCGATGCCTGCCGCTTGCCATTCGGTTTCAGCCAGCGCGCCATAGCCCAGCACATGCTGGTTCAGCGACGCCGCTTTCTGGCGCGAGGCGTCGCGCAAGGCTTCGACGGAGCCCGGCTCGAACGGCATGATCTTGCGATGACGACCGAACCCTTGTTTCTCCACCCGACGCCTCCTGCCGACTTACTGTGGCTCTGCGCCCGCGGCCGCTTTCTTCAGCCGCGTGACCGTCAGCGTGCGGGTGGGCGGCTCGCTGTCGAACAGCATCGGGACGACCAACTGCTGCGGCGAGCCATCAGCGACATAGCCGGCCTCGCTCAAGGCCCGCAGGATGCCCTCAGGAGGTTCCTTGTCATTGGCCATCACGAGCACCGCCGGCTCGATCAGCAAATGGCCGAAGTCCGGCATCTCGTCGTCGAGCACGACCAGATCGGGATCGACAAGACGCAGATTTCCCACCCAGTGCCAGCTCGATATCGCCGTGCGAACCGGACCGTTTGCCGTCAGCTGGCCATAGAGCGACTGGTAGTCGACACGCACGATGCTGCCGCGGCTGTCGCCGCCATTGAGGTGCGTGTACCAGGTCACCGGCAGCACGAGCATGGCAAGCGTTGCGCCGACAAAGACGACGACGTCCTGCACCTTCCTTCCCTTGTCGCCTCTGGCATCCATCCGCAAGGCCAGCGCGACCGGCAGCAACACAAGGATGGGAAGCATCCAGCGATCGCGAAATTGCGTCGTCCCGCTCGCCAGGACGAGCACGATGGTCATCGCCAGGGCAAAAGCGATGGTGCGCCACACCAGTTTCTCGGTCCATGGCGCCGGTTGCAGCGCGGGCGCTGGCTTTTTCCATGCGATGAGCAAAGCCGCGACGAATATGCCGGCCGGCAACACGGCGAAATACAGGATAGCCTTGCCCAGTCCGCGCATTCCGTAGAATGCGGTTTGTATGGCGCTTTCTCCTCTGCCCATGCCGAAGCCGCCGCTGTGCGACAGCAACTGGTCGGTGTAGGTCAGGTTCCAGTAGAGCGTCGGCAGGCAAAGCAGCACCGCCACGACAAGGCTGATCGAAAACCGGCGGTTGAGGATGACGCCGCGCGTTTCGCGCAGCGACAGGGTGGACAGGATCAGCGCGCCGAGAAAGATCGCGTTGTTGTATTTCGACAGGATGGCGGCGGCCATCGCCACGCCAAACAGCACATAGGTGGCCAGGGAACGCCGCTGCACCAGTTCGACGAGCGCAAGAAACAGCACCACTGAAAAACAGAAAGCGGCGATCGAGTGGGTGAGGGCGTGCTGCATCTCCCACACCATCTGCGGAAACAACAGCAGGCCGAACAATGCGGCGGCGCCAGCGCGGCTGGAATAGCCCAGGCGGCGGACAGCGATGAAAACCGACGCCAGCGCCGCTCCGATCAGTAGGTACTTCACGATCTTGAGCGCGAGGATGTTCGTTCCGACCACGGCGGCGACGAGGCGGGCGAGCCAGGTGTAGAGCGGCGGCTGCGAGCCGCCATAGCCAGCCCAGAGGTAGCGCATGTACATCAGCTGTTCGGAATCGTCGACGCCGACACCGGTTCCCACGACATGGGACAGCAGCGCCATCACCACGATCTGGACGACGCAATAGACCGCGACGCAGACCAGCGCGGCGTTGAAGGGACCGACCTTGCCTTCGCAGAGCCAGTCCGTCCATTTCTCTAGATACTGCAAGGGGATCGTCTTTTCATCGAGGGAAAATGCCTGCGGCCAACTGCCGAAGGCCCCTTACACGATCTCACGCTCCCTGTCGCCTTTTCAGGTCCGCATCTTCTCGCCGCTGGGGTCGAAGGGCGCCTCGACATTGATGCGCGCCGGACGCCGGTGGCCGAGGATCTCGATCTCGAACAGTCCGGCACTTTCGTCCTCGGCGAGTGCCGCCGGCACATAGCCCTGCGCCATCGACTTCTGCACATAGTGCGCATAACCGCCCGAGGTGACCCAGCCGACCACGCGCCAGTCGCGGTCGACGATGCCGCGCACGGCGGAAGCGCCTTCGGCAGCCTTCGAGCCACGCACGTCCTTGCCTGCCGTATCGAAGCGTGGCGCGCCATAGCCATGCGGCTTTTCCACCGTGCCATAGTCCTTGCCGACCTTGGCCCAGATCGGCTCGTCGCCCATGACATCGGCGTCGGCCGCATCGACGATGAAGGAGACACGGCGCAGTTTCGGCCCTTCCGCCTGTTCCTTGGCGGCGGCTTCGCGGCCGATGAAGTCGTTCTTCTCCAGCTTGATGAAACGGTCCATCGCGCCTTCGAACGGGCCGTAGATCGGGCGCAGCTCGCGGTACCAGGTCGGGAAGTTCTTCTCCAGGCGCATGGAGAGCAAAGCGCGCATGCCGAAATCGACGAGGCCGAACTCCTCGCCGGCGTCCTTGATCGCCTTGTAGACCAGACGCTCATAGGCCGGCGCCATCCAGATTTCATAGCCGAGATCGCCGGTATAGGTGATGCGGTTGACCATGCAGGGCGCGCCGCCGACCGCCATTTCGCGGAAATCCATGAAGCGAAACGCCTTGGTCGAGATGTCGACATCGACCAGCTTCTGCAAGAGGTCGCGCGATTTCGGCCCGGCGATCGACAGGCCGACGAGCGTCTGATCGAAGCGGTGGATGCGCACCGAACCATCCTTCGGCAGGTGCTTTTCGAACCAGCGCATGTGGTACTTCTGCGCGGCGGACGAACCCCAGATCATAAATCTGTCTTCGCCTGCCTTGGCGATGGTGAAGTCGCCGATCAACTTGCCGAACTCGTTGATCATCGGCGTCAGCACGATGCGGCCGATCTTCGGCATGCGGTTGGTCATCAGCCGGTTGAGGAAATCCTCAGCCGCAGGTCCCGACACTTCGTATTTGGCGAAATTGGCGATTTCGGTGACGCCGACGCGTTCGCGTGTGGCGCGCACTTCCTCGCCGATAGGACCGAAATCGTTGGAGCGGTGGAAGGAGACGACGTCCTTCGGCTCCTTGCCCTTCGGCGCGAACCACAGCGGGGTCTCCAGGCCCCAGCTATCGCCCATGACGGCGTTGTTGGCGAGCATGGTGTCGTAGAGCGGGGTGGTTTGTGCAGGGCGCGCAGCCGGCAGCTCTTCATTGGGGAAGCGGATGGAGAAGCGGCGCGAATAGTTTTCGCGCACCTTGGCGTTGGTGTAGCGCAGGCCGGCCCACTCGCCGAAGCGGGCGACATCCATGCCCCAGACGTCGAAGCCGGGATCGCCATGCACCATCCAGTTGGACAGCGCGAGGCCGACGCCGCCGCCTTGGCTGAAGCCGGCCATGACCGCGCAGGCGCACCAGAAATTGGTCAGGCCCTGCACCGGCCCGACCAGCGGATTTCCGTCGAGCGCGAAGGTGAAGGGGCCGTTGATGATCTGCTTGATGCCGGCTTTCTCGATGCCGGGGAAATGCTTGAAGCCGATCTCCAGCGACGGCGCGATGCGGTCGAGGTCGGGCGGCAGCAGTTCATGGCCGAAATCCCACGGCGTATTGACCGGCGACCAGGGTTTGCAGGCTTTTTCATAGGTGCCGAGCAGGATGCCGTTGCGCTCTTGGCGGGTGTAGATCTCGCCCTTGAAGTCGAGCACGCCGATCATCTCGCGGCCGGTCGATTTGTTGAATTCCTCGACCTCGGGCATCGGCTCGGTGAGCAGGTACATGTGCTCCATGGCCAGCACCGGCAGTTCGACGCCGACCATGCGGCCGATCTCGCGCGCCCACAGGCCGCCGCAGTTGACGACATGCTCGGCGTGGACGGTGCCCTGTTCGGTGACGACGTTCCAGGTGCCGTCAACTTCCTGCGTCAGTTCGACGACGCGGTTGCGCAGCACGATCTCGGCGCCCAGCTTCTTGGCCGCCTTGGAGTAGGCGATCGTCGTGCCGGAGGGATCGAGATGGCCTTCGACCGGATCCCACATGGCGCCGACGAAATTGGTCTCGTCCATCAGCGGGAACATCGCCTTGGCTTCGGAGGGCGTGATCAGTTCGGTGTCCATGCCGAGATAGCGGCCCTTGGCGTGGGCCAGGCGCAGAAAATCCATGCGCTCGGGCGTATCGGCCATCATCACGCCGCCGGTCAGATGCAGCGAGCAGGACTGGCCGGAGATTTCCTCGATCTCCTTGTAGAGCTGCACCGTATAGGCCTGCAGCTTGGCGACGTTGGGATCGCCGTTCAGCGTGTGGAAGCCGCCGGCTGCGTGCCAGGACGAGCCGGAGGTGAGCTCGGAACGCTCGATCAGCATGATGTCGGTCCAGCCGGCCTTGGCCAGGTGATAGAGCACCGAGCAGCCAACGACGCCGCCGCCAATGACAACCGCTTTTACATGAGATTTCATGAGAGATAGGTCCGTTTTTGCGTAAATTGAATCAGGTGTGTCGGTTGGCAGGATGCCGCCAGTTGCTTGCCGATCAAAAATCGGTCGGCGCGCCGCCTTCGGCCGTGCGCTTTTCGACGAAGTCGTTGAGCTCTTCGCGGATCGCCGGGTCCATATAAGGTTCCTCGTAGGATGCCAGCCGCTCCTTCCAGACCTTGTTGGCCTTTTCCAGCGCGGTCGGCGATCCGGCTTCGGCCCAGGTCTCGAAATTGCGCCAGTCGGAGAGGATGGGCGAGTAGAAGGCTGTCTTGTAGCGGTCCTGCGTGTGCTGGGTGCCGAAGAAATGGCCGCCGGGGCCGACCGACTGGATGGCGTCGAAGCCGAGCGCTTCGTCGGACAGGTCGAGCGGGGTGAGGAACTCGGCCACCATCTGCAACAGGTCGATGTCCAGGATGGTCTTCTCGTAGGAACAGCGCAGGCCGCCTTCGAGCCAGCCGGCGCCGTGCATCATCAGATTGCCGCCGCCCTGGATGGCGCCCCACAGCGAGAACACGCTTTCATAGGCTGCCTGCGCGTCGACCGTGTTGGCGGCGCAGGTATTGGAGGTGCGGTAGGGGATCTTGTAACGGCGGGCAAGCTGGCCGCCGACAAGCTGCGCCTTCATATATTCAGGCGTGCCGAAGGCCGGCGAGCCTGACTTCATGTCGACATTCGAGGTGAAGCCGCCATAGCCAACCGGCGCGCCCTTTCTCACCATCTGGGCAAAGGCGATGCCGGACAGCGCCTCGGCATTTTGCTGCACCAGCGCACCGGCGATGGTCACCGGCGCCATCGCGCCGGACAGGGTGAAGGGCGTGATGACGACGACCTGACCCTTGCTCGACATCTGGATGATGCCTTCCATCATCGGCACATCCAGTTTCAGCGGCGAATTGGTGTTGATGATGGTGAAGACGGACGGCTCTTCGAGCATCTGCTCATGGCTGATGCCGCGGGCGATCCTGGCGATCTCGATGCCGTCGACATTGCGCTCCTTGCCGAGCGAATAGATGTGGAACACCTTGTCGGTCAGCGTGGCGAGGTCGCGGATGCATTCGAGGTGGCGCACGGAAGGATGGATGTCGGTCGGCTCGACCGGATAACCGCCGGTGCAGTTCAGGATGTTGTGCATCTGCGCCAGACGCAGGAAGTTGCGGTAGTCCTGCTGGTTGCCCGGACGGCGGCCGCGATCGAGGTCGGAGCAGTTCGGTGCCGACGCCATCATCGACAGGATCACATTGTTGCCGCCGAAGCGCACATTGTGCGCCGGGTTGCGGGCATGGAGCGTGAATTCCGACGGGCAGTTGGAGATGAGATCGAGGATCATGTCGCTGTCGAAGCGCACGCGCTCGCTGCCCTCGCGGACATCAGCGCCATTTTCCTTCATCATGCGGCGCGCTTCGTCATGCAGCACGTCGACGCCTATTTCCCTCAAGACGCGCAGCGAGGCGAGGTGGATCGATTCCAGCTCGTCGTCAGAGACCAGCTTGGTCGGCGTTAGCGGATTTCTCAGTTGCCGAAAAGCCGGCTGTTCGAAGGCGGCCGAGCCGCCGGCGCGCTTGCCCGCACGGCCACCGCGACGGGCCCGGTCGGTTGCCAAAGGCGGTTCGGCTGGATGCAGGGCGGCGGTCATGATGGTCCTCGTACGATGCTGGTAGCGGGCGGCATAATGGACCGGCGGCTGTCCGACCATTGCGGAGGCGGCGACCACTAGGACGAGGGAAGCGACATGCCCGAACGGCAGTCCGATAGTTGACAACCTTGCCGGGGATTGGCGGACAGGACGCGCCCACTGCGGCTCTTGGCGCAAGGGGATTTCAGGCGCGGCCCTTCCTTTCCCTAAATCGAACCGCTAGCTCAGTGGTTTGCCGCTGGATGGGCCGGCAATTCATGTGGAAGGCATCATGGCTGCGACCGGTTCGAGCGATGGCGAAGCGGGGACGCAATGGGCGGCGCTTGCCGGCGTAACTGCCGCCCTCGCGATGTTCGGTGCGGCGCAAGGGCTGAGCTCGCCGCTGTTTACGCTGCTGATGCAGAAGCAAGGCATGTCGCCGGCGCTGATCGGCTTGTCGGCAGCGATGATGCCGCTTGGCCTGATCCTTTCGGCCTCGTTCGTGCCGGCAGCCGTTCGGCTGGTCGGCGCGCGCAACCTGGCTGTGGGTTGCTCATTGATTGGGGCGCTGTGCTTCCTCGGCATCGGCTACCTGCAGGACTGGGTGGGCTGGTTCGTCATCCGCTTCATCATCGGTATCGTCATCAACCCGCTCTATATACTGGGCGAAGTATGGGCGCTGTCGCTGGCGCCGCCGTCGCGCCGCGGCAGGGTGATGGGGGCATTCAACACCGTGCTGGGCGCTGGCTATGCTGCGGGGCCTTTGGTCCTGACCGCGGTAGGGATATCGGGCTGGGTTCCTTTCCTGGTCGGCATGGCCGGCTTCATCCTGTGCGCCGCGATCCTTCGTGCTGTTTCCTCAAGCCTCGCCGGCTTCGAGGATGACGGCCAATTGCCCGGCGGCTTTTTCGGTTTCGCCAGGCTGGCGCCGGCGCTGTTGTTTGCCGTGCTGGTTTCGGCGGCGGTCCAGCAGGGCACCTACGCTTTGATGCCGGTCTTCGGTGCTGCCTATGGCTTGCCCGAAAGGACGCTGGCGGCCCTGGTGATGGCACTGTCGCTGGGAAACATCTTCCTGCAGATCCCGCTCGGCCTGCTGGCCGAGCGTTTCGGCGGGCGGGCGATGATCATCTTCTGTGCGTTGGCGACAACGACCTGCGCGGTTTTGCTGCCGTTGCTGATCACGACGCCGGCGATCTGGCTCGTCCTTCTCGTCATGGGCGCTGTCGGCTACGGCGTCTACACCATGGCGCTGGTGGAGCTCGGCAGCCGCTTCAGGGGAACCGTGCTGGTCGCCGGCAACGCCGCCTTCGCATTGATGTGGGGCGCCGGCGGCATTGTCGGCCCGCCTGGCGCCGGTGCCTTGATGCAGACCATCGGTCCGCTCGGTCTGCCGGTGGTGATCGCCGGCCTCGACGCGCTGCTGGTGAGCTTCGCGCTCTATCGATCGTTCAAGCGCCAAAACTCCTGACAGGCCCAAAAGCTCCTGACAGGCCTTGTCTGGAGCAAACGGTTTTTCGCGGGGCGGGGCTTACCCGCGTCGGACAGAAAAGCTAGTCCTGAACCTGGTTTAGGTGCCAATGATGAACCTGGCGGAAGCTGACAACGAGAAGATGCAGTGGGCGGCGATCAGCGGCGTGATCGCGACCGTCTCGGTGTTCGCCATCGCGCAAGGCCTGTCCTATCCGCTGCTGAGCTTCATCCTGCAACGCCAAGGCGTTTCGCCGGCCATCATCGGGCTCTCGGCGGCAATGACGCCGATCGGCTTCATTGTCTCGTCGCCGCTGATCCCGGCACTGGCGCGCCGGTTCGGGGCAGGGCGCACCGCGCTTACCTGCGCGGCGCTTTCGGCGATCGTTCTGGCGCTGATCGGGTGGACGCAGAATGTCTATCTGTGGTTTCCGCTGCGCTTCCTGATCGGGGTGGTGACCAATCCGCTCTATGTCTTGAGCGAAATCTGGGTCATTGCACTGGCGCCGCCATCGCGCCGCGGTCGCGTCATGGGTGTCTATTCAACCATCATCTCGGCCGGCTTCGCTGCCGGGCCGCTCTGCCTGCTCGCTGTCGGCACCGTGGGATGGCCGCCATTCCTGGTGGGGATCGCCGCCTTCATCTTTTGCGGCGCCTGCCTGGCGCTGGTGCTGCCGCGACTGCCGAAGGTCGACGAAGCCGGGCACAGGGTTTCGGTCATGGGCTTCATGCCCCTGGCATGGCTACTGCTGTCGGCGGTGGTCGTTGCCGCCGGTTTCGAACAGGGCGTGCTGGCGCTGCTGCCGGTCTACGGCACGCACCATGGCATCGCGGAAGCGCGCATGTCGGCGCTGCTGTCGGTGATGATCGCAGGCAATATCGCCATGCAGGTGCCGCTCGGCTTGCTGGCGGAACGGCTGACGGCGCGGCTGGTGCGATTCGTCTGCGTCGTGGTGACGGTGCTGGGCTGCGTGCTGCTGCCGCTGCTGATCGAGACGCCGTTGATCTGGCCTTGCGTCTTTATCTGGGGCGCGGTCTCCTATGGCATCTACACCATGTCGATCATCGAGCTCGGCGAGCGCTTTACCGGCTCGGCGCTGGTCGCCGGCAATGCCGCCTTCTCCCTGATGTGGGGCATCGGCGGCATCGTGGTGCCGCCGCTGGCGGGTGGCGTCATGGATGTGATCGGCGCCTCCGGCCTGCCGATCACGCTGGGCACGATTTGTCTGGCACTGGCTGTGGCCACGGTCCTGCGCCGGCGGATGGTTTGAGGTCGCATTCCCACCGATGACCGAACGTCACCATCTTGAATAAAACCGCTTGGAACGCGATGTAGGCAGGGCTGCCCGCCACTAGCCTGGAGACCGTGCGTGACCCAATCGACGACAAAACGCCAGACGGATGCCACCGTGGAGGACAAGTTCCTCTGGCTGGAGGACCGGACCAGCAAGGAATCGCTCGACTGGGTGCATCGCCAGAACGAGATCACCGTGGCCGAACTACAGGGCGATCCGTCCTACCAGGCGGCCTTCGAGACGGCGCTCGACCTGATGACGGCCGAGGACAACATTGCGGTCGGTGCCGCGCTCAACGGTCAAGTCTATAATTTCTGGCAGGACAAGACCAATGTGCTCGGCCTCTGGCGCCGCACGACGGTCGCTTCCTACAAGACCGAGAAGCCTGTGTGGGAGACGATCATCGACTTCGACGTGCTGTCGGCCAAGGAGGGGGTGAAGTGGGTGTTCAGCGGCGCCAGCCGCCTTTACCCCGATTTCAACCTTTGCCTGGTGGCGATGTCGCCGGATGGCGGCGATGCCGGCGAGATGCGCGAATTCGACATCGAGACCAAATCATTCATCGAGGGCGGCTTCCGCGCTCCCGCCTCGAAATCCGGGTTTTCCTGGCTGGACAAGGACACGGTCATTGTCTCGGCTGCCTTCCATGAAGGCGACAAGACCCAGTCCGGCTATCCGCGCGTCGTCAAGCTGTGGAAGCGCGGCACCCCGTTGGAGGATGCGACGCCGATCTTCGAGGCCGAGAAGCAGGATCTCGCGGCCGGCGCGGGGGTCGAGCATGATGGCGACAGGCAGTATTTGTTTCTGGCCCGCACGATCGCCTTCTTCTCCTCGCACAGTTTTCTGCGCCTGCCGTCGGGCGAAAACCGGCGCATCCCGCTGCCGGACGATGTCACCGACACCGCGCTGTTCAAGGGCTGGTTCGTGTTCGGGGTGCGCAGCCCATGGACGGCGCCGGGCGGCACTGAGTGCTTGCCGGACGGCCTCTATTCCTTCGATTTCGAACACTGGATGGACACCGGCGACCTGGGCCCTGTTGAAACCATGCTCGCGCCAGCGCACCGTGTTTCGGTCGCCGGCATTGCCCGCACTCAGGACCGGCTGTTCATCAATCTGATGGACAATGTGCGCGGCAAGGTCGTTGTCGCCGAGCGCAGCGGCGACCGCTGGTCGCTGAAGCCGGTGGCGCTGCCCGAGAACGGCAATGTCGGCATCGCGCATGCCGAGCATTTCGGTTCCAGCGTCTCCTTCTCCTTCACCGATTTCCTGACGCCGAGTTCGATCATCTGGTCGGACGATGACGGGGCGACGCTGGCCACCGTGAAATCGCAGCCGGCGCGGTTCGACGCCGCGCCGCTGGTCTCCGAACAGTTCGAGGCGCGCTCGAAGGACGGCACCATGATCCCGTATTTCGTCGTCAGGCGGCGCGACCAGAAGGGTCCGGTACCGACGCTTCTCTATGGTTATGGCGGCTTCGAAATACCGCTGCTGCCCGGCTATGCCGGCGTGCGCGGCAGGCTGTGGCTGGAAAAGGGCAACGCCTATGTGCAGGCCTGCATCCGCGGTGGCGGCGAGTTCGGGCCGGCCTGGCATCAGGCCGCGCTGAAGGGCAATCGCCAGACTGCCTTCGACGATTTCGCCGCGGTGGCGCAGGACGTCGTCAGGCGCGGCATAGCCACGGCTGCTTCCCTCGGCATCCAGGGCGGCTCGAATGGCGGCCTGCTTACCGGCGTTTCCCTGACGCAGCATCCCGAACTGTTCGGCGCCGTCATCATCGAGGTGCCGCTGCTCGACATGCTGCGCTACACCGAACTGCCGCCAGGCGCCTCGTGGATCGGCGAATATGGCGATCCGGCAAAACCGGAAGAAGCCAAGTGGCTCGCCGCCTATTCGCCGTACCATCATGTCTCGGCCGATGCCGTCTATCCCCCGGTGCTGCTCACGACATCGACCGCCGACGACCGCGTCCATCCCGGCCACGCCCGCAAGATGGCGGCGAAGCTGCAGGAAGCAGGTCACGGCAAGACGTTGTTCTTCGAGGAGACGGAAGGCGGCCATGGCGGGCGCGGCGACCGCCGGCCGCAAGCGGCGCAAACCGCCATGAAATACGTGTTCCTGCAAAGGGTATTGAGCGGCACCGCTTGAATTCCGGGCCTCGGGCGGCATAGACTGCAGCCATGGTCTACATGAGCACATCCGGCGCCTTCGGGGTCGCGGTGACACCGTCGCCGCGCACGCTGCGCGCCGAACTGCTCAGGCTGTGCGCCCGCATCGGCTATTCGCCGCCCGCCGTCCTCTGACGAAGTCGCCCCGGCAGCTTGCCGGTTTGATTCCAGAGGAAAGAGCAAACCCATGACTTACCAGAACTATTCGCTGAAGCAGCTTCAGCAGATTGACGCCGCGCATCATCTGCATCCCTTCACCGACCACAAGGAATTGCGCGAGACCGGCTCGCGCATCATAACCCACGCCAACGGCCCGTTCATCTACGATGCCGACGGCACCGAAATACTCGACGGCATGGCCGGGCTGTGGTGCGTCAATGTCGGCTATGGCCGCGACGAGCTGGCCGACGCCGCTTACGCGCAGATGAAGGAATTGCCCTACTATAATTCCTTCTTCAAATGCTCGACGCCGACGCCCGTGCTGCTGTCGAAGAAGCTGGCCGAGCTGGCGCCCAAGGGCATCGCCCAGGTGTTTTACGGCTCCTCCGGCTCGGAGGCCAACGACACGGCGCTGCGGCTCGTGCGCCACTATTGGGTGCTGGAAGGCAAGCCGGAGAAGAACCGCATCATCTCGCGCAAGTCGGCCTATCACGGCTCGACCGTCGCCGGGACGTCGCTGGGCGGCATGGATTTGATGCACAAGCAGCTCGGCGGCGCCGTGCCCAACATCGTCCATGTGATGATGCCCTATGCCTATGAGCTGGCGCTGCCCGGCGAAAGCGACCATGATTTCGGCCTGCGCGCGGCCAAGGCGGTCGAGGATGCCATTCTGGAGGCCGGCGCCGACAAGGTCGCGGCCTTCATCGGCGAGCCGGTGATGGGGGCGGGCGGGGTGAAAATACCGCCGATGAGCTACTGGCCGGAAGTGCAGCGAATCTGCCGCAAATACGATGTGCTTTTGATGCTGGACGAGGTCATCACCGGCTATGGCCGCACCGGCGAATGGTTTGCGGCGCAGACCTTCGGCGTCGAGGCCGACACCATCACCACGGCCAAGGCACTGACCTCGGGCTATCAGCCGCTGTCGGCGCTGCTGGTCGGCGACCGTATCGCGGCGACGCTGGTCGAAAAGGGCGGCGAATTCTACCACGGCTATACCTATTCGGGTCACCCGGTGGCCTGCGCGGTGGCGCTGAAGAATCTCGAGATCATGGAGCGAGAAGGTCTGGTCGACAGGGTCAGGAACGACACCGGACCTTACTTCGCCCAGGCGCTGCAGGAGCGCATTGCCGGCCACGAACTGGTCGGCGAGGTGCGATCGATCGGGCTGATGGGCGCGATCGAGATCGTCAAGGACAAGGCGACCAAGGAGCGCTTCCTGCCGGCGGGCAGTGCCGCCGTCACCGTCCGCGACCACGCCATCGCGCAAGGCCTGATGCTGCGCGCCACCGGCGACACGATGATCCTGTCGCCGCCGCTGATCTGGACCCGCGCGACGATCGACATGGCTTGCGATCGCATCGCCAAAGCGCTGGATCTGTCGCAAGCGGATTTGCGCAAGAAGTAGATGGAACGAGCGCCGGGCGCCTTGCAAACAGGGCGCCCGGACTGTGCGCCTGCTTATGGTCTGGGTCGACGGGGTCAGCGCACCGATCGTGCTGGTCAATGAAGACCATCAGGCAATTCCGAACGCTGCAATCGGAATAATAATTCAGACCGAGCAGTATAGTACTGCAAAACGCAAAAACCGCGCTCCATGGGAACGCGGCTTTGCCAGATACGCATGGCATTTCGCCAACAATACACTTGCGAAACTTACGGGCTCCGGTACGCGAGACCTGATCCGGAGCGCCGGGCGGATGCGATATGTCCGCCTCGCCATCCGTTATATAGGCACATCGTTACCGCCGGGTTATCGAGAGCTTAAGCAAATCTAAATTTGCAATTTTTCCGCGCAATAAAAATCGAGAAAAGCGCTGCCAAATTCGAAAACTTATAGAGAACTGCCGCGAAGGAAATTTATGATGCCGGAAAAATCCGATCCGCCATTTCCCTGGGCGTTGAACAGCGCATAAAGCTGGGCCGCTTCGGCCCCCATTGGCGTCACCGCGCCGGCGCTTTGGGCCGCCTCCTGCGCCAGTTTCAGGTCCTTCAGCATGAGTGCTGCGGCAAAGCCCGGTTTGTAGTCGCGGTTGGCGGGTGAGGCCGGCACGGGACCCGGCACCGGGCAATAGGTGGTCAGCGACCAGCACTGGCCCGACGAGGTCGAGGCAACGTCGAACAGGGCCTGATGCGAGAGGCCGAGCTTTTCGGCCAGCACGAAGGCCTCTGCGACGCCGATCATCGAAATGCCGAGCATCATGTTGTTGCAGATTTTGGCTGCCTGACCGGCGCCGTCGTCGCCGCAATGGACGATGCGGCCTGCCATCGGCTTCAGGACCGGTTCGGCCTTGGCGAAGGCATCCTTGGCGCCGCCGGCCATGAAGGTCAGTGTTCCCGCAGCAGCACCGCCGGTGCCGCCGGAGACGGGGGCGTCGATCGAATGCAGCCCGTGTTCCCTTGCTACGGCATGCGCCTTGCGGGCCGACTCGACATCGATGGTCGAGGAATCAATGAACAGGGCGCCTGGTTTGGCCTTGGGTGCGATGTCCTCGTAGACCGAGAGCACGTGCTTGCCGGCGGGAAGCATGGTGATCACGACATCGGCGTCCTTCACCGCCGCCACGGCATTCGCCATGACAATGACGCCATGCTCGCGGGCGACGGTGAGGTTTTCCGGCATCAGGTCAAAGCCGTGCACCGCGTGCCCCGCCTTGACGAGATTGGCAGCCATCGGGTTGCCCATATTCCCCAAGCCGATGAAGGCGATCGTCGTCATTGTTCTATCCTGGTCTTGCTGGCTTCAGCGTCCGATCAACGCCCGCGCGATAATCACGCGCATAATCTCGTTGGTGCCTTCGAGGATCTGGTGGACGCGCAGGTCGCGCACCAGTTTTTCGATGCCGTAATCATGGAGATAGCCGTAGCCGCCATGCAGCTGCAGCGCCTCGTTGGCGACGTTGAAGCCGATGTCGGTGACGAAGCGCTTGGCCATGGCCGACCATTTGCCGGCGTCCGGCGCCTTGCGGTCTAGCTTCGAGGCGGCAGCATAGAGGAAAATGCGTGCCGCCTGCAGTTCGGTTTCCATGTCGGCCAGCCGGAACTGCAGCGCCTGGAACTGGTTGATCTTCGAGCCGAAGGCTTTGCGTTCGCCCGTATAGGCCAAAGCCTTGTCGAGCGCCGATTGCGCGCCGCCGAGCGAGCATGCCGCAATGTTGAGGCGGCCGCCGTCAAGGCCGGCCATGGCGATGCCGAAACCTGCGCCTTCCCCCGACAGCAGGTTTGCAGCCGGCACCTTGCAGTCCTCGAAGATCACCTGGCGGGTCGACTGCATGTGCCAGCCCATCTTGTGCTCGTTGGCGCCGAAGGAGAGGCCGGGCGCATCCTTCGGCACGACGAAGGTGGAAATGCCCTTCGGCCCGTCGGCGCCGGTGCGCGCCATGACGACATAGAGGTCGCTGTCGCCGGCCCCGGAGATGAACTGCTTGGCGCCGTTAAGCACATAGTCGACGCCGCTCTTCACCGCGCGCGTCTTCAGCGCCGCGGCATCCGAGCCTGAGCCCGGCTCGGTCAGGCAGTAGCTCGCCAGCCATTCCATCGAGGTCAGCTTCGGCAGGAAGCGTTGGCGCTGCTCGTCGTCGCCGAAGCGGTCGATCATCGACGCCGCCATATTGTGGATCGAGATGAAGGAGGAAAACGCCGGATCGGCGTGCGACAGTGCCTCGAAGATCAGCACGGCGTCGAGCCGGCCGAGCGCCGAGCCGCCGACATCGTCCCTGACATAGATGCCGCCGAGGCCGAGCGGGCCGGTCTCGCGGATTACATCGGCGGGAAAGTGTCTTGCCCGGTCCCATTCGAGCGCATTGGGCGCAACGCGATCGGCGGCGAAGGCCTGTGCCATCTCCTGGATGGCGCGCTGTTCCTCGTTGAGCTCGAACTGGCTGGTGCTCGCATCGACCGCGGCGTCCATGGCGTGCTCCCTGTGTTCCCCAGCTGGGGTTGGCTTGCTGGCCTGTTGTTTTTGGCTTTGCGCGCCGCTCAATCTAGACCAATGATGCCGCCGCGCAACCCGGCTCGCCGCGCAGCCGCTGTGCATGAATGGATCAACGGAGCATTGCGTGCCGACATATTTCGACGAATTGCTCGACCGCTTCCATGCCTATCTCCGGGGCGTGGACAACGCGCTGGTGCGGGACGCCGTGACCCGGATCGGCTGGAATATGACGGCGCGCGTGCTCGAAGCGCATCCGCTGCCTTGCCTTGGTCTGCTCGACCGCATTGTCGAACTGGCGCCGCCGGACCCGCAGCCCCTGGTGCAACTGCTGGCGGAGCGTCGTGACGATCTGTGCTGGGGGCAGACCTACAACGCGAGCGATTTTGGTGAAGCGTTCTTGCAAAAATACGGCTGGCTGGAGGTGTTTGGCACGCGCGGCCATTTCGCCAATGAAGAGGTCGCGGCCGGATTGCTGATCCTGGGGCCCGGCATCACCTATCCCGACCATCATCACATTGCCGAGGAGATCTACATTCCGCTGACCGGCGGCACCGAGTGGCGCATGGGCGAAGGCGGCTTTCACACCCGCCAGGCGGGCGAAATTATCCATCACGCCTCCAATGTCAGCCATGCCATGCGCACNCAAGGCGATCATGCTGCAAGGCACGGGTTCGGATGTCGGCAAGACGGTGCTGGTGGCGGGGCTCTGCCGCGCGGCCAGGAATCGCGGGCTGAAAGTCAGGCCGTTCAAGCCGCAGAACATGTCGAACAATGCCGCCGTCGCCGACATTCCGGGCGACGACCGCCCCGGCGGCGGCGAGATTGGCCGTGGGCAATGGCTGCAAGCGCTGGCGTGTGGTGTTCAGCCGACCGTGCATATGAATCCGGTGCTGCTCAAACCCCAGAGCGACATCGGTTCGCAGGTGATCGTGCAGGGCAAGGTGTTCGGCGAGGCGCGAGCGCGCGACTACCAGACAATGAAAGCGGGGCTGATGGACGCCGTGCTGGAGTCCTGGACGAAGGTCGGTGAGGGCGCCGATCTGGTCATCGTCGAGGGCGCCGGATCGCCGGCCGAAATCAACCTGCGCAGCCGCGACATCGCCAATATGGGCTTTGCCACACGCGCCGACGTGCCGGTGATTCTGGTCGGCGACATCGACCGCGGTGGCGTCATCGCTTCGGTCGCCGGCACGCATCTGATCCTGCCGGAGGCAGACAGGCGCATGATCGTCGGCTACCTCATCAATAAGTTCCGCGGCGATGTCTCGCTGTTCGACGACGGCATCCGGTCGATCGAAAGCTTCACCGGTTGGCGCTGCTTTGGCGTCGTGCCGTGGCTGAAGGCGGCGGCGCGATTGCCGTCCGAGGATTCGGTCGTGCTCGAACGCCTGACGTCGGGCGAGAAGCGGGCGTTGAAGGTCGCCGTGCCGATGCTGTCGCGCATCGCCAATTTCGACGATCTCGATCCGCTCAAGGCCGAACCGCAGGTCGAAGTGGTGTTCGTGCCGCCGGGGCAGCGCTTGCCGGAGAATGCCGGCCTGGTGGTCATTCCCGGTTCCAAATCGACGATCGGCGATCTCATGAAGTTCCGCGAGAATGGCTGGGATCGCGATCTCCTCGCGCACCGCAAACGCGGCGGCCATGTCGTCGGTATCTGCGGCGGTTTCCAGATGCTCGGCCGCCTGGTGCGCGATCCCGATGGCATCGAGGGCAGTGTCACCGAGGCCGAGGGACTCGGCCTGCTCGACATCGAGACGGTAATGGAACCGGAAAAGACGGTGCGCAATGTCAGCGCCCGCTCAGTGCCGTTCGGCCTGGCGCTCGAGGGCTACGAAATTCATCTCGGCCGCACCACCGGGCCGGACATGGCGCGGCCGTCGGCTGTGATCAACGGCATCGACGACGGTGCGATTTCCGCCGACGGCAAGGTTTTTGGCACCTATCTGCACGGCCTGTTTTCCGCCGACGCTTTCCGGGCGAGATTCCTGGAAAGCCTCGGCTTGAAAGGCGGCGGCATCGACTATCGCGCGGACGTGGAAAAAGCGCTGGACGAGATCGCCACCGAGCTGGAGCGCCATCTTGAGTGCGATGCGATTTTTGGGTTAGCAAGGTAGGACCGTCCACCGTTTCGCCATCCTCGGGTCTGCGCGTCCGCTTCGTTTCCACTCCGTGGATGTCGAAGTTCGGGCGCTTTCGCCGACCTTCGACGCGGCGCTGAAGGACCAAGGCCGATGGCGAAGGATTCTGCGAAACTGATCACCAGCGGGACGGTGAGCGAGGCGTATTCGACATTGCGAAAATGGCCGGGCGCCGTTTCGCGATAGCCACAAATGTCGGTGACCGCGTTCTGCAGCCGCAGGCCCGGCGCGCGCCGCACCATCTCGAACCGGTCGGCTACCGGGCGGTGCTGTTGATCGTGGCGCTCCGTCTCGCCGGACATGGTCATCCTCCGCGCGGAAGAGCCTAACGGACCATGCATCCAAAGCAAAAGCGCCCGGCTTTTGACCGGGCGCTTCGAATTGCAGAAGTCGCGGGCGCCTAGGCGCCGCGCATCAGGCAGGCGGCGGCAAGCACGATGTATGCGATGAGGACAATCCACACCGCAGCCAGAGGAATGAACGCAAGAACGCCAAGCGCGGCGAGCACGCCGATGATGGCGATGACAAGGGATATGATGAAAACAAGCTGAGTGGGTGCACTAAGATTCATGTGTGGTCCCTCCAACATGATTCGTACAACGGCACTCTATCAGGCGTGAGGCTTATACACCAATCAGCTGGCGCAATGGGTTCGCCGGGTCGGCCAGCAGCTTCACCGCCAGAGCCAGGCAGATGATCACCAGCAGCGGCTTGATCAGCCGGGCGCCGATGCGGATGGCAAGGCTGGCGCCGAGCCGGGCGCCGAGGAACTGGGCGACGCCCATCATCAGCCCGATCTTCCAGCAGACGACGCCGGCGACGGCAAAGACGATGAAGCCGCCAATGTTGGAGGCGAAATTGAGCAGCTTGGTGTGTGCCGTGGCCTTGAGCACGCCGAAGCCGGCGAGGCTGACGAAGGCCAGCATGTAGAAGGAGCCGGCTCCCGGCCCGAACAGCCCGTCATAGAAGCCGACCAAAGGGGCGATGACCAGCCCGAACAGGAAGGGCGACAGGCGCTCGGCGCGGTCGACATCGTTCATGTTGGGTTTCACGGCGAAGTAGATCGCGATGGCGATTAAAAGCAGCGGCAGCAGCGCCCGCAGGAGATCACCCGGCACGAATGCCGCCAGCAAGGCGCCGACGGCACTGCCGGCAAGGGCCAGAAGCGCCGATGGCAGCTGTCGGCGCAGATCGACATGGCCATTCATGGCGTAGTGGATGGTCGCCGAAGCGGTGCCGAAAATGCCCTGCAGCTTGTTGGTTCCAAGTGCTGCGACGGGCGGGAAGCCGGCAAGCAGCAGGGCCGGGATGGTGATCAGCCCGCCGCCGCCGGCTATCGAATCGACAAAGCCGGCTGCAAAGGCGGCGAAGGCAAGCATGATGACGGTCTGGGTAGCGAGGTCGAGCATCGGGATTTTCTGAACATTCCGGCGGGAAAGGTGGTGCCGCGCCTTCTCATGGCCATCCGGTTTGCGCAAGGCCGATTCCGCGCTACGTCCATCCAAGCGCGTTGCGCTTGGATTTCCTGTGGTGCATGTCATTATCTCAGTACCGCTGCGCAGTTTTGGGTCATGTGCGCTGGGCGGGCTCGGGAAAGGGACACTGTTGGCGATGGCATTGCTCGACCAGATACGCTCGATCTTCGATGGTGACCCCGGCGTGCGCAAGGTTGCCGACGACCCCGTGCTGTCGGCGGAACTCTTGATGCTGTTTCGCATGATCCTGGCCGACGGCTCGGTTTCGGAGAGCGAAATGGTCGCCTTCCGGCGCATCTGCAAGGACGCCTTCGGCATCCCGGAAACCAGCATCGACGCGGTCATCGAATATCTCAATGATTTCGGCTACGAGACCAACGGTTCGCAAGCCATGGCGCTGTTCCGCGATCTCGATGTCGAACGGCGCAAGTTGCTGGCGCTCCACATGGCGGAGATCGCCAAAGCCGATTCCAAACTGGCCGAGAGCGAAGTGCGGCTGTTGCGCCGCACGCTCGATTTGCTCGACATCAGCCCGGTCGATGTGGTGAAGCCGGAGGAGTGAGGCAGACCAGGGGCAACGGCCGCCCGGCCGGGTCCCCGCTGCTTCGCAGCGTCCCAGCGTTCGTGACCTTTCATCGTGCCACTGGCACGATGAATTCGCTGCGCGAACCGGTCACTCACCCCTGTTCCTGCATACGGTGAGCGATCGCCCGATGCAGATCGGGCGCAGCCGCGACCAGCGCCCTGGCCGCCTCCGACTGCGGATGATCGAGCACGTCGCCGGTCTTGCCGCGCTCGACGATCCTGCCGTCATGCATGACCAGCACCTCATCGGTGATGGCGCGGGCGACGGTCAAATCGTGAGTGATGAAGAGATAGCCAATGCCGAGCTTCTGGTTGAGCTCTGCGAACAGATCGAGGATCTGGGCGCGGATCGAGACGTCGAGCGCCGAGACCGGCTCGTCGGCGACGACCAGCTTCGGCCTGGTGATGATGGCGCGGGCGATCGACAGGCGCTGGCGCTGGCCGCCGGAAAACTCATGCGGATATTTGTCCATGTCGCTGGTGCCGAGGCCGACCTCGTGCAGCGCATGCGCCACCATCTCGCGCCGCTCGGCCGGTGTCGGCTTCGTCTCCAGTACATGCAGCGGCTCGGCGACCAGTTTTACGACCTTCTGGCGCGGGTCGAAAGAGCCGTAGGGATCCTGGAACACCACCTGCATGTCGCGCCGCGCGGCTTTGAGCTCCGCCTCGCTTTTGCCGGTGATGGTCTCGCCGCGAAAGCGGATCGTTCCCGATGTCGATTTGTCGAGCGCCAGGATCATGCGGGCAAGCGTTGACTTGCCGCAGCCGGAGCGGCCGACCAGCGCCACCGATTGGCCCGGCGCCAGCGACAAGGAGACGTCGTCGACAGCGCGGATCGGGGGAGCGGGTTTGAACAGGGATGTACGCCGCCCGGGATAGTCGCGGGTCACGCCTTCGACCTCAAGCAGCGGTTTGCCCTGGCCGGTGGCGTGAACTTTGGCGCGCGCGGGCACGTGCATCGAGGCCAGCGCCAGCTGGCGCGTGTAGGGATGCAGCTGTTCCGACAGCGTGCGTGCGGTGTCGCCGGCTTCCATCACCTCGCCATTGCGCAGAATGGTGATGCGTTCGGCCATTTCGGTGACGACCGCGAGATCGTGCGAGATCAGAAGCAGGCCCATTCGGTTTTCGCTGACAAGGCCGCGCAAGAGGTCGAGGATCTGCGCCTGCAGCACCACGTCGAGCGCCGTGGTCGGCTCGTCGGCGATGAGCAGCTTGGGTTTCAATGCGCAGGCAATGGCGATGACGACGCGCTGGCGCTGGCCGCCCGACAATTCGTGCGGATAGCGCGACAGCGGGAATTTGGCCTCCGGCAGGCCAACCCGGTCGAGCATTTTGCGCGCGCGGTCTTCGGCGTCGGCACGGCTTGCCCTAGTGTGCCAGCGTATGCCTTCGGCGACTTGCTCGCCGATGGTCTTGACCGGGTTGAGCGCCGTCATCGGCTCCTGGAACACCATGCCGATGTCGTCCCCACGCAGCGCGCACATCTGGTCCTCGGTTGCGGCCAGAATATCGATGCCGTCGAAGGTCACGCGGCCGGTGGCGCGCGCCGCATGCGGCAGAAGCTGCATGATGGTCAGCGCCGTCATCGATTTGCCGGAACCGGATTCACCGACCAGGCCCATCACCTCGCCGGGCGCGACGGAGAGCTCGACCCCTTTCAGGATCGGCGTGTCGCCGATCGCCAGCGACAGGTTCTCGATCTGCAGCAGGCTCATCGCTGCCGCCGCGATTTCGGGTCGAGTATGTCGGCGATGCCGTCGCCGAGCAGATTGAGCCCAAGCACGGTGATGACGATGGCCATGCCGGGGAAGATGGCCATCCACGGCGCCACCACCATGCGCGTCTGGGCGTCGAACAGCATGCGGCCCCAGCTCGGCATTGGCGGCTGGGCGCCGAGGCCGACATAGGAGAGACCGGCTTCGGCCAAAATGCCGAGCGCGAACTGGATGGTGCCTTGCACCAGAAGCAGCGTGGCGATGTTGGGCAGCACGTGCTCGATTGTAATCTGCGTCTTGCTCTTGCCGGCGGCGCGCGCGGCGAGAATGAATTCGCGTGGCCAGATCGCCAGCGCGCCGGCGCGGGCGACGCGCGCAAACACCGGGATGTTGAAGATGCCGATGGCGATGATGGCGTTGATCGCGCCCGGTCCGAAGATGGCGGTGATCATGATCGCCGACAGCAGCGCCGGGAAGGCGAAGACAAGGTCGTTCAGCCGCATCAGCGCCTCGTCGACGAACCCGCCGCGCGCCGCGGCGAAGGCGCCGAGCGGCACGCCGACGCCCATGCCGATGCCGACCGCGACCAGCGCCACGGCAATCGAGTTGCGGGCGCCGACCATGATCATCGACAGGATGTCGCGGCCGAAATGATCGGTGCCGAACCAGTGCGCCGCAGAGGGCGCCAGCGTCTTGTCCGAGATCACCAGTTTGGTCACGTCGTAGGGCGTCCAGACGTAGGAGATGACCGCTATTGCAGCCACCAGCACCGTGATGGCGAAGCCGATGAGGAAGGAGCGGTTGCGGAAGGCCTTGGCCAGAATGCTGCCCAACGTCTCCTGCGGGATGTCGATGTGCAGCGTCATTGCCGGCCTCGAAGGCGCGGATCGACGATGGCGTAGGAGACGTCGACGACGAGGTTGACTGCAATGACGGCGACGACCAGCAGCATGACGATGCTTTCCACCACGATCAGGTCGCGCTGAGTGATCGCCTGGAACACCAGCCGTCCCAGACCAGGCAGATAAAAGACGTTCTCGATGATGATGGTGCCGGCGAGCAGGAAGGCGAATTGCAGGCCCAGAATGGTCAGAACCGGGATCATCGCGTTGCGCAGTGCGTGCCGCCACAGCACGGCGCGATAGGGCAGGCCCTTGGCGCGGGCGGTGCGGATATAATCCTCGTTCAGCACCTCGAGCAGCGCGGAGCGGGCAACGCGAGCCAGGATCGCGGCCTGCGGCAGGGCGAGTGCTACGGCCGGCAGCAGCAGCGATTTCAGCGCCGGCCAGGCGCCGGCGCTCCAGCCGGGGAAACCGCCGGCCGGCACCAGCCGCAGCCAGACGGCAAAGAGGTAGATCAGCATCAGCGCGAACCAGAAGTTCGGGATGGCGACGCCGAGCTGCGCGGCACCCATGGCAATCGTGTCGCCGGCCCGGCCGCGCCGGCTGGCGGAAAAGAGCCCGACGGGAATGGCGATGACGGTAGAGAGCGCCAGCGCGATCAGCGCCAGCGGCAGGGAAACCGCCATGCGTTCGCGGACAAGGTCGATGACCGGCACCGAATAAGTATAGGAGCGGCCGAAATCGAGGCTGAGCAGACCGCCGACCCAATGGAGGTAGCGCAGGAGAAGCGGCGCGTTGAGGCCCATCTGGTTGCGCAGGAGTTCGACCTGCTCGGCGCTGGCGTTGAGGCCCAGCATCAGCCGCGCCGGGTCGCCGGGCAGGATTTCGAGCACGGCGAAGACGACCATCGACGCCAGAATCAGCGTTGCGATGGCGATGGCGAGGCGTTTGAGGAGGTAGGCGGTCATGGTGGCGGGAATGGTGCGTTGCCAAGTGCGATGACTGAGCAAAGGCAGCGTTCTGTCACACCCCCCTCTGTCCTGCCGGACCCGGCCCTTCGCTGTCGCTTCGGGCGTTCGTTGTTCGGAAAGCCAAGCAGTTGGCTTTCCGTCCGCTGCGCGGACCACTCCTCACCCCCCGCAAGGGGGGAGATCAGCAGTTTCCGTGTCGTCGACCAGCGTTCAACGTTCGCGATAGGCGAAAGCGGAGATGAAAGCCCAATCTCCCCCCTTGCGGGGGAGATGCCCGGCAGGGCAGAGGGGGGTGTGACGGAGCGCAAACGCCGCCGTTTGGCCCGCCGCCTCAATCCGCCCACTTCACCTTGGTCAGATCATTCGCCTGGATCGGCGCATTCTCCCACAGGCCCTGCAGCTTGGCGTCCCAGACGCCGACCTTCGGCAGTTCATAGAGGAACCCCACCACGGCGTCGTCGGCCAGTATCTTCTGTGCTTCGCCGAGCAGCGTGTTGCGCTTGGCGTCGTCGGAGGTGAGGTTCAGCTCGGCGATGATCTTGTCGAAGGCGGGGTTGTCGTAGTTGAAGTAGTAGTCCTTGCGCGAATAGATATCGATGTCGTTGGGCTCGGTGTGGGAGACGATGGTCAGGTCGTAATCCTTCTTGGTGAACACCTGGTCCAGCCACTGCGCCCATTCGACCGGAATGATTTCCAGGTCGATGCCGACGTCGCGCAGCTGCGAGGCGATGATCTCGCCGCCAAGCCGTGCATAGGAAGGCGGCGGCAGTTTCAGCGTGGCCTTGATTCCGTTTTCGAAGCCGGCCTGCTTCAGCAGCTCCTTGGCCTTGTCGACATTGTGCGGGTACAGGCCGGTGAGGTCGACATAGGCCTTGCTGGCGGGCGACATGTGCGAGCCGATCGGCACGCCGAGGCCGGCCGAGGCGCCGTCGATGATCGCCTTGCGGTCGAGCGCGAAGGCAATTGCCTGCCGCACCTCGAGCTTGTCGAAAGGCGGCTTCTTGTTGTTGATCGCCAGAATGGTCTCGCCCTCGGTCGAGCCGATCACCACCTTGAAGCGCGGATCGTCCTTGACCTGCGCGACGCTGTCGGGATCGAAGAAAGGGAAAGCCTGGATGTCGCCGGAGAGCAGCGCCGGCACGGCGGCAGCGGCGTCGGGAACGATGCGGAACTCGGCCTTGTCGAGGAACACCGGGGCGCCCCAGTAAGTGTCCGATTTCACCAGCGTGATCGACGAGCCCTTGGCCCAGCTCTGGAATTTGAACGGGCCGGTGCCGATGGGCTTTTCCTTGTTGGTGTCGGCGCTCTCGGGCGCCACGATCACCGCGTCGCCCCAGCCCAGATTGTAGAGGAACGACCCCTGCGGGTTCTTCAGCGTCACCTTGACCGTTGTCGGATCGACGACTTCGACCGTATCGATGGCGGCGAACAAGGCCTTTTGCGCGTTTACGGAATTGTCGGCACGGGCGCGGTCGAGCGAGAACTTCACGTCGCCGGCGTCGAAATCGCTGCCGTCATGGAATTTGACGCCGGTGCGCAGCTTGAAGGTGTAGACCTTGCCGTCGTCGGAAATGGCCCAGCTCTCGGTAAGGTCGGGCAGCACTTCGCCATTCGGGCCGATGCGGGTCAGGCCCTCGAAGACGTTGGCGTAGAGCACTTCGTCGATCGCCGCGGCAGCACCGGCGGTCGGATCGAGATGTGGCGGCTCGAGCGTAATGCCGATCACCAGGTCGGTGCGTGCGGCAAATGCCTGACTGCCGGCCAGTGCCAGCACTGCGGCGGCAAGAATGGTTTTCCACAATTTCATCGTGCAACTCCCAAATGCTCGAACCCTGGTGCGATAGAAGCGTGATTTCGAGGTGGAGTAAATTGCGTTTCGTGCTCTGCAGCGGCGCGGGGAGGAATGTTTTTTCAGCGAAGCCGATGGTTCAGTCCGCGGCCGTGCCCCTGAGCAGCACATTCAGCCCGATCGCCATCACCTTGGCCGACTCCACCATATCAGAGATGCCGACCCATTCGTCGGACCGGTGGGCGAGGTCCAAAACGCCCGGGCCATAGGCGATGCAATCATAGATGTGGCCGATGCGGGCGATGTGCTTCTGGTCGTAAGTGCCTGGTGAAATGACATATTCCGGCTCGCGGTCGAAGATCGCCATGATGCCTTGCGCCACCGCCTTGACCACCGGCGCGTCGCGCTCGGTCATCAGCGGCAGCACCTCCATCAGGTCGCGAATCTCGTAGTCGAACTTTTTGCGCTCGCGCTTCAGCCGGTCGAGGATATCGGTCACCTCGCTCTTGACCGTGGCAAGGTCCTCCTCGAGCAGGAAGCGGCGGTCGATGGTCAGCCGGCAGGCGTCGGGCACGTTGGGCGAGGGCAGGCCGGGGCGGAAATCCTCGGTCTGGCCGCCATGGATCGAGTTGATGTTCATGGTCGAGCGCTTTGCGCCTTCGGGCACGACAGGCATGCGCGTCACCTTGCGGTCGAGCGCCGGAAACAGGTCATCCTCGAAGGCCTGCAGCACGGCGCCCATGTGGCGCACGGCATTGTCGCCGAGGAACGGCATCGAGCCATGCGCGATCTCGCCCTTGGTCTCGATCTCCGCCCACCAGACGCCGCGATGGCCAAGACAGATGCGGTCCTTGTTCAGCGGCTCGGGGATGATGACGTGGTCGACCTTGGGTTTCGAGAAATAGCCAAGCTTCGCCAGATGGGCGACGCCGCCGAAGCCGCCGGACTCTTCATCGACGGTGCCGGAGATTTCGATGGCGCCAGGAAAGTCGGGGAATACCTCCATGAAGGCTTCCGCCGCGATGATCGAGGCGGCCATGCCCCCTTTCATGTCGCAGGCGCCGCGCCCGTAGACCTTGCCGTCCTTCACCACGCCGGCAAAGGGATCGACGCTCCAGCCCTCGCCGGCTTCGACCACATCGATGTGCGAGTTGAAATGGACACAGGCCCCAGGCGAGCGGCCGTCGAAGCGTGCGACGACATTGACGCGGGGATAGCGGTCGGTGTCGCCGGGCGTGCCTGCGGCGCGGATGAATTCGGTTTCGAAGCCAAGCCTGCCTAGGCGCGCACCGATATATTCGGCGCAGGGGCGATAGGCTTCGCCGGGCGGGTTGATGGTCGGGAAGCGGATCAGGTCAGCGGTCAGTGCGACCAGGTCATCAACACGGGCGTCTATCGCTTTGAAGAGTCGTTCGTTCATTCCCGGATTTGAGCAGGCAAGGGGGTGGTTTTGCAAGCATCGCGCCACTGGCGCCGAAACTTCGTGTCGCAGCGGCAACTATGGCGGGAAAATCGTTCAAATTCGCTGCTTTAGATTGGCGAATTTATCAAGGAGTGTGTGTTAGATCACTCACCTGTCGTTAAAAAGATGAAAAACCGCGTGATGACAGGGCAGGCAAGGGGCATCAAAGGGGTTTGATCTCATGACTAAAATCGTTCTCATGGCAGCTGCTTTTGCTGCGATGCTGTTCGGCACGTCCATCGAAAGCAGGGCTGCCTCGCTGGTGGCCAGCATAGACGTCTCGTCGCAGACCATGACCGTTAGCCAATACGGCCAGGTGCTTTATCGCTGGAGCGTGTCGACCGCCCGCAGCGGCTATTTCACGCCGCGCGGCACCTATCGGCCGCAACGCACGGCGCGGATGTGGTATTCGAAAAAATACCACATGTCGCCAATGCCTTACTCGGTGTTCTTCCATGGCGGCTACGCCATCCACGGCACCGGCGCGGTCAGGCAGCTAGGGCGTCCGGCATCGCATGGCTGCGTGCGGTTGCACACCGCCAATGCCGCGATGTTCTATGCGATGGTGCGTGAAGTCGGCTTCGGCAATACGCGGATCGTTGTGACGAACTGAGGCTATCGACGACTTAAGATTGACGCTGCCGCTGGCCGGTGGCGTTGGCCTGTCCGCGCCGGCGCCGACGCCGGCCCGAGATTTCCCACCTTTTGTGGAACCACATCCACTGTCCCGGATCCTCGCGCACCCAGCGCTCGACCACGTCGGCGAGCATTTGGGTGGTGGCCGCGACATCGACGCTGCCGCTTTCATTGCGCGGCAAGGTCAGCTTGTCCTCGATCTCGAGGCGGAAGCGGTTGCCAGGCAGCCGCACACATCGCGCCGGATAGACGTCGCAATCATAGTGACGGGCGAGCATGCCCAGAACCGGATTGCTCTGGCATGGGCGGTTAAAGAAGATCGTCTCCAGTCCGCTGGAGAATTTCTGGTCGACCAAAACGCCGATATTGCCGCCTTTCTCCAGAATCGACGCCAGCGCGAAGGAGGCGCCGGTCGAAGACGGCAGCAAGGCGCCCATGCTCGAACGCCGTGTCGAATGGATGTAATCGGCGAGGTATGGGTTGTTCGGGGGACGAAACAGCGCCGTGATCTTCATGCCGAACGTCGCGGCTGCCACGGGCAGCAGCTCGAAATTGCCGAGATGGCCGGTGAACAGGATATGCGGTTTGTCCTCGCCAGCTATCTGATGGAAATGATCGGCGCCGCCAACTTCGACGCGGCCGGGCGTCGCTGCGTTCGGATCATAGTCGAAGAGCGCGTCGAGAAAGATGTATTCGGCGGCGAGCCGGGCCATGTTGCCCCACATGTCGGAGGCGATGGCCTCGATCTCGACATCGCTCTTTTCGGGATAGGCAAGGCGCAGATTGCTGATGGCGACGCGGTGGCGCCCGACGCGCGGACCGATGCGGCGTGCGGCGCGGTCGGCAAAATTGAGCGCGCTGTCGGCGGGCAAAAGGCGCAGCAGCGAAATGATCGTCATCGCCGCACGCGCAACCAGCCAGTGCTCCATCTGGCGCAGCCGCCTGCCATAGCGGAACATGAAGTCCCGGCGGGCTTTCTTGAACACCTTGCCGACCATGGTCCTAAGAAACGCGCAGGATGATCTTGCCGAACACGTCGCGGCCTTCCATGCGCTTCAGCGCGGCGTCGATGCCGTCGAAGCCGACCTCGGTGTCGATAACAGGTGCTACCTGTCCCGCCGCCATCTTCTGCATGGCGTTGGCCATGTTCTCCATGCGGCAGCCGAAGGACCCGAGCAGCTTCAGCTGCTGCTGGAACAGCTGCATCAGATTGATCTGGGTCGACACGCCGGAGGTCGAGCCGCAGGTAACGAGCCGGCCGCCGCGCTTGAGGCACAGCATCGAGGCGGCAAAGGTGTCGGCGCCGACATGTTCGAACACGACGTCGACGCCCTTCTTCCTGGTGAGCTTGCGCACGACCCCTTCGAAACGATCGTCGCGGTAGTTGATGATATGGTCGGCGCCGAGCGCCTTGGCCTTGTCGATCTTGTCGTTGGAGCCGACCGTGGTGATGATGGAGCAACCCATGCGCCTGGCCAGCTGGATCGCCGCCGAGCCGATGCCGGAGCCCCCGGCATGGATGAGGATGGTTTCGCCGGGCTGCAGCTTGGCATTGTCGAACAGCATGTGCTCGACGGTGCCGAAGGTGACGGGGGCGACGGCAGCGCCGACATCGGTCACGCCTGGAGGGGCCGGGACCAGCAGGCGCGCCGGCAGGTTGATCTTCTCCTGCGCAAAGCCGTCGAGATGGAAGCCGTGGACGCCCGAGACATGTTGGCAGAGATTGTCACGGCCTTCGCGGCAGGCGCGGCAAAGGCCGCAGGTGCGCGCGCCGTAGATCGACACCAATTGTCCGGGCAGCAGGCTGGAGACGCCGGGGCCGACAGCTTCGACCTCGCCGGAGGCTTCGGCGCCGACGACCAGCGGCAGCTTACGCTTGGCGAAGGCCATGCCACGCCAGCCCCAGACGTCGATATGGTTCAGCGCCACCGCCTTGATGCGCAGCGTGACTTCGCCCAATGTGGGGGGCGGCGGGGGCGGCAGGTCCACCGTTTCAAGACGGCGGTCCTCGATAAGTTGCAGTGCGCGCATGGAGCCTGTCAGTTCAGTCTGGCTGAAAAAGGTCGCTTAGACCGGTTCCCGCGCCATGACAAGGCAAGTGTTCTGGCCGCCGAAGCCGAACGAGTTCGAGAGCACGGTGCCGACTTCGGCATTGCGCTTCTTGTTGGGCACCACGTCGAGCACGATTGCCGGGTCGGGATTGTCGTAGTTGATGGTCGGCGGAATGACGCTTTCGCGCATGGTCATCAGCGAAAACGCCGCTTCGACGGCACCCGCCGCCGACAGCGTGTGGCCGATCATCGACTTGTTGGACGAGACCGGCATCGAGCCGATGCGATCGCCGAACACGGTCGACAGCGACAGATGCTCCATCTTGTCGTTTTCCGGCGTCGAGGTGCCGTGAGCGTTGACGTAGTCGATCTCGTCCTTGCTCAGGCCGGCATCCGCAAGGGCGGCGCGGACTGCTGCGATCGCCGGGGAACCGTCGGGCTTGGAACGGGTGCGATGGAAATCGTCGGCCTTTTCACCGCAGCCGCGCAGGATGCCGAGAACGCTGGCGCCCCGGGCAAGGGCTGCCTCAAGCGATTCCAGCACCAGAGCGCCGGAGCCTTCCGCCAGCACAAAGCCGTCGCGGTCCTTGGAGAAGGGTTTTGACGCCTTTTCAGGGATGTCATTGTGGGTCGACAGCGCCGAGAGCAACGAAAAGCGGATCAGCGCCTCGGCGGTTGCCGAACCGTCGGCGCCGATCGACAGCGCCCGGTCGCATTCGCCGCGGCGGATCGCTTCGACGCCGAGCTGGATGGCGGTGGCGCCCGAAGCGCAGGCCGTCGACAGCGTGATCGGCAGGCCGCGCGTGCCAAAGCGGTCGGCCAGCCGGTCGGCGATCGCGCCGAACTGCGTGCTTGCGAACGTATCTGTTTCCTTCAGCCCGCGCGCCACCCTGAGCAGCCTTTCGGCGCCGGCGCCTTTGCCGTCGGAATTGTAGAGCGCGAAGCGGTCGTGCCAGTCGAGTTCGACCGGCGGCGAGGCGAGGAACAGAGGCCCGCCAAAATCAGAGGAATCGAGGCCGGATTCGGCCACCGCCTCCTTCGCTGCGGTTTCGGCCAGCTCGTAGGTCAGCAGGCTGGCGCCTTTCGAGCTTGAGTCGAGGAAGTCGACCATGCCGGAGATGCGGGTGTTGAGGTGGTCGACGGGAAAGCGGGTGATCGGGTGGATGCCCGATTTGCCGGAGGTCAGTGCCGCCCAGTTATCGGCCTTGCCGATGCCGAGCGACGTTACCACGCCGATGCCGGTGACGGCGACGATCGGCCTGCCCATGTAATCTCTGAGATTGGCCATCCGGAACCTCTTAACTTTGCAGCATGATCGCGCAGCGCTGCTTCAAGCAGCGTTGACCAGCGCCATGCCCTCGAATTGGTGATAGCCGATCGCCGTTGCGAGCACGGTTTCGGGAATGCCTTCGAACGGCTTCTCGGCCGCGGCGTCGAACACGGGGTAGGCGGCCTTGCGGTCGACGGCCAGGGCGGCGAGGGCGACCGCGAATGGAAACTGCGCTTCCTTCATATGCCCGGTCAGCGTGGCGAAGCCGCGCGCCGATATCGCCGGATTGGCATCCAGCGCTGACTTTTCGGCTGACGTTGCGGTATGCGCGCCGGAGGCGCCCGACAGGGCAAGCAGCTTGCCGCTTGGGAGAGTTGCCTGTTTGAGCAGTGTCGCGATCTCGGCGTCAAGCTCGCCGCGCGAGCGCCGGGCGCGGCCTGAGACGACCGGTCCGAGCTCGGCATAGATTTTCCGCCCACGGCTTTGCGCGTGTTCGCGCTGCTCCAGCACCAGGAACGCGCCGCCGGAGCCGGAGACCAGGCCGCCGCCCTCGGCGCCCTGTCTCTGCCAGACCGGCTTCCATGGGCCGCGATGCAGATAGCCGGCCAATTCATAGCCGAGCAGCATGTCGGAATGTTCGGTCTGGAAGGCGCCACCTACCAGTATGTGGGTCGACTGTCCGGAGCGGATGCGCGCCGCGGCGGTCTCGACGGCGGCGACGCCGGCACCTTCCTCGCCCATGAAGGTCCTCGACGATCCCGTCACCTTGTGGACGATGGAGATGTTGCCGGCGAGCAGATTGGAGAGCTGGGCCAGGAAAAGCGTCGGCCGCAATTCGGTGGTCAGCTTCTCGTTGAGCAGCACGTCGCGGTCGTTGCGGCTCTCGGACGCGGCGAGGATGGCGGCATCGACCGCCTCGTCCCGCTCGCCGCCGCCGGCAGCGACAACCATGTCCATGGTCGTGCAGAGTTCGTCATTGCCCTTGATGCCGGCGTCGTCCAGCGCCATGCCGGCGGCATAGGTGCCCAGCCGCTGCCAGGTTTCCATCTGCCGCTGGTCGCCGCGCTTGGCGATCTGCAGGTTCCAGTCGATCTCCGGCAGGGGATGCACGGTGTAGGGCCCAAAGCGCGCGGCTTCGAGCACCGGCTCCAGGCCCGGCTGCGCCAGCTTCTGCCAGTGGGTATCCGGACCCTCTCCCAGCGAGGAGACAAGGCCGATACCGGTGATGACGACGTCGCGAGGGCTGCTCATGAGCGGCTTTGTGGGTCAGGCGGCGCAGCCCGTCAAGGCCGCGCGCTTGCCGATATCAGGCGGTCTTGGCGGCGACCAGCGCGTCGATCTTGGCGCACAGGTTCTTCATGACGAAGTAATCGTCGGTCGAAGCCTTGCCGTCATTGACTTCCTGGGTCCACTTTTCCAGCGGCACCTTGATGCCGAATTCCTTGTCGATGGCAAAGACGATATCGAGGAAATCGAGACTGTCGATGCCGAGATCGTCGATCGTGTGGCTCTCGGGAGTGATGGTATCGATGTCGATCTCGCTGGTGTCGGCAATGATCTTGGCGACTTTGTCGAACGTGGTGGACAAGGGCTCTTCCTTCGGTTGCGGGCGGAATCTGTCCGCATCTGGTTTGGGCGCTGTCTAATCGGTTTTTCCCGGCAGGAAAAGGCCTGATGCGCCGGGCGCAGATGGGATGGCCTTCCCATAAAGACAAGAAGGGCCGCCCGACAAGCCGGCGGCCCTCCCAGTTGACGTTACGTCAGCTCAGTTTTCACGGAGCTTGACCACTGGCTTTCTCAGAACGTGACGCGGCCGAGCACGCGCAAGCCATCGCCCTGCGGCTCGACCACCACCGCTTCGCCCTCGCGCGGCGAGACGCCGGTCAGCGCGACGATGTTTTCGAGATGCGTGACCATGACCAGATTGTCGGAACCGGTGTAGGCGCGGATTTCCTTCATCACCGCGTCGAGCTGCGCGGCCTTCTCGGTCGGATCGCTCCTCAGGAGGTCGAGCGGCGCAAAAAGCTCCGGCTCCGCCTCGAAGGCGATGCGGGCAGTGTCGAGGCAGCGGCAATAGCGGCTGGACAGCACCCGCTCGATGGGGGCGGCGCGGGCGCCGAACAAGGCGCCGATCTTGCTCGCCTGCTGCTTGCCGCGCGCCGATAGGTTGACCTGGGTGGCGCAGTTGTCGATGACGAAATTGGCGGGGTCGGTGGTGCCGGTGACCAGCGCGTGGCGAAGCAGCACGACATGGCCGCCGTCACGCAGCAGCGCCCAGCCGGCGTCGGTCGCGTGGGCGACGGCGGGAACAGCAAGCAGGAACAGCGACAGCACAAATCGAATCATCGAAACCTTTTCCGGGAGCCTGATGCCGCTCCGGTCATTCTGATATAGGGATCGGAAAGCCGGCACAAAGACAAGCGAAAGGCGAACCCTCGGTTCGCTTCACATTTTCGCCATTTGCTTCTTCGCCAGCTCGATCTTCTGATCGGTGAGCGGGATAGGGATCGTGTAGCCGGCTTCGGTGAAGCCCTGCTTGGCGTTCTCGAAGAATTCGATCGCCTTGAGATATTCCGGCTTGCCCGCGCCATAGCTGGCGCGGTTCCAGTGGACGTCGCCGATATTGTTCTGCTCGAAGGCCCACTGCAGCGGCTGACTTTCGCGCGTAAACACCTTCAGCGCCGCCGTGAACGCCGCTTCGGCGTCGTTGAGATATTTGTCGGTCCGCTGGAGATTGCCGAGATTGAGCAGGCTCATACCGATGCCATTTTGAGCGTTGGCCCAGTCGACCGGCGCGGCCTCGATGGTGAGTATTTCGAGCGCTGCCCGCCGCGCCGCAATCGAATCCTGCAGCGTCTTGGCATCGCCATTGCTCATGCTCAACCAGTGCAGCGTCGAGCCCAGGCCGGCCTGGGCCATTGCCCATTGCCGCGGGTTCGTCTCGCGCTTGTACTCGCGCAACGCATTGCCGTAGGCGTCGACCGCCTCGCTGTAATGCTCGGGCTTGTCGGTGACGCCGCCGAGAAGCTGCAGCGTGTTGCCGAGATTGTAGTAGCTCATCGCCCAGTCCTGCGGGAACTTCCGCCTGACATAGACCTGCCGTGCCGCCTGGAAGGCTGCCGCCGACTGTTCCAGCTTGGCCGCATCACGGGTGCGCTGACCAAGGGTCTGATAGATCGATCCAAGATTGTTCTGGGCTGACGCCCAGTCCATCGGGAAGCGCTTGCGGGTAAACACCGTCAGAGCGTCGTTGTAGGCAGCTGCAGCTTCTTCCAGCGTAGCCGTGCCCATATCGAAGCGGGCGATACCGCTCAGCGCATTGCCCAGGTTGAGGCGGCTGGTCGCCCAGGACACCGGGAAGGTTTCGCGGGTTCGCACTTCCAGCGCGGCGCGGAAAGCGTTGGCCGCCTCATTGATCTTGGCCTTATCGTTGAGCTGGATGCCAAGGGTGACCAGCGTGTTGCCGAGATTGTTCTCGATCATCGCCCATTCTACCGGCGCTTTTTCGCGCGTGTATTCCTCAAGCGCCAGCCGGTAGGCGGCTTCGGCCTGCTTAAGATGCTCGCCGGTGGGTTCGCGTTCGGAGAGCGCATAGAGGGCGAGGCCAAGATTGTTCTGCGAAGAGGCCCAGTCCAAAGGCAGCTTGTCGCGCGGGCGCCTCTCCAGCGTGGCGCGCATTGCCGCCACCGCATCGTTCAGGCGCTTGGGGTCGCTTTCGCGTTCCCCGATCTTCAGCAGCACATTGGCCAGGTTGTTCTGCGCAGCGGCCCAGTTGCGATCATCTTTCTCGCGCTCGAAAACGGCAAGCGAACCGCGGAAGATCTGCGCTGCCTCTTCCAGATGCGCGGTCTCGGTTTCGCGTTCGCCGATGGTTTGCAGCACGACCGCCATGTTGTTGCGAGTGATTGCCCAATCGCGGTTCTGTTCGCCATTGGGAATGAAGTTCAAGATGACATGATAGGCATCGATGGACTGTTGTAGTGCATCGAGGTCGCCGGTGGCGTAGCCATAAGCGTTCAGCGCCTCGGCCTCCTGGTTCTTGTAGTTCCAGCGCAGCTTTTCGTCCCACTTCTCGACCAGCGAAAACGCCTTGGCGTAGTCGGTGGCGGCGGATTTGTAGTCGAAGACCAGCGCGGCGGCGTCGGCGCGTTTGGCATAGATGGCGGCGTCGGCGATGCGCTTTTGCCGGAGCAGGTCCTCGGCCTCATCCACCGCACCGCTGTTTTCCTCGATCCGGCCGACCGCGTCGTCGAGGAATTTGCGCGCCGTCACCATGGCGCCCTGGCCTATGGCCTTGTCGGCGGATGCGACCAGGCGACTGATCTCGGGATCGTCGGTGCGTAATGCGGCGCGCTCGGCCATCATCTTCTTCAGACGCTCGGCCTGGCTGTCCAGCACCTTCTGCAGGTCGTTGGGATCCTCAGGGATCTTTTCCGTGCCGAGCGCCTTGAGCACGCCGTAGAGCGCGTCAAGGGGCACGCCGTCCTGGAGAGAAGCCAACTCCACCTGAGCCCGTTTGGGATCGGGCAGGTCGGAAATGGTCAGCAGCAATTGCCGCCTCTCGCCGGTGATCAGCCCGTCGTCGCCGGTCGGTTCGGGCGGCGCGACGCCGAAATAGAGCAGGCGACGCAGGCTCTCGCTGACCCAGGGGCGCTGCTTTGCCTTGGTGTCGAGATAGACCTCCTCGGTTACCATGCGCATGACCGAGCCGAACTCGGTGCCTTTCATCGCGGTGAGGTGGCGCAGCAGGGCGGCGGCGTAGGGGCTGTTTTCGCCGGCGACGCCATCGAGCGCCGGTCGGCCCGGCTCGGCGGCGAAGCCGACCACGGTTCCCAGGCTGGCATCATCCACTGAGGCATCGGCGAGGGCTTTTGCGCCGCGCACCGGTTCCAGCCCGCCGGCGCCGACGGGCTCGGCGGAAGCCGTCGGCCCGCGTCGCACGACCGCGTCCGGCGGAAACGGGTTGGTGCGGCAGGCGTCAAGCAGCACGATCGTCACCGGCATGGTCTTTTTCAGCTCGTCCATGACGGCTGAAATCGGCACCAGCGCCTCACCGGCATTTTTCAACGACGAGACGTCGGCGTCGACCGGCACCAGATAGTTCTCGCCGCCGGCCTCGATGCCGTGGCCGGAATAATAGATGAAGGCTACGTCGGCGCCTTCGGCGTCCTCGACAAACCGATCGAGATCGCGCTTCAGCTTGGCGGCATCGCGATCGGTGACGTTGCGGGCGTCGAAGCCGAGGTCGGTCAGCATCTTGGCCATGTCGCGGGCGTCGTTGGCCGGGTTGGCAAGGGCTGCGATGTGTTCGTATTTCGACTGGCCGATGATCAGCGCCACGCCCTTGAGACTTTTGGTCTCGGCGGCCTGGGCCTCAGATACGCCAAGGCAAAGCAGTATAACGACGAAACCCGCCAGCCACCCCTGTCTGACCAGCCACCCCTGTCTGACCAGCCACTCCCGTCTGAAATGACGCTGTTTCGGCGTCGCGACCATTCTTTGTGTCCGCCCTAATGATCCCAAGCCTGTATAGCGCTGTCACCCGACCATGATCAAATTCAGGCGCCGGCCGGATCGAGGATCGATTTCTGAAGATCAGGGCGATTGCACTGCAATCCGGGCTCGCCTATCCCTGAAAAATGTCGCCGCTCACGGAAACCGTTCTTTTCGTCTTCAGCCTTGTCGCGCTCGGCTATCTCGCCGGGCTCACCGGCTATCTAAAGCCGGCGAGCGGCGAGGGTATCGCCGAGTTCGCCATCAACGTGGCGATGCCGCTGCTGCTGTTTCGGACGATGGTGAATTCGGATTTCCACGGCGTGGCGCCCTGGTCGCTGTGGGGTGCTTATTTCGCGGCGGTTGCAATGACATGGGCCGCCGGCCATCTGGTGACGACACGGATCTTCGGGCGGGACGCGCGCACCGGCATCGTCGGTGGAGTGTCGTCATCCTTCTCGAATGTGGTGTTGCTGGGCATTCCCTTCGTTCTCGGCGTATTCGGGTCCAGCGGATTCGAAGTGCTGTCGCTGCTCGTTTCCGTGCATCTGCCGACCATGATGATGGCTTCGATCATCATGTTCGAGATATTTGGCCGCGGCGGCAGCGAGCCCGTACACCCGCTGCGCATCATCCAGAGCTTTCTGAGAAGACTGTTCACCAATCCGTTGATCATCGGCATCCTGGCCGGGCTGGCATGGCGCCTCACCGGCGCGCCGCTGCCGAACCTTGCCACGCGGCTGGTCGATGCGCTGGCTAACACCGCCGGGCCGGTGGCGCTGTTCGCCATGGGGCTCAGCCTGCGCCGTTTCGGCATTTCCGGTAACATCCGACCGGCGCTGGCGCTGTCGACGCTGAAACTGTTCCTGATGCCGGCGCTGGTGCTCGGCCTGGTCTGGCTGCTTGGCCTGCCGCCCTTGACGGCCAAGGTGGCGGTCGTGGTGGCGGCGCTGCCGTCCGGCATCAATTCCTATCTCATCGCCGTGCAGTTCAACACCGGCCAGGCGCTGGCGTCGAACCAGATGACCATCGCCACGGCAAGCGCGGTTGTTACAACCGCCTTTTGGCTGACGGTGGTGGTTCATGTCTTTGGGTAGGCTTGGTCTTTTGCAAGCCTGGTCTTTGGCAAGGCTGGGACCCAAACTAATTTACATGTGAATTTTATCTGGCGTTTGGCTGGCCCAAAGCCTATATGCCATCTTGCAATTGCTTGCCGACCTTGCCCTAGGTAAAGAGCAGTGGCTCAGCGTGTCGGGCATCCAGGCCATTGCGCGCGCTCATCGAAGACATCCACAGACCGGCCCGTCAGTGCGCCGAACGGAGGCTAGACCATGCTGCAGAAAACCAGCCATTTCATGCGCCAGGCCAATCTCATCAATGGCGAATGGGTGCAGGCCGACAGCGGCCAAACGGTCGACGTCAACAACCCGGCCACCGGTCTCAAGATCGGCACCGTGCCGAAGTCGGGCAAGGCGGAAACCCGCCGCGCCATCGAAGCCGCAAGCGAAGCCTTCAAGACCTGGCGCAAGACGACCGCGCTGGAGCGCTCGAAGCTGTTGCGCAAGCTGCATGACGCGATGATGGATAATCAGGATGTGCTGGCCGAACTGCTCACCATCGAGCAGGGCAAGTCGCTCGCCGAATCCAAGGGCGAGATCGGTTCGGCTGCCGCCTACATCATGTGGTTTGCCGAGGAAGGCCGCCGCACCTATGGCGATGTCGTGCCATCGCCATGGGGCGATCGCCGCATCCTGGTGACCAAGGAGCCGGTCGGCGTCATTGCCGCCATCACGCCGTGGAATTTCCCCTCCTCGATGCTTGCCCGCAAGCTTGGCCCCGCGCTTGCCGCCGGCTGCACCGCCGTGGTCAAGCCGGCCTCGCAGACGCCGTATTCCGGCCTTGCATGGGGCGCGCTCGCCGAGGAAGTCGGCTTCCCAAAGGGCGTCATCAACATCCTGACGGGTGCTGCCGGCGAAATCGGCGACGAGATCTGCGCCAATCCGCTGGTGTCGAAGATCACCTTCACCGGCTCGACCGAGATCGGCAAGCTGCTGATTCAGAAGTCGTCCGTCACCGTCAAGAAGGTCTCGATGGAACTCGGCGGCAATGCGCCGTTCCTGGTCTTCGACGATGCCGACCTCGATCGCGCCGTCGCCGGCGCCATCACCGCCAAATACCGCAATTCAGGCCAGACCTGCGTGTGCACCAACCGCTTCCTGGTGCAGGCCGGCATCTACGACAAGTTTGTCGAGAAGCTGGCCGCTGCCAGCAATGCGCTGAAAGTTGGCTCGGGCCTGGAAGAGGGCGTGCAGCAGGGACCGCTGATCGACGTGAAGGCGGTCGAGAAGGTCGAGGAATTCATCGCCGACGCCACGTCGAAGGGTGGCAAGGTCGTTGCCGGCGGCAAGCGCCACGCGCTTGGCGGCTCATTCTTCCAGCCGACCGTCATCGCCGATGCGAAGCCTGACATGCGCTTCATGAAGGAAGAGATTTTTGGCCCGATCGCCCCGGTGTTCAAGTTCGAGACCGAGGAGGAAGCCATTGCGCTCGCCAACGACACCGAGTTCGGCCTGGCCGCCTATTTCTACACCGGCGATCTCGGCCGCGCCTTCCGGGTCATGGAAGGCCTGAAATACGGCATGGTCGGCGTCAATGAAGGCCTGATCACCACGCCGGAAGCGCCGTTCGGCGGCGTCAAGGAATCGGGCCTCGGCAAGGAAGGCGGACATCAGGGCATCGAGGATTATCTCGACACCAAATATGTCTGCATTGGCGGCCTCGGCCTCTAAATCATTGACGGGCAGGGCAGGGCAGGCCGCGGGCCGGCCCTTGCCAGACGACATTCAGCCGGACTGGAGCGGTTCAGCGCTTCACGGAAACGCCGAACCGCTCCAGTTCTTTGTTTTTTGCAATTCCGGACGGAAAACCGTTTCACACTTTTCCTGGAATTGCTCTAAGTCGACAGATCGATGAATTAGCATTTGGACATAGCGATGAAGGACGGCGAAGTCTTCGGCACGACGCAGGCAGGCGAACCCGTTCGCCGTTTCACCATCCGGGGCGGCGGGGTCAGCGCCAACATCATCGGGCTCGGCGCAATCATCCAGGATCTGCGGCTCGCCGGTCACGACGCGCCGCTGGTGCTGGGCTACGACCGCTTCGAACCTTACGAGACCGACCGGGCCTTCTTCGGCGCGGTCGTCGGCCGCTATGCCAACCGCATCCGCGACGGCCGCTTCACCATTGCCGGCCAGCGCTACCGGACCGAGCGCAATTTCCTCGGCAAGCACACGCTGCATGGCGGCTCGGAGGGCTTCTTCCACCGGCCGTGGACGGTTTCGCTGCACGGCCGGGATTTTGTCACGCTGACCCTGCACGATCCCGAGGGCACGATGGGCTTTCCCGGCGCGCTCGACGTCACCTGCACCTACCGGCTGAAGATCCCCGGCACGCTCTCGATGGAACTGACCGCCACTTGCGAGGAGCCGACGCTGTGCAATCTGGCGCAGCATTCCTATTTCAATCTCGACGATGGCGGCGCTGGCGACATTCTCGACCACCGGCTGATGCTGAACGCCGGCGCCTATACGCCTGTCGATGGCGAGATGATCCCGACCGGCGTCGTCAAACCTGTCGACGGCACGCCCTTCGACTTCCGCCAGGCGCGGCCGCTGCGCATGGAAACGGAAGGCGAGCAGCTTCCCTACGACGTCAATTTCTGCCTGGCGTCAGCCCGGGGCCCGCTTCACCAGGTGGCGTGGGCGCAAGGCGCCAATTCCGGCGTCGAGATGGAAGTCTGGACCACCGAGCCGGGCCTGCAGCTTTACACCGGCCAGTATGTCGCGCCGACCTCGGGCGGCCTGGACGGACGGCGCTACAAGGCGTTTTCCGGCTTTTGCCTGGAAGCGCAGACGTGGCCCGACGCGCCGAACCGGCCCTATTTCCCACAGGCCACGCTGTGGCCGGGCCAGATCTATCATCAGGTGACGGAATATCGTTTCAGGCTTCCCTAAGGTCTTAGCCCTCGAAAGCGGTTCTTAGAACCTCGAACGGCGCCAGCGCGCCGCGCACCTGCACGACAGCGGCGGCGACGCGATGCGCGCGCTGCACGGCATCCGCCGGGGCATGGCCGGCCAGCCGGGCGGCGAGATAGCCGCCATTGAAGGAATCGCCGGCGCCGGTGGTGTCGACCGGGGTGGCGACATGCTGGGCCGGAACCGGCTGCAGGGCTCCGCCAGTGGCGATCAGCGCGGGTTCCTCGCCATTCTTGACGACGACTTCGCCGACCAGTTTTCCGAACCGCTCGGCGGTCGCTTGCGGTGCCGAGTCGCCAAACAGCATCTGCTCGTCGGGAAAGGTCGGCAGCGCGATGTCGGCGACGGCAAGCGCGTCGAGGATCGCGGCTTGCGCCTCCTCGCGGCTCTGCCACAGGCGCGGCCGGTAGTTGGGGTCGAAAGCGACGAGCGAACCGGCAGCCCGCGCCTTGGCCACTTCTGCCAGCAACGTCTTGCGCGCGGCGGCATCCAGAATTGCCAAGGTGATTCCGGAAAAATACACAAGCGCCTGGTTTTCAAGGCTTTTTGCCAAGGCGGCTGGATCCGAGGCAAGCCGCCTGGCCGCCGCGTCGCTGCGCCAATAGGTGAAGGCGCGTTCGGCGCCGGTCAAGGTGATGGCGTAGAGGCCGGGCCGCGCGCCTGGGATGACCGGGCTGGCGCCGATGCCGATGCCGTTTTCGGCGAAGAACGAAATCTGGCCCTGCGAGAAGGGATCGTCGCCGAAGGCGGAGACATAGGTCGCCGGCCGCTCGCCGCTCAGCGCATGCAGCGCCCACAACGTGTTGAACGTGTCGCCGGCAAAGCCCATGCGCCAGTTCGGCCCGGCCTGGCCGGACAGCTCGAGCATGCATTCACCGATCGAAGCGACGCCGTCTGCTGCCATGGATCTGTCTCCGGACCAGTTCGCTAATGTAGCTTTTTGCGGCCGGCAGCGCCATGCTTGGCGGCGGCGGTTTTTTGCGCCAGAAGCGTTTTGCCACAGAAGCGGCGGGACGCGAATTGCTTCGCGAGACGTTATGCCCAGAAGAGGAACCGGTTTGGCATCGATATGGCGTTATCTTCTTGCGGGCGTTGGTCTGGCCGCCTTGCTGACTGGCATATTGGCGATCGTCTATCTGACCGCGCCGCAGTCGGCGCCGGGCCCGGATATTTCGCGCTCGAAGAAGACGGCGAACGGCTTGTTTGTCGCCAGCATTCAGCCGGAACGCGGCGTTATCCGGCAAGGCGAACTGCAATCCTGGTTGCTGACCCTGAAGACGGTCAACGGCGATTCCGTGGAAGGTGCGGCGATCTCGGTGTCCGGCGGCATGCCGCAGCACAATCACGGCTTGCCGACCAGTCCGCAGGCGACCGATTATCTTGGCGAGGGGCGTTACCGCATCGAGGGGCTGAAATTCACCATGAGCGGCGTGTGGCAGTTGCGCTTCGCCATTTCGGCGGCGGCCGGTTCCGACACGGTCGTCTTCAACGTGGTGCTGTGAGCGGATGAACGGCCTGTTGCGCCTTCTGGCATTGGCGGCGGTCGTGCTCGTTGCCGGCTGCGGCAAACCGGATTTTTCCGATGCCGAGAAGAAGACCATCGCTTCGCTGGCGCTGAACACCTTGCCGGCGCTCAAACCCGACACCACCAACCGCTTCGCCGACGTGCCGGCCGCCGCCGCCCTGGGCTCCACTCTGTTCTTCGACCAGGGGATGAGCCGTGACGGGATCGTATCCTGCTCGACCTGCCACAAGATCGACCGGCAGTTCCAGGATGACCTGCCGCAATCCGTCGGCGTTGGCCGAACCAACAGGCGCTCGATGCCGCTGGCCGGCATCGCCCGCAATCCGTGGTTCTTCTGGGATGGACGGCGCGACAGCTTGTGGGCGCAGGCGCTGACGCCGCTGGAAAACCCGCTTGAGCAAGCGGGAAACCGCGCGGCCTTCGCGCATTACATCCAGAAGCGCTTTGGTGCGCGCTACGAGCGCATCTTCGGGCCACTGCCGGATCTTTCCGCCGTGCCGGCCAACGCCAGCCCGCTCGGCAATGAGGCCGAGCAGGCGGCGTGGAAGGCGATGACCGCGGCCCAAATGGACGACGTCAACCGCGTCTTTTCCAACATCGGCAAAGCGATCGCCGCCTTCGAACGGTCGATCGAACCGGCACAGACACGCTTTGACCGCTTTGCCATCGATCTTGCGTCAGGCGCCAAGCCGAAAGCCGACGATGCCTTTTCGCCGGAGGAGATGCTCGGGCTGAAACTGTTCATCGGCAAGGCCAATTGCGTCACCTGCCATAACGGCCCGCGCTTCACCGACAACGCTTTCCACAACACCGGCGTGCCGCCGGTCAGGGATTTGCCATTGGATCGCGGCCGTTTCGATGCGGTGGCCCAGGTTCAGGCCGACCCATTCAACTGCTTCGGCGCCTTCCGCGATGGCGACGCCGGCGCCTGCGGCGAGCTGCGCTTCATCGTCAAGGCAGTACCCGAACTGATGCGCGCCTACAAGACGCCGTCGCTGCGGGGCGCGGCAACGCGGCCGCCCTATATGCATGCCGGACAGTTTTCCTCGCTGGAGGAGGTGGTGGCGCACTACGCGAAGGCGGAGGCGGCCGTTGAAGGCACCTCCGAAGTGCACCCGTTGCAACTGTCGGATCGCGAACGCGCGGCGCTGGTGGCGTTTTTGAAGACGCTGTCGGACTGAAGAGTCAGCGATCCTTGACCGTCTCCATCGCCACGAAGGTCGAGGTCTGGGCGACGTGGGGGAGCGCCGAGATGCGCTCACCGAGAACACGGCGATAGGCGGCGATGTCGGTCGTACGGACTTTCAGGAGATAATCGAAGCTCGACGCCATCATGTGGCACTGCTCGATCTCCGGCACGGCCTGCACCGCGCGATTGAAAGCATCGAGCGCGGCCGAGCGTGTGTCCGACAGTTTGACCTGGACGAAGGCGACATGGCCTTCGCCCATGCGCTCGCGATCGATGATCGCCTGATAGCCCCTGATATAGCCGTCCTTCTCCAGGCGCTTCACCCGCGCCTGCACCGGCGTCTTCGACAGGCCGACCTTGCCGGCCAGTCCAGACATGGACAGCCGCCCGTCGCGCGCCAGCGCCGACAGGATGTTTTTGTCGATGCGGTCCAATTGGTCTTCTGTCACCGATATCACAATCCACCTGATAATAATTTAACCGCAATGATAGACCGATCAGCCTGCCATGTCGATTTCTTTGGACCGGCCGAAAATACGGCTTTGTGCTAGCTTGCGCCATTCGGTCCGGCGACCGCCGGCCCGCTCCCATACGTTTGCTCCGCAGGGACCGCCATGCCGCTCGACACCATCCGCCAGCAGATCCGCGCCAACTACCTGCCCGACGAAGACGCGGCTGTGAAGCGGCTGGCTGCGGCGACAGAACTTTCGGCCGATGACCGCAAAGCCGTCTCGGCCCGTGCCGCGGATCTGGTGCGCGCGGTGCGCGGCTCGTCCGACCCGCGGCTGATGGAGGTTTTTCTCTCGGCCTACGGCCTCTCCACCAAGGAAGGCGTGGCGCTGATGTGCCTGGCCGAGGCACTGCTGCGCGTGCCTGACACCGAGACTATGGACGACCTGATCGCCGACAAGATCGCACCGCATGACTGGTCGGCGCATTCGGGCGGTTCGAGCTCGATCTTCGTCAACGCCTCGACCTGGGCGCTGATGCTGACCGGCCGTGTGCTCGACGAAGGCGAGGGCGGCATTGAAGGCACGCTGCGCTCGATGGTTCGCCGGCTGGGCGAACCGGTGATCCGCAAGGCGGTCGCCGCCGCCATGCGCGAAATGGGCGAGCAGTTCGTGCTCGGCCGCACCATTGCGGAAGCCGTCAAGCGCGGCAAGTCGATGATCCAGAAAGGTTATCTCTATTCCTTCGACATGCTGGGCGAGGCGGCCCGCACCGAGGCCGACGCGCTGCGCTACCTCAAGGCCTATGCCGATGCGGTCTCCTCGCTCGATTCAGGCTCCAACGGTCCCGATATCCGCCAGAACCACGGCATCTCGGTCAAACTGTCGGCGCTGCATCCGCGCTACGAAGAGGCACAGAAGGAAAAGATGCTGCCGGTGATGGCCGAGCGGCTGCTGTCGCTGGCGCTGGCCGCACGCCATTCGCGCATGGGCCTCAACATCGACGCCGAGGAGGCCGACCGGCTCGACCTGTCGCTCGATGTGATCGAGCGTGTGTTGTCCGAGCCGGAGCTTGCCGGCTGGAATGGCTTTGGCGTCGTCGTCCAGGCCTACGGCCCGCGCGCGGCCTTCACCATCGACTGGGTCTATGCGCTGGCGGAAAAGTACGACCGCAACATCATGGTGCGGCTGGTCAAGGGCGCCTATTGGGACACCGAGATCAAGCGGGCACAGACGCTCGGGCTTTCCGGCTACCCCGTCTTCACCCGCAAGGCCAACACCGATGTTTCCTACATGGCCTGCGCCAAAAAGTTGCTGTCGATGACCGACCGCATCTATCCGCAATTCGCCACGCACAATGCCCATACCGTCGCCGCCATCCTGTCGATGGCTGACAACCGTGACGCTTTCGAATTCCAGCGCCTGCACGGCATGGGCGAGGCGCTGCATGAGACGGTGCGCCTGGCCGAAGGCACGCGGTGCCGCATCTATGCGCCGGTCGGCGCGCACTCCGACCTCTTGGCTTATCTGGTGCGACGTCTGCTGGAGAATGGCGCCAACTCCTCCTTCGTTCATCAGCTCACCGACGAGGACGTCGAGCCGGAGGATATTGCGCGCGATCCGCTCGAGACGGTCGAGAGCCAGGGCTCCGCCGCCAATCCGGCAATCGCTCGTCCGGCGACGATCTTCGGCACTGGGCGGCGCAATTCGAAGGGATTCGACATCACCGATCCGGTGACGCTGGCGGCGATCGACAAGGCCAAGGCGGCCTTTGCCGGGCCCGAGCGCTGGCATGCCAAGCCGATCACGCGCGCCGCCGGCTACGGCAAGCAGCGCCCGGTGGTCAATCCGGCAGAGCCTGCCGAGATCGTCGGCACGGTCGCCGAAGCCGCTGCCAAGCAGGTCGCGACCGCGGTGCGCTTTGCTGTGGAAGCGCAGCCGTCCTGGGCGAAGCGTCCCGTTGCCGAGCGCGCCGCCATCCTCAACCGCGCCGCCGACCTCTATGAGGCCAATGCGGTCGAGTTTTTCGCGCTGGCTACAAGGGAAGCCGGCAAGTCGCTGGCCGACGGCGTGGCTGAAGTGCGCGAAGCCGTCGACTTCCTGCGCTACTACGCTGCCGAAGCGGCCAACAACGAAGCGGGCACCGAGGCGCGCGGCGCGATCGTGTGCATTTCGCCGTGGAATTTCCCGCTCGCCATCTTCACCGGCCAGATCGCGGCAGCGCTCGTCACCGGCAATTCGGTCATCGCCAAGCCAGCCGAACAGACGCCGCTGATCGCCTTCCGCGCCGTCGAGCTGCTGCGCGAGGCCGGCGTTCCGGAAGATGTCATCCAGCTTCTGCCGGGCGACGGTCCGGCGGTCGGCGGACCGCTGACTGCGGATCCGCGCATTGCCGGCGTCTGCTTCACCGGCTCGACCGAGGTTGCAAAGCTGATCGAGAAGCAACTGGCCGAGACGGCCGCGCCGGACGCCATGCTGATCGCCGAGACCGGCGGTCTCAATGCCATGATCGTCGATTCCACAGCACTGCCCGAACAGGCGGTGCGCGACATACTGGCATCGGCTTTCCAGAGTGCAGGCCAGCGCTGTTCGGCGCTTCGCGTGCTCTACGTGCAAAAGGATGTCGAGAAGAAGATGCTGGAGATGCTGAAGGGCGCCATGGAAGCGCTCACCATCGGCGATCCCTGGCAGATTTCGACCGATGTCGGGCCGGTCATCGATGACGAGGCGCAGGAATCGATCCGCGAGTATTGCACCAAGATGGGGCTGCAGGGCCGGTTGATTGCCAAGCTCGAAGCACCGAAGGACGGCCGCTTCGTTGCGCCGCATGTGTTCCGGGTCAAGGGCATCGAGGAGATGGAGCGCGAAGTGTTCGGTCCGGTGCTGCATGTCGCCAGCTTCGACGCCGACGGGATCGACGCCGTTATCGCCGCCATCAACCGCAAGGGCTATGGCCTGACCTTCGGCCTGCACACCCGCATAGAAGGCCGCGTCCAGCATTTCGTCGACGGCATCCATGCCGGCAACATCTATGTCAACCGCAACCAGATCGGCGCCGTCGTCGGCTCGCAGCCCTTTGGCGGCGAGGGGCTTTCGGGCACCGGGCCGAAGGCCGGCGGGCCGCATTATCTCCGGCGGTTCCGCAAGGGGCCGGAGGCGGGCACGGAGATTGCCGAGGGCCACAAGGTGACGGCGACCAAACTGGCCGACAATCTGCCCGATCCGACGCTTGGCGGCTGGTCGACGCGGCCGGACCGCATCGCCATCTTGAGAAAGCATCTGCGCGGCAAGGGCGCTGCAGCGATCGGCGCTGCAGCCGCCATCGATTTCGGCCAGGTCGACCTGCCCGGACCGACTGGCGAGGCCAACACGCTGTCGCTGTCGCCGCGCGGCCGGGTGCTGTGCCTCGGTCCGGACGCCGAAACGCTGCTTGCCCAGACGATCCAGGCGCTGGCCGCCGGCAATGCGGTGCTGGCCGTGGCGCCGGGCGCGCCGGCAGCACTGTCGGCGCTGACCGGCAAGGGGTTGCCGCTGGCGGCCATAGACGGTCGGCCAGACCCAGTCGAAGCGCGTTCGCTGCGCGTCGATGTCGTCGCCTTCTCGGGCAGGCCCGAGGCGGCGCGGATCGTGCGCAAGGTCATTGCCGACCGCAGCGGGCCGATCGTGCCGCTGGTCAGCGAGGTGCTCAACCCGGCGGCCTATGCGCATGAACGCGCTGTCTGCGTCGACACCACGGCTGCCGGCGGCAATGCCAGCCTGCTCGCGGCGGCCTAGGGGGCTTTTCGCGGCTCGCTTGCCTGCGTCGGGTTGCAAGGGTATGCGCAAGGGACAGAGAGCAACTCGAGCGGGGCAGCCGAACAGATGGAAGACACGTCCCGACCGTTTGAGCTGCCGCGCGTGGCGGTGGTCATCACCTGCTTCAACTATCGGCCGTACGTCGAACAGGCGATCCGCTCGGTGCTTGCGCAGACCTACCGGAATTGGGAATGCGTCATCGTCGACGATGCCTCGACGGACGGCTCGGCCGACCATGTCCGACAGCTTCTAAGGGATATAGAAGACCCGCGCCTGCGCCTGTTGGCGCGCAAGGAGAATGGCGGCCAGACCGCGGGATTCCGCGACGGCTTTGCCGCAACCGACGCGCCCTTCGTCGCGTTTCTCGACGCCGATGACGTGTGGCTGCCGGATTTTCTCCTCGCGCATCTGTCCGCCCACCTCAACACGACGCATTCGGCCGCACTGTCGAGTTCCGATGTGTTCCTTGTCGATGGCGACGGCACCTTGCTGGGCGGTACCTTCCTTGCCTTGCGCAAACCGCGGTCCGGGGCGGATCGCAGTGGCGTCGCCATCGCGCCCGGTGGCCGGCTTGCCGGCATGGCGCCCGGGATCGCCTACGCATCGGAGCATCCGGTAACCTATTTCGCACCTGCGGTGACGGGCTGGCTGTGGTCGCAATGCTCGGCGATCATGTACCGGCGTGGCGCGCTGGAACCTGTATTGTCCTTCCCGTTCAAGGCCAAGGTCGGGACGGATTATCTGACGGCGACACTCGCGCACCAGGCCGGCGGCAGCCTCATCCTGTCAGAAGGTCTCGGCCTCTATCGCCTGCATGGCTCCAACCTGTCCACCGGAACTGCCTTTGCCGGCGGCAATGTGCGGCAAACGCCTGCATACAGGAGCTACAGGAGCGTGTTGGCGGCGGATGCCGCAGACTATTTGCTGGCGAATTCTGCCTGGCTCAGCGATCTCAACGGGCGCAATTTCATACCTGCATTCCTGACGCAGCATGTGCGCCAGTTCCCGGAGCTGGCCGGTGACCCGCGGTTGGCGCGCTACCTGACACGCGGACAGCCCTGGCGGCGGCTGCGCCTGCACATTGCCCAGCGGCTTCGGCGACTGGGCGGCCGGAATTCAACCGGAACATGACGGCATCTGCCCGTCGTCAGATCTCGTCGACGGGTGAAATCTCAATCAGGCCCCTTCGACGACGGAAAAGCCTTCGAACTGCGGATGGCCGAGATAATGCACCTTCGAGGTGCCGGTGTTGCGATGGGCGGCGCGAAAATTCTCGGATTTGGTCCAGGCGACGAAATCCTCATGGCTTGCCCACACCGTGTGCGAGGCAAACAGTGTGTAACCCTCGGCCTCGTTGACCGGGCCGCGCAGCAAGCGGAATTCCCTGAAGCCTTTCATCTCCGAGAGGCTCGAATCGCGGTTCTTCCAGACATCCTCGAAGGCGGTCTCCGAGCCGTTCTGGACCTTGAAGCGGTTCATGGCGATGTACATTGGGCTTCCTCTTGAATTGATGGACGATTTGGCGAAGGTCTGCGAGCTGGTTAAAACGGACCGATCCGCGCCCTGAACACCCAACTTGATAATCCGGTCTCGGGTGGAATGGGCGGGAACGGGGCTTGCTGGCGCACCAGTTTCAAAGCGAATTGGTCTAGCTCGGCAGACCCTGAACTTTCGACAAGCTGCAAGTCGCTGACGCTGCCGTCGGCCATGACGACGAAATAGACCCTGGCGTTGTTGCGAGCCTTGGCTTGAATTTCCTTCGAAACGCGCCGGTTAGCGCGGGCAAGCTTCTTTTGAATTTCACCGCCGTAACGAGATTCCATCGCATTGCCAGCCGCGTCCTGGTTTTTACCCTTGCTGGCAACCGCCGGTGCGTCGCGTTCTTCGCCATCTGCCGCACCGCGGGTATCTCCAGATCCGGCTGGAGGGGTCGGCCGCGGGCTCGGGACTGGTGGTTTGGCAGCAGGCAAATCAACGGCGGGCTCGTCGGCGGGCGGTGCCTCTGAACTTTGCGTTTGAACCCCTGGCGGAGTCGACGTCTCAGCGCTTGGGGCGACAGTTTGATCATTCGGGATGGCGGCCGTCAGTGTATCTGGCGCGGCGGTCGCCTGTTCGGCGGCTTCCGGCGCAGGCTTGGGCGCCGCCGGCTCCTTTACCGGTTGAGGCGCCTCGGTCGGCGGCACGGGTCGAACGGCCTCGGGCTTGGCCGGCTGCGGATCGGTTACCAGGGTAACATCGACCGCGTCGGGAGCCTGGCTGTCCAAGGCGCTGCCGACCACCTCGGCGCCCGATTGGTCGGTGCCTTCGGATTGTATCGCGTTACTGGAATCGAATGTCCCTGCGGGTCCGATGAAGAACGCCGCTGCGGCAGCGGCATGGAGCAGGCAGGACGCGACGATCGCCACAGTCCATTTGCGGTCCGCGGCTGCCGGCTGTGCGAGCTCGTCCATCGTAATCGCCGGTTCGTTGCCGGCGTCGGGGAGGGGGGTGATGTCCTGCATGGTTCGCGGCGAGACCTGCCGCGAGCGGGGTGGGATTGTCAAATCAAGATCGGTTGCCGGCCATGACGGCGGAGCTGCGACGGGTCGTGTCGCATTGTCGTGCAGGAAGGCGGGATGCAGGCCCACCTCAGACGCCGAATGCGATACCGGTCTTGGTCTGCGTCTTCAGGCCGCGCATGCAGGCGCCCGGTTCGACGCCGGCGCATTCGGTGGCGCTGTTGATCAGCACGCGGCTGAGTTTGGTGCAGTCGGTGCCGGCGAGGTCGAAGCGGGTCACCTTGGTCTTGCCGGCCGGCAGGTCCTTGAAGTCGAGCACGCTCAGGCGGTCGACAATGCCGGCCTCGTTGAACAGCGCGATTTCGAATGCCGCCTTGGAAAGATCGGCGCCGAGCGCATTGTTGACGACGAAGGTCAGCCGGCAACCCTTTTCGGAGGGCTGCGCGGCATTGAGCTCGAGGCTGAGTTGCGGAGCCGACGCGGACTGAGCCCACGCCGGCATCAAGCCAAGCGACATCGCCAGCGTCGAGGTCAGGAGGCGAAGCGATGCCGTCAAACTTGTCATGGGTGTCAGCCTCCAAAGCGCATGGTTGCGGCCAGCTTCAGCGTGATGCCGGGTTCATAGATGACGGCGGTGGTACCGCCGTTCAGCGGGTTGGTGTATTTGACGTCGAACAAATTGTCGGCGCGGAAGTCCACCTTCAGATTGTCGGTGGCCTGGTAACTGGCGAAGGCGTTGACCAGAGTATAATCCTTGGCCACGGGGTTGCCCTTCGGCTTGCCGTTGTACTGCACCTCGCCGCCGACGGTCAGCTTGTCCTGAAGGAAGCGGAAGCCGAGCTGCCCGGTGACCTGCGAGGACGGGATGGTGGCAAGGTCGGCCCGCTCGCCTTCATCGGAGATGGTGTGGCCGTTGATGATCGAGGCCGACAGCCCGGCATAACCCCAGGCGGCATCGTAGACGCTTTCCAGTTCGAAGCCGTTGATCCTGGCCTGGGCGACGTTCTGGTACTGGAAGCAGATCGGAATGCCGGGGCCGAACGGGCAGCCGCTGGTCGGGTCGAATGCCGACAACGTGACGCCTTCGATGTAATCGTCGACATCGTTGTGGAAGTAGCCGGCCTTGAGCCGGAACGCGTCGCCGGCCTCGATAAGGTCGTTCAGCTTGTAGTTGACGCCGAATTCGGTGGTCTTGCCGGTTTCGGGTTGCAGGTTGGGGTTGGGCAGGAACGGGAAGGTGACGCCTGCCGGATGGTTGCCGCTGATCAGCGTTTCGGTCAGCGACGGCGAGCGGTAGCCTTCGGCGTAGGTGCCATAGAACTGCAGGCCCGCCAGGCTGGCGCTTTCGAAGGGCGTGACACCAACGGTGATGCGCGGCGACAGACGATCACCTGACGTTCCATTGTCGGAATCCTCCAGGCTGTAATTGTCGTAACGCAGCCCGGCAATGACCTCGAGCCAGTCCCAGGTGAGCTTGTCCTGGATGTAGGCGCCCGAAACACTACGCTTGCCCGATGGGGTGTAGAAGCTGTCGCCGCCGGCGGTGCCGCCGGTCTCGACATCGTCACCCACCCAGTCGCCGCCATAGGTCAATTCGTGCGCAACACCGGCTGTTTCGAAGCGCGACGTGTTCCAGATGTCGACGCCGGCCGTGCCAACGTCGAAGGTCGAGGTCGAACCGACGGGCAGCAGCACGGGAAGGCCGGTCGACGGATCGAAGCGGTTCTGCGGGACCAGCGTGGTGAGGTCGAGATTGGTCTTGTTGTAGGAGGCGTTGATGTGGAGGTCGAGCCAGCTCTTGGCGTCGTCAGTGATGTTGTAGCGGGCGGTGAAGGTGTTCGACTTCAGGTCGACGTCGTTGGCCGGCACGCCGCCGCTGGTTTCCGTCCAGCCGTCGCTCGAGCCGACCCAGCCGAGCTTCAATTCGCTGTTCTCGCTGGGGCGGATTGTGGTCTTGAGCAGGCCGCTCAGCACGTCGAAACCGGTACCGGCGACGGTGTCGCCGCTGCCATTCTTGTAGTCGCCGTAGTCGCGGTAGACGATGTTGCCCAGCACATCCAAATCGTCGTTGAATTTGTAGGCGCCGCTGGCGCTGGCGGTCCAGCCCTTGCCGTTGCTTTCATAGCGCCCGGTGACGGAGCCGGCCCAGGTTTCGCCCGGTCTGAGGAAATCCACCGCATCCTTGGTGTCGAAGAAGACGACGCCGCCAATGGCGCCGGAGCCGTAGGTGTTGGCGGTCGGTCCGCGAATGACGTCAACGGATTTGATGAGCTCGGGATCGACATAGAAGGTCGACTGCGTGCCGTGGTCTGAGCGCTGGAAATTCTGCCTGGCACCGTCGACGATGACCGCGACGCGACCGAAATCCTGCAGGCCGCGGATGTTGATGCTGGAGCTGACGCGTCGCGCATCGGCCTGCACGGCGACACCAGGCACACCGAGCAGCATTTCGTTCGGCGTCGTCGCCATGCGGCGGTCGAGCTGTTCCTGGTCAACATGGCTGGCCGAGGCCAGCGATTCGATTGCCGTCTCGCCGGTGCGGCTGATGACGAGGATCTTGTCCAGCAGGGTCGCGCCGGCGGGCGCCGGCTTGGTGTCCTCGGTTTTCCTGGTCTGGTCGGCCTGGTCAGCGGCCGGCTGAGCGCTGGCCGGCGATGTCAGCAGCGCGATCGTCGCTGCCCCCGCAAGCAAGGCTGCCATTGCCTTTGCCATAGGCCGATGCACCGGATCGGCGTTCGCCAGACCCAGTCGTCCACAATTTCCCAAGCCCATGCCCCAACTCCAAAATTCCAGATTCGATGCTGGCTGGCTTGGTGCTCGCTGGCATTTTTCATTCTGTCCGGCGTCTTAAATGTTGACTCATTTGGTCCGGTATTGCACTGACTAATAAACATGATTATGCGAGTCAAGAAATGAATCGGCATTTTTGCAACGCCTAGCCAGTTGCCCGGCACAGGAAAGGCATCGAAAGAGATGAACACCCACAATCCCAACGACTTCCGTTACCGCGTCCGCCGTTCCGAGGAGACGCCGACCCGCTTCGACCGGGTGCCGCTGGCGGTGCGGACGCTGTCCTCCAACACGCTGTTCCAGGGCGAGCACGAGATCGGCATCGAGCACCATGGCGCGCTCTATCGGCTGAAGATCACCCGCCAGGGTAAGCTCATCCTCAACAAGTGACGAAACGACCAAACACGGCAGACAGGTAAGCAGGACATGGACCAGCGCGCAAAACCCGCCCCGCATGAAATCCGGCGGGCGCGGGCAGACAATCCGAAAGCGCGCGAGCGCGATCTTGCCGCCGAGCTCGGTATTTCCGAGGCCGAGCTGGCGGCCGCGCATTGCGGCGACGGCGTCGTGCGCGTCGAGCCCAGGGTCAACGATCTTCTGACCGGCCTCGACGCCGTCGGCGAAGTGATGGCGCTGACCCGCAACGAAAGCGCGGTGCACGAGAAGATCGGCGTCTACGACAAGGTTGTCACAGGCACGCACAACGCCATGGTGCTGGGCGAAAACATCGACCTGCGCATTTTTCCCAAAGTCTGGGCGCATGGCTTTGCCGTGGAAAAGCGCGACGGCGGCGACATCCGCCGCAGCCTGCAATTCTTCGACGCGGCCGGCGATGCGGTGCACAAGGTGCATCTGCGGCCGGCGTCCAATCTCTATGCCTACCAGAAGCTCGTGGCCGCACTCGAATCGCCGAACCAGGAGGCGACCGTGTCTATCGCAGGCCTGGCCGACGACGACGCGGAGACGTCGGGCATTGCCGCAGACATCGATGATCTGCGCGACCGCTGGAGCCGGCTGACCGACGTGCATCAGTTCTTTGGCATGTTGAAAACGCTGAAGCTCACCCGCCGCCAGGCCGTGCGCATGGTCGGCCAGGACTATGCCTGGCTGCTCGACAATGACGCCATCGGCGCCATGTTCCACCATGCCGCCGCCGACGGCATGCCGATCATGTGTTTTGTCGGAAACCGAGGCTGCATCCAGATCCATTCCGGTCCCGTCAAGTCGATCAGGCCGATGGGGCCGTGGATCAACGTGATGGACGAGACGTTCCACCTGCATCTGCGCACCGACCACATCCAGGACGTGTGGGCGGTGCGCAAACCGACCAAGGACGGTCATGTCACCTCGCTCGAAGCCTATGGCGCCGACGGCAAGATGATCATCCAGTTCTTCGGCAAGCGCCATGAAGGCGAGGGCGAGCGCGACGACTGGCGGTTCCTTGCCGAGAACCTGCCGCGCATTCCAAGCCCGACCGCAGCCTGAGGAAACGACGATGATTTCACTGTTCAGGACGCTTGCCGCGGCCATGGGCCTGTCGCTGTTTATTGCCGCCCCAGTGCCGGCCAGCGAGAACGTGGCCGTGTTGGCCGACACGTCGCGGATCGTGGCGATCGGCGGTTCGATCACCGAGATCGTCTACGCGCTTGGCGAGGAAGGTCATCTCGTCGCCCGCGATTCGACCAGCCGCTACCCCGCCGCCGCGGTCGCGCTGCCCGACGTCGGCTATATGCGCCAGCTGTCGCCGGAAGGCGTGTTGTCGGTCAATCCTTCGGGCATTCTGGCGCTGCATGGCAGTGGGCCGAAGGAAGCGGTCGATGTGCTGAAAAAATCGAGCGTTCCGTTCATCGACGTGCCCGAGCATTACAGCCATGACGGCATCCTGGAAAAGATCCGCATCGTCGGCAAGGCGCTTGGCGTCGACGCCAAGGCCGAGACGCTGGTGGCTGAGACCGACGCCAAGCTGAAGGCGGCCGAGAAGCAGACGGCGTCGATCAAGCAGCGCAAGCGCATCCTGTTCGTGCTGTCGATCCAGGGCGGCAAGATCCTGGCCGCCGGCACCGACACCGCCGGCGACGGCATCATCAAGCTCGCCGGTGCGGTCAACGCCGTCGAAGGTTTTTCCGGCTACAAGCAGATGTCCGACGAGGCCATCGTAACCGCCAGGCCGGACGTGATCCTGGCGATGAAAAATGCCGGACCGCCGATTGCGGAGGCCGAGCTGTTCGCCATCCCGTCGATCACCTCGACGCCGGCGGGTGAAGGCCGCAAACTGATCCTGATGGATGGCAGCTATCTGCTCGGCTTCGGGCCGCGCACGGCCGATGCCATCCACGATCTGGCCGCCTCGCTCTATGGCAGCCAGGTCACGGACTGAGCCGATGGTGGATCAGTCGATCACCGGCGCGGCGGGCAAGGTGGCCGAGGGCGATCGTTCCGGGCGCGCTCGCCTGGTTATTGTGCTCCTGTGTGTGGCGCTTGCCCTTTCGATGTTCCTGTCGCTGAGGTCGGGCGCTTCCGATGCATCGGCCGTTGCTGTCATTCGTGACTGGCTGACCGGCACCATGCCGGACGACGCCGCGCTTGGTGCCCGCGACCGGCTGATCGTCTACGATATCCGCATGCCGCGCGTACTTCTCGGTGTGCTCATCGGGGCGGCACTGGCCGTATCGGGTGCGGTCATGCAAGGCCTGTTTCGCAACCCGCTCGCCGATCCCGGCCTGATCGGCGTTTCCGCCGGGTCGAGCCTCGGCGCGGTCGCCGTCATCGTGCTCGGCACGACGTGGCTGGNGCTGGCCTTGCCGCTCGCCGCTTTCTGCGGCGGCCTTGCGGTCACGCTGGTGCTCTACCGCGTCGCCACGCGGCAGGGTCGCACATCGGTTGCCACCATGCTGCTTGCCGGCATTGCGCTCGCAGCCCTTGCCATGGCTCTGACCGGCATTCTCATCTTCATGGCCGACGACCGGCAGTTGCGCGACCTGACCTTCTGGCAGCTGGGCTCGCTTGGCGGCGCGACCTGGCCGAAGATCGCTTCCGTCGGGCCGATCATCGTGCTGGCGCTTGCGGCAATGCCGTTCCTGGCCAAAGGCCTCAACGCCCTGGCGCTCGGCGAGGCGACGGCCGGACATCTCGGCATCCCGGTACAGCGGCTGAAATACACCGCGATCGTCGGCGTCTCGGCAGCGGTCGGCGCCTCTGTCGCAGTCAGCGGAGGCATCGGTTTTGTCGGCATCGTCGTGCCGCATCTGCTGCGGCTGCTGATCGGTCCGGACAATCGCTATCTTTTGCTCGCATCGGCGCTGCTCGGCGCCTCGATGCTGCTTCTTGCCGACGCAGTTGCCCGCGTCATCGTGGCGCCGGCCGAATTGCCAATCGGCATCGTCACGGCGATCGCCGGCGCGCCGTTCTTCCTCTGGATCCTGCTGCGCAAGCGCGGCGTAATCGACTTGTGAGGCGGCATGATCGAAGCACGCGATGTCTCGGTGGCGATCGGCGGCAAGCGCATTGTTGCCAATGTCGATTTCGTCGCGCGGCCGGGCGAAATTGCGGCAATCGTCGGACCCAACGGCTCGGGCAAGACGACGTTTTTGAAGGCGTTGTCGGGCGATCTGGCGTTTACGGGGACAGTGGCCGTCAACGGGCGCGACCTCTCCGAGATGAAGCCGGTGGAGGCCGCGACCGTGCGTGCCGTGCTGCCGCAGACCGCGACGCTGTCCTTTCCCTTCACCGTGCACGAAGTGGTCAGGCTCGGCCTTATCGGCGGCCGTTCCGGCGTTCTGCCGGGCGAAGATGATCGTCTGCCCGAGCGGGCGCTGGCGCGGGTCGACCTCGACGGCTTTGCCGGCCGCTTCTATCAGGAGCTTTCGGGCGGCGAACAACAGCGTGTGCAGCTGGCGCGCGTGCTGTGCCAGGTCTGGGCGCCGGTGCTCGACGGCAAGCCGCGCTATCTCTATCTCGACGAGCCGGTCTCCAGCCTCGATATCAAGCACCAGCTGATCATCATGAACATCGCCCGCGATTTCGCCCGGCGCGGCGGCGGTGTGATCGCCATCCTGCACGACCTCAATCTGACGGCCATGTATGCCGACCGGATTTTCGTGATGCATCGCGGCCGGCTCGCCGCCGACGGTTCACCGCAGGAGGTGCTGAGCGACGATCTGATCGAAAAGGTGTTCGATTGTCGGCTAAGGGTCGGTGTGTTGCCGGCGGCGAACATGCCGTTCGTCTTGCCGCAGTCAGCCGCCTAAAGCGCGTCGCGTTTGAACGGACTCAGGCGACGCGCTTTAGGTCTTTGTTTTTATGCATGTCATTGTCTCAAAACCGGGGCCACTTTTGAGCGACATGCACTAGAAAACTCAGGCGGCCGGTGCTCGCTGGACCAGCATGTCGATGCCGAGTAAATGACGCACATTCGGGCGCGCCGCCACCATATCGGCGATCGTGTAGCGGGAAAGCACGGCAAAGAAGGCGTTGAGCGCCTCGCGCAGCGCCGAATTCAGCTGGCAGCTGTCGACCAGCGGGCATTCGGCGGCGTCGTTTTCGAAGCACTCGGCCATGGCAAAGCTCTCTTCGGTCACCCGTACGACGTCGAACAGGCTGATCTGCTCGGCGGGGCGGCCGATCCTCACGCCGCCATTCCTGCCGCGCACTGTCTCGACCAGGCCATGCTCGACCAGCGGCTGCAGGATCTTGAACAGGAAAAGCTCCGACACCGAATAGGCGGCCGCAATCTCGGGGATGCGGCTCAGGCGATCGTTGTTGGCGGCGCAATACATCAGGATGCGCATGGCGTAGTTGGTCTGGCGCGTCAGCCGCATTTCATTCCTCACCGAGTGCTGGCGCGCTGGAACTGCACCAGATTTTAGATTGTGCTGGTGCAGCTTTCTCACCCGGAGTTTCGGATTCGCCCACACTGGCCTGATCGGAATATGGCCTATACCTTGGAACAATTCCAGACTGGGATTGCATGATAGATGAACATTCTTGTCAACTTTGCGTGCGAAACCGGCAATTCCCGGACGAAATCGGCCCATCCGATCATGCTACGGGCCCAAACACCCCCTAAATAGCCCATGCCAGATAGCCAAGAGATCGATGAGGAGCGGCGTATCATGTCCCAATCGGCTTCGTCCCTGGCGCCTGGCGGTTTTGATGCCGAGACGGGCGCCAAGCTTTTCGCGTTGCGGCGGACAAAGTTCCTCGCCACGGCTGCGCTGGTGCTTTGCGTCGTGGTTTTTGCCGTGGCCAAATCGTTCGAGGCCAAGTATCCGTGGCTGGGCTTCGTGGCGGCCTTCGCCGAGGCGGCGACCATTGGCGGCCTGGCCGACTGGTACGCGGTGGTGGCGCTGTTCAAGCGGCCGCTGGGCCTGCCGATCCCGCACACCGCCATCATCCCAGCGAACCAGAACCGCATCGCCGATAATCTGGGCCGCTTCATCGAGGTCAATTTTCTGGCGCCCGGGCCGGTGCGGGAAAAGCTGGCCGAGGTCGATTTTGCAGCACTCGTCGCCGACTGGCTGACTGACGCCGAACGCTCTGCCGGCCTGTCACGCTTCGTCGTACGGCTGGTCCCGCAGACGCTTGCGGCGATCGAGCAATCCGGCCTGCGCGGCTTCGTCACCAGCCGCATGCTGGAGCAGATCGACAAGGTGCCGCTGGCGCCGCTCGCGGCCGAATTGCTGTCGGCACTGACCGACGACCGCCGCCACCAGAAACTCTTCGACGAATTCACCAGGGTGATCGGCCGGTTCCTGAACGATGAAGAGGCGCTGGCGACCATGCGCGAGAAAATCCGCGAGGAATTGCCGTCGCTGTTCAACCTGTTCAGAGCCGACGCCTATCTGCTGAAAAAGATCGTCGCTTCCGCCGGTTCGCTGCTTGACGAGGTGCGGGCCGACCCCGACCATCCGATGCGCGCCGAATTCGACCGTTTCGCGCACAGCTTCATCGAGCGGCTCAGAACCTCGAAGCAATACGCCAAACGGGCCGAGAAGCTGAAGCGCGATTTCCTGGCGCGGCCGGAAGTGAAGTCGCTCGCCGGCGACATGTGGCAGAGCCTCAGCGTGTTCATCGAACAGGACGCCAAGGCGGAGAATTCGATTGTTCGCGCGCATCTCGCCAACATGTTCGTCGAGGTCGGCCGCCATCTCTCAGGCGATCCGCAGATCAGGGCCGACATGAACCGGGGCTTTGTCGTGGCGCTGTCGTCGTTCGTGGAGAGCCAGAAGAGCGGTGTGTCGACATTCATCGCCGACCAGGTCAAGCGCTGGGACCTCGCCCAGCTGACGAGGCTGATCGAGATGAACATCGGCAAGGACCTGCAATATATCCGCTTCAACGGCATGATTATCGGCGGATTGGCGGGTATCGTGCTCTACACGGCGGAGAGGCTGTTTCTCGCTGGCTGATGCTGCATTTGCCGCTGAATTGCTTGGGCGTGCGAATGGACACACGGCGCGCGAGTGCTATTGTCCAGAACAGGGTTCAGCATTTGCGACAACTGGGGAGCACGAGCAATGGCCAAACAACCCGACTCCGATTCGTTCCTGGACATGTTCAGCCGGTTCGGCCGTGACCTGAAGGTGCCGAATGTCGAGGCGATCCTCGCGCATCACCGCAAGAACCTCGAGGCGCTGGAAAGATCCGCGCGGGCGGGAGCTGCCGGCGCGACCTCATTGTTGTCCAGACAGCGCGAGATGCTGCAGGACACGCTGCGTGAAGTCAGCGACATGGCGCAGAGCTACAAGGCGCCGGGCAATCCCCAGGAACTGATGACAAAACAGGCGGAGTTCGCCAGGAAATCCTTCGAAGCCGCCCTGAAAAATGCCGGCGAAGTGGCCGAGCTGGTCAAGAAATCCGGCACCGAATCGATCGAAATCCTGCGCAGCCGCATCAAGGAAGCGATGGAGGAAATCCGCTCGGGCTATGACAAGAAGTGACTCTCAACGCAACCATGAGAGGAGTGGCCGGTTGCGGCGCATGAGCATGGACGAGGGACGCTGTTTGGCGGAAAATGGCGGAACGGAATCGCAACGGGCGAATTGACAGGAGCCGTCCGTTCGTGGTCCGAGGCACTGGGAGCCACCGGGAAAGCAGGAATGACGGAACTACGGCCGAAAACGCCGCCGACCTTCGAGCAGTTAAGGGCGATGGCCGGGCAGGAGCTCGGCGTGTCGGAATGGACGACCGTCGACCAGAACCGCATCAACCAGTTTGCCGAATGCACAGGCGACCATCAGTGGATCCACGTCGATCCGGAGCGGGCGAAGCGGCAGAGCCCATTTCGCACCACGATCGCGCATGGCTATCTGACGCTGTCGATCATCGGCGCGCTGGCGCTGGGCATGGGCATCGTCCCCGAAAACACGCAAGCCGCCTTCAATTACGGCTTCGACAAGGTGCGGTTCCTGGCGCCCGTCAGGGTCGGCGCACGCATCCGGCTGCGCACGACGCTGTTGTCGGTGGAGGACAAGGGGCCGGGCCAGTATCTGATGAAGGCCGCCAATACGGTCGAGATCGAGGGCGAACAGAGGCCGGCGCTGACCGCCGAAACGCTGGTCATGCTTTATGAGCGGCGCAAGCGGGCGGGAGCGTAAGCTCCCTATCTTCGGTCATGATGGCTGTTGCCGCACCGACAGCCTGCCGCCGGCGCGGGTCGAGAGCAGTGCCAGCAACAGCGCAGCCATCGCCAGGACCGTTGCCGTCTGAAAGGTAACCTGCATGCCGTGGGCGGCTGCCGCTGAGGTCAGCATGTCCTGGCTTTGCCGTTCTCCCGTCGAGGCAGCCGCAAAAATGGCGCCCATAAGCGATGCGCCGGTGATCAGGCCGAGATTGCGCAACAGATTGAGCAGGCCGGACACCACGCCGCGCTCGCCGGCAGCGACACCGCTCATGACGGCGGCATTGTTGGATGTCTGGAACAGGGCGTACCCGAAGCAGGTGACGGCGATCGGCACGGTATAGCTGGCAATGCCGAGTTTTGTTGCGGCGAGCGACAACAATGAGGTTCCGACGGCAAGACTGAACAGTCCGACGACCATCATCCTGTGCGCGCCGAAGCGATCGGTGAGGCGGCCGGCGACGAGCGCCGAGAGCGCGGAGACCAGCGGACCTGTCGACAGGACCACGCCGACCATCGCAGCATTGAGCCCCAGCGCTCGCGACAGATAGAATGGAGCGACCACCAGGGTCGCCATCATCACTGTGGCGACAACGAGGTTCGTGGCGAGGCTGGCGCTGAGCCGGATGTCGTACAACCGGGCAAGCCGGATCAAGGGACTTTTCGCCTTCGTCTGCGCAACGCCGAACAGAACGACGCCGATGCCGGCGGCCACCAGCAGGCCGATGTTGAGGGCGCCGAAATGGCCGCGGCCGAGCGTCATGGCCAATGCATAGGCGGCCAGCGTCAGGGCCAGCAAGACCGTCCCGATCGCATCGAAGCTGTTTTGAGCTGCTTCCGCAGTCTTGTCGCGGGCAGGCAGGGCCAGCGAGGCGAGGGCAAAGGTCAGGAGGCCGAGCGGCACATTGACGAGGAAGATCGCCCGCCAGCCGAAGCCGGCGATCAGCAAGCCGCCAAGCGAGGGGCCGAGCGTCGTGCCGATTGCCGACATGGCGCCGAGCAGGCCCATGGCGCTGCCGGTTCTCTCCCTGGTCACGGTCTCCGCGACAAAGGCCAGCGTCAACGCCATCATCAGCGCGGCACCCAGTCCTTGTACGGCGCGCGCCGCAATCAGCAGCCAGAGCGTCGGCGCCAGGCCGCAGAGCACCGAGGCCAGTGTGAACAGCGCGATGCCGCCGAGCAGCAACGGCCGGCGGCCGACCATGTCAGCCAGGCGCCCGGCGCTGACGATCAGGGCGGTGATGGCGAGCAGATAGGCGAGAACCACCCATTGCACGGACTGGAAGGACGCACCGAACGCCTGCATGAGGGAAGGCAGTCCAACGCTGGCAATGCTGGTTCCAAGCGAGGACAGCAGCGTGGCGAGCGACAGGCTGGCCAATGCCAAGACAGGAGAGTGGGCCAGGCCTGCGGACCGGGTTTTCTGCGGCGCCGATGCGCACTCGTTCTGCTCGGCAGTTGCCATGGCGATTTCCTCCTTGTCAGTCCCGCAACCGGACCTGTCGGAGATCTAGTCGTCAGGGTGGAATGGCGGAAGGCGCAGCATTTGCATCTTAATCGTGCACCAAACGCCATGGCATGTGCTACAATCCGCCAATGACATCGCCCGACCTCAATCTGCTGTTCGCTCTCGACGTCCTGCTGACCGAAGGTAGCGTGGCTCGCGCGGCAACCCGGCTGCGGCTCAGCCCTTCGGCGATGAGTCGCACCCTGGCGCGACTGCGCGAAGCGACCGGCGACCCGCTGCTGGTTCGGGCCGGTCGAGGCCTTGTGCCGACGCCGCGCGCGGAGGCATTGCGGCAGCAGACCGGCCGTGTCGTCCAGGAAGCAGAAACGTTGCTGCGCCCTGCCAGGCCTCTCGATCTCGCGAAGCTGAACCAGATCTTCACGCTGCGCACCAATGAAGGGTTCGTCGAGGAGTTCGGGCCGCGTCTTGTCGCTCGCATCCAGGCCGAGGCGCCGGGCGTGCGGCTGCGATTTGCGCCGAAAGCCGACAAGGATGTCGCCTCGTTGCGCGACGCAGCGATCGATCTGGAAATCGGCGTTGCCGGCGAGACCGGACCTGAAGTGCTGATACAGGCGCTGTTCCGTGACCGGTTCGTCGGCGCCGTAGGAGCCGGCCATCCCTTGAGCGAAGGCGCGGTGACGCCTGAACGCTACGCGGCCGGCCGCCACATCAGCGTTTCACGGCGGGGTCGGGAAAGAGGGCCGATCGATCAGACTTTGGCGCTGCTCGGCCTGCAGCGAACCGTGGCGTGCATGGTCTCCGGCTTTTCGGCTGCACTCGCCATGGCGCGCGCTTCGGACCTTATTGCCAGCGTGCCCGAACGGCACACGCAAGGCGCACGCGCCGGCATGGTCAGCTTTCCGCTGCCGGTCGCCACGGTGGAGGTCACCATCTCGATGCTCTGGCATCCACGGCTCGATGCCGATCCGGCGCAACGCTGGCTGCGAGATTGCGTTCGGAAGGTCTGCGCGGCCTCCCGCTGAGCGCTCAGCGCGCCATTGCCGCCTTGAGCACCCTGAAAATCCGCTCGTCCTGGCACTGGGCAACGTTGAAGCGCAGGAACCGGCTGGCGGTTCCCGACAGGCTGAATGCATTGCCGGGCGCCAGCACGATGTTGTCGGCCAATGCACGGCGAGCAATTTCAGCCGCATCCACGCCATCCGGCAGGCTGCACCACAGGAACAAGCCGGCCGGTTGGTCGATCCAGGGCGTGATGCCGATCGCCTTCAGGCGCGCGCCCGTCTCACCCATGGCGCGGGAAAGCCGCGCGCGCAGCAATTCCATGTGCTTGCGGTAGCTGCCGTCCCTAAGCAGCGTCAGCACCAGTTCGGCCGCCAGCCGGCCGCCGCCGAAGGTGGTGGCAATCTTGAGGTCGGTGAGTTGCTCGATCCAGTCGCGCGGTGCCGCGATGAAGCCGCAGCGAACCGACGCCGATAGCGTCTTGGAGAAGCTGCCGATATGGACGACGCGGTTGAGGCCGTCGAACGCCGCCAGCTGAGGCGCTGGGCTGTGCTCGAAATCGGCGAAGATGTCGTCCTCGACGATGGTCAGGTCCGACTGGTCGGCGAGCTTCAGCAGCCGGTGCGCGGTGACCGGCGACAGGATCGCGCCGGTCGGGTTGTGGATGGCGGAATTGGTGATGTAGAGGCGCGGCCTGTGCTCGGCGAGCGCCTGCGCGAACAGCTCGATATCAGGCCCCGATGGCGTGTAGGGCACGCTGACGACCTTGGCGCGGTGGGCGCGCAGCAGCGCGTGAAAATTGAAATAGCAGGGGTCGTCGACTAGCACGGTATCGCCCGGTTCGATCAGGAAGCGGCACAGAAGATCGATGGCCTGCGTGCCCGATTCGGTCAGCATGATCTGTTCGGGCGAGACCTCGATGCCATGGCCAGCCATGCGCCGCGCGAGCAATTGCCTGAGCGGCGGCAGGCCGAGCGGCGTGCCGTAATCGGCTAGGTCGACATCGTCGGCGCGCGCCACGGTGCGCAGCGCCCGGCGCAAGGCCCCCTGCGGCATCCATGAGGCCGGCATCCAGCCGCAGCCGGGTTTCAGCATCTCGTCGCCGGCTTCCAGCGACTGGCGCGAGACCCACAGCGGATCGACAGCGCGGTCGAGCCGCGGGCCTATCTCGGCCAGCGACAGTGGCGCCAGCGATCCGGCGGCATAGAAACCCGAGCCCGGCCGTGAGCGTATCGCGCCTTCGGCAGCGAGCCGCTCATAGGCTTCGACCACGGTCGACTTGGACACCTGCATGGCCTTGGCAAAGGCGCGGATCGAAGGTAGCCGCGCGCCTGGCGTCAGGCTGCGCGCCGATATCCGCTGGCGGATGGTCGCCATGACAGTTTCCACAAGCGTGGTCGCGACAGGAGGGTGCGCATTGCCGGTTTCCAAAATGAGTTCGGTCATCTGTATTGCTCTGATAGCCATTACAGTTTTGCGGAATTGTACTGCATTGTCTCTGGCTGCACCATAGGCACTTGCCCGATAGAGGGCGAAAGCAATGGAGCCCGGAATGGACAAAACCGCGAGCGGCTGGATGAACGGATTCATCGGCGTGCTGATCTTCTCAGGCTCGCTGCCGGCAACGCGCGTGGCCGTGGCCGATTTCGATCCGATATTCCTGACTTCGGCCCGCGCCGCGATTGCCGGACTTCTCGGTCTCGCCATGCTGATGCTGTTTCGGCAGAAACGCCCGGAGCGCGGCGATTTTCTGTCGCTGGTGATCGTCGCCCTTGGCGTGGTTGTCGGCTTTCCCTTGCTCACCGCGCTGGCGCTGAAGCACGTCACCTCTGCGCATTCCATCATCTTCGTCGGCCTGCTGCCGCTGGCCACCGCGATCTTCGGCGTGCTGCGCGGTGGCGAGCGTCCGCGCCCGGCCTTCTGGCTGTTTTCCTGCATCGGCAGCGCGCTGGTCGCCGGTTTTGCCCTGATGCAAGGCGTGACGGCCTCACCTGTCGGCGACGGCCTGATGCTGGCCGCCATCATGGTCTGCGGCCTGGGCTATGCCGAGGGGGCGGCATTGTCGCGCAGGCTGGGCGGCTGGCAGGTGATCTGCTGGGCGCTGGCGATCTCGCTGCCGATCATGCTGGTGCTGACCTTTGCGACGCTGCCGTCGTCCTTCGCCGGCGTCGGCTCCGGCGCCTGGGCGGGTCTCGCCTATGTCTCGCTGTTCAGCATGCTGATCGGCTTCGTGTTCTGGTACCGTGGCCTCGCCCAAGGCGGCATCGCTGCCGTCGGGCAGTTGCAGCTACTGCAGCCCTTTTTCGGCCTGGCGCTGGCAGCGTCGCTGCTGCACGAGCAGGTCAGCCCGCTGATGGTGGTCGTCACGCTCGGCGTGGTGGCTTGCGTGTTCGGGGCGAAGAAGTTTGCACGCTAGGGGTTTGGTGGTGGAGGGCGACTCCGCCCTAGAACTTCGTCACCACCCCAATGCCAATCCCCTCGAACCCGCCCATTGCCATCAGCGCCGCAGGCGCCTCGTCGAGGCTGATCTTTCTGCCGACCAGCAGTTCGGGCTTGAGCTTGCCGGTGCGGATCATTTCCATCATGGCGGGGTAGCGGTAGGCCTGCATGCCGTGGCTGCCGAGGATTTCCAGCTCGAAGGCGATCACCTTGTCCATGGGCACTTGCGGGCGGGCGTGTTCGCCCAGCATCAGGCCGACCTGCACATGGCGGCCGCGCCGGCGCAGGTTCGCGATCGAATTGAACGAGGTCGTGGAGTGGCCGAGCGCGTCCATCGACATATGCGCGCCGCCATTGGTGATCTGCTTGACCGCCTTGACCACGTTCGGCGTCGTCGAGGCGTTGATGGTCGCTACCGCGCCGATCTTTTTGGCCAATTCAAGTTTCTCGTCGGTGAGGTCGATGGCGATGACATTGGCGCCCATGGAACTGGCGATCATGATCGCCGACAGGCCGACGCCGCCGCAGCCATGCACCGCCACCCATTCGCCCGGCGTCACCCGGCCCTGGTCGACAATGGCGCGAAAGGAGGTGACGAAGCGGCAGCCGAGGCTGGCGGCGGTGGCGAACTCCATCTCCTCGGGCAGGCGCACCAGATTGGTGTCGGCATGCTCGATGGCGACATATTCGGCAAACGATCCCCAGGCGGTGAAGCCGGGCTGCGTCTGGTGTTCGCAGACCTGATGATTGCCCGAATTGCATTCGAAGCAGCGGCCGCAGCCGACACAGAACGGCACGGTGACGCGTTCGCCGGCCTTCCAGCGGGTGACCTGCTTGCCGACGGCGACGACGACGCCGGCCAGCTCATGGCCCGGCACATGCGGCAGCGTGATGCCGTCGTCATGGCCCATCCAGCCATGCCAGTCGCTGCGGCAGAGCCCGGTCGCCTCGACCTTGATGACGACGCCGTCGGCGGCCGGTTTCGGATCCGGCACGGTCTGGATTCTCGGCGCCTCACCGAATTTTTCGAAGACGACGGCTTTCATCGGCAACTCTCTGTGCTCTGCTCCGGCATTGTGCGCCTATTCGGCATCTATCTGATTCTCTGGCGCTGCCCTCTGAAAGGCCGGCAGCGCCATGCAGGCGGCGTGGATGCGCGAGATCTCGGGGTAGGGCGTCAGGTCAACGCCGAAACGGGCGTTGCTGGCGATTTGGGCGACCAGGCAGATGTCGGCCAGGCCGGGCGTGTCGCCATGACAGAAGGCGCCGGTCTCATCAGATGAAGCCAGAATCTTTTCAAGCGGCTGGAACCCTTCGTTCACCCAGTGGCGGAACCAGTGGATGACATCCTGGTCGCCGGCGCCGAACAGAGTCCGCAGCGAGGTCAGCACGCGCAGATTGTTCACCGGGTGGATGTCGCAGGCGATCATCTGCGCCAGCATTCGCACGCGCGCCCGGCCGAGCGCGTCCTTCGGCAGCAGCCGCGGCTCGGGCTTGGTCTCGTCGAGAAATTCGATGATTGCCAGCGACTGCGTCAAAAGCGTGCCGTCGCCCAGGATCAGCGCCGGTACCAGCCCCTGCGGATTGACCGCGCGGTAAGCGGGCTCCAGATGGTCGCCGTGACGCAGATGATGCGGCACGTACTCGTAGCTCAGGCCCTTCATCTCCAGCGCAATGCGCACGCGGTAGGAGGTGGAGGAGCGGTAGTAGTTGTGGAGGACGAGATCGCTCATCGGGTCACGGCTTGCTGCTGGAATCTTGGCCGGTGGAATCTTGGCCGATGCGATCTTGGCCGACGGGATCTTGGCCGACGGTGATCTCGATGGTGCCGATGCCGTCGACGCCGCCGGTCATCGTCTGGCCCGGCACCACCGCGCCGACGCCGGCCGGCGTGCCGGTGAAGATCAGGTCGCCCGGTTGTAGTACAACCGCACTGCTGCAGATAGAAACGATATCGGCGATCGGCCAGATCAGTTCGGCGAGGTCGCCCTCCTGTTTCACCGTGCCGTCGACGGCGAGCCAGATGCGGCCCTTTTGCGGGTGGCCGGATTTGGCGGCTGGTACCAACGGGCCGCAGGGCGCCGAGCGGTCGAAGGCCTTCGACCAGTCCCACGGCCGCGCCGCCCTCTTGGCCTCGTCCTGCAGGTCGCGGCGGGTGAGATCGATGCCGACGCCGTAGCCCCAGACATGGTCTAGCGCCTCAGCGCGGGGAATGCGGAAGCCGGCCTTGCCGATCGCAGCGACCAGCTCGATCTCGTGGTGCAGGTTCTTGGTCAGCGGCGGGTAGGGGATCGTGGTGCCGGAATCGACCACCGCGTCGGCCGGCTTGGTGAAGAAGAAGGGCGGGTCGCGTTCGTCATTGCCGAGTTCGCGGGCGTGCGCGGCGTAGTTGCGGCCGACGCAGAAGATGCGGCGCACCGCGAAGCGAGCCGACGAGCCTGCTATGGCGACCGATGGGGTTGCGGGCAAGGGAAGGACGAAGTCTGTCATACCAGGTCTTTCTGCTTCAACTGCCGGCACATTTGACCGATTTGAACCGCCGGGCAAGGCATCAGCGTCCGCAAAAGCATCGGCTGCGCCTTGATTGTCGGATAAAGTCGGCTTCGCCTCCGGGGGTTAAGATGGCGATAGACTATTTGCCAATAAGCTGCCCATGGTCCGGGGAGTATCCTGCCCAGGGAGGACTGAAACGAACACCATGACCGCAGTCAACGATCGCGCCCGGTTTCTGATCATCGACGACCATCCGCTGTTTCGCGAGGCGCTGCACAGCGCCGTGCAGATGGCGTACCCGGAAGTCGACACGGTGGAGGCGCGCTCGATCGCCGAAGCGCTCGATCTCCTGGGTGGGATAAAACCGTTCGACCTGGCGCTGCTCGATCTCAACATGCCCGATGTCCATGGCTTCGACGGGCTGCTGCAACTCAGGACCCGCCATCCGCGGCTGCCGGTGGTCGTCGTCTCGGGCTATGAGGAGCCGAAGATCATTTCAGAGGCACTGTCCTATGGCGCTGCCGGCTTCATCCCGAAATCGGCGCGCAAAAGCGATCTCGCCGCCGCCATCCGCTCCGTGATGGAAGGCGCGATCTATGTGCCGGAAAACTATGAGGGACAGCCGCCGGACGCCGACAGCACAGACCGCGCCGACATGGTGCAGCGGCTGGCGAAACTGACGCCGCAGCAGCTGCGGGTGCTGCAGATGCTGCGCCACGGCCTGCTCAACAAACAGATCGCCTACGAGCTGCAGGTCGGCGAGACCACGGTCAAAGCGCATGTCTCGGAGATCCTGCGCAAGCTCAATGTGTATAGCCGGACGCAAGCGGTGATTGAGGTGTCGAAGCTGGACAATGCGGAGCTGTTTCGCGATCAGGCCGGGTTTTGATCTTTACCCTCCCCCTTGTGGGGAGGGTCGATCCGCGAAGCGGAGCGGGGTGGGGGAGCTTGGCGCTGCACCCCGCCCCNGGGGGGGGGGGGGGGGGGGGAGCTTGGCGCTGCACCCCGCCCCGGCGCTGCGCGCCGACCCTCCCCATCGAGGGGAGGGTATGGAGCTCAAGCCAGCAGATGCGCCAGCAGCGCCCTTAGCTGCGCCGGCTTTAGCGGCTTCCGCATCAGCTCTATGCCTGCGGCGCGGGCTGCCTTGGCGACGGCCTCCGATCCGTCGGCGGTGACGATCAGCGCCGGCACGGCGCGGCCGAGATAGTCGCGGACTTCGGCTATTGTTGCGGTGCCGAGGTCGCCGTCGTCGAGATGCTGGTCGGCAATGACGATGTCGGGCACCCAGTCGGTGTCGCCAAGCAGGCTGATCGCAGCCTCGGTCGAGGTCGCGGCGCGCACCAGGCACTGCCAGCGCTCGAGCAGGAAGGTCATCGCCTGCAACACGTCGGCGTCATTTTCGACCAGCAGGACCTTGGTGCCGAACAGGCCGTAGCCGCGCGGCCGCTCCATCTCGGCAAGGCTGGCGATCGCATCGGCGCTGGCGCCGATGCCGACCGGCACGTCGATGTGGAAGATGGTGCCGCGCCCAACCCTCGAGGAGAACGTCACGGGATGACCGAGCGCGGCGGCCATGCGCCGCACGATGGCAAGGCCCAGGCCCAGCCCGCCGCCGGAGATCCCGGTGTCGGCTGGAATGGCGGAGCCGCGATGGAACTCCTCGAACACCGCCTCGCGCTGATCCTCGGGAATGCCGCAGCCGGTGTCGGCGACATCGATGCGGATGGTATCGCCGCGATGCCTTGTGCCGACAAGCACGCCGCCCAAAGGGGTATAGCGCAGCGCATTGGACAGGATGTTCTGCAGGATGCGGCGCAAGAGCGTGCGGTCCGAACGCACCACGGCGCTGACCGGGCGGAACTTCAGCGCCAGCCCCTTCATCTCGGCCACCGGCAGGAAATCCGACCGCAGCGAGGAAAACAGCGTCTCCAGATTGACATCGCCGATGTCGGGCTGGACCACGCCGGCATCGAGCTTGGAAATGTCGAGCAGCGTGCGCAACAGGTCTTCCATGGTCTCCAGCGAGCGCTCGACCTGGCGGACAAGTTTCTTGCCCTCGTCGCTGGTCTGCACTTCGGCCAGCGCCGAGACGGAGAGGTGGGCGGCGTTCAGCGGCTGCAGCACGTCATGGCTGGCGGCGGCCAGGAACCTGGTCTTGGACAAGTTTGCCAGCTCGGCGTTTTCCTTGGCGGCGCTGAGGTCGATGTTCGACTGTTCCAGCCGGCGCAAGGTCGAGTGCAGTTCCTCGGTGCGCATGCGCACCCGGGTTTCCAGTGAAATTGCGGTCTGGAACAGCGAGAAGGCGTTGCCCTGCTGGTCCATCGAGCGCTCGACGCGGCTGACCAGAGCGGCGTTGATCTTCTTCAGCCTGTCGACGTCGTCGATATCCCTGAGCGGCATGGGCTATTCCGCCGCCTGGCGTTCGCCGAAGGCGATGCCGGTGAAGGTTTGGTTCAGATGCATGGAGCGGTACTGTTCGCCATAGGTGCCGAAGCCGATGACATTGTTGACCCGGTAGAGCTCCGAAATGTCGCGGAAGACCTGGCGGTTGCGCGCATCGAGCCGGCGCAGCACGCAATCGAAGCCGAGGATCATGTCGATGCCGCCGAGCCGTTGCTCGACGTCGCGCAGTGCGGCGCGCGTGGATTCCACCATGTCCTTGGGCTGGGCGATGGACAGCACGACGCCGTCGTCTATGGCGCAGAAGAATGACAGCGAGCCGTCGGGATGCATCTTCTGGATCGAGCGGCAGTAAAATTCGCCACCCACTTTCACCACCACCGGGTGCGAAGCGAAGCTCATCGGCGTCAGGTTCTGCGCAACGATGCCGACGGAGGCTGCATACTCCTCAGCCGCATTGGTGGCGTTGAATTCGCGCACGGTGCGGTGGTCCGGATCGGATGCCGTCACCACCAGCTTCTCGTCGGTGGGGATGAAATTGTCGGTCTTGAAGACATGGAACGGGATCTCGGTGGCGATCAGCACAATGATGGCGCTATCGGACGCAACCTTGCCGTTCGAAATCAGCCTGGTGGTTTCGAATTTCAAATCGTCGCCCGCCGAACCGCCGATCAGCGGGATGTCGTCCAGCCCCCAATGGATGGCCGAGGTTACAGCTTCCTCGGCAAAGGACAGGCCGTCGATGAAGCAGAGCGCGAAGGTGCTTTTGGCATGGCAACTGCCGGTGCGTCCGCGCAGCAACCGCCGCAAGCCCTCGACTTCATCAGTGATCCTGTCCATTCCCGACGAGGAGAGATTGTCGACCATGGTGCTGACCGCCGAAAACGACGCGGAGGGAAAGAGCAGCGCCAGCACATGGCCTTCCTCCAGGCCCTGGGGGGTGATCTCGCCGGCGGTCGAGCAGGCGGCGTAGGCCAGCGTCGGTGCGTGGGTCTTCAGCCCTTGCGAAAGGACGCTCGCGTCAAACAAGCTCTGGGAGAAGAACAGCAGGGCAAAGCCGGCATCGATGGCTGCGGCCTCGACAGCGACCGCCAGGGCGAATGCATCGGCGTCGGGCTCGTCGGTGGTGAGCGCCGACAGACCGGATGCATAGCTCGTCCGTGAACTGGCCAGAGGCTTCCTCCCGATATCCTCCGACGCTTCCTGCGCGCGCCCGTTTTATGTCTCTCGGCGAGCTGGCGTCGAGGGCATTGTTGCCCCCTATTCGCTCTTTGGCAATGGGGCGGACAGGCCCATGATTTTCGTTTTCTCCATGACCGAAAGTACAATGAGCGCCGTGTGTTTTTTGCGCTTTGTGCAGTGTACCAATAGCGCATGGCCGAGCGCCAAAGCCGCATCGGCAGCATGACTACCAAGGTCATACCCAGGGAGGATGCATGTCGGACGTTTCGTTTGTCGTGAACGGAAAACGGATCAGCGGCGCTGCCGAGGACCGAACGCTTCTGGTTCATTTCCTGCGCGAAAATCTTGGTCTCACCGGAACGCATGTCGGTTGTGACACCTCTCAATGCGGCGCCTGCGTCGTGCATGTCGACGGCAAGGCGGTGAAGTCCTGTTCGATGCTGGCCGTGCAGGCCTCCGGGTCGACCGTGGTGACGATCGAAGGGCTTGCCAATGGCGGCGACCTGCATCCGATGCAGGCCGCGTTCAAGGAACATCATGGGCTGCAATGCGGCTTCTGCACGCCGGGCATGATCATGACCGCGACCGACATGATCGCGCGCCATCCCGAAGGCCTCGATGAGGCGACGGTGCGCGCCGAGCTCGAAGGCAACATCTGCCGCTGCACCGGCTACCACAACATCGTCAAGGCGATCCTCGCCGCATGGCAGACTATGGCGAAGGTGCCGAAGGGCAGGGCGAAACAGGCAGCGTAAGAAAGAAGCGAGTAGCGAATAGGGAGTAGCGAGTAGTCGGTTTAGCCGAACCGCTCCGAGCACAATTCCCTACTCACTAATCACTATTCGCCACTCACTATTCGCTATTCCGGAGGAATTCCTATGGGCATTGAAGGTATCGGCGCTCGGGTCGTGCGCAAGGAAGACAAACGCTTCATCACCGGCGCCGGCCGCTATGTCGAGGACATGGTGGTTCCCGGCATGAAGCATGCCGCTTTCGTGCGCAGCCCGCACGCGCATGCTCAGATCAAGAAGATCGACGTCAGACGAGCGCAGGCGATGCCCGGCGTCATCGGCGTCTTGACCGGCAAGGAGCTCAAGGCCGACGGCATCGGCAACCTGATCTGCGGCTGGATGATCCATTCCAAGGACGGCTCGCCGATGAAGATGGGCGCGTGGTCGCCGCTGGCGGTCGACAAGGTGCGCTATGTCGGCGATGCGGTCGTCATCGTGGTGGCGGAAACCAAGGGCCAGGCCCGCGACGCGGCCGAAGCGGTCGAGATCACCTACAAGGAATTGAAGGCGGTGGTCGATGCCACCAAGGCGCTGCAAAAAGGTGCGCCGCAGGTCCATGCCGATGCCGAGGACAATCTGATCTTCGACTGGGAGATCGGCGACGCCAAGGCGACCGACGCAGCGATCCAGGCGGCGGCCCATGTCACCCGCATGAAGATCGTCAACAACCGGCTGGTTCCCAACGCCATGGAGCCGCGCGCGGCCCTTGGCCATTACGACAAAGCCGAGGACCATTTTACCTGCTGGACGACGTCGCAGAACCCGCATGTCGCGCGGCTGGTGATGAGCGCCTTCTACAATGTCGCACCGGAAAACAAGCTGCGCGTCATTGCGCCCGATGTCGGCGGCGGCTTCGGCTCGAAGATCTACATCTATCCCGAAGAGATCGTCTGCCTGTGGGCGTCGAAGAAGACCGGCGTGCCGGTCAAATGGGTTGCCGACCGCACCGAAAGCTTTCTCACCGACGCGCATGGCCGCGACCATGTCTCGACAGTCGAAATGGCGTTCGACAAGAACAACCGGATCACCGGCTTCAAGGTAGACACCATCGCCAATCTCGGCGCCTACATGTCGCTGTTCTCGTCTTGCGTGCCGACCTATCTCTACGCGACGCTGCTGTCGGGCCAGTACAATATTCCCGCAATCCACGCCAATGTGCGCACCGTCTACACCAACACGGCACCCGTCGATGCCTATCGTGGGGCAGGGCGGCCGGAAGCGACCTATTTGCTCGAACGCACAATGGAGACCGCCGCACGCGAACTCGAGGTCTCTCCGGCGGAGTTGCGGCGCATCAATTTCATCACCGAGTTTCCGCACCAGACGCCGGTCATCATGAACTATGACGCCGGCGACTATGGAGCTTCACTCGATGCGGCGACACAGGCGTCCGACTATGCCGGCTTTGCGGAACGCAAGGCTGCCGCCGCCAACCAAGGCAGGCTGCGCGGCATCGGCATGAGCTGTTACATCGAGGCCTGCGGCATCGCGCCGTCGGCGGCGGTCGGCTCGCTCGGCGCCGGCGTCGGTCTGTGGGAATCGGCCGAGGTGCGGGTCAATGCCGTCGGCACGATCGAGGTGCTGACCGGCTCGCACAGCCATGGCCAGGGCCATGAGACGACCTTCGCGCAACTCGTCAACCAGCGTTTTGGCGTGCCACTGGACTCGGTCTCGATCGTCCATGGAGATACCGACAAGGTGCAGATGGGTATGGGCACCTACGGCTCGCGCTCGGGCGCGGTCGGCATGTCGGCAATCGCCAAGGCGCTCGACAAGGTCGAGGCCAAGGCCAAGAAAATCGCCGCCCATCTGCTCGAAGCCGACGAGGGCGACATCGTCATCGAGAATGGCGAGGTCAAGGTCGCCGGCACCGACAAGAGCCTGCCCTGGTTCCAGGTGGCTCTTGCCGCCTACACCGCTCACAATCTGCCGGCAGGCATGGAGCCGGGACTGAAGGAAACCGCCTTCTACGATCCGGCGAACTTCACTTTCCCGGCGGGCTGCTACATCTGCGAGGTCGAGATCGATCCGGAAACCGGCACGACCGAGATCGTCCAGTTCGTCGCGGCGGACGATTTCGGCAACATCATCAACCCGATGATCGTCGAGGGTCAGGTGCATGGCGGCATCGCCCAGGGTATCGGCCAGGCGCTGCTGGAAGGCGCGCACTATGACGATAGCGGGCAGCTGCTGACGGCGAGCTACATGGACTACACCATGCCGCGCGCGGACGACCTGCCGTCATTCAAGGTCTCGACGTCGAACACGCCGTGTCCGAGCAATCCGCTCGGCATCAAGGGCTGTGGCGAGGCCGGCGCCATCGGCTCGCCGCCGGCGGTCATCAACGCCATCACCGACGCTTTGGGGATTGTGGACATCGCCATGCCGGCCTCGCCGTCGACGGTGTGGGCGGCGATTAGGGCGAAGAAATGAGTGAGTAGGGAGTAGTGAGTAGGGAATGGGCATTACCGGAGATGACAGCGTCCCTATTCCCTACTCCCTACTTACTACTGCCTAACACTTCAGGAGGATCCCATGTACGCAGTCAACTACCACCGCGCCGCCTCGGTCGCCGACGCCGCCAAGCTGGTGAAGAGCGGCGACGCCAGGCTTTTGTCAGGCGGCATGACGCTGATCCCGGCGATGAAGACGCGGCTCGCCGCACCGTCCGACCTGATCGACCTGTCGCGGATCAGGGAGCTGCAAGGCGTCAAGGTGTCGGGCAGGACCGTCACCATCGGCGCTGCCACCACCCATTACGACGTCGCCAATGACGAGAGACTGAGAAAGGCCTGTCCGGCGCTTGCGCATCTGGCGTCGCTGATTGGCGATCCGGCGGTGCGCCACAAGGGCACGATCGGCGGCTCGGTCGCCAACAACGACCCAGCCGCCGATTATCCGGCGGCGCTCTCGGCGCTGGGCGCCACCATCGTCACCAACAAGCGCGAGATTTCAGCCGCGAAATTCTTCACCGGCCTGTTCGAGACGGCGCTGAAAGAAGGCGAGATCATCACGGCGGTGAGTTTTACCGCGCCGGCCAAGGCTGCTTACGAAAAATTCCGCAACCCGGCCTCGCGCTATGCGATTGTCGGCGTGTTCGTGGCCAAGGGCAAGGACGGGGTCAGCGTTGCCGTTACCGGCGCCGGCGATGACGGTGTGTTCCGCTCGAAGGAGATCGAAGCCGCACTGGCGAAGAACTTTGCCGCATCGGCGCTCGACGGCGTGAAAGTGCCGGCGAAGAATTTGATGACCGACCTCCACGCTTCGGCCGAATACCGCGCCAATTTGATCGCCGTGATGGCCAAGCGCGCCGTGGCGGCAGCCAACGCCTGACATCATCAACTACTGACAAGGAAAGGGGCCATCGCGGCCCCTTTGTTCGTCTGCGGCGAGCTGTAACTGCCCAGTCCTTGCGAGTTCGCTGCCACGCGCAAATCCGTTGTTTCAGGTAATTCCCGTGCAAGAACAGGCGCATACTTCCCAAGGGACTGCCCAGCCCCATTCTCGCACTTGCACAATCTGATATTGCACTGCAATATGTATAGCTTGGCGGAACACGGGGTGGATTCTGCGCGCGGCGGTGTGAGCTGCGCCAAGATCTTGCGTCGTAGAGGATCGGCATGGCCGACATCTCCGCAGCGTCTGTTGCCCTGCCGCGGGCCACAGCCGACAAAGCCGCCAGAGCAAGACTGGCCTATCTCGATGGCTGGCGCGGGCTTTCGATCGCACTGGTGCTGATCGGCCATTTCTTCCCCGTTCCCGGGATCAATCTCGGCGTGCTCGGCGTCGAGTTCTTCTTCGTGCTCTCAGGCCGGCTGATGGGCGAGATACTGTTCATCGAACGCTTTCCGCTGAAAAAATTCTTCAAGCGCCGCTTTTCGCGCATCTATCCCGCGCTGCTGGTGTTCGTGACATCAGCCATGATCGGGCTCTCCGGCACCTTTATCGGCTTCAAATGGAAGGCGGCGCTGACGGCGCTGACATTCACCTACAACTATGCCGGAATTCTCATCACCCGCGCCGGCGCGCTCGACCACATCTGGTCGCTGTGCGTGGAAGAGCATGCCTACATCATCCTGGCGCTGATCAGCGTGGTGGTGACCGGGCGGGGTAATGTCGTTCGGCTGCTGGTGACGCTGTCGCTGCTGGCGATGGCCAATGGCGCCATTTCGTACTGGGTGCTCGGCATGGATTACGAGCACAGCTATTGGCGCACCGATGTGCATATCGCCTCGATCCTGCTGTCGGCATCGATCTGCCTGCTCAAGCACGATGACCGGGTGCCGGCATTCCTGAAGAGCCCCTATGTCAGCCTCGTGTCGGCGGCGGCGGCTATATTGCTGTTCCTCGATCCGGTGCCGACGCCGGTCCACTATCTCCTGGCGGTGCCCTTGCTGGCGCTTGCCGTCAATACGCTGGACACCAGCAGCTGGCATCTGACCGGCCTGCTTTCATCCAGGCCGATGGTGATGATCGGGCTGTGGTCGTACTCGCTCTATCTCTGGCAACAGCCCTTCTACAAATTCGTCGCCGAGCAGGGCAGTGCGCCGATCCCGATGCTGGCGGCTGTCTTCGCCTGTGCATTATGCAGCTACTATCTGGTCGAGAAGCCCGCGCGGGCCTGGCTGAACCGGAATTGGTGAGGGCTACGGATTCCTAATCTTATGCCGCCGTGGCGATCTGCTTGCCGATCATCAGCCAGCGACCCATCAGCCGGCGATCTCCTTGAGGTAGTAGCGCACCGCCTTCTTGCCGCCATGGATCACCGCGTCACCGACCTCGGCAAAGCCAAGCGCCGCATGGAAGGCGTCCGAAGCCGGATTGGGCGGTTCGACATTGACCTCGCAGGTGACGATGCTGTGGCCCGCGCGTGCGACTTCCCCGAACAGATCCTCGTAGAGCCGGCGGGCATGGCCGCGGCCGCGCGCTTGCGCCGCGACGACGACGCGGTCGACATAGACGAAGCGTGGATAGCGCTCGCGGAACCAGAGGAAATTCGGGCTGTCGTAGGCCGCATTCTGGTCGAAGGTCATGATGAAGGCTTCGAGCGTGCCGATGCGCCTGATGTAAAACGCTTCGCCAAGCAGGAAAGACAGCCGTTCGGGCTCGAGCCATGACAGTTCGGCGGCGTGCTCGTTGTTGAGTGCGAGGATGGCCGCTTCGTCCTGAGGCGAGACACGGCTGATCGGCGACGGCCCAGTCACGGCTTCGCTCATCATGCTCTGGCCGCCGCAATCGTCGCGGCAACCAGCGCCCCATCGGTGATTGTGGTGCGGTATTCGCGGTCCAGATCGCCGCCGCCCATGCCGACTTGCGGGTTGCGGTAGGCCATGGCGCTCGGTACGTCCTTGAGCGCGGCGAAATGCAGTTCCGTCAGCCCGGTTGATGCCAGCACCCCGGCGATGTTTTCGGGGTCCAGCGCGCCGCAGCCGAGGATGATGATGCGGCCGTCGGCCTGGCGGACGAGATCCGCCAACAGGCCGGCGCCTTCCACCGCGGTGTCCCTCTGGCCGCTGGTCAGCACGCGGCCGACCTTGCAGCGGATCAGCGCTTCCAGCGCCTCGGCCGGGTCGCGGGTCATGTCGAAGGCGCGGTGGCAGGTGACGGCGAGCGGACCGGCGGCATGGACCAGCGCGCCCATGCGGGTTTCATCGATGGTGCCGTCGGCATTGAGGCAACCGACGACGACGCCGGCGACGCCGAGGTCACGAAGCGCTGCGACATCGGCGAGCATCGAGCTGTATTCGGCCTCGCTGTAGAGGAAATCGCCGCCGCGCGGCCGCACGATGACATGGAAGGGAATTGTCGCGCTCTCGAGTGCGGCGCGCACCGTGCCGAGGCTGGGCGTGATGCCGCCTTCGACCAGGCTGGCGCAGAGCTCGACCCGGTCGGCGCCGGCGGCCTGCGCAGCCAGCAGTCCATCGATGCCTTCGACGCAGATTTCGATCAGGGGGCGAGCATTTCCGGCCAAGGGGCGATCCTTCATGATTGCATGACGGCCAGCCCTAGCATCGGCTCGGTTGGTGGGGAAGCCGGAACAGCCAGTCGCTGCTTGGGCCAGCCCGGCAACCCGGCCGATCCGCAATTACTGGCGCAGCACCGTGTTCTTGGCGCCTTGTTCGACCTGGTCGATGACCAGCAGCTTGACCGGGCCGTCGCCGATGTTGGTGGCCTGGTGCCACTGGCCGATCATCTCGATGATGAAATCGCCCGTCTTGTAGGTGTTGCTGTTGCCGGTCTCGACATTCGTCACTTTGAGTGTCCCGGCCTCGACATAGGCGTAGCGGGCAAACGGGTGCTTGTGCACCGGCAGAGTGGCGCCGACCGCAATGTCATAGGTTGAAACCAGGACCTGGACATTTTTCTGCGGCAGCACGATCGGCTGGCCGGACGCCGTCTGGCTGCGATCGGCAAGCGGTGTGACGACAACCGGCGGGATGGTACTGTCCAGCGCCCGAGCGGGGTTTGCAGATAGCGCCGCCGCGAACAGCAGCATCGATGCCAGGATCTTTCGCATGGTTCCTCCAGGTTTTACCGCCACCGCGCGGGCGCGACGCCAAACTTCTATCTCTCGTCAGTTACTGGAGACACAACGTCATCCGCCGGTGCCGTCGTCCATCATCGTATTCGTGAGCGCTTCATAGATGTTGCTGCATACCTGGGACCGCGGACAGTGTTTTACGATGAATACCGGCACGACAGTCAGTGCGGCGGCGATCAGGATTTGCAGGAAGAGAGGAGCAGGCTCGAAGCGTTTGCCAAACAAGGCTCGGCAAGCGAAGTAGAGACTTTGAGCCAGGCATGCCCAGACAAGGACATGCAACAGCGTGCTCGTTGCTCTTGCATAGGGCGTTATGTATCCGTCGGGAAAGCCGACCATGCCAAGGTCGACGAGCCACTGCAGAGCCAGAACGCAGGACAGGCATGCCCACAGGAAGAGCGCTGCGCGGGTAACCAAAACTCTGCTGCGATCCACGCTCATGTGCGGTCGAAGCACAACTGCGCTCGGTCTTCCAGAGCGGCTGCTGCGTGGCTTGGAGTGTGGCCTATTTCAGAGTGCGCAGCGTGATCGAATAGCGGTGCCCGGCGACCGGAGGAATGCTGTGCTCCCACTCGTGGCGCGCCGGGCCGTCAATGAGATAGACAGATCTCGGCTGAACCTCGATCGTCTTGCGATCCCATTTCGAGCCGTTTTTTCGGCGCAGCCGAAAGCTGCAGGGCGCCAGCAGGGAGACGCCGGCGACGAGATCGAAATGCGGCTTGTCGCGATGCCAACCTATGCCCGCGCCCGGCCGATACTCGTTGATGAGCACTTGCGCGAATTCCGTGGCCTGCCTGCCGGCAAAATCCGCGACCTTGTCGCGAAGCGGCAGCAGGAATTTCGGGATGGGCGGCGCTTCGACGACCTGGCGCCGGTCGTAGTCGTAGCGCCAGCCGAAGCCGGCGACCTGCCGGTTGGCAAGGTGGCCGTGGAAATCGAACGGCTTGAAGGACAGTTCATTGAGGTGACGGACCAGTTCCGCCTCTTCGTCCGTTGTGATCAGGCTAGGCCGGTAAGAAAATCCTTCCGGCAGCGTGTCGGCCGCGCCGAAGAGATCGCCCTGGCTGGCATATGCTGTTGTGCTGGATTTCGTCTGTGCCATCTGACGGAGAGATAGGAAGCCTCGCCACCCGGGCAAGATTTTCGGCGTTGTGGTGCGCCTCCCTGTCGGAACCTCCGCATCGTTGCGGCATTACGCATGTTCGAAGCAGGATTTGGAGAAGATTTGGGGACGAAGCGGGATTTTCGACATGCCGTCCACTGCCATCCGCAATACCCACTACGACCCGTCGACGAAAATCCTCTCGGTCTGGTTCGTCCCGAGCGGAGCCCGCTACGACTACGAGGAGGTCGAGCCCGAGACCTATGCGGCGTTCCGGGCCGCCTTCTCGAAAGGGCAATTTTTCAACGAGTTCATACGCGATCGCTACCGGTTTCATTTGGTTGAAGAAGGACGCCGGCGCGTGACTGGATCCTGAAGGCGCTACCAGGAGTCGCAGCGCAGGGATAGTTTTCGGGCTGGGAAGACCAGGGACCCAGGCAGCTATAGGCCCGCCACGGCGAGCGGAATGCCAAACAGACGACCGCATGGCCTCATCAAAGCCCTGTTCAACTCCTTAATTCGTGGTAAGGTGATTATACCAGTTAATAACATGACGATCGGCGCGGCCGTCGTTTAAAGCGGGAGTAGGGATAGATGACAACGATTGCGCTACTCGGTGCCGGCGGCAAAATGGGGTACCGCCTATCGACCAATTTTCGCGGATCGCCCTACACGGTACGCCATGTCGAGGTGAGCGAGGCCGGCCGCGAGCGGCTGAAGACCGGACTGGGCTTTGACGCGGTCAGTGCCGATGCGGCGCTGGACGGGGCGGACATCGTCATCCTGGCCGTTCCCGACACGCATATCGGCAAGGTGGCGGCTGATATCGAGAGCAAACTGGCGCCGGGCACAATGGTGATAGTGCTCGATGCGGCCGCACCCTTCGCCGGCCATCTGCCCAACCGGCCGGACCTGACCTATTTCGTCACCCATCCCTGTCATCCGCCGATCTTCAACGACGAGACCGACATGGCGGCCAAGAAGGACTATTTTGGCGGCGTCAAGGCCAAGCAGCATATGGTCAGCGCGCTGATGCAGGGACCGGAAGCGGATTACGCCAAGGGCGAGGCGGTCGCGAAAATCATCTGGGCGCCGGTCATGCGCTCGCACCGTGTAACTGTCGAACAGATGGCGCTGCTGGAGCCCGGTCTATCGGAGACGGTGTGCGCGTCACTGCTTGTCGTCATGAAGGAAGCCGTCGACGAGGTCGTCGCGCGTGGCGTCGACCAACAGGCGGCGCTCGACTTCCTGCTCGGCCACATGAACGTGCTCGGCGCCGTGATTTTCGGCGAGACCAAGGGCGTATTCTCGGATGCCTGCAACAAGGCGATCGAATTCGGCAAGCCGGTGCTGATGCGCGACGACTGGAAGCGGGTGTTCGAGCCGGAAGAGATCGCCGCGAGCATTCGGCGCATTACCTGAGACAGGCCGAGTCGGGCGCTTGCCGGAGCGCCTCGGTGGCTCGACACACCCGCCATGACACCCAACTGTTTTTGCTCAGTGGGCACATGTCACCTCAATTAGTGATTGACTCATCATACCAGTTGGCTTAGCTGTTGATGGCTTGGGCAAGGGTTCGCGGGAAGTACGAAGCCTGGGCGAGTGGAGGGACGGCGAGGGAGCAGCGATCGTTTGGGAAGCCGGCACCGGCATTCAGCCTGAACCGATCGGCGGCCCGCTTTGCGCGACGAATTCGAATGCAGGGGCCTTGATCGATCAAGGCAATTTTCAAACGGGAGGACATCATGAAACTCACACGCAGAATGACACTTGCGGCGTTCGCCGGCATGCTGGCGCTTGGCACGGCGGTACCCGCCTATGCAGCCGACCTCATTGCCATCATCACGCCCTCGCACGACAATCCGTTCTTCAAGGCGGAAGCCGTCGGCGCCGAAGCCAAGGCCAAGGAACTCGGCTACGAAGCGCTTGTCCTCGTCCATGACGACGATGCCAACAAGCAATCCGAATTGATCGACACCGCGATCGGCCGTGGCGCCAAGGCGATCATCCTCGACAATGCCGGCGCCGACGCCACTGTCGCTGCCGTGCAGAAGGCCAAGGACGCGGGCGTGCCGTCGTTCCTGATCGATCGCGAGATCAATGCCACCGGCGTCGCCGTGGCGCAGATCGTCTCCAACAACTACCAGGGCGCCCAGCTCGGTGCGCAGGAATTCGTCAAGCTGATGGGCGAGAAGGGCAATTTCGTCGAGCTGGTCGGCAAGGAATCCGATACCAATGCCGGCATTCGCTCGAAGGGCTATCACGACGTCATCGACGATTATCCGGATCTGAAGATGGTCGCCCAGCAGTCGGCAAACTGGAGCCAGACGGAAGCGTATTCCAAGATGGAATCGATCCTCCAGGCCAACCCGGATATCAAGGGCGTCATCTCCGGCAATGACACGATGGCGATGGGCGCCTATGCGGCGCTGGTCGCGGCAAACCGCAAGGACGTCATCGTCGTCGGCTTCGACGGGTCGAATGACGTGCGCGACTCCATCACCGCGGGCGGCATCAAGGCAACCGTGCTGCAGCCGGCTTATGCGCAGGCGCAGATGGCGGTCGAGCAGGCCAACGACTTCATCAAGAACAAGAAGTCGCCGGCCAAGGAAAAGCAGCTGATGGACTGCGTTCTGGTCAATGGCGACAATGCTGCCAAGCTGGAAACGTTTGCGCTGACCAACTGAGCCGGCGTGACATGAACAGCGAGGGGCGACCCAAGGGTCGTCCCTCGTCGCCCTTTTCCGTGGGTATTGATCACATGCTCAACAAGCCATCATGCTGAACAACAAGCCGATCTGGCCGATCCTTGCCGTGATACTCGGCATCAGCTTGACCGCCTGCAAGATCCTCCCGACCCCTTCGGGGGACAGCGGCAATGCCGCCGTCTTCAACCCGGACAAGATGGTCGAGGAGATATGGGCGGCGAAGGTCGTGCCTTACCTCCAGCAGAAAGCCGGGCCGTTTGTGCAAGTCCACGCTCTGGCAAAAACCGATCCTGCTTCCGCCGGCGCCAAATATGGCAATCCGAACAAGCAGGCGAATTCGCCCTGGACCTTCGCGGTTCGCGTCGAGGGCAAGATCATCGCCGCCAACACGCAGTCGCGGGCAGCGACCATGGATGTCGATGTCGACGGCGACGGCAAGGCCGATGCGCGGGTGCAAATCGGACCGGCGATGCGGGGAACCGCGCTGCGCGACAGCCTCGATTTCATCCAGTTCAACGATTTTACCAATCAGATCGACTTTGCCCAGTTCGGCAAGGCGTTCAACGCCTATGCCGTCAAGGCCCTGTTTGCCAAACTGCCGCGTGACGCGCTGGAAGGCCGGACCGCCAAGGTTCTCGGCGCCTATACGCTCGAGAGCGGCCAGGACCTGCCGCTGGTGACGCCGGCGGAGGCAGAAATCGGGCGGAAGCCATGAGCGCTGCGGTTGCTCACGATGTCGTCTTGAAACTGGAGGACGTCTCCAAGGTCTATTCCGGCACCGTCGCGGTCAAGCGCGCGAATTTCGAGGTGCGCAAGGGCGCCGTCAATGTGCTGGTCGGCGAAAACGGCGCCGGCAAATCGACGCTGATGAAGATTATCGCCGGCGTCGAACAGCCGACGCTCGGCCGGATCCTCCTGGAAGGGGAGGAGGTCTCCTTCTCGTCATCGGGCGACGCGGTGAACCGCGGCATCGGCATGGTGTTCCAGGAGCTGAACCTGTTTGGCAATATGACCGTCGCCGAGAACATCTTCGCCACGCGCGAGATCACCAACCGGTTCCGCAAGATCGACCGCAAGGAGCAGGAGCGTCGCGCGGCGCAATTTCTCGAACGCCTGCAGGCCGGGATAAGGCCCGACATGCTGGTCGAGGATCTGCGCATCGGCCAGCAGCAGCTGGTCGAGATCGCCAAGGCGGTTTCGCTCGATGCGCGCATCCTGATCATGGACGAGCCGACCTCGGCGCTCAGTGCGGCGGAAGTCGAGATCCTGTTCAAGGTGATCGCCGACCTCAAGGCGCGCGGCGTGGCGATCGTCTACATCTCGCACCGGCTGGAAGAACTGATCCGCATCGGCGACTACATCACCGTGCTGCGCGATGGGCACATCACCGGCCAGGAGGAGATGAAAAACGTCGACACCCGGTGGATCGTGCGGCAGATGATCGGCTCCGACGCCAAGGATTTCGCCAAGGCCGACGGCCATGTTCCCGGCGAAGAGATATTCCGCGCCGAGGACATCTGCCTGCCGCGCGCGACCGGCGGGCTGGCGGTCGATCACGTCTCGCTGTCGCTGCGCGCCGGCGAGATCCTCGGCATATACGGCCTGATGGGCGCTGGGCGGAGCGAGCTGTTCGACTGCATCATGGGCCGCCATGGCCAGGCTACCGGCGCGATCTTCATCGCCGGCAAAAAGGTCAAGGAGCGCGACACGACGCGGCGTATCCGGCGCGGGCTGGCGCTGATCCCCGAAGACCGCCAACGCGAAGGGCTGGTCTCGATCCTGTCCGTCGCGAGCAATCTGACACTGGCCAGCCTGTCGCGTTTTGTCCGCCTGTTTCACATTCGCGGCGGCCACGAGAAGCAGGCGGTGACGCAGATGGTGCGGGAACTGGCGATCAAGGTCGCCGACCCGGCGCAGGAGGTCTCATCGCTGTCGGGCGGCAACCAGCAAAAGGTGGTGATCGGCAAGGCGCTGCTCACCGGGCCGAAGGTGCTGCTGATGGATGAGCCCAGCCGTGGCATCGATGTCGGCGCCAAGGCCGACGTCTTCCGCACCATGCGCAAACTGTCGCGCGATGGGCTCGGTATTCTGTTCGCCACCTCGGATCTCGATGAGGTGATGGCGCTGTCCGATCGCATCGCGGTGATGAGCAATGGAAAACTGACGGGCACGTTCGATCGCTCCGAGGCGACGGAGGCAGCCCTTGTCGCCGCCTCGGCACTTGGCCACGGACCGACCCCGCACACGGAGAAAAGCGCCCATGACTGACATCCCGGCCAAGGCGGCTGTCTCCTCCGTCTCGAGCGGCTCGCTGCTGCTGACGCTGATGAAGGCGAGGACGTTCATCGCGCTGATCGCCGTCTTGATCTTCTTTTCGATCGCGGCGCCGAATTTCCTGTCGACCGCCAACCTGATCCTGATGTCGAAACATGTGGCGCTGAACGCCTTCCTCGCCATGGGCATGACCTTCGTCATCATCACCGGCGGCATCGACCTGTCGGTCGGCTCGATCGTCGGTCTGTGTGGCATGGTCGCCGGCTACCTCGTGCTGAACGGCATCGACCTGCAATTCGGCTACACCATCTATTTCAACGTCGTCGAGATCGCGCTGATCACGCTGGCGGTCGGCATATTGATCGGCGCTGTCAACGGACTGCTGATCACCAGGCTGAACGTCGCGCCGTTCATCGCCACGCTCGGCGTGCTCTATGTCGCGCGCGGCCTGGCGTTGCTGTCGTCGGACGGCCGCACCTTCCCCAACCTGGTCGGCAAGCCGGAGCTCGGCACCACCGGGTTTGGTTTCCTCGGCGCCGGGCGGCTGCTTGGCCTGCCTGTGGCGATCTGGATCCTGATCGTCGTCGCGCTGGCTGCGGCCTATCTCGCCAAATACACGCCGCTCGGCCGCCACATCTTCGCCGTCGGCGGCAATGAGCGGGCGTCGCGAATTTCGGGCGTTCGTGTCAACATGGTGAAAATGTTCGTCTACATGTTCTCCGGCTTCTGCGCGGCGATCGTCGGCCTGATCATCTCGTCGGAACTGATGGCCTCGCACCCGGCAACGGGCGAAAGTTTCGAGCTCAACGCCATCGCGGCGGCAGTGCTCGGCGGCACCTCGATGTCGGGTGGGCGCGGCACGATCGGCGGCACCATTGTCGGCGCCTTCGTCATCGGCATTCTTTCGGACGGGTTGGTGATGATGGGCGTGAGTTCCTTCTGGCAGATGGTGATCAAGGGCCTTGTCATCATCGTCGCCGTCGTCGTCGACCAGGCGCAGCGCCGGCTGCAGAGCCGGGTGACGCTGATGCAGATGGCAAAGGCAGGCTGAGCATGGCGGAGTTGCGGGGAGGGCTCATCGGCTGCGGCTTCTTTGCCATCAACCAGATGCATGCCTGGCGCGACATTGAAGGCGCCGCGATGGTCGCCATTTGCGACCGCGACCCGGAGCGGCTGCGCATCATCGGCGACCAGTTCGGCATTGCGAAGCGCTACACCGACGCGGCAGAGATGTTTGCAAGCGAAAGCCTCGACTTCGTCGATATCGCCACCACCGTTCCCAGCCATCGTCCGCTGGTCGAGATGGCGGCGCTGCACCGTGTGCCGGTGATTTGCCAAAAGCCGTTCGCGCCGACGCTTGCCGACGCCAAGGCGATGGTGAGGGCCTGCGTGGAAGCCGGCGTACCGTTGATGGTGCATGAGAATTTTCGTTGGCAGTCGGCGATCCAGGCGGTGCGTGCCGTGCTCGACAGCGGCGAGATCGGCACGCCGTTCTTCGGGCGCATCTCCTTCCGCTCTGCCTATGACGTGTTTTCCGGCCAGCCCTATCTCGCCAAGGGAAAGCGCTTCATCATCGAGGATCTCGGTATCCACAGTCTCGACATCGCCCGTTTTCTACTGGGCGACGTGTCGACGATCACGACGCGAACCGCGCGCATCAACCCCGGCATCGCGGGCGAAGATGTCGCGACGATGCTGATGGACCACAAGAGCGGGGCGACGTCAGTGGTCGACTGTAGCTACGCGACGAAGCTCGCCACCGAACCGTTTCCCGAAACGCTGATCGAGATCGACGGCAGCGACGGCACGATCCGCTTGGCGCAGGGATATCGGCTCACCGTCACCGGCAGGAGCGGCACGAAGATTACCGACGTTTCGCCGCCCGTACTCGCCTGGGCATCGCGCCCATGGCACAACATCCAGGAGAGCGTCGTCGCCATCCAGCAGCACTGGGTCGACTGCCTGGCAAAGGGAACCGAGCCGGCGACCTCGGGCGCCGACAATCTCAAGACATTCGCGCTGGTCGAGGCGGCCTATCTGGGCGCCGCGAGCCACGAACCTGTCCACCTGGATGGCTTGCTGACATGACAGCCGACGCCTTCCTCCTATACGGCACACGCGTGGTCGAGGCCGAGCCGGTTAGGCTGAGTGCGGGCTTGCTCAGCGCCGACTTTGTCAACGGCAGCCTGCGCACCATCCGTTACGGCGGCATCGAAGTGCTGCGCGCCATCGCCTACATCGTGCGCGACCGCGACTGGGGCACCTATGAACCGGCGCTGACGGAACTTGCCGTCGATCAGGACGCCGACAGCTGCTCCGTCAGCTACTCCGCAACTTGCTTAGCACCGGGCGGAAGCCGGCTCGACTTTCGCGCTACGATCAAGGGCTCCGCCAACGGTCACCTAGTGTTCGACGTCAGCGCGGTCCCTGAAAGCGATTTCGAGACCAATCGCTGCGGTTTTTGCGTCCTGCATCCGATCGCCGGCCTCGCCGGCAGCCCGGTCACGGTCGAGCATACCGACGGCAGCGTGGTGGCGACGAAACTGCCACTGCTGATCGATCCCTGGCAGCCTTTCAAGGATTTGCGCGCGATCACCCATGAGGTCCGGCCGGGCATCACTGCCGAATGCCGGATGGAGGGCGACACTTTCGAGATGGAGGACCAGCGTAACTGGTCGGACGCGTCCTACAAGACCTATGTGCGGCCACTGGCGTTGCCTTGGCCCTATGTGCTGCCGGCCGGCCAAACTGTAAGCCAGACGGTCAGCCTGCGCATCACCGGCGAGGGGGGAATGCCGGCCGCAGCATCTGCCGCCGAACCGGTCAGCGTCGAACTCGGCGAGACCGGGCAGAGGCTGCCGGATCTCGGCGTGATCATCTACCCGGATGAGGTCGAAGCAGCGCTCGCAAATCTTTCGACATTGACCGAGCTCGGCCCGCAGCAACTTGTCTTCCACTACGATCCGACGCGCGGTCACGGCGTCGAAGCATTGCAGTCTTATGCAAGGCTCACCGCCGCCTATCCGGTGCAGACGACGCTGGAATGCGTCGTTGCCTGCGCGGGCGACCTCGATGCCGAGCTGTCAGGCGTTGCCGACATGGTGCGTCAAGCCGGGTTGAAGCTTTCGGCCATTGCCGTCTCGCCTTCGGTTGACCGGCAGTCGACACCGCCGGGCAGCGCGTGGCCGGACTGTCCGCCGCTCGAAGACGTCTATGCCGCGGCCTGTCGCGCCTTTCCCGATATCCGGCTCGGCGGCGGCATGTTCAGCTATTTCACCGAGCTCAACCGCAAGCGCGTGCCGGCGGGCCAACTCGATTTCGTCACCCACTGCACGTGCCCGATCGTGCACGCCGCCGACGATCTCAGCGTCATGCAGTCGCTGGAGGCGCTGCCCTTCATCACCGCGTCGGCGCGGGCGATCTTCGGGGAAAAGCCTTACCGCATCGGTCCATCGACGATCGCCATGCGCCAGAACCCCTATGGCGGCGCGACCAAGGGCAATCCCGGGGGCCAGCGCATCGCCATGGCCGATCGCGACCCTCGCCATGCCGGCCTGTTCGCAGCCGCATGGGCGATCGGCTATGCCGCGCGTGTCGCGCCGGCCGGGCTGGAACTGCTCACGCTGTCCGGCTTCGCCGGGCCTTTCGGCGTGCTCGCAGCATCCGGCGAACCCGTCGCGGAAGGATCGCCTCGGCCGATCTTCGATGCCATCAAGGGGCTTTGCGAACTGGCCGGCCTTACGTATGTGGCGACGAAAACGAGCGACGAGACCAAGGTGCTGGCGCTGGCCGGCCGCTCCGCTTCGGGCAAGACCGTGGCGTGGCTGGCGAACCTGACGGCGGACGACGTGACGGTCGACATCTCAGCGTTTGGCCGAGGCCAACTGGTGATGACCCCTTACGCGATCACGCGGATCGGCTGAAATCAGTTGCCGGAGTTCATCACATAAAGCGCGCGCGAGCGCTCGAGGTGCTTGATCATCGCCTTCTCGGCGCCGTCGGCATCCTTCTTCTCGATGCGGCCGATGATCTCTTCATGCTCGGTCAGCGTGAACTGTTCCTTGCCGGTCCAGATCAGCATTTCGGTGTGATATTCCTTCAGCCAACCGAGCATCGCCTCGCTGACGGCGATATAGATCGGGTTGCCTGAAATGGCCGCGATCTGGGTGTGAAACTTCATGTCGGCTGAAATGAAAGCCTCGGAATCGCCGCGAAAGCCACGCTGTTCGGCAATTGTGGCCCGCAGCTGCTCAACGTCCTCGGCAGTGGCGTTTTCGGCGGCTTCCCTGACCATACCGCGCTCGAAGAAGATGCGCGCCGTTTTCAGGTGTTCCAACGTGTCCTTCGACGACGACAGGATGATCTTGGCTGCGCCATCGACCTGCTTGATGATCGACTTGGCGGTCAGCTGCAGCACCTTGGCGCGTTCCCCATGCGAGATCGCGACGAGGCCCATATTGCTCAGCGCCTGCATCGCCTCGCGGATCGCGGGACGGCCGACCTCGAAGCGCTCCATCAACTCGCGCTCCGACGGCATGTCGTCGCCCGGCGTCAATTCTCCGCTGGTGATCAGGCGCTTCAGCCGCAAAAACACTTCGTCGGAAAGTTTGCGCCGGACGATCGGCTCCGAACGGTTCATCGTCGCGAATCACTCCCTTGACCTGTGTCTATCTAACACTGCCGCAGCTGTTCCCGGAATGGCTGTCGCCCCGATCGCCCATAGCCGCCAGACAGGATATTGCTTGCAAAGCTTATGTACTCATTATACCAGATTCCGACGATCAAGGAACTCTTTTCGAACCCCCTGCGGCCTCAGACAACGAACCATGATCACGCTCACCTACCGCATCGAGACATCAGGCAGCATCGAGACGCTGGCAGCCAAGATCGCCAGCGACCAGTCGTCTGGAACCTTCGTCGCGCTGCCCGGCGAGACCGAGGAACTGAAAGCCCGGGTGGCCGCGCGTGTCCTGGCCATTCGGCACCTGCCGGACGCACTTCGCCCCTCCATTCCCGAGGCCGGTAACGGGCCGTTCAAGCGCGCGGATGTCGACATCGCCTTTCCATTCGATGCCATCGGCCACGACCTGTCGGCTCTGATGACCATTGCCATCGGCGGCGCCTATTCGATCAAGGGCCTAACCGGCATTCGCGTTGTCGACATGAAGCTGCCGGAGCAATTCCGCGGCGCGCATCCAGGTCCGCAATTCGGCGTCGCCGGCAGCCGCAGGCTGACAGGTGTCACGGATCGGCCGATCATCGGCACCATCGTCAAGCCGGCGCTGGGGCTGCGGCCCCCCGAAACCGCCGCGATGGTGGGCGAGCTGATCGCCGCCGGTGTCGATTTCATCAAGGACGATGAGAAGCTGATGAGCCCAGCCTATTCGCCGCTGGCGGAGCGGGTAAAGGCAATCATGCCGCTGATCCTCGACCACGAGCAGAGGACCGGCAAGAAGGTGATGTACGCCTTCGGCATCTCGCATGCCGACCCGGACGAGATGATGCGCAATCACGATCTGGTGGCCAAGGCCGGCGGCAATTGCGCGGTGGTCAACATCAACTCCGTCGGTTTCGGTGGCCTGGCCTTCTTGAGAAAACGCTCCAGCCTGGTGCTTCACGCTCATCGCAACGGCTGGGACATCCTCACCCGCCATCCCGGCCTCGGTATGAACTTCAAGGTCTGGCAACAGTTCTGGCGGCTGCTCGGCGTCGACCAGTTCCAGATCAACGGCATCCAATCGAAATACTGGGAGCCGGACGCGTCTTTCGTCGAGTCCTTCAAGGCGGTGACGACGCCGATTTTTGCGCCTGAGGATTGCGCCTTGCCTGTGGCGGGCTCCGGCCAATGGGGCGGGCAAGCACCCGAGACCTATGAACGGACCGGCCGGACGGTCGATCTGCTCTATCTGTGCGGCGGCGGCATCGTCAGCCATCCGGATGGACCGGGCGCCGGGGTGCGTGCCGTGCAGCAAGCCTGGCAGGCGGCGGTCGACGGCATTCCGCTGGCGGATTTCGCCTTGAGCCATCCGGAGCTGGCGCGGTCGATCGAAAAATTCGGCGACGGCAAAGCGGCCTGAAGCAATGCAAGACCTGCTTCTCAGCTATTATGGCGACGACCTCACCGGCTCGACCGACGTCATGGAAGCGCTCGAACTCGGCGGCGTGCCGACCGTGCTGTTCATGCGCCAGCCGGACGCGGCCATGCTTGCGCAGTTCAGCCACTGCCGCGCCATTGGATTGGCCGGCACCAGCCGCAGCGAGACGCCACAATGGATGGACACGCATCTGAGCGATGCCTTCGCTTGGCTGAAGACGCTGAATGCCGCGATCTGTCACTACAAGGTCTGCTCGACCTTCGATTCCAGTCCGACGATCGGCAGCATCGGTCGCGCCATCGAGATCGGCCGCTCGGTTTTCGCTCAGGACAGCGTGCCGCTGCTGGTTGGGGCGCCGCAGCTCAAGCGTTACACCGCCTTCGGTCATTTGTTCGCGGCCTATCGTGAAAAGTATTTCCGCATCGACCGCCATCCGGTGATGAGCCGCCACCCGACGACGCCGATGGATGAATCCGACCTGCTGATCCATCTGTCGCGGCAGACGGAGCTCACATCGGGGCTGGTCGATCTCGCGACGTTGCAGTCGGTGTCGCGCTCGGAAGCCTTCGACCGCTTGCTCGCTGAGGGCACCGACATCGTACTTGTCGATGTCGACAGCCTCGAGACGCAGGCGCTTGCCGGCAAGGGGATATGGCGCGCCCGCAAGCCGGGCGGTTCGTTCGTCGTCGGCTCGTCCGGGATCGAATATGCGCTGCTGGCCGAATGGGTGTCGAGTGGGACAGTCAGAGCTGAGCCAGGATTTTCGCCGCCAGGTGCCGCCGACCGGATCGCGGTCGTCTCGGGCAGTTGTTCGCCGACGACCGAACGACAGATCCGGCACGCTTTGACCGACGGCTTCGATGGCATCGAGGTCGATCCCGTCGAACTGATCTCCGAAGCTTCCGGAGATGCGATCGCACGCGCGACGGCAGCCGGTCGCGCCAGTCTGGAAGCCGGGCGCAGCGTCGTTCTCTACACGGCCCTTGGACCCGCGGCCGATAGGGGGGGCGAAATCGACCGCCAGGAAGGCGCCCGCCACAAGCTCGGGCGGGGCCTCGGCGAACTGCTTCGCGCGCTGACCATCGAGCAGAAGTTGCAGCGCGTGGTCGTTGCCGGCGGCGATACGTCGAGCCACGCGCTCGGCCAGATGGGTGTCGATGCGCTGACCGTGCGGATGCCGTTGCCGGCGTCGCCGGGCTCGCCGCTTTGCGTCGCTCACTCGCGCGTCAAGGCGATCGATGGGCTGGAGGTGGCACTCAAGGGCGGGCAGGTTGGAACCGACCGCTATTTCAGCGCCATCCGTGACGGCCTTAGCAGCTGATTACGCGTCGCCTGGCAACCGCGAGATCCATTCATGCCCTCTAACGGCGCGGTAGCGGTTTTTGTCGCGCATGTTGACGTTAAATTCACATAAAGATATGGGTGTTTTGTCGGGGCAAGGTACTTTTGCCATTTTATCCGCCTTGCTCTATCGGGGTTGTCGCCATGTGTTTCGCCCTTGCATCAGACTGCAGGATCGCCCTGTAGCAATCGCCAATGCTGAAAGAGGCGGTGATCATGCCCAGCCTGCTCGGAATCGATAACGGCCTCACGGTCACCAAGGCGGTCATCTTCGATGCCGACGGCACGCAATTGTCCGTGGCGCGTCGCCGGGTGCCGCAATCGATGCCCCACGCGCGCTGGGTGGAGCGCGACATGTCAGGCCTGTGGCAAGCAACAGCCGACGCCATCAAGGAGGCGATCGCGCTCGCCGGCAGGCCGGCGGAAGACATCAAGGCGGTGGCGGCGACCGCGCATGGCGATGGTCTCTATCTGCTCGATCATGATCGTCAGCCTTTGGGACCAGGCATCCTGTCGCTCGACAGCCGCGCCGGCGACATTGTCGACAGGTGGTCCGCCGGTACCGTTTTCACCGATGCGCTGGCGACGACAGGCCAGACGCCGCATGTTTCGGCGCCGTCGGCGCTGCTGGCGTGGCTTAAGCAGAACGATCCTGATCGCTATGGCCGCATCGGCCGTGTGCTGGCCTGCAAGGACTGGTTGCGCTTTTGCCTGACCGGCACGATCGGGACCGACCGCACGGAGGCCAGCACTTCATTCACGGATTTTCGCACGCAAGCCTATGCGCCTGAAGCGCTGCGCATCTTCGGGTTGGAGGATCTGTTCAACGCGCTGCCGCCGGTGGGGCATTCGGCTGACGTCGCCGGTCAAGTCACAGCCGATGCCGCCGAAAGGACCGGCCTTCGCAAGGGAACACCGGTCGCCTGCGGCCTGCACGACGTGGCCGCCTCGGCGCTTGGCATGGGCTGCCATGAGGAGGGCGTGCTCGCCATCGTCGCCGGCACCTATTCCATCAATGAAGTCGTCTCTTCGCAACCGCGCGTCGACCGACGTTGGTTCTGCCGTAACGCCATCGATGCGGGCCGTTGGAACAACATGTCGATCTCGCCGGCCTCGACAGCGAACTACGACTGGTTTCTCGACACCTTCTGTCGCTTGGAGCAAGACAGAACAAACGCGGATCGCGGCTCCCTCCACGAATTGCTGGCGGGAGAGATCGATGCGGCGTTGAAGAAGCCTTCGACCATCCTGTTTCATCCCTATCTGTTCGGCTCTCCCTATGGCGATTTGGCCAGCGGCAGCTTTGTCGGCCTGCATGGCTGGCACAATCGCGGCGACATGCTGAAGGCGGTTCTGGAAGGCATCGCCTTCAATCACCGCACCCATGTCGAGGCCTTGCGCGACGGCTTTGCCGTCAGCGAGATCCGCCTGACCGGGGGCGGCTCGCGCAATCCTGCTTTCGTCCAGATGTTTGCCGACGTGCTGAACGCCCCGGTCACCGTCACCTCGACGGATGAGACCGCGGCCCTCGGTGCCGCGCTTTGCGCAGGTGCTGCGGTCGGCTTGTTCAAGACGCCGCAAGAGGGCGCCAGGCAGGTCGGGATGACGGAGCGGACGTATCAACCCGTGCCCGCCTCCAGTGCTGTGTTCAATGAGCGGTTTTCGCTCTACTGCCGCATAGCCGAGCAACTGAAGTCGCATTGGCCTGATATCGAAAGGCTGGCGGGGGTAAACGCATGATCAAGGCCGACGAACGACGAGAAGAGATCGCCGATTATGTGATCAAGCTCGGCCAGGTGCGCATCGATGATCTGGTCGAGCATTTCGGCGTGTCGCGCATGACCATCCACCGGCATATCGACCGGCTGGCGCAGCAGGGCGTGCTGCGCAAGCTGCACGGTGCGGTGACGGTCCAGCCTTCCGGCCTCTACGAGAGCGCTTTCCGCTACCGGGTGACCGTCAATCGAGCCGAGAAGGATGCACTGGCGCGGGCGGCACTGGATTATATCGAGGCCGGCCAGGTGGTGATGCTGGACGATTCATCGACGGCAAACGCGGTCGCGACGCTGCTGCTCGACGTCAAGCCGCTGACCGTCGTTTCCAACAGCGTCTCGACGGCGGGCCAATTGATCAATGTGGACGATATCGATTTCATCTGCCTCGGCGGCCAGTATCATCCCACTTACAATGCCTATATCGGCATTGTCTGCGAGAACGCCGTGGCGCAGTTGCGCGCCAATGTGCTGATCTGTTCGGCTTCGGCCGTCACCGGAACCACTGCTTTCATCCAGGATCCGAATGTCGTGCGGGTCAAGCAGGCGATGATGACCGCCTCCGTGAAGCGCATCCTTTTGGTGGACCACGCAAAATTCGACCGGATCGCGCTGCATGTCTTCGACGATTTGACCAGTTTCGACGCCGTGCTGGTGACCGAGGGCCTCGGCGATGCGCAGGCGCAGAGCCTCGAGCGGGCCGGGGTGAAACTGCGCATCGTCAAGACGAAAGCGCCATGAGCCGAACAGACGGAGCAGGGGCGGACAATCCCGCCGGGCGTCTCGCCGCGATAGCCGGGACCGGCGAGGTCGACGTCGTCATTCTTGGCGCCGGCATCAACGGGGCAGGGCTGTTTCGCGATCTGTGCGCGCAAGGTGTCAGCTGCCTGATCGTCGACAAGGCGGACTTCGGCTCGGGCACCAGTGCCGCGCCGTCGAGGCTCATCCACGGCGGCCTGAAATATCTCGAGACGGGCGAGTTCGGGCTGGTGGCGCAGTCGACGCTCGAACGCAATCTGCTTCTTCAAAACGCGCCGCACTATGTCAGCCCGCTGCCGACCGTCATCCCGATCTTCTCGTGGAGCAAGGGCATGCTCGCGGCGTTGCGAACGCTGTTCGGCTCGACCAGCGCGCCGCGCAGCCGCGGCGCCATGCTGATCAAGATCGGCTTGATGATCTACGATTTCTACGGTTCACGAAACCAGGTCATGCCGCGCCACCGCATGGTCGGGCGGCGGCAGGCGCTTGTTGAGATGCCGGCGCTCAATCCGGCGATCGTCGCCACCGGCACCTACTACGACGCCAAGATAAGTCACCCGGAAAGGCTGGTGCTGGAACTGATCCTCGACGGCTTGCAGGCTCACGCGGCGTCTGCCGGTGCCAACTACACGACACTGGCGGCTTCAGCCAATGGCGTGCTCACCTTCCAGCCGGAAAACGGCACCCCTTTTTCGGTGCGACCAAGGCTGGTGATCAACGCCGCCGGTCCATGGATCGATGACGTCAACGCGCTGCTTGGTGCTCCATCGAAGATGATAGGCGGCACCAAGGGCTCGCATATCCTGTTAAGGCATGACGAACTGGTCAAAAGCCTCGCCGGGCGCATGCTCTATTTCGAGGCCGATGACGGCCGCATCTGCCTGGTCTACGACTATCTCGGCCTGGCGCTGGTCGGCTCGACCGACATCAAGGCCGACAATCCGGACGCGGTCCGCTGCGAACCCGAAGAAGTCGACTATCTGCTCGACAGCGTGCGAACGCTGCTGCCGGGCATGGCGTTCGAGCGCGACCAGATCGTCTACGCCTATAGCGGCATCCGGCCGCTGCCGACGTCTGAAGCAGCGACGCCCGGACTGATCAGCCGCGATCATTCGGCGCCCGTTGCCGAGCCGGACGGCAACAGGCCCTTTGCAGTCATTTCGCTGGTCGGCGGCAAATGGACGACGTTCCGCGGCTTTGCCGAGGAAGTCACTGATACCGTACTCATGCGCTTGCAGCGCAGCCGCAAGATGTCGACTCAGTCGATGCCGATCGGCGGTGGGCGGGATTTTCCGGCCAATGCCGCCGCGCGCGCGAACTGGCTGGCTGAGGCACAGCAGGCAACGGGCGCCGGGGAAGGGCGCCTTGATCAATTGCTGTCGCGCTACGGGACCAGAGCCGTTGAGATCGCCAGGCACGGGTCGGATGATGAGGGTTGCCTGCCGGACTCCGGCGGCTACGGCAAGGCGGAAATCGACTACATCGCGCGCAACGAATTCGTCGAACATCTGGCCGATGTCGTTATGCGCCGCAGCACGTTGGCGATAGGCGGCTCGCTGACGAGCCGCGACCTGCAGGAGATTGCCGCGATCGCGGGGCGGGCGTTGGGGTGGAGCACCGAGCGCCTCACGCGGGAGGTCGATGCCGCTGTTGTCGAGCTCGAAGGCAGGAACCTGATGCGGCTGGACTGATCGCTTGATCGCCGACGCCTAGCTTTTCCTGAGGCAATCCGATCGATTTGCCCTTGTTGCGCCCTGTGCATCAACCTTCCCATTTTGCACCCGGATTGGGATTTGCCGGCGCCTACGGGCTCATGCCGTCACTGGATACGGTAACACAAATTGAAGTTAAATTAACACTACCGTATGGTCATATTGTATGCTTACCTTCTAATAGGCTCGCGTTGGCTGCCGAACGTCGGCTGAGGCAACCATCTGCGGAGGGATTGACAGCGGCGCAAAGGTATGAAAATTTTTGCACACAAAGATAATATTATCACCCTGGGGAGGGGATGGCTTGAATTCCGGCGGAAGCGCAAACCGCGACCATGAGTCCAGCCTCGCCACGCGCGCGGCCTGGCTGCACTATGCCGGTGGTCTGACCCAGGCCCAGGTGGCCAAGCGGCTTGGCCTGACCAGCCTCAAGGCGCATAGGCTGATCACCAAGGCCAACCAGGAAGGTCTGGTTAGGGTCTTCATCGACGGCGACGTCGCCGAATGCGTCGACCTGGAACAGCGCCTGATCGCCGCCTATGGGCTCCACTATTGCGAGGTGGTTCCCGATCTCGATCAGGACGAACTGCCGCTCAAGGGGCTGGGCATTGCCGGCGCCCAGTTCCTGAAGCGCGAAATCGATCGCGGCGAAGACATGCTGATCGGCGTCGGCCATGGCCGCACGCTTGCCGCCAGCGTCGAATATCTGACGCGCGCAACTGCTGCTCACATCCGTTTCGTCTCGCTGCTTGGCGGCGTGACGCGCAAATTCGCCGCCAACCCGCACGACGTCATGCATCGCCTGGCAGAGCGGACCGGCGCGCAGGCTTTCGTCATGCCGGTGCCTTTTGTCGCCAATACCGCCGAGGACCGCGAAGTGCTGCTTGGCCAGCGCGGCATCAGCGATGTGTTCGCTCTCGCCAGCCGGTCCGACCTGATGTTCGTCGGAATAGGCACGGCCGAGCGGGAGGCGTCGCTGGTCGCCACCGGCATGATCGAGCCTTCCGAAATCGACGAGGTCAAGCGTGACGGCGGCGTTGGTGAATTGCTGGCGCATTTCTTCGACGACAAGGGGCGTCCGGTCGAAACGGCGCTGTCGGAAAGAATACTGGCGCTTCCGCGCGATCAGTTGAAGGGCCGCAGGATCGTTGCCGTCGCCGGCGGCAAGGTGAAGGTGCGCGCCATCAAGGCAGTACTCGAAAGCCGTTATCTCAGCGGCCTGATCACCGACGAATGCACGGCCCGCGCGCTGGTCGAGCTCGACGATGCAGCCGGGACCGCGAAGCGCCGCGTGAACGGAGGAACTTCGAATGCGTGACAACGGAAAATCGCTGGTGGTTGCATCATGAGCGCGAAGGCTGCCACCGCCCGGCAAGCTTCGCCCCGCTTGCGCCGGGTACTTGCCGGCGCCGCGGCTCTGGTTCTGCTCGGCGCCATGGCGCTCGACACCAAGGTGATCAAGATCGGCTCTGCCGGCGATGTTCGCAACGCCGTGTTTTCGGCGGCCGACTACGGCAAATCTGAATTCCCCAAGGTGCAAGCCGATGTCGAAGCGCGTGCCGCCGACGCCGCGACGGTGGCGACGGCGATCGCCAAGGACAGGGCGACGGCCGAAAAGGAATATGGCGTGCCGGCGGGAGTCGGACCGGTCATCTCGGTCAAGTTCACCGGCGTCGTCGGCGAGGGAAAATCGGGCATCTACAAGGTCGCCGTCGACGGTTTGCCGGACACGTTGACCGTCCGCGTACAGACTGGGCCGGCGATCAACGGCACCGAGCTTCGCGACGCCACCGGCAAGATCACCTTTGGTCAGTTCACCAACCAGATCGAGTATCAGGACGCCGGCTCGGCGCTGAACAACGAGATGAAGAAGGAGGTGCTGGCGAAAGTCGACACCAGCGCCTTGACCGGCAAGACAATAGCGGTGGTCGGCGTCTTCAAGCTGGTCAATCCGAAGAGCTGGCTGGTCACACCGGTGAGGCTGGACGTCAAATGACAATGGCTGCCGGCACAGAACCCGCGACTGGCGATGCCGTGCTTTCGGCGCGCAATGTCGTCATGTCGTATGGCGGCGTCCACGCGCTCAAGGGCGTCAACTTCGACATCCATCGCGGCAAGGTCACCACCCTGTTCGGAGAGAATGGCGCCGGCAAGTCGACGCTGATGAAGATCCTGTCCGGCGTGGTCACGCCGACATCCGGCGACATCGTGCTCGACGGCAATCTCGTCAGCTTTTCCTCGTCTTCGGACGCGCGCGACCGCGGCATTTCGATCATCCACCAGGAGCTCAGCCTGGCGCCGAATCTGAGCGTTCGCGACAACATCTTCATGGGCCGCGAACTGCGCACCAGAACCGGCCTCGACTTCGCCGAGGAGTCGCGCCAAGCGCGGGCGCTGATGGCCGACCTCGAAGAAGACATCGATCCGATGACCTTGGTGGAGGACCTGCGCCTGGGGCAGCAGCAGATCGTCGAGATCGCACGCGCGCTATCGGTCGACAGCCGCATCCTGATTATGGACGAGCCGACCTCCGCGCTGAGCGCCACGGAGGTCGAAGTGCTGTTCAAGGTGATCCGCGATCTGACCAGCCGCGGTGTCTCCATCGTCTACATCTCGCATCACCTCGAAGAGGCGCTGCAGATCACCGACTACGCCGTCGTGCTGCGTGACGGGGCGATCACGGCGACGGCCGAAGCCAAGGACATCGACCTCGAATGGATCGTCCGCAACATGGTGGGTGAGAATTTCGACCTCGGCTCGCCGCCGACCGGCCATGCGTTTGGTGAGGTCGCGCTGTCGATCGAGGATGTCAGCGTCACCGACGCTTCGGGTTCAGGCTACGTCGTCGATCATCTGTCGCTGGATGTCAAAGCGGGCGAGATCGTCTGCATCTATGGGCTGATGGGCGCGGGCCGCACGGAATTGCTGGAGGCCGTCGCCGGCCGTGTGCCCATGGCGGGCGGGCGGGCGCTGCTGGAGGGTGAGGACGTTTCGGGGCTGACCATTGCCCAGCGCATCGCCCGAGGTCTGGTTCTGGTCCCCGAGGATCGCCAGCGCGACGGCCTGGTTCAGACCATGACCGTCGGCCGCAATCTGTCGCTTGCCAGCATCGAGGCGTTCGCGAAAGGCCTGTTCCTCTCCCGGCCGAGGGAACGCGCACTGATCGACGATTCGATCCGCAAGGTGACCATCAAGACCGCGGGCGGCAACGCCATGATCGGATCGCTGTCGGGCGGCAACCAGCAGAAGGTCGTCATCGGCAAGATGCTGACGACAGATCCCAAGGTCATCCTTCTCGACGAGCCGAGCCGCGGCATCGATGTCGGCGCCAAGGCCGAAGTCTTTCGCTTGCTCAGCGAGCGTGCCGCGCAAGGCCTGGCGGTCGTCTTCTCGACCTCGGAGGTCAATGAGTGCCTCAGCATCGCCCATCGCATCGTCGTGATGCGGCGCGGCAAGATTTCAGCCGAATTCGGCGCCAACGCCACCAAAGAGCAGATCATGGCCGCCTCCGGCGAAGCCGTGGTCGCCTGACCATAGAATTTCGGAGCCCCGACCCATGAGCGATGTCAGCCAGGCCAGCAAACAGTCCAGCCCCAATGCGGGCGGCGAGGGCTTCGACGTGGCCAAGCTGCTGCTCGAAGGCCGGGCCTTCTTTGCCCTGATCGTCATCATTGTCGTCTTCTCGATCCTGTCGCCCTATTACCTCTCGGTGGCGAATTTCCTGACCATGGCCTCGCATGTCGCCATCTTCGGGATTCTCGCCGTCGGCATGCTGCTGGTCATCCTCAATGGCGGCATCGACCTGTCGGTGGGGTCGACGCTCGGGCTTGCCGGCGTCGTCGCTGGGTTTCTGATGCAGGGCGTGACGCTGACCTGGCTGGGCGTCGTTCTCTACCCGCCGGTCTGGATGGTCGCGGTGCTGGCCTGCATGCTGGGTGCGGCCGTCGGGCTTATCAACGGCGTGCTGATCGCGCGGTTCAAGGTTCCGGCCTTCGTCGCCACGCTCGGCGTCATGTACATGGCGCGCGGCCTGGCACTGCTGATGACCAGCGGCCTGACCTACAACAATCTCGGCGGCAAGCCGGAGTTGGGCAACACCGGTTTCGATGCTCTCGGCTTCAACCGCCTGTTCGGCGTGCCGACCGGCGTGGTGGTGCTGGCGGTTATCGCGCTGATCGGCAGCATCGTCCTGAACCGCACCGCGTTCGGGCGCTGGCTCTACGCCTCGGGCGGCAATGAGCGCGCCGCCGAACTCTCCGGCGTTCCGGTCAAGACCGTGCAGATTTCGGTCTATGTGCTGTCGGGCATCTGCGCCGCCATTGCCGGCCTGATCCTGTCCTCGCAGCTGACCTCGGCCGGGCCGACCGCCGGCACCACCTACGAACTGACGGCCATCGCCGCCGTGGTCATCGGCGGCGCCGCACTCACCGGCGGGCGCGGCAACATTCGCGGCACCTTGCTCGGAGCCTTCGTCATCGGCTTCCTATCCGATGGTCTGGTGATCATCGGCATCTCATCCTACTGGCAGACAGTGTTCACCGGCGCCGTCATCGTGCTCGCCGTGCTCCTCAATGCCGTTCAGTATCGCCGCCGTAGCAAGCTTCCAGCTTCGACGGGCGGCCAACCGACTTCTCAGAAACGGGGGAAGGCCGAACCGGCCAATCCTGCCCAAGGGAAGACTGCCAGCTGACTGGCAGCAAGACCGCGTAAAATCATTGGAGGAATGTACATGAAAATCGTGCTTAGAAGTTTGCTTGCCGCCGCGATGGTGGTCGGGTTTAGCGCAGCCGCATCGGCCGCGGGCCTGATCTCGATCATCGTCAACGATCCGGCCAACCCCTACTGGCTGACCGAAGGCAACGTCGCCAAGGCCGAAGCCGAAAAGCTTGGCTATACAGCCAACGTCGCCGCCCACAAGGGCGACACCAATACCGAAAGCAATCTGATCGACACCGCCATCACCAACAAGTCGGTGGCGATCATCCTCGACCCGGCCAATGCCGATGGTTCGGTCGGCGCGGTGAAGAAGGCGATTGCCGCCAACATCCCGGTTTTCCTCGTCAATGCCGAGATCAACCAGGAAGGTCTTGCCAAGGGACAGCTCGTCTCCAACAACGCCCAGGGTGCGGCTCTCGGCGCCCAGCAGTGGGTGCAGGCGGTCGGTGAAAAGGGCAAGTATGTCGAACTGCTCGGCGCCCCCTCGGACAACAACGCCGCCACGCGCTCGAACGGCTACGCGACTGTGCTGAGCCAGTATCCGGATCTCGAAAAGGCCGCTTCGCAGGTCGCCAACTGGGATCGTACCCAGGGACACGACAAGATGCAGAGCATGCTGCAGGCCAATCCCGACATCATCGCGGTGATCAGCGGCAACGACGAAATGGCGCTTGGCGCGGTTGCGGCGCTGAAGGAAGCCGGCAAGCTCGCCGGCATCAAGGTCGGCGGCTTTGACGGCTCCCCGGATGCGGTTGCGGCCATCAAGTCCGGCGAACTGCAGTACACCGTGCTTCAGCCGGTGGCCATCTTCTCGGCCAAGGCCGTGCAGCAGGCCGACTCGTTCATCAAGACGGGCGCTACCGGCGCCACCAGCGAGAAGCAACTGTTCGATTGCCTGCTCATCACCAAGGACAATGTGGACAAGTACACCGCACCCTTCGTGCTGTCGGAATAAAAACCTGCTCAGGGGGTGTCCTTCGCGGACACTCCCTGGCTCTTCCATGGCTTCGAGACAACAAAGACTGCTCCTTGTGACTTGCCTTCATAACCATCCGGAACTTGCGGCATGAAAGACCTGCTGATCGGGATCGACGCGGGAACGTCCGTGATCAAATCGGTCGCTTTCGATCTATCGGGGCGGCAGCTCGCCATGGCATCGGTGACCAACAGCTTCGTCACGCTGGAAGGCGGCGGCGCCGAACAGGACCTTAATCAGACCTGGCGCGACATGGTGCTGACCGTTCTCGATCTGGCGACGAAAATTCCAGACCTCGCGCGGCGAACCGCGGCCGTCGCGGTCACCGGGCAGGGCGACGGCACCTGGCTGATCGATGGCGACGGCATGCCGGTCGGGCGCGCGTGGCTCTGGCTCGATGCGCGCGCCGGACATCTGGTGGACGAGATGCGCGGCGATCCCCGGGATCGCACGCGGTTCGAGATCACCGGCACCGGGCTCAACGCCTGCCAGCAGGGCGCTCAGCTCAGCTGGCTGAAGAAAAACAGCCCGGAAATCCTGGAGCGCGCCGCCACTGCCTTTCACTGCAAGGACTGGCTCTATTTCAAGATGACCGGCGAGCGCGCCACCGATCCTTCGGAGGGAACATTCACCTTCGGCGATTTCCGCGCGCGCAGCTATTCCGACGAGGTGCTCGACATTCTGGATCTGACGTCGCACCGCCGCCTGCTGCCCCCCATGCTCGAAGGCACGACCGACCATCATCCGCTTTCTGCGTCGGCAGCAGGCGAGACCGGCCTGCTTGCGGGCACGCCGGTGGTGCTGGGCTACGTCGACATGGTCAGCACCGCGCTCGGCGCCGGCCTCTATGATCCAAGCGGCAATGTCGGCTGCACGGTCATCGGCTCGACCGGCATCCACACACGCCTAGCGCGCACTCCTGATGATGTCGTCCTCAACGACAATGCCTCCGGCTACACGATCGCCATGCCGGTTCCGGGCGCCTATGCGCAGCTGCAATCCAATATGGCGGCGACGCTCAACATCGACTGGCTGCTTGGCCTGGCGCGCGACGTGCTGACCGCCAGCGGCGCAAAACCTTCGCGCGACGAGCTGCTGAAAGCGCTCGATGTCTGGGTCGAAGGATCGGAGCCGGGATCGCTGGTCTATCAGCCCTATATCTCGCTCGCCGGCGAACGCGGACCGTTCGTTGACCCCGACGCACGCGCGGGCTTCATCGGCCTCTCGGTCAAGCACGGTTTTGGCGATCTGGCGCGCGCCGTTCTCGAGGGATTGGCCTTCGCGGCCCGCGATTGCTACCAGGCCATGGGCAGCATGCCCAGCGAGATCCGCCTGTCTGGCGGCGCGGCGCGCAGTCCGTCGCTGCGCCGTATTATCGCCGCGGCAACCCGCGCGCAGGTCAGAACCAGCAGCCGCCAAGAAGCAGGTGCCGCGGGTGCGGCGATGATGGCCGCGGTCGGGCTCGGCTTTTATCGCTCGATGGATGATTGCTGCGCCGAATGGGTGACGCCGCTTCTGGGCGAATGCGACGCCTATGACGAGGCGCTTTCGCAAACCTACGATGCGCTGTTTCCGTCTTTTGTCGCGGCGCGTCAGGCGCTGCATCCGGTGTGGAAATCCATGGCGCACCGCACAGGAGCTAAGTCTTGAGCGATACAACGGATATTGTCGATCTCTTCGTGATCGGCGGTGGCGTCAACGGCGCCGGCATAGCGCGCGATGCCGCGGGTCGCGGGCTGTCGGTCATCCTGTGCGAGAAGGACGATCTGGCGCAAGGCACCAGCTCGCGTTCCGGCAAGCTGGTGCATGGCGGCCTGCGCTATCTCGAATATTACGAGTTCCGGCTGGTGCGCGAAGCGCTGATCGAGCGCGAGGTGCTGCTTGAGGCGGCGCCGCACATCATCTGGCCAATGCGTTTCGTGCTGCCGCACAGCCCCGAGGACCGGCCGGCATGGCTGGTGCGGCTCGGGCTGTTTCTCTACGACCATCTTGGCGGCCGCAAGCGGCTGCCGGGAACGAGGACACTGAACCTGAGAACGGCGCCGGAAGGGGCGCCGATCAGGGACGAATTCAAGCGTGGCTTCGAATATTCCGACTGCTGGGTCGATGACGCCAGGCTGGTGCTGCTCAATGCGCTCGATGCCAGTCAGCGCGGCGCAAAAGTCTTCACTCGCACTGCCTGTATTGCTGCCTGGCGCGAAGACGGCCTGTGGTCGATCGACATGCAGGACGGCCGCACGGGCGCTGTGACGAGGGTCCGCGCACGCGGGTTGGTCAACGCGGCCGGGCCATGGGTGAATGACATCGTCAGCCGCGTCGCCGGACAGAATTCCACCCGCAACGTTCGCCTGGTAAAAGGAAGCCATATCGTCGTGCCAAAATTCTGGGAGGGACGGCAGGCCTATCTGATCCAGAACAACGACAAGCGGGTGATTTTCGTCAATCCGTATGAGAACGATCTGGCGCTGATCGGCACCACCGACATACCCTATGAAGGCAGGCCTGAGCTAGTGGCGGCCGAAGCCAGCGAAATCGATTATCTGATCAAGGTGGTCAACCGCTACTTCAAGCGCCAACTCACCGCGCAGGACGTGGTCTACAGTTTCTCGGGCGTGCGGCCGCTCTATGACGACAATGCCGACAACCCGAGCGCGGTGACGCGCGACTACATCTTCGAACTCGACGCCCCGAACGGTGGCGCGCCGCTGCTTTCTGTGTTCGGCGGCAAGATCACCACCTTCCGCAAACTGTCCGAACATGCGCTGGAAAAGATCCAGCCCTTCTTTCCGACCATGAAGAAGGCCTGGACAGCCAAAATTCCCCTGCCGGGAGGCGACCTGCCCAACGCGGATTTCGAGCAGTTCCTGGGCGATCTGCACGCCGAGTTTTCGTGGCTTAGCCCGTCGCTGGTGAAGCACTATGCCCGCAGCTACGGCACGCGCACGCGCGCCTTGCTGAAAGGCGTAAAAGGCGAAGCCGATCTCGGCCGTCGTTTCGGCCCGGATTTCTATGAGCTCGAAGCTGTCTTCCTGTTCGAGACCGAATGGGCGATGACCGCCGCCGACGTTCTCGAACGCCGGACCAAACACGGGCTGCATATCAATGCGGCCGAGCGGAAAACATTCGAAGACTGGTGCACAAAGACAATGGCGGCGGTGAACTGATGGCCTTCACGCTTTCGCTGAACACCAACCCGCTGGTCAATCGCTTCGCCGATCCCGACGATCTGATCGACGCCATTGCCTATGGCATCGGCATCCGCGACGTGCAACTGACGCATGAATTCGTCAATCCGGGCTGGCCGGCGGCAACGATCGCCAAGTTCGTTCGCCTGTTCAACAGCGCCCTGGCGCGGACCGGCGTGCGGATCACTTCGGGTATGACCGGTCCCTATGGCCGGCTCAATCATTTCGGCCATCCGGACGCGGATGTGCGCCGCTATTATGTCGATTGGTTCAAGACCTTCGCCGACATCTCCGCCGAACTCGGCGCGTCGGGCATGGGCACGCAGTTCGCCATATTCACCTACAAGGATTTTGACGATCCGCAGCGGCGCGCGGCGCTTCTCGACATCGCGCTCGAATGCTGGCGCGAAGTGGCCGAGCACGCCAAGGCGGCGGGCCTGACCTACCTTTTCTGGGAACCGATGTCGGTCGGCCGCGAGTTTGGCCACACGATCGAAAGCTGCGTCGAATTGCAGGGCGCCATCGATGCGGCCAAGCTGCCGATCCCGATGCAGATGATGGTCGACATCGACCATGGCGACGTGACCTCGCCCAATCCTGACGACACTGATCCCTATGCCTGGGCGAAAGCGTTCCCGTTGCAATCGCCGATCATCCACATCAAGCAATCGTCGATGAACAAGGGCGGGCACTGGCCGTTCACCGCCGCCTACAACAAGGATGGCCGCATCATCCCGCAGAAGCTGCTCGACGCCGTGCGGGCGGGTGGCGGAACCGACAATGAAATCTGCCTTGAACTTTCCTTCCGGGAGAGGGAACCGGTCGATCATCAAGTTATTGCCATGATCCGCGAGTCGGTGGATTTCTGGGCGCCTTACATCGACAGCGGCCGCGACAGTCTCAAGCCTCGCGCTTGAGGGAAAGCGCCGGCCCGTAGGCCGGCGCGCTGGCCGGAAACACGCATCATCCGAATTTCGGATCGAAGGAGAGAAGAATGGCCCCATATTGGGTCGGCACGAGCTGGAAAATGAACAAGACGCTGGCGGAGGCGCTGCAGTTCGCCGAGGCATTGGCTGCCTTCGTGCCCGGCTTCGATCCGGCGATACAGCCTTTCGTCATTCCGCCCTTCACCGCGGTGCGGCAGGTCAAGGCGGCGCTCGCCAACACCCGCGTCAAGGTTGGCGCCCAGAACATGCATTGGGCCGATGCCGGTGCCTGGACGGGCGAGATTTCGCCGGTGATGCTGAGGGATTGCGGGCTCGACCTGATCGAACTCGGCCATAGCGAGCGTCGTGAGCATTTTGGCGAAACGGACAAGACCGTGGGACTGAAAACCGCAGCGGCAGTCAAGCACGGCTTCGTACCCTTGATTTGTGTCGGCGAGACGCTGGCGGAGCGCGAGGGCGGCCGCGCCGACACAATTCTGACCGCGCAGGTTTTGGGCGCGCTGCAGGGTCTCGCAAACAATGAGTTGTCGGCAGAGATACTCTTTGCCTATGAACCGGTGTGGGCGATCGGCGAGAAAGGCATTCCGGCCAGCGCCGACTATGCCGACAAGCAGCAGGCGCTGATCAAGCAGATCGCAGCAACCCGGTTGCCGACCGCCCCGCTTGTGCTCTACGGCGGCAGCGTCAATCCCGGCAACGCGGCCGAACTGATTGGCCAGCCGCATATCGATGGGCTGTTCATCGGCCGCTCGGCATGGCAAGCGGAAGGCTATATCGACATTCTCAAAAAGGCGTCGGCCGCCATCGCGCGCTGACCACGAAAACGAAGGAGTTAATTGCCATGAAGATCGCACTCGGAGCCGACAGCGCCGGCAAGCCGCTGCTCGATGTCATCGCCAAGCATCTCGCCACCAAGCCAGAACTGCAGGTCGTCGATCTCAGCCAGGACGGATTCTACGCCGATATTGCCGCTGCGGTCGGCCACGAAATTGTCGACGGCAATTACGACCGCGCCATCCTGTTTTGCGGCACCGGCATCGGCGTCAGCATCTCGGCCAACAAGGTGCCCGGAATCCGTGCCGCGCTAACCCACGACACCTATTCGGCGGAACGCGCTGCGAAATCCAACAATGCCCAGATCATCACCATGGGTGCGCGCGTCATCGGCCCCGAACTGGCCAAATCGATCGCCGACGCCTGGCTGGCCTCGGAGTTCGATCCGAACGGTCCCTCTGCCGCCAATGTGCAGGCTGTCGACAAGCTCGACGCGAAGCGCTGAGGATTCGCTCCCGACCTAGCCGGTCAAGGCGATCCGCATCGCCTCGATGACGGTTACGGCGGACGCCGCGCCTGGATCCATGTGGCCAAGCGAGCGTTCGCCGAGGCGGGAGGCCCGGCCCTTGGTGGCGATCATCGTCTTGGTCGCCTCCGCGCCGGCCTTTGCCGCCTCGGCTGCAGCCGCGAGGCTGCCGGCCAGCCCCTTGCCGGCGGCCAGGGCCTCGCCCGCAGCCGTCGCGGCCGGCGCCCACGCATCGATCATCGTCTTTTCACCAGGCTCGGCCTTGCCGCGATCCTGAATGCCTCTGGCCATCGCTTGGAACATAGCGACCGCGTCGGAGTCGTCGAGCGTCGCCTTGCCCTTGACGGCGGCCGCGCCGCGCATGAACGCAGTGGCATAGAGCGGGCCCGAGGAGGCGCCGACGGCGTTGAGGAACGACTTCGCCGCCGCGTTCAGCAAGATGGTCGGATCGGTGGTGCCGGTATCCAATGCGGCCACCGCATCGCGTGCCGCGGAAAATCCAAGCTCCATCGCAATGCCGTGGTCGGCATCGCCGATCACCCCGTCGAGCGCGCACAACCGGTCCCGGTCGGCTGACATAGCGTCGGCGATGGCCGCGAACATCGCGGCAAGGCGCGTGGTGTCGATTGTCGTCATCTCTGGTTCCTTGCCGTTCGCCAAGTTTACCCGGCGCGAAACATGGCGCAGTCGCAAGGGTGGTCGAGCATCGTTTGCAACTCGTCGTCGAGGTGGTGCAGCGTAATCGAAGCGCCGGCCATTTCGAGCGAGGTGCAGTAATTGCCGACCCAGCTTGCGTGAATGGATACACCGATATCGTCAAGCCGCTGCTTCACGCGCCGGTTCATGATGTAGAGTTCCATCAGCGGTGTCGAACCCAGCGAATTGACCAGCACGGCGACCTTCTCGCCGCGTGCCGGCGCCATCTCGGCCAGAATCCTGTCCAGCATTTCGTCAGTGATCTCGTCGGCCGTTTTGAGTTTTCCGCGTGCGATGCCGGGTTCACCATGGATGCCCATGCCGATCTCCATCTCGTCGGGTCCGATTTCGAAATTCGGCCGGCGGGTTTGTGGCAACGAACAGGGCGCCAATGCGACGCCCATGGTGAATGTGTGGTCGTTGGCCTTCCCGGCAATGCGTTCGCATTCATCGAAAGACAACATCCGGTCGCAGGCAGCGCCTGCCGCCTTGAAGATGAAGAAGTTGCCGGCGACACCGCGCCGCTTGTGCCTGTCGCCAACGGGCGCGGAAGCGACGTCGTCCGTGCTCAGCACCGTGCGCACCTCGATGTCGTCCATTGCTGCCATTTCGGCCGCCATGTCGAAATTCATGACGTCGCCGGCATAGTTGCCGTACATGAACAGCACACCGGCGCCGCCGCTCGCCGCCTTGGCGCATTCGAGGATCGGGTCGGGCGGCGGAGAGGCGAAGACATTGCCGATGGCCGCCGCGTCGGCCAGCCCCTTGCCGACGAAGCCGAGAAAACTCGGCTCGTGGCCCGAGCCGCCACCAATGACGAGGCCTACCTTGCCTTGGCGCGGTCCATCGCGGGCGATGATCGAGCGCGGGCTGCCGTCAACGGCTTTAAGGTGGCGGGGATGCGCTGCCAGGATGCCTTCCAGCATCTCGTCGACGGCGCGGTTGCCGTCATTGATGATCTTCTTGGTTTGCACCAACGTCCTCCCGATTTGGTATTTTCATAGATGATATCGGGCGTTATCAGGCTGCCTCGGGCGAGGGCAGGGGCGCCATGCCCACCAAACTGCCTCGATCGGCTTCGTAGCTGTTACCAGCCGTTCTGGCAGAAGCTAAGCGGACCGAAGTGCGCGGACAATGGCGCTGTAGTGTACAAGATCGCACCACGGCTTAGAAAAGGCGGTGGCTCCCCGGGCCGGATTCGAATCAGCGACCAACCGGTTAACAGCCGCTCTCGGGATAGCCCACCAGCGCCATATACCGGTTGTTCCACTCCTGAAAAACCCCTTGTTTCATAACGAGTTCAGCTTTCCTGTTGCACATTAGAGCACACAGGCAACATAGGCAGCAGTTGCGTTGCCCCGGAGAGCCCTAATGCCCCGCGAGAACCTGACCGACAACCGCCTGAAGGCTTTGAAGCCGGCTGCTCCTGGCAAGCGATACGTGATCATGGATGCCCAAGTCCCGAGCATGGGCGTCCGCGTAACCGACAAGGAGCCGTCCAACGGTTCAAAGCTTAAGGCCGGACAAGTCAGCTTTGTCTACATCGCCCGTTTCGGTGTTGCAACTCAGCCAGCCCGCCGCGCGCTGGGAGAGTACGACGTCATGTCGCTTGAAGCGGCACGCACCAAGGCGAGGCAGTGGGCAGCGCTCATTGATCGCGGCATTGACCCGAAGGTCCAGGCTGACGAGGAGCGGCAGGCGGCGGCGAGGGCAGCGACAGAGAGCCGTGACCGGTCTTTCGAAACCATCCTTGAACGGTTCATCAAAGCCCGGCGCCGCGATGGCATCCGCAAGGCCGACGAGGACGAGCGCGACCTCAACCGGGAATGCCTGCCGAAGTGGAAGGGCAGGGACGTCGCCACCCTCACCAATGCCGACATCATGGAAGTGGTCGAACCGATCTATGCGCGCGGCGCGCAGCGGCAGGCGCTCAACATCGCCCAGAAGATCGGGACGTTCTTCGGCTGGTGTGTCGATGACGACCTGATCACCGCCTCACCCTTCCGGGCAAAGAAGGTGCGCACCACCATCGGCGAGAAGGGATCAAGGGACCGCGTCCTGACCGATGCTGAGATTGGGGCGCTCTGGACTGCCACGGCCGCTGGCGACGTCTACAGCGCCGTCTATCGGCTGCTGCTGCTGACCGGCCAGCGCCTCAACGATATCGCCCAGGCGTCATGGACCGAAGTCGACGTTGACCGCAAGACGCTGACTGTGCCGGCGGCGCGCTTCAAGTCCGGCCGCGATCACGTTGTGCCTCTCACTGACGAAGCGCTCGGCATCATCGCCAAGTTGCCGCGGTTAAAGAAATGCAACTGGCTTTGCTCGCTCGACGGCGCGGGACCGGTGACGATCGGCCATAAGGTCAAGCTGCGGATTGACGCCGCCATGCTCGCAGCGCTTCGGAAAGACGATCAAGAGGCCAAGCTGCCGGCGTGGGTCAATCATGACATCCGCCGGACGGTTCGCACCCGGCTGTCCGAGCTCGACGTGATGGACGAGGTTGCCGAGGCTGTCATCGGGCATGTGCCTACGGCGCTAGTCAGGACGTACAACCAGTCTGACCGCCTCAAGGTGAAGCGAGACGCCCTGACGCGCTGGGAGGGCGCGCTTGTGGCGCTGACAGGCCGCAAGACGGCCAACAATGTCATCCAGATAAAGGCGGCCGGTCAATGACCCTCAATTTCAACTATCAGCACGATTTCTCGGAGCGAGCCGAACGAGAGATCCTTTCAATGCTGGAATCCCAAGGGTTTTCCATGCCTCATGGCGATTGGCTCAGAACGAAGCTGCACGACATTGCAAATACGTTTCATTGGTCGGCCGAGCGGCGGAAAAAGGACACACATCAAGGGACCGTCGATGAATGGAAAAGGCTCCAGGAGGCGGTGTCGTCCACCGTGCAGTATTCGGATAGCCAAAAGCTCGAGTTGTCGACGGCTTCCGAGTTTGGGGCGGGTGTGCGCGTGCCTGATAGTTGGGACGACGCAGCTCCGGTCCCCATGTCGGAAGAAGAACTAAACGCATGCCTCGTCCGGCTGAGTTCACCGAGGGTGACGTCGAGATCGCTAAACGGGTGCTTCACCGCCTGCTTGCGAGCGTGACCGCTATGGCTGACGGCATGGAAAAATGGTTGGAAGGTCGACCGACGAAAAACGAGCAGCCCGAGATCGATGGGCTCATACGTGGCCTTGCTCGGCTCTGGTGCGCGGCGTTTAAAGTGATTGCTCATATAAAGATATCGGAGAGCGCCGGCAGCCCTACTGCCAATTTCATTGAGACCGGTGCCAAGCTATTCCTTGGCGCCGCGCCGCCTCGCAAGTCCATCGTCACTCGCATCATCGCTTATAGGGATGAAGAGAAAAAGCAAGCTATCCTGATTTGCCAGTGCTGATTGCGCTCTAAACCAGCACGCGGGTTTGTTCGCACAAAATTTCTTCAAAGAAGTGTATTTCCCGACGCTGAAATGACTACGCTATGAGGCCTTCGATAGCAACGTAAGGCACTCCAATGCAAACTCTTGTCGCCTTCAGTGAACGCCCCTCAAAGGGGATCGTGTACTCTCGAAATTACATCGACCGCATGATCAAGGAGCACCGGTTTTCTAAGCCGGTGTTCCTTTCGCCCCGTCGGCGCGCCTTTGTCGAGGCTGAGTTAGATGCTTGGGTGAAGGCCCGCGTCGACCAGCGAGACGCGGTGGCCTAATGACCACTGATCGCGAACATAGCGCCGCTATCGAGGAGGCTGCAGCCTGGCTGCGATCTGACAGGCGGGAGCGCATCAGCCGGCCAATTATCCCCCACCTGAAGCAGGCGTTCGGCCTGACCGCTGCTGAAGCGATCGAAGCGCTTGCCGCATCGTCTGCGTCGATAATCTATCTCGGGCAACGCAAGGGCAACGAAAGTGCTAGCCATCAACCCCGCTCAAGCGCCTGACATGGCCCGCAAGCATGGCGGCCTTGCTCAAGGCATGCTGGACCGTCGCACGCGCGAGTGGCGCCGCCGGCAGGAGCTTGTCGACATGTTCGCCCAAGCGCTCGGCGGTGCCGACACGCTGACCCCAGTGAAGGGCAAAATTCGAAGCGTCGACGCGATTTCGAAGGCGATCCGGGAGAACCCGGAACGTGCCATCCGGTTTGCAAGGCAGCCGGGGAAAACCTCGACGCCTGGTTCCCGATGAACCCGAAATAGACGCTAGAAGACGCTCTGCGGACGCACGGCCTGATCAACTAGTCCAGGCCGACCCTGCGCCGGATGCGTGTTGCCAGCAGGCTAACCAGTTCCCGCGTGGGGATGGTGTCTCTGGCGGCCGGCACCTTGACGATTTCCCGCTCGATCTTCACCGGCTGGATTTCGCGATAATCCGGCCCGACTTCGGCATCGAATTCCGCGTGATGCCGCAGAGCGAGCTTGATGCGGACGGCGTTTAGGGCGTCGTTGGAAAGCGCCGCATGGGTGTCGTTGCGGCGCAGCTGCACCACGAACTCCGAACCGATATTCTCTTCGATGAAGGCGATCTTAAAGTTGACAAGCTTGAGCGCGTTCAACTCGAAAATCGCCAGCTCGAACATCGCCGGCGTGAAGAACCATGCGTGGTTGTCGACATAGGGCCTGCTGTCGGACATGTCGCCTTTAAGGTCGCCCTGATATTCCGTCCATGCCGCTTCGAGGCTGTGGGCGTAGCCGAGCGGCGAGTGATCGCCTTTGATCCACGCCGACTTTCCGCCGCGTGTCGCCGCCGAGCATCGCCCCTCAAACAGCGCTTCCGGTGAATGCCTGATGCGGCCTTCCCGGTAGGCGGTGAGAATTTCGCGCAGGCTGGTGGGAGACTTGAGCAGGTCGAAGCATTTTCGCATATCGGGAACGGCCAGCGAAATGATGCCGTCCGGCTTCAACAAGCGGGAGCATTGCTGCAGGAAGCGAATAAGGTCCGGCGTATGCTCGATCACGTGGCTGGCGATGAGGCAATCAAAACCATCCGGCCGGACGGCCAAGGCGGCTTCGTCCAAGGGCTGGCCGGTCCAGACGATGTCGACATTTTCAATCTCGTCAACCTTGTTGCGGATGACTTCGGCCGTGTGACCACGGGCCATCTCGCGCAAAGCATCGCCGTCCTGGAAGTCCACTATTGTCGTATCCCAGCCGTCCGCCCTCGGAGCGATCGGGCTGAAGAACGGCCCGATTTCAATTATCGACATGCTGGTTTTGTCGATATTTCTCCGCAACTGTTCGAGACGGTCCAAAGTTGTTTCCTCCGCAAAGTAATACCCCGCCCGGCCGTCTGATATTTGCTCGCGCGCGCTTCGTCCAGCCCGCCAGTTGGCGGAAAGGAACTCGCATGCTGTTTCTCGCGAGAAGCAAAGCCTTGACCTCGTGCTGGTGCACGAACGCGGCTACTCCAACCATCCTGCCGACGGCCCGACCATGAAGGGCGTGACCCAGCGTGTTTATGACGGCTACCGCAAGCGCAAGGGCCTTGCGCTTGCGGTATAGCAAGACGCCGGCAGCGGTTGGCGCAGCCGGGTGATGTCGTCGAACCGAAAGTCAAACGGCAGTTCCGCTCCACTCTCCAATCGGAGAAATTGGCTACAGTGCCGTCCTCTTCGATTGCGTGGCCTTCCACGCTGCCGTTGAAAGACAGTTAAAAGAAGGGCATGAGGAGCGCTGCCAAAGCTAGTTAGATTGGATGAGTCCTATGACGCAGAGCATTCTCGATAAGACATTGGCAGGGGCCCAGAAGGATCAGGAGACGGTTCGATCCGGCGAGCCGATCGGCAAGGTCCCCGACGGCGTGACGTTTCACGACATGACCGCTCACCTCGACGACAGGGGAAGCGTCACCGAGGTCTACGACCCTCGCTGGAATTGGCATCCCGATCCGCTTGTTTTTTGCTACATGTTTACCATACGACCGAGAACGGTGAAGGGTTGGGCGCTGCATAAGCTTCACGAGGATCGATACTTCGTTGTCGATGGCGAGATGGAGGTCGTCCTGTATGACCCAAGGCCCGAGTCGAGCACCTGCGGACAGGTATTTCGGATTGTTCTGTCTTCAGCCCGGCCACGCCTGATGAACATCCCCAGATTCGTCTGGCACGCGGACCACAACATCGGCGCGAGGGACGTTAGAGCAATCAATTTTCCTACAATGCAATATGACCACGCCAATCCCGACAAATACCGGCTGCCGCTGGATACCGATTTGATCCCGGTCGACTTTGGCGGCCTCAAGGGATGGTAGACGACGCTCCGCCGCTCTTCAGCGTTCTGATGCCGACCCATAATCGTCCCGACTCTCTTGCCTATGCGATCCAGTCGGTGCTGGCGCAGACGGAGCAATCGTTCGAGCTTCTGGTCGTTGGCGACGGTGCAGCACCGGAGACCGAAGCGGTCGTGAAAAGCTTTTCCGACCCGCGCATTCGTTGGTTTGATTTCCCCAAGGCGCCTCACTTTGGCTATGCCAATCGAAATCTGGCGCTTCGATCGTCACGCGGGGAATTGATAGCCTTCGCTGCCGACGATGACCTGATGATGCCGGATCATCTTGCACTCATGCGCGGCCAGTTCGTCGATCCGTCGGTGGCACTTGTCTACGGCCAGGTCCTCTGGGTCTCGACCGACGGCATTTGCGGTCCTGATCTTACCAACCTGTTTTTTCCCGAAGAGCGGCGCCAATTCATGGCGAGAGGGAACACGATAGCGGCCTCAGGCGTCGTATATCGCGCCAGCGCTCTTGCAGAGCGGACGGTGTGGCCAGAAGATGTGAACGGGGCGGGAGACTGGGAGATCTGGCGTCGGATCGTGCTCACAAAGGGCTTCGCCGCCGTGCGTTACCTTCGCCTTCCTACGTGCCTGCATTTCTCCGCTAAGTGGAAAAACCTCAGAGACTCCGGATTCGCGAGGCTGACGGGCTTCATCAAAGCGTGTGAGACGTCGATCTGGTTTCCGGCGCCGCTACGGGTCGCCATTCCGACAGGACACCTGGAACAAAAGGTCTTCTGGGACATCATGTGTGTCGATCCCGATGGCTGGACCGCGCTCATTCGGGAAGCCGCAGCCGACGCCGTGAACCGACTTGCGCTCGACCGTCTCGAAAAGCTGGCTACACCCGACTCGCCGCCCACACCACCTCCTCCCCCCGCTGCCCCAGATGACGGCCGAGCCGAGGCGCTTGCGGTAGAAGTACAGGCTCTCGCGATTGAAAGGGACGCTATGAAGATGGAGATGGAGGCGCTCAAGCGCTCGAAGAGTTGGCGTTGGACTGCCCCTTTAAGGCAATTGCGAAGGCATATCGGCCGATAGGAGCCGGCGCCAAAGGGCATGAAGCGGCCGGATAATTATTCGTCCCCGTCGCCGAGGTACGCCTTCACACGTCCGAAATCGCGGTACATTCCGCCGTCCGGGTGTTTCTTCTCATGCCAGGTGATCGCCCAATAGCCGGTGTCCTGAAGACCCTCCATGACCATCACCCGATCGCGGTCGGTCGGGAAATGCTCCTTGAGAAGATCGTTGACGGCATTCAAGCCGCCGTCTCGGTAGGCTTGCAGATATACATCATCGACCATGGGATAATTCCCCTTTTCGCGGACTGTTGCTACCGACAGGGATGTTGCAGCCGGTGCTCTAGCAAGAGGGTTAAGACCTCTTCGGTTTTGTCCCGCCGGTGCTTCTCTGCCAAAGCGACTCTATCATTGCTAGGCCCCAGCGGCATCGATATCAGGAGGTCGGTGAGTTGCGGGTTGCACTCGAAGAGGATTGCCCTGGCCAGTAGGTCGGCCGGCTCGCAGAGGCCTTTGAACCGGTCGATCCCGGCGCCAAGGCAGGCTTCGAACGCCTCCCGCTTAGTAGTTTCGGCGCCCGCGGTGCAGATCGTCGCACCCATCACCAACGAACAAAGCATCGCTTTCATGGCTGAAGCATCGCGCGCAAGCTTCGCCCCCGCAAGGGCGTGCTTGAGTTTTTAAAGGTGTCGGCGCATCATCACCGGCGGAGCGTGAGAACTCCCGCGGATGGCCCTGCCGGGCCATCTGCACCCAGAGCATTGGCGGGGCGATCCCTCCAAGGATCGATATTGCCAACGGGTAGAACGAGCCGACTTAGCCGTCGGAGCGAACGGCAGCACTATGCCGGGAGAGCGGCGGCTATACAAGACCCGAAAGGGAAAGGCCGTTCGCGCATGGTCTCTGGCCATGTTCTCACCCTCCCGGCCAGTGCTGTCCACTGGCAACCGGCCGTGAGAAGCCGAAACCAGAGAGCCTACATCATGACCATCCATCAACCTGACATGCGCCGTGAAGACGGGGCAATCTTCCTCACCGTGGCGGAAAACGACCGCCTGGGGATAGCAACCACGATAGAGCGACTGATCGACCTGCTCGAGCCATGAGCCCGGATCCTGATCTCGAGGAAAGCCTCGGATGGGGATATGGCAGCCAATTGGAATTGCACGCCCAGGACGCGAGCGCGAGGAGGAGAACGAGCACGGTGGCGACGTCCAAGACGACACGATTCGCAGGACGAAGGGGACTACGAGCCGAGCCTTGGCTGGGGCAACCGTACGGGGCAAAGCGGCGTCGGGCAGGAAGCCTGGAGCCTTGAGGATGCCTGCGACATCAGCGGCCTCGGCGGGCTCGCGCTCTTCTCAGGCTCGGGCTATGCGATCGGGAAGGCAATCCTACGAGAGTTTGCGCAGCGCCGCCCTGATGTGACGCAGGCCTATGTGAAGACGTCGTGCGCGATTGGGGGCGCTGGCGAAGCGGCGAGATCGGCGACGTACCTCTGCTGAAGATCATACCGGGGGTGACGCGCATCCTTCGCGACTGACCTTTCGCCAATTGGCGATAAATGGCCCGCCGCCCCGCGGTGCCGGGCTGGGCGCGCTAGATCATTCCGTGCCGAAACAACCAGCCCCCTGTCTTGCTATGGCGGGCTGCTTTTTAGAATTTCCGCTGCGGTCGATCGTCAATGGACCGAGCAATTGCATTCAGTTCTTCCTGCGATGGCACAGGGGGAGCTTCACCGGTCTTCCACCCCGTCGCCATCTGCCGTTGAACATGTTCCCAGAGTGGCCCGAGCACTTGGTTCATCGGGAAGCCTTTCGAGATCAATGGCAGCATGCTTGTATTGTTGATTCGACGGCCATCGGCATCATAAGCTGAATGCGCCCCGCCGCCTTCGCGGTAAGCCCATGCGCAAAGTGCTTGCGGTCCCACGGTCGCCGGCTCCTTCGCGCTGATCTCCCTGTTCATTCGCACGAACCATGCGCAGAGACGATCGGCCGCACGCTCCTTCGTTCTGGCACGAGCGGCCTGTCTCGTCATTGTTTGCATAATCGTCACGGGCAGGAAGTGGGGAGCGCCTGAGCCGAGAGCGATGCCAAAGCTATAAACACGCGGCCCGAGCTTCAAGTCCATCACCCGAAATTTGGTTTGGCCTTTCGTATCGATTGTCGAGGCACCCGTCTCCAGCCTCATTTGCATCTGGTCCAGCGACGTAATAGCCGCAACTCGGGCCTTCCCGTCGATGAAGCCCACATACCCGAACGTGTGGCCGGGGGCGTGTTTATCGAAGCCCTGCTCTTCGGCAGCAGCGGCAATTTCCCGCAAGGTCTGATCGAGCGTGCGGTTCGCTACGCGCAGAACGCCCTCGATCCACTCGCTGACTTCGAAAGGCTTGCTACCTGATCTGGCGCCGGCGCCAGCATAGGTGATGAAGCCGTGACCGTCGGCGGTTTCCAGCCTGGCCATCTTGGTGGCCGCGAACGACTTCATGCTGTCCACGCCGCTGTATAGACGGTCTGCGCCGACGAACGCCACGCGAGCAGTAACCATTGCAAGGGCGAAGGTCATCGTTGCCCCAGATGTTGCCCTGTCCGGAACTCAAGTAAACGCTCAGGAAAGGGAAAGCGGGCTAAGTGTTTGGAAATGTTGGCTCCCCGGGCCGGATTCGAACCAGCGACCAACCGGTTAACAGCCGGTTGCTCTACCACTGAGCTACCGGGGAATAGAGGCTCTCATGTGAGTGGCGCAGCCTATAGCAAACCCTTTTCGGCTTTGCAAAGAAGCATTTCGCATTTTTCAGCGCATTTTCACCCAATGGTTTCTGGCAATCGCCGGATGACACCACATATGAGCCGTCTTGGGCGCCGTCGGACCTTGGTCGGCGGAACCTGAACGGCGATTGCAGCCTTTAGCGCATATGGCTTTATCGAAGGCAACCGGATCGACTTTCGACATGACTGCAGCAGACGAAAACCAGGCACCGGCGCGGAAAATCTCGGTGTTCGGGCGCGAGTTCACCATGCCGCGCTCGCGCGGGCTGAGGATCGCCATCGGTATCATGCTGGTGTTTTTCGGCCTTCTCGGCTTCCTGCCGATTCTCGGCTTCTGGATGATTCCGCTCGGCCTTTTGGTGCTTTCCTACGAATTTGCCGCGGTGCGCCGCCTGCGGCGCCGGTTCGTCGTCTGGTGGGAACGCCGTCGCCGGCCAAATTGAAAGCGATGGTGCGGGGTTCCGGTTCAGCGGCCGCTTCGCTTTCCAGCCCCTCGCAGATTTCCCCCTCGAAGATCCCTCGAGAACGGCAGCCGCCGGTGCCAGCCGCGTGCGATTATGCGGCGAAGCCGGTTTGCTCCCGCTGCGTAAAGCTGCGGGTTCGAGTTTCGCCGGTCGCGCAGCACGCTTGACGAGCGGCCAATATGCCGGTGCGCCAAGCGCTGAAACCGCTCGGGAACCACGTTGCGGAGGCTGATGAGGAAAGCGCGCCGGAATGCCGCGCGGACGCTTGACGACCTTTCGCTGCCACCATATTGAGTTCGCTCGCCGGGAGCGATGAGGCCTCGTGGCGGAGTGGTTACGCAGAGGACTGCAAATCCTTGCACCCCGGTTCGATTCCGGGCGAGGCCTCCAGTCGCTTCACCTCCCGCATGCCGGGGGCTTGAGTTCAGGTCGAATGCGCCGCAGTGTCGGCGCGACAAGCGCATTTCAGCGCATTGGCTTTTGACGGATTGGTTAGGACATGAGCGCTGATTTCTCCGAACTTCGCGTCAAGATGGTCGACGGCCAGGTCCGCACCACCGATGTGACCGACGCAGCATTGCTCGATGCCATGCTTGCCGTGCCGCGCGAGGCCTTTGTCGGGGCCGACCAACAGGCTCTCGCCTATATCGACGAGGATATCCGCATCTCCGACGGCGCCGATGGCAGCGGTGCGCGCTACCTCATGGAGCCGTCGCCAATGGCCAAGCTTTTGCAGTTGGCCGAGATCGACGCCGGCGATTCGGTGCTCGATGTCGGCTGCGGCACCGGTTATTCCGCGGCGCTGCTGTCCAGGCTGGCCAAATCCGTCGTGGCGCTGGAAAGCGATACCACACTGGCGGAAGCAGCCAAAGCGGCGCTTTCGGCGCAGGGCTGCGATAACGTCACCGTGGTCACCGGCCCACTGCCGCAAGGTCATGCCGCCAAGGCGCCCTACAATGTGATTCTCATCGGCGGCAGCGTCGAGAAAGTGCCTGCGGCGCTGCTTGACCAGCTAGCCGAAGGCGGTCGGCTGGTGGCTGTGGAAGGGCAGGGCAATGCGGGCGTAGCCCGGCTCTTTTTCAATGCAGGGGGGGTTGTAACCGGAAGACGGGCATTTAATGCGGCAATTAAGCCACTACCCGGATTTGAACGCATTCATGCCTTCGAGTTCTAAGTGATTTTGCCTTGCAGCAAAGACTCTGTCATGTTGGCTTGCGATTGAACAATCGTTGCTGATTGGTTAACCGGGGTTCGGGAGGCTGTCAGCGGGGGAACGATACATCGACGCGGCGCTGGCCGATCCCTAGGGATGGGCTGGCGTGGCGTAGTTCCCGTGCAAAACGAATGAGGGATATAAAGTGCCGTCCTTAGCCAAGAGTCTGTTTGTTACCGTCCTCATTTCCGCGACAGCGCTTTCGCCGATAGCCGCCTCGGCGGAAACCATTCTCGGCGCGCTTTCCAAGGCCTACCAGAACAATTCCTCGCTGAATTCGGCCCGTGCCGGCGTGCGCGTCACCGATGAGGGCGTGGCGATCGCCAAGTCGGGCTATCGCCCGGTGATCACTGGTTCGGCCGATATCGATTACACCTCCAGGCACCTAAACGGCAGGAACGCGAGCCTGGCATTGACCACCGGCAGCTTCGGCGTTCGGATTGACCAGACGCTGTTCGACGGCTTCCAGACCAAGAACAGAGTCGCGTCGGCCGCTGCACAGGTGAGGGCCTCGGTCGAGGGCCTGCGCAACACCGAAGAGAACACGCTGTTCAACGCGGCGAGCGCCTATATGGACGTGATTCGCGACCGCCAGGTGGCGGTGCTAACCGAACAGAACCTTCAGTTCCTGACCGAGCAAGCACGCGCGGCACGCTCGCGCTTCGAGGTCGGCGAGGGCACGCGCACCGATGTGGCGCAGGCCGACGCGTCGCGTTCGGCCGCGGTGGCGCAGTTGAGTGCCGCCCGTGCGCAGGCTCTGGCCAGTGCAGCAACCTATCATCAGATCGTCGGTGATGAGCCGGGCAAGCTCAAGGCTGCGTCGCCGTTGGCGAAGCTGTTGCCGAGGAGTCTCGAGGCGGCGATCGGTATTGCATCGAACGAGCATCCGGCCATCCTGGCCGCCCTACATTCCGTCGATGCAGCGGGATTTGATGTAAAGACGCAGGAAGGTGCGTTGCTGCCGCAGTTGACTGCCAGTGCCGGCCTTTCCCATGCCTATCAAAATACCGTACCTGGCGCGGGGAATTCGGACGGCGACTCCAATGCCGCCACCGTCGGCGCGACGCTGACCGTTCCGATCTATTCGGGCGGCCGTACCTCCGCACTCGTTCGTCAGTCGAAGGAATCGCTCAGCCAGGCTCGCATCGAGGTGGATGTCAGCCGTGACTCGGTGCGCCAGGCCGTGACCTCGGCATGGACGCAATACATTGCAGCGCGGGAAAGCGTCGACGCTAATCGGCAGGTGATCGCGGCCGCACAGTTGGCACTCAACGGCGTCATCGAGGAGCGCAATGTCGGACAGCGCACCACGCTCGACGTGTTGAACGCCCAGAACGCCGTCATCTCGGCAAAGATCGACCTCGCCAGCTCCGAGCGCGATGTGGTCGTAGCGAGCTACGCCATCCTTTCGGCAATGGGCCGCCTGTCGGCCGATCGCCTGGCGTTGAATGTGGTGAAGTACAAGCCTGAAGAGCACTACAGAGCCGTCAAGGACAAATGGATCGGGCTGCGTACGCCGGACGGCCGTTGAGCCCCCCGAGCGGTTCAAATCCCGCCAAGGTTGAAAGTATCGTAGCGCCGCGCTTCCCAAGGATGCGCGGCGTTTATCTTTTATGGCTTAAACTGTTGAAATCCGGCGTCTTCCGAGATTGGGGATTCTCGGATGGCGATCCGTCGGCTACGCTGTCGCCATGATTCGTATCCGGCTTTGCCGGACAGGAATCCAGGAACGGGTCACTACAGCGCCACGCGTCCGGTGGATGCGCAAAGGACGCTGTAGAACTTTGATTTTGCGCCTGATCCTCTTCGAAAATCGAAGATCGATTTTCGGGATCATGTGCGGGGGCGGCGGATGTGACGATGGCGACGGCAAGCAGCGCACAGCGCGAACCTTCCATGGAAGAAATACTGGCTTCCATCAGGAGGATCATCGAAGACAGCGACACCGGCCGCAAGCTGCCGGGCGACGCCGATGAGTTGCGCCAGGACCTTGTGCCGGCCGCCGGGCCTGTTTCGGATGTCGAGGCCTTCCGCAGCGAATTGCACAGCTCGACCGAAAGCAAGAAGCCGGTGACGCTGGCCGAGGTGCAGGCCCAACTGGCCGAGCCGGTGGTTGCGCGGCCGGAGCCGCGCTCCGAGCCGTCGCCAGTGAAGCCTGCCATTGCGGCAAATGCCACGACCGCCGCGCCACCCGCGCATGCTCCGATGACATTGGCGGAAGTAAGCGCCAGGATAGCCAGTGAGCCAGCTCCCGCCGTCAGGGCAGAAGCTGCAGTGCGGGCAAAGGCGGAAACCACCGACTCGATCGTCACGGATTGGCGCCGCGAAATCGCGGCCGTTGGCAATCAGGCAAAACCGGCTGACACAGTACGGCGGCCCGAGATCAGGCAGCCGGAGATCAGGCAGCTGGAGACTGAAAATCGGCAGGCAGCAATCGCGGAGGTCGAGGCTTTCGAGGACGATCTCGCTGCCGAGCCGGCTTTCGAGCCTCGTCCTTCGAGCGGCGAGCGCGCGCGCCCGGCCGATACAACTCCGGTTCGGTCGGCGATCGTTTCGGAACATACGGGACGGCAGGTCGCAGCCGCCTTCGGCGAGCTCTCCGACGCCTTCGCCAGCCGCAGCAAGAAGACCTTCGACGAGATGGCCGAGGAGATGCTGCGGCCGATGTTGCAGGACTGGCTGGACAACAATCTGCCGACGCTGGTCGAGCGCCTGGTACGCGAAGAAATCGAGCGCGTCGCGCGCGGCGCGCAGTAGACATCACCATAGCCCGTTCCGGATTAAGGCGCCGCCTTCGGGCGACGCTTTCGCTGCAGGTCAGCTTCCGGCCGATGTCGCGAACACGATCAGGTACCGTCGGGATCGCTGACGATGAAGGTGCAGGCATGGCCTTCCCGTTGAAATGACCAGGGCCCCGCCTATTTGCGTTGAAGGACTGAGGCCGCCCTCGCGGTTGACTTGGCCAAAACCTTCCGATTTACACCGGGTCAGCAAAACTCCCGACCGCGCGGACCATTTTCCCATGCTTGAAAAGACCTACGACGCCAAGACCGTCGAGCCCAGGATCGCCAAAATCTGGGAAGAGGCGGACGCATTTCGCGCCGGCGCCGGCGCCGAGGAGGGGGCGGAGGCCTTCACCATCGTCATCCCGCCGCCCAACGTCACCGGCTCGCTGCATATGGGCCATGCACTCAACAACACGCTGCAGGACATACTCGTGCGCTTCGAGCGCATGCGCGGCAAAAACGTGCTGTGGCAGCCCGGCATGGATCATGCCGGCATCGCCACGCAGATGGTGGTCGAACGCCAGCTGATGGAAAAGCAGATACATCGCCGCGATCTCACCCGCGAACAGTTCATCGACAAGGTCTGGGAGTGGAAGGCCGAGTCCGGCGGCGCCATTTTCAACCAGCTGAAGCGGCTCGGCGCCTCGGCGGACTGGTCGCGCGAACGCTTCACCATGGATGAAGGCCTGTCCAAGGCCGTGCTCGAAGTTTTTGTCAGCCTCTACAAGGAAGGGCTGATCTACAAGGACAAGCGCCTTGTGAACTGGGACCCGAAGCTGTTGACGGCGATCTCCGACCTGGAGGTCGAGCCGCAGGAGGTCAATGGCAATCTCTGGCACTTCCGCTATCCGATCCAGGGCGAGATTTTCGATCCGGAAAATCCTGGGACATTCATCACCGTGGCGACGACACGGCCCGAGACGATGCTGGGCGATACGGCAGTCGCCGTGCACCCGGACGACGAGCGCTACCGGCATCTGGTCGGCAAGAATGTCGTGTTGCCGATCGTCGGCCGGAAAATTCCGGTTGTGGCTGACGAGTATTCCGACCCGGAAAAGGGTTCCGGCGCCGTCAAGATCACGCCGGCGCACGACTTCAACGATTTCGAGGTTGGCAAGCGCCACAAGCTGCCGGCGATCAACATCCTGACCATCGAGGCGGCAATAACGCTCAGGGATAACGAGGATTTTCTCGCCGGGCTCGACGTGACGCCGGAGCGCCAGGCCGTCTGGGACGAGCTCGACGGTCTCGACCGTTTCGTCGCGCGCAAGAAAATCGTCGAGCTGATGGAGGCCGGCGGCTTCCTCGACAAGATCGAGCCGCATCGCCACGCCGTGCCGCATGGCGACCGCGGCGGCGTGCCGATCGAGCCGTTTCTGACCGAGCAGTGGTATGCAAACGCCGCCGAGCTGGCCAAGCCGGCGATCGCATCGGTGCGCGAAGGCCGTACCAACTTCGTGCCGAAGAACTGGGAAAAGACCTATTTCGACTGGATGGAGAACATCCAGCCCTGGTGTATTTCACGCCAGCTATGGTGGGGTCACCAGATCCCGGCCTGGTACGGGCCGGACGGCCGGGTCTTCGTCGAGAAGACCGAGGAAGAGGCGCTGGGCGCCGCGATCGAATATTATCTGGCGCTGGAAGGTCCATGGAAGGCCTGGGTCGAGGACAAGCTCGAGACCTTCAAGCCGGGCGAGATCCTGACCCGCGACGAGGACGTGCTCGACACCTGGTTCTCGTCGGCGCTTTGGCCGTTCTCGACACTGGGCTGGCCGGATCACACGCCGGAGCTGAAAACCTATTACCAGACCGACGTGCTGGTGACCGGTTTCGACATCATCTTCTTCTGGGTCGCCCGGATGATGATGATGGGCCTGCATTTCATGCACGAGGAGCCGTTCCACACCGTCTATGTGCATGCGCTGGTGCGCGACAAGAACGGGCAGAAGATGTCGAAGTCGAAAGGCAACGTCATCGATCCGCTCGACCTCATCGACGAGTTTGGTGCTGACGCACTGCGCTTCACGCTGACGGTGATGGCGGCGCAGGGGCGCGACGTAAAGCTCGATCCGGCGCGCATCGCCGGCTACCGCAATTTCGGCACCAAGCTGTGGAACGCGACACGCTTTGCCGAGATGAACGAGGTCGCGCGCAATGACGATTTCTGGCTCAACGACGCCAAGCTGCCGGTCAATCGCTGGATCCTGACCGAGCTGACCAGGGCGTCGCGCGCTATCACCGAGGGCATCACCGGTTACCGCTTCAACGAAGCAGCGGGCGCCGCCTACCGCTTCGTCTGGAACCTGTTCTGCGACTGGTATCTGGAACTGCTGAAGCCGGTGTTTATGGGCACGGACGAGGCTGCCAAGGCCGAAAGCCGTGCCTGCGTCGCCTTCGTGCTCGACGAGATCTACAAGCTGCTTCACCCCATGATGCCGTTCATGACGGAGGAGCTGTGGGCGCAGACGGCAGGTGAGGGCAGGACGCGCGCAACGCTGCTGTGCCACGCCGCCTGGCCGTCGCCCGACTTCGAGGACGCCGATGCAGCCGCCGACATCAACTGGCTGGTCGATCTGGTCTCCGGTATTCGCTCCGTGCGCTCTGAAATGAACGTGCCGCCGGCGGCGATCGCGCCGCTGGTGGTGGTCGGCGCCAGCGCCGAGACTCACCAGAGGCTGGAACGCCATGCGTCCGCCATCAAGCGGCTGGCGCGGGTCGGCGACATCTCGCTGCAGGACGCCGCACCCAAGGGCTCGGCCCAGATCGTGCTCAACGAGGCGACGATCTGCCTGCCGCTCGGCAGCCTGATCGATCTGTCCGCCGAGGCGGCGCGGCTGCAGAAGGAACTGGCCAAGGTGACCGAGGAAATCGCGCGGCTGCACAAGAAGCTGTCGAACGAAAGATTCGTCGCCAGCGCGCCGGAAGAGATCGTCGCGGCCGAGCGCGAAAAACTCGCGGAATACCGTGATCAGCAGGAGAAGCTTTCGGTGGCGTTGACCAGGGTGCGCGACGCCGGCTGATCCGCCGGATTCGCGATGCCCGGGAACGGCGTCAAGGCAGGTCTTCTGCCCGAAAAACAGGCATTCCGTAGCGTTAATGTTGACGTAAACGGAAAGTTTTCGCCCCATTGTTGCCATAATGTAACAATGGCGGCCATTGGCGGCAAAACAGCCGGTTTTTATACTGTGTAGAGCGAATCCTCCTGATTTTTTGCGCCGATTGCCGCCCAAATGGCCCTTTTCCGGCATGCTTGCGCGGGTCGCCACTTTTTCCGCAATGCGTTCTGCAAGTGCGTACATGTACGCATTATCAATTCATTGTTGCACCGTTAACCCGAATTGGTTCTAGCTTGATCCACTAGTATTCGGGGAGGACATCCAATGAACAATTTGCGTTTGCAAACACTGCTGGGGGCGGGGTGTTTTTCGCTGAGCCTGATCGGCTCCGTGCATGCCGGCGGCATCGAGCGCGGTGGCTACGACGTCGACCTTCTGTTCGATCCGGCGCCCTTCGCCACCGAAGCCGAAGCGACGTATGTCATGCCGGAGCGCAAGCTCAAGAATGCGGTGGACACAGATAATTCAGATGGCAACGTGTCGGCGTTGGGCAGCACGGCGAAAGACAGCGAGAGCTACTGGGTGCCACGCATCGGCGTCAAGGCCGAGGTGGTCAAGGGTGTCGACTGTATGGTCGACTATTCACAGCCTTGGGGTGCGCATACGGCTCCCGGCCTTTGGGCCGGCGCGCAGTCCAACATGGAAACCGACATCAAGAGTAATAACTACGCCGGCACCTGCTCCTACAAGATGGATGCCGGCAAGGGGCAGCTTCGCTTCATCGGCGGTGTGTTCTACCAGGAAGTCTACGGTTTCAAGGAAAGCCTTGTGTCGCCACTGGTGCCCAATTTCGGCGGCACGGGTCGCGTTGACCTCAAAGGCACTGGCTGGGGCTGGCGTGCTGGCCTTGCTTACGAAATTCCTGAGATAGCGCTGCGCGCAAGCCTTGTTTATAATTCGCAAGTAAAGCTCGACAATCTCTCTGGCACGCTTGATTTGACGAAGGTCGGCATAGGGGCCGAGCCGATAGACATATATGGCAATGCCTCCATGCCAGATTCGTTGGAATTCAAGCTCCAATCCGGTATCGCACCCGGCTGGCTTGCCTTCGGGTCCGTCAAATGGGTCAACTGGAGCGTGTTGCAGAGCATTCCTATCTGCTCGCAAGCTTCTAAGGGGCTGGCAGCTTGTACGTCGATTTCTCCGGGGCTCGGCTCTCCGACTCCGGTGCGATTGACGTCGCTAGATCTGATGTACCGTGACGGTTGGACGGTTACCACAGGCATTGGCCACAAGTTCAACGAGCAGTGGAGCGGCGCAGCTCAGATTTCGTGGGATCGTGGTACCTCGCACGGCGTTGGCTCCCAGAGCGACACGTGGACACTCGGTGGCGGCGTCGCTTACACGCCAACCGCCAACATCGAAGTGCGGTTGGCCGGCGCGATCGGTGTGCTGACCAGCGGTCACTCAGGAACTTTGACAGACGAGAACGGCTACCAGGCCGGCACCGATGTCAGCTACAATTTCGGAAACGACTTGGTCACGGCCATTTCGGGCGGCGTCAAGATCAAGTTCTAAGGCTCTGAAAATTATAATAAAGGCCGAGCGTTGCCCGGCCTTTTGTTTTGTGGGTGAAAGTTAGCGCTGCAAATCCGTCGCATCACTTTCACCTCTCGTAATTGTGACGTTTTGGCAACAGTTCCCGACCAACCCCCGCGCTACGGTCCCGCTCGACCAAATTGCCCATTTCCCGCCATAAACCCGGCGCACCTCGAATTTGTCTCGGGACACGCGCCAGAAGGCTCGGCGATGGGGCAGGCCGCACCGCCCGCGGCAAGGAAGAGAATGGACGCCAGAGTCATCTCCAAGGCCAAGCTACCTAGCCGCCATGTGACCGTCGGTCCGGCGCGTGCGCCGCACCGTTCGTATCTCTATGCGATGGGGTTGTCGGCGGCCGAGATCGAGCAACCGCTGGTCGGCGTCGCCTCGTGCTGGAACGAGGCGGCGCCTTGCAACATCTCGCTGATGCGCCAGGCGCAAGTGGTCAAGAAAGGTGTCGCGGCCGCCAACGGCACGCCGCGCGAATTCTGCACCATCACCGTCACCGACGGCATCGCCATGGGCCACCAGGGCATGAAGTCGTCGCTGGTGTCGCGCGATGTCATCGCCGATTCGGTCGAACTCACCATGCGCGGCCATTGCTACGATGCGCTGGTCGGCCTTGCCGGCTGCGACAAGTCGCTGCCCGGCATGATGATGGCCATGGTGCGGCTCAACGTGCCGTCGATCTTCATCTATGGCGGCTCGATCCTGCCGGGCTCTTATCGCGGCCGCCAGATCACCGTGCAGGACGTGTTCGAGGCGGTCGGCCAGCATTCGGTCGGCACGGTCAGTGATGCCGAACTGCTCGAGATCGAGCAGGCGGCGTGTCCGTCCGCCGGCTCCTGCGGGGCCCAGTTCACCGCCAACACCATGGCCACCGTCGCCGAGGCGATCGGCCTGGCGCTGCCGTACTCCTGCGGCGCGCCGGCGCCTTACGAGATGCGCGACCGCTTCAATTTCGCCTCCGGCGAAAAGATCATGGAGCTGATCGCCAAGAACATCCGGCCGCGCGACATCGTCACGCTGAAGGCGCTGGAGAATGCGGCGACCGTGGTCTCGGCCACCGGCGGCTCGACCAATGCGGCTTTGCACCTGCCGGCGATCGCGCATGAGGCAGGCATCAAGTTCGACCTGTTCGACGTTGCCGCGATTTTCGAGAAGACGCCCTACATCGCCGACCTCAAGCCGGGCGGCAAATATGTCGCCAAGGACATGTTCGAGGCCGGCGGCATTCCGCTGTTGATGAAGACGCTGCTCGACCATGGCTATCTGCATGGCGACTGCATGACCGTGACTGGCCGTACTTTGGCCGAAAACATGGAGCATGTTGCCTGGAATGATAGCCAGGATGTGGTCCGTCCCGCCAACCGACCAATCACCCAAACCGGCGGTGTCGTGGGCTTGAAGGGCAACCTTGCCCCCGAAGGCGCGATCGTGAAGGTCGCGGGCATGACGGAGCTGAAATTCTCAGGTCCGGCACGGTGTTTCGATTCGGAAGAGGAATGTTTCGAGGCGGTCACGCACCGCAACTACCGGGAAGGCGAGGTTCTCGTCATCCGTTACGAAGGTCCGCGCGGCGGCCCGGGCATGCGCGAGATGCTGTCGACGACGGCGGCGCTCTACGGCCAGGGCATGGGCGGCAAGGTCGCCCTCATCACCGACGGTCGTTTTTCGGGCGCGACGCGCGGTTTCTGCATCGGCCATGTCGGGCCAGAAGCTGCCGTTGGCGGCCCGATCGGACTGCTGAAGGATGGCGACGTGATCTCGATCGACGCAACCAAAGGCACGATCGAGGTCGACCTGTCCGAGGCTGAACTGGCAACGAGGGCGAAGGCCTGGAAGGCGCGCACGACCGACTATCAGTCGGGCGCGATCTGGAAATATGCACAGACGGTAGGGCCAGCCCGCGACGGCGCGGTCACCCATCCCGGCGGTGCCAAAGAAACACATTGCTATGCGGATATCTGAGTTGTTGAGGTCGTCTGTCCTTCCGGCGCTGGTCGCTGTTGCGATCTTTGGCGCCGTGGGCCAGGCCATGGCCTTCGACGACAAGGTGTTCGACGACAAGACCGGCGTGAAGCCGCAATCGAGCCCATGGGCCGTGTTCCAGTTCGGCTTCTCCGCCTACAAGAGCGGCCACAAGGAACAGGCGGTCGAGGCCTATAAATACGCCGCCGAAAACGGCCAGATCGGCGCCACCTGGAAGCTCGCGCGCATGTATGCCGAAGGCGACGGCGTGACGCGCGACGACTATGCGGCGTTCAAGTTCTTCTCCGAGATCGTCGATCAGGATGTCGAGCCGGGGTCGCCGGAGGAAAGCTATGTCTCCGACGCGCTGGTGGCGTTGGGCGACTATCTCAGGACAGGCATTCCCGGTAGCCCGGTCGAGGAAAACGAGGTCGCGGCGCAGGAATATTACATGCGTGCGGCCGCCAACTACCGCAATCCGAACGCCCAGTTCGAGATGGGCCAGATGTTCCTGAAGGGCGAGGGCGGCGTGAAGGCCAGCGTCAAGCAGGCCGGTCGCTGGTTCCAGCTCGCTGCCGAAAAGGGCCATGCCGGCGCCCAGGCGACGCTCGGCAATCTTCTGTTCCAGAGCGGCAAGATCGTGCGCGGGCTGGCCATGATGACCGCCGCGCTCGAACGCGCCTCGCCGAGCGACCAGCCGTGGATCCGCGGCATGCAGGAAGAGGCATTTGCCGCCGCCGGCGAAGCCGACCGCCGCACGGCGATTTCGCTTGCCGACGATATTCTCACCAAGGGTGGTGACGACCAGTGAAATTGCCAATCTCCCCCTCAAGGGGGAAGATTAGCTCACATCCATCAGTTCTCGGTGAGTTCCGCCGGCACCGCTCTGTACACCGGCATCGAGATCGGCGTGACGTGAAGATGCGGCTTAATCGTGCTGTCGGGACAGGTATCGCCGATCTTGGTCCATGAGGTGTTGTTGAGCACCAGGTCGCAGCGGGCCATATGGCTCTTGTCTGAAACCGTCAGGCAGGTGACCTGGCCGACCTGGTAGGACTTGCCATTGGCCAGGCACTGCTGGTCGGCAAGTGCCGCTGCAGGGGAGGCCATGGCAAATGCCAGGCCGATCGGGCAAAGGAGGAATCGTAGTGCCATGGAACCCCAGCCGCCATGCTGATCTCTGACTGAATGGCGCGATTGTGGCGATATCAGGGTTTCGGCTGATATCAGGCCGGCAGCAGCGCCAGATCGATCGCCACCGGCACGTGGTCGGAAGGTTTTTCCCAGGCGCGCACATGCTTTTCGATCGAGGCCGAGGAAAAGCGGTTGGCCGCTTCGGGCGACAGCAGCAGATGGTCGATGCGGATGCCGTTGTTCTTCTGCCAGGCGCCGGCCTGGTAGTCCCAGAAGGTGTAGACGTCGGCCGCATCGGTGACGGCGCGCACCGCCTCTGTAAAGCCGAGATTCTTCAGCCGCCGGAAGGCCTGCCGGGTCTGCGGCTGGAACAGCGCATCGCCAAGCCAGTTCTCGGGGAAGCGCGCATCGACCGGCTCGGGGATGACATTGTAGTCGCCGGCCAGCACCAGCGCCTCCTCCAGAAGCAGCCGCTGCTCGGCCCAGCGATGCAGCCGTTCCATCCAGGCCAGCTTGTAGGGAAACTTCTTCTCGTCATCGACCGGGTTGCCGTTGGGCAGATAGAGCGAGGCGACGCGCAGCGCGCCCTGGTCGGTCGAGAACACGCCCTCGATGAAGCGCGCCTGCTCATCAGTCTCGTCGCCTGGCAGGCCTCTGATAACCTCGTCGAACGGAAGTTTCGACAGCAGGGCGACGCCGTTAAAGCCCTTCTGGCCATGGGTTTCTACGTTGTAGCCAAGCGCCTCGATCTCGGCGCGCGGGAACTGCTCGTCGACCGATTTGATCTCCTGCAGGCAGACGATGTCGGGCTGGCTTTCGCTCAGCCAGTGGGTGAGGTTGCCGATGCGGGCGCGAATGCCGTTTATGTTCCAGGTGACGATTTTCATGGGCGGCCTCAGGGATGTTCGGGCGAAAGACGTTCGACAAGCCCGATCGTATTGCCTGCCGGGTCCTTTAGAAACGCCATCCACTCGCTTTCCCCCGCCGTTCCGAACGTGCCTTCGGTGTCGTTGTGGACGAGCGCCGGCGGTGCGGTGAAGGGAACGCCGGACGCTTTCGCCTCGGCGTGGAAGGCTTCGAGCCCGGCTATATCGAGATAGACGGTGCCGGCCGGAACGCCATCGGTGAATAGCAACCTGATATCACCGGCCATGATGAAGGCGATGCCCGGCGGATCGTAGCGGGCATGAACGCTGAGGCCGAGCACATCGTGCCAGAAGGCCAGCGTGACGTCGAGGTCGCGCCCGGCCGACAGTGCGACCTGACGGACCGCGCCGACGCCGGACATCTGCCTAGATGGAGAAACTGGTGCCGCAGCCGCAGGAGGCGACTGCATTGGGGTTGCGGATCTGGAACGACTGGCCCATCAGATCGTCGACGAAGTCGATCACCGAGCCGCCCATATAGACCAGCGACAAATCGTCGATCAGCACGGTGGCGCCGTCCTTTTCGATGGCGACGTCGTCGTCATTGCGCGTATCGACCAGGTCGAACTTGTAGGAAAAGCCGGAGCAGCCGCCGCCCTCTACTGAGACGCGCAGCGCCGTCTTGCCGGCCTCGCCAGAGACGATTTTCGCGATCCGCCTGGCGGCGGACTCGGTCATCTCGACTTTCATGGCAGTCTTGGCATCAGCGCCCATGGGCGTCACCTTGCTTTCGGTTTCACATGATAGGTATGAAGCGGGAAGGGGCAAGTCAACTGCGGCGGCATCAGCCATGACAAATGAGCTTGGCGACATTGGGTTCGGCTATCGGCCGCGCGCGGCCTATGCCAGCGACCCAGCCAGGTCGCGCGGGCGGCTCTATGACGAGGTCGAGAGCCCGACTCGCACGCCATTCCAGCGCGACCGCGACCGCATCATCCATTCCACCGCCTTCCGCCGCCTGAAGCACAAGACGCAGGTGTTCGTCGCCCATGAAGGCGACCACTATCGCACCCGGCTGACGCATTCGATCGAGGTCGCGCAGATTGCGCGGGCTCTGGCGCGAGCGCTGCGCGGCGACGAGGATCTGGCCGAGGCGGTCGCCTTGGTGCACGATTTCGGTCACACGCCGTTCGGCCATACCGGCGAGGACGCGCTGAACGAGCGGATGGCCCAATGGGGCGGCTTCGACCACAATGCGCAGTCGCTGCGCGTGGTGACGCGGCTGGAGCGGCGCTATGCCGAGTTCGACGGGCTAAACCTGACCTGGGAAACGCTGGAAGGGCTGGTCAAGCACAATGGGCCGCTGACAGATGCCAAGGGAAAAGGGCTCAAAGGCCCGGTGCCGCAGGCGATCCGCGACTATTCCGAGCTGCACGACCTCGAACTCGACCATTTCGCCGGCATCGAGGCGCAATGTGCTGCGATCGCCGACGATATCGCCTACAACACCCATGACATCGACGACGGCCTGCGCTCCGGCTTCCTGACCTTGGACATGCTGGAAACGGTGGCGCTGCCGGGATCGATCCTGGCAAGCGTGCGCGCGCGCTATCCGGGCCTGGACGATGTGCGCACCGGCCATGAGCTGATGCGCCGGCAGATCACGATGATGGTCGAGGATGTCATTGTTTCCACCACCGCCAATCTTGAGCGCATCAAGCCTGACAGCGCCGAAGCGGTGCGGGCGGCGGGCGAAACGATGGTGACCTTTTCCGCTGACGTGGCGGCGACCGAGAAGGAATTGAAGACCTTTCTCTACAAGCATCTCTACCGGCATGACGAGGTGATGCGCGTTCGCACTGAGGCCGAGCAGATCGTGCGCGACCTGTTCGATGTCTATTTCGCCGATCCGCGCGCCATGCCGGACGGCTGGCGGGAGGGGCTCGACCGGGCGGAGGACCGCATCAAGGCGCGCAGCGTCGCCGATTTCCTGGCGGGGATGACGGATACCTACGCCTTGAAGGAACACCGCCGTCTGTTTGACCATACGCCCGATTTAAGCTAGGGCGGGCGCGATTTGCCGGCCAATGAGCCGGTTCCCCTGAACAGTCCGCCAGAGCAAGACCCATGAACATCTTCGCCGATTTCAGCGCGCGAATCACAAAAGCCGTCGAAGCGCTTGATTTGAAAGACAGTAATGGCGTTTCGCCCGACCTGTCGCGCATCGCCGTCGAGCCGCCGCGCGACGCCAGCCATGGCGATCTCGCCACCAATGCGGCGATGGTACTGGCCAAGCCCACCGGGCAGAACCCGCGCGCGCTGGCCGAGCGGCTGGTGGAAGTGCTGCGCAGCGACGCCGATGTTGCCGAAGCCGACGTCGCCGGTCCCGGCTTCGTCAATCTCCGGCTCAAGGACGCTTTCTGGCAGGCACATCTGACTGCGCTGCTGGGCGAGGGGCAAAACTACGGCCGCTCGACCATTGGTGGCGGCAAGAAGACCAATGTCGAATATGTCTCGGCCAATCCGACCGGGCCGATGCATGTCGGCCATTGCCGGGGCGCGGTTGTCGGCGACACGCTTGCAAATCTGATGGCCTTCGCCGGCTATGACGTCACCAAGGAATACATCATCAACGACGCCGGCGCGCAGATCGACGTGCTCGGGCGTTCGGCCTTCCTGCGCTACCGCGAAGCGCTGGGCGACGACATTGGCGAGATACCGGCCGGTCTCTATCCCGGCGATTACCTTGTGCCGGTCGGTCAGGCGCTGGCTGCCGAATTTGGCCGCAAGCTCTTGCAGATGCCCGACGATGAGTCGCTGGTAATCGTCAAGGACCGCACGATCGACGCCATGATGGTGATGATCCGCGAGGATCTGGCGTTGCTCAATGTCCATCACGACGTTTTCTTCTCCGAGCGCACGCTGCATGCCGACAATGCCAGGAGGATCCGCTCGGCGATCAACGATCTGACGCTGAAGGGCCATATCTACAAGGGCAAGCTGCCGCCGCCCAAGGGCGAGAAGCCGGACGACTGGGAAGACCGCGAGCAGACGCTGTTCCGCTCGACGGCGGTCGGCGACGACATGGACCGGGCGCTGGTCAAGTCCGACGGCTCGTTCACCTATTTCGCCGCCGACGTCGCCTATCTCAAGGACAAGGTCGACCGCGGTTTCGTCGGCCTGATCTATGTGCTGGGCGCCGACCATGGCGGCTACGTCAAGCGGCTGGAAGCGCTGGCGCGGGCGATTGCAGGCGATGATCTGAAGCTGCAACTCACGGTGCTGCTGTGCAATCTGGTGAAGCTGTTTCGCGATGGCGAACCGGTTCGGATGTCGAAGCGGTCGGGCGACTTCGTGACCTTGCGCGAAGCGGTGGAGGAGGTGGGCCGCGATGCTATCCGCTTCATGATGCTCTACCGCAAGAGCGACGCGCCGCTCGACTTCGATTTCGCCAAGGTCACCGAACAGTCCAAGGACAATCCCGTGTTCTACGTGCAGTACGCTTCGGCGCGCTGTCATTCGGTGTTCCGGCAGGCGAGCGAGCAACTGGGCGAGGCCAATTTCGACCGCAACAGCCTGGCCGCGGCCTCGGCGTCGCTCACCGACGAGGGCGAGATCGGCCTGATCCGGAAGCTGGCTGAATATCCAAGGCTGATCGAATCCGCGGCCCTTGCGCTGGAGCCGCACCGGCTGGCATTCTACCTCTACGATCTGGCTTCCACCTTCCATGGACACTGGAATCGGGGCACCGAGAATCCCGACTTACGTTTTGTTAAGGTTAACGACCGACAATTGACTCATGCCAGACTAGGGCTGGTGCAGGCTGTTTCGGATGTTTTGACTTCCGGCCTGACGCTGATTGGGGCTGATGCGCCCACTGAGATGCGTTAGGTTTAACTAAAACACCTGTCACCATTTGCCCACATTGCGCTGGTAAGGGCCAACCCTACGCGACGTCCATGGCGTCCGAATGAGTGCGAGTTCGGGAACAATAATGGCAGACAGAACCCAGCTGAGAGTAGCCGACAACAACGACATCGCCGAAGATGATCCGTTCGCTGAACTGACCAGGATCATGGGTTTCGATCCGCGCCAGCCGGTCAAGCCGCAGGCGCCAGCCGTCGAGACGGCTGCGGACGAGGGCGATTTCGACATCGACCTCGAGAAGGAGTTGATGGGCGAATTCGGCGATGAAGTCGGTTCCATGGAGGCCAGCCAGCCAGCTCCCGAGGTTCACCAGCCTGCCGCTGAACCCTACGACTCTGCTGCCGAGATTCGCGAGCCGGCTTTCGAAACCACCGATGCCGCGATGGACGATGCGCTGGCTGCTTCGCTGGAATATGATTTCGTCTTCGACGATGCCGCCGATCTGGATTTCGGCGCTGCCCCGCAGGCTGCGGCTGCTCCCGTTGAACCCTCGTTTGCCGAACCTTCGTTTGTCGAGCCCGCATTCGACGAAGCTGCATTCGACGATGATTTCGACAATGCCGTCGCCAGCTCGCTGGAAAACGTATCGCCGCTCGAAGACGACCTGCCGATGGATCACGACCTTGCCGCTTCGCTCGAGCAGGGGTTGCTGCTCGATGACGGCGCGACCGTCGCCCATGCCGCAGATGTCGCGCAGGTTGCTGCTGCGCCTGCCGACGATCTCGCGTTCGACGATGATTTCGACAATGCCGTCTCGATGTCGCTGGAAGACGAGCTGACGCTGGACGGTCCTGCGCCGGCGCAGGACCAGTATGCCGCGCCAGTAGCCGAGGCGCCGGTCGTCGGCGCCGCCGACCACGCTGTTGCCGACGAGGATTTTGCGGTTCATTTCGATGACGCGATGGCCGATGTCGACATGGACTTTGCAGCCGAGCATTTCGAGCCTCAGGCTTTCGAGGCTCAGCCTGTTGAGGCCGAGGATCCGGAAGAGCGCGATCTGGATGTCAGCGATCTGCAGGTCAGCGCGCCGGTTGAGATGGATGCGCCGGAAGTGGACGAGACGCCGGCCTGGACCGTGGAGGCCAGCCCCTCTCATGAGACTGCGCACGAAGCATTCGACGATTTCGATCTGAGCATCGATGATGCGCTTGCCGATCACGAGCCGGTGGCCGAGACCGCACCCGCTCCGGTTCAGCCAACTCCGGTCGCACCAGCCTATGTGGCGCCTACCAATATGGCGACCCCGGCCGCTCCGGTCGCTGACGAACGGACGTTGGAAGATGAACTCAACGCGCTGCTTGGCGCCATGACCACACCACGCCCGGCGCCAGTCGCCCCGATTCCGGTGGTCACCGAGCCCACCAGGGCTGCCGCCATCGAGCCCACCAGGACTTATGAGCCGGTTGCCCCGGTGCAGCGGTCCGTCGCGACGCCGGTCGCTCCGGTCGATAATCTCGACTGGGACCTAGACGAACACGCGCCTGCTCCTCAGGAGGCCCAGGCGGACGATGCCGATTTCGACGATCTGCTTGCCGGCGAACTTGAAGGCCATGTGCCCGAGATCGAGTTCGATGATCACGCCTTCGACGCGGCGCTGGCCAAGGGCATCGATCTCGGTCATGACGATACGGCAGCACCGGTCGCTGGCGATTGGCGCTCGACGCCGCCGGAGCCGGCGCGTTCGTGGAGCCGCGTGACTCCCACCCCGGCCCAGCCTTCCTTTGCAGCGCAGCCGCAACCTTCTTTTGCAGCGCAGCCGCAAGCTTCTTTTGCAGAAAAGCCGTCCATGCCGCCGGCGGCAGCGCCAAGCTATCGCGACCAGCCGGTTGCCGCTGCTGCCTATGTGGCGCCGACGCCATCGCGCCAGGCGCCGCCTCAGGCCTATGACGAGATGCCGGATGTTGAGACGGTCGATGTGCCGGAGCGTGTGGTGGCGATTGCCGACGACCTCGACATTCCAGAACTCAGCTTCGAGCAAGACGAGCCGGCCGCCTATGACGACATCGACGCCGAATTCGCCGGCATGCTCAACGACATGAACGCGGTGGAAGTGGCGCCGCCCACTGCCGCACGCAGTGCCGGCTATGATGACGATTCCTACAGTTCCGGCTTCAGTTCGGGCCACGAGCTCGACCGGCGCGCCTATGCGGCGCGGCCAGCCGAAGTGCTTGCAGCCACGCAAGCTCACCACGCCGATGCCGCCGGCGGCTTCGACATGGACGATCTGCCCGGCAGCCAGCCGGTTTCGCAGGCCGACGATTTCGCGGTCGACGAACTCGACTACGATCCGGATCTGGACGAGGCAATGGCGGTGCCGGGCCTCGCCGAGCAGGAAGCCGCACGGCCGCGCAGGAGCGGCCTGCTGGTCGCGGGGGTCGTTGCTGCGGTTGCGATTGCCGGCGGCCTTGGCGCCCTCGCCTTGTCCTTCGGCGGCAAGGGCGGCAGCGATGCGCCGGTCATTGTCAAGGCCGACAACAGGCCGATCAAGGTCAAGCCCGAAAATCCGGGCGGCGCCGTGGTGCCGAACCAGGACAACAAGGTTTATGATGCGGTCGCCAAGGGCACCAAGCCGGCCGAGCCGGTTCAGGAGAAGCTGGTCACCAACACCGAAGAGCCGGTCGATGTGAAGGCGCAGGAGCCTGAAAGCCGCGTCGTCGATCTGTCGCCCGACGATACCGACGCTGCCCCAGGCCCCGACGCTGCCGGCAACCCCGAAGCTGCCGTCAACCCCGACGCGGCTGTCGCGCCGGCGCCAAAGTCCGAGGACCGCATCGCTCAGGTGCTGCAGGAAGCCGACAAGAACCCCGATACGGTCGCCGTTGCCCCGCGCAAGGTGCGGACCATGGTGGTCAAGCCCGACGGCTCGTTGGTGGCCCGCGAGGACTCGACGCCGGCCGCGCCACAGGTTGCGGCGACTGAGCCGCTTGACCCGGCGCCGCAGCACGTCGCCCCTTCGGCCGATGCCGAGCAGACCGGCACCGTGGCGCCTGCCGATCAGGCAAATAGCGACCAGGCAAGTGCCGAGACCGCCAAGCCGGTCAAGCCGGTGAAGCCGGCGGCCACGCCGAAGGCTGAGACCCAGTCCGCCAACACGCCGCAGACGGTTGCCGTAGCGCCGCAGCGCCCGTCCGACCAGCCGGTCGACGTGGTCGGCGAGGTCAAGCCCGACCAGGTTGCCTCCATCCCGGCGACGGCTTCGACATCGGGCGGTTCGTGGTCGATGCAGATCGCTTCGCAGCCGACGGTCGAAAGCGCCCAGGCCAACTACGCCGACCTGCAGCGCCGCTATGGAAATGTGCTCGCCGGTCGCACCGCCAACATCGTCAAGGCGGAGATCGCCGGCAAGGGCACCTTCTACCGTGTCCGGGTGCCTGCGCAATCGCGCAACGATGCGATCAATCTGTGCACCAGCTACAAGGCTGCCGGCGGCAACTGCTTCGTGTCTCGGTAAGGCCGGATCCAATTATCAGAGCCGGTGCGTTCCCAAGGGTCGCGCCGGCTTTTTCATGTGGATGGGCGAGAGGTTGAGGCGCTTGCCGTCCGGGGAGATTCCCTTTGCCGGCGCGAAGCCCTAAACTGGTGGAATGACCGAATCAAAATCCATGATCCTCGGCTGTGCCGGGAAATCGCTGACCCGCGAAGAAATCCGTTTCTATCGCAATGAATGCCCGTGGGGCTTCATCCTGTTTGCGCGCAACATCGGCGAAACCGAGCAGATCCGCGATCTGGTCGCCGAAATGCGCGACTGTATCGGGCGCCCCGATGCGCTGGTGTTCATCGACCAGGAAGGTGGCCGGGTGCAGCGCCTGCGGCCGCCGCTGGCGCCGAACTATCCCGCCGGCGGCGCGCTCGGTGCATTGTGGCGCAAGGACCATGATGCCGGCACCCGCGCTGCCTGGCTGATGGCGCGGCTGCACGCCTTCGACCTGTTGCGCTTCGGTATCTCGGCCGATTGCCTGCCGGTGCTGGACGTGCCGATCAAGGGCGCCAGCGACGTCATCGGCGCGCGCGCCTATGGCAAGGAGCCGCGCCCGGTCATCGAACTTGGCCGCGCCGCCGCGGAAGGGCTGATGTCCGGCGGCGTGTTGCCGGTCATGAAGCATATTCCGGGCCATGGACGCGCCTTCGCCGACACGCATTTCCAGCTGCCTGTGGTCGACGCCTCGCTGAGCGACCTGCAGCGGCATGATTTCGCCCCTTTCCGCGAGCTTAGCCATCTGCCGATGGCGATGACGGCGCATGTCGTCTACAGCGCCATCGATCCGAACAACCCAGCGACCACCTCAGGCAAGGTCATCGACGAGATCATCCGCCGCGAGATCGGCTTCGACGGGCTGTTGATGAGCGACGACACCTCGATGAAGGCACTTTCTGGGGATTTCCCGACAAAGGCGGCCTCGATCCTTGCGGCGGGCTGCGATCTGGTCCTTCACTGCAATGGCGTTTTCGAGGAGATGGCAGGCATCGCATCGCGAACCACGGGACTTGAAGGGACGTCGCTGGAGCGCGCCAACCGGGCGCTGACCTATATAAGGGATCGCGACCGGGCCGACGAAACCGAGATACGCGCCGAGTTTGCCACCTATTTCGATGCGGTGGCCTAGAGACGGATGATTTCAGGTCTGTTCGACCTGAAATCTGAATCCGTCTCTAAATTAGATAGAGAGAGCATGATGTCGTCCGAAAACCGCTTCACACTTTTCGGCATCATGCTCTAACCAGAGGTAAAGGAACAAGTGGCGGAGACATTGGACAGCAAGGCTGCGAAGGCCGCACCGATGGACCGTCTGTGGGCCGAGAACGACGATTCACGGGTCACCGGCGACCCGTCGCTGGTCGTCGACGTCGCCGGGTTCGAAGGTCCGCTCGACCTCTTGCTGCATCTCGCCCGCAACCAAAAGGTCGATCTGTCGCGGATTTCCATCTTGGCGCTGGTCGAGCAATATCTGACCTTCGTCGAGACGGCGACGGCGCTGAGGCTTGAGCTTGCCGCCGACTACCTGGTGATGGCGGCGTGGCTGGCCTTCCTCAAGTCGAAGCTCCTCATCCCCAAGCAGCCCGGCGAGGAAGGCGAAAGCGGCGAGGAACTGGCCGCGGTGCTGCAGTTCCGGCTGAAGCGTCTGGAGGCCATGCGCGACGCCTCGGCAAGGCTGGTCAACCGCAACCGGCTCGGCCGCGACGTGTTTGCACGCGGCATGCCTGAGATGGTCATCGTCGAGAAGCGTAACGCCTATTCGGCCTCGCTCTACGATTTGCTCACCGCCTATGCGCAGCAGCGCCAGAAACAGGCGATCACCAATGTGACAATTGCCCGGCGTGGCGTGTGGTCGCTCAAGGATGCGCGCGATATCCTGACCCGGCTGATCGGCTCGCTGCGCGACTGGACGGCGCTGGACAGCTATCTGATCAATTACCTGACCAGCCCGGACGAACGGCGTACCGCGATTGCCAGCTCGTTTGCGGCGTCGCTGGAACTGGTGCGCGAAGGCAGCATCGAGATGCGACAGGACCAGGTGTTCGCGCCGCTCTATCTGCGCGGCCGCGCGCAACCAATCAAGGCAGTCGAGGTGGCATCATGAGCGAACGCGCCAACGCTTCGGTCATTCCGTTCAAGGTCGAAGAAGAGACCGAGGAGGGCATTATCGCCCAGGATCCGACTGATACCCTGCTTCTGAATCCTGGCGAACGGCTGCATATGGCCGAAGCCATACGCATGGCCGAGGCGATTGTGTTCGCCAGCGCCGAGCCGGTCAGCGAAAAGCAGCTCGCAGCCAGATTGCCCGACGGCATCAGCATAGCCGCTGCCATGGCTGAGCTGCAGCAGATCTATGCGCGGCGCGGCGTCAATCTGGTCCGGGTCGGCGATGCCTGGGCTTTCCGTACCGCCGGCGATCTCGCCTTCCTGATGAGCCGCGACACGGTGCAGCAGCGCAAGCTGTCGCGCGCGGCGCTCGAAGTGCTGGCGATCATCGCCTACCACCAGCCGGTGACGCGCGCCGAGATCGAGGACATCAGAGGCGTCGAGACCTCGAAGGGCACGCTGGATACGCTGCTCGAAACGGAATGGGTGCGCATGCGCGGCCGCCGCCGCACGCCCGGCCGTCCCGTCACCTACGGCACGACAGACACTTTCCTCGACCATTTCGCACTGGAGGATATCCGCGATCTTCCCGGCATGGACGAACTGAAGGGGGCAGGGCTGCTTTCCGGCCGAATGCCGTCGAATTTCGCCATCCCGTTGCCGCCGGCCGATCCGGACGCGCTGACCGAGGACGAGGATGCGTTGACCGACATCGATCTCGAGGAACTCGGCCTGCTGACGCCGCGCGTCACGGAAGATTGACCGCAAGCCGCTGTCAAAAAGCTGCATTGCTGCGGTAGATGCGCCGATTGGTAGCGGGCAGCTTTGCCGAAAATGCGTGACATAAGCCGCGCCTTCATAAACTTTGTCGCTGTTGTGTTTGAATCCCAACGCGAAAACGCATAGATCATCGCCAGGGAAAACATTCGAGAGAGAGTTACAATGGGTTCATTTTCGATTTGGCACTGGATGATCGTGCTGGTGATCGTGCTGCTGGTGTTCGGCCGCGGCAAGATACCCGAGCTGATGGGCGACATGGCCAAGGGCATCAAGAGCTTCAAGAAGGGCATGGCCGACGACGATACCGCCGAAGACAAGCGCACCGTCGAGCACCGCCCGGACGAGACCGTTTCGGCAGTGAAGGAAAAGGCCAGCAAGAGCTGAGCCGAAGGTTGTTGCTTTTGTGCAAGTCGTTGTCCCAAAACCGCTTCGCACTGTTGGGCGACAAGCACTAGTCGGAACTGATTGCCATGTTTGAAGTCGGCTGGACCGAAATGCTGGTGATCGCGATCGTCATGATCGTGGTCGTCGGACCCAAGGATTTGCCCAATATGCTGCGCACCTTCGGCCGCACGACGGCGAAGCTGCGTGCCATGGCCTCCGACTTCCAGAAGCAGTTCAACGAGGCGTTGAAGGAAGCCGAGCTCGACGACGTCAAGAAGTCTGTCGATACGCTGCGCGGCCTCAATCCGGCGGCCGAAATCCGCAAGCAGCTCAATCCGTTCGAACAGGCGGCAGCCGAGGTTCGCTCCGGCGTCGATGCGGTGATGAAGCCGAAGCCCGCCGTCGACCCCTCAACGCCCGCGGCAGAAACACCACAGCCGGCCGAGCCGCTCAAGAACGGCGCGACGGTGATGCCGGGTGTCAACGGACCGGAAACAGCGCCGGCGGCGCCGATCCTTCCGGCGATGACCGATCAGGCGGTGGTGACACCGGCTGCAGCAACAGCAGCGCCACGAAACGCGCGCGCCAAGGGGGCTGCGATATCAAAGGCCCCGGCAACCAAAACAGCGGCAGCCAAGGCAGCACCGGCAAAGCCGGCGCCTGCGGCGAAGGTTGCGGCCAAGCCGTCAGCGGCGCCCGCCAAGGCTGCACCTGGAAAAGCCGCCACCAAGCCCGCTGCTGCACCGAAGGCAGTCGCAAAGGCTGAGCCGAAGCCTGCGCCGGCCACGAAGCCCGCGTCCAAGAAGACGGCGGGGGCCGCCAAGTGAGCATTACGGACAGCGAAAAGGACGAGATCGAGAAGTCGTCGGCTCCGCTGATGGAGCATCTGATCGAACTGCGCCGGCGGCTGATCTGGTCGATCGGCGGTTTCTTCGTCGCCTTCCTCGTCTGCTTCTTCTTTGCCAAGAAGCTGTTCAATCTTTTGGTCGTTCCGTTCAAGTGGGCCACGCAGTGGGCCGGGCTCGATCCGCACAAGGTCGAGCTGATCTATACGGCGCCGCAGGAATTCTTCTTCACCCAGGTCAAGCTCGCCATGTTCGGCGGCATGGTCATCGCCTTTCCGCTGATCGCCACGCAGATCTACAAATTCATCGCGCCAGGCCTCTACAAGAACGAACGCAACGCCTTCCTGCCGTTCCTTATCGCATCGCCGATCCTGTTCCTGATGGGAGCGTCGCTGGTCTATTTCTTCTTCACACCGATGGTGATGTGGTTCTTCCTCGCCATGCAGCAGGCCGGCACCGACGACCAGGTGCAGATTTCGCTGCTGCCGAAAGTGTCGGAATATCTCAGCCTGATCATGACGCTGATCTTCTCCTTCGGCCTGGTGTTCCAGCTGCCGGTGGTGACCAGCCTGATGACGCGCGTCGGCATGCTGTCGTCGAAGGCGCTGGCCGAGAAGCGCAAATGGGCGATCGTCATCGCCTTCGTCGTCGCGGCGGTGCTGACGCCGCCTGATCCGATGAGCCAGATCGGTTTGGCCATCCCGACCATCCTGCTCTACGAGGTGTCGATCTGGGCGGCCCGGCTGATCGAGCGCGATCAGGTCAAGCAGAAGCTGGCGCGCGAGAAGCAGGAAGCCGCCGAAGCCGTGGCCGAAAAGGCGGCGGACGCGTCCTCAAAGCAGGCTCGTTCATAGGCTGTCGCGTTCGGGTATCCGCGTTAGCGGAAAAACGCGACAGCCGCCATCTTGCATCGATGAAGGATGCGGTTTACGCCCTCAGGCCTTAGCTCGAGGACGACCAACCATGCTTGATATCAAATGGATTCGCGACAACCCGAAGGCCCTTGTCGAGGCGCTGGCCAAGCGCTCGTGGTCGGCTGACGAGGCGCAGTCCACGGTCGATGAGCTGATCAAGAAGGACGAAGCGCGGCGCGAGCACGTCACCGAGCTGCAGACCAAGCAGGAACGCCGCAACGCCGCCTCGAAGGAGATCGGCAACGCCATGCGTTCGGGCGACACGGCACTTGCCGAAAAGCTCAAGGCCGAAGTCGGCGATATCAAGACCTTCATCCAGAATGGCGAGGCGCGCGAGCGCGAGCTCGACAAGACGCTGAACGATGCGCTGGCGGTGCTGCCGAATGTGCCGCTCGACGACGTGCCGGTCGGCAAGGACGAGCACGACAATGTCGTCAAGCATATCGTCGGCGAGGTGCCGACCCGGCCGAACTGGGTGAAGGAGCATTTCGAGATCGGCGAAGCGCTCGGCATGATGGATTTCGAGCGGGCGGCAAAGCTGTCGGGATCACGCTTCACCGTGCTGAAGAGCGGGCTGGCGCGGATGGAGCGCGCCATCGGCCAGTTCATGCTCGATCTGCACACGACCGAGCATGGCTATGAAGAAGTCATCCCGCCACTGATGGTGCGCGACGAAGTGCTTTTCGGGACCAACCAGCTGCCGAAATTCGAGGACGACCTGTTCTTCGTGCAGCATGGCGATGGCCGGCTCGGGTTGATTCCAACCGCCGAGGTCCCGCTCACCAACCTGGTGCGCGAAGAAATCACGGCCCATGAAAAGCTGCCGCTGCGCTATACGGCGCTGACGCCGTGCTTCCGCTCGGAAGCGGGCTCCGCCGGCCGCGACACGCGCGGCATGTTGCGCCAGCACCAGTTCTACAAGGTCGAGCTGGTCTCGGTCACCGACCAGGAGTCTTCGCTCGCCGAGCACGAGCGGATGACGCAGTGCGCGGAAGAGGTGCTGAAGCGACTGGAGCTGCCGTTCCGCACCATGGTCCTGTGCACGGGCGACATGGGGTTTGGCGCGCGCAAGACCTACGACATCGAGGTCTGGCTGCCCGGCCAGAACGCCTATCGCGAAATCTCGTCCTGCTCGGTCTGCGGCGACTTCCAGGCCAGGCGCATGGATGCCCGCTACAAGGACCGGGATGGCAAGGGCAACCGCTTTGTGCACACGCTGAACGGTTCGGGCACCGCTGTCGGCCGTGCGCTGATTGCCGTCATCGAAAACTACCAGAATGAGGATGGCAGCGTAACCATTCCTGAAGTGCTGCGGCCTTATATGGGCGGTCTGGCGAAGATCGAATCGAAGTAATGCGCATCCTTCTGACCAATGATGACGGCATCCATGCCGAGGGCCTGGCGTCGCTCGAACGCATCGCCCGCACGCTGTCGGACGATGTCTGGGTCGTGGCGCCGGAGCAGGACCAGTCCGGCTACGCGCACTCGCTGTCGATCTCGGAGCCGCTCCGGCTGCGCAAGATCGGCGAGAAACACTACGCCGTGCGCGGCACGCCGACCGACTGCGTCATCATGGGCGTCAAGAAGATCCTGCCTGGCGCGCCGGACCTGATCCTGTCCGGTGTCAATTCCGGCGCCAACATCGCCGACGACGTCACCTATTCCGGCACCGTCGCCGGCGCCATGGAAGGCGCGCTGCTCGGCATCCGCTCGATCGCACTCAGCCAGGGTTATTCCTATGTCGGCGAGGACCGCGTCGTTCCCTATGAGACCACTGAGGTGCTGGCGCCGGCGCTGCTGAAAAAGCTCGTCGCCATGCCGCTGCCGGACGGCGTGCTGCTCAACGTCAACTTTCCCAACTGCCTGCCTGACGAGGTCGCCGGCACCGTCGTGACGTCGCAAGGCAAGCTGGTGCACAGCCTGTGGGTCGACGAGCGCCGCGACGGGCGCGGCCTGCCTTATTACTGGCTGCGCTTCGGCCGCGAGCCGGTCGAGGGCAAGCAAGGCACCGATCTCCATGCTCTGCGCAACCGGCTCGTGTCGGTGACGCCGCTGCAGCTCGACCTGACCGCGCATGAAATCCGTGACCAACTGACCAAGGCGCTGTCTGAATAAGGTGTTCGCATGAAGAAGGTTCTGGCATGAACTTGCCGCTCGACGATCGCGAGGGTTTTGCCGCTTTCCTGCTGCGCCTGCGCGGCCAAGGCGCGGTGCCGAAGGCGTTGATCGCAGCCTTCGAGGCGACGCCGCGGCGCGGCTTCCTCAACGGCCAGTTCCATTCGATCGCCTGGTCGGACGGCATGCTGCCGATCGAATGCGGCGAGGCGATCGAGGGCGCCGATCTGCAGGCGGCGGTGATTGCGGCCTTGGCAATAGAGCCCGGCAACCGGGTGCTCGAGATCGGCACCGGCTCGGGCTACACGGCAGCGGTGATGTCGCGGCTCGCGGCGCGCATCGTCAGCGTCGACCGCTACAAGACGCTGGCCGAGCAGGCCAGGCAACGCTTCGAGGCGCTCGGCATCGGCAATGTCATCGTGCGCCAGGCCGATGGTTCCAACGGCCTTGCCAACGAAGCGCCGTTCGACCGCATCGTAGCCTGGGCGGCTTTCGACAGCCTGCCGCGCTTCCTGCTCGACCAATTGTCGAGCGGCGGCATCGTCATTGCCCCGATCGGGCCGGAGGAGGGCGAGCAGGTGCTGGCCAAGCTGACCAAGGTCGGCAGCCGCTTCGAGCGCGAGGATATCGGCACCGTGCGCCTGCAGCCGATCCTGCGCAGCGTCGCGGCGGTTATTTAGGTGAACTGATATTCAGGTGAGGCCGGCCTGCAAATGCCAGGTTCCTGCGCTTCCGGTGCTCACGTGTTTGAGTACGCTCCGCTCCGGCCTTCGCCGGCCGAAGCCGTCATAAATGCCTCCGCTCTATGAAGGCTACGGCCGGCGTAGGCCGGTTCTCAGAACCTGTCATTTTCGACTCGGGCCGATCTGAATCAACGCAGCTTCGGCGCATTCGAAAATGTTTTAAGAAAATTTGCGTCTGATTCTATGGGGTTAACCCGCCAGTAACATTAACGCGCTTTAATCATGACCAGTGTGTACCGGGTCTGTGCGGGTTAGTGCGATGCAATTCAGTGTTTTGAAGGCAAACGGGCGTACTCTGTCGCGGGGCTGCGCTGTCCTCATGCTAGCCGGAGTGGCGGCGGGGTGTAGCTCCCAAGTCTCGCGGTTCAATGGTGTCGACGACGTCTTCACCTCCTCGACCAACAATCAGCGCGCCATCATCGACAAGCAGAGCACTGCGCAGCCCTATCCGGGCGATGTGGCGGCCGAGCCGATCGCTGCGGCACCTGTCGATGGCAGCCATAACCAGTCGGTCAGCCGCTCCAGCCTGGAGCCGGTCACCGTCCAGCAGCTGCCGCCGCCGAGCGCGCCCAAAGCTGCTCCGATGCGCACCGCTTCCGCGCCGGCGCTTGCACCGGCACCGCATGTCGACAGAACGACTACCGGCACCGTCCAGCCGGCGAGGCCGTTCAAGAATGCCGGTGACTCCGATCCGAAACCACTTGCGGCTGGTACGCCGCATGCGACCGAGATCGTGGTCAGCGACGGCGAGACCATTTCCGGCATCGCTCATCGCTATCATGTGCCCGCCGACGTGATCATGAAGGTCAACGGCTTGAGCGCCACCAAGGGGCTGAAGACCGGTCAGAAACTGGTCATCCCGGCCTATGCCTATTCAAGCAAGGGGACAGAGCCGAAACTTGCCGACGGCAAGCCGGCAAACAGCCCCAAGGCGCCGGCGCCGGAGAAGGTCGCCGTACTGCCGCAGCAGCCGAAACTCAAGGACGGCAAGTCCGCCGCGCAGGTTGACGCTTCGGCAGCGAACAAGCCGAAGACCGACAAGCCGGCGCAGACGGCCTCGGCCGCGCCAAAAGCCGGCGCGGGCACCTACACGGTCCAGTCGGGCGACAGCCTGTCCTCCATCGCCAGGAAGACCGGCGTTGGCGTCGTGGCGCTGAAGCAGGCGAACGGCATGCAGGACGGCCTGCTCAAGATCGGCCAGACGCTGAAGGTTCCGGCAGGTGGCACCGCAACGGTCGCCAGCGCCAAGCCGGCCAAAGTTGATCCGGTGACGACCGCGACCACCCAACCGGCGGCAAAGCCGACGGAGACGCTCGCCACCTACACGCCGCCGAAGAAGGACGCCAAGGTCATCCAGCAGGCCGAGGACGACGATGCTGTTGCGCCCGATGCCACCGGCATCGGCAAGATGCGTTGGCCGGTGCGTGGCCGCGTCATCTCCAATTTTGGTGGCGGCAAGGATGGCGTCGACATCGCCGTGCCTGAGGGGACGCCGGTCAAGGCGGCCGAGAACGGCGTGGTCATCTATGCCGGCGACGGCCTCAAGGAATTCGGCAATACGGTGCTGGTGCGCCACGAAAACGGGCTGGTCACCGTCTATGGCCACGCCAGGTCGATCGAGGTGCAGCGCGGCCAGAAGGTCAAGCGCGGCCAGGAGATCGCGCTGTCGGGCATGAGCGGCACCACCGACTCGCCGAAACTGCACTTCGAAGTGCGCAAGAACTCGGCCCCGGTCGATCCCTCAGGTTATCTCGAATAGTCGGGAATAGAACAATAAACGTTTTGCAGGCCGTCTGACCTCCAGTCCGGCCCGCCGGCTCAGCCCGCTCCGCAAGGGGCGGGCTTTTTCAGTGACCTGACGGAAATCAATCAGTCGTTCAGCGGCTTGCCGAGCCGGCCGGCCAGATCCTGAGTGAATTGCCAGGCGACGCGGCCCGAGCGGCTGCCGCGTGTCGTTGCCCATTCCAGGGCGTCGGCGCGCAGCTGCTCCGGGTCGATCTTCAGTCCATGATGGGTGGCATAGCCGTTGACCATATCGAGATATTCGTCCTGCGAACATTTGTGGAAGCCGAGCCACAGGCCGAAGCGGTCGGACAGCGAAACCTTTTCCTCGACCGCCTCGGACGGGTTGATGGCGGTCGAGCGCTCATTGTCGATCATGTCGCGCGGCAACAGGTGCCGGCGGTTCGACGTGGCGTAGAAGATGACATTGGCCGGGCGGCCCTCGACGCCGCCTTCAAGGGCTGCCTTCAGCGACTTGTAGGAGGTGTCGTCATGGTCGAAGGAGAGGTCGTCGCAAAACAGGATGAAGCGAAACGGCGCCGCCTTCAGCAGGCCCATCAGCCTGGGCAGCGTGTCGATATCCTCGCGATGGATCTCGATCAGCTTGAGCGGCAGGTCGGATTTGGCCTGGGCGTTGATCTGCGCATGCACGGCCTTGACCAGCGAGGATTTGCCCATGCCGCGCGCACCCCACAACAACACATTGTTGGCGGCATGGCCGGCGGCGAAACGTTCCGTGTTTTCGACCAGAATGTCGCGCACGCGGTCGACGCCGCGGATCAGGCCGATGTCGACGCGGTTGACCTTGCGCACCGGCTCGAGATAGCCGGGGTCGGCCTGCCAGACGAAGCAATCGGCAACCGCAAGATCGGTTTGCGGCACCGGCGGCGGGGCGAGGCGGGTGACCGCCTCGATCAGGCGGTCGAGCTTTTGGTTCAGGGCCTCGATGGTGCTGTCGGTCATGTCTCGTCTTTTATGTTTCCGCACGAACGTGCGTAGGGGCCGAAATCGTCTTGATCCGGGCGAGATAGAAACGGGTTCCAAGCTTTTGTTTGGGCATGATCTTTTGCGAAAACCACGCCCGTATTCCGGGAGCATGCTCTAACACGGGTCAACCGGCCGGAAAAGCAGCTGAAAGCCCGGCCGCGCAGTTGCATTGGTAACTTTACCCACTATATTCCGGCCAAATTTGGCGAGGCCGCCCTACGGCCTTCTTCGTAACCAGGAGTTCTTGATGTTCGTCACACCGGCATACGCCCAAGCTACCGGAACTCCGCTTGGTCCGTTCGGGGATATCGGCATGATACTCCCGTTCGTTCTGATCTTCGTGATCATGTATTTCCTCATCATCCGGCCGCAGCGCGCCCAGTTGAAGAAGCGCCAGGAGATGATCTCGGCCGTGCGCCGTGGCGACACGGTCATCACCGGCGGCGGCTTCGTCGGCAAGGTGACCAAGGTGATCGACGACAATGAGCTTGAGATCGACCTTGGCGGCGGCACCAAGGTGACGGCGCTGCGCTCGACGATCGCCGATGTTCGGGTCAAGGGCGAGCCGGTGGCCAACCAGAACGCCAAGAAGTAAGCCAGTTTCCCAAGCGGAGCGATCCGCGGGCAGAGCTCTGACAAAAGACGGCGTATGGTCCATTTTTCGCGCCTGAAAATGATCCTGATCTGGCTTGCTATGGCCACAATGCTCGTCGACGCGCCCAGTCTTCACGCTGCCGGCGCGGACGTGCTGCTTCGATTGGACGCGACCGATGTGATCGATCGCCGGTTGGAGGCGACGCGTGACGAAATCAGGACGCTGCTGCGCGATGCAAGGATCGGCTATACTGGTCTTGCTAAGTCGGGTCGGGCCGTTCAGGTGCATATCACCGACGCCGCTCAGGTCGGCGCGGCCAAGATGGCATTGGAGGCGGTGACTGATCCTGTCCTTGGCAGCGCTGGTCCGGTCCAGGAAGTGATCCTGGATGATACCGGAGCAGCGTTGCTCAAGTTCACGGTAACAGACACAGGTATCAAGTATCGGATGTCGATCGCGCTTGCGCAGTCGATCGTGGTCATTAAGAATCGCCTGCGTGATCTTGGTGTAGCCGACCCAGTAGTGCGGCCAGAGGGCGAAGACGGTATGCTGGTCCGGACCTCGGGCGTTGCGGATTTGCAAAGGCTGAGGAGAATTCTCACCCGAACCGGAATGCTGACTTTTCAGTGGGTTGATGAGTCGATGCCGGTCGCTGATGCGATCAATGGCCGGACGCCCGCTGGCTCGGTGGTGGTTTATTCGAAGGACGATCCACCGGTTCCCTATCTGGTTGAGAGCCGAACGATCGTTTCCAGTGACGACATTGTCAATGCTCAGGCGACTCCCAACTCCGTCACAAATGAGCCGGCGGTTTCGTTCACCTTCGATTCCAGGGCAACGGCACGCGTTGCGCAGGCGACCTCGCAGAATGTCGGCAAGCTATTTGCGATGATCCTCGACAACCAAGTGCTTTCGGTGCCAGTCGTCCGCGAGCCAATTCTTAACGGCCGCGGCCAGATATCGGGCAACCTCACCAAGGAGAACGCCGATGATCTGGCCTTGCTTTTGCGTTCCGGACCGATGCCTGCACGATTGAAAATAGTCGAGTAGCGCACGATAGCGCCCGGCGGTGATCAGAATTAGAATGGAACCGACAGAGGCGATTGACGCCGAAACCGCTGCCGGCGGCAGCGCCAAATTGACCTCAGCGCGCTCGACAATCGGCGAAGTGCGGGTTAAGGGCGAGCCGGTGGCAAATAAGAACGCCAAGAAATAACCGAATTGTCGGCGGAACGATCCGCCAGTACGCCCTGACGGACAACGCCATATGCTGTATTTTTCGCGCCTGAAGATGATCCTGATCTGGATCGCCGTGGCCGTCACATTCATCCTTGCCGCGCCAAATCTCTTCCCGGCCAGCACATTGGCGCAATTGCCCAACTGGGTGCCGAAGCGGCAGATGACGCTTGGTCTCGATCTGCAGGGCGGTTCGCACATCCTCTTGCAGATGGACCAGAATGATCTCGTCAAGGCGCAGCTGGAAACGACGCGCGACGAGATCCGCACGCTGCTGCGCGATGCCAAGGTGGGCTATACCGGCCTTGGCGGCACCGGCAGGACCGTACAAGTGCGCATCACCGATCCAACCCAGATCGATGCCGCCAAGGCGGCGCTTAAGCCGCTGACCGATCCGGTCGCCGCCGGCCTGTTCACCGGTGGCTCCATCCAGGAAATGTCCCTGGATGATTCCGAAGCCGGGCTGCTCAAATTCACCGTCACCGACGCCGGCATCAAATACCGCACCTCAGCCGCATTGGCGCAGTCGATCGAAGTCGTCGAGCGTCGCGTCAACGAACTCGGCACCACCGAGCCGATCGTGCAGCGGCAGGGCGACGACCGTGTGCTCGTCCAGGTGCCGGGCCTGCAGGATCCGCAAAGGCTGAAGGAGATCATTGGCCAGACCGCCAAGATGACCTTCCAGATGGTCGATACCTCGATGTCGGTGCAGGATGCGCTGAACGGCCGCCCGCCGGCAGGCTCCTCGGTGCTTTATTCGCAGGACGATCCGCCGGTTCCGTATCTGGTGGAAAATCGCGTCATCGTGTCCGGCGAGGATCTTGCCAAGGCCACCGCAACTTATGATTCCCGAAACAACGAGCCAGTAGTTTCGTTCGTCTTCAACTCGCGCGGTGCGACACGGTTCGGCCAGGCGACCCAGCAGAATGTCGGCAAGCCGTTCGCCATCATCCTCGACAATCAGGTGATTTCGGCGCCGGTGATCCGCGAACCGATCCTCGGCGGCAGCGGCCAGATTTCAGGCAATTTCACCGCCGAAAGCGCCAACGACCTCGCCGTGCTGCTGCGGGCCGGTGCGTTGCCGGCAAAGCTGACCGTGATCGAAGAACGCACGGTGGGCCCGGGCCTCGGCCAGGATTCGATCCATGCCGGCAAGGTCGCCGGCATCATCGGCTCCATTCTCGTCGTCGCCTTCATGTTCGTCGCGTACGGACTTCTCGGCTTCCTCGCCAACATTGCGCTCGCCGTGCACGTGGCGATGATCGTCGGGGTTTTGTCGCTGCTTGGCGCGACGCTGACCTTGCCCGGCATTGCCGGTATCGTGCTGACCATCGGCATGGCGGTCGATTCCAACGTGCTGATCTATGAGCGCATCCGCGAGGAGCGACGGGCCGGCCGTTCGGTCATCCAGTCGATCGACACCGGCTTCACCAAGGCGTTGGCGACCATCGTGGATTCCAACGTGACGTCGCTGATTGCCACGGTCGTGCTGTTCTATCTCGGCACCGGACCGGTGAAGGGCTTCGCCATCACCTATGCCATCGGCATCCTGACCACGGTGTTCACCGCCTTCACCTTCACCCGTCTGCTGGTGTCGATCTGGCTGCGCCGCGCGCGTCCGAAGGAATTGCCGCGTGCGCCGGTGACCTTCGTTCCGGCCGGCACGAAAATCCCGTTCATGGGCATCCGCCGCTGGACCTTCGCACTGTCCAGCCTGCTGTCTGTCCTCTCGGTCGTGCTGTTCATGACCGTCGACATCAATTACGGCATCGACTTCAAGGGCGGCTCGATCATCGAGGTGCAGTCCAAGCAAGGCGACGCCGATATTGGCGATATCAGAAGCCGGCTGTCGGAGCTAAACATCGGTGAAGTGCAGGTCCAGCAATTCGGCGCGCCGAACGACGTGCTGATCCGCGTCGGCACCCAGGATGGCGGCGAGAACGCCGAGCAGACCGTCATCGACAAGGTGCGCGGCGAGCTCCAGGACAATTACGATTTTCGCCGCGTCGAGGTGGTGGGTCCCACCGTTTCGGGCGAGTTGGCCAAGCAAGGCACGATCGCCATGATCATCGCGCTGATCGGCATCCTGGTCTATGTCTGGTTCCGCTTCGAATGGCAGTTCGCGGTCGGCGCGATCGTGGCGACGGTGCACGATGTGGTGATGACGCTGGGCTTCTTCGTCATCACCGGGCTCGAATTCAACCAGTCTTCGCTGGCTGCGATCCTGACCATTATCGGCTATTCGCTCAACGACACGATCGTCGTCTATGACCGTGTTCGAGAAGATTTGCGAAAATACAAACGAATGCCGCTGCCGCAATTGTTGAACAACGCCATCAACGAGACGCTTTCGAGAACGACGCTGACTTCGGTGACGACCATCCTGGCGCTGCTGGCGCTGGTGTTGTTCGGCGGCGAGGTGATCCGCTCGTTCACCATGGCGATGCTGTTCGGCGTCGTCTTCGGCACCTATTCGTCGATCTTCATCGCAGCGCCCTTGCTGATCCTGTTCAGGCTCAGGCCGCAGGGAGCGAGCGCCGATGAGGAGAAGCCGGTTGGTGGCGGCAAGGCCATGGCGACCTGACGGCTGCGCTGGTGGCAAAAGGCATCGTCATACGCGAGGCGCATTTCCCCGGACGGGCGCCGATCGAAGCCTACGGCAATGGCGGCTTCCGCTTCGCCGACATGTCGCATCGCGGCTCGCTTCTTTGCCTGCCCTCCGGCATCCATGGCTGGGAGCCGGCCGATCCGCTGGCCCTGACGGCGGCGGACTTTGACCTGCTGCTGGCCGAGGCCGACAAGGTCGAGATCCTGCTGGTCGGCACAGGCAAGGATTTGCGGCCCTTGCCGGCAGCACTTCGGGCGGCGCTGAAGGCGGCTGGCATTGGCTCCGACCCGATGTCGACGGGGGCAGCGGTGCGGACCTACAATGTGCTGCTTGCCGAAGACCGCGCCGTGGCCGCGGCGCTCATCGCCGTCGACTGACGTGACCGATACAGCTGACATCGTCATGGAGGCGGTGCGCGCCGGCGACCATGACCGCTATGTCAGCGCACTCTATGCACCGGCCGACAAGCGCGCGGCGCTGTTTTCGCTTTACGCCTTCAATGCCGAGATCGCGTCTGTCCGCGACCGCATCCACGAGGCATTGCCGGGCGAAGTGAGGCTGCAATGGTGGCGCGATGTCATCGCTGCTGAAGCCGCAGCCACAGGCAACCCGCTCGCCGATGCGCTGAAGGCGACGATTTCTGCCCATGGCCTGCCCAAAACTGCCTTCGACAACATGCTCGAGGCCCGCATCTTCGACCTCTATGACGATCCGATGCCGTCGCGCACCGATCTCGAGGGCTATTGCGGCGAGACGGCGGCCGCGCTGATCCAGCTGGCGGCGATGGTGCTCGATCCCAATCAGGCGCCGCGCTTTGCCGAACTGGCGGGCAGGGCCGGCTGCGCCCAGGCGATGACCGGCCTGTTGCTGCTGTTGCCGCTGCATCGCCGACGCGGGCAATGCTTCGTGCCGGCGGATATCCTTGCAGCGGCCGGCTCGTCGCCGGAGGAGTTCGTAAGCGGCGACGGCGGCCCCGGCGCTCAGCGCGCGGTGGCTGCGATGATTGCATTGGCGCAGGAGCATCTCCGCGCTTTCGAGCAAGGGGCGTCCGCACTTCCGGAAACGCTGCGTCCGGCGTTCCTGCCGCTGGCGCTGACCAGCGCCTATCTCGGCAAGATGGCCAATGGCCGCTCGCCGCTTGGTGGCGCAGCCCGGCTTTCGGCTCTGCGCCGGCATTGGCTGTTGCTCAGGCGCGCAACGCGGGGTTGGCCAGCGAGTTGACGTAAACGTCAATCGCGTTAGGACTCTGAGACTTGGCTATTCAGCAGCTTCCGATGTTTGCGCCGGCAGCCCTAGCCACTCCCGACAATCTGCCCGCGCGCGTGAGGTGATCGCGTGGCGCTTGGCCACCGTCTTGTCCTTGCCGCGCAGGCGTTTGCCTTCGGTCTTCGGTGCTTCCACCGGCGGGAACAGGCCGAAATTGACGTTCATCGGCTGGAACGAGCGTTTGCCCGGCTCGTCGTCGGAAACGATGTGGCCGCCGGTGATGTGGTTGAGCAAGGCGCCGAAGGCGGTGGTGAGCGGTGGCAGCGATGGCGCGTGGCCGAGCCGCTCGGCGGCGGCGAAGCGGCCGGCGAGCAGGCCGATCGCCGCGCTCTCGACATAGCCCTCGCAGCCGGTGATCTGGCCGGCAAAGCGCAGGCCCGGCCGCGACTTCAGCTGCAGCGAGGCGTCGAGCAAGGTCGGCGAATTGATGTAGGTGTTGCGGTGCAGGCCGCCGAGACGGGCGAACTCGGCGTTTTCCAGGCCCGGAATGGTGCGGAAGACGCGCACCTGCTCGGCATGCTTCAGCTTGGTCTGGAAACCGACCATGTTGTAGAGCGTTCCCAGCGCATTGTCCTGGCGCAGCTGCACCACGGCATAGGCTTTTACCGTCGGATTGTGGGCATTGGTCAGCCCCATCGGCTTCATCGGCCCGTAGCGCAGCGTCTCGACGCCGCGCTCGGCCATGATTTCGATCGGCAGGCAGCCGTCGAAATAGGGCGTGCCTTCCCACTGCTTGAATTCGGTCTTCTGGCCGTCGACCAGCGCCTGTACGAAGGCGAGATACTGGTCCTTGTCCATCGGGCAATTGATGTAGTCCTTGCCGGTGCCGCCGGGCCCAACCTTGTCGTAGCGCGACTGGAACCAGCAGGTGTCCATGTCGATCGTGTCGAAATGGATGATCGGGGCGATGGCGTCGAAGAAGGCCAGCGCGTCGGCGCCGGTTGCCTCGGCGATCGACTGGGCGAGCGACGGCGCGGTCAACGGGCCGGTGGCGATGATCGCCTGGTCCCATTCCGCCGGCGGCAAGCCCGGCACTTCCTCCCGCTCGATGGTGATCAGCGGGTGCGTTTCGAGCCTTTTCGTCACCGCGTCGGAGAAGCCGTCGCGATCGACGGCCAGCGCGCCGCCGGCCGGCACCTGATTGGCGTCGCCGGCGCTCATGATCAGCGAGCCGGCCAGTCGCATTTCGGCATGCAGCAGGCCGACGGCATTGTTCTCGGCATCGTCGGAGCGGAAGGAATTGGAACAGACGAGTTCGGCCAGCCCATCGGTCTTGTGCGCATCGGTGCCGCGCACTGGGCGCATCTCATGCAAAATGACGGGAACGCCGGCTTGTGCTGCCTGCCATGCGGCTTCGGAGCCGGCGAGGCCGCCGCCGACGATGTGGATAGGATTTTTGCTCATGAGCGCCGGAATAATCGCTTGGCGCGCCGTTTGCAATTGGCCGGTGCGAGCGTGGGTCATTGTCGTGCAACGACGGAGCTCGACTTTCTTATGTCCGCGGCGACGCTCTGATGGCGGCGTAAAGCGCCTCGATCGACTGCATGCGCAATTGAAAAGCCTGCCCAAAAACAACAACACCCGCCGCGGGAGGAGGTGCGGCGGGTGTCGTTTTTGGGGCCGATCCTCGGGAGGAGGTGGGGATCGGCCGTATTCGTCATCGCCGGGGAGGAGGTCGGCTTTGACGAAATTCTTTTCGCCGGATCGAGGGAGGCGAAATCCCTGGAAGGCGAACTGCGTTCACTTTGGAGACGAACTGCGTTCGGTTTGGAAACAGCGCCCGCCGCGGGAGGAGGTGCGGCGGGCGCCGTTTTGGTGGTCAACCCTCGGGAGGAGGTGAAGGCTGACCGTATCCGTCAGGGTCGGGGAGGAGGTCGACCCTGGCGAAATTCTGGTTAGATCGTCGCCCTGCGGGCGATGATCTTGATCTCGTCGCGGACGATGCCGAGATCATGGAGCTGACGGTTCGAAAGGCGACCCAGCTCGGTAACGGTGTCGCGGTAAACGCGCCAGTTACGATAGTTGCGGATCAGGTTCATTGTCGTTCTCTTTTTCAAAACTGGTTCGGACCATTTGCGATCCGAAGAGGATTAGACCGCCTTGCGGGCGACGTAGTGGATGTCGCTGCGGCTGATGCCGAGGTCGGTCAGTTCACGGTTCGACAGGCGGCTCAGCTCGGAGACGGTGTCCCGGTAGCGGCGCCAGTTGCGGTAGTTGCGGATCAGGTTCATGGTAGTGCTCGTTTCGTCTTTCTTCGGATCATTCCGTTTGTGTACGAACAGTAAATAGGCTGGGTTATATCGATTTAAAAGTGCTGTTGACGCATGGCAGCAATGCAAATTGTGCAATGCAACATTAACGCGCGTTCACGGCTTCGTCATGAAGAAACCCGAATCGGAAAATGACGTTGCGTCAACGATTTGAGCGGATCGGCTGTCAGAAAGACCAAGCTGGGGGAGAAGCGGCATGGCGAGTTATTCGTCACGGGCGAGGGCCGATATCGGGCGGTGGCTGCAGGCTGGCCTGATCGACGCGAAGACGGCCGATGCGCTTAAGCGCGACATCGACGCAAACGAGCGCAAATCGCTGAGCTTCGGCACTATATTGGCCATGATGGCAGCGCTGCTGTTCGGCGCCGCGATCCTGCTCTTCGTCGCCGCCAACTGGGACGCGATCCCGCGGCTGGTGCGGGTCGCGGCGCTGTTTGCCGTCATTCTCGCCGGCTATGTCGGCGGCGCGGTGTTGAAGATGCGCGACCATGCGGCGATCGGCGAGGCGCTGTGGATCGTGGCCGCCGCGGCCTTCGGCGGATCGATCGCGCTGATCGGCCAGATGTACCATCTCACGGGTGACGAAGCCTCGGCCATCGTCACCTGGGGCATCGGCACGGCATTAGCCGCGGTGGCGTTGCGCTCGAACCCGCTGACGGTCGCTGCCGTCGGCATATCCGTTGCCTGGCTGTTCGTGCGCGCGTTCGACTTTTATGACCGCCCCGTATTTCCGGATTTCTTCGTTATCATGGCGCCGGTGCTTTTTGTCGTCTCGTTGTGGACGCGCAGCCAGCCGGCACGCCACCTGATCATTCTCTCGGTCATTTTCTATATCGCGGTGCGCGGCCTGGACCAGAACACGCTCGCCCTGGCTATTCCTCTCGTCGTGGTGTCGGCGCTGCTGTTTGCGGTTTCGATCTTCGCCGCTGGGCCGGCCGACCGGATCTTGCAGCTCGGCGGGCGGTTGCCTTTGCACGCCTTGATCGGCTTTCTCACCGGGCTGGCGATGATGCAGATCGAACTGGGCGATGACAACGCCTTCAGCAACGGCTTTGCCATTGCGTCGGTCATCGCACTGGCCGGCATTGCCGCGGCGATCATGCTGGGCGGGCGCGAGAGCAGGGGGCTGCGCTGGGTTGCCTATGCCGGCTTTGCCTTCGAGCTCGCCATTATCTATGTCGTGACCTTGCAGACGATGCTCGGCACGGCCGGCTTCTTCCTGGCTGCCGCAGTGCTGTTCGGCATCCTGGCTCTCGTCATCATCCGTGTGGAAAAACGCATGAAGGCCCCGGAAGGAGCGGCAGCATGATGTCGGGAAAGAAACTTGTCATCTCGGCGCTGGTCCTGGCGCTCGTCCAGATCGGCTTCCTGAGCTGGATCATCGCCGGCCGCGCGGCGATCCTGCGCAACGGCAAGGAGGTCTTGCTGAAAGTCGAGCCGGTCGATCCGCGCGATCTGCTGCGCGGCGACTATATTATCCTCGGCTATGAAATATCGCGCTTGCCGGTGAAGCTGATCGCCAACATCCCGGCCGGCCAGCTCGTGAGCGAGAACACGCCGATCGTGGTCCGGCTGAAGCCGGGTGCCGACGGCTATTGGCATGCGACCACGGCCTGGTTCGGCAAGGCTCCGACGCCGGCGACCGCCGACGAAGCCGATATTGTCGGCCAGGTCGCGCCGGGCTGGACGCTTGATCCTGAATCCACGATCGCACCGCAATACGGCATCGACCGCTTCTACCTACCTGAGGGCCAGGGCATGGCGATCCAGAACGACATGCGGGTGCGGCCATTCGGCGTGCGCATCGCGCTCGCCGCCAGTGGCCAGGCACAGATCAAGGCGCTGATGGACGGCGACAAGACATTGTTTGAGGAACCGCTCTACTAGAAGACATTACCCAGGGCATGGATTTCGGCAACGATCGATCGCTTCGCCCTCATGCAAACCAGACGGGCGAAGACAATGCCGATTACGGTGACGACGCGCGAAGATATCAATCTCGATGCCGTTTTGCGCGTCGCCTGGAGAAACGACACGGTCGAAATCGGCGACAAGGCCTTGCAACGCATTGCCGAATGCCGCGCCTCGTTCCTGAAACTCATTGAGTCCGATCCGCCGCCGGTCATCTACGGCGTCACCACCGCGATGGGCGAGCTGGCAAGCCGCAAGCTCGAACTTGACGAGCGCGACCGCCATGCGCGCATCAAGGCTTTTGCTGCCGCCACATCGTTCGGTGAGCCATTGCCTGAGCGCGTCGTAAGGGCGATCGTGTTGGCGCGGCTGACCAACTTTATCGAAGGCAATGCCGCGACCACGCCGCGCATCGCACGGGCGGTCGCGGCGATGCTCGACGGCGGCCCGATGCCGGTGGTGCCGTCGCAAGGGCAGGGTGGCGCCGGCGAGATCCTGGCGCTCTATCCGCTGTTTGCTGCGCTTACCGCCAGCCTTGAGCTTGAGGTGAAGGAGCGCGGTTCGCTGATCAACGGCTCGCCCTGCGCGGCGGCACTGGTGGCGGACGCAGCACTTGCCGCGCGTCGTCGCCTCGCCATGGCGCACAAGGTGTTCGCGCTGTCGATCGAAGCGTTTCGTGCGCCGCTCGAGCATTATGATGCAGCGCTCGACGGGCTCTGGGGCGACGAACACGAAGCGGCCGCCTTGCAAGGGTTGCGGCAGTTTCTGGTCGGCGCAGGGGATGGACGGCGCAATTATCAGGCGCCGGTCAGCTACCGCATCGTGCCACGTGTGCTCGGCCATGCGCATCGGGCGCTGGCCGGCGCCGAGCAGGCGGCGACCGTATCGCTGGCCTCGATCTCGGACAATCCAGTCTATATCCCGCCCGACGCGGCGCACCCGCTGGGGCGCTGCATCTCGACCGGCGGCTATCACAATGCCATGGCGACGCCGGCGCTCGACGATCTGGCGGCGATCTGGGCCGATCTCTGCCTGCTCTGCGACCGCCACGCCTCAAAGCTGCTGAACGGCAAGGTGTCGCTGCTGCCCGACCTGTTGATGACCGGGCGGCATTGGGCCGACAGCGACGGCCACGGCAATGTCGGCTATGTCCCGATGGCGATCACCGGTTATCTCGAACAAGCCAAGCTGGCGGCGCAGCGCACCTTCATTCCAGGCACCGAATCGGCCGGCGCCGGCCAGGATGACGTCGCCACGACCGCTTTCTTCGCCTGGACCAAGGAAGCGACCGCCGGCCGCTGCCTCGACGCGGCGATCGCGATGCTGGCCATGATCGCCTCGCAGGCCCTGTACGTCACTGAACGCGCCGCGCCGCCGGCATTGCAGGATTTTGTCGCGGATATCAGGAAGATCGTGCCGCCGGTCGAGGATGACCGCGTGCTGGGACCGGAGCTGGCAAAGCTGGCCGAGTGGTTCACCGGCAAGGTGTTTGAAGTATAGGCCGTCGCCGCCAGTCCTGCTGCGCCAAGGCTTCGGAGGACACCTTTCGCTCTAACAAGCTCTCAGGTGGCCTGCCACCCGAAGCCCGATAGAGTGAAGGGTGGTGCGGATGAAGGGACTCGAACCCCCACGCCTTTCGGCACTGGAACCTAAATCCAGGGCGTCTACCAGTTCCGCCACATCCGCATTTGTCGGCAATCCCATGTAGCCATCATTCTGTCAATGTCGGGGCGAAAATGTCTGCCGTTGGGGCGGTCATTCGCTGCAACGCGAAGATGGTTGAAAATTGGCCTCGCCTGTGACAAAAGGCGTGTCAAATGTGACGGGACGTGCCGATCCGCTTCTGCAGAATGTGATAAGAAGTAGGAAAAACAAGAACTTATTCACATCTTGGAACGCAGTTTGGAACAATTTGAGCCGTAATTTCGGTCAAATCGCCAGGTTCCGTACCAAAAGCCATTCCCGGCAAGATTGTACCGGCAGGCTGTGAACGGCAAGACGCCGTGGCAGCCTCTTTGGTGAAGATAAAGGTTTTACGATGCAGGTCACCGAAACGCTCAACTCCGGTCTCAAGCGCGAGATCAAGATCACCGTGCCGGCCGGTGATATGGAAGCCAAGCTGATGGCGCGGCTGTCCGACGCCAGGAACAAGGTCCGCATCAACGGCTTCCGTCCCGGCAAGGTGCCTGTGCAGCATTTGCGCAAGGTCTACGGCAAGTCGTTCATGGCCGAAGTGGTCAACGAGATCCTCAACGATTCGACCCGTTCGATCATCACGGGGCGCGGCGAAAAGGCCGCCATGCAGCCTGAAGTGATCATGACGGAAGACGAGAAAGAGGCCGAGAAGATCCTGGCCGGCGGCGCCGACTTCGAATTCCGCCTCAACTACGAGGTCATCCCGGCGATCGAGATCAAGGATTTCTCCGACATCAAGGTGACGCGCCAGGTATTCGAAGTGCCGGACAGCGAGATCGACGAGCAGGTCCAGCGCGTTGCCGAATCGGCGCGAAGCTTCGAGCCGAAGACCGGCAAGGCGGCCGCCGAAGGCGATCGCGTTTCGATCGACTATGTCGGCAAGATCGACGGCGAGGCCTTTTCCGGCGGCGCCGGCACCGACCAGCCGCTGGTTCTGGGGTCCAAGGAATTCATTCCGGGCTTCGAGGACCAACTGATCGGCGCCAAGGCCGGCGACGAGAAGCAGGTCACGGTCACTTTCCCGGAAAACTACCAGGCCGCGCATCTGGCCGGCAAGGAAGCCACCTTCGACGTCACCGTCAAGGAAGTGTCCAAGCCCGGCGCGCTGGAAATCAACGACGAGATGGCCAAGAACCTCGGCCTGGAATCGCTGGAGCGCCTGCGCGACGTGGTGCGCGGCCAGATCGAGAACCAGTTCGGCTCGATGACGCGCCAGAAGGTCAAGCGTCAGCTGCTCGACCAGCTTGACGCGGCCTATTCGTTCGAGGCGCCGTCGAAGCTCGTCGATGCCGAGTTCAACAACATCTGGACCCAGGTCAACCGCGATCTCGAAGCCGCCGGCCGTACCTTCGCCGACGAGGAGACGACGGAAGAAGAGGCACGCGCCGAATATCTGCGGCTTGCCGAGCGCCGCGTGCGTCTCGGCCTGGTTTTGGCCGAGATCGGCGAGAAGGCCGGCGTCACCGTTTCCGACGAGGAACTGCAGCGCGGCCTGTTCGAGCAGGTGCGCCGCTACCCGGCCAACCAGCAGCAGGAAGCCTTCGAGTTCTATCGCAGCAATCCGGAAGCCCTGAACACGCTGCGCGCGCCGATGTTCGAGGAGAAGGTCGTCGACCATCTGCTCAGCCAGATCTCGGTCATCGACGTCAAGGTCAGCAAGGAAGAGCTGATGGCTGACGACGAAGAGGGCGATACAGCCAAGGCCAAGCCGGCGAAGAAGGCCGCTGCCAAGAAGGCCGACAAGGCTGAAAAGGCCGACGACGCGGAAAAGCCGAAGAAGAAGGCAGCCCCGAAGAAGAAGGCCGCCAAGGACGCCGAATAAGCGCCTGACGACAAGATCAGAAAAGGCCGCCCTCGAGGCGGCCTTTTTCGTTGTGGCGGATGTGCCTTGAGCCACCGCAGCCCACCTGAACCTTTGTACGGTCGACCTGTTCTACCTACCGGCCAGATTCTGTGGTACACAAGTGCCGCAATTCCATCTGGGGAGGAGCGGAGAATCTATTCTGCCGTGCAGGGCGCATGCTGGTGCTACCGGCATGTGCAGACCGTCTCAGGCAAATTTGACGATCAGGGAGGAATGCCATGCGCTTGGTTGCGTTTTTCGCCGTCGTTTCCGTTGCAACTTTCATCGCCAATCCATCGCGGGCACAGGACGCCGCGGCGGGCGAGAAGGTCTTCACCAAATGCAAGGTCTGCCACGTCGCAGACCAAGACACCAACAAGATAGGCCCTTCGTTGCATGGCGTTATCGGCCGGACGGCCGGCACGCATCCGGATTTTAAATATTCCGAAGCCATGATCGCGGCCGGCACATCCGGCGTCAAATGGGATGAGCCGACACTGACGACGTATCTTCACGACCCCAAGGCAATGGTCAAAGGGACGAAGATGGCGTTTCCCGGCCTCAAGAAGGACGAGGACGTCGCCAACGTCATCGCCTATCTGAAGCAATTTTCCCCGTAACTTGGCTCTTCGGCCGGCCAGAGCGTTTCACCGTTTCACGGAAACGCGATCCGCTCGATCTCTTTGTTCTTACGCAATTCCGGACGGAAAACCGCATACACTTTTCCTGGAATTGCTCTAGGCTGCCCGGTTTCCATCGATGGTCGTCTCAAATGTCGGTCAAGGAAAGCCTCAAGGATACCGGCGTCCGCCTCTCGGAAGCGACGGCCAGTGATTTCTTTGCGCTCTTGAAGCCTCGGGTCATGGCCCTTGCCGTCTTTACCGCCTTCGTCGGTCTGATGGTGGCGCCCGGCGCGATGAACCCGGTCATCGCCGTGATCGCCATAGGTGCGATTGCGGTTGGAGCGGGAGCGGCCGGCGCGCTCAACATGTGGTACGACGCCGACATCGACGCGCTGATGTCGCGCACGTCAAAGCGGCCGGTTCCGTCGGGCCGCGTCACGGCCGGCGAAGCGCTCGGCTTCGGCCTGGTGCTTTCCGCACTTTCGGTCATGACGCTCGGCGTGCTGGTGGGCTGGCTTGCCGCGTCACTGCTGGCCTTCACAATCTTTTTCTACGTCGTCATCTATACGATGTGGCTGAAGCGCTCGACGCCGCAGAACATCGTCATCGGCGGCGCAGCGGGTGCCCTTCCTCCGATGATCGGCTGGGCGGCGGCCACCGGCGCCATCGGCATTGAAAGCCTGATCCTGTTCCTGATCATTTTCCTGTGGACGCCGCCGCATTTCTGGGCGCTCGCACTGTTCAAGGCCGGCGACTATGCCGCTGCCGGCATCCCGATGATGCCGAACGTGGCCGGCCAGGCCTCGACCAGAAGGCAGATCTTCGCCTATTCACTGCTTCTGGCACCGATCGGAGTGCTGCCCTGGGCGTTCGGATTTACGAGCGGGGTCTATGGGATTGTTTCGGCTGCGTTGGGCGCGGGTTTCATCTGGCATGCCTGGAACGCCCTGGTCATGCTCGACAAGGAGATGAAGCCGGCCAAGGCGCTGTTTGCCTATTCGATCTTCTATCTTTTCGCGATCTTTGCCGTGCTGCTTGCCGATACCATCGCGATGCGCGCGTTCATGTCAGCCGGAGGGTGACGGCATGACGCTGTGTTCGGAAACTTCGCCTTCCGGGAGCCTTTTGTAAGAACGGGCGACAAGCTCCAGTCAATGGAGTATATTGATTGCGGTGCAGGTCGCGGTTCGCGTGGCCAGTCATGCAGAACGGCAGCACCGTGATACCGCGACCTTGCCGGACCTGGTCTGGAGGAACGGGCATGACAAGTTTTCACGTGATTGCAGGCGCCAGCGAAACGCTGGAACACACCAAAATCCGAAAAATCAGTGTTTCCGATCTTTTCCATGCGCTCAAGCGCGGTGTTGACGATTTTATGGTCAAACCGTCGCACATCGTCTTTCTCTGCCTGATCTATCCGCTTGTCGGCGTGGTGCTCGCTGCCTGGACTTCGGGTGCCAATGCGTTGCCGATGTTGTTTCCGCTGGTGTCCGGCTTTGCGCTGATAGGTCCATTCGCGGCGATCGGCCTCTATGAGATCAGCCGCAGACGAGAAGCCGGGCTCGACACCTCCTGGACGCACGCTTTCGAGGTCAGGAATTCTCCGGCCCTGCCAGCCATCGCCGCAGTCGGGATCATGCTGGTTGCAATCTTCATCGCCTGGCTTTTGGCGGCGCAGGTGTTCTACGAATATCTCTTCGGCCCGGCTCCGCCTGTATCGATTTCGGGCTTCATCAATGAAATATTTGCCACCGGACGCGGCTGGTCTCTGATTGTCCTGGGGCACGCCATCGGCTTCGTCTTCGCCGCGGTGGTGTTGTGCACGACGGTTGTCGCCTTCCCATTGCTGCTCGACCGCGATGTCGGCGCCTACGAAGCCATCCACACGTCGGTGCGAGCGGTGCTGGCGAACCCGATCCCCATGGCTGTCTGGGGACTGATTGTCGCCGTCGCCCTGATCATAGGCTCGCTGCCGGTGTTTGCCGGGCTGGCGGTCGTGCTGCCGATCCTGGGTCACGCCACCTGGCATGTCTACCGCAAGGTTGTGGAGCCGCCATCGTCCCCGACGCGGGTCGGCCTCTGACCCCGCAGATCAGCTGATGGGAAGCTTCATCTCCGGTCTTTGACCGGAGATGAAGACTGTGCGTCAGGGCCCCGGTCCGAAGAAGGACAACCGGGTGAGAAGCGTGTAGTCCGCTTCGAAGAGCATCATCGCCACGAACACCAATATCAGAAGCGGCGGCAGGATGATCGCATAGGTCAGCGCCAGCCGCTCCCAGGCCATGTGCATGAACACGGCGACGATCAGCCCGGCCTTGAGGATCATGAAGATCAGGATCAGAGACCATCTGAGATAGCCGTGGATGCCGAGATAATCGACCATGTAGGAGCAGGCGCTGAGGATGAACAGCCATGCCCAGACCACCAGATAGAGCTTGATCGGATGTTCCTGATGAACCTCCGCGACGCCGGTCGGTGGCACTTCATGCGCATGATCAGAGTGCAGCGCGTGTTGCCCGAGGCCGTTTGCGGTTGCTTCAGCCATGTCAGCCTCTCACCAAAGATAGAAGAATGCGAAAATGAACACCCAGACCAGGTCGACGAAATGCCAGTAGAGCCCCATGATTTCGACGTTCTCGTAGCGACCCCTGCGGCTGGTGAAGAAGCCGGGACGACCGACGTCGTAGTCTCCACGCCAGACCTTTCGCGCCACGATGATGAGGAAGATCACCCCGATCGTCACATGCGTGCCGTGGAAGCCGGTGATCATGAAGAAAGTCGAGCCGAATTGTGCCGCGCCCCAGGGATTGCCCCACGGCCGTACCCCTTCGGTGATCAACTTGGTCCATTCGAAGGCTTGCATGCCGACGAAGGTGGCTCCTAGCGCTGCCGTCAGAAGCATGAGGATTGCGGTTTTGCGGCGGTCGCGGCGATAGCCGAAATTGACCGCCATGGCCATCGTTCCGCTGCTCGATATCAGCACGAAGGTCATGATGGCAATCAGGATCAGTGGAATGTCCGAACCGCCGATGCGAAGCGCAAAGACCTCGCTCGGATTGGGCCACGGCACACGTGTGGAGACGCGCGCGGTCATGTAGGAGAGCAGGAAGCAGCCGAAGATGAAGGTGTCGCTGAGCAGGAAGATCCACATCATGGCCTTGCCCCAGGACACGTTCTTGAACGCGCGCTGATCCGAGGACCAGTCGGCGGCAATGCCTTGCCAGCCTGCGGGCCGCGTCTCCGTTTGGCCGGTATGCGTCAGTGTCGTTTCTGCCATGCTCCTCGACCTCCTAGGTCAGCAACTGCCGGCAAATATCGATGAACGTCGCGGCCCAGCCGGCTAAAAGAGCGAAGATGGCGAGCCAGACGAAAAGCAGGAAATGCCAGTACATGGCGCATAATTCGACGCTGAGGCGAAGCCGTTCCGGCCGTGCCCCGTTCCAGGCGCCGGCGGTTGTCCTGCCCAGGCCCACCAGCCCTCCCACTATATGCAGGCCGTGCATCCCGGTTATCAGGTAGAAAAAACTGTTGGCCGGATTGGAGGCCAGAAAATAGCCATCGGCGGTCAGGTCCCGCCATGCCATGAGCTGCCCGATGAGGAAGGCGATCGCGGTGAGCCCAGCCGCGGCAAGGCCGAGCCTGACCGTGTCCATCTGGCGCTTGCGCGCCGCGATCGAGGCGCATTGCAGGGCAACGCTGCTCAGCACCAGCATGCCGGTGTTGAGCCAGAGCAGGCGTGGGATGGGCAGCGGCTGCCAGTCCGACAGCGCCATACGCATGAAGTAGGCGCTGGTGAACAGCGCAAACAGGCAGCCGACCACGGCGAGGAAGACACCGAGGCCAATCTTGGCGGTCGGCAGGCTCGATCGGTCGAAGGCGACAAAATCTCCTGCCACACCTTGCTCGAGCCATGGTTTCGCCATCAGCCGCTGATGCGAGAGCCACCAGCCGGCAAAGCCGGCGATCACGAGAAGGAAGACCAGGATGACGCTCATGCCGGCTCCCTGGAGGGGCCGAACGTGCCCGGCATGTTTTGCGGAATGAAGTCCTCCTTGGCGCCCGGCACGCTGTAGTCATAGGCCCAGCGATAGACGATCGGCAGATCCTTGCCGAAATTGCCATGCGCCGGTGGCGTCTGCGGCGTTTGCCATTCGAGTGTCGTGGCTCGCCATGGATTGCCACCGGCCTCGCGCCCATGGCGGATGCTCCAGATAAGATTGAACAGGAAGACGATCTGGGCGAAGCCGACGATAAACGCCATGATGCTGATGAACGAGTTCAGGTGATGCGCCGACTCCGTCATGACCGTCACGTCGGTCAGTTCGGCATAGCGCCGCGGCACGCCCATCAGGCCGATGTAATGCATGGGAAAGAAGATCAGGTAGGCGCCGAGAAATGTGACCCAGAAATGGAACCGGCCGAGCGTCTCGTTCAGCATCCGGCCGGTGACCTTCGGGTACCAGTGGTAGATCGCGCCGAAGATGACGACGATCGGAGCAACACCCATGACCATATGGAAGTGAGCGACGACGAACATCGTGTCCGACAGCGGGACGTCGACGACGACGTTGCCGAGAAACAGCCCGGTCAACCCGCCATTGACGAAGGTGACGATGAAAGCCATGGCAAACAGCATCGGTATGGTGAGATGGATGTCGCCCCGCCACAGCGTCAGCACCCAATTGTAGACCTTGATCGCCGTCGGGATGGCGATGATCAGTGTCGTGGTGGCGAAGAAGAAGCCGAAATAGGGGTGCATGCCGCTGACATACATGTGGTGCGCCCAGACCACGAAGCTCAGCGCGCCGATGCCAACGATGGCCCAGACCATCATCCGGTAGCCAAAAATGTTCTTGCGCGCATGCGTGCTGATCAGATCGGAGACGATGCCGAAGGCCGGCAGCGCCACGATGTAGACTTCCGGGTGGCCGAAGAACCAGAACAGATGCTGGAACAGGATCGGGCTGCCGCCATTGTGCTGTAGCTGTTCCCCCATCTCGACGACCGCGGGCATGAAAAAGGAGGTTCCAAGCGCGCGGTCAAGCAGCATCATCACGCAGGCGACGAACAGCGCCGGAAAGGCGAGCAGCGCCATGACGGTGGCGGTGAAGATGCCCCAGACGGTCAGCGGCAGGCGCATCATCGTCATGCCGCGCGTGCGGGCCTGCAGCACCGTCACGACATAGTTCAGACCGCCCATGGTGAAGCCGATGATGAACAGGATCAGCGAGACGAGCATCAGGATGATGCCCCATTCCTGGCCGCCAGGTGTGCCGGTCATGATGGCTTGCGGCGGATAGAGCGTCCAGCCGGCGCCGGTCGGTCCGCCGGGCGCAAAGAAGCTCGACACCAGCACCAGCACGGCAAGGAGGTAGATCCAGTAGCTCAACATGTTGACATAGGGAAAGACCATGTCGCGGGCTCCGACCATCAGCGGGATCAGGTAGTTGCCGAAGCCGCCGAGGAAGAGTGCCGTGAGCAGGTAGATCACCATGATCATGCCGTGCATGGTGATGAACTGGTAGTAGGCCTCGGGGGTGATGAAATCGAACGTGCCGGGGAAGCCGAGCTGCAGCCGCATCAGCCAGGACAGCACCAGCGCGACCAGGCCGATGGCCGTTGCGGTCGCCGAATACTGGATGGCGATGACCTTGGCGTCCTGCGAGAACACATACTTCGTCCACCAGCTGTGCGGATGGTAAAGCTCCATTTCCGCGACTTCGGCGGGCGGGACGGCATCTGCAGGCGTGATATCGACCATAGGCGGAGCACCTCCGTGCCCTTCAGCGGGACCCGACAGTTTCGAGTTTTGCCGCAACTTCTAGAGCTGACGCCGTCGCGTTGCCCGGCGCCTGTTCCACCGAGCCCGTCTGCTGCGGCGCCGACAACTGCGCGAACGTCTGCTGCTGGTCGAGCCAGGCCACATAGTCCTGCTCGGTATCGACCATGACGATGCCATGCATCATCGGATGCCCCTGGCCGCACAGTTCGGCGCACAGAACCTGGAAGGTCCCGGTCTTGGTGGGGGTGAACCAGAAATAGGTGACCGAGCCCGGTATCATGTCCATCTTGGCGCGGAATTCCGGAACGTAGAAATCGTGCAACACATCGATCGAGCGCAGCAGCATCTTGACCGGCTTGCCGACCGGCAGATGCAGGTCGGCCGCTTCGACCACGACGTCGTCCTGGCCGCTGGGATCCTTGGCGATCACGCCCAGCGGATTTTCAGCGGTGACGTCGCGGGTGTCGGATGTGCCGAGTTTGCCGTCCTTGCCGGGCAAGCGGAAACTCCACTGCCATTGCTGGCCGACGACTTCGACCACGGTTGCGTCGCTTGGAACATTGACGAACCGGCTCCAGACAAACAGGCCGGGAACCAGCATGGCGGTAACACCCACTCCGGTGACGATCGTCAGCCACCATTCGAGCCGCTTGTTCTCCGGTTCGTAGGCCGCCTGGTTGCCTTCGCGGTGACGGAAGCGGAAGACGCAATAGGCCATGAATAGGACGACCGCGGCGAAGACGACGCCGGTGATCCAAAAGGTGATGATGATGGTGTTGTCGATATAGTCCCAATTCGAGGCAATCGGAGTCCACCACCATGGGCTCAGGAAGTGGAACAACACCGAGCCCACGACGATCAAAACGAGTACAACCACTATGGGCATGTCCCGTTCCTCCCGGTATTTCAGGGGGCGCGAAGCCGTCCCGGGAAAATACCAAGTGCATCATGCGTGATTTGCGATCGAAATTCTAGAGCCGGTTGTGGAAGGAGCGAAAAATTGCTTCTGCGGCGCCGGACCTTGCTTCGTTGGTGACGCCGGAGCGACACCCGACCCCCCAAATCAGGGAGGGCAGGGGCTGGTTTGATTCGGCTTGCCTTGTTCCAGCGGGATCAAAGCGCCTTGATGATGATGCAGCCGGCCAAAAGCAGCACGACGCCGGCGAGCCGCATGCCGGAGACAAGCCGCTGCGGCAGGCGGAACCAGCCGAAGGTGTCGACTAAGATGCCGGCGACCTGCTGGCCGGCCACCGTCAGGCTGACGGCAGCTGCCGCTCCGATGACGGGGATGGCAGTGAACACGGTCGTGACATAGGTGGCGCCGGCAAAACCTCCGAGCCAGCCCCACCAGGGCATCGACGACAGGCCGGCGAGGCGAGGGCGGGGCGTCTTCGTCAAGGCAAGCGTGATCAGAAGCACCGCGGCCATGGCCAGCATCGCCACCAGGAACGAGATGGTGCCGACCGCAAATGGCGCGCCGCCAAGGTCGTGCCGAAGCAAGGCGTTTACAGCGCCTTGCACCGGAAGCACGGCGCCTGCCAGCAGCGCCAGTCCGATCCAGCCGAGTTTCGAGGGCGCCAGATTGTCCGCCGCGCCCTTCTGTCCCAGAACGATGAGGGCAGCACCGGCAAGCAAGACGAGCATGCCGAAGGCAGGCCCGGCTCGCAGTCCTGCTTCGGGGATCCCGAGCCAGCCGAACGTGTCGAGGGCGAAGGATGCAAGCATCTGCCCGGCGATGAAGAGCCCGACGGACACGACGGCGCCAAGGCGAGGGAACACAAGAATGGTCGAAACGACGTAGAAGGCCGAAGCCATGCCGCCGATCGCATGCCACCATTCGGCTTGCCGAACGGCAAGCAGAGCCGGTGTCGTTCCGGTGAGGGCCATGATTGACAACAGCACGATGGCGCCGACCGCGAGCTGAAGCGTGGTCGCGGCAAAGGGTGAGCCGACCGCCTTTGAAAGTTGGGCATTGGCGCCGGCTTGCACCGCAAGCAGGCCACCGGCGACAAGCGCCAGAGGGACGAAGAGGATTTCCACGATCGTATTCCTTGAATGCGGGGTGCGGCGGCTAGGGCATGATCCCAAAAAGTGGGTGCCGGTTTTTGGAAAAGATCATGCTCCAACAAAGGGTTAGGTCATGATGAGATTTCAACCAAATCTCATCATGATCTAAGCGGCCGCTGACGCTTCCGGCAGGGCGGGAACAGCGATCCCTCTGACAACTGCGGAGCGGCGGCCGATGGCCGCATACCAGCGCGCCAGGTTTGGTGTGTCATCGAGGCTGAGGCCGAGCTTGGTGACGGCCGCGTTGATCCATGGCCATGTCATCACATCGGCGATGCCGTAGCTTTTGCAGACAATGTGCTCATGGTGCTTGAGCCGGCTATCGAGAACGCGGAAGACACGTCCGGTTTCGCGCTCAAAACGCTCGATCACGTAAGGGATTTTTGCCGGCGCGAAGATTTTGTAATTCCACAATTGGCCAAGCGTCGGGCCGACATGGGCCGCCTGGAACAAGGTCCAGGTCAGCGTATCGTCCGCCTCCTGCGCGCCCACCGGCTGAAGCTTGCCCGACCGTCGCGCCAGGTAGTGTAGGATGGCGCCGGATTCGAAGACCGTGCGGCCGGCGTCCCGGTCGACGATCACCGGGATCTTGTTGTTGGGATTGAGCGCCAGGAAATCAGGCTTGGTCTGGTCGCCCCTTTCGATGTCGACCAAGCGGACCGAGTAGGGCAGGCCGACCTCTTCCAGCATGATCGAGGCCTTGTGCCCGTTGGGTGTCTGGCAGGTGTAGAGTTCTATCGGCGTCATTGCTCTTCTCCGCGACTGTTTCTTTTGTCGTCGGACTCCATATGGCGTGCGTGCATGCGCAGATCGACATGCCGATTCGCCCGCTTGCTCTGCGTTTTTGCACAGCGAAGCGTCATTTTGACTCGCAGAGCGCATCGCTTTCTTTTATCTTTCTGCAAGAATGCACAGCTCACGCGATATCGACTGGGAAGATCTGCGCATGGTGCTGGCCGTCGCCGATGGCGCTTCGCTGGCGGCGGCGGCTCGGATCCTAGGCGTGAACCACACGACTGTGCTGCGGCGCGTCAACGCCTTCGAGGCGCGGCTGGGTATCCGCCTTTTCGATCGGCTGCCGACTGGCTATGCCCTCACCGCGGGCGGCGAGGAACTGCTGGGCGCGGCACGCACAATGGCCGAGACGGTCAATGAACTGGCGCGCAAACTGTCGGGGCAGGATCTCAGGTTCGAAGGCAGGTTGCGGGTCACCACCACCGATACGCTGATGGCATCGGTGCTGCCGCCGATCCTGGCGGCGTTTCATAAGCTCCATCCCGGCATACGGGTCGAGGCGATGACGCAGAATTCCATCGCCAACCTGACGCAAAGGGATGCAGACGTGGCGATCAGGCCGGTGTCGCAACCGCAGGAAATCCTGGTCGGCCGGCGCATTTCGGGCGTCGCCTTCGCCGCCTACGCGACACGTTCCTATGCCGAAACGCTACCCCCGGAGCCGAGATTGGGTGCGCTGCGCTGGATCGCGCCCGACGACAGCCTGGCCAACACCGGCGTCGCCCGCTGGATGCGGTCGTCCCTGCCCGATGTCGAGATCGCCATGCGCGCCGATTCCCTGGTGACGATGTCGCATGCGGCGGGCGCCGGAATCGGGGTTGCGGCGCTGCCCTGTTATCTCGGCGACAGCCTGCCCGGGCTTGTAAGGGTCGGAGGGCTGATCGAGGAGATCGGCTCGGCGCTGTGGGTGCTGGTGCACGACGATTTGCGCCGCACGGCGCGCGTCCACGCCTTCACCAAATTCGTCTCCGGCGAATTGCAGCAGCGGCGCGACCTTCTTGAGGGCAGGCTCGGCGCCGGAGCTTGAGACGCACGCCAGCTGACGCTGGGGTTCAACTCCGCAACAGGTTCCCAAGCTCGGCAACCGTCATCACGCGCCCGAACACCTTGCCTATGATGTCGAGGGTTGCATTGTGCGATGCCTCGTCCAGTCCGCCATTGGCGTCGCTGATGAAAGCCACCTTGTATTCGCGCATGAAGGCGCTCCGCGCGGTGGATTCGCAGCAGATGCTGGTCACGGTGCCGATGATGATCACCGTGTCGACCCGGCCTGCGCCACGGATGTTGCGCAACACGGTCTCGAGCTGCGTGTTGTGGAAAGGCATCGTAGCGGTGCTTCTTGATGACGACATCCCCAGGCAAGGGCGCAAGCGCGGCGACGATTTTCGGCGCCGGCGCTGCCTTCCCGCATTCCTTTGGTTTTCAGCTTCGGCTGATAGCCGGTTTCCAGCGGCGAGATATCGAAATGGTCGCTGAGCACATGCTGGGTGTAGATAACCGGGACGCCTTGCGCGCGGCAAAGCTCGACCACCTGCCGCATCGCCGGAATGCGATGGCGGGCAATGGCCACTTCCATGACGGCGCCCTCATCGACAAAGTCGCTTTGCATGTCGATGACCAGAAGGGCTGCGCGTTGCTTGTCGAACGGCCATGGTTCGTCGCCGGGCTGGGGCATTGCGTGTTTCCTGTTTCCGACGTTGATCAGGTGAGCAGCAGGCTCTTCATCGAGACATCGCAATTCCTGCCGATGACGATGTGATCGTGGATGGATGGAGAGATCAAGGTCGTGGCAATCTCGCAGCGAGCTCCGGGATTTGTTTGGGCGACTTGACGCGTCCTCGCTTGGCCTACGGGTCGATGACCGCGATCGCATCGATCTCTATCAGGTAGCCGGGAGACATCACCGCTATCCCCACCACTACGTTTGCCGGCTTGTGATCGCCGAACAGCTCGATCTGGGCCGCTTCGATGATCGGCACGTGTTCGTCGCGTTTGTAATCGACGATGTAGATCGTGATCTTGCAGACTTGCTCCGGCCGAGCGCCGGCGGCAGCAAGCGCTCGGCCGAGATTCCCGAACGCCAGGCGCGCCTGGACTGCGAAATCACCATGGCCAACGAGCTTGCCGTGTATGTCTTCTGGCTGCTGGCCCGAGACGAACGCCAGCTTGCTTCTTGTCGCAACGACGACCTGGGAGTACATTTCCGGAATCGGCAGATCATTTGGATTTATGCATTCGAGCGTCATTGAATAGATCTCCTGCAATTGCTGTCGGGAACTGGCTGCTTCGTATTCGCGGGTCTACGACATTGTCGCCGAAACGGGCGCTTCCGTCGCAATATCACCTCTACACCGCAAGCGTGGGCATTTGAGCCAAAGCGGAATGTTGCTGATTGGCTCGCGAGCGGTGGCGTTTGGGTTGACGGCGCCGGCGAGCGTCGGGCTCAGATCAGCAGGAGGCCCTTCATCGAGGCATTGCCTTTCTTGCCGATGATGATGTGGTCGTGGACGGCGATGCCGAGCGGCTTGGCGCTGTCGATGATCTGCTTGGTCATTTCGATGTCCGCACGCGATGGTGTCGGATCGCCTGACGGGTGATTATGCACCAGGATGACGGCGCTGGCCGATAGTTCGAGCGCGCGCTTGATCACTTCGCGCGGATAGACCGGCGTGTGGTCCACGGTGCCGACCTGCTGTACCTCGTCGGCGATCAGCACGTTCTTCTTGTCGAGGAACAGGATGCGGAAATGTTCGCGGTTCTCGAACGCCATCGCCGAGCGGCAGTACGCAAGAAGCTGCGTCCAGTTGGACAGCACCTCGCGGTCGCGAACCTCGGTCCGCGCCATGCGTTGCGCGGCAGCGGCAATCACCTTCAGGTCGACCGCCACGGCGGGGCCGATGCCCTTCACCTCCTGCAGCAGCGCCACCGGTGCGCCAAGCACTTCGCCAAAAGTGCCGAAGCGCGCCAAAAGCGCCTTGGCGATCGGCTTGGTGTCGACGCGCGGGATCAGTCGAAACAGCAGCAGTTCGAGAAGTTCGTAGTCGGGCAGGGCGTCCGCGCCGCCGGCAACGAAGCGCTCGCGCAATCGGTCGCGATGGCCGTGATAGTGTGGCTTCTCCGTCGATTTGTCTCTTGGTGCCTTGTCCTTCGCCGGTGGTTCAAGCCACCGCTCGGAGAAGAACCCCCGTTCGTCGTCACCGCTGTTCCCCATCCATCCCCCACACTCCCCGAAGGCTTCGACGGCAGATTAGAGCGGTAAGCAGCGCGCGGTCGAGTTTTTTCGGCGACGGCGCCTCAAAGCCGCGGCTTGAGGCGATCTTGTTTTCAGCTGACCGCAGGCAGGCCGGGGCGGTCGAGCTTGTTTGGCGACAGGGTGAAAATCTCGCAGCCAGTTTCGGTGACGCCGATCGTGTGTTCGTACTGCGCCGACAGCGAGCGGTCGCGCGTCACCGCCGTCCAGCCGTCCGACAGCACTTTCACATGCGGCCGGCCAAGATTGATCATGGGCTCGATGGTGAAGATCATGCCCGGCCGCATCTCGACGCCTTCCGAGGCGGTGCCATAGTGCAGGATGTTGGGTGCGTCGTGGAACAGCTGGCCAACGCCGTGGCCGCAGAAATCGCGCACCACCGAGCAGCGCTCGGCCTCGGCATAGGTCTGGATGGCGGCGCCGATGGCGCCGGTGCGGGCGCCGGGCCGGACCGCCGCGATGCCGCGCATCAGGCACTCGTGGGTGACTTCGAGCAGGCGTTCGGCGGCGCGCTTGATGGTGCCGACGGGATACATGCGCGAGGAATCGCCGTGCCAGCCGTCGAGGATGTAGGTGACGTCGATGTTGACGATGTCGCCATCCTTCAACGGCTTGTTGTCTGGAATGCCGTGGCAGACGACGTGGTTGATCGAGGTGCAGGACGATTTGGTGTAGCCGCGGTAGTTGAGCGTCGCCGGTAGCGCGCCTTGGTCCATGCCGAATTCGAAGACGAAACGGTCGATGGTCTCGGTGGTGACACCCGGCTGGACCATCGGCACCAGTTCATCGAGGCAGCGCGCGGTGAGATCGCAGGCCTTGCGCATGCCGGAAAATCCTTCTTCGCCATAGAGGCGGATCTGGCCGGTGTTCCTGAGGGGTGCCGTGGCGGCGTCGAGATAGGTGACCATAGTGTCCGTTTGCCTGTAAGCGGGCGGCGCATACCAGCCCGTTAGAAAATTTCCCCAGATTTGGCACTGCAAGCCGCAAGGTTCAAGGAAGAACTGCCGGCAATGGACTGATACTGGCCATATTCCTGGCTTGCGCGGCCGCTCAGATGACATCCAGGTGCGCGATCTCCTCCGAATGCCGAGATCGCACTGACGACACATTTTCGCGCAAAAGCAGCCAAAGCAACTTTTGACGACGAACGGCGTTGCTGTGGTCGACGCCAGTTCGGGAGATATAGAATGGACAGATTGCAATTCGAGGTGCCGGTGCGCATCGCGCCCGCGCCCGGGCTGCCGGTAGAGGAAATATACAGCGTCGAACAGGCGCTGGATATCCTGCATGACTGGCCAAAGAAGCGACAGGGCAAGGTCTATGAAGCGGCGTTCAATGCCTGTTTCGGGGCCACGGTGGATGTGGTCAAGACTGAGGACGCATGGCGCGCCTTCATGGCGTTTTGCCGGGTTAGTGGCCTGCTGGCCAGGGACATGATGGTTACGGCCAAGCGCGCCGGCGAGGCGAGGGGCCTGAGGGTCTAGAGTTCTGCTTGACCTGGAGGCCGGCCAACCGACTCGTTCCAATCGGCGCGGACTCCGCGGCGTTAAGGTTCCGTTTCCGACTTCACAGCTAGGCATGAGCCATAGAGCAGCGTCTGATTCGTTGCGTCGGTTTCATGGTGCAGAACATGTCTTCAGCCAATGTGCGTACCTTCCCGCTAGATCGGCAGACCGTGCTGGTGCGCGAGGTCGCCGCAAGGCTGGGCAGACTGCACGGCGACACGGCCACGTCGTTCTGGAAGGCCACGGCGCGCGAACTCCTCGACAAGGCGGTCGCGGCCGGCTGCGATGCGGCTTCGGCGGCCAACGATGTCCGCCGGTTTTTTGCCGCGGTCCAGGACGAGATGCATTTCAAGGCGGACGATGCCGCACCAGGGCAGCGCCGGACGCGCACCCGCCCCTAGCCTCAAAACACACGCGCTCATCATTGTGTGGCCAACCGTGGACCGGTCTTGGCGTCGACGGATCTCGGGTCTTACGCTGTCGATTGTGCCGTCCCAGCCACGGCGAGCGCCTTGTTGCACGCGAGACAGGCGATGAAATACTGGTCGCGCTCGGCCCTGGCGACGTCGGTCATCGCCAAGGAAATCGTCGAGCGCTATGGCGGGACTATCATGCCGGAGACCTGCCTGACGGCCGCCTTCCAAACAGTGGGTCTCAAGGCGGCTTAGCGCAAGGCGTCGGCCTCTCGGCGATCCCTGTGCCGACCCGATCCGAATCGGCTATGCCTGCGCGATGCAGGAAACGTCTCTCTACATCCCGGTGAAGCGGTTTCTCGAGAGCCTGGAATTCACGGTCAAGGGCGAAGTCGGGCACTGCGATATCGTGGCGGTGCGCGACGGCGAGCCGCCTGTGCTGGTCATCTGCGAACTGAAATTGCAGTTCAACCTCGAACTGGTGCTGCAAGGTGTCGATCGCGCCGCGGCATGCGACGAAGTGTGGCTGGCCGCGCGCATGTCGGCGCGTGGCAAAGGCCGCGAGCACGACCGCCGTTTTCGCGCGCTGTGCCGGCGGCTCGGCTTCGGGCTTCTGGCTGTCAGCGGCAAGGGGGAGGTCGAATTGCTGCTCAGCCCGGCCGCTCTGCCGCCGCGTCGCGATCCAAAGCGGCGCTCGCGGCTGATGGAGGAACACCGGCGCCGGCGCGGCGACCCGGTGGTGGGCGGCGGTTCNTGGTGGGCGGCGGTTCGCGCGCGCCGATCATGACCGCCTACCGGCAGGATGCGCTGGCCTGCGCCGCAGCCATGACCGACGGGCCGAAACGCCCGCGCGATCTGAAAGCGATTTCGCCGCGCGCGCCCAGCATCCTATTGGACAATGTCTATGGCTGGTTCGCCAGGGCCGAGCGCGGCGTCTACGCGCTGACCGAAGGCGGCCATGCGGCGTTGCAGCGCTGGCCACAGGTGGCGCACGACCAAGGATGAGTGGCCGGAGATTGCCGCGAGCAGGCGCCGAGGGAAACCTCGGCACGGGAGCCGCTGTTCGCCGTCTCAACCGATTCGCCGCGCCACCGTTCCAGCCGCTGCTAGTTCGGCGGCTGCCGCGAGGCCTCTTGTTTTCTTGAAAGATCTGGTACGCCCAAGGGGAATCGAACCCCTGTTACCGCCGTGAAAGGGCGGTGTCCTAACCGCTAGACGATGGGCGCGCTCAGACGAAGCGGCTTATAATTGCGTTGTTGCCAACCGGCAACCCATCAGCCGCCAGATGCGGAAACTTTTTTCAAGAGGGGCGAAAACGGCCCGGTTTGGTGAGCCTGCGCAGGGTTTCTGGCCCTCGCGTCATTGCACCTCTTTGGAGATTAGCCTGAACGCCCCGCGCAGTCGTCATCCTATGGTCTGCGCTGCGTCGCTGCGCGCCTTGCTTCGCCATAGGATGACGAAGTCGCGGGTGCCTCGGCTAATCTCGAACGTCGCTGATAGCTAATCGGGAAAAACGGCAGGCTGCTAACGGCCCCTCGGCCCGTTTGCCGAATGGGGATGCTAACCCCGCCGGCGGCAGCGCCAGTTCCAGTCGCGCTCGGGGCCGACGTCGACGTGAACGGATTCGGTATGGCAGTAGGTGCCGACGCCGCCGCGGCCGGGCATGGTTCGGATGTAGCTCGCCAGTTCCCATTTGGAGACGCCGGGAACCTGGATGTCGGCGGCGGCGCAATACATGTGCAGCGAATTCTTGGCGCCGTTGGCGCGCCGGTTGCGGGCCGGGTCGCGGTAGCCTGATGTGACCATCATCTTGCGGCCGTAATGGCCTTCGATGGTCTTCAGCACACGCACCAGCGACGGCTTCAGGCAGGCGACGTCGACGCTCTCGTTTTGCTTCAACAGGCCGTTGGGCGCCAGCCGGGCGAGGCCGGCGGCGGAAGCCACCTGATAGGCGCCGCCCGAACCCTCGTCCTCGTTCAGGTCGACGTCGCTTTCGTCGTCGAGGCCGGATTTGCGCTTGATCTCGAACAGCGCCGTCTGGCGCACGCCGGGCAAGGCATCGCTGCCGGTGATGTGGTTGCTCTCGTTGCCAAGCGAGGCAAGCTGCAAGGGCTTGTCGGCCGAACTGGCTGAGGCCAACGTGATGATCGGCTTTGCCGGGGCGGCCTTCTGGGCAGCAACCGCAGGCTGTTCGCCCGAGCGCGAGTTGACCAGCGGAGCAGGTGCCGCCGAGGTTGGCGTGGTGCTGAACAGTGAGGCCAGGAAGCCCTTCTTCGGCGTGTCGATCTGCTGGGGCGCGGCGGTCACGTAGACCTCGTTGGTCGCGGGCGCCGCTGCCGTCGCTTTCGGTGCGGTCACGCCGGCATCGGCGGCGGCGATCTTCTGCGCCACGGCGTCCGTTGCGGCCGCCGTCTGTGCTGACTGCTGCAGCGACTGCGGCGTCTGGCCGACAATGGTTTCGGAGCCGGCGGGAACATTGACCGGGAAGCCGGTGCCGGGCTTGGCCACCGGCACATAGGCGACCTGCTCGGGCAGTGTCGCATCGCCCGCTGCCGTCATCATCATCTGCGGCCCGGTGGATGTGACCTGCACGGTCGAATCGCCCGGCGCCGCAGGGCTGGCGCCGGAAGCCGCGGAGATGTCAGAAGCGGTCGCGTTGTAGCCAGGCATGCCGATGGACATTGTGGGGTCGCCAGCGGAGGTGCAGGACGCCAGAAGCACGGAGAAAAGCGCTGCCGCTATAGTGCGACCTTCTCTCCCCGCGAGACGCGATCCTACTGATTTCAAAACTAAATTCCCCCTCGGTGTCCGGTCGGCCTGCTATTGGTGCGGCGTCGAAACGTTCACATCCAATAACCTTGTGTTCCCAAACCGGAAACGAGACTTGTGTCAATTCTGCAAGCCTCTGAATTATTTGCTCGTTGGAGGCCAATTGAGGCTTCTTGAAGGTTGACGACACCATTTCGCCCCGTTTTGCCGGCTCGTCAACTCACCAGACATTACATTCCGTTACACACAGGCACCTGCAAAAGGTGCCGGCCGTTACACACGCACCTTCACATAGGTGCCGGGGGCATCACCCAGGGTTTTCATGTGCTTGCCGGGTTTGCGGGCCGGAACGAGGGTGTCGTCCTGGGTCTCGATCCAGTGCTGCCAATGCGTCCACCAGGAGCCGGGATGCTCCACCGCGGAGGCGAGCCACTGGTCAAAATCGCCTGTCGGTTTGCCGCCGGTCCAGTACTGGTATTTCTTGGCTGCCGGCGGGTTGACGACACCGGCAATGTGGCCGGAACCAGCCATCACAAACTCGACGTCACCGCCGAAATATTGCGAGCCGAGAAACACGGAAAGGGCCGGCGCGATGTGATCTTCCTTCGACGCCAGGTTGTAAACCGGGATGGTGACGTCGGCCAGCGACAAAGTGCGGCCGGCGAGTTCCATCACGCCACGCGTCAGATTGTTTTCGAGATAACAGTTGCGCAGGTAGAAGGAGTGGTTGGCGGCCGCCATGCGGGTGGAATCGGCGTTCCAGTAGAGCAGGTCGAAGGGAAGGGGATCCTTGCCGCGCATGTAATTGTTGATGACATAAGGCCAGATCAGGTCGCCCGAGCGCAGCATGTTGAAGGCGGTCGCCATCTTGGTGCCGTCGAGGTAGCCCTTTTCGTTCATCGATTTCTCGACCGCTGCCACCTGGTCCTCGTCGACGAAGACTTTCAGGTCGCCGGCATGGGTGAAGTCGACCTGCGTGGTGAAGAAAGTCGCCGATTTGATGCGGTTGTCGCCTTCCTGTGCCAGCAGTGCGAGTGCGGCCGCCAGCAGCGTGCCGCCGACGCAATAGCCGATGGCGTTGACCTCTTTCTCGCCGGTCGCCTTCTCGATCGTGTCGAGGCCGTATTGCAGGCCCTCCCGTATGTAAGCTTCCCAGCCCTTGGCGCCGTGCCGCTCGTCGGGATTGATCCAGGAGATGACGAACACGGTATGGCCTTGCTCGATCGCCCAGCGGATGAAGGACTTTTGCGGGTTGAGATCGAGGATGTAGAACTTGTTGATCCAGGGCGGGCAGATCAGCAGCGGGCGCTTGAGCACCGTCTCCGTCGTCGGATCGTACTGGATGATTTCGGCGACATCGCTGCGGCCGACCACCTTGCCGGGAGAGGTCGCGACGTTCTTGCCGATCTCGAAGGGCGAATAGTCAGCTTGTCTCAGCTTCAGGTCGCCCTTGCCGGCGGCGATGTCTTCGGCCAGCATCTTCATGCCGCGCACCAGGTTTTCTCCATTCGAGGCGACGGTTTCTCGAAACAGCTCCGGATTGGTCAGGATGAAGTTCGACGGCGAGATGGCATTGGACACCTGCTTGACGTAGAAGCTCGCCTTGTGGCGGGTGTGGTCGTCGAGGCCTTCGGCGTGCTCGACCAGGTCGGCCGCCCAGCGCGAGGTGACGAGATAGGCCTGTTTGAGGAAATCGAAGAAAGCGTTGCGACCCCATTCGGGGTCTTGAAAACGCTTGTCGCCGCGCTCGGGCTTGACCGCATCGTCCGGCGCTTCGGCATTCGGGCTAACCTTCTGGATGGCGTTGCCCCAGACCGTCATGTAGCCGGCGAACAGTCGCGTCTGCGCTTCCAGCGCGCGTTGCGGGTCGGCCAGCCAATATTCGCTGAGCTTGGAAAAGGTTTTGACCATGTCGACCACGGGTTCGGCGACATGATCGCGCACCTCGCCTTTTTCGCGCGGCTCGGCCCAGGCCGAGGCGGCTTTGCCGGCCTGTTCGACCATGCGCGCCATGTTCAACGCGAAGCGTTCCGGGTCTTTCACCAGATATTGCTCCACGGTCGAAGATTGATCATCTTCCGCTTTGCTCGAATCAGGTGTTTTGGACATGGCTCGCGGGGTTCCTCCCGAGGCGTTTTCTTGACATATTATCATGGGACATCTGACCGGGTCCAATGCGCTGTACCCCGGCTGCCAGGAAAACAATATGACGATTAACACCGGCAAGACCATTTTTTCGGGGGCAGGCCGCTTTTGCCGCATCGCGGTTGCAATCGCCTGTCTGGCGCCAGGGCTGCTGGCGGCAAGTGGCTGCACGAGCGCCAACACCGGCAACGGGATGAATGTCGGCCTGACCCAGGGCGCGCAGGACACCGGCTCTTATCCCAATCTCAACATCCCACCGCAGGTGGCGGCAAAGCAACTCACCCCTGAGGAGACGCAGGCCAAGCTTGCCCAGTTGAAGGGCGAACAGCAGGGGCAAGTGGCCAAGGGCGGCGGCGGTGCCCCGTCCACCAGCCCGGCGGCGCTGAATTCGCTGGCGAAGAACCATGGCAAGGACACGCTGAAGCAGATCGAAGCCAAATGCGATCCCGCCCTCGACCCTACCTGCAAATAAGGCTATATCGCGCGCCGAAAGCGGTCTTTGCCAAGGGCGCCTAGCCAAGCCAACTGTGCTGAAGCCAATCTTAAATCGTCTGGAACTGACATGGAAGAATTTCACAAGGTCCGCCGGCTTCCGCCCTACGTGTTCGAGCAGGTCAACCGGCTGAAGGCCAGCGCCCGTTCGCGCGGCGCTGACATTATCGACCTTGGCATGGGCAATCCCGACCTGCCGACTCCGAAGGCGATCGTCGACAAATTGTGCGAAGTGGTGCGCGATCCGCGCACGCATCGCTATTCCTCCTCGCGCGGCATCCCAGGTCTGCGCCGCGCCCAGGCCGCCTATTATCAGCGCCGTTTCGGCGTGAAGCTCAATCCCGACACGCAGGTGGTGGCGACGCTCGGTTCGAAGGAAGGCTTCGCCAATATGGCGCAGGCGATCACCGCGCCGGGCGACGTGATCCTGTGCCCCAACCCGACCTATCCGATCCATGCGTTCGGCTTCATCATGTCGGGCGGCGTCATCCGTTCGCTGCAGGTCGAGCCGGATGACGGCTTCATCCCGGCGATCGAGCGCGGTGTCCGTCATTCGATCCCGAAGCCACTGGCATTGATCCTCAACTATCCGTCGAACCCGACGGCGCTGGTCGCCTCGCTCGATTTCTACAAGGACGTGGTCGCCTTCGCCAAGAAGAACGACATCATCATCCTGTCGGACCTTGCCTATTCGGAGATCTATTTCGACGGCAATCCGCCGCCTTCGGTGCTGCAAGTGCCGGGCGCCATCGATGTCTGCGTCGAGTTCACCTCGATGTCGAAGACCTTCTCCATGCCCGGCTGGCGCATGGGCTTTGCCGTCGGCAATGAGCGGCTGATCTCGGCGTTGACGCGGGTGAAGTCCTATCTCGACTACGGCGCCTTCACGCCGATCCAGGTGGCGGCGGCGCATGCGCTGAATGGCGACGGCGCCGACATCGCCGAAGTGCGCGAGGTCTATTTGAAGCGCCGCGACGTCATGGTCGACGCCTTCAGCCGCGCCGGCTGGACCATTCCGGCACCGGCTGCCTCGATGTTCGCCTGGGCGCCGATCCCGGAGCCGTTCAAGCATCTCGGCTCGCTTGAGTTTTCCAAGCTCCTGATCGAGCACGCCGACGTGGCGGTGGCGCCGGGCATCGGCTTTGGCGAGCATGGCGACGATCATGTCCGCATCGCGCTGGTCGAGAACGAGCACCGGATCCGGCAGGCGGCGCGCAACATCAAGCGCTTCCTGGGGTCCAGCGCCAAGCAGCCGAACAATGTGGTGCCGCTCGCCGCGCATCGCTAAAGTCGCCGCACATCTTATTCGAGTAGATTTTTTGAGGGGCGTCGCCGGGCATGGCTGAAGCGTTGCGTGTTGGAATTGCGGGTCTGGGTACGGTTGGCGCCTCGGTGGCGCGCGTGCTGCGCGACAAGGCAGCGGAGCTGACGCGCCAGTGCGGACGCAATGTCATCGTCACGACCGTTTCCGCGCGCGATCCCAAGCGCGACCGTGGCGTCGACCTCAGCGCCGCCAAATGGTTCGACGATCCGATCAAGATGGCGCAGGCCGCCGATATCGACGTCTTCGTCGAACTGATCGGCGGCGACGAAGGGGCAGCGCGCGCGTCGGTCAAGGCAGCACTTGAAGCCGGACGTCATGTCGTCACCGCCAACAAGGCGCTGTTGGCCAAGCACGGCGTGGCGCTTGCCGAAATCGCCGAGAAGAAGGGCGTGCTGCTCAACTACGAGGCGGCAGTTGCCGGCGGCATCCCGGTCATCAAGACGATGCGCGAGGCGATGGCCGGCAATTCGGTCACTCGCGTTTTCGGCATCCTCAACGGCACCTGCAACTACATCCTGACCCGCATGGAGGCCGAGGGCATCTCCTTCGACGAGTGCCTGAAGGACGCGCAACGGCTGGGCTACGCCGAAGCCGATCCGACTTTCGATATCGAGGGCCATGACACGGCGCATAAATTGTCGATCCTGACCAGCCTGGCCTTCGGCACCAGGATCGCCGCCAACGACATCTACATGGAAGGCATTTCCAATATCAGCCAGGCCGATATCCGCGCCGCGGGCGACCTTGGCTACCGGATAAAATTGCTCGGCGTCGCGCAGCGCACCGACAGCGGCATCGAGCAGCGTGTGCACCCGACCATGGTGCCGACCGCGTCGGTGATCGCACAGGTGCATGGCGTTACCAATGCGGTGGCCATCGAAACCGACATTTTGGGCGAACTGCTGCTCTCCGGCCCGGGCGCCGGCGGCAACGCCACCGCGTCCGCCGTGGTCGGCGATATCGCCGACATCGCAAAGAGCCGGCCGGGCTTCCAGCACGGTCCGGTGTTCGGCCTGCCGGCCAAGGAACTGCGCCCCTACAAGAAGGCGCAGATGCGCAGCCATGCCGGCGGCTATTTCATCCGGCTGACCGTGCACGACCGCATCGGCGTCTTCGCCGCGATCGCCAAGCGCATGGCGGACAACGACATTTCGCTGGAATCGATCGTCCAGCATGCCGTCAGCGGCGAGACGGACGCGCAAAAGACGGTGATCCTGGTCACCCACGAGACCACGGAAGCAGCCGTGCGCAAGGCTGTCGACGGCATCACCAAGGACGGCCACCTCACAGACAAGCCGCAGGTTATCCGCATCGAGCGTGCGGGCTAGGCCAAGTCATTTTTCTCCTTAACCGATTTGATATTCCTGCTGAAAAGTGGTTCAGACGCCATAGTGCTCTATCTCTTTGATTTGGAGCCGGATTGAGATTTCAGGTCGAACCCACCAGTCATCATCGGGCTCTGGCGGAGGCGTGAGCCGCGAGATCAAGGCGCGTCACCAGGAGGTGGAAAAGTTGAGACTTTCCTGTTTAGCCGTCGCATATTGCCGGAAATGACAATCTGTAGACTACGCCTCCTATGACGGGCGACAAACGCTTCTTCCTCGATGTCAGGCAGTCGGCGACCGGTGTTTCCTGGGAACACCGGTTGAGCGAGCGGCAGGACATGACTGCGCTGGCCATAGCGCAGGGCCACGGCGTGCCCGACATTGTGGCGCGCGTGCTCGCCGGGCGGGGCGTCACCGCGGACCAGGCCGAGCGCTTCCTCGATCCGACGATCCGCAATCTGTTGCCGGATCCGGCTTCGCTGACCGACATGGGCAAGGCTGCGACCCGCATCGCCGAAGCGGTCATGGCCAAGGAGAAGGTGGCAATCTTCGGCGACTACGATGTCGACGGCGCCGCCTCTTCGGCGTTGCTCAAGCGCTTCCTGACACATTTCTCGGTGCCTTCGGAGATCTACATTCCCGACCGCATCTTCGAGGGCTACGGCCCCAATCCGGAGGCTATGCGCGAACTGGTCTCGCGCGGCGCGACGCTGATCGTCACCGTCGATTGCGGCACCAACAGCGCTGTCTCCATCGATGCCGCCAAGGCCGCAGGCGCCGATGTGGTGGTGCTCGACCACCATCAGGTCGGCGGCCCGCTGCCGGAGGCGACCGCAGTCGTCAATCCCAATCGCGAGGACGACCTTTCCGGGCAAGGCCATCTGTGCGCCGCCGGTGTCGTCTTCCTCACTCTGGTGCAGACGGCGAGGGTCCTGCGCAGCCGATTGCCCGACGCAGCGCCACCGGACCTGTTGTCGTTGCTCGACCTGGCGGCGCTGGCCACGGTTTGCGATGTGGTGCCGCTCATCGGCGTGAACCGCGCTTTCGTCGTCAAGGGATTACAGATGGCGCGGCAGCAGAAGAATGAGGGGCTCGCCGCACTGGCGCGGGTGTCCCGCATCGGTGAGCCGATAAGCACCTTTCATCTCGCCTATCTGATTGGGCCGCGCATCAATGCCGGCGGCCGCATCGGCGATGCAGCACTTGGCAGCCGGCTGCTCGCCACCGACGATCCGGTTGAGGCCGGGACCATTGCCGAGACACTCGACCGGCTCAACCAGGAACGCCAGCAGATGGAGCTGGAGATGCTGGCAGCGGCGCGCGCCGAGGCTGACGCCGAACTTGCCGGCGGCAACGGGCCGGCCATCATCGTCACCGCCAGCACCAATTGGCATCCCGGCATTGTCGGCTTGATCGCCTCGCGGCTGAAGGACCATGCGCGGCGGCCGGCCTTCGCCATCGCCTTCAACGCCAATGGCATCGGCACCGGCTCTGGCCGTTCGGTGTCGGGCTTCGATCTCGGACGGCTGGTGCGCGCAGCCGCCGATGCCGGGCTGATCGTCAAGGGCGGCGGCCACGGCATGGCCGCCGGCATCACGGTGGAACGCGCCAAGCTCGGCGAACTCCGTGCTTTCTTCGAGGAGCGCGCGGCGACCGAAGTGTTCCGGCTGCAGGACGAAGAAAGTCTGGCCGTCGACGGCGCGCTCGCCGCCGAGGGCGCGACGATTGCTTTGCTCGATGCATTGGAAAAGGCCGGGCCTTTCGGCGCCGGCCATGTCGCGCCGGTGTTCGCGCTGCCGCGCCATCGGCTGGCCGACGCGCGGGCCGTCGGCACCAACCACATCCGGGCTGATCTGCAGTCGGAAAGCGGCGGCCCCATCCAGGGCATCGCCTTTCGATCCGTCGATACCGCGCTGGGCGAATTCCTGTTCAAGAACAGGGGCAACACGATCCATGTAGCCGGCTCGCTGTCGGGGAATTATTGGAACGGCAACCGCACGGTGCAGTTCCGCATCACCGATGCGGCCAAAGCCTGACATTGCCGAATTGTTTTAAGCGAGAACCGTCTGCAGCCGCTTCAACTCGCTGATCTGCGCCATCGTCGCCTGGTAACCGACGCTGATCGCCTCATCCGCGCGGTGGAATTCGGTCAAGCCGATATGGCTGAGTTTCGGTTGGAGCGACATGTCGGGCGGATCGCCCGCCAGCCTTGCGCGTGAAATCCGGTCCTGGATGATGTTGAAGGCTTCGACCATGACGCCGGTGATGCCGAGACGGCTCTGGTGCGGCTGGTGGTCGGGGCTGGCCTGGCCTGGCCGGGGCGCGTCCTTCTCGATGAGCAGTTCGCCGGCGCTGTGCTTGATGACGGCGGCGCGGCCGAACAGATCGTAGTGAAGGTTGACCGCGACGACCAGCGGCTGCTCGTAGGCGCGGCAGACCGAAACCGGAACCGGGTTGACCAGCGCGCCGTCGACCAGAATGCGGCCGTTGCAATTCACCGGTTCGAACACGCCGGGCAGCGCATAGGAAGCCCGCATCGCGGTGATCAGCGAACCGCTGGACAGCCAGATCTCATGGCCGGTGCGAATTTCCGCGCCAACGGCGACGAAGGGTTTCGTCAGATCCTCGAAGCGGATGCCTGCCATGTGCTCGCGCAGCCTGACGTCCAGTTTCATGCCGCCGAATAGGCCGCTGCCGCGCAGATTGAGATCGAGCAGGCCGAAGATGCGCCGCTTGGTCAGGCTGCGGGCGAACTCCTCGAGTTCGTCCAGCTTGCCGGCGAGATAGCAGCCGCCAACCAGCGCGCCGATCGAGGTGCCGGCGATCATCGAGACTTCGATGCCGGCTTCGTCGAGCGCGCGCAGCACGCCAATGTGCGCCCAGCCGCGTGCGCAGCCGCCGCCCAGCGCGAGCGAAATGCCTGTCTTGCCCGCGGGTTGCGGGTCAGGCACGCCGCCGGACGATGAGGGGCCATTGGCCTCCCGCACGTCCGGTCTGCTACGCAATGACGCCCACTCGAGCATCATGATCTCCCTTGTCCCGCGTCCGTTCTACAGGAAGGACGTTTGAGAATAGTGAATATGAGTGGTTTGCGACTGTTGAATGGTTCACGCGGGCTTCCGATACGTTTTTTCCGCATCGAACAGCGGCGTGCTGCCATCGCCGGCAAGCGTTGCCTTGCCGCCGATTAGCCCCACCGTCCGATAAAAACATGAACGCCGGCCGGTGTGACAAGTTGCGTCGTGGCCCAACACTTTGACGCGCAACCATATGGCGTCCTGGTCACAATCCGTGAGCATCTCGACGACGGTCTGAAAATTGCCTGATGTTTCGCCCTTCTTCCACAGCGCCTTGCGCGAGCGCGACCAGTAGTGCGCGATGCCGGTTTCGAGCGTCAGCGCCAGCGCCTCGGCATTCATATGCGCGACCATCAGCAGCATACCGTCAGCGGCGTCGGTGACGACGACGGTGACCAGCCCGGCAGCATCGAAGCGCGGGGAAAACACCGCGCCTTCTTCGAGAGCCTTCTTGTCAGATGGAGCCTTGGGAAATGTTAGTGCCGACATCGCCGGTCCTTGATCTAGCGATGCCGGCGAGGGGCTTACGCCCCGAGGCCGCGCACCATGGTGACGAAACGGACCTGTTCCTCGGGCGTGTCCTTGAACATGCCGGTGAAGGTCGAGGTCAGCGTGGTGGAGCCCTGCTTGCGGATGCCGCGCATGGCCATGCACATATGCTCAGCCTCGATCATGACGGCGACACCGCGCGGATTGAGCACGTCCTGGATGACGCCGGCGATCTGTGCGGTCATGGCCTCCTGAGTCTGCAGGCGATGGGCGAAGATATCGACCACACGGGCAATCTTGGACAGGCCGACGACCTTGCCATCCGGGAGGTAGCCGACATGCGCCTTGCCGATGATCGGCACCATGTGGTGCTCGCAATGCGAGTGGAACTGGATGTCCCTGACGATGACGAGATCATCATAGCCGGCGACTTCCTCGAAGGTGCGGCCGAGCTCTTCGGCCGGGCACATGTCATAGCCGTTGAACATTTCGAGAAAGGCCTTGGTGACGCGCTTGGGCGTGTCGATCAGGCCCTCGCGGTCCGGATTGTCGCCGGTCCAGCGCAACAGCGTGCGCACGGCGGCCTCGACCTCGGCTTCGCTCGGCCTGTCGGTGACCGGCTTGTCCAGATAGTCGGAAGGGGGCATTATTTTCTTGATGACGGCATCCATAAAGGCGTCTCCCGTAGTTCCTCTCTCAGGAGGAACGAGTTGAACGGACCACGACCTTTCGGGTGCTGAAAACTCGCCCGGTTTCCAGCCCGCAAGCGGCGTGAACGAAATGGGCAAGGACGATGGCTTTGCGTTGCCTTGTCGATACCCGACTGCCACCATTATATATGGTCGTACGCAGCGAATGAAAGACGCTACAACGGCAATCGCTGTTCGCTTGGCGGCGACGGATTGGAAAAATATGATTGACGACGTCTACAATGCGAAAATTCTGGGTTTTGCCGGAAACATCGCCCGCATCGGCCGGCTCGATCATCCGGATGCGACGGCCAAGGCCCATTCCAAATTGTGCGGCTCGACGGTGACCATCGACCTCAAGATGGACAATGGCGTCGTCACCGATTTCGCGCATGACGTGAAGGCCTGCGCCCTCGGCCAGGCCTCGTCCTCGATCATGGCTCAACATGTCATCGGCGCCAGCGCCGACGAATTGCGGGCGGTGCGCGACACCATGCTGAAGATGCTCAAGGAAAACGGCGCGCCGCCGCAAGGCCGCTTTGCCGATCTGAGATATCTGGAGCCGGTGCGCGACTACAAGGCGCGCCATGCCTCGACCATGCTGACCTTCGATGCGGTCGTCGATGCCATCGGTCAGATCGAGAAGAAACGCGCAGAAGAAGCAGCGTGACATAGCGCGGGCTTCGCGCAGGACATGACGGACGAAGTGTTTGCACTGGTTGATGGTGGCTTCGGGCCTTGTGGTTTCGCTGGTCACGAGTGGCTATGCTGCCGGCGCAGAAAACGCCTCGCAGCAGAAGGCTGCCGCCTACCTCGCTGACAAGCTGGCTGGCTGCTGGATTATCCCCGTCGGCGACGAACTTGTGGCCACACGCGTCAAAATCAGCTTAACCGGGATGGTTCGCTGGCGGCGCCCCGAAGGTACTCAATCCTGCAACAGAACCACAGGGCAAGAAGTTCAATGACAGCGCAGTTCGGGTGATTACCCGTTGTGCGCCCTTCATTGGCCTTGCGACTTATGCCGATAGCTACCAGGCTTGGCGCGAGACGACGGTCAATTTCGACGGCCGAGTGATGTCATCCGGCGCGCAGCAGAAATAGAACCGAAGGCTTAAGAAGCACGACGGCTTAGGTCTGCTGTTCCTGCGCCCGTCTGCTTTCGGCAAATTCGCTTCTCACCCAGTCGGCAAAGGCCTTAGCCGGCTCCGGCAGGTCCTTCAAACTCCTGGCCACCAGCCAGTAGGCGCCCGATGCGACGTCGATGTCGAACGGCTTGATCAGCGCGCCGGAGGCAATCTCCTCGCCGATCTGCAATAGGTCTCCGAGCGCAACGCCGTGGCCGAGCAGGGCCGCCTGCTTCGACAGCGACACATCCGCCAGCATCGGGCCGCGCGCCGGAATGGCGTCGGCAGCGACGCCGGCGGCCTCGAACCAGCGCGCCCAGCCCTGGCGGTTTTCCTCGTGCAGCAGCGTGTAGCGGGCAAGGTCGAGCGGCTTTTCGAGGGTAGGGCCTGATGCCAGCAATGCCGGCGACAGGACCGGCGAATCGACGGTCGAGGCGAGCCATTCGGCCTCGCTGCGCGGCCATGAGGTGGCGCGCGCGCTGAAGCGCAGGGCGAGTTCAGGCTGATCGCTGCGGAACTCGATCGGCCTTGGGTCGACCTCGAGGGAAACGTCGATATCAGGCCGCAACTGGCTGAACCGGTTGAGCCGCGGCAACAGCCACACAGAGGCCAGCGACGGCTCGACACTGACGCGGACCACCGACTGCGCCGGGGCAGCCACCAGGTCCGAAAGCAGCCTGTCGATGTCGTCGAAACTCCTGACCAACTGATCGAGCAGGCGCTGGCCGGCCTCGGTCAGCTCGACGCGGCGGTGATGACGGCGGAACAAGGGCTGGCGCAAGAACTGCTCGAGTTCGCGGATCTGCCGACTGATGGCGGCCTGCGAGACGAACAGCTCCTCGGCGGCCCGGCTAAAGCTCAATTGCCGGCCGGCTGCCTCGAAACTTCGCAACGCCGTCAGGGGCAACCGTCCGCGCTTCATTTCGCATAACCCGAAGTTATCCGAACCGGAAATTATACTCGTTTGAAGGCGAAGGCCAGCGGGCGTCTAATCCGCTCTTAGAGGAGACACGGACATGATCCAGTTTCTGGAAATCTTTGGCGATGTGATGCGGATCGCGACGTTTCAATGGCGTGGCGACAGGCAGCATCATGTGCAGCGCACCGAGCAAAGGCCGGCCACCCGCTGGGCGGCTCCAGCGGAGCGGCATCCCTTTCGCCGCTCGCGACCCTGAAGCCGACAAAGAGGCGAGTGAGTGAAGAGGATTGCGTTTGCCGGCCGAAGCTCACATCTATCGGTTTGGAAACGCAAGCTGACCCGGAAGCCGGTTTCGGGTCGCGTTCGGAAAGAGACTGCGGTGGGCGACCAGCATCGGCATGTGCATGCCGCCGGACGGACCCGGCGCGGGCGCAACTGGCCCGGTCCCTGGCGCAAAACACCCGGCCGCATTTTCGGCACGTCGCTGGTGCGCCTCTATCAACTGACGCTGTCCGGATTTGTCGGCAATTCCTGCCGGCATCTGCCGACCTGTTCCGAATACGCGCATGAGGCGATCGCCCGCCATGGTCTGTGGGCCGGCGGCTTCATGGGGCTGTTCCGCGTGCTGCGCTGCGGCCCTTTCGGTTCGCATGGCATCGATCGCGTGCCGGAGGTACTCGATCAGCGCTATGTCTGGTTCATGCCATGGCGTTATTGGCAGATCGGCAGGAAGCGCGGCGAGGCCTGACGGCGGGCGCGCTGGTCCCTGATCCAGATCGCCAGCGCGGCATTCTTTACAATCCGGTAAGGTTAACAACGGGCTGCACAAAGACTGCGCATTTGAGTCAAAATCGAGCCAAGACACTTCGCTAAGCGCCTCCTGTTCATTCCCAGGAGAGCCCACATGCGTCGGATCGAAACCCATCCCTTCATCATTGCCGCGGTCCTCTTCCTGCTGGCCTGGTTTCTGGGATTTCCGATGCGGGCGCAATCGGCTCCGCTTGGCGATGTCGCCTGCACGCTTATCCAGGACGCGGCGAGCGGCGAGACGCTCTATCAAAGCGGCGTCTGCGACCAACGCGTCAGCCCGGCGTCGACCTTCAAGGTGCCGCTGGCGCTGATCGGCTACGACAGCGGTATCCTGAGCGATGCGCATACGCCGACCTGGGACTACAAGCCTGAATTCAGGGCCGTGAGCCGCGACCACAAAGCCGTCGACCCGACGATCTGGGAGCGCGACTCGATCGTATGGTATTCGCGCGAGATCGTGCGCCGGCTCGGCGCAAAAAGCTTTGCCGGCTACGTCTCGAAATTCGGCTACGGCAACATGGATGTCTCGGGCGATGCCGACAAGGACAACGGGCTCACGCAATCCTGGATAAATTCCTCGCTTGAGATATCGCCGGTCGAACAGACAGCCTTCCTGCGCCAGCTGCTCGCCGGCAAGATGCCGGTTTCTGCCAAGGCGCATGAGATGACCCGAGCCATCCTGCCGACTTTCCAGGCCGGCGGCTGGACGGTGCGGGGCAAGACCGGCAGCACCAGGCTGGGAAACAGCAAGGACAAGCGCGCGCTGGGCTGGTTCGTCGGCTGGGCCGAAAAGGGCGGCCGCCGGATCGTCTTTGCCCGGCTGGTCGTCGACACCAAGCCGATCGACATGCCGAAAGGCCCGGCGACACGCGCGGCGTTACTGAGGGAGTTGCCGCAACTCGTGAAGTGAGTTGCCGCGACAAATCCCGGCGGCTGTGCCAATGACCGCTGCGGAAATGTATCAGTCGACGTTCCGGCTCGTGGACTCTGTCGGTCGTCGCCCTTACAATCCCGGTCCTGTTGCTCTTGAAAGCAATGCACCACATGACCGAAGGACGCGTCCAACGCCGTCTTGCCGCAATTCTGGCCGCTGACGTGGTGGGGTATACGCGCCTGATGGGCAGCGACGAGGCCGGCACACTTGCCGATCTGAAGGAGATACGGGCCCACCTTATCGACCCAAATATGGCCGAGCACCAAGGTCGCATCTTCAAAACGACTGGCGACGGCATCCTCGCCGAGTTTCCAAGTGTCGTGAACGCCGTGGCTTGTGCCGTTGCTATGCAGCGTGCCATGTCGGGTCGCAGCGCAAAACTGTCCGAGGACCGAAGAATACAATTCCGCGTTGGGATCAACCTCGGTGACGTAATCGTCGAGGATGACGATCTGTTGGGTGACGGCGTGAACGTGGCGACAAGGCTCGAAGGCATCGCTCCTGTTGGAGGTGTTATGGTTTCGGGCACGGTGCGAGATCACCTCGGAAACCGGCTTGAACTGCAATTCGACGACATTGGTGAGCAGATACTTAAAAATATTGAACGCCCCGTGCGAGCTTATGCGGTGCGCCTCGACGGTCCCGAAGCGGCCCCCACTTCGCCGGCGTCGCTTGCTGATAAGCCATCCATCGCTTTGCTGCCGTTCGTCAATATGAGCGACGACCGTCAGCAGGACTACTTTGCGGATGGGATCACAGAGAACGTCATCACCGGATTGTCTCGGTTTCGCGATCTTTCCGTCATCGCCAGTAATTCGACGTTTGCTTACAAGGGCAAAGCCACGAAGATACAGGATGCCAGCCGAGAGCTGGGTGCCCGCTATATCTTGGAGGGCAGTGTACAGAGGTCGAAGGACCGGGTCCGGATTACCGCCCAGCTCATTGACGGCAAGACTGGGCGGCACCTTTGGGCAGAGCGCTACGACCGAGGCATCGAGGACATCTTTGCCGTGCAGGACGATGTCACTGAAAGAATAATCGGCAGTTTAGCCACAGCGTACGGAGGCCGACTGTTAAAGGCGTGGCAAGAGCGCCCGGAAGTCGCGGGGACGCGGAATTTTGAGGCGCTGGACTATTTCGTGCGCGGCATGGAGTCTCTCAACCGCTACACAAAACAAGACAACTTGCGTGCTCGGGAACTCTTTGAGAAGGCAGGCGAACTCGATCCGAAGTTCGGAAAGGCGTTTGCCAAGCTCGCTTGGACGCACATGATCGACGCAAGCGACGGTTGGAGCGCGAATCCCGAGGCTTCACTGGCATGTGGCCTGAAATACGCCAATTTGGCGATCGAACGGGACGACGCCGAGGCATGGGGGCACTATGCGCTCGCAGGGCACTGCCTATTTTGCGGACAATACGAACGCGCTATCGTTGAGTATCAACGGGCCCTTGAGCTTAATCCAAATGACGCCGACGTGCTGTTGGATTACGGTTCCTGCCTAAGCTATTGTGGGAGGGCACAGGAAGGCCTTGAGACGGCGCAAAAAGCCATGCGTCTCAACCCTCACTACCCCGAGTGGTACATCCTACAGATTGGCCAGATTTACTACGACGTTCGCAGATATCGTGAAGCGATCGCGGCGTTGGAAGGTCTACGAACCCTCGACACCGTATACCAACACTTATACCTGGCAGCGAGCTACGCGGCTTTAGGGCGCGAAGACGAAGCGCAGCAGGTCATCGAGCACATTTTGCAGCTGGAGCCGCGAGCCACAATCACGATGAGAACGACCTCGGATATGGCGCCATACAAGAACTCAGGTGACTTGGAACATCTTCGCGAGAACTTGCGCAAGGCAGGCCTGCGCGAGTGAGTGAAAGCTCGCGCTAGCCTTGAACGGCTGCAAAGTGGCGGTCCTTGGTCGTTCCGATCGGGGAGGCCGATGGCAACGTTCCAACTGGAATTCAAACTGACACACTACCAGCGCTCTTTACCTCACACCGTGCTGCCTCTAAAACCCGCCCGCTGCCGGATGCCTCCGGCTTCACACCACGACCACCCGCGCTCGTTTGCGGGACTGGATAGGAGATACCCGATGCTGAATTCCGTTTCCCTGACATTTCCCGATGGCTCCGTCCGCGACTATGACGCGGCGATGACCGGTGCGGGCCTCGCCGAATCGATCTCGAAGTCGCTGGCCAAGAAAGCTGTCGCCTATGCCATCGACGGCACCGTTCGCGATCTTTCCGACCCGCTTGGCAAGTCCGGCAAGGTCGAGATTATCACCCGCAGCGATCCGCGCGCGCTGGAGTTCATCCGTCATGATGCAGCACACGTGCTGGCGGAGGCCGTGCAGGAACTGTGGCCGGGAACGCAAGTGACCATCGGGCCGGTGATCGAGAACGGATTCTATTACGACTTCGCCCGTAACGAGCCGTTCACGCCTGACGATTTCCCGGTGATCGAAAAGAAGATGCGCGAGATCATTGCGCGTAACAAGCCGTTCACCAAGGAAGTCTGGTCGCGCGACAAGGCGAAAAAGGTATTTGCCGAGAAGGGCGAGCGCTACAAGCTCGAGCTGATCGACGCCATTCCCGAAGACCAGGATCTCAAGATCTATTCCCAGGGTGACTGGTTCGACCTCTGCCGCGGCCCACACATGGCCTCCACCGGGCAGATCGGCAACGCCTTCAAGCTGATGAAGGTGGCCGGCGCCTATTGGCGTGGCGATTCGAACAACCCCATGCTGACCCGCATCTACGGCACGGCCTGGGCCGAGCAAGCTGAACTCGATGCCTACCAGACGATGCTGGAAGAGGCAGAGAAGCGCGACCACCGCAAACTCGGCCGCGAGATGGACCTGTTCCATTTCCAGGAAGAGGGGCCGGGCGTCGTCTTCTGGCACGCCAAGGGCTGGAAGATGTTCCAGAATCTGGTCAACTACATGCGCCGCCGCCTCGACGAGCAGGGCTACCAGGAGGTCAACGCACCGCAGGTTCTCGACAAGAGCCTGTGGGAGACGTCGGGCCACTGGGGCTGGTATCGCGATGCCATGTTCAAGGTGACGGTGGCCGGCGACGACACCGACGACGACCGCGTGTTCGCGCTGAAGCCGATGAATTGTCCGGGCCACGTGCAGATATTCAAGCATGGGCTGAAATCCTATCGCGATCTGCCCGTAAAACTTGCGGAATTCGGCAATGTGCATCGTTACGAACCGTCCGGCGCCTTGCACGGGCTGATGCGCGTGCGCGGCTTCACGCAAGACGATGCGCACATCTTCTGCACCGAGGAGCAGCTGGCCGCGGAGTGCCTGCGCATCAACGATCTGATCCTGTCGACCTACGCCGATTTCGGCTTCGACGATGTCAGCGTGAAGCTGTCGACGCGGCCGGATAAGCGCGTCGGCACCGACGAGGCCTGGGATCATGCCGAGGCGATCATGGGCAACGTGCTGGATACAATCAGGACGCGCTCGGGAAACGGCATCAAGACCTCGATCAATCCGGGCGAGGGCGCTTTCTACGGGCCGAAATTCGAATATGTGCTGAAGGACGCCATCGGCCGCGAATGGCAGTGCGGCACCACGCAGGTCGACTTCAATCTGCCGGAACGCTTTGGCGCCTTCTACATCGGTTCGGATTCGGAAAAGAAGCAGCCGGTGATGGTGCATCGCGCCATCTGCGGTTCGATGGAACGCTTTCTCGGCATCCTGATCGAGCATTATTCCGGCCATTTCCCGCTGTGGTTCGCGCCGCTGCAGGTGGTTGTGGCCACGATCACCTCGGATGCTGACGATTATGCGCGAAAGGTCGTCGCACAGTTGAAGGCGGCAGGACTTTTGGCCGAACCGGATCTGCGCAACGAGAAGATCAACTACAAGGTGCGTGAGCATTCGCTGGCCAAGGTTCCTGTGATCCTCGTATGCGGCAAGCGCGAGGCGGAAGAGGAGACGGTCAACATCCGCCGGCTCGGCTCGCGCGATCAGGAATCGCTCAAGCTGGCGGAGGCGCTGAAGCTGCTTTCCGACGAGGCTGTTTCGCCCGACCGCAGGCGAAGCGCGGCCTGAGCAAACAATGTTTCGTAGAAATGGCGGTGGAGCGATCCACCGCCATTTTCACATGCCTGTCACGCGAACCTTGTAACGAGCCCCCATGCTCAAGCTGAAGATACGGGAAAGACCGTTTCCCGAACTCTCCTACGCCAATGCGAGCCAGCCGGCGCTGACGCGCTGGTTCATCCATTCCATTGAAGGCCTCTCGGGGCGCGACCGGTATGCCGCGCTCTACGATTTCTGGCGCCGCCAGGTGGCGCCGACGGGCGAGCGGGTGTTCAGCCGCATGCTGGAGCTGATCGACGTCAAGGTGCGCAGCACCGATCGGTGGCCGCCGGCGGGGCTGCCGGACACGCCGCTGGTGATCGTCGCCAACCACCCGTTCGGCATTGGCGACGGCATTGCCGTGCTGTCGCTGGTCGAGCAGCTCGGGCGTCCGTTCCGCGTCATGATCCACAAGGATCTGCTGAAGGTCCGCGAAATGGAACCGTACTCGCTGCCGATCGACTTTTCCGAGACCAAGGACGCGGTGAAGAACAACATGGCGGTGCGCCACGAGGCAGTGCGGCTGTTGAAAGAGGGCGTCACCATCGTGGTATTTCCGGCCGGCGGCGTCGCCACCGCGCCGAGAGGCTTTGGCCGGGCGCGCGACCTGCCGTGGAAGATGTTTCCGGCGCGCCTCGTGCAGGACGCCAAGGCGTCGGTGGTGCCGATGCATTTTTCCGGGCAGAACGGCCGGCTGTTCCATCTGGTCAGCGGCCCGATGAACATGGGGGAGCGCGAAGGAAGGCTGGCGAAATTCGTCGGCAAGGCGTCGCTGACGTTGCGCCTTTCAATGCTCATCCGCGAATTCGCGCGGCTGTCCGGCAAAGCGATCGACGTTCGCGTCGGCAACGTACTGCGCTGGGATGAGCTGGAGCCGCTGCGCGACCGCAAGACCTTGCTTGATCGCCTTCATCGCGGCGTCTTCGATCTGGCGCCCGACGCACCGCGCAGCCGCGTCCACTTCCTGCCGCGCCGTATGCGCAAGGCAGCCTGAGAGACGCTAACTAGGGCGTGTACTCATAAACGACGTTCAGTCGGTCAACTTTTCGACAACCTCGGCCCTTTTGCTCAATAGCTCCTAGGGCAGTGGGAGCGGTTTGTCGCTGAGTGTACGCAAGTAGGCGATCAGGTTGACCCGTTCGGTCTCGTCCGGGACGCCAGGCACCTCCATGTAAACACCCGGCGTGGTGAGCATGGGCTCAAGCAGATATTTGTTCAGGTCCTCGTACGTCCATACACCCTCTAAGGCCAGCAAGGTGTCGGAGTAACGCATATTTGCCATGGATGCCTTGTCGCGGCCGACGACGCCCCATAAGTTCGGTCCCGTTTTGATCCCTCCCTGTGGCTCGGCATTGTGGCAACCGTGGCACACGTGTGTGAAGTAGGTTCGGCCTTTCTCGACATCGGCAGCAGCCAACTTCATCGAGATCGGAGCTGGCGTTGGCAACACGACGCCGTGCGACATGAGATAGTCAGCAACTTCGCGTTGCCCCTTGAATTTTGCCAGATGGAGCGGTGTCTTGCCGTCCTTTGTCTTCGCATTCACGTCCGCGCCGGCCTCAACCAGTGCTTTCACGCAATCGAGGCAACCGAGATTGACCGCGATGTGGATAGCGTTTTCGCGGCTGCGCTTCGAATTTGGATTTGCGCCCCCGTCCAGCAACAGATTGATCAAATCGGTCCTGCGTTTTGCCAAAGCCAGAATAAGGGCAGGACCCAAACGCGGGTCCGGGACGGCGTTGACGTCGGCACCGCGTTCAATGAGCAGTTTTGCCGCTGCAAAATGACCGCCTTTGACCGCAAGATAGAGTGGTGTCGTGCGCCCGTCGCTCTCATCGACGCCGGCACCAGCGTCGAGCGCTGCCGTGATCGCCGCGACATCGCCCTTCATGGCGGCGTCGTGAATGCCGGCGGCATGCGATACAATCGGTGCAAGCAGTAGTGGAATGAAAAGCAAGGACATGCGCATTTGGCATCTCCCAAGGCAAACTGCGGTACGGGTCATGCTTTCAAGGCCGCAAAAACATACCACGAATGCCGGATCGTAGCCACTCCAACCGGTGCCTAGAAACGAATCGCAAGGTCGATCCGTCCGGCTGTGGCTTCGGGCTTATGAGTCCACAACCTAGTCGGCGCCTTCCTCGGGATCGATGGCCGAGGCTTCGGTGGCCAGGACCTCGATCTCCTGGTTCTGTCCGGCAACGACGGTGAAATCCTTCTGGTAGATGCGGTCGCGGTTCTTGGCGATGATGGTGTATTGGCCTTCGGCCAGCACCATCGAGGCGAAGGCGCCGACGGCCTCCTTGATCGGATCGCCGGATTCGTTGAGCAGCGACCAGGATGTATCGGCGATGGCCTCGCCGCCGGTCTCGCGCACCAGCTTCATGGTCTCCTCCGCCGCGCGATGCTCGACGGTGGCTTCGGTCAGCTTGCCGGCTTCGACACGGATGTCGGAGCGAATAACGGCATTGACCGCGCCATAGGTGGAGACGACATGATAAACGCCGGCGTTGAGCCGCACGACGCTGTTCGGCTCGACATCGGGAATGATCAAAGCGCGGTCGCCATTGGCCTCGGCGGTGCCCTCATAAATGGAGAAGCGCAGTTTTTTCGGCGGAATACGCACGCCGCCCGACAGCACCGCGTCGAGCTTGAGGCCGCCGGCATCGAGCACCAGGCTTTCGCGCCTGGCGTCCTTGCCGACGGTGATGCGCTTGGTGGCGCCGGCGCGTCCGTATGAGGCGTGGACCAGATAGCTGCCGGGTTCGAGCTGGAACACGGCGCTGCCGCCATGCGCGGAAGCCACCATCGGCAGCTTGCCGTCGCCGGCGGCCTCGGGCTTGAAGACGCGCCAGACGATGCCGCGCGTGATGTCGGCGCCCTTGTCGGTCAACTGGGCCGACAGCGTTATGGCGCCGCCGCCACCTAGTGCCAGCGGCGTCTCGCCCTTGGGCGGTGCATAGCTCGAAATATCGGGGAGTTTCAGATTGCCGATGCCGTCGGCATTCTGCGCCATGGCCATCGAGGCCGGCGCAAACAGCGCTACGGCGAGCCAAATCAGGAAAAGGCGCGATGTCCCCTCAAACATGCCTTGCGTTGAAGCCCAAGGCGGTGGCAATTTCAAGGCTTAAGAGTCCGATCCGCCTTGGCAACGGCTCTTTCGTCCGGCGCGTCCGCGCCAATGCACGAGCCGCCCCACCCGCAATGGCGCGCTTCAGCTCAAAATCGAGTGCTTTAGGAGACCTGGCCCCATGGCGTCGCCGATCATCGACTTCCTGCTGACCCGAAACTCCGCACCGATTCCTGAATTGAAGGAACCGGCGCCCAGCGATNCGCCGATCATCGACTTCCTGCTGACCCGAAACTCCGCACCGATTCCTGAATTGAAGGAACCGGCGCCCAGCGATGGCGATATCGCGACCATGATCGCGGCTGCAAGCCGTGTGCCCGATCACGGCCGACTGGAGCCGTGGCGCTTCATCCTCTATCGCGGCGAGGCGCGACTCGAGATCGGCAGGAAGCTGGCGGCGCTCGCCGAACAGCGCGAAGGGCCGCTGCCGGAAAACCGCCGCAACCAGGAGCTGGCGCGGTTTTCCCGCGCGCCGCTGGTGATCGGCGTGGTGTCGGTTCCGAAGGACAATCCAAAAATCCCGCAATGGGAAATGTTCCTGTCCGGCGGCATGGCGGCGATGAACCTGATGATCGCAGCCAATGCGCTGGGCTATGGCACCAACATGATCAGCAACTGGTATTCCGACGTGGCGGAGGGCCGGGCGCTGCTGGGACTGGCGCCACAGGAACGTGTTGTCGGGTTTATCCATATTGGCTCCTATCAGGGACCGGCGCCGGAACGGCCGCGGCCCGATCCGGCAAAGCTCTATGCCGATTATGCGGGGCCGTGGAACGACTGACACCCGAAAGCGATTCCCCTTTATTTAAACACCGGCTAAGACAGCGGCTTCGGCGATGCGTTGGGGTCGGCGCATCGACCATGGGGAATATTGGGGGTTGCCGGCGACATGAAGAAACGAGACTCGCTGGGAACCCGGCTGCGCTACGGGTTTGACAAGAGCATGGCCGCCGGCCCGATCGCGCTGATCGGCTGGCTCGCAGTTGCTTCGCTGCTGATCATCATTGCCGCCGCGGCTTTCCTTGCGGTGACCCGCATTGCGCCGGAGGGCGGCGAGCTGTTGAACTTCTTCGAAGCATTCTGGGAATCGCTGATGCGCACGCTCGATTCCGGCACGATGGGCGGCGACACCGGCTGGGCCTTTCGTCTCGTCATGCTCTTTGTCACGCTCGCCGGCATCTTCGTCGTGTCGGCCCTCATCGGCGTGCTCAGCGCCGGCGTCGACAGCAAGCTCGATGAATTGCGCAAGGGCCGTTCGCGGGTGCTGGAGAGCGACCACACCATCATCCTCAACTGGTCGCCGTCGATCTTCGACGTCATCTCCGAACTCGTCATTGCCAATGCCAGCCGCCGCCATCCGCGCATTGTCGTCATGGCCAATATGGACAAGGTGGTGATGGAGGACGAGATCGCCGCCAAAGTCGGCAGACTGGGCAATACACGCATCATCTGCCGCAGCGGCGACCCGACCGACCTCTACGATCTGGCCATCGTCAACCCGCAGACCTCGCGCTCGATCATCGTGCTGTCGCCGGACGGCGACGACCCGGATTCGCAGGTGATCAAGACGGTGCTGGCGCTGGCCAACGACCCGAACCGGCGCACGGCGCCCTATAACATCGCCGCCGAGATCCGCGACGGAAAGAACGCCGAGGTCGCCCGCGTCGTCGGCGGGGCCGAGGTACAGCTTGTCCTGGCCGACCAGCTGATCTCGCGCATCGTCGTGCATTCGAGCCGGCAGTCGGGTCTCAGCGGCGTCTATTCGGAGCTGCTCGATTTCGACGGCTGCGAAATCTACACGACCGAGCAGCCTGATCTCACCGGCAAGACCTTCGGCGAGGCAGTGATGGCGTATGAGCATTGCGCGCTGATCGGGCTCTGCGACCAGCAGGGGCGCGTCAATCTCAACCCGCCGTCGGAGCTGGTAATCGGCAAGGACATGCGCGCCATCATCATTGCCGAGGACGATGCCGCCATCAAGCTGGGAAGCGCCGGAGCCAAGATCGATGCCGCGGCGATTCTTCGCCATCAGCCCATCGAGGCGAAGCCGGAGCGCACGCTGATCCTTGGCTGGAACCGGCGCGGTCCGATCATAACCTATGAACTGTCGCGCTACGTCGCACCTGGGTCAATCCTGACCATCGCCGCCGATACGCCTGGCCTCGAGCAGGAACTTGCCGGACTGCCGGTCGTCGGCGACAATCTGGCGGTTTCCTGCCGCATCACCGACACGTCGAGCAGAACAGCACTGGCAAGTCTGGACGTGCCTTCTTACGACCACGTGCTCGTCCTCGGCTACAGCGAGACCATGGCAGCGCAGCCCGCCGATACGCGCACGCTGGTGACGCTGCTGCATTTGCGCAAAATCGCAGACGATGCCGGCACGCATATCTCGATCGTCAGCGAAATGATCGACGTGCGCAACCGCGAGTTGGCGGCGGTGACCAAGGCCGATGACTTCGTCGTCAGCAACCGGCTGGTCAGCCTGATGCTGGCGCAGGCATCGGAGAACCAGCATCTCGCCGCGATCTTCGATGACCTGCTCGACGAGGAGGGCTCCGAAATCTACATGCGTCCGGTCGGCGACTATGTCGCCATCGACCAGCCGGTGACGTTCTGGACGATCGCGGAATCGGCGCGGTTGCGCGGAGAGATCGCCATCGGGCACCGGCGCGTTCGCGCCGCGCAGAATGATGAGCGGGCTCTGGGCGGCGTCACCGTCAACCCGTTGAAGTCGCAAGCGCTGGCCTACCTGCCGGAGGACCGGGTCATCGTGCTGGCGCGGGACTAAACCCCGGCTGCCTTGGCGCGAGCCAGAAGCCGCTCGGCGAGCCTGAGATGCGGCCGGTCATACATCTTGCCGTCAATGCCGACCACGCCAGGATTTCCGGCCGCCTCGAAGGCCGCGACGATGGCCTGCGAGCGTTGCACTGCCTCCGCCGACGGTGTGAAGGCGGCGTTGATGACCGGCACTTGCGCCGGATGGATCGCCATCTTGCCGGTAAAGCCGTCACGCTCGGCCTCCGTGCATTCGGCTTCGAAGACGGCCATGTCGCGAAAGGCGGGGAAGACCGTGTCGATCGCCGCGACTTCGGCCGCGCCGGCGGCGAGGATGGTCATGGTGCGGGCATGGCGGAAGACATCGGTGTAGCGGCCGTTGTCGTCGCGCGCAGCCCGCGCACCGATCGCCGCGGACAGATCTTCGGCACCCCAGGTGAGGCCGGCAAGCCGGGCGCTTGCCCCGGCGTAGGTCGCGGCGGCCAGCAAACTGGCAGCCGTCTCGGTGATGATCGGCAGGATCTTGATCGCGCCATCCGGCAATCCGTTTTCGGCCTCATGCACGCGGAGCTTTACGGACAGCTGCTGAACATCCTGGCCGCTGTTCGACTTCGGCAGCATGATGCCGTCGGGCTTTGCAGGAACCAGCGCGGCCAGATCATCGTCGGTCAATCTGGTCGAGAGATCGTTGACGCGGACATAGATGGCGGAGCTTGTCTGCTGCCTGTTGCCGGCGATAAAGCGTGCCGCGATGTCGCGTGCCGCCGCCTTGTTTTGTGGCGCCACGGAATCCTCGAGATCGACGATGACCACGTCGGCGCCGGCGCCAAAGCCTTTGTCCAGCTTCTTTTCGGAATCACCGGGAACAAACAGCAGCGAGCGCATCAGGCCGCCTTTTTCATCATCATCGCCTGGCGCGTGCATTTGGCAACGAGCACATCGTTCTGATTGTAGGCGTGATGCTCGAACTCGACGATGCCGCGGTCCGGCTTCGATTTCGAGTCCCTGACTGAGATCACCGTCGTTTCGACACGGATGGTGTCGCCGTGGAAGACCGGGTGCGGAAACACCGTCTCCTTCATGCCGAGATTGGCAATTGTGGTGCCGACGGTGATGTCATTGACGGAAATGCCGATCATCAGGCCGAGCGTGAACAGCGAATTGACCAGCGGTCTGCCCCATTCGCTCTTGGCGGCGAAGTCGAAGTCGATGTGCAGCGGCTGCGGGTTCAGCGTCATCACCGAGAACAGCATGTTATCGCTTTCGGTGACGGTCTTGCGCAGCGTGTGCCGAAAGACATGTCCGACGACGAACTCTTCGAGATAAAGCCCGGGCATCGTTTTTCTCCTCCGCTGCCTGACGGTTGATAGGCGCTGCCCATGCCACCCGCAAGCCAGTTAATAAACATGGTGAACCGTTCGTAAACCATTTCTGCCTAGGGTCATTCCTGGGGCCGGAAGCTTTCCGGCAAGGGGCGTAGCAGGCAGTATGGTTGTCTCGCATTTTCTCAAATGGATCTACACCGCGAGAGTTTCGGAGCGCGCCGCGGCGGCAAGCGCGCTGGCCCGCGCCTACGTCAATTCCGACCTGCCTTTCGAAGACCGTTGCGCGGCCGAAGCGGCGCTGACGCTGCTGCTCGACGACGCCTCGTCGAAGGTGCGGCTGGCTATGGCCGAAGCGCTGTCGATGAGCCATCACGCGCCGCTGCAGATCATCAGCGCGCTTGCCTCCGATCAGCCGGAAGTGGCAGCCCTGGTGCTGGCGCGCTCCCCGCTGCTGACGGACGCCGACCTGATCGACCGCGTCGCGGCCGGGCACAAGGCGACGCAAAAACTGATCGCCGACCGGCCGGTCGTTTCGATGGCGGTTGCCGCGGCGATCGCCGAGATCGGCGAACCGGAAGCGTGTGCGGCGCTGCTCGCCAATGACGGCGCCGACATAGCCTCGCTCTCCTTCCGCCGCATCGCCGAGCGGCATGGCCATATCGCTCATTTGCGCGAGGCAATGGTCACGGATGTGCGGCTGCCGGCCGACTGCCGGCACATGCTGCTGGTCAAGCTCGGCGAAACGCTGAAGGCTTCGCCGCTGGTGATGGCGCTGATGGGGGCGGCCAGAGCCGAGCGCGTCACGCGCGATGCTTGCGTCAAGGCTTCGGTGCGGCTGGTCGAAGGCACGCGCGCGGAGGAACATGCGGCACTCATCGAACATCTGCGCCTGCGCGGCGACCTGACCGCAAGTTTCATCATCCGCACCATTGCCCACGGCAAGGTCGACTTTTTCGGCTCGGCCCTGGTCGCGCTCAGCCAGCAGTCGGAGCAGCGGGTGCGGGCCTTGCTCGCCGGCGGCCAGGACCTTGCGTTGCAGGCGCTGTTCCGCAGCGCCGGCCTTGCCGCTTCCACCCATGCCATCATCCTGCGCGCGCTCAAGATCTGGCGCGAAGTCGCCAACGGCAAGCGCCTCGCCGGCGTGCAGGAAGTCAGCTGGCTGATGCTGAAGGAACTCGGAGGTCAATCCACTGAGGGCGATCTCGCCGGCCTGGTCAAGTCGATCCATCTCGACGCGCTGCGGGAAAACGCGCGCGGGCATGCGCTGGCGATAGCCGCGGCCTGACGCCCTAGCCACGGCCCCTGGTGAAGAAATCCGGGAAATCCTCGATCGCGGCGGCGATGATGCGCAGCGAGGCTGCGATCTGCAGCATATCCGCACCGCCGCTGCGCTCTGAAAGGCTGGCTGCATATTGCCGGGCCACAGTGACAGTTGCTGTCTGTGGATCGCCGGTTGCGCGAAAGAGCAGTTCACGCGCGAGGCCGCGCAGGAAATTGGCGATCGAGAGCGCGGTGTCGGTAGGAGTGGACGGGCTCTGCTGCGCCGCGCGCAGACGCAGGATTTCAAGGCCGACGGTAACGGCGGCGACCCCGCCGCCCAGAATCGCATCGCCTTTCCTGCCGGCATTTTGCAAGAGCGGCATCAGCTGGTTGATGCGGTCATAGGCCAGGCTCTCGAAGGCCGAACGCCGCGGCACCCGCTCATGCAGGCACAGCCGCGCCAGATCCTCGCGCATGGCCCGCACGATGCGGTTGGCCGCGCGCCATGGATCCACCGGCAGCACCACGATGAAGACGCCGATCGCCAGCAGGATGCCGACCAGCACCGACGCCGAGCCGGCGAAAAACGGGCCTGGGGCATAGGTCATCGCCTGATGCGGGCTGAGGAAGGCGAGGAAATTGATGGCAAAGGCCGTCGCCACGCCGACGGTGCGCGGATTGGCCATGCCCAGCGCCGTCGGTACCAGGATCGGCACGACAAACAGCGTGAACCAGCCGAAGCCGGGCAAAGCAGGCAGCGCGACCTGGCCGACAAGGAAGGCAAAGGGCAAAGCCAGCAGCGTTCCCTTGAAGAAGCCCCAGGACACCCGCACCGGGTCAGGCCGCGCGGCGAAAAGACTGGAGACGACGGCAACGAGGATGACGGTGCCGGCCGCGTCGGACCATTTCGTCGTCAGCCAGAAGGCGGCGACCGCCAACGTGGCAAGGCCGGCGCGTATGGCATTGCGCGAAGCCCCGGGATAATCGCGGTGCACCACCAGCGCAGGCGGCTGCCTGTTGCTCCGGCTGGGGCCCGTCACCGGTGCGCGCAGGGCGTCGAGGCCGCGCAGCACCTGCTTGAAGGCTTCGGCGAAATCGGCGGCGATGGTGAGGCGGGTTATGGTGCCGACCCTGTCGTCGCCCTGATCGGTCGAGGCGTCGGGCATTTGCCGGGCCTTGCCGGCAATCGCGTCGAGCCGCGTCACCCAGGGCGACGTGTCGTCCAGCGCCTCGGGCGTCGCTGCCAGCTCGCTGACCAACGACTGCAGTTCGGAGCGTACCGGAATGAGCGCTGCGTTTTTCGGCGCGGCATGCGAATGCAGCGCGCGCGCCGCCGACAGCGCCGAGAGAAGCTGACCGATGGTTAGGCGGACCGGATGGGCGCGGGTGGCGAAGCTCGGTGCTTCGAGCCGGGCATAGGCGCGCATCTCGGCCAGCATCTGGGCGTCGGTGATCAGCTTGCGGTGCAGGCCGGCCAGCGTCGCCGGGTCGCCACCGGAAAAAGCGCCGCCTGCATAGGTTGCAAGGTCGAGGATGCTGCGCTTCAGCCTGGAGATAATGGCGTCAGCGGCCAGCTTGGGCAGGATCAGCCGGCTGGTCAGGCCGGCGCAGACGATGCCGAGCACGATCTCGGCGCAGCGCGCGACAGCGAGATCGACGACCACGTGCGGCTGGCCGAAAGCCGGCAGCCCAATGATCATCGCGGTATAGCCGGCAAGTGCGGCGCCATAGGCTTCCGGATTGCGCAGCAGCGACGAAACCAGCGTGCACAGCCCAATCCAGACGGATAGCGCCGTGACCAGCAGCCAGGGATTGGTGCCGAAAACCGAGGTGATGCCGATCGCCGCAAGTCCACCGGCCAGCGTGCCGAGCAGCCGGTAAAAACCTTTCGCCAGCACCATGCCGGCGACCGGCTGGGCGACGATGAAGACCGTCATCATCGCCCATTGCGGGTGGTCGAGTTTCAACGCGTAAGCAGCGAGAAGCGCGATCAGACCGGCCGAAACCGTGCGCAGGGCGAAAATCCAATCCGAGCGCGTCGGCTGCGTCAGGCCCGCCAAACTGGTTTCGAAGTAGCTCTTCAGCCGCGCCCGGATCACAAGCTGGTCTCCGTATCGGAAGTGCAGGCTAGAGCAATTCCAGGAAAAGTTTGAAACGGTTTTCCGCCCGGAACTGCGTCAAAACGAAGAGTCGGCCGGCGCTCAGATATCCAGCACTTCCGTCGCGGCGAATTCGGCGCGTTCCTGGATGAAGCGGAAGCGGGCTTCCGGCTTGGTGCCCATCAGCGCGTCGACAGCATCCTTGGTCGCCGCCACGGCGTCGATGACATCGACCCGGAGCAGCGTGCGCTTCCTCGGGTCCATGGTGGTTTCCTTGAGCTGCGCGGCCATCATCTCGCCCAAGCCCTTGAAACGGCCGATCTCGACTTTGGCGCGGCCGGTGAATTCGGTGCGCAACAGCTCGTCCTTGTGCGCATCGTCCCTGGCATAGGCAACCTTGCCGCCTTGCCGGATCGAATAGAGCGGCGGCACCGCCAGATAGAGATGGCCGCCATTCACCAGGTTCGGCATTTCCTGGTAGAAGAAGGTGATCAGCAGCGAGGCTATGTGAGCGCCGTCGACGTCGGCGTCGGTCATGATGATCACGCGGTCGTAGCGCAAATCCTCGTCGCGGTATTTCGAGCGCGTGCCGCAACCGAGCGCCTGAATCAGGTCCGAAATCTGCTGGTTGGCGGCTAGCTTGTCGTTGCCGGCGCTGGCGACGTTGAGGATTTTTCCGCGCAGCGGCAGCACCGCCTGGCTGGCGCGGTCGCGCGCCTGCTTGGCCGAGCCGCCGGCCGAGTCGCCTTCGACGATGAACAGTTCGGCGCCCGCGGCGGCATTCTGCGTGCAGTCGGCGAGCTTGCCGGGAAGGCGCAGCTTGCGCACCGCGCTCTTGCGCGACACTTCCTTTTCCTGGCGCCGGCGCACCCGCTCGTCGGCGCGCGCAATCACCCATTCCAGCAGCTTGGAGGCTTCCTGCGGATTGTCGGCCAGCCAGTGGTCGAAGGGATCGCGGATGGCGGTCTCGACAATGCGAATGGCTTCGATCGTTGCCAGCCTGTCCTTGGTCTGGCCGACGAATTCCGGCTCGCGAATAAACACCGACAGCATGCCTGCCGCCGAGATCATCACGTCTTCGGAGGTGACGATCGAGGCGCGCTTGTTGCCGACCAGGTCGGCATAGGCGCGAAGCCCGCGCGTCAGCACATTGCGAAAGCCGGCCTCATGCGTGCCGCCCTCGCCAGTCGGGATGGTGTTGCAGTAGGAGTTGACGAAGCCGTCACCGCCGAACCAGGTCACCGCCCATTCCAGCGAGCCGTGGCCGCCCTGCTTCTCGCTCTTGCCGGCGAAGATTTCGCGGGTCACCTGGAAATCATCGCCGAGCGATGCCTTGAGATAGTCCTTCAAGCCGCCGGGGAAATGGAACTCCGCCTTGGCCGGCGTCTGGTCCTTTTCCTTGATCAGCGATGGGTCGCAGCTCCAGCGGATCTCGACGCCGCCGAACAGATAGGCTTTCGAGCGGGTCATGCGATAGAGCCGTGCCGGCTCGAAGGCGGCGCCCTTGCCGAAAATCTGCTCGTCGGGATGGAAGCGGATTTTGGTGCCGCGCCGGTTGTGCACTTCGCCGAGCTGCTCCAGCCCGCTCACCGGAACGCCGCGCGAGAACCTTTGGCGGTAAAGCTGGCGACCGCGCGCGACCTCGACTTCGAGATGGTCCGACAGCGCATTGACGACCGAGACGCCGACACCGTGCAGACCGCCGGAGGTCTCATAAACCTTGCTATCGAACTTGCCGCCCGAATGCAGCGTCGTCATAATGACTTCGAGCGCCGGCTTCTTGAATTTCGGATGCGGATCGACCGGAATGCCGCGGCCATTGTCGGTGACGGTCAGAAACCCGTCGGCCGACAGCTCGACATCGATGAAAGTGGCATGGCCGGCGACCGCCTCGTCCATCGAATTATCGATGACCTCGGCAAACAGATGGTGCATCGCCTTGTCGTCGGTGCCGCCAATATACATGCCGGGACGGCGCCGCACCGGCTCCAGCCCCTCCAGCACCTCGATGTCGGCGGCGCTATAGCCCTCGCTGCCGTCCTTGGTCGCGGCAGGACGCTTCGTGGCCTGCACCAGCGGGTCGGCCGGGCGCGAAGGTGTCCGAGCCGGTTGGGGCTGCTTTTCCAGATTGCCGAAAAGATCGTTGTTGTCGTCCATGCCTGCCATAGAATCCGGTGCCGCGAATCACCCGTCGATACTGCCACGCTTTTCGGCGCCAAGCGACGGAAGTTCCTGTTACGTTCGGGGATTTAACCCCTTCTTATCCTAAAACCTTTCGATAACCAAGCCGGCGGAAATAGGTCCGTGCGGAGCCGCTGGGATTCCTGAATCTTTAACAAAGCGGCCTAGCGTCGCCCCAACAAAACAAAAGACCACGAGAGTCAGGGGTTGGTTGTGAGGGGCAAGGCCATAACGATGATTGGCATCGCTGCCGTCTTCGGCGCGATTTCAATCTTTGCCGCGGATTTCTGGGTGAAAAGCCAGGCCAAGGCCGATGCCGAAGAGAAAACGGCGTCGATCCCGGCGCCCGCCGTCCCCAAGGTTGTCTTCAAGACCATCGTGGTGGCCAACGCGCCGCTGCGTTACGGCATGGAGCTTGACCGGGCGCAGCTCAGCGAAATCCCATGGTCCGAGGATTCGGTGCCGCAGGGCGCGTTCACCACAGTCAATGCATTGCTCGCCGAAGGCAGCCGCGTGGTATTGTCGCCGATCGAGATCAACGAGCCGGTGCTGATCAGCAAATTGTCGGGGCCGAACGGCCGCGCGACGCTGTCCAACATGATGACGCCCGGCATGCGGGCGGTGACAATCCGCACCGACGAGATCGCCGGTGTCGGCGGCTTCGTCATGCCGGGCGACCGGGTCGACGTGGTGCTGACACGCGATGCGGGCGAAATCCAGGAAGTGGCCAAGAACGCGCAGGGCGCTGCCGGATCGACCGTTACCTCCGAGATCGTCGTCTCCGACGCCAAGGTGCTGACCGTGGGGCAGGGCGCCGACGAGCGCCAGACCACACCGCAGATCGCCAATTCCGTGACCATCGAGGTGACGACCGAAGGCGCGCAGAAAGTGGCGCTTGCCCGCACCGTCGGCACCTTGTCGCTGTCGCTCCGCTCGGCCGCCGACGGTGGTGCCGCCAAGGACGGTGTCACCACCATCTCGTCCTTCGGCGGATCGGTCGCCTCCGGCGTCCAGGCCGCTGCCGGCGCGCTGTTCACTGCCGCGACCAAGGAGCCTGAGAAGCCGAAATTCAAGACGATCATCGTGACGCGCGGCACGCAGGTCGAAGAATACCAGGTTCCTGCGCGGGACCAGCAATAACTGCCGGTGGGAACCGGGCGAAGGACGGGACAGATGTCGGGACTTCATGCATTTCAGACGACGAAAGGGCTGCGCCCAATGCGGGCGCTTGCGGTGGGGGCTTGCCTTGCCGCGGCCGTAATGCTCGGCCTCAGCGCGCCAGCCAAGGCCGACAACGATATAGTCCATGTCTCGTCGACAACGAATGCGTCGATCAAGGTGGCCAAGGGCAAGCCGAAGACGGTCATGACCAATGCCGCCTTCTACCAGATCGTCATCGGCGATCCGGAGATCGCCAACGTCAATCCGCTGACCGACAAATCCTTCTATGTGCTGGGCAACAATCTCGGCACCACCGGCATCGCGCTGTTCGACGAGAACAAGCAGCTGGTCGGCACCGTAGACATCGAGGTGACGCTGGACACCGACCAGCTGGCCAGCACCATTCGCGCCAGCGTGCCGGACGCCAAGATCAAGGTCGGCTCGGCCAATGGCCGCGTCGTGCTGTCGGGCGAGGCCGATGACGCGGTCGCCGCCGAGAAGGCAAGCAAGATCGCCAGCCGCTTCTCCGGCAATGAGGAAGTGATCAATTCGGTCAACATCTCGTCCTCGCAGCAGGTTCAGCTCAACGTCCGCTTCGTCGAGATCAATCGCCAGGCCGGACAGGATCTCGGCGCCAAATACAGCGCCAATTTTGCTTACGGCATTGGCGGGCGCGACGTCACCATCGAGCCGGGCTCGGTGCCGGGAGCCGGCAATGGCGAGATCATCGGCCGGCTGCTGTCCAACGGCCTGTCGATCGACGTCGCCATCAAGGCGCTGGAAGAACGTGGCCTTGCCCGGCGGCTGGCAGAGCCGAACCTGATCGCCCGCTCGGGCCAGACGGCAAGCTTCCTCGCCGGCGGCGAGTTCCCGATCCCGGTCTCCGAGGACAATGGCAAGATTTCCGTCAGCTACAAGAAATACGGCGTCAGCCTCGACTTCACGCCGACGGTTCTCAAGGACGGGCTGGTCAGCCTTGACATCGCGCCGGAAGTGTCCTCGATCGATGCTTCGGCCTCCTACAATATCGGCAATATCTCGGTGCCGGGCTTTATCGTGCGCCGCGCCAGGACATCGGTCGACCTGAAGAACGGCCAGAGCTTCATGATCGCCGGCCTGCTGCAGTCACAGAACGACATCACCACGTCGCGTCTTCCCGGCCTCGGCAAGCTGCCGGTGCTCGGCTCGCTGTTCTCCTCCAAATCATATCAGCGGCGCGAGACCGATCTGGTGATCATCGTCACCCCCTATCTGGTCAAGCCGGTCGATCCGTCGAAGAAGCTGCTCGAGCCGACCGACGGCACGCAGCCGGCCAGCAATGTCGACTATTTCCTAAACAACACCGAGGAAGTGAAATCGTCCGACGCCAATCGTGCAGTGGCAATGGCCAGCGGCAGTACGGCACAGCCGGCCGCGGTCACCACCGTCGGGCATTTCCTCGACCTGCCGAAGGATTGAAGCCATGCGCGTGGAACCATGCATCGCCCTGCTGCTCGCCGGCCTCGCCAGCGGCTGCACCAGCGACGACTATATCCGCTCCGAGGGACCGACGATGGCGGCCGGCAACGCACAGGCCGCCAATACGGCCATGCAGATGGTCGATCCCTGGAAATACGGCGTCCAGAACACCAGGCTGCTGGTGCCGGCGCAGCGCAGTGAGGCGGCGGTCAACGCCGCCGACCAGGCTGCTGCCGCCAAGGCAGTGCAACCGACAGCGACAACCGATTGATTTGCCCGGTGATTTGACCGGGAATGACCTGACAGGCTGACAAAATGGCAAGCGGCATAAAGACCAAGAAAATCCTGCTGGTGTCCAGCGACCGGACCTTTGTGCAGGATACGCGCACCGCGTTCGCGGCTTCGGAGGTGATCCAGCTTTCTACCGTTGAGAAGAACATTACCGAACTGCGCGGCGAGGTCCAGGAAGCCGATTTCGGCGCGCTCATCGTCGACATGGATGCGGCAAAGCTGGAAGAGATCGAGTCGCTGCAGCGCATCATGCGCCGGCTTGAAGGCCGCGTTCCGGTGGTCGTCGTCACCCAGGAATTCAACGCAGCCGCGGTGCGTATCCTGGTGCAGCTCCAGGTCGCCGATTTCCTGGTCAAGCCGATCACCACCGCCGATCTGGTGCGGTCGGTCGTGCGCGCGCTGCAAGGGCCGGGGCGCGAGGAAAACACCGAGTCGCAGATCTATACCTTCATGCCGGCCGCCGGCGGCGTCGGCACCACGACGCTGGCGCTGCAGACCGCCTTCCAGCTGCATCATTCGGTGACGCGCGGCGCGTCGACCTGCGTGGTCGACCTCAACTTCCAGCAAGGCGCCTGCGCCGAATATCTCGACCTTGAGCCGCGCTTCGACATCACCGAAATCGAGAACCAGCCCGAGCGCCTCGACCGTCAGCTGCTGGACGTGATGCTGTCCAAGCATGCGAGCGGGCTCTGCGTGCTGGCGGCGCCAACGCATCCGTCGGAAATGCGCTCGTTCAAGACCGATGTCGTGGTGCGAATGCTCGATCTCGTCTCGGCCTATTTCGACAACGTCGTCATCGACATGCCGCGCACCTGGTTTCCGTGGACGGAGACGGTGCTGCTCGGCTCCAACAAGCTCTACATCGTCGCTGAAATGACGGTGCCATGCCTGCGCCATACGCAGCGGCTGATCCAGGCGGTCTACGAGACGGCAGGCAAGGAAGTGAAGCCGAACGTGATCGTCAACCGTTTCGAGCAGAAGATGTTCGACAACGGCATCAAGCAGGCGGATGTCCAGGAAATCCTGGGCGAGCATTTCGTCGGCGGCATCTCCAACAATTACCGGCTTGTGCGTGAAGCGGTCGACCGCGGCGTGCCGCTGCATGAGATCGACCCGAACGCCAATGTCGTCAACGATCTGAAGAGGATCATCCTGCCGGAAGAAGCCGTGGTGACGCCGGAGAAATCGCGCTCGCTGTTCGGCATCGGCAGGGGCCTCCTGAAGAGGAAAGCCGGATGACCAGCCGCTTCTCGACCCTGCAGAACCGTGACGTCCGCGCGCTGAAACCGGCCGAGGCGGCGCCGGTCGCGCATCACGCCGTGGTCATCCCGACGAACCGCAAGGCCTTGCCGCCGAAGCCGGAGACAACACCGGGAAAAAGCGCCAACAAGGTGCTCGATGCCCGCGTGCGCATCCACCGGCTGCTGCTCGAGGAAATCAACCTGGTCGCGCTGGAGCGCCTGCCCAAGGATGAGATGCGCCGGCAGGTGCAGGAGTTCGTGTCGGAAAAGACCCGCCAGGAGCGTATGGCGATCAACACCGTCGAACTTGAAGCGCTGGTCGATGACATCGTCGATGAGATGGTCGGCCTCGGCCCGCTGGAACCGCTGCTCAAGGACCCCGACATCAACGACATCCTGATCAACGGCCACCAGAACTGCTTCGTCGAAAAACGGGGCAAGCTGCAGCAGGTCCATATCCCGTTCAAGGACGAGGCGCATCTGTTGCGCATCGTCAACAAGATCGTCGCCGCCGTCGGCCGCCGGGTCGACGAATCGCAACCGATGGTCGATGCCCGCATGCTCGACGGCTCGCGCTTCAACGCCGCCATTCGCCCGGTCGCCGTCGACGGGCCGCTGGTGTCGATCCGCAAGTTTTCAAAGAACAAGCTCGGCCTGCACAAGCTGGTCGAGTTCGGCGCCATCACCCAGAATATGGCCGAGGTGCTGGCGGCGGCAGTCCACGCCCGCAAGACGACCATCATCTCGGGCGGCACCGGCACCGGCAAGACGACGATGCTCAACGCATTGTCAGCCTTCATTCCGGAAGACGAACGGTTGATCACCATCGAGGACGCGGCCGAACTGCAGCTGCAGCAGCCGCATGTCGCGCGCATGGAAACGCGCCCCGCCAACATCGAAGGTCATGGCGAGCTGAAGCAGCGCGACCTGGTCAAGAACGCGCTGCGCATGCGCCCTGACCGCGTCATCCTCGGCGAGTGCCGCGGCGAGGAGGCCTTCGACATGCTGCAGGCGATGAACACCGGCCATGAAGGCTCGATGGCGACCATCCACGCCAACACGCCGCGCGACGCCATTTCGCGCCTCGAGCAGATGCTGGGCATGACCGGCATGCCGATGACGGTGCAGTCGATCCGCAGCCAGATCGCCAGCGCGCTCGACCTTATCGTCCAGCTGACGCGACTGTCGGACGGCAAGCGCAAGGTGACCAGCGTCGCCGAGGTGACCGGCATGGAAGGGGACGTCATCCAGATGCAGGAGATATTCCGCTTCGTGCGCACTGGCATGGAGGCCGACGGCAAGATCCTCGGTCACTACGAGGCGACCGGCATTCGCCCGCGTTTCCTCGAGGACCTGCGCAATATGGGCATTGAATTCCCCGGCAAATATTTCGAACCCGGCCGGCCGCAGGAGTAGCCGGGTGTTCGAGAATTTCAGCCCGATCTATGTCGTTTATGCCGCGGCAGCGCTGACCGGCATCATGATCGCCGAAGGCTGCTATCTGCTCTATGCCGGCCGCAGCGACAAGCGCCTGGCCATCAACCGGCGCATGAAGCTGCAGGAAAACAAGATCAGCCAGGAACAGGTGCTGATTCAGCTGCGCAAGGAACGCGGCCTCGATTCCGGCACGTCATTCTTCTCGCCCGACCGTTTTCGCGCGCTGCGCACGCAGTCTGGCATGGTGATGCCGTTGCCGAAATTCCTGACGATGACGACGGGCGTCGCGCTCGCGATGATGCTCGTCGCGCTCTGGTACGGGCTGCCGCTGTTGCTCGCCATTTTGCTGTTTGTGGTGCTGACAGCGCTGCTGCCGGTGATTGTGCTGCGTTCCAAGCGTGCCCGGCGGGTGAAGCGTTTCGGCGTGCAGTTGCCGGAGGCGCTGGAATTGATCACGCGCGGCTTGAAGGCCGGGCATCCGGTTCCGGTGGCGATCTCGATGGTGTCGCGCGAGATGTCCGATCCGATCGGCACCGAATTCGGCGTTATCTCCGACGAGGTGACTTATGGTTCCGACCTGGTTTCTGCGCTGAATTCACTGTTCGACCGCGTCGGCCAAGAGGATCTGCCGCTGTTCGTCACCGCGGTTTCCATCCAGACGAGTTCGGGCGGCAATCTGCGCGAGATCCTCGACGGGCTGTCGACGACGATCCGCGAACGCGGCAAGCTGCGCCGCAAGGTGCGCGCCATTTCGACTGAGGGTCGTATGTCGGCCTATATCCTGACGGCGGTGCCGGCACTGCTGTTCGCCACCATCATGGTGATGATGCCGCAATTCTATCAGAGCGTCTGGGATGTACCGAAGACGTGGTATCTGCTGGGCGGTTCCGTGACATGGCTGATGCTGGGCAACATCATCATGTTCAAGATGTCGAACTTCCGGTTCTGAGATGGAGCAGATGATCCAGTTTCTTGCATCGCTGGCGCCGACGTCGCTGATGCCGGTAGCCGCGCTGCTGCTGGTGTTGGGTGGCAGCGCGGTGGCATGGCCGCTCGTGGTAGCCAAAGGCGACCGCAACGATCTCAAGCGCCGGCTCAAGATCGACGACAGCAAGACTCCCCAACAGGCCGAGGCGGCGCCGAAGAAGAACCAGAGCGTCGTGCGCGAGAAGGCGGTGAAGCGGGCGCAGGAATTCTACGCCAAGAGCGATCCGGAAAATGTCGCCCGGTTGCGTATGAAGCTGATCCAGGCGGGCTATATGGAGCCGCGCGCGATCGGCACATTCTTCCTGATCCGCTTCGCCTGCCTGGTGGGCGCAACGATCGGCGCGTTCCTGGTCAACCATTGGATGGGCAGCGCCGATTCCACCGCGACCAGCCGCTGGACCTTCATCATCCTGTCGGGAGCCGCCGGCTATTTCGTGCCCGGCCTGGTGCTCAGCCAGAAGGTGCGGGAAAAGATGCGCGAATACCGCAACGGCTTTCCCGACTTCATGGATTTGATGATCGTCTGCTCCGATGCGGGCATGAGCATGGAGGCAGGCATCGAGCGGGTCTCGAAGGAACTGGCCAAGACCTATCCGTCGCTGAGCCAAAACCTGCAGCTGGTGTCGCTGGAACTCAGGGCCGGCCGCAGCCTCGACGATGCCTTGAAGGCGCTCGCCGACCGCCTCAGCTTGGACGAGGTGCGCTCCTTCGCCACGCTTTTGCAGCAGTCGAAGGAACTCGGCACCAGCCTTGCCGGGGCGCTGCGCGTGTTCTCCGACGAAATGCGCCACAAGCGCATGTCGCTGGCCGAGGAGAAGGCACATGCCTTGCCGGCCAAGATGTCGGTGCCGGTGGTGGTGTGCATCCTGCCGGTGGTGCTGATGATCGCCGTCATCCCGATCATCGTCAAAATGACGGCGGTTCAGTAGATACCTAGGGGATTGCCCGGCGGCTTCTTGCGGTTACTCACTCCAACTACGCTTCATCTGGATGTCGAAACCCGGCCGGTTCGGTCGCTCTCCTTCGGCAAAATCCGCAAAGCAAAATGAGTGAGCCGTCCATGCGAATAGTCTTGTGCACCGCTTTCCTCGGCCTGGCCGCCACCAGTCTGTCGCCGGCCTCGGCCGCGGCCGACGATTGCGGCGATGCTGCCGCCCTGGTGCAACAGGCCTATCCCAGGGCCCAAAAGAGCGCAGACGGCGCCTCGTTCACGCTCGAACCCCATACCAGCATCGCCGTGACGCTCCCGGATACGCCGTTTGGCCTCGTCTGCAAGATATGGCCTGCCCATGACGATCTGTTGCTGGTCGCGGTGCCGCTCATCGACAGCAGCCAATCCAGCGACGACGGGCATGTCGGCGATGTCGACCTTCTGGTCGTCGACAGGAAGACCAGGCAGGTGCGCCAGCGCCTGCTCCAGCCCGGGCTGATGACCGATGATGCCATCGCCATCAACAAGGTCGAATTCGATACCGGCCGCTATGGCCTGGCGCCCGGTGTCACCGGCTTTGGCCTGCGCATCCAAATGGCGAGCCATTCGCGGCCCAATCCCTTCAGCGAAACCGACCTGCGGCTCTATGCCCTTGACGGCGGTGATCTGCGCCTGGTGCTCGACGGCATCATCGTGGCCGGTTTTGGCGGCGAAGGCGACACCAATTGCGCAGGATCCTTTCAATCCAGCCGGGTCAGCCTGGCGATGAGCCCGGCGAGACATCACGGCTATCACGACATCACAGTGTTCGAGCGGTTGGACACCGACAATCCGTCTGTCGACAAGAACGGCGAGTGCCAGTCCCATCCCGGAAGGTCCATGAAACGAACCTACCGGCTGCGCTATGACGGCAGCCGCTATCAGTTTCCGGCGGGGCTCAAGTCCATGGAGCCGGACTAGCCCTCGGCTGGTTAATGGCTGGTGTGCCCGAAACCAAATTTTAGGGGCGTTTCAGCACTGAAGTTTAATTGCCCTGTTGTAGTCTGCCTCCTGAAGAACGACCCGGTAAATCGGGCGATTGGGGCCAGGGGCATGCGTCACAGAATTTTCACGGCAATGGCCGCGCTAGCGGCCGTCTTGATGGTCAGCGGCTGTACGACTGAGAACGTCGATAAGACCAAGACCACGTCGATCCAACCGGTGGCAAAAGACGTCAGCACCTCCGACCTTGCGCAAGGCAAGGCGCAGTTCCGCGAGGCCAATTACGGCCTTGCCGAACAGCATTTCCGCAAGGCCGTGGAACTGAAGGCCGACAGTGCCGAGGGATGGATGGGGCTTGCCGCCTCCTATGACGAACTCGGCCGCTTCGACTTCGCCGACCGCGCCTACGACCAGCTTTTGAAGGTTGCCGGGCGCAAGCCGCAGATTGTCAACAATATGGGCTATTCGCAGCTGCTGCGCGGCAACAAGAAGAAGGCGAGGGCGCTGCTCATGGAAGCAAGGGCCGGAATGGCCGACCCGAGCGTGATCAACGCCAATCTGGCGCTGCTCAACAAGGGCTGAGACTCTTCGCGGGGACGGCAGTCGACGCTTTGTAAACCCTGTCGGCAGGTTGCTTTGAAAACCGGCCGAAAACGGTATCTCCGGCCGGTTGCATGCCTATGATGCGCCACAAATCGAGGATCCCAAAGGTTGCCGCTCATCCATGCTGGATTTCAGTTCGCTATTGCTGGCGGCTGCGCTGTCGGGCACATGCCTGAGCGTCACCATGTTTGTGATCTGGTTCACGGCGCCGCGTGCACGCTTCGTGCTGACGGTGGCGTGCGGCATTCTCGTCCTTGTCGCCCACGTCATCGTCTTCTGGCGCTACACGAGGGAGCCCACTCCGTTGCTTTGTCAGGCAGCGTTGGCGCTGCTCAGCCTCGGTTTCCTGGCGCTTTCACTTTCGGCCATGCAATATCTCGGTGTGCGCAACTACAGTCGCGCTGTCCTGCCGGCCCTGCTTGCGATGGCTGTCTGCGCCGGCGTGACCTATCTCGGTTTCGATGGTGTCGGCTTCATCCTCACCTATACGACGGTAACAGTGCTGCTCGCCTCGATCGGGGTGATGTTCTGGATCAAGGGCGGTCAGGATCGCGGCATTCTGCTGGTCGTTTCGGCGCTAAGCGGCGTCTGCGGCGTATCCTTCGGGCTCTGCGGCGCCGTGCTTCTGGTTAAGGGCCAGTGGGTGCTCGGCGTCGCACCCGACAATTGGGCCGAGCGGTTGAATTCGGTCGTGGCGGTCGCCTGCATGACGGCTCTCGGCGCGCTGACGCTGTCGCTGCATCATCTTCAGGCACAGATCGAACTGAAGGCCGAGACTCTGACCGACCCGTTGACCGGGCTGATGAACCGGCGTGCCTTGAACTCGCTCTATGGCGAGCGCGTCTTCGGTCCGTTCATGTCGATCGCCATGTTCGACCTCGATCATTTCAAACGGACCAACGATGTCTACGGCCATCCGGTCGGCGACCGGGTCCTGTGCCGCTTCGCGGCAATCATCAAGAAATATGATCGGGTTGGCGTCGACGCCTTTCGGCTGGGCGGCGAGGAGTTCGCGCTGGTCATGTCGCGGATGCCGCAAGACAAGGCCCATGACCTCGCCAGCAAGATCGGCGTCGCTTTCGGCACGGAAGTGGTGCCGACGCCGCGCGGGCCGTTGCGCAGCAGCGTCAGCGGCGGCATCGGCTTTGGCAAGGAAGACGGCAGCAGCCTCGAGGACGTCCTGGCCGAGGCCGACAAAGCGCTTTACGCGGCCAAGCACGCGGGGCGGAACCGCGTGCTTGTGCTGAACCGGGTAAGCAAGGCCGATGGGCCGGCCTTGCGTTCAGCCTGACAGGCCAGAGTGTCATTCGGCGGCGCCGAGATATTCCGACAGCGGCGGGCAGGAGCAGACGAGGTTGCGGTCGCCGGCGACATTGTCGATGCGCGAGACCGGCGGCCAGTATTTGGCCGCTTTGTCGACATCGCCGGCGGGGTAGGCCGCTTCCAGCCGCGAATAGGGGTGAGTCCACTGGCCGGCAAGGGTTTCGGCCGCCGTGTGCGGGGCATTGACCAGCGGGTTGTCCTCGAGCGGCCATTCGCCCTTCGCCACTTTCGCTGCCTCGCCGGCGATAGCGATCATCGCCTCGCAGAACCGGTCGAGTTCGCGCTTGGGCTCGGATTCGGTCGGCTCGACCATCAGCGTGCCGGCGACAGGGAACGACATGGTCGGCGCGTGAAAACCGTAGTCGATCAGCCGCTTGGCGATATCGTCGACGCTGATGCCGGCGCTCTCCTTGAGCACGCGCGTGTCGAGGATGCATTCATGCGCGATGCGATCGTGCCTGCCCTTGTAGAGAAGCGGGAAGTGCGGCGCGAGCCGCGTCGCCACATAATTGGCCGAGATGATCGCCGTCTCCGTCGCCTGCTTCAGGCCGGCGGCGCCCATCATGCGGATGTACATCCAGGTGATCGGCAGGATGGAAGCGCTGCCGAACGGTGCGGCCGACACGGCATGCGCCGAACCTTCGGTGACATGACCCGGCAGATAGGGTTTCAGATGCGCCCTGACGCCGATCGGACCGACGCCCGGACCGCCGCCGCCATGCGGGATGCAGAAGGTCTTGTGCAGGTTCATGTGGCAGACATCGGCGCCGATATCGGCGGGCCGCGCCAGCGCGACCAGCGCGTTAAGGTTGGCGCCGTCGAAATAGACCTGGCCGCCATGCTCGTGGATGAGAGCGCACAGGTGGCGCGCGCCTTCCTCGTAGACGCCGTGCGTCGAGGGATAGGTGAACATCAGAGCTGCGAGATTCTTGGAATGCTCGTTGGCCTTGGCTCGCATATCGTCCATGTCGATATTGCCGTCCTCCAGACAGCGCACGACGACGACGCTCATGCCGGCCATCGCCGCACTCGCGGGATTGGTGCCATGCGCGGACTGGGGGATCAGGCAGATGGTGCGATGGCCTTCGCCACGCGAACGGTGATAGGCGCGGATGGCGAGCAGGCCGGCATATTCGCCTTGGCTGCCGGCATTGGGCTGCAGGCTGACGGCGTCGAAGCCGGTGATCTGCGCCAGCCAGCCTTCCAGCTCGCCGACCATGGCGCGATAGCCGGCCGAATGGCTGGCCGGCGCGAAGGGATGGAGGTTGGCGACAACAGGCCAGCTGACCGGCATCATTTCGGCCGCCGCGTTCAGCTTCATGGTGCAGGAGCCCAGCGGGATCATGGTGCGGTCGAGCGCCAAATCCTTGTCGGCTAGCCTGCGCAGCAGGCGCATCATGTCGGTCTCGGAGTGGTTTTCGCGGAAAACCGGCTGGGTCAGAAACTCCTTGCCGCGCGGCTTGCCGGGCATCGCGCCGGCCTCAGTAGCGCCGGACTTGGCGCCGAACAGGGCGGCGATAGCCTCGAGATCCGCCTCGGTCGAGGTTTCGTCGAAGGCGATGCTGATGCGGTCGGCATCGATGACGCGCAGCAGCCGGCCACCTTTTTCAGCGGCAGCGGCGATCGAAGCTGCCTTGCCCTTCACTTCGGCCGTCACCGTGTCGAAACGGCTTGAGCCGAGCACGGAAACACCAGCGGTTTTCAGGCCTGCTGCGAGGCCGTTGGCGAGCTCATGAATTCGGGCTGCGATCGCCTGCAAACCAGTAGGCCCGTGCCAGATCGCGTATGCGGTCGCCATGTTGGCAAGCAGCGCCTGCGCGGTGCAGATGTTGGAGGTCGCCTTGTCGCGGCGGATATGCTGTTCGCGCGTCTGCAGGGCGAGGCGATAGCCGGGACGGCCCTTGCTGTCGATCGACTGGCCGACGAGGCGGCCGGGCATCAGCCGGGTCAGCTTGTCGGAGACGGCGCAATAGGCGGCGTGCGGGCCGCCAAAGCCCATCGGCACGCCAAAGCGCTGCATCGGGCCGACGGCGATGTCGGCGCCAAGCCTGGCCGGCGCTTCGGTCAGCGTGAGCGCAAGCGGATCGGCGATGAAGACGACCACGGCGCCGGTGGCGCGAGCCTTCTCGATCGCCGCCTTGTGATCGCCGTAGACGCCAAACGTGTCCGGCCAGGAGACCAGCAGGGCGGCGGTGTTGTCGTCGATGGTCTCGCCATCGATCTCGATGCCGAGCGGCTCGGCGCGGGTGCGCACGACGTCCAGCGTCTGCGGATGCGGCGTGCCGGCCAGCGCCACCTTGGTGCGCTTGTCGCGGTGATGGCGCAGCGCGATGCCGACCGCTTCGGCCACCGCCGTCGCTTCGTCGAGCAGGGAGGCCGAAGCCACCGGCAGGCCGGTCAATTCGGTGACCAAGGTCTGGAAGTTGAACAGCATTTCCAGGCGGCCCTGGCTGATCTCGGCCTGGTAGGGCGTATAGGCGGTGTACCAGGCCGGGTTCTCGAACAGGTTGCGCTGGATGACCGGCGGCACATGGACGCCGTGATAGCCGGCGCCGATGAAGCTCTTCAGCACCCTGTTTTTTGCCATGGTCGCAGCCAATTCGGCCAGCGCTTCGGCTTCGCTCGCCGGCGCGGGAAGGGCTAGCGGCAGATCGAGGCGGATCGACTGCGGCACGGCCTGGCTGATCAGCGTCTCGACGGAGGGAACGCCGATCACGGCAAGCATGGCTCTGACGTCGTTTACATCAGGACCGATGTGGCGGGCCGAGAAGGGGGTAAGTGCTGCGCTCATGGCAATAGGTCCTGATGTCAACCGATATGGGCTTTGTAGGCGGCCTCATTCATGAGGCCTGCGAGTTGGCCTTCGTCGGCGAGCTTCATCTTCCACAGCCAGCCGTCGCCGGTCGCAGCGGAGTTGACCAGCGACGGGTCCGAGGACAGCGCGCCGTTGGCGTCGGTGATCTCGCCATCAACCGGCGCATAAACATCGGATGCCGCCTTGACGGATTCGACGACCACGGCGGTGTCGCCCTTACTGAGTTTGGTGCCGATTTGAGGCAGTTCGACGAAGACGAGATCGCCAAGCTGTTCCTGCGCATAGTCGGTTATCCCGACGGTGGCGATGCCTCCCTCGACGCTCAGCCATTCGTGATCTTGTGTGAAATAGGTTTTTGCCATCGGAATTATCCTTTGCGGTAGCGATGAGGAGTGAAGGGCAAGGAACTGATATCGACCGGGATTTTCGTCCCGCGAACGTCGGCGAACAGTTTCGTGCCCGGCTTGGCCAAGGCCGTTGACACATAGCCCATGGCGACGGGATGGCCGGCCGACGGGCCGAAGCCGCCTGATGTCACGTAGCCGGCCGGATCGCCGTCGGCATCGAACAAAGCAGCGCCGGCGCGCACCGGCTGGCGGCCGTCCGGCTTCAGGCCGACGCGCTTTTGCGACGGCCCGCGCTCCAGGATGGACCGCAGCGCATCGGCGCCGATGAAGGACCCGCCGGCGCGGAGATCTTTGGGGATCGCCCACATCAGGCCGGCACTCGCCGGATCGATCTCCGGCGTGATGTCCTGGCCGTGCAGGCACAGGCCGGCCTCCAACCGCAGCGAGTCGCGGGCAGCAAGGCCGATCCACAACACACGCTCGTCCTCGAGCAGTTTCGTGACCAGAGCGCGCGCATCCGCCTCCGGCAGGCCGATCTCGAAGCCGTCCTCGCCGGTGTAGCCGGAGCGGCTCATGAACCAGTTTTGCTTCGGCTCGATGCCATGCATGAACAAGAGCGAGCCGGTCTCGATGCCGGCGCGGGACAAGGCAGCCCAGGCTTCCGGCCCCTGGATCGCCAGGAAGACGCGGTCGAGCGCATCGACTTTGACGTCGAAGTCCGCGGCCAGCGCACGCAAATGCTTCTCGTCCTCGACCGCATTCCCGGCGTTGGCGACCACCATGAAGCGCTCGGCGCCGAGCCGGGTGACGATCAGATCGTCGATGATCCCGGCGGCCTCGTTGAGGAAGAAACTATATTTGGACTGTGAAATCTCAAGCGCGCCGGCATCGAGCGGACTGGCGCGGTTGAGCAGTGCCGCAGCGCCCGGTCCGCTGACAGCGAACAGCTTCATATGCGAAATGTCGAACAGGCCGGCATGTTCGCGGGTGTGAAGGTGCTCCTTCATCACGCCGGCCGGATAGGTCAGCGGCATCGACCAGCCCGCAAAGGCGCCAAAGCGTGCGCCGGCGTGCAGATCTTCGAGAGGAAGGTGTTTGGTGTCGTCGCCCGTCATGTCATCTCCAGAGTCGCACGCAATCGGCCGCTGCTGGCGACCAGTCCGTGCCCCTCTGTCTGAAGCCTGAGAGACTCGCGCAACCGGAACTCTGTCGGCGACGCTTACACCTTCGGCGCGGGGGCAAGCCCCGACTTTCCAGAGTGTCTTTCCCGTCTACGGTTCTTTTGCCTGAGAGATTTCGGGCGATTTCCCCTTCGGCGGCAGCTCGCGCTGCTCTCTCCCGCAAACAGGTAGGACTCAAAACTTAAGCCCTCGACGCGCCATCCATAGCTTGTCGGCGACACCTTGTCACCTGCCAGCGACACGTAAAGCGCGTCGTCTTTACAGTCTTCGCTAACCACGCCGTTTGCCGGTTTTTCAAGACAATGGCGATATTCTGGGCTGACGGTTTGGCCGGCAATTGCGTTGGGCACGGCGGATGGGGATTGACAGATGGGGGAACGGATCGGGAGCGCGCCGGTGGTGGGGCTGGCCTCGAAGGACCGCATCACGGCGGAAGATGTGGTCATGCTGCGTCGCGAAGTGTTCGCTGACGGCGTGGTGACGCGCGGCGAGGCTGAAGCACTGTTCGCGCTCGATGCGACAGCGACGGACAAATGCCCGCAATGGCCTGAATTCTTCGTCGAGGCCGTTACCGACTACATCGTCTACCAGGAAAAGCCGGCAGGCTATATCTCTGAAGACAATGCCGGTTGGCTGATCCAGACCATCTCGCGCAACGGAATGGTCGACAGTGTGACCGAACTGGAGCTGCTGGTGCATGTGCTGGAAAGGGCGAAATCATCGCCCGGCCGGCTCTCCGCCTATGCGCTCGAGCAGGTCGCCAACGCGGTGGTCGACGGCAAGGGACCACTGATGCTCGGCGGCGCGCTGGTCCCCGGGCTGGTCGCCAAGGCAGAGGTCGATCTGTTGCGCCGCATTCTCCATGCCTATGGCGGCGACGGTAACATTGCCATCACACGGGTTGAGGCCGAGGTGCTGTTCCAGATCAACGAGCAGACCGCAGCGGCCCACAACGACCCGTCCTGGAACGACCTGTTCGTCAAGGCGCTCGCCAATTTCGTCATGTGTTCGGCCGGCTACGAAGCGCCGACGCGCGATGTGGCGCTGCGTCGTGACAGTTTCTTGGACCAGGCCGAGCCCGAAATTGGTGGCTTCTTCAGCCGCATGGTGTCGGGCGGACTGGCCGGCATCATGGAAGCCTATCGTTCGCCCGGCGATATCGAGGCCGAATGGGAGTCGAAGAACCGTGCCGCCGAGGCACTCGCGCGCCGCGCCGAGACGATCGACGCCAGCGAGGCGAAATGGCTGGCCGATCGCATCGGCACCGACCGCCCGCTGCGTGACAATGAACGCGCGCTGCTGACGCTGATCAAACTCGCCTCGCCCGAGATACATCCGGCGCTCAAGCCGCTGCTCGACAAGGTTGCTTAAGCCGCGCCGTTTTCTGCGACCGTTTTGCAGAGGACGATATTGGAGTGTCTTCAGGCCAATCGCCAAGTTCGGCCACGCGCTCGAAACCGGCTTCCTCAGGCAAGCTCGGTTCGGTCGGAGTCAGATCGTGCTCGGTCAGAATGCGAGGCCTATCAAATCCCGCCATACCAGTCATAGCCATTGTCTTCCCAATAGCCGCCGCGGCCGCCGCCGGTATTGCCAAAACTGTCGACGAGCTCGATCTTGTAGAGATACTTCGGCATCTTGTAGCCGAGCTGTCGTTCGACGCGCACGCGCAGCGGCGCGCCGTTTTCGACCGGCAGCGGCTTGCCGTTGAGGCCGTAGGCGAGGATCGTCTGCGGGTGGCGGGCATCGATCAGGTCGATGGTGCCATAATATTTGATTTCCCCGGAGAGGCCACGATCGATCGTGTCGAGGCAGTGGAACATGACATAGCGGGCCTGCGGCTTGACCACAGCCTGGTCGAGCACCAGCGACAGCGGGGTGCCGGTCCATTTGGCGATGCAGCTCCAGCCTTCGACACAGTCGTGGCGGGTGATCTGCGTGCGGCTCGGCATGTTCTCCAACTGCTCGCGGCTGAGCGACAGCGGCTTTTCGACCAGGCCCGTTACCTCCAGCCGCCAGTCGGCGAAATTGTTGGCGAGCAGGCCCTTGTAGGTGTCATCCTCGGGCGCGGTGACGCCGTTCGGCCGCTGCGGCTGGCGGATGTCGGCCTCGGTGAATTCCGGCGCCAGAGCATCGCGGCCGGCAAGCCAGCGTTGCGCGCGGTAGGTCAGGCCATTGGCGTTTTCGAGGAAACTGCGCAGGCCATCGCCCATGCCGAGCTGGCTGTCGAAGGCATCGCAGCCCGACAACATGATGCCGGAAACGCCGAGGCCGGCGCCCGTCAGGAACTTTCGGCGGCTGATCTGGAATTTGGCCATCTCACGCACTCCTCTCGGTGTCGCCATGCCTTGGCGGATCGGTGCGGTACCAGCCGGTGATGATCGAGCGCAGTTCGTTGATCGGGCCGGCGGCGAGGATCATCATTATATGGACGATGAAAAAGCCGACCAGCAGCACCATCACCGTGAAATGGATGGTGCGCGCCGTCTGCCTTCCGCCGAGCAGTTCGTTGAGCCAGGGCAGCACCGAGTTCATGCTCGGCGACATGGCAAGGCCGGTGATGATCATGAGTGGCAACAGCACGAACAGTACGCCGCCATAGGCCATTTTCTGCAGCGTGTTGTATTCGCGTGTGTGGTGGAACCTGAGCTTGGCGTGCTCGATGATGTCCTGCGGCAGCCGCTTGAGATCGTCAAGGCGCGGCGCCAGATCGCGGCGCAGATGGCCGTTGACCAGGCTGGCGACCAGCCAGACGACCAAGGTGGTTGTCAGTATCCAGGCGAAGAAGAAATGCACGACGCGGGCGGTGCCGAGATCGTAATAGGACGGGATTGTCGCCCAGGACGGGAAGGCACGCGACGTTTGCTGCCCGGCCGGGCCCGACCAGCCGAGCACGCCTGTGGTGTCGAAGCGATGGCCGAAGATTTCGGTATAGCCGCGCGGGCCGGTGGCGGTGTTTTCGGCGCCGATGGCAAAGACGGTGTTGTTGTACTCGAAGCCGGATTGCTTGCCGATGTAGAGCTGCGGCCGGGCATTGAAGATCTGCAGGCCGGACAAAAGCATGAAGAACAGCGAGATCGCCCACAGCCAGTGCGTCAGGCGGGTCCAGCGCGATTGCCGGTAGATCAGCGTCGCATCCTTCGTTGAGGCGGCATCGACGCCTGCGCCGGGCTGACTCACGGTAATGGTTTCCATCTTTTCCTCGCCTCCGGCTGCGCGATCCTGGGATGGCCGCGCTCGTCCTTGTCCTCCCAATACGTCGCTATCGAAAGCGATGTTTCATGCGGTCACGTTTTTATTACGGGCACGGGTTTATCGCGGGCACGGATACTCAATTGCCGAGGCTCACCGCGAGATTGACGACGGCGGCGACGATGACGGCGTTGAAGAAGAACGACAGGATCGAATGGACAAGCACCACGCGGCGCATATGCGAGGTCGTGATCGCGGTGTCGGCGGTCTGCGCGGTCATGCCGATCACCGTCGCGAAATAGAGAAAGTCCCAACCGTCCGGCCGTTTGCTGCCGGGAAAATCGAGGCCGCCGACCGGTATCTTCTTCTTGGTTTCGGCATCGATCGCGTCGCCGTCCATCCAGTAGACATGCGCATAGTGGAGGGCGGCCATGGCATGGATGGTGAACCAGCCAAGCGGGATCGACAGCATGGCGAAGCCGAGTTCGATGGGGTCGCGATCCTTGTGATTGATCAAAAGGAACAGCAGGACAATGGCCATGGCGACGATGCCGAGCGTGATGGCAAAGATGCCCAGCACTGGGAGGTCCAGTTCGCGCGCGTTCTTGCTGAGATAGCGGCCGGACAGCAGCGGCATCTTGGCGATGACGAGCGCGATGAAGACGACGAAGAAGGAATCGGCGGCAATCGAGATCGAATAGGCAAGCCGCGTGGAGACGGGGAGCGATCCAATCAAAGGCAATACCGCGGCAAATACGACCAGACCGACGGCTAGCGACACAAAGAACTGCTTGTGCCGCTGCAAGGGGTTATTCGGCGATGTGTCGGCCATAGCCCGACCTCGGATGATGCTTCACGTCTGGTCGGGTGTGACGGATTTCAGAGCCCGCCGCAAGATACGGTCGAGCTCACCCAGGAAACGCGAGCGATCCTGTGGCGCAAAGCTGGCATTGTAGCCCTTGCTCTCGCCGGTTTCGCGCAGATGCTGCTTCAAATCGCGCATTGCAACCGCCATGCCGATGGTCTCCGGCGTGAACGGCCGGCCGGTTGGCCCAAGCACATGCGCGCCGAGCGCCACGGTGCGAGCGGCAAGCGGGATGTCGGCGGTGATCACGATGTCGTTGGGTTTTGCGTTCCCGACGATCCAATCGTCAGCGGCATCGGCGCTTTTAGAGACGACGACGTTGCGGATCATAGGATCGCGCGACGGACGCAGCCCGCCATTGGAGACGTAGGTGACGACCACGCCATGGCGCTCCGCGACCTTCTCGACCTCGGCTTTCACCGGGCAGGCGTCGGCGTCGACGTAGATGGCGGGTGCGGGCATTATCTCTCCAAAACGGACATGGGGCCGGCATGTTACCCGGCCCCATGCCAGAAATCTCGTACTGTCAGGCCGGCAGCGCGCCCGACTTCTTCGCCGTCCAGGTGGCTATGTAATCCATCAGGCCGGGGTTGAGACAGTCATAGGGTTCGAGGCCGATCGATTTCAACTGGCCGCGAATGCCGCCCATGCGCTTGGGGTCGACACCGGATTCGATGATCGACGAGACGAAAGCGGTGAAGCCCGGCGGTGACCAGCCGTCTTCCTCGAAGCGCTCGGGATGGATGAAGGACAGACCCTTGAACGGATGATCGCGCTCGACCGGGCCGTGCATGTGGACGCCGCAACCGGTGCAGGCATGGCGCTGGATAAGTGCCGAGGGGTCGACCACTTTCAGCTTGTCGCCGTTTTCGGTGACTGTGACATCGCCGGTGCCGGCTACGGCCACGACCGAGAACACCGCGCCGTCTGGCTTCCAGCATTTGGTGCAGCCACAGGCATGGTTGTGGGCGATCTGGCCCTTGACCTTCACCTTCACCGGCTTGCTGGTGCAGGCACAGACCAGCGTGCCGCCGGCAAAGCTTGCGCTTTCCTTCGGCAGGCCATTGTCGATTTTCGGATGCAGTTTCTCAGGCATTATCTTCCTCCCTTGTTGAACCCATGCAACTACAGTCGCTGGCCCTTCGGTCGGCGGCTTCTTCTCCTCAATAAACGACGACGCTCCTGATCGACTTGCCCTCATGCATAAGGTCGAAGCCCTTGTTGATGTCTTCCAGCTTCAGCAAATGGGTGATCATCGGGTCGATCTGGATCTTGCCGTCCATGTACCAGTCGACGATTTTTGGCACGTCGGTGCGGCCGCGTGCGCCGCCGAAGGCGGTGCCCATCCAGGTGCGGCCGGTGACCAGCTGGAACGGCCGGGTCGAAATCTCCTGGCCGGCGCCGGCCACGCCGATGACGACCGACTTGCCCCAGCCGCGATGCGAGGCTTCCAGCGCCTGGCGCATCACCTTGGTGTTGCCGGTGCAGTCGAATGTGTAGTCGGCGCCGCCGATCTGGTCGGCGCCGCGCTTGGTCAAGTTGACGAGGTGAGGAACGATGTCGCCGTCGATCTCCTTCGGATTGACGAAATGCGTCATGCCGAAGCGCTCGCCCCATGCCTTCTTGTCGTTGTTGAGGTCGACACCGATGATCATGTCAGCGCCGGCGAGCTTCAGGCCCTGGATGACGTTGAGGCCGATGCCACCGAGACCAAAGACGACAGCAGTCGCGCCTTGCTCGACCTTCGCGGTGTTGATGACCGCGCCGATGCCGGTGGTGACGCCGCAACCAATGTAGCAGATTTTGTCGAAGGGCGCGTCCGGGTTGACCTTGGCGACGGCGATCTCGGGCAAAACGGTGAAATTGGAGAAGGTCGAGCAGCCCATATAGTGGAAGATCTTGTCCTTGCCGATCGAGAAGCGCGAGGAGCCATCGGGCATCAAGCCTTGGCCCTGCGTGGCGCGGATGGCGGTGCACAAATTGGTCTTGCGCGACAGGCAGGATGGGCACTGCCGGCATTCCGGCGTGTAGAGCGGGATGACGTGGTCGCCCTTCTTGACCGAGGTGACGCCCTTGCCGACATCGACGACAACGCCAGCGCCTTCATGGCCGAGGATTGCCGGAAACAGGCCTTCGGGATCGGCGCCCGACAGGGTGAACTCGTCGGTGTGGCAGATGCCGGTCGCCTTGATCTCGACCAGCACCTCGCCTTCGCGCGGTCCGTCGAGGTCGACCTCCATGATTTCCAACGGCTTTCCGGCGGCGACAGCGATAGCGGCGCGGGTTTTCATTAGGCAATTCCTCCCAAGGCGATTGGTCTTCAGGCTTTCAGGGTTTTTATACTGTTTCAACCCGATTTGGCGACCAAATATGGCGCAAATCTTGGCCCAGTCGTCGGCGAGCCCAACCTTCGCCCCTCGGCACGGCCCTGGCGGGCAGGGAGTGTCTTGATGGGTGCGCTGCCGGCGGTGCTTGAGCCAGGCTGCCGAAGCCCATAAGAAGGACGAAAGACCGAGGAAACGCCTTCGATGTTCACGAAAATCCTGATCGCCAATCGCGGCGAGATTGCTTGCCGCGTCATCAAGACGGCGCGCAGGATGGGGATTGCCACCGTAGCGGTCTATTCCGACGCCGATCGCGACGCCGTGCACGTCGAAATGGCCGACGAAGCCGTGCATATCGGGCCATCGCCTGCCGCGCAAAGCTATCTTCTGCCTGAAAAGATCATCGCTGCCTGCAAGGAGACGGGCGCGCAGGCCGTGCATCCCGGCTACGGTTTTCTGTCGGAGCGGGCCGCCTTCTGCGAAGCGCTTGAGGCTGAGGGCATTGTCTTCATCGGTCCGAAACCCAAGGCTATCAAGGCGATGGGCGACAAGATCGAATCGAAGAAGTTCGCCAAGGCCGCTGAGGTGTCGACGGTTCCCGGCTGGCTTGGTGTCATCGAAAATGCCGACCATGCCGAAAAGATCGCCGGCGAGATCGGTTATCCCGTGATGATCAAGGCCTCGGCCGGCGGCGGCGGTAAAGGCATGCGCATTGCCTGGAGCCAGTCGGAAGTGCGCGACGGCTTCGACCGGGCGCGCTCGGAGGCGAAAAGCTCGTTCGGCGACGACCGAGTCTTCATCGAAAAGTTCGTCGTCGATCCGCGTCATATCGAAATCCAGGTGCTGGCCGACGCGCATGGCACCGCCCTCTATCTCGGCGAGCGCGAATGCTCGATCCAGCGCCGGAACCAGAAGGTTGCGGAAGAGGCGCCGTCGCCATTCCTCGATGCCAGGACGCGCAAGGCCATGGGCGAGCAGGCCGTGGCGCTGGCCAAGGCGGTCGACTACCAGAGCGCCGGCACCGTCGAGTTCATCGTCGATGCTGAAAAGAACTTCTATTTCCTTGAAATGAATACACGATTGCAGGTCGAGCATCCGGTGACGGAGCTTGTTACCGGCATCGACCTGGTCGAGCAGATGATCCGTGTCGCCGCCGGCGAGAAGCTGGCGATCGAGCAGAGCGATGTCAAGCTGAACGGCTGGGCGGTGGAAAGCCGGCTCTATGCCGAGGATCCCTATCGCAATTTCCTGCCCTCGATCGGCCGGTTGACGCGCTACCGGCCGCCGGAGGAGGGCAAGTTCGGCGATGTCTTCATCCGCAACGACACCGGCGTCACCGAAGGCTCCGAGATTTCGATGTTCTATGATCCGATGGTGGCAAAACTCTGCACCTGGGCGCCCACGCGTATCGAGGCCATCGATGCCATGTCGGAAGCGCTGGACAGTTTCGTCGTCGACGGCATCGAGCACAACATCCCGTTCCTGGCGGCGCTGATGCAGCATCCGCGCTGGCGCGAGGGGCGGATATCGACGGGCTTCATCGCCGAGGAATATCCTGACGGCTTCGCGCCGATCGTGCCCAATGGCGATGAAAAGGCAGTGCTGGCGGCGATCGCCACCGCGGTCGAGCTTCTGCGCCGCGATCGGCTTGACCGGCTGGGCGGGCGGCTGGCGCCGCATTCGGGCGCACTCAAGCGCGATTGGGTGGTGAAGCTCGGCGACGACTATCTCCAGGCTTCGATCATCGAGGGCATGATCTCCATTCCGATGGAAATCGATCTGTCGGTCGATGGCGGCAAAGCGCTGACCGTGGCGTCCGACTGGCGGTCGGGCGACCTCATCTGGCGCGGCACTGTCGGTGCCCGCAAGGTCACGGCGCAGATCAGGCCGGCGCCGAACGGCCTGCGCATTGCCTGGAAAGGCATGTCGGTGACGGCGCGCGCCATGCTGCCGCGCACGGCGGAGCTGGAAAGGCTGATGCCGGAGAAGGTGGCGCCGGACACGTCCAAGATGCTGCTTTGCCCGATGCCGGGCCTGGTCGTGTCGATCGCGGTTGCCGAGGGGCAGGAGGTCAAGGCCGGCGAGACGCTGGCCGTGGTCGAGGCGATGAAGATGGAAAACGTGCTGCGCGCCGACCGCGATCTTGTCGTGTCGAAGCTCAACGCCAAGCCGGGTGACAGCCTGGCTGTCGATGCGGTGATCATGGAGTTCGCCTAGAGATTGTTTGGAAATTCTACTCCGGCGGCCATCTGAAGGTGGTTTCTGCGCTTCCCGTGCTCACGGACCAATGGCCGCTGCGCTCCGGTTCTCGAAACCACCATCATATGACTCGCCAGAGCGAATTTCGAACAATCTCTGAGCCGTGCGGCTGGGTACGGAAGCCTGTGGTCGGTGGTCATTTGTGCTGGACTGGCATCGCCCGGTCCGGGACAATACATCTCCATCGACTCAAAGCCCTTCGAGCAATTTGAAACATCATGGCGGATGACAAACTTCCACGCGATCCCCTGAGGCGCGAAGCAGCGCTCGCTGCTGCGCGCCCGGAGGCGCCGGCGCGGCCGTTCATCCATCTGCGCGTGCATTCGGCGTATTCGCTGCTCGAGGGCGCCTTGCAGGTCGCCGCCGTTGTCGGTCATGCAGTCAAGGACGAGTGCCCGGCAATCGCAGTCACCGACACAAACAATCTGTTCGGCGCGCTGGAATTTGCCCAGAAGGCGGTGAAGGAAGGCATCCAGCCGATTATCGGTTGCCAGATCGATCTCGCCTTTTCCGGCGAGACCAGCGACGCGCAGCGCGACCGCCGCCGCCATGGTCCGGAGATGCACGCCGTGGTGCTGCTCGCCGCCACCGAGGCCGGCTACAGCAACCTCGTCAGGCTGGTCAGCCAGGTCTATCTGGAGACGCCGCCGGGCGAGCCCGTGCATCTGACGTCAGCAATGCTGGAAGGCCATAGCGATGGCCTGATCTGCCTCAGCGGCGGGCCGCGCGGCCCGATCGGCCGGGCGCTGAAGGAGGATCGCCGAGATCTTGCCGAGACGCGGCTTCTGGCACTCAAGGCGCTGTTCGGCGACCGGCTCTATGTCGAGCTGGACCGTGTTTCCGGTTATGACCGCGCTATCGAGAAATCATCGGTCGACCTTGCCTATATCCATGATCTGCCGCTGGTCGCCACGAATGAGGCGTTCTTCGCCGCCCGCGACGACTATGACGCGCATGATGCGCTGATCGCCATTGCCGAAGGGTCGGTCGTTGCCGCCGACAACCGCCGCCGCCTGACATCGGACAATTTCCTGCGCAGTCAGGCCGATATGGCAAGGCTGTTTGCCGACCTGCCTGAGGCGATCGACAACACCGTCGAGATCGCCCTACGCTGCTCCTATTATCCCAAGACCCGCAACCCGATCCTGCCGCGCTTTACCGGCGGCGATGTGGCCGACAATGAGGTGGCGCTGAAGGCCGAGGCCGATGAACTGCGCCGGCAGGCCCATGAAGGTCTCGACGCCCGGCTGGCGGCGCATGGACCCACCGCCGGCTACACGGTTGAACAATACCGCGAGCGGCTCGATTTCGAACTCTCCATCATCGAGAAGATGAAATTTCCCGGTTACTTCCTGATCGTGGCCGACTTCATCAAATGGGCGAAGGCGCAAGGCATTCCGGTCGGGCCGGGCCGTGGTTCGGGCGCCGGATCGCTGGTCGCTTATTCCACCACCATCACCGATATCGATCCGCTGCGCTTCTCGCTGCTGTTCGAGCGCTTCCTCAATCCGGACCGCGTGTCGATGCCCGACTTCGACATCGACTTCTGCCAGGATCGGCGCGAAGAGGTCATCCGCTACGTCCAGCAGAAATATGGCCGCGACCAGGTGGGACAAATCATCACCTTCGGTACGCTGCAGGCGCGCGCGGTGCTGCGCGACGTCGGCCGCGTGCTGCAAATGCCTTACGGCCAAGTCGACAAGCTCTCCAAGATGGTGCCGCAGAACCCGGCCAACCCGGTCAAGCTGGCGGATGCCATCGCCAACGAGCCGCGCTTTGCCGAGGAGGCCGAGAAGGAGCCGATCGTGCAGACGCTGCTCGATATGGCGCAAAAGCTGGAAGGGCTCTACCGCCACGCTTCGACGCACGCCGCCGGCATCGTCATCGGCGACCGGCCCTTGTCGGAACTGGTGCCGATGTACCGCGATCCGCGCTCCGACATGCCGGTCACCCAGTTCAACATGAAATATGTCGAGCAGGCCGGGCTGGTAAAATTCGACTTCCTCGGCCTGAAGACGCTGACGGTGCTGGAGACGGCGGTGAAGCTGATCCGCCGGCGCGGCATCGAGATCGACCTGGCGACGATCCCGCTCGACGATCCTGAAACCTACGCCATGCTGTCGCGCGGCGAAGTGGTCGGTGTGTTCCAGGTGGAAAGTGCCGGCATGCGCAAGGCGCTGATCGGCATGCGGCCCGACTGCATCGAGGACATCATCGCGCTGGTGGCGCTCTACCGTCCCGGCCCGATGGAGAACATCCCGACCTACAACGCCAGAAAGCATGGCGAAGAGGAGATGGCATCGATCCATCCCAAGATCGACCATCTGGTGAAGGAGACGCAAGGCGTCATCGTCTACCAGGAACAGGTGATGCAGATCGCGCAGGAACTGTCAGGCTATTCGCTCGGCGAAGCCGATCTGCTGCGTCGCGCGATGGGCAAGAAGATCCGCGCCGAAATGGACAAGCAGCGCGAGCGCTTCGTCACCGGTGCGGTCGAACGCGGCGTCGGCAAGCCGCAGGCCGACTTCATCTTCGACCTTCTGGCCAAGTTCGCCGACTACGGCTTCAACAAATCGCACGCGGCCGCCTACGCCGTCGTGTCCTACCAGACCGCCTATCTCAAGGCGCATTACCCCGTCGAGTTCCTGGCGGCGTCGATGACGCTCGACATGGGCAATACCGACAAACTCGCCGATTTCCGCCAGGATGCGCTGCGTCTCGGCATCGAGGTGGTGCCGCCGTCAGTGATGACCAGCTTCCGCAATTTCGAGGTCGGCGAGAACCGCATTTACTATTCGCTGGCGGCCCTCAAGGGCGTCGGCGACGCTGCGGTCGAGCACATCGTCGCCATGCGCGGCGAAAAGCCGTTCAAGAATCTCGCCGATTTCTGTGAAAGGGTCGATCCCAAGATCGTCGGCAAGCGCGTCTTCGAAAGCCTGATCATGGCCGGCGCGCTCGACTGCTTCGGCCACGACCGCGCCCAGATGATGGCCGGCGTCGAACGGATGATGGGGCTGGCTTCTCTGGCGCAGCAGAATGCCATTTCGGGCCAGCACGACATTTTCGGCGCGTCGCTCGGCGCGCAGCAGCAGGCGCTCAATTTGCCGCAGACCGATCCGTGGCTTGCCGCCGACCGGCTGCACCGCGAATTCCAGGTCGTCGGCTTCTATCTTTCGGCGCATCCGCTCGACGAGTACAAGGCGGCCCTGCAGAAGATGCGCGTGCAAAACTGGGGCGAGTTCTCGGCTGCGGTCAAACGCGGTGCCGCCGCGGGCCGGCTCGCCGGCACCGTCACCACCAAGCAGGAGCGCAAGACCCGAACCGGCAACAAGATGGGCGTCATCGCCTTTTCCGACACATCTGGCCAATATGAAGCCGTGCTGTTTTCGGAAGGGTTGGCGCAGTATCGCGATCTGCTCGAGCCCGGACGTTCGGTGGTGATCACCGTTTCGGCCGAGGATAGGCCCGAAGGGGTCAATCTGCGCATCCAGACGGTGCAGTCGCTGGAGGATGAGGCCAGCCGTATCCAGAAGGCGCTGCGCATCTTCGTGCGCGATGCGGCTCCGATCGGCATGCTGGCCGGCCAACTGGCGGTGAAGGGCGAGGGCCAGGTCAGCTTCGTGCTGATCAAGGAAGCCGGGCAAGGTGAGATCGAGATCGAATTGCCCAATCGCTACCGCATCTCGCCGCAGATCGCGTCGGCCATGCGCGCGGTGCCGGGTGTGGTCGAAGTCGAGCTCGTCTAGGCTGCGCTGATATACACGGCAATCGCATCGACGTTGGCCAGTGCATCACGGCCTAAAGATTCTCTGGGCCTGACATTGCAGCCGATAGGGCCAGCGTGCGGGGCGTGGTTGAACTGACCTTCCTTTGAACCACATGCGTTGAGCAGAAACTTCACAGGAACGCACAATCATGCCCAGCCGCGAACGCGTCGAAGCCTTCCTCAAGGCGGTGGTCGAAGGCAGCCATGTCAAGGCGATCGCCGACTTCTACCATGACGATGCCACCATGCAGGAAAATCTTGGCGTCCTGCGGCGCGGCAAGGAAACACTGATGGCGCATAAACAGGCAGCACTCGACCGGATCGAGAAGATGCACACCCATCCTGTCCAGACATTCCTGGTCGATGGCGACAATGTCGCCATCCGCTGGACCTTCGACCGTGTCGACAAGGTCGGCACCGTGCGCCGGCTGGAAGAGGTGGCCCTGCAGCGCTGGCGTGGTGACGGATTGCGGAGGAGCGGTTCGTCTACGACACCGCCTCGGCCTGGCGCCTCGTCGGGCCGGACGGCAAGGTGGTGGAGGGCTGACGATCACCGGGGCCACTAGATCATGATGAGATTAGGTTGAAATCTCATCATGATCTAACCCTTTGTTGGAGCATGATCTTTTTCGAAAACCGGCACCCACTTTTTGGGATCATGCTCTAGACGGCCCCGGCTGGGACAGTTAGGCACTTGGTGATGAAAGCAGCCGAGAAGGACGGATCGCAGCAAAGCTCAGCGATGGCGCGGCTGCGTGACAGGCTGCGCAAGCTCTATCACGGACGCACGCCGGCGGCGTTCCGGTTTCAACTGGTGGCGGTCATCATCGACCTCGCCATCATCGCCTTCTTCGTTGCCACGCCGGTGCTCCAGGACAAGCCGTCATTCCTGGGGCTCGACTATACCGTCGCGGCGCTGGTCGCCGCCGACCTGATTGCCCGACTGTTAGCCTCCAACGACATGTTGCGGCTGATGAAACAGCCGACATCCTGGGTCGATGTCTTCATCCTTTTGACGCTGCTGATGCCGACGGCGCTGGCAAATCTGGCGTTCCTGCGCATCCTGCGGCTGTGGTCGCTGTCGCGCAGCGGGTCGCTTTGGCGGCATTTCGAAATGCGTGGCTTGAGGCCCTGGCGCGAGGCGAGCCACGCGGTCATCAACCTGTTGACGTTCCTGTTCGTCATCACCGGCTTCGTCTACACCTTCTTCTTCCGCACCGGCGCCGGCCTCGAAAACTACATTGATGCGCTGTATTTCACCGTTGCCACGGTGACGACGACCGGTTTCGGCGACATCGTGCTGCCGGGGATCGCCGGCAAGCTGACCGCGATCGCCACCATGATCATCGGCATCTCGCTGTTCGTCAGACTGGCGACGGCGATTTTTCGACCCGCCAAGGTGTTCTTTCCCTGTCCGCAGTGCGGACTGCAACGGCATGAGCCGGACGCCGTGCACTGCAAGGCCTGCGGGCATCTTCTCAACATACCGGATGAGGGGAATTGACCGACCGCTACGAGGCCGCGACCTCGGCCGGCTTTGGCGCCTTGCGCTGCAGGTTGAGCAGGTTGCCCATCAGGATCAGCAGGGCGCCGCCGGCTGTAAAGATGTCGATCTGTTCGCTGTAGAGCAGCCAGCCGATCAGCGCCGACAGTGGCACGCGCAGGAAATCCATCGGTGAAATCACCGTAGCGTCGGCATAGGTGAGGGCACGCGCCATGCAGAAATGCGACGACATGCCGGTGAAGGCAATCAGCAGGATCCATGGCCAGAGTTCGAGCGGTGGGTTGCGCCATTCATAAAGCGCCGGGATCAGGCCGACCACTGACTGGATGATCAGCATCCAGAAGATGATGCGCACGACGCTGTCCGTGCGGGTCAGCGACTTGACCAACACCACCGATACGCCAAAGCACACGGCCGCGCCGAGAACGACGAGGTGACCCGGATCCATGGAGCCGACGCCGGGGCGAACGATGACCACCACGCCGATCAGGCCAAGCACGACCGCCGCAATTTTCGGGCGGGAGAGCCTTTCGCCAAGAAACGCCACCGCCAGGATCGCGGTCCAGATCGGCGTGGTGAATTCGACCGATATGAGGACCGCAAGCGGGATCAGCGTCAGCGCATAGAGCCATGCGGCCTGGCCCGTATAGTGGATGACATTGCGAGCGATATGGGCCAACGGGCGCTGCGTGCGCATTGCAGCGAATCCGCCGCTCATCATCACCAGCGGCAGCAGGATGAAAAAGCCGATCACCGAGCGCAGTTCCAGCACCTGGAACACGTTGAGCTCCGCGGTCGTGGCGCGGCCGGCGACCGACATCGCCAGGAACGAGGCGATCGACAGCGCCATCCAGAACGCGGCTTTGGGGATCGATGGGGAAGGTGCCATAGGCGCTATGTCGCAAGCCGGGGCTTCCATCGCAACCGCTAGGCGACGCATTCGACTGGGCCAGACCCGTTGCAAAACAGCCATGCTGGAAGTGGAACCTGACGCAACGGCAGGCGTTGGTTCCCGGTATTGGCCAATTGCTGGACGCATCGTTTCTTAAACATCAACGGGGGAGAGATTCCGATGAAATCATTCGCGCGGTTTCTGCTAGCCGGCTGCCTGCTAACTGCAAGCGCCGCGGCCCATGCCGACGAGGCGAATTTTCTCAGCTCCTTGCAAGGGAATTTCTCCGGCAAGGGGACAGTCAAGGTCACCACCGACGCACCGACGGTGAATGTGTCCTGCACCTTCAATTCCGACGCGACCTCGAGCTCATTGTCGCTTGACGGCAATTGCCGTGGTCTTGTCGTGGTGACGCGCGCCATCAGCGCCAATCTGAAGGCCCGCGGGGCGAAGTATACAGGCGTCTATGTCGGGTCGCGCACCGGGCCGGCACAGCTCGCCGGCAGCCGTTCCGGCAACGCGATCAGTCTCGGCATTCGCTGGGCGGCGGAGGTCAATGGCGATCGCAAGGCGCGGTTGACGGTCGAGAAAACCAGCGGCGACGGAATGCGGTTGACCGTTACCGACGTCGATCCGAAAACCGGCAAGAACGTGGTGACCAGCCGCATCGATCTCAAGCGTATCTAAGCCGTCTCACTCCTCGATCGGCTCTGGCGGATTGGCGTTGCGGCCTTTGCCGAAGGTGTAGCCGGTTTCCACCGCCTTCTTGCCGAACTTGTCGCGCAGCGTATCGATGGCGCTTTCGGCCATGGCGCGCTTGCGCGAGCCGACGTCGACGAGATCGGGCGGATCGGCCTTCTCGTCATCCGAGAGATCGCTGACACCGATGCCGAGCAGCCGGTACTTTGTCCCGTCCGCCTCCTTGCGCAACAGCTCGAGCCCGGTCTGGAAAATGCGGTCGGCCAGCCTTGTCGGGTCGCCGAGCTGGCGGTTGCGGGTACGCAGCTTGAAATCCTGCGTCTTCAGCTTCAGCACCACGGTGCGCCCGGCAATGCCTGACTTCTTCAGCCGCGCCGAGACCTTTTCCGACAATCCCCTCAGCACTGGAACCAGTTCGCCCATTTCAGCTATGTCGGTGTCGAAAGTGGTTTCGGCCGACACACTTTTCGCATCCTGGTCGGGATCGACACGGCGGTCGTCCTGGCCGCGTGAGAGATGGTAGAGCCGGGTGCCCATCACGCCATAGCGGCGCATAAGATCGGCGCGCTCCATGCGCTGCAACTGGGCGATGCTGCGGATGCCGTCGCGTTCGAGCGTTGCGGCAAAAGCCTTGCCTACGCCCCAGATCAGCGTCACTGGCTGTTCGGCCAGGAAACCCAGCGCCTCGGCTTCGCCGATCACCGAAAAGCCGCGCGGCTTGCGGAAATCGGAGGCAACCTTGGCCAGGAACTTGCAGTAGGAAAGGCCGGCCGAAACGGTGATGCCGATTTCCTTTTCGACGGTCTGCGCAAAGCGCGCCAGCACCACCGCCGGCGGCATGCCGTGCAGGCGCTCGGTGCCGGCAAGGTCGAGAAACGCCTCATCGATGGAGAGCGGTTCGACCAGCGGCGTGAGCGCCTGCATCAAGGCGCGGACATCGCGGCCGACGCGGACGTATTTCTCCATATTGGGCGGGATGACGACCGCTTCCGGACAGGCTTCGAGCGCCTTGAACATCGGCATTGCCGAGCGCACCCCCTTGATGCGGGCGATGTAGCAGGCGGTGGAGACGACGCCGCGCTTGCCGCCGCCGATGATCAGCGGCTTGTCCTTCAGCGCCGGATTGTCGCGCTTTTCGATCGCCGCATAGAAGGCGTCGCAATCGATATGCGCCAGATGCAGCTGGTAGAGCTCGGGATGGCGGGTGAGTCGAGGGCTGCCGCAACGCTCACAGCGCCTGGTATCGCTGCGCTGAAAGGTCAGGCAGTCGCGGCAAAAACCGTGCTCGGGATTGTTGACAGGGGCCGCCATCGCTGCGAACATAAAGAGAACAGATGCAATGGTACGTCAGGACGGAAGCCGCCACAAGCGGTTAGCCGGGAGAGAACTCATGAGCACCACCATAGCGCCGCTGGCGCCTGACCTGTGGGCGGATTTCGAGGATCTTTTCGGCAAGCAGGGCGCCTGTTACGGCTGCTGGTGCACGCATTTCCGGATGGCGCCGGCGGTCCGACGGGCCAGCGACAAGCAGCGCAACAAGGATCATATCAAGGCGCGTATCGAGGCCGGGCCGCCGCCGGGGCTTTTGGCCTTCGAGGACGGCCAGGCGGTCGGCTGGATGCAGATCGGTCCACGCGCCGACGTGCCCGAATGGAACAATCGGGGCCGGGGCTCGGCGCCGGTCGATCCAACCGACGCCGTAGATCCCGGCGTCTGGGCCATCTCCTGCTTCTTCATCCGCGCCAGCGCGCGCGGCCGGGGCGTCAGCCACCGCCTGGTCGAGGGCGGCATCGCTTTTGCCCGCCAGAACAAGGCGCGGCTGGTCGAGGCGTGTCCGATCGACGTGTCGCGCGATTCGCGTTCGATCGGGCTGTTCGTCGGCTCGTCGCGTGTGTTTGAAAAGGCCGGCTTCGAGCGGCTTGTCGAACGCAAGGCCGGACGGCCGCTGATGCGGCTGGTGTTGTAGGCGGCAGCAATCCATAGGTCTTGTCTTGCGGCTGTGATGGTATTTTCCTACCAGTGGTAGAAGCGGTTTTGACGACTGCAATAAAGTGGAGGATCGATATGAAGCGCGTTTTGCCATTCGCTTTGCTTCTAGCCTGCAGTGCGCCGGCGCTTGGGCAGACGGTCGACAGCGAGGGCGCCAAGCAGCTTACCGACAATCTGGCGCGCTATTTCAGCAAGAAGCCGTTCGAGATCGGATTTCTGAAGGTCTCGGTCGAAGGCGACGCCTACAAGCTCGCATTCGATTTCAAGCCCGTCGTGGAACTCTTGGCAAAACAGGATGGCCTGAAGCTCGATCTCACCCCTTATACGCTGTTGACCAAACCACGCAGCGATGGCGCGTGGGATGTCTCAGGCAATCTGGCGCCGGAAGGGTCGATGGAGTTCAACGGCCCTCAGGGGCCGCAAAGCATGAAGATGTCTATCAAGGGCGGGAAGTTCGTTGGTGTCTACCATCCCGAGTTGGCGGCTTTCAGCAGCGCCACGTCGTCACTTGAAGGCATGAATATGACGTCGCAGGACGCCAGGCAGCGCACGGAGATGAGTTCTGGTGCTGGAACCGCCACAATGAGCGCTACCAAGGGCGCAAATGGCGGTGTCGATTTTAGCATGGTTCAGACGATTGCCGATTTTGCAGAGGTCATCACGATCGACAACCCCAACAGCGGGCAGAAGATCCCGCTGACGGTCAAGTCGCCCGAATTTTCGGTCGACGCGAAAGGCAAGGGGCTGCGCACGAAGCCTATTCTGGACCTGTTGGCTTTCGCCGTGGCCAATGAGGACGAGGCGAAACTGAAAGCCAATCAGGCGGAGCTCAAGTCGCATCTTCTGACCGCGCTGCCGATATGGGAGCGGATTGATGGGGCTTACAGTCTCAAGGATTTCAGCGTCGGCAGCCCGATCGGCAGTTTCGGCGCAGCAACACTCGGCATCGCCTTCGGCATGGACGGTGTCTCGCGCAACGGAACGATCAGCTACGGGATCAAAGCGTCTGGGCTCTCGATACCGCAAAATCTTGTTCCAGCCTGGAGCGTCGCGCTGTTGCCCACCGACATCGACCTCAATTTCGGTGGGGCCAACATCGATCTCGACACAATGGCCAAGAAGGCTATTGAGGCCTTCGATCTCAACAACAACCCGCCGCTTTCGGCGGATTTCGGCGACGGCCTGAAGAAAGATTTTCTGGCGAACGGCCCCAAGATCCTCATCGGCCACAGCACGGTCCAGGGCGGCGGTGCCGAAATCGGGCTGGAGGGCGATATGACGTTTCCCGATGGCGAGAAGCCCGATGCCAACGTGACAATCGACGTGACCGGCTACGACAAGATCGTGGCAAGCCTGCAGGAGGCGGCGAAGACCGACCCGCAGGCCTCACAGGCTTTTACCGGCGCCTTGGCCATCAAGGGATTTGCCAAGACGCTGCCGGACGGCCGTATCGAATGGGTGATCAACGCCAGGCACGATGGGTCGGTGACGGTCAACGGCGCCATGCTGAAGGGGCCGGATCCGGTCGTGGAAGACAACACCGATCAGGATGCGATCCCTGGCGAGGGCAACAATGGCGGAGCAGGGGCGAAGCTGCAGCCTTGATCGCCAAGCTTGGAGGCGCTTGGGCTTAAAGCCCGAGCGCGCTCGCGATCTTCGGCGCGGCCTCGTGCCAGTCCTCGACGGAGATGATGTCGTCGGGCACCGGCGGCATGAAGGCGCGCAGCGAATTGTCGGCCATCAGGTGGAAGAGATGCGCGTCGGCGACGGAATTGCGCGCCGAGATAAGATTGGCGGGCTGGTCGTCGACAAAGGCCACCGGCCGTCCGTTCTTGCCGCGCAGTTTCGCCACCGCCGGTCCCTTGGCCATCTCGGTGGTCAACAGCGGATAGGGCAGCCCGAGCGCATCGAGATGGGCGCGGCGCGCAGCGCGATGCCGGTGCGGCATGGCGGTCAAAAGGACGATCTCGGCGCGGTCGCCAAGGCTGGCAAGCGCTTGTTCGGCACCATCGGTGACGCTCTGCCAGTCGGCCTGCGTATCGAAGAAATCTCCGAGAAGTGCCGTCACCTCCGGCTGTTCGATCAGCCGGCCGCTCGCCGTTTCGGCAATGTTGCCGGTGAGACGGAACGAGGCCAGCGTCAGGCCGAAGCCGCGCGATTTCAGGAAATGCGGAAACGGCCGGATGAATTCGAGCACGACATCGTCGACATCGAGGATCAGCAGAGGCCGGTCGTCGGCTGCAAGTTCGGCGATCTGGCGTGCCGTCTCGGGATCGTCGCTCATATCGAATGCTCATGGTCGTCGCCGCCAAGAGGCAGCGCGCGCAACGCCTTGCCGACTGAGGCCGGCGGAGTGTCGGTTTCCTCGGCAAAGCGCAGCAAGGTCGGCTCGTGGGCGAGGATGAACTGCAGCACGCCGGCAAGGAATCCCGGTTCGGCCGCGGCGCGGCGGATGGCGGACGCCTCGATGCCGGTGATGGCCAGGAAGCGCGGCAGGAGTTCGGGGTCGGCGGCGACGAAGCCCAGTGCCTTCACGGCAATGGTTTCCGCTTCCTCGCGCATTGACGCTGCGTTTGCCATCACTACTTTCTCGTTGCGGAAATGAGTCTCTTTTCCGCAGTAATCGCAAGCGTCGCCTGCGGCAAGCCACAGCCCCGATCCAATGTGGTTTTCGAGGTGGAATCCGAATGGCTTTTGCCGCTTCGGGTTTCCATTTCGTCAATCATATTGCCTTAAGAGTGGGCGAGGGTTTGGTGTGCTTCGACAAGGGCGCATAGCGGCAGGGCTTCGGGCAGAAGCCTGGCCGGGACGGGAAATCGATGCCTAAGAAGGTCATGATCGTCGAGGACAACGAGCTCAATATGAAGCTCTTTCGCGACCTCATCGAAGCCAGCGGTTATGAAACGGTGCGCACGCGCAACGGGCTCGAGGCGCTCGATCTGGCGCGCCAGCACAGGCCCGACCTGATCCTGATGGACATCCAGCTGCCCGAAGTGTCGGGGCTGGAAGTGACGAAATGGCTGAAGGAGGACGACGACCTCCATTCCATTCCGGTCATCGCCGTCACCGCCTTCGCCATGAAGGGCGACGAGGAACGCATTCGCCAGGGCGGTTGCGAGGCCTACATCTCCAAGCCGATCTCGGTGCCGCGTTTCATCGAGACCATCAAATCCTATCTCGGTGATGCCTGATGCCTTCAGCCGGAGCCTTGTGACATGACCGCGCGGATCCTCGTCGTCGACGACATCCCTGCCAATGTCAAACTTCTCGAGGTTCGGCTGCTGGCCGAATATTTCGAGGTGTTGACGGCCTCCAACGGGCCGGACGCGATCGAGACCTGCGAAAACGGCAAGGTCGATGTCGTGCTGCTCGACGTGATGATGCCCGGCATGGACGGGTTCGAGGTCTGCAAGCGGCTGAAAAGCGATCCGGCGACCGCGCATATACCGGTGGTCATGGTGACCGCGCTGGGCCATGTTGCCGACCGGGTGCGCGGCCTCGAGGCAGGCGCCGACGACTTTCTCACCAAGCCGGTCAACGATCTGCAACTGATGACGCGGGTGAAGAGCCTGGTCAGGCTGAAGGCGCTGACCGACGAGCTGCGGCTGCGCGCATCGACCACCCGCAACATCGGCATCGAGGCGCTGTTGAGCCGCAGCTTCGCGTCGGAGGACGCCACGCCGAAGGTGCTGTTGATCGACGAGCGCAAATCGTCGGTTGAGCGCATCCAGAACATGCTGCGCGGCAGCGCCAAGCTCGACATTGCCACCGATCCGCATGCCGGCTTCTTCCAGGCCGCCGAGGCGCCCTATGAGTGCGTGCTGATCTCGACCGGTTTTACCGATTTCGATCCGCTGCGGTTGTGTTCGCAATTGCGTTCGCTCGACCGCACCCGCTTCCTGTCGATCATCCTGATTGCCGACGAAGGCGAGGAGGGCCGCATCATCAGAGGCCTCGAACTCGGCATCAACGACTATCTGATGCGGCCGATCGACCAGCAGGAGCTGACGGCGCGGCTGCGCACGCAGGTGCGCCGCAAGCGCTACAATGACCAGCTGCGCGCCAGCGTCACCCAGACCATAGAGATGGCGGTGACCGACGCATTGACCGGGCTGCACAACCGCCGCTACCTCGACAGCCATTTGCAGACGCTGTTCGACCGCGCCGTGGCGCGGCGGCGGCCTCTGTCTGTGATGATCACCGATCTCGACCGCTTCAAGACCGTCAATGACTCGCATGGCCATGACGGCGGCGACGATGTGCTGCGCGAGTTCGCAAGGCGGCTGCGCAAGAACGTCAGGGGCATCGACCTTGCCTGCCGCTTCGGCGGCGAGGAATTCGTCGTTGTGATGCCGGACACGGACGGCGCGGTGGCGGAGAAGGTTGCCGAGCGCATTCGCGCCGAAATCGCCCAGCTGCCGTTTGCCATCGGCCCTGAAGGCAAGGCGATCGAAGTCACGGTCAGCGTCGGCGTGTCATCGGTTCTGAAGGGCGCGGACACGGTCGCGGCGTTGATGAAACGTGCCGACGTGGCGCTCTACGAAGCCAAAAGTGGCGGCCGCAACCGGGTCGTCGCCAAGGCAGCGTAGGCTAGACCACCGATTATGCAGTCAATCGGACAGGGTTAGGAATTTACCTTAATCCAAGCGATTCGGCAGGCTTGGTTAAGAAACTATTGATTTTCAAACATTGTTGCGCAAATGTGCGGTGCAAGAACAAGGGCGATGCGGGCACGAGGGTAGACAGCCGCATCGCTTCGCCGAATACCCCATGATGCTCAGGTCCGCCGCATCTCCTGGGTCCGTGGGGTCGGCCGGCCGGCGCTGGCACATAGTGGCCTCCTCGTACCGCTGCCATACGCCGACCGGCCCCCTTTTTTGCCAAAAAATGAGATGAGCACTTCGCGCCAAACAGCGGAGGGTTCTGGCTTTCGGGGCCTTGAATCAAAAACGCCGCCCGGAGGGCGGCGCTTTTGACAGAGCGTATGAAAACCAGATTACTTGATCTTGGTTTCCTTGAACTCGACATGCTTCTTGGCGACCGGGTCGTATTTGCGGAACGACAGCTTGTCGGTCTTGGTACGGCTGTTCTTGCTGGTCACGTAGAAGAAACCGGTGTCGGCGGTCGACAGAAGCTTGATCTTGATGTTTGCGGCTTTGGCCATTGTATCAGTCCGTTATGTTCGTGGGGTTTTGGCCGCTGGAGCGGGGGAAAACACCCGGACGCGGGAAACTTGGCGCGACACATAAAGAACGTGCCCGGAAAGTCAAGCCCGACGCCTTGCCTGTGTCGTAAGCACATGAGTTGTCCGGATTAGGTAGCACATGAGTTGTCCGGTTTTATCATCGGCCCGATGGAGGCTGAGGATGAGACGGACAGCATGGCTATAGGCCGGCGAATGCCGGGACGCTGCGAAGCGGCGGGGTTCGGCAGGGTGGATTGGTCACCCCGAACAACCCTTCGCAGGCTCAGGGCGTTCGAATCTCGAAAAAGCAAGCAATTGGCTTTTCGTCCGCTACGGACCGCTTCTCACCTCACAACGGGAGAAGGTAAGGTCGCTGCTTCCCCTCAGCGGGCCGGATTTCTAGGCTTCTTCCTTAACTGGAAGCGCTTTCTTCCAGTCCCCGGTGGTGTTCCACCAGCGATTCGGATTGGCGCGGTCGTCCAGGCCCTTGGAGCGGCTGGCGAGGATCGGCTGGATGCGGATCACCGGCTCCTGGTAGGAATGCGCCTGGAAAATCGCCTCGACGACGCGGGCGGCGAGCACCTGGTCGTCGGGCAACTCGAACGAGACCTCGACGGTGCCGGGGCGGCGGCGCAGTTCGGTTTCGACGCCGGCGGCTGCACCTTCCAGCGGTCGGTAGCGTTCGATGCCGTGCGCCGTTTGATAGGCGTTGCGGTCGTATTTGCCCATTGCCAGCGGCGCGATCGCGACCACGGCGTCCATGATGCGGTCGACATCGGCTGCCGGGGCCTGGAAGCTGACAAGCAGCAGAAGCGTCATGCGCAGAGATGTGGTTTCAAAGCCGCTGTCGATCATCGCCGTATCCTCAAACTCGGGTTTTTTGGGACACCCTTTTAGCTGAGGTCTCCTGACACGGTTCTGTCAGCAGCGGCGACATCCCGTCAGGATTGCGCAGGCTGGCGACGGACAGGCTACCAGATCTTGCGGACCAGCCTGGCGCTGACCAAGGCGATATAGGCGGCAAAGAACAGGCCGAGCGACCAGCCGAAGCCGGAGGGCCCGAAGGCATCCATGCCGATGCCGATCGCCTGCGGGCCAAGCACCATGCCGACGCCGTAGCAGAGCACGAAGGCGGCGTTGGCCGAGGCCAGTTCATGGCCGGAGAGCTGCGAGCCCAGATGGGCAAGGCCGATCGTGTACATGGCGGCCACCACGCCGCCCCAGACGAACAGAAGCGCCGCCATCAGGTGCCAATTGCCGGCGAAGAACGGCATGAAGATGGTGCCGGCAAGTCCGACCGTGGCGCAGGCCAAAAGCAGATAGCGGCGGTCTGAGACGCGGTCGCTGATCATACCGATAGGGATCTGCAACAGCACGTTGCCGAGGCCGATCATGGTGAGCAGGAGGGCTGCATCCGCCTCGGAATAGCCGATGCGGTTGCCATAGACGGGGAACAGCGCAAAGCCGCCGGTCTCGACAGCGCCGAACACCAGCACGGCGGCGGTAGCTGTCGGCACCAGCCAGATATAGCGCAGGAAGTTGCTGGTTTCGCCGTCAACCACGATTGTGGGACTTTCATTCCGTGCGGCCAGCACCGGGATTGCGGCCAGCGCGACCAGGACGATGATGACGCCGAACGGCAAGAAGCCGGTGCTGCCGATATGGGCGAAGATCCATGGCCCGGCGGCGAAGCCGAGCGACAGCACGGTGGCGTAGATGCCGAGCACCAGGCCGCGCCGGCGCGGCGGCGCCGAGGTGCTGATCCAGAATTCCGACAGGATGAACAGCACCGTCAGCGCGATGTGCAGCACGACGCGTAGTGGGAACCACATCCAGAAGTCCGGCGCGAAGTGGAAGCCGACAAAGGCGAGCGCGCCGGCGGCGATCATGGCGATCATCGTCCAGGCGACGCCGAAGCGCATCGCCAGCGGCGTGGCCAGCGGGGCGCCGGCGATCGAGGCGAGGCCGGCGACCGCGGTGTTGAGGCCGATCATCGATGCCGAGTGGCCGCGGCTCTCGAGAATAACGCTGAGCAGCGGCATGCCGAGGCCTATGGCGATGCCGACGACGCTGATCGACGAGATCGCGGCGATCATCGGTAGCCAATGTACGCGCTCGTCGCCCTCTTGCTGGGTATCGACCGTCATGTGATGCCTGAATACTCTGTCTGTTTGATATTGCGTAATTCCGGACGGAAAACCGCGTCACACTTTTCCTGGAATTGCTCTAAAGAATTTCGCGAACGAAGCGGTTGCGGACAAGCCGGTAGAACGGCACGGACCCACCGGGTCGCAGGCGCGGATCGCCGGCAAGCCGCGTCTCCAGCTCCTGCAAGATCGTTCGGGTGATGTCGGGGATATCGGCCTCTCTGGCCTTGGCGAGCGGCAGCCAGACCAGTTCTTCCAGCTCATTGGTCGGGCCGCCACCCGGCAGTTCCACGGCGACATCGCTGCGCCAGGCGCTGAAGAAGCGGGTGTCGAAACGACGCACGCGATTGGGCGGGGTGATGGCGCGGGCAATGAAGCGCAGCGGCGCCAGCGAAGGCTGGACGCCGTGCTCGACAAAGCCCTGCCAGTCGCGTTTGTCGGTTGCGAACGAGCCTTTGCGGCCGATGAGCAGGCCGGCTTCCTCATAAGTCTCGCGGATGGCCGAGAGCGCGATGGCACGGGCCCGCGACGGGCTGATGCGGCCGACGCCGGCGGTCAGCCTGGCTTCTTCCTCCGGAAGCAATGGGGTGGCAACGGCAATGCGGCTGTCGGCCGAATCGGTGCGGCCGCCGGGAAAGACGAACTTGCCGGGCATGAAGGCGTGGCCTGCATGGCGCCGGCCCATCAGCACCAGAATCTCGTCGCCCTCGCGGTCGAGCAGGATCAGGGTGGCGGCATCGCGCGGGCGTATGGGCAGGCCGCTATGGGCGGCTGCGCCACGGTCCATCCTGCTGACTTCCGCCTTGGTCATACCTTCCATGCGCAGGACCTAGCGGAAACTTCTGGCAAACGAAAGTGGCCTTTCACGGTCGGCATGTTGCGCCAGGCGACATTGCCCTGACGCAAACTAGGTTCCGGGATGCGGCTCGGTGCCGTCTTTTTCGCCGCCGAAGCCGTGCATATAGAGCGCCCATTGCAGTCCGATGACGGCGCCCTTGACCGGTTGCAGCAGAGCGACCGACAGCACGATGGTCAACGGCACCCAAATGGCGATGTGCTGCCACATGGAGAGCGTCGACGTCGCCTCGACGCCCATGAAGGCGCCGAGAACGATGTGGCCGACGATGACGATGACGAGATAAGCGGGCAGGTCGTCGGCGCGGTGGTGGTGGAACTCCTCACCGCACGCGGCGCATTTGTCGACGCTTTTGGTGAACCCGGCGAACAACCTGCCTTCGCCGCAATGCGGGCAGCGGCCAAGGGCGCCGCGCTTCATCGCCGTCCACAGCGGGCGGGCGACTCGGCCCGAATGATGTTCGCCGCCGAAAACCTGCTTCTGGATTCCCATTTCGCTTGCCATTATCGTCTCCTGCCGCGCGACCCCGGGCGCGATTGCGACGCGCGGGCGCGGCCTTTTGCCTTGTGAAACGACCGTTTGGAGCCGGGCAGGGGCTTCGGGTCGGTCAGCATCTCGAAACGCATCGCGCCGGCCATAGGCGCCACCTCGATCAGGCGAACCTCGACGCGGTCGGCAAGCTGATAGCCCTTGCCGGTGCGTTCTCCGAACAGCGATCGCGCGGTTTCGTCATATATATAGTAATCGCCATCCAGACTTGACACCGGGATGAAGCCATCTGCGCCAAACTGCGGCAATTGGACAAATAGTCCCGATTTGGTGACGCCCGAAATGCGGGCGTCGAAGCGGTCGTCGATGCGCTCGGCGAGGTAGGCGGCGATCAGCCGGTCGACGGTGTCGCGCTCGGCCGCCATGGCGCGGCGCTCGGTGCCCGAGATCAGCACCGCGACGTCTTCCAGCCGCGTCGCTTCGTCCTGCGTCAGCCCGCCGGGGCCGAGNAGATCAGCACCGCGACGTCTTCCAGCCGCGTCGCTTCGTCCTGCGTCAGCCCGCCGGGGCCGAGCTCAAGTGCGGCAATCAGCCCGCGATGCACGATCAGATCGGCATAGCGACGGATCGGGGAGGTGAAATGCGCGTAGCGCTTCAGGTTGAGGCCGAAATGGCCGATGTTCTTGGGCGAATATTCGGCCTGACTCTGCGAGCGCAGCACCACTTCGTTGACTAGCCCCTCATTGTCGGCGCCACGCACGCGCTCGAGAATGCCGTTGAACTGGGCGGGCCGCATCTGCGCGCCACGCGCCAGCGACAGGCCGAGCGTCTGCAGGAACTCGCGCAGCGATTCCTGCTTGGCCAGCGACGGCGCATCGTGGACGCGGTAGACCAGCGCCTGCTTCTTCGCTTCCAGCGTTTCGGCGGCGGCGACATTGGCCTGGATCATGAATTCTTCGATCAGCTTGTGGGCGTCGAGCCGCTCCGGGACGACGACGCGGTCGACGGTGCCGTCCGGCTTGAGCAGGATCTTGCGCTCGGGCAGATCAAGCTCGAGCGGCTGGCGGCCATCGCGGCCGCGCTTGAGGATGGCGTAGGCGTCCCACAGCGGCTTCAGCACCGTATCGAGGATCGGGCCGGTCTTGTCGTCAGGAAGGCCGTCTATCGCGGCCTGGGCCTGCGGATAGGCGAGCTTTGCCGCCGATTTCATCATGACGCGGTGGAAGGTGTGACGCAGCTTGCGGCCATCGGCGGCAAAAATCATGCGCACGGCAAGCGCGGGACGGTCCTGGCCTTCGCGCAGCGAGCACAAGTCGTTGGAGATGCGCTCTGGCAGCATCGGCACGACGCGGTCGGGGAAATAGACAGAATTGCCGCGTTTCAGCGCCTCGCGATCGAGTGCGGTGCCATAGCGGACATAGGCTGCAACATCGGCGATCGCCACCGTGGCGATCACGCCGCCGGGGTTCTTCTCGTCGAGGTCGGGCGTGGCGAAGACGGCGTCGTCATGGTCCTTGGCGTCGGCCGGGTCGATGGTCACCAGCGGCAGGTCGCGCCAGTCCTCGCGGTGAGCAAGCGTCGCCGGTTTTACCGCCTCGGATTCGGCGATGACGTCGGCCGGGAAGATATGCGGAATGTCGTGCGCGTGGATGGCGATCATCGAGACCGCCTTTTCGCTGGTCAGCGAGCCCAGCACCGCCAGCACTTTTGCGCGCGGCAAACCATACCGGGAGGCCCGCGCGGGCTCGACCTCGACAAGGTCGCCGTTCCTGGCGCCGTTCTGGAATTCCTTGTCGACGATCAGTTCGGGCTGGCGACGTTCGACCGGCTCGATGCGGAAGGTGCCGTCCCTCAGGATCCGGAAGACGCCCAGCACGGCATCTGTCCGCTTCTCGAAAATCTTCATTACGCGGCCCGTATAGGCAGGCCCGGTCGCCTCGTCGGTCGGGAAGGTCTTGGCCAGCACACGGTCGCCAATGCCAGGCTGCGGGCCATTGCCGCCGCGGGAGACGCGGATCGAGATCACCGGCGGTTCGCCGGTGCCGACGGCCTCCGCCGGATGCGCCAGCAGAATACCGTCGCCGTCGCGGCCGAAAATGTCGAGCACGGCGACATGGGGCAGGGCGCCGACACGGGCCAGCCGCTTGCGCTCCTTGGTCAGGATGCCTTCGTCCTGCAGGTCGCGCAGAATGTCCTTCAGCCAGATGCGGTCGTCGCCGCGCAAGGCAAACGCCTTTGCGATGTCGCGTTTTCCCGCGCGGTCGGGGTTCTCGGCGATGTAGCGCAGGATTTCGTCACGCGAGGGCCTGTAGTCGTCCTTGACTTTGGCCCTCGTGTCGGCGGTGCGCGGATCGCCGTGGCTTCTACCGGTGATCCTGCGCGCCACGCTGCTATCCCTTTTTCTTCGCCGCCGGCTTCTTGGTCGCCGACTTCTTGGCTGTGGTTTTCTTGCCAGTGGTTGTTTTGGCAGTGGTTTTCTTGGCTGTGGGGGCCCTGGCGGCTGCCGCCTTGCGGAACGGCTTCTTGCCGCCGCCTTTGGCTTCCTTCTCGGCAATCAGCGCCACCGCGTCCTCGACGGTCACCGACTGCGGATCCTTGCCCTTGGGCAGTGTCGCGTTGACCTTGCCGTAGTTGACATAGGGCCCGTATTTGCCATCGCGCACGACGATCTTGCCGCCGCCATCGGGATGGTCGCCGAGTTCCTTCAGCGCCGCCGCAGTGCCGCCATTGCGGCCGCCCTTGCCCTTCAGCTGCTTCTCGGCGATCACGGTGACAGCGCGGTTGAGGCCGATCGAGAACACATCCTCTATGCTGTCGACATTGGCATAGGTGCCATCATGCAAAACGAATGGACCATAGCGGCCAAGCCCGGCGGAGATCATCTTGCCGGATTCAGGATGCTTGCCGATATCGCGCGGCAGCGACAGCAGCGCCAAGGCCTTTTCATGGTCGATCGAGTCGGGCGTCCAGCCCTTGGGCAGGCTGGACCGCTTGGCTTCCTTGCCGTCGCCGCGCTGGATATAAGGACCGAAGCGGCCTGAGCGCAGCGTGATTTCCTCTGCCGTGTAGGGATCGTTGCCGAGCACCTTGGTGCCGTCCTCGCCGCCGCCATTCTCGCCATTCGGGTTGGCGGCATCGCCGAGCTGGCGGGTAAAGGAACATTCCGGATAATTGGAGCAGCCGACGAAGGCGCCGAACTTGCCGAGTTTCAGCGACAGATTGCCGGAGCCGCATTTTGGGCAAATGCGGGGATTCGAGCCATCCTCCCGCGCGGGGAACACCAGCGGCGCCAGTTCCTCGTTCAGCGCATCGAGCACGTCGGTGACGCGCAGTTCCTTGATGTCGGCGACGGCGCCGGAAAAATCTTTCCAGAAGTCGCGCAGCACGTCCTTCCAGGCGAGCTTGCCGTCGGAAATCTCGTCAAGTTTTTCCTCCAGTGAGGCCGTGAAGTCATATTCGACATAGCGCTCGAAGAAGCTTTCGAGGAAAGCCGACAGCAGCCGGCCCTTGGCCTGCGGCACCAGCCGGCGCTTGTCGATGGTGACGTAGTCACGGTCTTCCAACGTCTTCAGGATCGCGGTGTAGGTCGACGGACGGCCGATGCCGAGCTCTTCCAGCTTCTTGATCAGCGACGCCTCGGAGTAGCGCGGCGGCGGCTCGGTGGTGTGCTGGGTGGCATTGATCGCCTGACGGGCCAGCTGCTCGCCGGCACGGATCTCGGGCAGACGACGGTTTTCCTCGTCTTCGGCGTCGTCGTCCTTCTGGTCGGTGTAGGCGGCGATGAAGCCGTCGAAGCGAACGACGGAACCGACGGCGCGAAGCTCCGCGGTGCGAGCGCCATTGACCGCCTCGATTTCGACCGTGGTACGCTCGATCTCGGCCGACTGCATCTGGCTGGCGATGGCGCGCTTCCAGATCAATTCGTAAAGCCGCAGCTGGTCGGAATCGAGATACTGCCTGACCGAAGCCGGCGTGCGCATGAAATCGGTCGGGCGGACCGCCTCGTGCGCTTCCTGGGCATTCTTGGCCTTGGCTGTGTACTGGCGCGGCTTTTCCGGGAGGTATCTTGGGCCGAATTCCTTGGCGATGGTGTCGCGGGCGGCGTCGATCGCCTCCGGCGCCATCTGCACGCCGTCGGTTCGCATATAGGTGATCAGGCCGGTGGTCTCGCCGCCGATCTCCATGCCTTCATAGAGGCGCTGCGCCACTTGCATGGTGCGCGTCGCCGAAAAGCCGAGGCCCGACGATGCCGCCTGCTGCAGCGTCGAAGTGGTGAAGGGCGGGCCAGGATTGCGCCGCGTCGGCTTGGCTTCCACCGACAGAGCCTTGAAGGTCGCGCCTTCGAGCATGCCCTTGATATCGTCGGCCTGCGCCTTGCTGGCGATGTCGAGCTTCTGCAGCTTCTTGCGCTCGAACGCGGTCAGCCGCGCCTCGAAGCTGTCGTTACGTGGCGTGCCGAGGAGGGCAGCGATCTGCCAGTATTCCTCGCGGACGAAACGTTCGATTTCGGATTCGCGGTCGCAGACCAGGCGCAGCGCCACCGACTGGACGCGGCCGGCGGAACGGGCGCCCGGCAATTTGCGCCACAGCACCGGCGACAGCGTGAAGCCGACGAGATAATCGAGTGCGCGGCGAGCCAGATAGGCATCGACCAATGGCGCATCGATCTGGCGCGGATTGGCCATCGCTTCCAGCACCGACGACTTGGTGATGGCATTGAAGACGACGCGGCTGACCGGCTTGTCCTTCAACACGCGCTTCTGCTTGAGCACCTCCAGCACGTGCCAGGAAATGGCTTCGCCCTCGCGATCCGGATCGGTGGCGAGGATCAGGCCATCGGCATCCTTGACCGCGTTGGCTATGTCGGTGAGACGCTTTCCGGACGCGGTGTCGACCGCCCAGGACATGGCGAAATCCTCGTCGGGACGCACCGAACCATCCTTGGCCGGCAGATCGCGGACATGGCCGAACGAGGCCAGAACCTTGAAGTTCTTGCCGAGATACTTGTTGATTGTCTTTGCCTTGGCCGGCGATTCGACGACGACGACGTCCATGAGGTCTCATATCAGCTGTGGGGCGGCAGAAGAATTCCGCTGCGTGACGCATTCAATTGGTCGCTCACATGGCCGCGCTTTTGCGATCGGTCAAGGGCAAGCGGCCAAAATGCGGAGGCGTGTGCCGCAATACACTCTTAGAGTGTATGGAGAAGATCACAAAATTTTTGTCTGGGACGGTTCGTGTTTCGAGCCACCGGGAAAGGCGCCGCGACCAGTTCGTGCTGCGCGTAAATGCCGAACTGGTCGCCGGGTCGCTTGGAGCCGGCGGCCAGCCGAGTCCCGCCGATGGGGTGCGGGATAGAGGTTCGGACGATCAGTCGGCCTTGACGATGTGCCAGACTTCGCCGACGCCGTCGCCCGTGATGTCACCGGCCTTCTTGTCCTTGATGAAGGTGTAGACCGGCTTGCCGTCATAGGCCCACATCTTGGTGCCGTCGGTGCGGTCGACGATGGTCCATTCGTCGTCCGCCTTAGCGCCGTCCTCGGCCTTCAGCGGCGGCCAGTTGGTGGCGCATTTGTCGTAGCAGTTGGTCTTGCCCTTCTCGTCCTTGTCATAGGTATAGAGCGTCATGCCATTGGCATCGGTGTAGATCTTGGTGCCACCGACTTCGGCTTCCTTCCACGCTTCGGCGGCGAAGGATGCGGCGGTGCTGAGCAGAAGGGCGGCCAGGCCGACGGTGATCGTTTTCATGGAAATCTCCCTGGTGATCCGACGAAGCGCGCAGAAATCGCGGCTTCGCTCTGTGAACGCTCGGCGAGGGACATTTCTTCCCCGGCTTGGTCAACTTGGGATTGGCCGCCAACAATTCGTCCGCCGGACCGTATCTGTAGCCAAATGCCACACGATGGTGATTGGCGAACACGGGTTTGCACCGCTATATCGGCGCCAGGGAATCTGGAGTTCTGGAATGCCATTGGACGTCGGCTATGTCAGCGCGGTCGGAGCGGGGGCGATCTCGTTCCTGTCGCCTTGCGTGCTGCCGCTGGTGCCTCCCTATCTCTGCTACATGGCCGGCGTGTCGGTCGACGATTTTCGCGGTGACGATGCCGGCGTCACGGCCAAGGCCGGCGCCCGCGGCGCGCTCATCTATTCCTCGCTCGCCTTCGTACTCGGTTTCTCCACCGTGTTCGTGGCGCTTGGCGCCGGCGCCTCGACCATCGGCCACTGGCTGCGCGTCTGGCAGGAGCCGCTGGCGATGGCTGCCGGGGTGCTGATCATCCTGATGGGGCTGAATTTCCTCGGCATCCTGCGCATCCCGCTTTTGTCGCGCGAGGCGCGCTTCCAGTCGCAGGGCAAGCCCGCCAGCATGGTCGCCGCCTATGTCATGGGGCTGGCCTTCGCCTTTGGCTGGACGCCGTGCATCGGCCCGGTGCTGGGGCCGATCCTGACCTTGGCCGGCGGCCGCGAGACGGTGGGCGAGGGCGCTCTTCTGCTTGCCGCCTATTCGCTTGGCCTCGGCATTCCGTTCCTGATTGCTGCCCTGTTCTCCGGCGCCTTCATGCGCTTCCTCGGCAAATTCCGCGTCCATCTCGGCCGCGTCGAAAAGGCGATCGGCGCGCTGCTGGTCGTCGCCGGCGTGTTCTTCCTCACCGGCGGCGTGCAGACGGTGTCCTACTGGCTGCTGGAGAATTTTCCGGTGCTGGGCCGGCTGGGGTAGGTGCTGGGCTTGACCCTAGGAATATCCGCTTCTGTGCACTTCAAATCGCCGTCCGATCTTCTCCGGAATGACTACCTCCTGGCCATCCGAGTCGATCCACGCACCATTTACAACTAAGCATTCTCCCATTGGGGCGGACGATCCATGTCCGTCCCACCCTGGGATGTTAAGATCGTGTTTGGGTGCGGTAGAGACCAACTCGTATCGCCATATCCTTGCCGATGTTGCGTCGATGGAGTTGTCGATTGACCAATTTTTATGCGCAATCGGTAGCGATTCCTTCTTATAGGCATCAAGCAACTGCAATCTGAGAGCCGCGATCAACACGCAGTTTGCCGCCTGTCCAAGATCAGGATGAACTAGATACTGAGCTCGCAAACCCATGGGGCTATTAAAGAAAATGTCAAAGGTCGTTGGCTTAACCCGCAAACAAAACCCAGCGCGATGACACCCGAATAATTCGGCTCGGTTCCCGGGCCTTACAGACGCATCTATCTTTCTTGAAGCGGCTTCCTTGCATATTCGCTCTACAATCTCGTCAAAAGCAGGCGAATTCTCCAACTCAAATCGCCGCCGTTTGTCGAAATCGGACCGAAAGGCCCAACTGACAGCTCGCGGGAACGAAATCTGGGTATTCATCCCCAAAGCACTTTCTGTCTCCTGCGGATGACCATACTTACCTGACGACCGCCAAGGGTCTTTGTTAGGTTTCTACCGAAATTCAGCCGCATTGGACCGCGATGCCTCCGGTGCTAAGACTGCAACGAATCTCGGTCCTCGGAAACTCCCAACATGCAAACCAGATCCTGCCTGTCCGTTATCCTCGCCGCCGGTGAAGGCACGCGCATGAAGAGCGCGACGCCGAAGGTGCTGCACCAGATCGCCGGACTGCCGATGGTCGCCCATGTGGTGAGGGCGGCAGAGGCCGCCGGCGCCCGCAGCCAGGCGCTGGTGATCGGCCATGGCGCCGAGGATATGCGCAAGGCAGCGGCGAAGTTCGCGCCCAAGGCCGAGACGTTCGTGCAGGAGAAGCGGCTCGGCACCGCGCATGCGGTGCTGGCCGCACGCGGTGCAATATCAACGGGTTATGACGACATTCTCGTGATGTTCGGCGACACGCCGCTGATCGATGCTGAAGCCCTGGTGACCGCGCGGCAAAAGCTTGCCGATGGCGCGGCCGTCGTGGTGATCGGTTTCCGTCCGCCCAGCCCGGCCGGCTATGGCCGGCTGATCGAAAAAGGTGGCAAGCTCACCGCCATCCGCGAGGAGAAGGACTGCTCCGCCGAGGAAAAGAAGATCGGCTTCTGCAATGCCGGCATGATGGCGGTGGCCGGCGCTCATGCGCTCGAACTGCTCGACAAGGTCGGCAACAAGAACGCCAAGGGCGAGTACTATCTCACCGACATCGTCGAGATCGCCAGTGCGAAAGGGCTCGATGTCGTCGCCACCGAAACGAGCTTCGAGAGCGCGCTCGGCATCAACAACAGGGCCGAGCTGGCGCAGGCGGAAGGCATCTGGCAACAGCGTCGTCGGGACGAGGCGATGCTGTCGGGCGTAACGCTGATTGCGCCGGACACCGTGTATTTCTCGCACGATACCGAAATCGGCGCCGACACCATCGTCGAGCCCAATGTCTGGTTCGGCCCGGGCGTGAAAATCGCCGGCGGCGCCAAGATCCACGCCTTCAGCCACATCGAAGGCGCGACCGTCGCTGCCAATTGCGACGTCGGTCCGTTCGCACGGCTCAGGCCAGGCGCCGATCTCCGCGAGAAAGCCAAGGTCGGCAATTTCTGCGAGGTCAAGCAGGCGGTCATCGAGGAGGGCGCCAAGGTCAATCATCTGACTTATATCGGCGATGCCCGTGTGGGCGCGGGGGCCAATATCGGCGCCGGCACCATTACCTGCAACTATGACGGCTACTCGAAGTTTTTCACCGACATCGGCGAGGGCGCCTTCATCGGTTCGAACTCGTCGCTGGTGGCGCCGGTTACGATCGGCAAGGGCGGCTACATCGCATCGGGTAGCGTCATAACCGAAAGCGTGCCGGACGATGCGCTGGCCTTCGGCCGCGCCCGCCAGAAGACCATTCCCGGCAAGGGCAAGGAATTGCGCGAGCGCTTCGCGTCTGCCGCAGCGGCGAAGAAAAAGGCCGGCACCGCCATTAACCGCCGAAGCAATTGAACAACCGAGGAATTGCGGTAACCGGATTGCAAGAGCGGTGTGTCATGGTGCATCGGGTTGAGAAGCGTTCCGTTACAGCAGACGAAACGCAAAGTGACTTTCGCGGCGGGCCGGCAATCCCTAGATAGCGCTGGTTTTCCATCGGGACTGGTTTTCCAGGTGAATCGGGGGCAGGCGCATGTGCGGTATCGTCGGAATTGTCGGCCAGAGCCAAGTCGCGCCGCTCATTGTCGATGCTTTGAAGCGGCTTGAATATCGTGGCTATGACTCGGCCGGCGTCGCTACAGTCGAGAAGGGCGCGCTCGGCCGCCGCCGCGCCGAAGGCAAGCTGATCAACCTCGAACGCCTGCTGAAAAACGAGCCGCTCGATGGCACGATCGGCATCGGCCATACGCGCTGGGCCACCCATGGCGTGCCCAACGAGACCAATGCGCATCCGCATTTCTCCGACGGCGTCGCCATCGTCCACAACGGCATCATCGAGAATTTCGCCGAATTGCGCGACGAGCTGATCCGCGACGGCTATGTCTTCTCGTCGCAGACCGACACCGAAGTTGTCGCACATCTGGTGGCGCGGGAACTCGCCAAAGGACTGAAGCCGATCGAGGCAGCGCACCAGGCGCTGAAGCGGCTGGAAGGCGCCTTTGCGCTGGCCATCATGTTCACTGGCGATGAGGATCTCATCGTTGGCGCCCGCAACGGCCCGCCGCTGGCCGTCGGCCATGGCGATGGCGAAATGTTCCTGGGCTCCGACGCCATTGCGCTCGCCCCGTTCACCAACTCGATCACCTATCTCGAAGACGGTGACTGGGCGGTGGTACGCCGCGACGGCGTCACCATCTTCGACATCGACGGCAAGAAGGTCGAGCGCAAGCGCCAGCAATCGCTGTCGACCAGCTTCATGGTCGACAAGGGCAACCGCCGCCACTTCATGGAAAAGGAAATCCATGAGCAGCCGGAAGTGATCTCGCACACGCTGGCGCACTATGTCGATTTCGTCTCCGGCGTGTCGAAGCCGCTGGACCTGCCTTTCGATTTCGCCAAGATCAGCCGGCTGGCGATCTCGGCCTGCGGCACTGCCTATCTCGCCGGGCTGATCAGCAAATACTGGTTCGAGCGCTATGCGCGGCTGCCGGTCGACATCGATGTCGCCTCGGAATTCCGCTACCGCGAAATGCCGCTATCGGCGGATGATGCCGCCTTCTTCATCTCGCAGTCGGGCGAAACTGCCGACACGCTGGCCTCGCTGCGCTATTGCCGCAAGGCCGGCATGAAGATCGGCGCCATCGTCAACGTGCGCGAATCGACCATGGCGCGCGAATCCGACGTCGTGCTGCCGACACTGGCCGGGCCGGAGATCGGCGTCGCCTCGACCAAGGCTTTCACCTGCCAGCTCTCGGTGCTGGCGTCGCTTGCGGTACGCGCCGGCGTGGCGCGCGGTACGATCTCGAAGGACGAGGAAAAGACGCTGGTGCGCGCGCTTTCGGAGGCGCCGCGCTACGCTAACCAGGTGCTGAAGCTTGAAGAGCAGATCGAGCGCATCGCGCGCGAAATCTCGCGCTACAAGGACGTGCTCTATCTCGGCCGCGACACCAATTTCCCGCTGGCCATGGAAGGCGCACTGAAACTCAAGGAAATCTCCTACATCCACGCCGAGGGCTACGCCGCGGGCGAGCTGAAGCATGGGCCTATCGCGCTGATCGACGAGAACATGCCGGTCATCGTCATCGCGCCGCATGACCGTATCTTCGAAAAGACCGTGTCGAACATGCAGGAAGTGGCGGCGCGCGGCGGCAAGATCATCCTGATCACCGACGCCAAGGGCGCGGCGCAGGTCAGCGTCAAGACGATGGAGACGATCATCCTGCCCGACGTGCCGGAAATCATCTCGCCGATCATCTATGCGCTGCCGATCCAGATGCTGGCCTACTACGCCGCCGTGTTTATGGGGACAGACGTCGACCAGCCGCGCAATCTGGCGAAATCGGTGACGGTGGAGTAGTCGGCGCTCATCGGCGGTCTTAAAAACTTCGCGGTTCCAAAGCGCCGTCCGCTTCACTAGTGTGGCGCTGCAACCCGCGTCCCCGGTGAACCATGTCCGATGCTCCCAGAACTTCCGGCATGACCCGGCTGAGGAACTATTTCCTCACAGGCTTTATCGTCTGCGCGCCGCTGGCGATCACCGCCTATATCGCCTGGTCGTTCGTCGGCTGGGTCGATTCCTGGGTGAAGCCGTACATTCCGGCGCGCTACAGCCCCGACACCTATTTGCCGTTTCCGGTGCCCGGCTTCGGCCTGATCGTGGCGCTCGTGCTGATCACGCTGATCGGCTTCATGACCGCCAACATCGTCGGTCGCGCCATCGTCAATTTCGGCGAACGGCTGCTGGGCCGTATGCCGCTGGTGCGCGGCATCTACGGTTCGCTGAAGCAGATTTTCCAGACGGTGCTGTCGAACAAGGGCGATATGTTCCGCCAGGTCGGGCTGGTCGAATATCCGCGAAAAGGCGTCTGGTCGCTGGTCTTCGTCGCCAGCGAGAAGGAAACCGAGATCAACCAGAAGCTCGACCATGCAGGCGACCCGATGATCGCCGTGTTCATGCCGTGCACGCCGAACCCTACCACCGGTTTCCTGATGTACGTGCCGAAATCCGACATCGTGCTGCTCGACATGACGATCGAGGACGGCGCCAGGCTGATCGTCTCGGCCGGGCTGGTGGCGCCCGAAGTCAAGCCGAAAATGGTGACGATGAACGGCCAGCCGATCGACGGAGATCTCGCCAACCCGCCGCTTGGCGGGCTGATCGCCGAGGGTGCTCAGCCGGCACGCAAGAGCCGCACGGCCTCGTCGCGGCCGAACAAATAGAGCAGCAGCCGCAGCGCCTCGCCGCGCTCAGACTGTAGTTCCGGGTCGCGCGACAGGACCAGCCTTGCATCGTCGCGGGCTGCTTCGAGCAAGTCGGCGTGCATCTCGATGCGCGCCACCTGGAAGCCCGGCGTGCCGGACTGGCGGGTGCCGAGCAATTCGCCTTCGCCGCGCAGCTTCAGATCCTCTTCGGCGATCAGGAAACCGTCCTCGGTCTCGCGCATCACCGACAGCCGGCGCTTTGCCGTCTCGCCGAGCGGGTCCTTGTAGAGCAGCACGCAGGAAGAAGGCTTGTCGCCGCGCCCGACGCGGCCGCGCAGCTGGTGCAGTTGCGCCAGGCCAAAACGTTCGGCATGCTCGATGACCATGATGGTGGCGTCCGGCACGTCGACGCCGACCTCGATGACGGTGGTGGCGATCAAGATGCGGGTTTCGCCGGCCTTGAACGCGCGCATCGCCTCGTCCTTTTCGGCGCCCTTCATGCGGCCGTGGACGAGGCCGATGCGATCGCCGAACAAGGGCTGCAGCGAGGCAAAACGGTCCTCGGCCGACATCAACTTGATCTCTTCGGATTCCTCGACCAGCGGGCAGATCCAGTAGATCTTCTGGCTGTCGGCAACCGCGTCCAGCATGCGACCGACCAGTTCGTCCAGCCGTTCCAGTGGCAGCGTGACGGTGCGGATCGGCTGGCGGCCAACCGGCTTTTCCGTCAGCTTGGAGACGTCCATGTCGCCGAAGGCGGTCAGCACCAGAGTGCGCGGGATCGGCGTCGCCGTCATCACCAGCATGTCCGGGGCGTCGCCTTTGGCGGTGATGGCAAGCCGCTGGTGGACGCCGAAGCGGTGTTGCTCGTCGACCACGGCAAGCAAGAGGTCGTGATAGGTCACCGCTTCCTGGAACAGCGCATGGGTGCCGACGACGATGTCGATGTCGCCGCTGGCCAGGCCCGCCAGCGTATCGGCGCGCTCGCGGCCCTTTTCGCGACCGGTGAGGATGGCGACGCGCAGGCCAGCCTGTTCGGCCAGCGGCGTGATTGTCGCCAGATGCTGGCGCGCCAGGATTTCGGTCGGCGCCATCAACGCCGCCTGGCCACCGGCCTCCACCGCGCGCGCCATGGCGAGCAGCGCCACCACCGTCTTGCCGGAGCCGACATCGCCTTGCAGCAGGCGCAGCATGCGCTCAGGGTCGGCCAGATCGGCATTGATTTCGGCAAGCGCGAATTCCTGGCTGCCGGTCAATGAATAGGGCAGGGCCGCACGCAGTTTCTCGACGATGCGGCCGTCGCCGATCAGCGGCCGGCCCGACAGCCGGCGCACCTTTGCCCGCACCAGCGCCAGCGAGACCTGGCCGGCGAGAAGCTCGTCATAGGCAAGGCGGCGCCATGCCACCCCCTCGATGGCGACATCGAGGGGGTCCGCGGGATAGTGGATGCGGGCGAGCGCGTCGGCAAAGGCCGGAAAGGTCTGCTTGCGCATGAAGGCGTCGTCTTGCCACTNCACTCCGGCAATTCCGCCAGCCGGCCGAGCGCCTGGCCGATGGCGCGGCGCAGCACTTTTCCGGACAGGCCCGCAGTGAGCGGATAGACCGGTTCGACCAGCGGCAGGTTCTCAGTGTCACCTGCCAAAGCGATATGGTCGGGATGGACCATGGTCGGGCGGCCGTTGAACCATTCCATACGGCCGGAGACGACGACATGCTCGCCCACCGGCATCGCTTTTTCGAGATAGGCGGCATGGGCGTGGAAGAAGGTCAACCCGATCTCGCCGGTGTCGTCATGGGCATAGACGCGGTAAGGCACCGACCGGTTGCCGCGCGGCGGCGGCTGGTGGCGGTCGATGCGCACGTCGAGCGTGACGATGGCGCCTGCAGGCGCAAGCGCGATGCTGGGACGATTGCGACGGTCGATGACGGTGTGCGGCAGCACGAACAACAGGTCGCCCGCGCGCGCCGGCCGTTCGCCGAGATCGGCCGCCACCACCTTCTCGATCAGAGCGCCAACCTTGGGGCCGACGCCGGCAAGCGAAGTGATGGGGACGAAGAGAGGGTCGAGGAGGGAGGGGCGCATGCCTTTACCCTCCCCCCTGTGGGGAGGGTCGATCCGCGAAGCGGAGCGGGGTGGGGGTAGGTGCGCGTCTAACTTCAGAAGAAGGCGGCGCACCAGCGCCGCACCCCGTCTCACTCGCTTCGCTTTGCGAAGCGTGCTCGCCGACCCTCCCCACAAGGGGGAGGGTGAAGTGCGGGCGGTGTCCGGCACCAGCGTTGTCAGGAGTGTTCTTCACACCCGGGATGTTTAGCCGCCCACCCGTGCGTTGCAAGGCTGACACCGCCCTCTATCCACGCTATATGCGCCGCACCAAGCAAGGATGCGGCACGATGACCGGGACGAAACGATCAAGCGAGGGGCTGGATATCAGGCGCCGCAAGCTGTTGTTCCGCTCCTGGCATCGCGGGATGCGCGAGATGGACCTTATCCTCGGTACGTTCGCCGACAACGAGATCGGCGCCTTGACCGGCGATGAAATCGACCAATATGAAAGGCTGCTCGACATTCCCGACACCGAATTCCTGCCCATGGTCACCGGCGAACGCCCGGTTCCCAGGAATATCGACTGTGCCGTCCTGCAAAAGATCCTGGCATCGCGCCGGACCATGACATTTTAAACGTGCAACCATGAGCCTCATTCCCAAAATCGGTCTGCCGAAAGGCCGCGCCGGCCAGTTCATCGTCGACGGCGTTGCCGATGGCTACGAAGCCTTTGCGCTGGTGCAGGCGATCCATGAGATTGCGCCTGACAAACCGGTGCTGTTCGTGGCGCGCGACGGCCAGCGCCTGCCGTCGATCATCGAGGCGCTGACCTTTGCCGCCCCCGGCCTGCCGGTGCTGGAGTTGCCGGCCTGGGATTGCCTGCCCTATGACCGCGTTTCGCCAGGCTCCGATGCCGCCGCCAAGCGGCTCGATGCGCTGACGGCGATGATCGCGCTGGCAAAAAAGCCGCATCGCGCCGTCATCCTGACCACTGCCAATGCGCTGCTGCAGCGCATTCCGCCGGCCGATCTGGTCGAAGCGCAGACTTTCCACGCAAAGCCCGGCAACCAGATCGACATGAACGCGCTGGTGTCGCGGCTGGAGATTTCCGGCTTCGAGCGGGTGCCGACGGTGCGCGGTATCGGCGAATTCGCCGTGCGCGGCGGCATCCTCGACCTCTACGCACCCGGCTGGACGGAAGCACTGCGGCTCGATTTCTTCGGCGACACGCTGGAATCGATCCGCGTCTTCGACGCCGCCACGCAGCGCACCACCGGCCAGCGCAAGTCGATGGCGCTGCAGGCGATGAGTGAAGTGGCGCTGACCCCCGAAACCATCAGCCGCTTCCGCCGCTCCTATATCGAAGCCTTTGGCGCGCCGCAGCGCGACGACGCCCTTTATGCGGCGGTGAGCGAAGGGCGGCGCTTTGCCGGCATGGAGCACTGGCTGCCGCTGTTCTACGAGCGGCTGGAGACAGTGTTTGATTATCTGCCGGATGCGCCTGTCATCTTCGACCATCTGGCGCACGAAGCGCTGGCTGAGCGTCACACGCTGATCCTCGACCACTACGAAGCGCGCCGCAAACAGGCCGACGCCGCGTTGAAGGACGCCGTGCCCTACAAGCCGGTGGCGCCGGACCTGCTCTATCTCTCACCGGAAAACCTCGTGGCGTCCCTCGGACCCCGCGAAGCCATCGACTTCACCGCCTTCGACGCGCCCGATGTCGGGGCCAAGAAGGTCTTCCATGGCGGCTCGCGCCATGGCCGCAGCTTTGCCGAGGAACGGGCTGACCCAAACATCAACGTCTTCGATGTCGTCGTAAAACACATCGCTGACGAGCGCGCGGCGCGCCGCCGGGTCATCGTCGCCGGCTGGACCGAAGGCTCGCTCGACCGGTTGGGCCAGATCCTGGCCGAGCACCATCTCGGCAATCTCGTGCCGGTGGCGACGCTGGCCGAGGCGGAAAAGCTCGAGCCGGGGCAGGCGGCACTCGCCGTGCTGCCGCTGGAATCCGGCTTCGAGACCGAACAGCTGGTCGTCGTCGCCGAGCAGGACATTCTGGGCGACCGGCTGATCCGCCGCTCGAAGCGCAAGAAGCGCCCGTCGGATTTCATCGCCGAGGCCTCGTCGCTGTCGGCCGGCGACATCGTCGTCCACGCCGATCACGGCATTGGCCGCTTCATCGGCCTGCGCACCATCGAGGCGGTCGGCGCGCCGCATGACTGCCTGGAAATCCACTATGCCGGCGACGACCGGCTGTTCCTGCCGGTGGAAAACATCGAGCTTCTGTCGCGCTACGGCTCTGACACAGCCGAGGCGACGCTGGACAAGCTCGGCGGCGGCGCCTGGCAGTCGCGCAAGGCGCGGCTGAAGAAGCGCCTGCTCGACATGGCCGGACAGTTGATCCGCATTGCCGCCGAGCGCCAGATGCGTACCGCGCCGCCCATGGTGCCGGCGGAAGGGCTTTACGGCGAATTCTCGGCGCGCTTTCCCTATGAGGAGACCGACGACCAGCAGGGCGCGATCGATGCCGTCGTGGACGATCTCGGCGCCGGCAAGCCGATGGACCGGCTGATCTGCGGCGATGTCGGCTTCGGCAAGACCGAAGTGGCGTTGCGCGCCGCCTTCATCGCGGCGATGGAAGGGTTCCAGGTCGCGGTCGTGGTGCCGACGACGCTGTTGTCGCGCCAGCATTTCAAGACTTTTTCGCAGCGCTTCTCCGGCCTGCCGGTCCGCGTCGGCCAGGCCTCGCGGCTGGTCGGCGCCAAGGAACTGGCGGAAACCAAGAAAGCCATCGCCGAGGGGCAGGTCGACATCGTCATCGGCACCCATGCACTGCTCGGGTCGGCGATCTCGTTCAAGAATCTCGGCCTGCTGATCATCGACGAGGAGCAGCATTTTGGCGTCAAGCACAAGGAACGGCTGAAGGACCTCAAGACCGACGTCCATGTGCTGACGCTGTCGGCGACGCCGATCCCGCGCACGCTGCAGCTTGCCTTGACCGGCGTTCGCGAACTGTCGCTGATCGCCACGCCGCCGGTCGACCGCATGGCGGTGCGCACCTTCATCTCGCCTTTCGACCCGCTGGTCATCCGCGAGACGCTGCTGCGCGAACGCTACCGCGGCGGCCATTCCTTCTATGTCGTTCCGCGCATCAGCGATCTCGCCGAAATCCATGATTTCCTGCGCGAATCCGTCCCCGAGCTGAAGGTGGCGGTGGCCCATGGCCAGATGCCGCCGGGCGAACTCGACGACATCATGAACGCCTTCTATGACGGCCAGTACGACGTGCTGTTGTCGACCACCATCGTCGAATCCGGGCTCGACATTCCGACCGCCAACACGCTGATCATCCATCGCGCCGATATGTTCGGCCTGTCGCAGCTCTACCAGCTGCGCGGCCGCGTCGGCCGTTCCAAGGTGCGGGCATATGCGTTGTTCACGCTGCCGGCCAATCGCAAGCTCACCGACACCGCCGAGCGCCGGCTGAAGGTGCTGCAGTCGCTGGATACGCTCGGCGCCGGCTTCCAACTGGCCAGCCACGACCTCGATATCAGGGGCGCCGGCAATCTTCTCGGCGAAGAGCAATCCGGCCATATTAAGGAGGTCGGCTTCGAACTCTACCAGCAGATGCTGGAGGAGGCGGTGGCCGAGGTGAAGGATTCCGGCGAGGTTCAGGATGGCGGCTGGTCGCCGCAGATCGCCGTCGGCACGGCTGTCATGATCCCGGAGAGCTATGTGCCGGACCTGCAGCTCAGGCTGGCGCTCTACCGCCGCCTCGGCGACCTCGAAAACACCGAGGAAATCGACGCTTTCGGCGCCGAACTGATCGACCGCTTCGGCCCGCTGCCGGAAGAGGTGAAGCATCTCTTGAAGATTGTCTTCATCAAGGCGCTATGCCGCAGGGCCAATGTCGAAAAGCTGGATGCCGGCCCCAAGGGCGTCGTCATCCACTTCCGCAAGCGCGAGTTCTCCAACCCGGTCGGGCTGGTCAAATACATCGGCGAGCAGGGTTCGCTGGCCAAGATCAGGACCGACCACAGCGTGGTCTTCATCCGCGACTGGCCAACGGCGGAGAAGCGCCTGGCGGGCTCGGCCGTCGTCATGACGCAACTGGCGCGGCTGGTGGAGAAGGCCGCCTAGTTGTGGGACTTCGCTTAGCAAAGATCGCTTCTGGGTCTGCGACGATTGGAGCCATTGAAGTATTTTGGCCTAAGGGATCAGTTTGACCCAAGGGATCAGATGGATCCTGCAACTCATCGCTGAACGGGGAAATCCATGAACCCGCAGACCTTCCGATGAATACTGGCTCGGTTATCTTGCCGGCCATTCAAAACCTTCGACCCGGTTTATCCACTATATCGGCCTGTTTTTCGCGCCGCTCGCCGGGATTGCGGCATCTTTCATGGTCGTCTGGTGGGCTTTCCTGGTCATCATTCCGTTCTTCTATATCGCGGCTTTTCTCACTCACCCTTTCCTCGAGCATAACAGCAACAAGCCGTTCGCGGATCGGCCGTTATGGAGCGCCATCGCCTTGCTGCGCATGCTTGCTCTCGATCTGACGGGTGGGCTCGGTCGCCAGCTCCGGCGATTGAACGAAGTCGCCCGATAGGCATGACGATAGCGGTCGTCGCTCTCTGTTCGACCATTCTGCTGCTCGGGGCCGGCTTTCATCTCTATTGGGGTCTCGGTCGGGGTGTTGGCGCCGGCGTCGCGCTGCCACAGCGCGAGGATGGCACTCCCGCCATCAAGGAGACGGCCTTTGGGGCGATGGCGGTTGGGTTGATCCTGGTGCTGGTGCTGCTGCTGGTTCTCGGCTTCATCGGCGCGGTCCGCCTGCCGCTGGCGCAACCTTTGCTGAAGGCCGGCATCATCTTGTGGGCGATCGTCTTCAGCGCGCGGGCGTTGAGCTGGTCCCGGTATTTCGGGCTGTTCAAGCGGGTCAGGACCACGCGTTTTGCCAGCTACGATAGCTGGTTCTACAGCCCGTCATGTCTGCTGCTGGGGCTGGGCCTTTTCTATCTCGCTTTGTCACAGACGGCAGAGTGAACTGCCAGCCACCCATTCGCCAGCGCTTGAATTCCGGTCTAGAATAGGAAATCGGCTTCGTGTATGGAGCCGCCATCCCCATATGGGGCGGGAATGGCGGGCAAAAGCCTGCTGGAAAGAGCGTTTGGGTGCAGCGATGACGAAATGGTCGCCGAATTCTTGGAGAGCGAAGCCGATCAAGCAGGTTCCTGCCTATCCGGACCTTGCCGCCCTGAAGAGCACGGAAGCCCAGCTCGCCACCTTTCCGCCGCTGGTTTTTGCCGGTGAGGCGCGCAAGCTGAAGAAGCAGCTTGCGGCTGTGGCTGCCGGTGATGCATTCCTTCTCCAGGGTGGCGATTGCGCCGAGAGTTTCGCCGAACATGGCGCGGACAACATCCGCGACTTCTTCCGCGTCTTCCTGCAGATGTCGGTGGTGCTGACCTTCGCCGGCGCGCAGCCGGTGGTGAAGGTCGGCCGTGTCGCCGGCCAGTTCGCCAAGCCGCGCTCCTCCGACAATGAGACCAAGGGCGAGGTGACGCTGCCGAGCTATCGCGGCGACATCATCAACGGCATCGAGTTCGACCCCAAGTCGCGTATTCCCGACCCGGCCCGCCAGGAAATGGCCTACCGCCAGTCGGCGGCGACGCTCAACCTGTTGCGCGCCTTCGCCCAAGGCGGCTACGCCAGCCTGGAGAATGTGCATCGCTGGATGCTGGGCTTCGTCTCCGACAGCCCGCAGGGCGAGAAGTATGGCAAGCTCGCCAACCGCATCACCGAGACGATGGACTTCATGAAGGCCGTCGGCATCACCTCCGAGACCAATTACGCGCTGCGCGAGACCGACTTCTACACCAGCCACGAAGCGCTGCTGCTTGGCTATGAAGAAGCACTGACCCGCGTCGATTCGACGTCGGGCGACTGGTATGCAACCTCCGGCCACATGATCTGGATCGGCGACCGAACCCGCCAGCCCGACCATGCCCATGTCGAATATTGCCGCGGCATCAAGAACCCGCTCGGCCTCAAATGCGGCCCGTCGCTGACGCCGGATGGCTTGCTGGAACTGATCGACCTGCTCAATCCGGAGAACGAGCCGGGCCGGCTGACGCTGATCGCACGCTTCGGCTCCGACAAGGTCGCCGACCATCTGCCGAAGCTGGTGCGCGCGGTGCAGAAGGAAGGCCGTAGCGTGGTATGGTCGTCCGATCCGATGCACGGCAACACCATCGAGGCAGCCGGCTACAAGACGCGGCCGTTCGACCGCATCCTCAAGGAAGTGCAGACCTTCTTCGAGGTGCATCGCGCTGAGGGCACGCACCCCGGCGGCATCCATGTCGAGATGACCGGCAAGAACGTCACCGAATGCACCGGCGGCGCCCGCGCCATCACCGCCGAGGAGCTGCAGGACCGCTACCACACCCATTGCGATCCGCGCCTCAATGCCGATCAGGCCATCGAACTGGCATTCCTGGTGTCCGACCTCTTGAAGAAGAGCCATCCGGTGCAGCACAAGCAGGCGGTGAACGGCTGAACCCGTTTTCAGATTGAAGTGGAAAGCGCCGGAGAAATCCGGCGCTTTTTCGTTTAGATCAACGCCCGCGTTCCCAGCGCAGGCCGTTAAGCCGGGGATCGTTGGCAAAGGCGGCTCTGGAAAACTCGAGGCGCCTTTCCGGAAACTCGCAGATCGCCTGGACACCGAACGAGCCCAGCCGGATGCGCCATGTGTGCGGCTCCAGCGGCTTGGCCTTGGTAAAGCCGCGACATGCCAGCAGCGCTATGTTGGCGCCCTTCGGGTCGCGCGCCGAACGGTAGCGGATCGCCTCCAACCCAGCCTCACGCGCGACATCGGCAATCGCCTGGCTGGCGGCGTAGTCGGTCGGATGCGTCCACTCAGCCTGATCGCGGTCGAGTGGCGGCCGCGTCAGGTCGATGGCTTTGTCGGTGCGGATCGCGGCGGCGAAGGCGGTGTATTCGGCGGCGTCGTGCGGCCATGGCGTGTCGGGCGAATCGGCGAAGAACAACAGGCGGTAGAAGGCCATTTCGGCGACCGCCGTCATGATCGTCTCCGCGGCATAGTAGACACCCAGGGTGCGGCCAGCGCGGCGGAAGCGCGAGCCGTAGGGATAGATCGAGCCGTAGCGGAAGGGCGTCGCCAGGAGATAGTGGAGATGCCGGCATTCCATGGGGATTTGCGGCTTGGTCTCCTCGATCAGATCCTCGAGCAGCGCCTGTTCGTCCAGCGTGTCGACGATCTTCAGCGTCGAGACGCGGTGCTGCGCCTCGACCATGCGCCAGTATTTGCCGTCGAGCCGGACGGCTTCAGACGAGAGCGCGTCGGGAGTCCAGATAGGCAATGACATCGACAAGCCCGGTAATGGTGAGGATCTTTTCAAGCGGGCTGCCATCGAACGCGGTATTGGCGTTCTTCAGCCATGCCCGGGCTATCGTCTCGTCACCGCCGACAATGGCGTCGAGCGAACGGAACAGCCGCACGAACAGCACCGCGAGTTCGAACGGCTTGGTGCCGCGCTCCAGCAGGAATTCCTGCCTGCGCATGCGTGAAACCGTGGCTTCCGAGACGCCGATGATCGACGCAAGCACCTTGGCGGTTATATCCAAGAGTTCGGCGGCGCGCAGCGTGGCCTTGGTCAGAACCGCGTTTTCGGCCGCCTTCGCGGTCAGATCAGGGGCGGCAGCATTGGGTTGTGTAACAGACATGGCCTCTCTCTTTCCATGGAAAATATAGTCCACGAAAATTCATATGGAAAGAGGCGGGATCCGATAAATTTGCCCGTGCCCGGGAATTGGCTGCACGCCGAAGCGTCAGTCTTTCTTGTATAGCAGCCAGTTCTTGCCGGTGCGGCCGGCCATTGTCGAGTGCCGGGTGACGCGGTTGCGCCCGCCAACCTTGGAGCGGTAGAGCGCCCGGTCCGCCTTGGTGTAGAGATCCTCCGGGCTTTCCGCTTCGGAAGCCATGCAGATGCCCATGGAAACGGTCACCGTGCCGTAATTGGCGCCGGTCTGGCTGCTGGTGAACGGCGTCTGTTCGATCAGCACGCGGATGCGTTCGGCGATCTCGTAAGTGGTATCCTCGCTGGCGCCCTCGACGATCAGCGCGAATTCCTCCCCGCCGGTGCGGGCAACGAACATGTCTTCACGGATGCTGGTCTGGAAGATTTCAGCGACGATCTGGATGATCTTGTCGCCGACCGGGTGGCCGTAGCGATCGTTGACACCCTTGAAATGGTCGATGTCGGCAAGGATCAGGGCGTTGAACAGGATCCCCTTGTTGGAGGTGTAAATCGCCGTGATTTGCTTGTCGAAGGCGCGGCGGTTCCAGATATGGGTCAAGGGGTCGGTGTCGGCGAGCCGCTTGTACTCCTCAAGCTTCGACTTGACGCTCTCCAGTTCCGCCGTCTTGTCGCTCAGCGTGGTTGCAACCTGCTTGCCGTGGTCGAGGGTCGAGTTGGTGGCCGCCGCCATGGCGCTGGCGACCTTCTGCAGCAGATCCTGCGAAAGCAGGCTGCGGTTGGCGAGGCCACTCGATGTCTCATCGAGGATCTTGCCGTATTTCTCGATATGGCTACGTTCGCTGCGCAGCAGCAAGGCGATGTCCTCGAGTTCCCTGGCCAGCACGTCGCGCGCCTGCTCGACAATGCCGGGACCGTGATGCTGGGCAAAGAAAGCGCGGCCGATGCGGTCGAGATCGTCCTGCGTCGGCTGGTTGCCGAGCGCGACGACGGCCAGGCCGAGTTCGCGATTGGTGCCTTTCAGTGCTTCGTAGAAGATTTCGTAATTGCGCGGCAGGCCAAGCACGCCGAGCTGACGCATGGTCGCCACAACGGCTGTTGCAATGTCGCTGTTTCGGTCGGTCTGGACGGCTGCCGGCTGCATGTTCTGTTCACTCTGCCTCTGGGAACCATCGCAGACCGTGCGAGATGCCGCCGACCGGAGAGTGCCAGCCGTATTTCGGATCATCCTGCGAAAGACACGTCCCCAATCGCGACATTCGCTTGGCAACGACCATAGATGCGCCGGCGCTAAAGTTTCCTTAATGTGCCGCCAGGTAACGCGTCCGTTCTACCGCAGGCTGCAGAAATGGTTTGCAAAGATCCTGAGGTCAGGTCCGAACACGCCCACCCCATGTCGCATTTGCCGGTGCCCGGCTGCGGCAAAACTGAAATCCTCTCGGCCAGCGGCGAAGCCGTGGACGATGGCTGGTGGAGGTAGGGATGAGCAACAACCACAGCGGATCTTGCCTGTGTGGAGCCGTGCGTTTCCAGACGCGAGGGCCGTTGCGCGGCGTCATTTATTGCCACTGTTCGCAGTGCCGCAAGCAGAGCGGGCATTTTTACGCCGCGACCAACGTCGCCGACGGCGACATCACGATAACCGGCGCCGACAACATCAGCTGGTACGAATCGTCTTCCTTTGCCAAGCGCGGCTTTTGCAAGATCTGCGGCTCGGTGCTGTTCTGGAAGCCGGGTCAGGATGCCTATGTCTCAGTTCTGGCCGGATCGTTCGACAACCCGACCGGGCTCGAAGGCCAATGCCACATCTTTGTCGGCGACAAGGGCGACTACTATACGATCGACGATGGACTGCCGCAGTTCGAGAAGTCGACGCCGACGATCAAGGTTGCGGAGGAGTGATTTTGCGGCGGCTGCCTTATTCCCTTGATCCAGCCATTGCGATATCCCCTGCCGGTGATTCGAAGGGGATGCGGCATGCAGCGGCTGATCGGTGCTTACTTCAATTCTGTGCGAGCCTTTCGCAAGCTCGCCGCCAGCGAAAGGGCATTTCAGCAGGAACTGATGCTGCTGGTGCTGGCGCTGCCGCTCGGCTGGTTCGTCTCGGTCTCGTGGCGCGGCTACGCGCTGTTGATCGGCGCGGTGCTGCTGCTCATCATGGTCGAAGTGCTCAACACCGGCATCGAGGCAGCCTGCGATGCCTTCAGTCGCGAGTTCAACATCGACATCCAGCTCGCCAAGGACTGCGGCTCGCTGGCGGTGCTGATTTCGGTTATTATCGTCGCCGGCGTCTGGGGAATCGCCCTCATCGAGCGCATCACGGGACTACCGATCTGATCTGAACGCTCCCATATGTTAGTCACCAAAGGAGACTGACGTCGTGGAAGCCAATTTTCTGCTGCTTGAAAGAGCCGGCCTGCCGGAAGACCTGCGCTGGCTGGCGGAAAAATATCCGCGCGAGACATGGCGGGGCCACGCCAACATCCACGGCATGGCAAACATGTGGCTGCAGCGGCACGACATGTTCCGAGAGCTGGGCGGCATGCTCACCAACGGCATTGGCGACTATCGCGAAGGCAGGCTGACGGCGCCGGATTTCGCGCGCTGGTTCGCGCCGCGGCTGAACCACTTTCTCGGCAATCTCGACGGCCACCACAATGTCGAGGACTACCAATATTTCCCGGCTTTCGCCAAGGCGGAGCCGCGCCTGAAGCGCGGCTTCGAAATCCTCGATGCCGACCATCACACCATTCATGAGGGGCTGGAGCGCAACGCCGAGACGGCGAACGCCTTCATCCGCACGCTCGAGGAGAGCGAGGACAGGCAGCGCTTCGCCGCCGACGCCTATGCGGACGAGAACAGCCGGCTGATTGCCATGCTGAAGCGGCATCTGGCCGACGAGGAAGATCTCATCATCCCGCTGATCCTCGATCGCGGCGACCGGGCTCTGGTCGAGGACGACGACTGAACCTTACGATGTGGTTTCGCTGTCGCGGGCGTCCTTGGCGCGCTCCTTGCCGGCGACGGTGCGGGCGATGAGCCAGGCAAGGATGGCGACACCCAGACCTATGGCAAGCGCGATCAGCAGCCGTTCGTGATGGAGCAGTGCCTTGCCTATCATCTGCTCGGCGCCGAGGCCGAAGACGTAGCCGATGCCGCAGAACAAAGCCGCCCAGACCAGCGACGACACCGCGTTGAGGATAACGAAACGCGCTACCGAAATGCTGGCGAAACCGGCCGCGATGCCGCCGACCAGGCGCAGGCCATAGATGTAGCGGTTGGACAGGACGAATATGTTGGGATGGGACGAGACGAGACGGTAGGCGTGGTTGAAGCCGGGCCTCGCCTTCAGTTTCAGCACCCTGGGATGGTCGGCAAAGCTGCGGCCGAGAACGAAGAAAAACGTGTCGCCGACGAAGGCGCCAATGGCGGCCGTGAGGAAAGCCTTCCAGAGGATGAAGACATGCTGATGGGCGAAGAAGCCGCCGAGGATGGCCGCACTTTCGCCTTCGGCGACACAGCCCATGAAAACCGCGATCAACCCATATTGCTCGATGAGGTGATGGACGATCCCGGTCATTGAGAGGTTTGCCGGCCCGACAGTTTTTCGTCTATGCGGTTCACCTGTTCGGCCAGGCGCGCGATGTCCTCGCGCACGCCGATGATCTGGCTGTGGCGCAGTTCGTCCAGCTTTTCATGCAGAGCCATGATCTCGATCTCGGCCTTGAGGTTGACCTCATAGTCATGCGCGGCGTCGATGCGGTCGCGCGCGGCCTGTCGGTTCTGCGACATCATGATCACCGGCGCCTGCAAGGCGGCGATCATCGACAGCACCAGGTTGAGGAAGATGAAGGGGTAGGGGTCGAACGAGTCTCGCCCGAGCAGCCACCAATTGGCGCCGATCCACAGCACCAGGAAAGCAATGAATGACAGGATGAACGTCCACGAGCCGCCGATGCGGGCAATGGCATCGGCGATCCGGTCGCCGGCGCCCTGAAGGCCGGTGAGGCTGTCGTTGATATCCTGCGAGATGGGCTTGCGGTCGACAGTGCTCTGCAACACCCGCCGCTCGAGCTCGCTGAGGGTTTCAGGCGTTCGCCTCAACCAGCGGTTGGCAAGTTCTGGCACGGTCTTGTGCATGGATGTCTCCATAGGAAAAGCGTCGGCTTGGCAGCCTTGTTTGCATATAGGAAGATGGCGTTTCGTCAAAAGCGCGGCGCGAGGATGCAGGATGCCCGATTTCGCGAAGATTCGCGCCCGTGCTGCAAAACGCAAAGGCGGCGACGCGGTGCTGACCTCGCTGCTCGGGCCGGCGCCTGACAATGCTGCGATTGCCGAAATTACGGACGATCGTATCCTGTCGACGATGGCCGAGCGGGTGTTTGCCGCCGGCTTCGTCTGGCGCGTCATCGAACAGAAATGGCCGGGCTTCGAGGAAGCCTTTCTCCATTTCGAGCCGAAACGGCTGTTGTTTCAACCTGATGACTTCTGGCACGACCTGACGGCTGATCAACGCATTGTGCGCAACCCGCAGAAGATCAAATCCGTCCGCGACAACGCCGCCTTCGTTGAGCGTGTGTCGAAGGAACATGGCGGTTTCGGCAAATTCCTCGCGGAGTGGCCTGACGACGACCAGGTCGGGCTGATGGCGTATCTCGGCAAGCATGGCAGCCGGCTTGGCGGCAACACCGGCCAGTATTTCCTGCGCTGGCTGCAATGGGACGCCTTCGTCATCTCGGCCGATATGGTCGCGGCTTTGCGTGACGCCGGCCTCGACATCGCCGAAAGTCCGACGTCGAAGAGGGATCTCGACAGGATTCAGGCGCAGATCAACAAATGGGCGCAGGAAACCGGCCTGCCGCGCCGGCACATTTCGCGCATTCTGGCGATGTCGATCGGAGAGAACCATTCGCCGCAATCGCTGCGCGAATATATGGGCGACGACTGATCACCGAATTGGTCCAAACGAACGCCATTGCTCGGGCAAATTTGCCGCGCTAAACCGCACAGATGACCCAGAAGACCGCACCCGATATTCTGCGCATCGCCGTTGCCCAGCTCAACCCGACGGTCGGCGATGTCGCCGGCAATCTTGCCAAGGCGCGCGAGGCGAGGGCGGATGCCGCCCGCCAGGGCGCCGACATCGTGCTCTACACCGAGCTTTTCCTTGCCGGTTATCCGCCGGAGGATCTGGTGCTGAAGCCGGCCTTCCTCAAGGTTTGCGAGAAGGCCGCTCAGGATTTCGCCGCGGATACCTCCGATGGCGGGCCGGGCGTCATCATCGGCACGCCGCTGAAGCGCAAGAGCGGCACCCACAATTCGATCATCGTCGCCGATGGCGGCAAGATCCTCGCCGAGCGCTACAAGCTCGATTTGCCAAACTATGGCGAGTTCGACGAGAAGCGCGTCTTCCAGGCCGGGCCCGAGGCTCAGGGACCCGTCAATTTCCGCGGTGTGCGCATCGGAATTCCGATCTGCGAGGACATCTGGGGCGACGTTGGCATCTGTGAAACCCTGGCCGAGAGCGGCGCGGAAATCCTGCTGGTGCCGAACGGCTCGCCCTACTACCGCGCCAAGATGGACGTGCGCCATCAGGTCGTTATCCGCCAGGTCATCGAGACCGGTTTGCCGATGATCTATGCCAATCAGATTGGCGGCCAGGATGAGCTGATCTTCGACGGCGCCTCTTTTGCCATCGGCGCCGACAAGACGCTCGCCTTCCAGATGAGCCAGTTCGAGGAAACTGTCGATGTCACCACCTGGAAGCGCAACCGCGTCGCCGCAGGCGCGCAAGATGCAGAAAACTCTGACGGCTGGGTCTGCTCGGAAGGGCCGATGTCGAAAATCCCCGAGCGCGAGGAGGCGGACTACCGCGCCTGCATGCTCGGCCTGCGCGACTACGTCAACAAGAACGGCTTCAAGAACGTCGTGCTGGGTCTCTCCGGCGGCATCGATTCGGCGATCTGCGCCGCATTGGCCGTCGATGCGCTCGGCGAGGAGCGGCTGCGGGCGGTGATGATGCCCTACCGCTATACCTCGGAGGATTCGCTGAAGGATGCCGAGGATTGCGCCCGTGCGCTTGGCTGCCGCTATGACATCGTGCCGATCTTCGAACCGGTCGAGGGTTTTCTGCATACGCTGACGCAGCTTTTCGAGGGCACCAAGGAAGGCATTACCGAGGAAAATTTGCAGAGCCGCGCGCGCGGCACGATCCTGATGGCGATCTCCAACAAGTTCGGCTCGATGGTCGTCACCACGGGCAACAAGAGCGAGATGTCGGTGGGCTACGCCACGCTTTATGGCGACATGAATGGCGGCTTCAACCCGATAAAAGACCTCTACAAGATGCAGGTCTATGCGCTGTCGCGCTGGCGCAACAGCCATGTGCCGCCGGGCGCGCTCGGTCCCTCAGGCGAGGTGATCCCCAGGAATATCATCGACAAGGCGCCGTCGGCGGAATTGCGCGAGAACCAGACCGACCAGGATTCGCTGCCGCCCTATCCGGTGCTGGACGACATTCTGGAATGCCTGGTCGAGAACGAAATGGGCGTCGACGACATCGTCGCGCGCGGCCACGACCGGGCGACGGTGACGCGCGTCGAACATTTGCTCTACATTGCCGAGTACAAACGCCGACAAGCGGCGCCGGGTGTGAAGATCACCCGGAAGAATTTTGGCCGCGACCGCCGCTATCCCATCACCAACCGTTTCAGGGATCGCGGCTAAACATCTGATTGAATTGGTAAACCTTGGGGGCGCATGTTTATCAGCTATTTCAAGGGAACGCCTGAGTATCACATCCTGCGCTTCAAGAACGGCAAGATCAGGGAGCAGGGGCGCGGCATCTCCTTCTGGTACGGCACGTTCGGCACCACGATAGCGATGGTGCCGGTGACGTCGCTCGATAACCCCTTCATCTTCACCGAGACGACGGCGAATTTTCAGGATCTGGCAATCCAGGGGTCGGTCAGCTACCGCATCATCGATCCACTCAAGGCAGCCGAAGGTTTTGATTTCAGCGCCAAGCTCAGCCGTGCCGACGTCGTCGGCGACGGCCGGGAGAAGATCGCCGAGCGCCTGGTGCTTGCGATACAGAGCCGCGCCCGCGCGGTGGTTTCGAGCATGACGCTGGAACAGGCGCTGGCCGAGGTGACCAAGCTCGGTGGCAATCTCGCCGAACTCCTGCGCAACGATCCGATTGCCGCGACCGCCGGCCTGTCGATCGAGGAGGTTCACATCACCTCGGTCCAGCCGACGCCGGAGATCCGCAAGGCGCTCCAGACCGAATATCGCGAGGCGCTGCAGCGCCAGGCCGATGCCGCGATCTATGGGCGCCGTGCCTGGGGCGTGGAGAAGGAGCGCGAGATCAAGCAGAGCGAGCTGGCGACCGAAATCGAGCTTGCCGAACGCAACAAGCTGCTGGTCGATACGGAGGCGCGCAACAAGCTGACGCTTGCCGAGGCGCAAGCCAAGGCCCAACAGCTGGAACTGACCGTCTATTCGTCGGCGCCGGCGCACGTGCTGACGGCGATGGCTTTCAAGGCCTGGGCGGAAAAGGGCGGTTCGGTCGGCAATCTGTCGATCACGCCTGATATGCTCACCAGCGCGCTCAGCCAGCTTTCCACTCCGAAAGCCGGGTCCTGAAAGGCAAGCTCGGGTGGCAAGCGACCAGAGCGGCAGGCCGATCGACCGGGTGATCGTCGTCACCCGCAAGACCGAGCTGGAGGAGCTGACGACGCGCTTCAACACGCAGGGACAGGCGCGCTTTTATCTCCGGCAGGCCGGCATGAATTTCGACCCGGTCAAGGCGGCGCATGACGTCTATCACCAGGCGCTCGACCGGGTGATGGGTTCGCTTCCCCAAGGCCTCAAACAGTTGCGGCTCGACCGAGAACTGGTACCGCAGTTCGAATTCGGGTCCGACGTGGTGATCGCGCTCGGTCAGGACGGGCTGGTGTCCAACACCGCGAAGTACCTCCCGTACCAGCCGCTGATCGGCATCAACCCGAACCCGGCGCTTTTCGACGGCGTGCTGCTGCCGTGGAATGCCGACGATACCGAAAAGGTCCTCCGCCTGACGATAGCCGGCAAGGCGAAGCGCCAGGCGGTGGTGATGGCCGAAGCGCGCTCCAATGACGGACGCCGGCTGATCGCCTTCAACGATCTGTTCGTCGGCGCCTCGACGCATGTCTCGGCGCGCTACGAATTGACCTATGGCGGCAGGACCGAGCGCCAGTCGTCGAGCGGCATTATCATCTCCACGGGCGCCGGCTCCACCGGCTGGCTGCGCTCCGTGATGGCGGGCGCCGCGGGACTGGCCGCGGCCTATGGTGACAACTCCGTGCCGACCGTGCCGCCGCAAGGCTACGATCGCGAAGGCGAACAGCTGTTCTTTTCGGTGCGCGAACCGTTTCCGAGCAACACGACCGGCGTGTCGCTTGTGCATGGCGTCATCACCCGCGACCGGCCGCTGGTGGTTTCTTCGCGGCAGAGCAGGGGCGGCGTCATCTTCAGCGACGGGATGGAGCTCGATTTCGTCGAGTTCAATTCCGGCACCGACGTGACCATCGCGATCGCCGACCAGAAGGCCTATCTCGTGGTGCCATAAGCGCGCCACGTGGGCAGCCAAATCACCGGCCGGACTGAATTCGGCCGCCCTCCATTCTTTGCGAGGCACCATGCCCGACTGTGAAATCAGCTTCGACATGTCACGGATCGATTTCCGGGCGACCTCCGATCTGTTGATGGCGAGTTATTGGGGCGCCGGCCGCAGCGATGACTTTCATCGCCGCGCCTTTGCCAACTCGTTCTGCACCGCGGCCTATATCGATGGGAACCAAGTCGGTTTTGGCCGGGCCATCACCGACCGTACGGTGTTTGCCTATCTCGCCGACATCATCATCTGGCCGCAGCATCGCGGCCAAGGCATTGGCACGCAACTGGTGCGGGCGCTCATCGACCACCCTGAACTCAGCACGGTCTCGCACTGGAGCCTGTCGACCAGTGACGCGCATGGCCTTTATGAGAAGCTGGGCTTCAAGGCATCGACCGACGGCCGCTACATGCGCCTCGATCGCAACCCGGAATGAGGCATAGCGAGGGGTTGACCCGCTGTTGTTGCAAAATAACCTCACTGGTTGGACCAGTTACGCTTTGCCACGTGCCCGGCCTTGGCGATCCTTCATGGCGTCTCTATAAGGACCGCTCCGCAAGTGTCTTGCGGGAGGTCTGAATGGCAGTATTTCACATGGTAATGCGAGGCCGCGAAGCCTAGGTCTCACCTGGCGTCCGGCGAAGGTTTGCCCTTCGCACCGATGCCGGGTCGAGTACAGGCTTCTGCCGATGCCGGTCGCCACCCGACAACCCGGGGCGCGCCGCCACCCATGCCGAACCTCCGCAGCCCCGGGCGAATTGCCCAGCGCGGTTTTCAATTTTCAGACCTTACCGGGACCGGGCAGATTTGCGCCCGGATGACATCATGGCTCGTTTTCGAATCGATCTGCGTGCAAGCGCCTTTCGCAGCGTTCTTGGCTTCACGCTCAGCCACTGGCGGCGCCAGCCGTGGCGGCTTTCGCTGATCATGGGCAGCTTCCTGCTGTCGACCATAGCGGACGTGTTGACGCCGCTCTATTCCGGCCGGCTGGTCGACGCCGTCGCCAGCAGTGCGTTGGCTGACGATGTCGCGTGGAATGCGGCAATGGCGGCGTTCTTCGCGCTCATCGCTTTGGCGATGACCGGCGTGGTGCTGCGCAACCTGGCTTTCATGGGCATTGTCGAGCTGACGCTGAAGATGATGGCCGACATCGCCGCCGACGCGTTCCATCGCGTGCAACGCTTCTCAACCGACTGGCACGCCAATAGCTTTGCCGGATCGACGGTGCGCAAGGTCACGCGCGGCATGTGGGCTCTCGACCTGCTCAATGACACCATCCTGATTGCGTTGTTGCCGTCGGTCGCCATGCTGGTCGGCTCGACGTTGCTGCTCGGCTGGTTCTGGCCACTGATGGGGCTGGTCGTGGCAGTCGGCTCGCTGCTGTTCATCACTGTGACGGCGCTGCTGTCGCTCGGCTATGTCGCGCCCGCGGCACGGCTCGCCAACAGCTGGGATACGCGGCTTGGCGGCTCGCTTGCCGATGCGGTGAGCTGCAATGCCGTGGTCAAGGGTTTCGGTGCCGAGACGCGCGAGGAGACGCGTCTTGCCAAGGTCGTCGCCAAATGGCGCGCGCGGACCAGCCGCACCTGGGTGCGCGGCACCATCAACGGCACGACGCAAGGCGCCATGTTGCTGGTGCTGCGGACGGCAGTAATCGGCCTGTCGCTGATGCTGTGGGCCTGGGGCCAGGCAAGTGCGGGCGATGTCGCCTTCGTGCTGACCTCGTTCTTCGTGCTGCAGGGCTACCTCAGGGACATCGGCACGCATATCCGCAATTTGCAGCGTTCGGTCAACGACATGGAGGAACTGGTCGATTTCCAGTCGCAACCGCTCGGCATCGAGGACCGGCCCGGCGCCAAGCCGATCCGGATCACGCATGGCCACATCGCCTTCGATAACGTCACCTTCCACTATGGCAGCCATCGCCTGCCGCTCTACCGCGACTTTTCGGTGGAGATAGCGGCGGGCGAGCGGGTCGGACTGGTCGGTCATTCCGGCTCGGGCAAGACGACCTTCGTGAAGCTGATCCAGCGTCTCTATGATGTCAGCGGCGGCAGGATCCTTATCGATGGCCAAGACATCTCGCAGGTTGCACAGGCGTCGCTGCGCGCGCAGATTGCCATCGTCCAGCAGGAGCCCATCCTGTTCCACCGCTCGCTGGCGGAAAACATCGCCTATGCCCGACCGGACGCCACGCAGGCCGAGATCGAGCATGCCGCCAAGCTCGCCAGCGCGCACGACTTCATCACCGGCCTGCCGAAGGGCTACGGCACGCTGGTCGGTGAACGGGGCGTGAAACTGTCGGGCGGCGAGCGCCAGCGGGTGGCGATCGCGCGCGCCTTCCTGGCGGATGCGCGCATCCTGATCCTGGACGAGGCGACATCGAGCCTCGATTCGGAATCGGAAGTACTGATCCAGCAGGCGATGGAGCGGCTGATGGTTGGCCGCACGACGCTGGTCATCGCGCACCGTCTGTCGACGGTGCGGGCGCTGGACAGGCTGCTCGTGTTCGACCGTGGCAAGATCGTCGAGGAAGGCTCGCATGACGAGCTGATCCGGCTGAAGGGCGGCATCTACCGCCGCCTGTTCGAGCGGCAGGCGCTGGAACTGACCAAGGGCCTGGTGATCTGAGCTGAACGCAGAGCCCTATCCGAGGGATAGGGCTCTGCCTGGTTCATCCAGGCATTCGCTCGAATGGCTGAAGCGCTGGGTCGATCGTGTCCCAGGCGTGGCCGCGCACGGTGTAGGTGACCGCCTGCGGGTCGAACTGGCCGGGATCATCGAGGCTCGTGGCCTGGATAGCCGTCACCTCCGGCATGGCGACGAACGTTACGTAGACCGGCGTGCCGCAGGTCGGGCAAAAGGCCTGGGCTTTTTCATTGCCGCTGTCGGCGATCATCCGCCACGTGCTCGGCTCGCCGGTGATCTTTACGTCAGCGCGCCGGCCGAAGGTCACATAGGAACAATGGCCAGTACCGCTGCGCTTTTGGCAATCGAGGCATTGGCAGTGATTCTGAAAGATCGGCTCGCCGCTGGCCTCATAGCGGATCGCGCCGCAGGCGCAGCCGCCGGTAAAGTGCTTGGTCATCATCGTTCTCCGCGGTTGCTTCAGGCCGATTTCGGCTTGGCGAACAGGTCGATGCCTGTGCCGGTTTCGAGGAAGGATTTCATGCTGGACAGCACGGCCGGCCAACCCTGGCTGATGCCCTTGGCCATGCCGCTGCCGGCTTCGAGCTCGTCATGGCTGACGGTCAGCTTGACCATGGTGTCGTATTCCTCGATGGCGAACGTCACCTGGCTGTGCTTGGTCGGATCGTCGGCCTGCGAGGCGTTGGCCCAGCTCATGACCAGGCGGGTCGGCGGCGAGATTTCGACGACCTTGCCAACGAGTTCGACGGTCCGTTCGTCATTGGCGCGGATGTGTTCCCATTTCGAGCCGGGCTTCCAGTCGGAGACGTTTTCGTGGCCCCAGTAGCGCTTGGCGATATCGGGCCTGGTGATGGCTTCGAACACCTTTTGTGGCGTCGATCTGATGTAGGTCACGTAGACAAAACTGGTGGTTTCCCGGGTCATTGGTCGTCTCCTTCGAGTTCTTGTTTCAGGTCGTGCAGCAGGCTCAGCCGCTGCCGTTCGAATTTTCGCACCCACCGCTCGTAGACTTCGTGCAGCGGCACGGGGTTGATGAAATGCAGCTTCTCGCGGCCACGCTTGACCGTGCTGATCAGATTGGCCGCTTCCAGCAGATCGATGTGCTGCGTGGCGGATTGCCTCGCCATGTCGAGATTTTCGCAAAGCTCGCCGAGCGTCTGGCCGTTCTTCTCACACAGAAGATCGAGCAGCATTCTGCGGGTCGGGTCGCCCAGCGCTTTGAAAACCTTGTCGGCGTCCATCGGTCTCACTCATCTTGAAGACACAATATGCAGGTAAATGCCTGCATGTCAAGCTGTGGCTAAGCTTGGCCTGAAGGGGAGGGATTTATAGTGTCGGATTGCTGGCGCGCGGAGCGAAGCACCGAGCCCGGAATCGGGGCAAGAACCGGTGCGGGCGCGCAGGACTATGCAGCGGTGGCTGTGAGCTAGGCTCTAACGACGAACTTGTCGGGATCGGCGCAGAAATGGGCGATGATCTGGCAGAGGTCCGGCTCGTTGACCATGCGTACGGCCTCGGCCCCATTGACCCATTTGCGGGTGCGCGCGCGCTTTTCCTTCCAGCGGTCGGCAACGTGCTCGACCTGCAGCGGAAACACCAGCACTTCGCAAGGGACTTCCTCGCCGGACGCGAGGGCCTTGGCGTAGAAGTAACGACCGGCCTCGAAAAGCGAAATCTTGCCACGCAATCCGGCTTCCTCGCCCGCCTCGCGCGCCGCTGCCTCGCAGAGCGGCTCCCTGGCCTCGGGCCAGCCCTTCGGCAGCACCCAACGCCCGGTGTCTCGGCTGGTGATCAGCATGATCTCGACGCCGTCTTCGTTATTGCGCCATGGCAAAGCGGCAACCTGCAGGCGACAAGGCGAAGTGCCGAAGAGCTTGCGGACCCTTTCAGCCAGATGGTCGTGTGTCGCCGGTGTCGTCAGCATCAGTGAAAGCTACCCCAGCCCTCAGAATCGTTAGCCGCCGTATGAATCTTACCGACAAGTGTAAGTCTTAAAAGTAAAAAACCTCACACCGACCCGTCAAACTCCGCCAACAGCTGTCGATTCGACAGAATATTGTCCCTTCCAGTGCCTGTTTTCATAGCAAACGGGGCGGGTTTGGCCGTCTGGGCAGAAATGGGGCTGGCGCGAATCAGCCTGCGTGATCGTCGGCGATCGGCTTCTGGTAGGTAAAACCCATGTCCCAGGGAAAGTAGATCCAGGTGTCCTGACTGACTTCGGTGATAAAGGTGTCGACCAGCGGCCTGCCTTTCGGCTTGGCGTAGACGGTGGCGAAATGCGCCTTGGGCATCATGGCGCGCACGATGCCTGCCGTCTTGCCGGTGTCGGTGAGGTCGTCGATGATCAGCACGCCCGCGCCATCATCGGCGAGCAGCGCCGGGGTGATCTCCTTCAGCACCTGCAACTGCCCCTGGCTGGTGTAGTCGTGATAAGAGGCGACGCAGACCGTCTCGATGACGCGTATTCCGAGTTCGCGCGAGATGATGGCGGCGGGAACCAGGCCGCCACGGGTGATGCAGACGATGGCCTTCCACTGTCCCTTGTTGGCGCCGGCAAGCCGCCAGGCGAGCGCCCGGGCATCGCGGTGGAACTGGTCCCAGGAGACCGGAAAGGCTTTTTCGGGAAGGGACATTCTGCACTCCGCGCGCACCATTGTGGAATGCGCGCGGAATTAACTGGAAAGTCAGGGCATTGGCAAGGGCGGGGCCAGTCTGTGGAGTTACCGCGACAAAAAGGCCGCAACCGGCACGCTGCGCAACACGGTGCGCGTGACGCCGCCGAACAAAAGCTGACGCAGCCAGGAATGGCTGTAGGCGCCGAGCACCAGAAGGTCGGCTCCGGTCTCGGCGATCCGGGTCTGGATGACGTCATCGACCGAAGCATTACCCGATTTTTGCACCGACACGCTGACCGTTGCGCCATGCCTGGAGAGTGCCGCGGCGATCTCGGCGCCGGCGGCTTCCGGGTTGTCATCCAGCGTATCCGGCGGATCGATGACCAGAATGTCGGTTTTCTCGGCCTCGATGATGAAGGGCAGCGCGTCGAAGGCGGCACGCGCCGCCTCCTTGCTGCCGTTCCAGGCCAGCAGCACATGTTTGAATGTGGTGACCAACGGCCCCTCATGCGGCACCACCAGCACCGGCCGGCCGGCATCGTAAACCAGCGTGTCGACATCGGCGCTCTGGTCGCCTCCGGTCTCGCGCTGCGCGGCAATAATCAGATCGGCGGCGCGCACGCTGGAAATACCCGTCAGCGCGCTGTCGCCGGAAAAGCTCTCGAGGCTGCGCCATTCGAAGGAAAGGCCGGAATTCTCGATCTGCCGAACGAAAAGCGCCTGCAATTTCTCGGCGCGCTCGCGGTTCATGTCGGCGGAGACCTGCAGGAACTCGGTGTCGGGGAAGCCGGTTGCCGAGGTGTAGGGAACGGGCAGCGCTTCGGCATGGATGCCGATGAGATGGCTCTCGAACCGGTCGGCAAGCGGGATGGCGCAGTCGAGCACGCGTTCGGCGTCCTGTTCGTTCTGCAATATGGCGACGATGGTCTTGAAGCGCATGCGAAATCCCTCAAATCTGCCGGCGCGTGCTGCGCCCGAGGGAAAACGTGGGAGTGCGGTGCTTGGTTCCGGCCCGGCGATGGGCCGCGAACCCAGGGTCAATTGGCGGCGGTGAAGCCGGCCACCATCGCCTCGACGTCCTTGCGTGCCGAATCCAGCGCCTCCTGGCTGCGGGCGCGGACGACCAGCTCCGTCCAGAACTTGCCGTCGCCATATTTCGGATACGAGCCGATGATGGTGTCGGGATGCGCCTTCTGGATATCGCCCAGGGGACCACCGATCAGGCCTTCGCCGAACGGGCAATGGACGGTGGCCGACAGCATCTTGGTGCCGGCCTTCAGCGTCGGCACGACATTGTCGAGCATGGCCTGGAAAATCGCCGGTACGCCGGCCATGACATGGACGTTGCCGATGCGAAAGCCGGGCGCGACGGAGACCGGATTGTCGATATGGTCGGCGCCGCGCGGCATGCGCGACATGCGCTTGCGGGCCTCGGTGTATTCGATGCCGCGCGCGGCATAGCTCTCGCCCAGCATGGCATAGGCCTTGGCGTCGTATTCGCACGGCACCCCAAAAGCCTTGGAAATCGAATCGGCGGTGATGTCGTCATGCGTTGGGCCAATGCCGCCGGTGGTGAAGACATAGGTGTAGCGGGCGCGCACGGCATTCACCGCAGCGACAATCTCGTCCTCCTCGTCGGGAACGATCCGCACTTCCTTCAGGTCGATGCCGATGGCCGTCATGATGTCGGCGAGGTGGCCGATATTTTTATCCTTGGTGCGGCCGGACAGAATCTCGTCGCCGATGACAAGCATGGCGGCAGTGACGATTTCAGGCATGGAAGGCTCCGGCAAACAGGCCCATTGGCAGACAAGGTCGCCTGAGGCAGAAAGAAGGTCGCCTGAGATAGCGCGCCATCGAACTGGCGGCAATGCCGACACAAGCCGCCATCTGCCTTGCCGAGCGTTCGTCAGTGGGTGATGGTGCGCGCCGGTCCGCTTCCCGGGTGAAACATGCTGGTATCGATTCTGCTTTGGCTTGTCGCCGGCCTGTCCGTGCTGGCTCTCGTCATCGTGGCCTGCCTGGTGGCCGCTACGCTCTGGATTGCCGCCAAGGCCGAAAGGCTGGTGCCGGCCAGCGGAAACTTCGTCGAGATCGACGGCAGCCGCATCCATTATGTCGAAACGGGCGAGGGACGGCCGATCCTGTTCGTGCACGGACTTGGCGCGCAGCTCCACCAGTTTCGCCACACGCTGTTTGAGCGCTTTGGCCCCGGTTGCCGGCTGATCGCGCTCGACCGGCCGGGATCGGGCTATTCGGTGCGGGCCAAAGGAGCCACCGGCCGCTTGCCTGAGCAGGCCGAGATCATAAGGCGCTTCATCGAAACGCTCGCGCTGGAAAGGCCGCTTGTGGTCGGGCACTCCCTGGGCGGCGCCGTCGCGCTGACCCTGGCCGTGGAGCATCCCGGCGCGATTTCCGGCATCGCTTTGCTGGCGCCGCTGACGCATCTGGAAGCCGGCGCCCGCGAGAAAGCGGGCCTGCTCTATATCCGTTCGCGGCTTTGGCGCTGGATCATGTCCTACACCGTCGCGATACCGACAAGCCTCAGATATGCGCGGCAGACACTGGAGTTCATCTTCGCGCCGCAGGCCGTTCCCGCCGACTACATGATCGATGGCGGCGGATGGCTCGGGCTGAGGCCAAGCCATTTCCATGCAACCTCCACCGATTTCGTAGCGGTCGAACAGGATCTTGGCCGCATCGAAGAGCGCTATGAAGAGATCGCCATGCCGGCCGGCATTTTCTTCGGGACAGCCGATCGCGTCATCGCCATGCGCATACATGGGGAGCCGATGAAGGACAGGATCGAAGGGCTCGATTTCGAGACGGTCGAAGGCCTCGGCCACATGCCGCAATTCGTCGAGCCGGACCGCGTCATCGCCTTCATCAAGCGCATTGCCGAGCGGACATTCGCCGGCCAAGACCTCACCACAGCCTCACAACAATTTCACTGAACCATTCGGCTGATATCCGGTTTTACCCCGTGTCGCACCCAAGGCGGCGGATACGGAGTAATTCAATGTACAGGAAAGTTTTTGCAGCATCCGTGCTGACGATCGGTCTTGCCACATCGGCGATGGCGCAGTCATCGGACAGCACGTATTCCAACCATCACAGCTGGTGGCCGTTCGGGAACGAGCAGTCATCGACCGTCGACCAGAGCACCACCGGCAGCATCAATGCCGACGGCAGCCAAGGCTATGGCGGCGCTACGGGGCCGTGCGCCTCCGACCCGTCAGGACCCTATGGAAATGTGAGGCCCAACGTGAACGATCAATATTGCGGCAAGTGATCAAGCCGCGGCTTCGACTGACCGGCAGGATGTCCCGCCTGTTTGTTTTGACACGCAATTCCCAAGGGAATTGCTTAGGCGAGCATCCATGGCCGGCAGCGAAAGCTGAGGGGCAAGGATCAGTCGGAAACTTCGGTCTGCGGCCGGTCGCGGCCGTCGGCCAGTTCGTCGTGCCACTTGCCTTCGGCATCCTCATACTGGATGCCGTCCGTGGCGCCGGCGATCTGCTGTTCGGCCGAGGCGATCTCGGCGGCGCGCAGCGCATCCTGGTGGGTCGGGAATGTCTCCGAGAATGTCGAACCGACCTTGTAGGCCCAGCCCCCGTCATGCTCGACGATCTTGTAAGTCAGCTTCGCCATGAAATCCTCCGGTTCGTCCGTCCGCTCAATGCGGCCCGTTATTCAATGCTATCTGGGCTTCAATGCAACTTGGCGTCTGGCAGCCGGTCTTCGGGAACCAGCACTTCCGATTCCTTGGCCGCTTCGATCAAAGCCCTGCGTGCATCGGCCGTCGAACGATAACCTTCCAGCACTTTGAGGCAAGTGTCGAGAGCATCACGATGGCGCGGGCCGCGATTGAGCGGCCACACCGTCATCAGACACTCCGCCGCTTCCTGGGTGCTGCGGATCTGGCGATATTTGCCGACATGGCCGAGTTCGACCACGACCGGGGTTTCAAAAGGTTTGTTATCCATGATGGCCGCAACGCAAAGCAGCCAATATGGTTGCAAAAGTGGCCGTCAGCCTGCGCCCAAACGTCTCACCAACCGCAATCGTTGGTCTCAGTAACCGCAGTCGTTGCGCAGCCAGTGGGCGTTGGCCCGGCCGGTCCGTCCGCCGATTTCGACCTGGTACCAGTTGCCGCGGCGGTCGAAAATCTCCGTGTGGTCGCCGTTGAACAATTGCCCGATCATGCGCGACGACGAGTTCGGCCGTACGCGCACGGCGAGAAACCCGCTGCCGGTATCCAGATCGTAGTGCCTGGACAGGCCGTGCACCGTGCCTTCGCAATATTGCGCGCCGACCGGAGACGACGCGGCGAACGACAGTGCGACCACCAGAGCGGCTGCCGCCGGATAGATTGCCCTTGATGCCATGGACTTTGCTCCCAATCCGGCCGCCAAGGCGGCCTGCCCCCAGGGACTATAGCGGGCGGATTAACGCGAAGCTGCGGCAATCTGTCCAGCAGATGCGTTTGGCGCATCCGTCGGCGCTGCCTGTTCAGCCCTTCGTCCAATGCTGCATCGTCGTCACCGAGCGGGCGAGCTGTGGCGCGGGATGGATTTTCTCGCTGAAGGTGGCGGCGGCGCGCCAGCCCCAGCGCGGATCGGCGAGGAAGGCGCGGGCCAGCGCGACTATGTCGGCGCGGCCGTCGGCGACGATCGCCTCTGCCTGCGAGGGATCGTCGATCAGGCCGACAGCCCGTGTCGGGATGCCGGCGCCCTTGCGCACCGCTTCGGCCAGATGCACCTGATAGCCGGCGCCGGTCGGCAGCTTCTGCAACGGCGAATTGCCGCCGCTCGAACAGCAGATATAGGCAACATCAAGCGCCTTCAAGGCTTTGGCCACCTCGATCGCCTCTTCGACCTCGAAGCCGCCATCGACCCAGTCCTTCACCGACAGGCGGGCGCCAAGCATCAGGTTTGGAACTGCCTTCCTCACCGATTTGGCGATCTCGATGAGGAAGCGCATGCGGTTTTCCAGCGAGCCGCCCCAGCGGTCGGTGCGCTGGTTGGAAAGCGGCGACAGGAACTGGAAGATCAGATAGCCGTGCGCGGCGTGCAACTCGAGGAAGTCGAAGCCGGCGCGCTCGGCCCGCTTCGCGGCTTGAGTGAAGCGCTCGATAAGCTGCAGGATTTCATCCTCCTCCAGCGCATGCGGCACATTCCAGCCGGTGTCATAGGCGATGGCCGAGGCCGAGACGGTCTGCCAGGGATCCTCGCCCGGCTGCAATGGGCCGCCGCCTTCCCAGGGCTTTCGGTTGGAGGCCTTGCGGCCGGCATGGGCAAGCTGAATGCCGAATTTCGTTTCCGGCGCGGCGACGCGCCTTGCTGCATCCAGCGTGCGCCGGGCGGCCGCCTCGTTGTCGTCGGAATAGAGGCCGAGGCAGCCATGGGTGATGCGGCCGCGCCGTTCGACGTCGGTCATCTCGACGGTGACCATGCCGGCGCCCGACATCGCCAGGTTCATCCAGTGATAGAGATGCCAGTCGCTGGCCGAGCCATCTTCGGCGGAATACTGGCACATCGGCGCCACCGCGATACGGTTCGGAAAGGTCAGGCCGTCGAGAGCGATCGGCTGGAAAAGCGCTGCGGTCATCAAAAAACTCCGGAGAGGGACTGCAGCTATTTAGGCGATGGCAGTTGCCGGCACCAGACACGAGGCGGTGAAAGCTTCGCCGTTTCGGTTGCGCGCAAAACCGTTCGCGGTTACGCCATGGCGCCGACAGCTTGGAGCTCATCATGGAAGATCGTATCCGCATCCGCTCGGAGGAAGTCCTGTCCGACGACTGGGCGGTCCTGAAGAAGACTGTTCTCGATTACCGTCGGCGCGACGGGCAGTGGGAGACGCAGATTCGCCAGACCTACGATCGTGGCGACGGCGCGGTGATCCTGCCTTTCGATCCCGAGCGTCAGACGGTGCTTCTGGTGCGGCAGTTCCGCTACCCCGCCTACGTCACCGGCCACCGCGAACCGCTGATCGAGGCCTGCGCCGGCCTGCTCGACAAAAACGATCCCGAAACCGCCATCCTCAAGGAGGCCGAGGAAGAGCTCGGCTATCGCCTACAGAACATCGAGCGGCTGTTTTCCCCCTATATGAGCCCGGGCAGCGTCACCGAACGGCTGTGGTTCTTCGTGGCGCGCTATTCACCCGCCGACCGCATCTCGGCCGGCGGCGGCGCGGCCGACGAGGGCGAGGACATCGAGGTTCTGGAAATGCGGCTTGATGAGGCGCTGGCCGGCATTTCAGACGGCCGCATCATCGATGCCAAGACGATCATCCTGATCCAGCATTTGAAACTGTACCCGATGAAGGGCTAGCTCGGCGAAGCTCGACGTGCCTCACTGCTGCGGGCAGGGTGGCCGTCCACTTCGCGGATGAAGTTGCGCAAGTTGCAAGGACACCGGAATGGCGCGTGGCGCAAAGGCATGGCTGAAGCGAAACAGCGCGCGGGCATCTCTCCTGTTGCTGAACGCCGCGCTGCTTGTCCGCTATCGCCGGTTGACCCAGCGTTTCCTTGAGCGAATGCGGCATCTGCCGAATTTTGCAGCCCCGGTGACGTTCACGGAAAAGGTCCACTGGCGCAAGATTTTCGATGACGATCCTCGCTTTATCGGCCTTCTCGACAAGCTCAAGTCCAAGGAAATCGTCAGGGAGCGGCTTCCCGGGCTCGCCATCCCGGAGGTGCTGTGGCAGGGCGACGATCCGCGCCAGATCCCCTTCGATGACCTGAAAATCCCATACGCCGTCAAATGCAACCACGGTTGCGCCATGAATGTCATCGTTCGCGATCCGGCCAACGCCGACCGGGAGGCGATCATTGCCGAGATGACGGAATACCTTGGCCAAACCTATGGCGCCCGCAAGCTGGAGCGCAGCTATGCGCACATAGAGCGGCGGGTTTTCGCCGAAGCGCTTGTCGGCAAGGACCAGGATTATGACCCGGTCGACTACAAATTCTGTGTGCTGGCTGGCCGCGTCGCCTACATCGTCGTCGTCGCCTTCCGTTCCACGGCCAAGAATACCGCCCACCTGGATCGCGATTGGCGCCCGCTGAACATTGCCCAGGGCGCGATCGACTCGAGCCTGGAAATTCCCCCTCCCAAGAGCCTGGCGCGGATGATCGAGGCAGCCGAGGCGCTCGGCAGCGAGTTCGACATGGTGCGTGTCGATTTCTACGAGGAGGAGGGGGAGCCGATCTTCGGAGAATTCACGGTCTACCCACGCAGCGGCTTGCTGCAATTCGACCCGGCTGTCTTCGACAGCGAACTGGGCGCGCATTGGGATATTGGCGCGTCAGGTTACCTCAGCCGTTTGCCCAGCCGATTTGCCCAACGGTACAAGGCAATGCTCGTCGCCGCCGGCTATCTCGACGTTTGAGATGGCTGCCTTGGTGGCGTGCTACCCGAAGCTCGAAGAGCGAAGGGTGGTGCGGAGAACCCATACGATTAGAGATCGAGGGAAACTGATAGCTCAGCAGGTCAATAGCCGTGATTTCGAAGTGCTGCCTCAACTGAGCCGTAGCGTTCATAGCGACGCCGCAGTCTTCGTCGAGCAAGTTTTCGGCGCGCTTCCTGCTGCGACTCGGCCGATTACCGCTAAGGTTACCGGCAAGCTCTCCCACGTCCCGACTGGGTCGAGATCATTTGAAGAACTCTTTCAGCTTGTTGAGTCGACTGTCGCCAGAGGCCTTCCGGCCTTCAGGACACGCCGCCTCGCCGATCGTATCCTGCTGGATAAAGCGAGGTTCTCAGCCACCATTTTCTCGCTGAGTACCAGCGCGAACTCGGTCTGTTTGATGCGCTGCTGAGCATCAGCGAGTTGCATCGTGAAAAGATCGGTTGCCATTGTTGATCCGGGATCCGCGAGATTCATGATTGCGTAACACATGGCGGCCGAAATCGTTCCTAGTTGTCGGGCGAAACCGGTGCCGCAAAGGGCGGCTGAGTTTGAACTTCCCACCCGACCAGACGTCCGCGAGCGCCAAGGCATCGAGCGCCCAGTGATCGGAGGGCCACTACGAGCGGGCGCAACCCGACCACTTAAGTGATCAGCCTCGCTACAGCCTTGACAGGTACAGTCGCGGCCTCATCAAGGGGAGGTATCAATGGTCTCGGCGATTGGAAACCAACATCGGCAGGCAGCTGAAACTCGACCGAAACCCGCAAAGACAGAACCGGGCGAAGGATTTGCGCCAGGCAAAAGCGCAGACAGCGTAGGACATCGCGCCAAGGCAATGGCGGCAGAAAGTGGCGACACGGATTCTGGCGCCCAGGGGCGCGCCGCATCGACAATCGCCAGGATGGATATCACCGTTTTGGCTCCACAGAGCGAAGAGCCGCCTTTGGAGTAGCCCGGGCGGCCGTGCCGCTGCCTCGGTCCTTGTGCAGCACAACGCGCGCTGGCTACGCTCGGTGGACATCGTCGTCTCGAAACACTTCGGGCGTTGCACTGCCGCGAGCCGCCTTCGCTGCTGGTCGAGGGGCTGTAACCCTTGGTGAGGCCGGCATCGCCTCGCCGGTCGTTGCGAGCCCACGATCGCGCGGCCAAGCGACCTTCCCTGTGTCGGTCTCTATTTGATACTAGGGGACGGCGGTTTCATCACGGGCAATTGCAGCTGGTCAATGGTTGCGACGATGCCGGCGGCAATGGCTTCCGCCTCATGGATTAGTTCCGGACCATAGAGCCCATTGACCATCTCTTCGCTCGGCAGCACGCCAGGCGGACAGTGCTCTTCCATTGTGCGCCGGATGAGCGTCAGCGCTGCCCGGCATTGGTCGGCTTCGATCTTCATAGCCCTTCAAACATCCAATTCGTCTAAAATGTTCCGGAACTAATTTAGCAATTGCTAATTGAAGTCGCAGTTCTGAGAGTCAGTGCATGCGTCTGAAATTCATCAAGCCCATGGAACCCGAACTGGTCGACACGCCGCCGATGGGCGATGATTGGATTCATGAGATCAAATTCGATGGCTACCGCACCCAGGTCATCAAGGATGATGAAGGGATTCGGCTGATCACCAAGAACGGTTATGATTGGACGGGCCGCTACATCCAACTTGCCGGTGAGGCGGAAGCGATCGAGGCGAAAGACTTCATCATCGACGGCGAGACCATTACGATCAATGAGGCTGGCCTATCCGACTTCCATGCGCATCAATTAGCCGCGACCAGCCGCAAGCCGTCGCGCGATCTGTATCTGCTAGCATTCGACCTCTTGCACCTGAACGGGCATGACTTGCGGAACACGCCGGTGGAAGACCGTCGCGAGATACTCCGGGCGTTGATCCCGGACGGCGGCCGAATTCAGTTCAGCGAAGCGATGCCGGGCACTGGCGACCCCGTCTTTTACCTGGTCGACCAGGCTGGGCTTGAAGGTATCGTTTCAAAGCGGAAGGGCAGCAAGTATCGGTCGGGTCCGACGACGAACTGGCGCAAGATCAAGTGCTATGCCGAAAAGGAGATGGACATCATCGGCGTGCAGCGCGAGCCCGGCAAGCCTGCCATGGTGCTGATGGCCGACAAAGGCCACTATGCCGGCGGCGCCTTCGTCACCTTCAAGGCGGACAAGCGCCAGCGCCTATGGGACCGCGTGCAAGGCAAGATTGGCGGGCCGGCGCCGAAAGGGCTCAAAAGTGACAAGGCCGAATGGCTAAAGCCGGGCCTGGTCGGCCGCGTGCGGTTCCTGAAGGGCGAGGAGAAGCTTCGCCATGCCAAGCTGCTGGATTTCCGGGAGGAGACTTAGCCCGGAGGCTTGTCCCGGGGCTGTGCCGGTCCTGTCCCGTTCCACTGGATGAACTTCGCCCTCTGGCCGGTGATGGTCTCGATCGACTTCAACAGGGGTCCATGGACCTTACGTAGAGCTTGGTAGTGCTCGCCGTGGTACGCCAGGAGCGGCCCGACGATGCTCTTGTGCAGCGCTTCGGCTGCCGCCAGGAAGCGCTCGATTTCAGCCCGGGAAAGTTGTNGGTAATGGTCTCAATCGACTTCAACAGCGGTCGATGGACCTCACGTAGAGCTTGGTAGTGCTCGCTGTGATACGCCAGGAGCGGCCCGACGATGCTCTTGTGCAGCGCTTCGGCTGCCGCCAGGAAGCGCTCGATTTCAGCCCGGGAAAGTTGTTCCGAAGGTTTGGTTCTGGCCATTGGCGCTCTCCATTGAGGGGTCGCCGCAACGAGGACTATAATCCTACATGCCGGACTGCCTGACAAGAGGGCTCGCCGGCCTTACCCCGCAGGTAGCAGTAGGGCGACGGCGCCAAGCGCAGCCATCAGGAGCAGCCACCAGCAAAGATGAGCAACGGCAGGCCCGGCGACCTCCTTTGGCACACGGGACAAACAAGAAGGTCGCCGAGCCTTACCGGCGCTGCTTTGTGAGGGAGACGACGCCGGATGAGATGAGAGTATGCGATCGTGCTAATCTCTGCGAACCATGCGAACGAAGGAAGCCTTGTGGCACCGACGTTGAGATCAAGGTCGGCGGGGCGCTGATCGCTGCGGCAGGATTCTTCCAAAGCGGTAGTGAGTCCAGAGCGGAACATTAGCGTCGGCTAACGGTTAATTCGGCAGTGTTCCGAACCGTGATTGGTAGAGCGATGGTGACGTTTCATCTTGTCTATTTTTCCGGCCTGACGGCAGACCAGCTGCTAGGCAGCGCCGTTTCTATCCTGGCGTGTTTGCTGCTTTATAACGCTCTGGCTACGGACGCCTAACTGATAGGTCGGCCAGCGGCCCGGCATCCTTGGCAGCCGGCGATTGCCATCCCGATGCCAACTTCAAGACTTATCACGAGGCCAAAGACAAGCTTGCCGACGAAATCAATGGCGAGGGCCGGACAGGACGCCACACGTCCAGGCAGGGCTCTCTGAGGGCATTGGCGATGCCCGTTGCCTCAAGGTGGCGAGCTTTTTTAGTTAATAGGCCTCCGCGCTGGGCAATCTGTTCCGAGAGCTTCTGTGATGCCTCTATGACGCGGCAAACCTTGGAAAAGGTTTTCGTGGCAGGACCGGGGTACGATTCTAACCAACTAGGGCTGTATAGGCCACTAGCGCCCGACGATCCGGCTAATCATGTCGTCGTCAGGTGCGCTGTCGGTGAATTCCCGTAGGAGCGCCTTCGCGTGGTCTACCCAATGCTCTTCAGCCAGGTTCAGCTCCCGAACGGATCTCCTGAAGGTCTCGCACACCACATCGAAATCGAAGGCGTCAATGCTGTAGCCTTCCTCGTCATGGTCCATCGGCCGCCTCCCCCAATGGGGAAAACTGTACGGAATCGTACGAAGCAAGTGCAAGCGCATTCAAAAGCAATTGGCTGATGCCGCCCGATCGTTCCACAATGTGTTGCTAATATGCAGCACCGACTGAATCTCCGATCAGCGGCACTTGTGGTTGGTTCCAACAGCTGCACGTTGACGGCAAGATGCCAAAGCCAACGACATGCGGGCGACGAAGATGGACAAGCGACAAAACACAAGAAATGTTGAGTTGGTCGGTCTTCTGGCCGTGCCGTTGTCAGTTCTAATCACGCTGCTGATAGCTGGAATGATCCTTTGCTGAAATTTTCAAGTGGCAAAAGGCTGGGGCGGCGGGTTTTTCCCCTTTGAAAGAACTCACCATGTCCCAATCCGTCGAACCCCCGATATTGCCAGAGGATAGCCCAGACCGTGGGGTGAACTGTGAAGTCGCATTAGAAGCCGCGTTTGCGGCCTTGGTGACTGCGTCAGAAGCGCAAGGTTGGACGCCACAGGAAACGGCTGCAACTCTTCTTAAAATCGCGACGGAGCATGCCCACCGGGTTGAGGCCGCTGCGGCCCCAGCCGGCTCCTAAGGGAGTGCCTTGACCTGGCCGCGCGGTCGGTTGCTACGGACAGGAGTGTTGCAGCAGGTATTCCAGCAAGAGTGTTAAAAACTCTTCAGTTGCTACCCGCGTCAGCCTTTTCTATGGTAGCCAGTGAGTTCTTACAGAACAAATCCTAAGCATTTCAAATGGTGCGGACGACGGGAATCGAACCCGTACGATCAGAGATCGAGGGATTTTAAGTCCCTTGGGCTTCTGAACGTTCGTTGCAAGGCAAGGGTTTGCGCATTCAACGTCTCCCACAAATTGCCAAAAATTGTGGGGATTTCCCACTGATTTCCCACATATGGGAACCGCCTTTTTCGCTTTCCAAACAGGGCGGGTCCAACTAAATCTGCGAGGACTGCGGGCGTGGTGAAATTGGTATACACACCGGACTTAAAATCCGGAGGCCCTAGGCCGTGCGGGTTCAAGTCCCGCCGCCCGCACCATACCAGAGCGTAATGGGAAGAAACGGCATGGCTGCAATGAATTGGGAGTGCTCGTATTGTGGAACCTTCACCACAATCAACGATGGCGACAGCACCGACGACCATGCGATGTTAAATCTTCGATCAAAACACGGGGCAGTCAAACTGCGCGTGTTCTCTGTTTCATGTCCGAACCCAAACTGTCGCGAGTTGTCGATTGATCTTGTAATTCGAAATTTTTCCCATCCCGCACAAAGACAGATGCAATGGGGCAGTATCGTCCACCAGCATCGGCTTTGGCCGGAAGGCAAGGTCATGCCCCTCCCGGTTTCAATTCCAGAAGCGATACAAAAAACGTATCGAGAGGCAGTCTTGGTGCTTCCTGTCAGTGGAGCCGCGTCCGCAGCTTTGTCGCGACGCTGTTTGCAGGGCATTGTGAGAGATTATTTCGAAATCCCGCAAAACAGGCGAGGCGACCTAGGTGCAGAATTGTCTTTCGTAAAAGACAAGATTAACAGCCAGGTCTGGGACGACATTCAAGCGGTTCGTGGGGTCGGGGACATAGGGGCTCACATGGACAAAAACGTTGATGTCATCATCGACGTCGATCCAAACGAGGCGGCGCTCTTGATTGGTCTGATCGAGGAGCTTTTCAAAGTCTGGTATATCGAGCGGGATCGTCGCAAAGAACATAGTTCGCAGCTAAAGGCGCTCTTGGACGGCAAGAGAACGCAACAAAAGAATGCCAAAATTGCCGCCAAAGTCGACCCGGATAGTGCTGCCGGTTAAGTTTTTGTCCCACAAAATTCCCCACATCATGCACTCGCGATTGCAACGGTCACTCCAATGGGATCATTGCACATGTGGCAGCGCAATCCACAAGGGAAACAGTCACTTAGTTTATTCAACTTAAACGGTTGAAACTCTTGAACACAATCGGAACGCATGTCGGCGTTTCCTGCGTACTGCTAAGCCTTTGAAAATGCTCGGGACGTGACAAATCCCTTTTTAAGTCCCTTGCGTCTACCAATTCCGCCACGTCCGCAGGCCAGCCCTTTTCAGACGCCAGCGAAAACCCGTCAAGCCATCTTTTGCCGAGTGTCGGACTCATGAAAGGTGGTTCGTGATGGCAAAACAGTTGGTTGTCGCGAAAATCTCAGTCGCCGAGAACGCTCAGAATTTGTAGCTGAGATTGATACCGACCGCGTTCAGTTTCACATCCTGATCCCGATCGTTGAAGGGTTCCGCCACGTCATAGTGCTCGGAGCCGAAATCGTAATAGCGATATTGCGCGCCGACGATGAATTTGTCGGTCAGCGCATAGTCAACGCCGGCGCCCAAGGTCCAGCCGACATTCGTGCGTGTGCCGGCGAACGACGCGCCCGCGACTTGCGAAGTTTCGATGCCGGCAAAGGCGACGCCGCCGACGCCATAGACCAGCACGCGGTCCATGGCGAAGCCCGCTTTGGCGTTTACAGATCCGAACCACTTGATGTCCGTGCGGAATGTGCTTCCAAGGCCTGATACCGCCGTACCGTCGACGGCGGAATAATTGAGCTCCGCCTCGGCGCCGAGCACCGCCTGATCGAACTGCCACAGGCCGGCGACATGGCCGCCGACGAAACCGCCGTCAATGTCGGGCGAGATGGAAAACGGCGCGCCTTCCGTCACTGATATGTCGGACTGGCCCCAGCCGTAGCCGGCCTGCAGGCCGGCATAGTAGCCGGTCCAGTCGAAGCCTGGTTCGGTCATCGGCACCGCCATCGGGTCGGCGGCGAATGCCGGCGCGGCCAGAGCGATCAGAAATCCGGCACTGGCAATCGTCAGACACCGCATCGAGTTCTCCGAAAAGGCGGTTCAGAAGGCGCCTTGCCGGAAGGTAATCCTATTCGCCGCAAAACGGAACCCATTGTTCAACAATCGGAAGCACCCGTTGCTGCGCTGGGTGCTCTATCTTGGGAGGCGCTATTTGGCGTCGATGAAGTCCAGCGCCGCCTTGCTATATTCGTCCGGCGCCTGCAGCATGGCGAAATGGCTGGCGTTGGGCAGGATGATGAGCTTGGCGCCCGGAATGACGGAGGCCATGTATTCGGTGTGTTCGCGCTTGATCGCCTCGTCATGGTCGCCGGCAACGATCGCGGTCGGCGTGGTTATCTTGCCGAGCTGTTCCTTGGTCCAGGCCGGCTCCGACTCCCACATGTGGCTGATCTGCGCCACGAAGGCATCGTACTGGTCGGGAGTCTTCGACAGTTTCTTGTAGTCGCGGCCCGAGCGGTCGATATAGGCGGCAAAGGTCTTGTTGGTCAGCACACCCGGATCGACGCCATCGGTGGTGACGTTGGCGGCCTGCGCAAAGAGCCGTGTCAGCCGCTCCGGATGATGCAGCGCGATGTCGATGCCGATAATGCCGCCGTCGCTCCAGCCGACAAGAGCGGTCTTGTCGATCTTGAGATAGTCGAGCAGCGCAAGATAGTCCGACGCCATGAGGTCATAGCCGTAAGCTTGCTCGGTGCGGGTAGAGCGGCCATGGCCGCGGCTGTCGGCGATGATAACCTTGTGCGTCTTGGACATCGTCGCCACCTGGCTTGCCCAGATGTCGCCATGGCCAAGGCCGCCATGAATCAGGAGAATCGGATCACCGGCGCCGAAAACGGCATAGTACATCTGAATGCCGTTGACCGGCGCATAGCCGCTCTGATCCGGTTTGGGCATCGCCGCCGGCTCCGGCAAGGTCTGCCAACGCTCCTCGGCGGATGCAAAGCCGGACGAGATCAGGAACAGGGTGACGAAGGCGAATGCTTTCAGGAACCGGATCATGACTTCACCTCAGGAGGTCTCGGCCTCATCATAACAAAAACCCGCCTCGCGGCGGGTCGTCGGCGCAAATCAGCACCATCGCCAGAATGGTAACATAAGTGCCGGCACAAGCCAAACTGAATGACCGCACCGTTGATGCCTGCCATCGGGGTGAGCAGGTGCGGCGCATCCGCCCGGGCGAATCTCATCGAGCGGATTTCGTCCGTGATCGCTGGCCAAAACCTTGCCGGCTTGGCACAGTCTGGCAAACAGGAGTCTTTCATGGCCAAGCAGCCGTCGGCGACGAAACCCAAACCCTGGACCGAGATGGCGACGCATCTGGTCGATGTCGCGACGGGGCGCAAGCCGGCCGACCTCGTCATCCGAAACGGCCGCTGGGTGAACGTGCATTCGGGCGAAATCATCGCCGGCACCGACATCGCCATATCAGGCGGCCGCTTCGCCTATTGCGGGCCGAATGCCAGCCATGCCATCGGCCAGGGCACCAAGGTGGTCGATGCCGGCGGCCGCTATCTCGTGCCCGGCCTGTGCGACGCGCACATGCATGTCGAGAGCGGCATGGTGACGGTGACCGAGTTCTGCCGCGCCGTCATCCCGCACGGCACCACCTCGATGTTCATCGATCCGCACGAGATCGCCAATGTGCTGGGTCTGCCCGGCGTGCGGCTGATGCATGACGAGGCCGTCGCCATGCCGATCAACGTGCACGTCCAGATGCCGTCATGCGTGCCGTCGGCGCCGGGTCTGGAGCATGCCGGGGCCGAACTGACGGTCGCCGATGTCACCGAGGCGATGACCTGGGAAAACATAATCGGGCTCGGCGAAGTGATGAATTTTCCCGGTGTCGTGGCCAACGATCCGGTGATGTCGGGCGAGATCGCCGCAACGATCAAGGCCGGCAAGACGGTCGGCGGCCACTATGCGTCGCGCGATCTCGGCCTGCCGTTCCATGGCTATGTCGCCGGCGGGCCGGAGGACGACCATGAAGGCACGCGCGCCGAGGACGCGATCGCCCGCGTGCGCCAGGGCATGAAGGCAATGCTGCGGCTGGGCTCGGCCTGGTACGATGTTGCCTCGCAGATCAAGGCGGTGACCGAGAGCGGGCTCGACCCGCGCAACTTCATCCTGTGCACCGACGACAGCCATTCCGGCACGCTGGTGCATGAAGGCCATATGGACCGGGTGGTGCGCCACGCCATCCAACAGGGATTGAAGCCGGTGACGGCGATCCAGATGGCGACGCTGAATACCGCCCAGCATTTCAAGCTGGAGCGCGAACTGGGCTCGATCGCGCCGGGACGGCTGGCCGATCTGCTGATCGTCTCCGATCTTGCCGCCATGACCATCGACGAGGTCTATGGCCGCGGTATCAGGCTGGCCAAGGGCGGCAAGCTCGAGATCGACATTCCGGCCTATGATTACCCCAAATCGGCGAAGAACACCGTCAAGCTCGGCAAGAAGCTGAAGCCAGGCGACTTCGACATTGCGGCGCCCAAGGGCGCCAACGAGGTGCGGGTGCGGGTCATCGGCGTGATCGAAAACCAGGCGCCGACGCGGGCGCTGGAGGCCGACCTGCCGGTCGAGGACGGGCTGGTCGCCATGGACCGCCGCAACGACATCTGCCAGATCGCGCTGGTCGAGCGCCACCGCGGCACCGGCGGCGTCACCAATGCCTTCGTCTCAGGCTTCGGCTATATGGGCGACTGCGCCATGGCGTCGAGCGTCGCACATGATGCCCACCACATCATCTGCGTCGGCACCAACAAGGAAGACATGGCGCTGGCCGTCAACCGGCTGGGCGAGGTCGGTGGCGGCGTGGTGCTGTTTTCAATGGGCAAGGAGCTTGCGCTGGTCGAAATGCCGATCGCCGGGCTGATGTCGGACGAGCGGGCGGAAATCGTGGCGGCCAAGGCCGAGAAACTCACCGAAGCGATGCGCAAGATGGGCTGCTCGCTCAACAACGCCTACATGCAGCACTCGCTGCTGGCGCTGGTCGTCATCCCGGAACTCAGGATTTCCGATGTCGGCCTGATCGACGTGACGACGTTCCAGAAGGTCGGTTTGTTTATCTGAGATCAGCCCCGGTGCTTTGGCTCTCATCCGCCGGTGGCGATGGTCAGCACCTTGAATGGCGTGGTGATGATGACCTCGGCGACGGATCCGACTGCCTTGCCGAGGCCTCGGCCGAGATTGTCGATCTGGCCCTGCGTGGGTTCGTCCGATGCCAGGCCGGCTGGAGCGCGCAGACGGTCGCCGAGCAATTGCACCAGGAACGGGTTGTCGGCGAATTTGGCGTGGTTCAGGCGGTCGCCGCCCTTGATCTGGCTGAGGTCGGCCACAACGACGCCGTAACTGGCAATGTCGGCGGCGTTGCCGTAGTCGCCGACGCGCGGCTTGTCGCCGGATAGCAGACTGGACAGTCTCAGAGCACGGTCGTCGGCGGAAAGCAGGATGACGAACGGCCTGTCGGGCTTGCCGTAGCGGATCATCTGCTTCTTGAAGACGTCGACATCGATATCGGGCGATGCCAGGACGACACGGCCGAGCTTGCCGTCGAGATCGCGGTCGCCGGTGATGGCGAGCTGGCGCAGCGCTTCCATCGTCACCCAGGTTCCCATCGAATGCGCGATGATGTCGATGCTCTTGACCTTTGTCTTGGCGAGCATCCTGAGCGTCGCCTCGAGGTCGTCGCGCGCGGCGTTGGCGCTGTCCTTGTCGTAGATATAGCCCGTGGTCTTGCCGCTCGAAGCCCACGAAAACAAGATCGGCGTACCCGGATATTCGGTGTCGTGGGCGATCTGTGTCAGCCGGTAGACCCCATCGTCGAAGCCGTTGTTGAAGCCGTGGACGAAGACCAGCGCGCGGTCGCCATTCATGGCGATGTTGGCGCCGACGGCCTTGGCGAATTGCGAGGCGTCGCCATAGTGGACGACGTCGGTGGCGGTGAATTGCTTGGCCGGGTTCGAATTGGCCGAGCCCTTGGCGCGCTCGATGGCGCCGACCTGGTGGACCTTCGGCACGGTGACGTCGACGCGGGCGTAGCTGGTGGTCAGCGAGCGATCGCCATCGAACACCTGGCGTGGGTCCTTGGTCGCCTGCTTGCGGGTGGTGGCGACGAAAATTTCGTGGGTGGCCGCGATGTCGGAGGCAGGCACCGAAACCGTCGTCTTGTTCAACAGGTCATGGGTGTTCGGGCCGGCGCAGCCGGCGGCAGCGAGCGCGAACGCAAGGACAAGGACAGTCTTCCAACGCTCGTTCACGCGGGCTCCCGCTGGCGCATTGGCGCCGATTTCAATGTCGTAGAGGCAGAGACCGGCCCGGTCCAGTTGAAAGTGATCGGGCCGAGCGGCATTCGCGACCTCACGCGGCGACGGTCGCCGCAAGGCGACAGCCTTATTGTCCGAGCGCGCTGATACGGTCGGTCACCGTCTGGTCGCTGGCAAAGCCGTCATCCTCGCGCAGCCGCTGGCCGATCATCTTCACCAGTTCGGGATTGTCGGCGAATTTGGTGTGGTTGAAGCTGTCGCCTCCCTTGACCTTTGAGAGGTCGACCACGGTGACGCCATAAGCGGCGAGGTCGGCGGCATCCTTGTAGTCGCCGACGCGTGGCCGCGAGCCGGCGATCAGGCCCGAGAGCCGCAGCGCCCGGTCGTCGTCGGAGAGCAGCAGGATGAACGGCTTGTCCGGCTTGCCGTAGCGGCGCATCTGGCTCTTGAAGACGTCGACGTCGATGTCGGGAGAAGCCAGCACGACATCGCCGAGCTTGCCGCCGAGATCGCGGTCGCCGGTGATGGCCATCTGGCGAAGCGTTTCCATGGTCACCCAGGTTCCGAGCGAGTGGGCGACGATGTCGATGCGCCGCGCGCCGGACTGCTGCAGCATGCGCAATGTCACCTCCAGCTGATCGCGGGCGGCGCTGGCGCTTTCCTTGTCATAGACATAGTCGGTGGTTCTGGCGCCCGATGCCCAGGAAAACAGCACCGGCGTGCCGGGATAGCCGGAATCGTGGACGATCTGGGTCAGGCGGTAGACCGCGTCGTCGAAGCCGGTGTTGTAGCCATGCACGAAGACCATGACGCGGCCGCCGCGCGCGGCGATGTCGGCGTTGAGCGCGCTTGAGAATTGAGGCTGCGCATCGTAGCCGACGACCTCGGAAGCCATGAAGTATTTCGCCGGGTCGTTCGACTTGCCGCGCGAGCGGCGCTCGATCTGGCCGGTCTGGTGGGTGCCGGGAACGGTGACGGTGACGCGGGCATAGTTCAGCGTCGCCGAGCGTTCGCCGTCGAAAACTTTGTTGGGATCGTCGGATTTCTTGCGTGTGGTGGCAATGAAGATCGAGTGATTGCCCGAGATTTCGGTCACCGGCGTGGACATGACGGCGCTGCCGAGCAGTTCCTCGGTTTTGCGGCCGCCGCAGCCGGCGATCAACAGGGCAAGTGCAAGAATGCAAATCGTCTTCAAACGCACGTCAAAAATTCCACTCCGGCCAAAAGGCCCATATACCCCCGCGGCACCTCCCGGACAGTGAGAGTGCGGCAGAAGTAAGTCGTGTCCAGCCGAAATGTGGTCAGCGTCGAGCCACGGTCATCGCACTGTTGCGCGAAAGCCAGAATGGCGGCAGGAACGCGGGGATGTTGGAGAAGGGCAATACCTCGGGCTTGAGCCTGATGCCGAGCACATCGCCCATGAAGGCGCGGCGCGCCTCGATGCGGCGCCATGCCTCGGGATAACGGGCCGCGATCTCCTCGCGCAACGCCTCATCGGCAAGCGCGATACCGTCCTCGATGTTGGTGGTGAAATAGCTGGTTCCGGTCGCCGGAATGATGTCGACCTGCAGCGCCATGCCGGACCCCAGCTTGATGTCCGAGCCCGAAAACACCGGCGAATGCATCCATTCGTCGATATGGACGAGATGGCCGGGATTGAGCGAGACGCCGAAGAACGGGTCGCCTATGCGGTCATGCACGGCTTTCCAAAGCGCTCCGCCGGCAACCCCGATGCCGATGGTCTCGTACCAGTCGACGACGGCGGCGAAATAGGGCGCGACCAGCTTGTCGATATAGTCGTCGATCTCGCGCGGCAGTTCCGCAGCGCTCTCGACCAGGAAGCCGGCGCGGGCGTTGAGCGAGCCCTGGATGCCGTACGCCATGGTGACGGGATCGCCGCGCTTGATGATGTCGAGGCGCGGGCTAGGCAAGCCGTAGGGCGCACGCCTGCCGGCGGACAGCATCGGGTGGCAGCAAAGGGGCAGGCCGTTGATCCCCATCAGCCGCGCGGCCTGCAATTCGCTCATGCCGGGCTCAATATTCCCAAGCACGTTGCGCAGGCCCTGCGAGGAAAAGGTCGCGGCGAATTCGAAGGACGCCAATTGGTCTGCCTCGTTGATGGCGCGTAGACCGTCGGATGGATTCATCAACAGGTTGGCGGCGTTGACCACCGCGCCTCTGTCGCCGGCCAGTGTGGGCAGCGTATCGGCGATGAAGGACGGCAGGTCGAGCGTCGTCTCGCCAAAGCCGCCATCGGCGGGGCCGAACGGCTTCCAGCCGATGGCGCCGATCTGCTGGCCGGCTTTCAGGCCGCAGGCGGCAAGTGTGTCGGCAAGCGAGGCGGAGCGGTCGCGTGGCTGCGCCGGCAGCGAGAAGGTCTGGTAAAGGACGCGCTCGTAAGGCCCGTCGCAGATTTCGGCATAGCCCCAACCCTCATTGCCGACGAGAAGCTTTGGCTGGCTGCCGGGAACGATGACCAGCAGCGTCTCCTCGAAACGCGGATCGTAACCACTGAGATAGGCGACATTGGCCGCGTGCTCGCGGTCGCCATAGACGGCAAAGGCGTCGAGCCCGGCCTCGGCGCCGCGCGCCAGCAGAGCCTCGATGCGCGCTTCGTAGGTCCGCCGCTGAACTAGCGGCATCACTGTTGGCTCGCCGAATTCAGGAAGGTCTACGGTCTTCAGGGCGACAGCCGAAACAGGCATGAAGATGGCTCCAATGGATTTCCTGCTGGCGCGCCAAAGCGGCCGCGCCGCATCGGTGGCTGCAAACGGCGAATTGTGCAATAGGCTTCGCCTTCGAACCATTCGATCCAGAGGTGACGGCGCCATGAACAGTTTCTCCTCCCGTGTCGCCACCGCCGCAGCCGCGATCCGCGAGATCTTTCCCGAAACGCCGCTGCAGGAAAACGACTATTTGTCGAAGAAGACGGGGGCTCGGGTGCTCTTGAAGCGCGAGGATCTTTCGCCGGTGCGCTCCTACAAGATCCGCGGCGCCTTCAACTTTTTCCGCAAGGCACTGGCCGCAGGCAACGAGGCCGAGCTGTTTGTCTGCGCCTCGGCCGGCAACCATGCGCAAGGCTTTGCCTTCGTCTGCCGCCATTTCGGCAGGAAGGGCGTGGTCTTCATGCCGGTGACGACGCCGCAGCAAAAGATCGACAAGACGCGGCTGTTCGGCGGCGATTTCGTCGAGATCAGGCTGGTCGGCGACTTCTTCGACGACTGCTACCGCGCCGCCTTCGAATTCACCGAAAGTTCCGGCGCGCATATGGTGCCGCCCTTCGACCACAAGGACATTATCGAGGGGCAGGCGACGGTCGCCTATGAGATCGCCGACCAGATGCCGGGCGCGCGCATGCCCGACATCATCATGCTGCCGGTCGGCGGCGGTGGCCTGGCCGCGGGGGTGACGCACTATTTCGCCGATCAGCAACGTGACGCGCGCTACGTCTTTTGCGAACCGGCCGGTGCGCCGAGCCTGCATCAGAGCCTCGCCAGCGGCAAGCGCGTCCGGCTCGCCAATGTCGACAATTTCGTCGACGGCGCGGCGGTGGCCGAGATCGGCCGCGAGCCGTTGCGCCACCTCAAGGAGTTCGCCGCTCAGGCGGTGCGGCTGATCCCTGAGAACCGGCTCTGCGCCACCATGATCGAGATGCTCAACATCGAAGGTGTGGTGCTGGAGCCGGCCGGTGCCTTGGCGATCGACGCGTTGAAGGATTTTTCGCGCAAGGAAATCCGCGGCAAGACCATCGTCGCGGTGGTGTCGGGCGGCAATTTCGATTTCGAGCGGCTGCCCGACGTGAAGGAGCGGGCGCTGCGCTTCGAGGGGCTGAAGAAATATTTTATCATCCGCTTTCCGCAGCGGCCGGGCGCGCTGCGCGACTTCCTCGAACTGCTCGGTCCCGACGACGACATCGCGCGCTTCGAATATCTGAAGAAATCGGCGCGCAATTTCGGCTCTGTGCTTATTGGCATCGAAACCAAAGACCGGCGAAACTTCGATTTGCTGAGGGCGAATTTCGAGGCCGAGGGCGTGCACTATCAGGACATCACCGACAACGAGACCCTGGCCGGGTTCATCATATGAGCGGCACTGTCTTCGTCGCACTGTTTTCCGGCATCAATGTCGGCGGCAACCGCATCGTCCAGATGGCGGAGTTGCGGGCGTTATTCGAGGCGCTAGGCTTCACCGATGTCGCCAGTTATGTGCAGAGCGGCAATGTCGTGTTCCGGACCAAGAAGGGCGACGCCGCCACGCTGGCGAAACAGATCGAAATGGCGTTCGAGAAAAAATGGGGCTTTCACTCGCGCATCATGGTGCGCGATCTCTCCTGGTTCGAACGGTTGGTGAAGGAGAATCCTTATCCGGAAGTCGCCGGCGATCCGACCAAGCTTCACGCCTACACGCTGGAGCGCCAGCCGACGGCGGACGAGATCGCCAGGCTTGCCGAAAAATGCACCGGCCCGGAAAGCTTCGAGGTCAGGGACGACGTGCTCTACCTCAAGGCGCCGGACGGGCTCGGCAAATCGGTGTTCGCCAATCTCATCCCGCGCGTGCTGAAAGTGCCCGGCACCGCGCGCAACTGGCGCTCGGTGCTGGCGCTGCTGCAGATGGCGCGTTCGCTTTGAATCGCTTAGATCTGCATTGCGGTCGCGATGCTAATTAAGTCTCGGCTAAACAACAAGGGCGGCGCGGCGGCGACTCACTACAAATTGAGTTATGGCGATACTTTCGATTTTGACGGGGTGCCCGACCCGGACAGCAGCGCATCGAGGAGCGGAGGCCGCTTCGGCTATACGATCGGTGGCGGTGTCGAATGGGCCTTCGCCGACAAATGGACCACGAAGCTGGAATACCAGTACTTCGACTTCGGCAAGGTCCGTTTGACAGATATCGAGGGCAACGACGCAAGGGTGAAGATCGACGCCCATACGATCAAGATCGGCCTGAACTACAAGTTCTGATCGATCCGTCGTTCCGACAATTCAGATGGCGTCGCAACCAAGTGACGCCATAATGTTGTCCGGGGCTGGCAGCTTCCGGCGTTCGGCGTTGCGGCTGACAGCAGATCAGGTCGCCGGAGCCTGCTTCCACTCGAAAGTCAGCTCCTCGCGGAAGGCGAAGCGCTTGATGTGATCGGCAACGACGCTCTCCATGCGCTCCAGCGATCCACTTTCATCCGTCGACACCGTGATATGCAGCGCTGCCGCATCGGCATCGAGAACCGTTCGGCCGAGCGACAGATCGATGGTGCCGTGGTTTGGATCGAACTCGACCGGAAATTTGTGCGCCCAGTGCTTGCACAGCTGCTGCAAATAGCGGCTGGCATATGCGGTGGTGACATCGGCACGGCTGGTCGGCATAAATGAATTCTCCTGGATGAGGCACTGGCTTTGTTTGGCTGGCGCGACAGGCAGGTAAATAGGTGCCGTTGCTCGAAATGGCAAAGGCGGCCGGCTTGTCGGCGCGGCCGCCTCGCTCAAGATGGCGTGATCGCTACCAGGTGCCGGTGTTCGGCATCGACGCCCACGGCTCGGCCTTGGGCTTGGCCGGGCCCTTCTGCAGCAGTTCGAAGGAGATGCCGTCCGGCGACTTGACGAAGGCCATGTTGCCGTCGCGCGGCGGCCGGTTGATGATGACGCCATTGTCCATCAGATGCTGGCAGGTGGCGTAGATGTCGTCGACCTCATAGGCGAGATGGCCGAAATTGCGGCCGCCCTTGTACTCCTCCGGATCCCAATTGTAGGTCAGTTCGATCAGCGGCGCCTTCTCAGTGATGCCGCTTTCTACATCCTCGGAGGCGGCGAGGAAGATCAGCGTGAAGCGGCCCTGCTCGTTTTCGTAGCGGCGCACTTCCTTAAGGCCGAGCTTTTTGCAGTAGAAATCAAGCGAGACATCGACGTCGGCGACACGGACCATTGTGTGGAGGTAGCGCATGGGATTTCCTCGGGAATGTTTGGGTTGCGAGGCAACATAAGGTCCACCCCGCCGAAGGGCAACGAGCATCGGACTGGAAAAGTGGTCACCGGTTTTGGAAAAAATCAGATTGCTCTGACAAAAGCGTCGGACACAAGTGGTTGCCGATTTCGGCGAAATCCCTTGCAAATTGCCGACCGGTTGACCGCCTTGATGGATCGTCATTGCTGTCGGCAGCGACGCCGGCAAACAACAAGTCAGCTATTCCTGTATTCAACCGCGAAAAAAGGCACGGCAGGTCTTGCACACCCCGGAAGCGGCGGTGTTAATCTAATGTCAAGAATCACTTGCGGTTTTCTTGAAAAAAAGGGGGCGTTCTTATGGGGGATAAGGCCTCTTTCACGAGGCGGGATGAGAACCTTGACGACGCCCTGAAGAGTGACAGTGGCGGCGATAGCGCCGACCTTGTCGAAATCGCCGGCGCCATCAAATGGTTCGACGTGGCCAAGGGCTACGGTTTCATACTTCCCGATGACGGTTCTTCGGGCGACATCCTCCTCCATGTCACCTGCCTTCGAAAGGACGGTTTTCAGACTGCATTGGAGGGCGCGCGTGTCGTGTGCCTTGTCAAGCACGGCGACCGTGGTTTGCAGGCGTTCCGGGTGCTGTCCATGGACACCACTACGGCGGTCCATCCGGCCGAGATGCAGGAACAGCGCACCCATGTGGCGGTGACGCCGGAAAGCGGGCTCGAGCGGGCGCTGGTCAAGTGGTTCAACCGCACCAAGGGCTTCGGCTTTCTGACGCGCGGCGAGGGCACCGAGGATATCTTCGTCCATATGGAGACGCTGCGCCGCTATGGCATCACCGAGCTCAGGCCCGGACAGGTCGTGCTGGTGCGATTCGGACGCGGTGACAAGGGCCTCATGGCTGCCGAGATTCACCCCGATATGGGCACCTTGCCGGTCGCGCATTAGGACGCGAGCCTTCCTGAGGAAGTCAGGACGGCGTTTTTCTTGGTTTCACCACGATCTTATCCGAATACCTGAGACCACTTTTAGGGATCATGGTCTTTGGTCGAGGATTTCCAATGGCGTACAGGAACTGGCTGACAGCGGGCGCGCTCTGCGTCATCGTTGCGGTAGCCGCAGGCGCTTACTTCTATTCCGGGCAGCCGACCGCATCCCAGCAGACGATCGCCGGCGGTCAGGCGATGATCCTTCCCGTCGATCCGACACCCTTGGTCGTGGCGACGAAAGGGGGCGATAAATCCTTTTCGATCGAAGTCGCCGACACCGACTCGGAACGCGAGGCCGGCCTGATGTATCGCCAGGATATGGCCGACAATCATGGCATGCTGTTCGTCTTCGAGATGCAGAAGCAGGTCGGCTTCTGGATGCACAACACGCCGATGCCGCTCGACCTGATCTTTGTTGGACAGGACGGCAAGGTGCGGGCCGTCAAGCACGGCACTCCATTGTCCGATGCAGTCATCTCGCCGGGTGTGCCAGTGCGCTTCGTGCTGGAGCTCAAGGCCGGCACCGCCGCCAAAAACGGCATCGACCATGGCGATCTGCTGCGCCATCCGGCCGTCGGCACGGTGTCCGGCCCCGGCATGCCGCCATCGGACAAGGGCAACGCGCCCACGCCCGGCGCCGGCTGAGCCGCTCCCGATGCAATTCTTCTCCCATGACGGGTTCGACTTCGCCTTCCTCGACCGCCGGCCGGCGTCGGGGGCGGGCGATCCGGTGCTGATGATCCACGGCTTTGCCTCCAGCCACTATGTCAACTGGGTATCGCCCGGCTGGTTCAAGACGCTGAACGATGCCGGCTATCGCGCCATCGCCTTCGACAATCGCGGCCACGGCTCGTCGTCGAAAAGCTATGACGAGGCCGACTACACCCCGGCCAAAATGGCTTCGGACGCGGCGGCCCTGCTCGACCATCTCGGCATCGGCCGCGCGCATGTCATGGGCTATTCGATGGGCGCGCGCATCGCGGCGTTCCTGGCGCTGTCCGATCCCGACAAGGTGGCGACGCTGGTCTTCGGCGGCCTCGGCATCGGCATGGTCGACGGCGTCGGCGACTGGGATCCGATCGCCGAGGCGCTGCTGGCCGACGATCCGGCCGCCACCAGCCATCCGCGCGGTCGCTCCTTTCGCGCCTTTGCCGATCAGACGCGCAGCGACCGCCGGGCATTGGCTGCCTGCATCGCCACGTCGCGCGAACTGCTCAGCGAACACGACATGACGCGCATCGCCCAACCGACGCTGATTGCGGTCGGGACGACAGACGATATCGGCGGCTCGCCCGACGAGCTCGCCGCGCTGATGCCGAACGCCAAGGTGTTTCACATAGACGGCCGCGACCATATGCTGGCTGTGGGCGACAAGACCTTCAAGCAGCGGGTTTTGGAGTTTTATGCCGAAAATCCGCTTTAACCGGTAAGCGATTTTTCGGGCGATATGGATTGGGCGGCCGGCGAGGGGTGGCAAACAATGGCTCAATGGGGAAGAAGCGCCGACGCTCTGCCGGGCGCCGTCGTGACAAGCATGTTCGGCAAGCGTTCCGTCATCCTGGCGCTGCTCGCCTTCGGTGCCGGTGTGATAGCGCTGACCACAATGGTGGCGCTGCCGGCCCACGCATCCGAGCGTGCCCAGAACATCGCCACGGCTTTCTTCATGGCGGTTTTCCTGCTGGCAGGGCCGTTGGCGCATATTGCCGGATTGATTTTCGGGCTGATGGCGCTGGTGCGTTCGAACGATAGCCGCGTGCTTGGGGTCGTCGGCATCCTGCTCAACGGCGGCTCCCTGGCGGTTGGCTTCCTGCTGCTTGTGGCAATGGCATCGACGATCGGCGCTTTCACCTGATCGGGGACGAGTAATGGCCGGATGGGGAAGAAGCACGATAGCAATGCCCGGCGTGGCGGGGCGGAGCAGCTTGGGCAAACGCTCGGTGATCCTGGCCCTGCTGGCGTTCGCAATGGATTTTGCGGCGGTGGTCACGCTGGCGTTGATGCCAGGCGAGGCGTCGCTGGCCGCTCAAAACGTCCTCGGCGGGGTTTTTCTGGTGGTGTTTCTCGTTGCGGCGCCGCTGGCGCACATCACCGGCGTGGTTTTTGGCTTGATGGCACTGGGACGTTCAAACGACAATCGTGTCCTCGGCATCGTTGGTATCATCCTCAACGGGCTGTCGTTGGTGATCGGCCTGTTCTTTGTTTGGGCGGCCACCAAGTCCGTTGGCGCCTTCAGGTGATCGATCTTCGTCTGGCTTGCAGCCGGAGGCGGTGCCGCTTTTGTCACCTATATGGACATGCGCGAACCGAATTCGGCGCCGGCTTTCGACTGCCCGCTATCGGGCGCCACGGTGGCGCGTGAAACACTTGATGTGGCCGACTATATCAGCCTCTACCACGCGGTCGGCGAGCCCGTGCAATGGGACCAGCGGCTGCGCATGCCGGCGGAAGACCTCGAGCGCCTGCTGGCGCTGCCCTCGACACATATCCACGTGCTGCGCGTCGAGGGCGTGGCCGCTGGCCTGTGCGAATTCAACGGCGTCGGCCAGCCTGAGGTCGAGCTGGTTCATTTCGGGCTGATCCCCGTCTTCCACCGCCGCAGGTTTGGGCCATTCCTGCTCGACCAGCCGCTTCGCGCCGTCTGGTTGCATGCGCCGCAAAGGGTCTGGCTTCACACCGACACCTTCGATCACCCTGGCGCGCAAGCGGTTTACCGGCGCGCCGGTTTCAAAGCCTATGCGCAGCGCATGGAGACCTTTCCGGATTAGGGTTTGAGCGTTTCGAGCGACCGCGCCATGTTTTGCCTGGCTTGGGGCTCGAACCTCTGGCGGAATTCCTGCGAGTGAAAAATATGCTGGCGCGCGAGGAAAGTCTTGAGAATCACGCCGCGGCCGGCGCGCCACATCGGCTCCTCGACCCAGCCATATTCGCGGCGGACCGCTTGTTCGTAGGCGTCGAAAGCGTCGGGTGACGCACCCAGGATCGCCAGGTCCATGTCGAGGAAAAGCGCTGCGTCGCGGAGGGCGTTCTCATCGGCAAGGCCCCGTGGTTGAAGGCTGGGCAGCTCATGCGTGGCGGTGGCGACGATCATCGCCGCTATGCGGCCGAGGCGCTCCGGATCGGTGCGGGCGACAAGTTTGTCCTGAGCAAGTGCCGCACTCCTGGCCTCGTTGTCCTTGGCGCGGCTGTCATAGATGGCGTCATGGAACCAGATTGCGGCTTCGACGGCGCCGGAATCATGCAGCGATGCTCGATATTCGTCCGCCAGCGCCAGCAACGCCTCTATATGGGCGAGGTTGTGATAGTGGCGATCCGGAGCTTGATAGAGCCGGCAAAGCGCGCGTTTCAGCGGAGCGTCGATCAAGGGTTCGTTTTCCATGGCGGCTTGAATTTCCGTGAACCAAATCCATTTCACCGAGCACTAAGGAAAATTGAGTTCAATCGTGCTATGATCTGGCTTATATGTGCCGCCGGAGAATAGGCAAGCGGCCAGGACGCAGGACAAGACGTCGATGAACAGCATCAGCATTTCCCGCCCCACAATGGTCCAGCCGGTCGATCCGATCTGGCGTTCGGTCCGCGACGAGGCGATGGAAGCGGTCAATCGCGACCCGCTTCTTGCGGCGTTCCTCTATTCGACAATCCTCAACCAGGAGAGCCTGGAGGAGGCGGTCATCCATCGGCTCGCCGAGCGGCTCGCACATCAAGACATCGGTTCCGACCTCATCCGCCAGACCTTCAAGTCGATGCTGGCCGACGACAAGGAATGGTCGTCGATCGTGCGTGTCGACATCCAGGCCTATTACGACCGCGATCCGGCCTGCGACCGCTTCATCATGCCAGTGCTCTATTTCAAGGGTTTCCACGCCATCCAGACGCACAGGCTGGCCCATTGGCTGTGGAATCAGGGCCGCAAGGATTTCGCCCTCTATCTGCAGAGCCGCTCGTCTTCGGTGTTCCAGACCGACATCAACCCGGCCGCCCGCATCGGCAAGGGCATCTTCATCGACCACGCCACCGGCCTCGTCGTCGGCGAGACGGCGGTGATCGAGGACGATGTGTCGATCCTGCACGGCGTGACGCTGGGCGGCACGGGCAAGGCCGGCGGCGACCGCCACCCCAAGATCCGTTACGGCGTACTGATCGGCGCCGGCGCCAAGATTCTCGGCAATATCGAGATCGGCCATTGCTCGAAGATCGCGGCAGGCTCGGTCGTGCTGTCGCCGGTGCCGCACAACAAGACGGTTGCCGGCGTACCGGCCCGCGTCGTCGGCGAGACCGGCTGCGACCAGCCTTCGCGCCAGATGGACCAGCTTTTGCCGTCGCAATCGATGGACCAGGTCGTCAGCTTCGACATCTGATTTGCAACACCCGGCGCGCCGGACTGAAGTCCGGTTGCCGGCGCCGTTGCCTCTGAAGCATGATGCCGAAAAGTGTGAGGCGGTTTTCGGACGACATCATGCTCTACCTCCTTGATTTAGAGGCGGATTTGGATTCGACCTGAAATCATCCGGCTCCAGGGTTCGCGTTCTATCCAACCGGCTTGCCTTTACATCGCCATTGTCGACGTGCCAGAAGCGCGTTCCAACGAGCAAGCCCGACGATCGGAGAAGACTTTTGAAGCCGGACGAAATCAGAAAGCTGGACGCCTATTTCAAGCGCGTCTTCCAGAATCCCAGACTCGAGGTGAAGGCGCGGCCGCGCAAGGAAGATTCGGCCGAGGTCTATGTCGGCGACGAGTTCCTCGGCATCGTCTTCAAGGACGAGGACGACGGCGACTATAATTTCTCGATGGCGATCCTCGACATCGATCTGGCCTGATCGCGGAACTGGGGATCGGAGTTGCCTATCTCCAACGAAGTGGGGAGATGAAGAGCAAGCCTCGGCGATCCTTCCCACCCCCCTCTGTCCTGCCGGACATCTCCCCCGCAAGGGGGGAGATCGGCAGTTCCGTCCTCGGCTCTTCTTCTGCAACCTCGATAATTGGCGAAAGCAGTGATGGGGGCGTAATCTCCCCCTTGCGGGGAGATGTCCGGCAGGACAAAGGGGGGCTGTCCCGCCAACGGTCGTAAACTTCTGCGCCGCGTCGCTTCGCCCGAACAGAGGCAGGCTAGCGCCCCGTCTTCAGGACGCGCGTGGCCTCGGCGACGATAGCGGCGTCAAGCGCCGGCCAGTTGCCCAGCAACTCCCGGGGAAAGCGGTAGGTCAGGCTGAGGCTGTCGCCGACCTGGATGTCCCGCTCGCAGGGCGCCAGCGATTCCTCGGCGCTCGGTCCGCTCAGGCAGCGGGCGACGAACGGGTCCTTCCCGGGCCGGTCGGCGACCGCAAGCACCTCGTTGAGATAGCCTGATTTTTCGCTAAAGCCGTAAATCGTCGTGCCGCCGGGGCCGGGCGCGCCGGGCTGGCTGATCAGCGCGCTATAGATCGGCGCGAAACGGCCGCTCATGTCGCGCGACATCATCTGCGGTTCGAACGACAGGAAGATGATGTTCTTGGCCGTGCCCGTGTGGTTGAAATCGTCGCGTGCGGCTTCGCTGTAGCCGTCCATCTGGGGATAGCGCAGATAAAGGTCGAGGCGCGAAGCGATGCCGTCGCGGCGCGCCTGCAGGAAGCGGATGGCGTTGGCCGGCACGGCAATGACATTGTTGCCGATCACCACCTTGTGGACTGTGGTGTCGTCGGTGTAGCCGGCCATGGCGATCGAGCGGCCGAACCATTTTCCGCCAAGGCTGATCGCCAGCGACAGCAGCGCCAATGCGGCAAAAGCATAGAACACCCGCTTCATCAGCACGGAATCGACGACGTTGAACTCTTCTGCGGTCGCTGCCTGCTTCATCGCAATCCCCATAGTCGCCGCCCTCTGTCCCTGGGCGGCACACATGCCGCGGCATGGCTCTTGCTGCGCTGGACGCGACTGTGCGATTTCATGGTAAACGGAAGGTAAAGATGAGCCTGCTGCTGCCCGTTCTCTTCGCTTTCGCCGTCGGCCTCACCGCCTGCGGGCTTACCGGGTCCGTGATGGAACTGGCGGCGGGCCGCCGGCTTGCCTTTGCCGAGCCTTATGTGTCGCCGGCGTACATCCTGCGCTCGCTGGTCGCGACCGCTTGCGCCGGGCCGTTCATGCTCGCCAACGATGCGCTCGATGCGCGGCGCGAGGGCCGCATTTCGACGCTGATGCTGGTGTCCTGCGGCTGCACGGTGATCGCCTGGGCGCTGGCGCTGGGCATCGTGCTGATCGCCATTGCCTCTTGGGGCATTGGCTCTCCTGGTGCGCTTCAGCTTTTGGTGGAAACGCTGGCGCGGTATTTGCCGTGAGGCAATTGCGGGGGAAAACCGGCACGCGGTTTTGCTCGGATTGTTTTAGGGTTTATCCCGGCCTGCGACGAATCGGAGACTGCAAATGCCGACCTATGCAATCGATGGAAAATCGCCCCGTTTCGAGGATCCCGACAGCAACTGGATCGCGCCGGACGCGACGTTGATCGGCGACATCAGCGTCGGTCGCAATGCCGGCTTCTGGTTTGGCGTGGTCATCCGCGGCGACAACGAGGCGATCGTCATCGGTGCCGACAGCAATGTCCAGGAGCATACGGTGATGCACACCGATCCCGGTTTTCCCCTGACGATCGGGCAGGGCTGCACGATCGGCCACCGCGCCTTGCTGCATGGCTGCACGATCGGCGACAACAGCCTGATCGGCATGGGCGCCATCGTGCTCAACGGCGCCAGGATCGGCAAGAACTCGCTGGTCGGCGCGGGCGCGCTGGTCACCGAGGGCAAGGAGTTCCCCGACAATTGCCTGATCGTCGGCTCGCCCGCGCGGGTGATCAGGACGCTGGACGATGCCGCGGTCGCCAGGCTGCGCGCCTCGGCCGCGCACTATGTCGCCAACGGCAAGCGCTTCAAGGCCGGGCTGAAGAAGGCCTGAACTCTATTCCTGTTTGACGATGATCTTTCCCGAACGGCGGGTCAGCGCAGCAAAAATCGTTTCTCGCTTTCGCTGACGCGGTCCTTCGGTTCGGGATCATGGTCTGAAATGGTGGAGCCGGCCCGGGGACGGGGCCGGCTCCTTAAAACCCGGTCGTTGGGGACGGGGAGGGTGGGGACTCGACCGGGCTTTCTCGTTAGGCACGTCGCATTATTCGATGTGCTTGACCTCTGTAATGGCGTCCTAGCGGACGCTGGCGACCGCGTCGGCGCGGCCGTCGTTGATCGTCACCCACACGCCGGAATTCTGGTCGGACTGGCGCTTCAGGTAGGTGTAGTCGGTGTCGGTCCAGGACAGCACCTTGGACTCCAGATTATCGAGGATGAACTCGCCGAGGCTGGTGCGCACGGTCAGCACCGCATGGCCGTCGCCATTTTGTTGGCGCGCCACGGTCATCAAGAGATTGCCGGCGGGAACGCCGAGCGCCATCAATTCGCGGCGCTTCTCCAGCGCATAATCCTCGCAGTCGCCGAAGCCGCTGTCGGGATAGGACCAGACCTCTTCCTTGCCCCACATTTCCATGTCGGTGCGCGGCACGATCCGGGTGTTGACAGAATTGTTGACGTCGACGATCGCCGCCCACAGCTTGCGGGTCAGTTCGACCGGTGTCTGCTTCGGCGTGCGCTGAGCGCATTCCTGCGGCAGCTTCTGGCAGAATTCGTAGTGACCGACCGGCTGTGTCGTGCGGCCGCCAGTGTGCATGTAGGCCGGTCCTGCTGCTTGCGCCGTTCCCCAAGCGGGAAGCTGCATCGCCATTGCCAAGAGCAACAGCTTGCCCCAAATCTTCGCCATTGGTCAGTCTCCCCGTTTGAGGAGACAATGACAGCGTTGGATTTATTTGACGCAAAAACCCGAAGTAGACATTGAGTAAAACCCCAATAGAATAAGCGTAAAATTTGATCTATTTTAATATAAAATCGTTCAGGGTCTCGGCGTAAAACCGCGGTGTCGGAGGCGCGGATTCCGGGTGGAGCCGTGGATTTGCGAGTGCCGCTACAAGCTGCAGAGGCAGGCGGAACGCCGGCAACAAAAACCGGCCGCGCAGGGCGGGTTCGTCTTTGCTGCCTGTTGCCGATCGTTCAGGCGCGCGGAGCGTTGAACTCGGAATCGAGCGTTTCCGGGCGCTGGATGACGGCGAATTCGATGGCGACGCCATCCTCGAAATGACGCACCACCTGGCCACGCATGGTGCCCAGCATCACCTGGATGCCGAGCGCCGGCTTGACGTCGATCTCGACCGCCGCGCCCGACAGCGACAGGTCGATGATGCGGCACTGGTACTGCCGCCCATCGGTGAGCTGCAGCACGCTTGTCGGGTTGCGCGGCGCCACGCGTTCGTGGCGGCGGTCTTCCGGCAGGTCGAGTTCATGCTTGTTGGCGAGCCAGGTCAACTGCGCGGCCAGTTTGTCCTTCTTGCGATCCGAGGCAATGACGGTCATGGCAAAGCCGTCCTGCGAAGTGCGCGTCACCACGCCCTCGATGCGGCCGATATGATCGATATAGGCAATGATTTTTTCGCCCGGCATGCCGACGCGCTCGGTGCGCAGCGCGACATTGCCCGGCGACATATCGACGACCTGGCAGGGGTGCTCGGTGCGGTCCTCCAGCATGAAGCGCCCGTAGATCTTGACCCGGACGCGCTGAAAATTACGCCTTTCGGCGCGGGACGGTGCGTATTCGACCGCCGCTGACCTCATGACTGCCTACACCCCGTTGGCATTCCCGCGTCGTGCGTGGAATCTCGGCAAAAACTACAGCCAAGCAGGTTAACAAAGGGGAAAAGCGGGCCGCCGATAGTTAAGATTAGCGCCGGCTTGGAGACTATTGCTCGCGCCCGCCGTCGAACACGACGAGGTGGCGGATACGGCGCGACCGACCGAGCGCCGAGATGGTCTCCGGCGCTTCGAGTTCGGGAGCCAACGACGGAACGGATATTTCCGGCCGGNCCGAGCGCCGAGATGGTCTCCGGCGCTTCGAGTTCGGGAGCCAACGACGGAACGGATATTTCCGGCCGGTTTTTCAGGAACATCGGGTCCTTGTCGGGATCGATGACGTGGATGGCATCGATCAGCGCATCGGTGATCGGGTCGGCGCCCAGCCAGAACGGCTTTTCCACGGCGCTGATGACGCCGAGGCAGCGCGGGTTCTCGACGCCGCCATCGAGCGGCAGCGCAAGCAGTTCGAAGTGGTTGGAACGGCCGCTGCGGCTGAACCCCTCATAAGTGATCAGCACCACGGATTTCTGCTCGAAAACCCCGTGAATGAGGCGCGACACCAGCCGCTGGTCCTTCTCACGCCATAGCGAGGGGAACGAAAACCCCTTGAGCTCGCGGCCATAGCCGGCGCAAAGCCTGGTGCCGGCGAGCCGGAACACCGCTTCGCCGCGCGTATCCCTTTCCAGGATGAAGGTGTCGGCCAAAAGCGCCTTGATGTCGGCCGGTTCGATCTCCGAACGCTTTGGGGCAGGACGTCCACCACGCAGGCGATTCCAATAATGGAACAGCGCGATTGATCCGTTCTGGTTCATGCTATTAAACTCCGCGCATTCTGCCGTCTGATGGTCCCATCGGTGAACAGAAAGGGCGCCCTCCGATGACCTACATGCGTTCCGGAGCAGGATGCGTGCCAGCGTCGTTAAGACTTGTTCACGGGTCGGGGGCGTTAAGGTTAACAAGTGGTTTACGTTGCGCGCGCAGGCTTGCCATGGCACACCAAAACCACTCCAGAAGCGGTCGTTTCGCGACGACCAACAGCACTTCGGTCAATAGTTTTAGGGGAGCAGGGGGCTCGACCAGCCGTTCAAGGGAAACCTTGGACGGCTTCTTTTTGATTCGCGGTTTGTGATTCGCGCTTTGTGATTCGTAGTTTGTGATTTGTCCGGGCATGGCCTAGATGCTCGCGACACGCAAATCCCTGGATCAGAGCATATGAGCGAACCGGCCGGCCCCCTGGAGACCGAACAGACCGCGGAGGCGCCGCCGCCGCGCCGCGAGCCGGTGTTCAACCTGCCACCGGCGGTGCTGGCGGTGATCGGCATCTGCGTTGCCGTCTTCCTGCTGCAGCAATATGTGCTGACCGAAGAGCAGCAGATAACATTGCTCACCGACGGCGCCTTCATTCCGGTCCTCTACACCGGCCAATACGGTTTCGACTGGTTCCTCTTCACCCGTCCTTTCACCTATGCCTTCATGCATGGTGGCGTTGCCCACATTGCCATCAACATGGTTGCGCTGGCCGCCTTCGGGTCGCCGCTGGCCAACCGTCTCGGCTGGTTCTGGTTCGCCTTGTTTTTCGCCGCCACCGGGCTGGCCGCGGTGGTGCTGTTCTGGGCGGTCCATCCATACGGCGAAGCACCGCTGGTCGGCGCTTCCGGGGCGATATCGGGCATGATGGGTGCGGCGGCTCGCTTCGGGTTCCGTACCGACCGCTCCTCCGGCAGGGCGGCCTTTGCCGGTCCCGTGCTGCCGATCGCAGTCGTTTTGCGCATGCGCGGCGTCGTCAATTTTCTCGGCGCCTGGATGGTCATCAATCTCGCCACCGGCCTTTACGGTCTCGGGCTCGGAGAACCCGGCCAGATCGCCTGGGAAGCGCACATTGGCGGCCTCGTCGCAGGCTTCTTCGGATTGCGCTGGTTCGACCGGCGCTGGCGGGCGCCTGAATGGGAGATCCCCGACGACCAGCGCACCCCCGACTAGCGCACTCTATTGGCGCACCCCACTGGCACACCCCACTGGCACACTTGAAAAGCAACCGATCACGGCGCACGATGTTCACTCTTATGTGAAGCCGGTCAGGGCGGGAGCTGGCTAGCCAAGCAGGAGGAGGAGGACGCCATGACGGTTAAGGCAATTCTCGAGAGAAAAGGCCATGACGTGTTCACGCTCGGGCCGAATGTAAAGCTCAGCGAAGCCATTCGAATCCTGGCCGACCACAAGATCGGTGCACTGGTCATCACCAACGGCGATCGCAAGATCGTCGGCATCCTTTCCGAGCGTGACATCGTGCGGGTCGTTGCCAGGGAAGGCGCTGCCGCACTTGATATAACGGTACGCTCGGCGATGACGCCGAAAGTGAAGATCTGCAACGAGAACCACACGGTCAACGAGGTGATGGAGATCATGACCAAAGGCCGTTTCCGCCATCTGCCGGTGGAAAGGGATGGGCTGCTCGACGGGATCGTGTCGATCGGCGACGTGGTCAAGCGCCGCATCGAGGATGTCGAGCGCGAGGCCGACGAAATCAGGGCCTATATCGCAACGGCCTGACCTGACGAAGAAACCGCCGTCCGAATACCGGCCGGCGGCGTTCATTCTATCGGTTGCCGAGCGGCCGAAAGGGGCTGAAAAGGCCAGCCCACTGCTCTGCGCTGCTTTGGGCGCTTGTCTCGCGAAGCGGTTTGCACTAGCGAAGACCGATACCCAAATTCGCGAAAATCGCAGTTTTCGCGAGCCAAAAGCGCAGGCCACCATGACCCTTATCGATACCCGCACGCCCGATGCCAAACGTTTTATTCCCGGCGCTACCGGCGATTGGGAGATCATCATCGGCCTCGAGGTCCATGCGCAGGTAACCTCGGAAGCAAAGCTGTTTTCCGGGGCGTCGACGACTTTCGGCGCGGCGCCCAACGCCAATGTCAGCCTGGTCGACGCGGCCATGCCCGGCATGCTGCCGGTCATCAATGAGGAATGCGTCAAGCAGGCGATCCGCACCGGCCTCGGATTGAAGGCGCAGATCAACCACAAGTCGGTGTTCGACCGGAAAAACTATTTCTATCCCGACCTGCCGCAGGGCTACCAGATATCGCAGTTCAAGCAGCCGATCGTTGGCGAAGGCACGATCGTCATTTCGGTCGGTCCCGACCGGCAGGGCGACTTCGAGGACATCGAGATCGGCATCGAGCGCCTGCACCTGGAGCAGGACGCCGGCAAGTCGATGCACGACCAGCATCCGACCATGTCCTATGTCGATCTCAACCGCTCCGGCGTGGCGCTGATGGAGATTGTCTCCAAGCCGGACATGCGCTCCGCCGACGAGGCCAAGGCGTATGTCACCAAGCTGCGCACCATCGTGCGCTATCTCGGCACTTGCGACGGCAACATGGACGAAGGCTCGATGCGCGCCGACGTCAACGTCTCCGTTCGCAAGCCCGGCGGCGAATTCGGTACGCGCTGTGAGATCAAGAACGTCAACTCGATCCGCTTCATCGGCCAGGCCATCGAGTTCGAGGCGCGCCGCCAGATCGCCATCCTCGAGGATGGCGGCAAGATCGATCAGGAAACCAGGCTGTTCGACGCCGTCAAAGGCGAGACGCGCTCGATGCGCAGCAAGGAAGAGGCGCATGACTACCGCTACTTCCCCGATCCCGACCTTTTGCCGCTGGAATTCGATCAGGCCTATGTCGACGCGCTGGCCAAGGAGTTGCCGGAGCTGCCCGACGACAAGAAGGCGCGGCTGATCTCTTCACTTGGCCTGTCGACCTACGACGCCTCGATCCTGGTGTCGGAAAAGCCGATCGCCGACTATTTCGAGCAGGTGGCCTCGGGCCGCGACGGCAAGCTTGCCGCCAACTGGGTCATCAATGACCTGCTCGGCCAGCTTAACAAGGCCGGCAAGGACATTGAAAATGCTCCTGTAACACCGGAGCAGCTCGGTGCCGTGATCGACCTGATCAAGGAAGGCACCATCTCCGGCAAGATCGCCAAGGATCTGTTCGAGATCGTCTGGAACGAGGGCGGCGATCCGCGCCAGCTGGTCGAAAGCCGCGGCATGAAGCAGGTCACCGACACCGGCGCCATTGAGAAAGCGGTCGACGAGGTGATCGCTGCCAACCCCGACAAGGTCGAGCAGGCTCGCGCCAAGCCGACCATGGCCGGCTGGTTCGTCGGCCAGGTGATGAAAGCCACCGGCGGCAAGGCCAACCCGCAGGCGGTCAACGATCTGGTCAAGGCCAAGCTCGGTATCGAATAGAACAATGTTCGTCCGCACCGCCAGCGAACGTGACCTTGCCGCCGTCCGCGCGCTGCTGGTCGAAACCTGGCACGCAACCTACGACGCGATCTATGGCGCCCAGCGGGTGATCGAAATTACCGACGACTGGCATTCGATCGCCTCGCTCAAGGCGCGGCTGACAAGGCCGAACTCGGAATTCCTGGTCGCCGATGACGGCAAGCGTATCGGCGGCATGGCTTTTGCCGCCGCAACGGCGGATGCGAAGATCGTGTTGCTGAACCAGCTCTATGTACTGCCGGCCTGCCAGCGGCAAGGCATCGGCCAGGCCTTGCTGGACGAGGTCGAAGCCAGCTTTCCCGAGGCGAACAGGTTGCGGGTCGAGGTGGAAGAGGCCAACGTGCCGGCCATCGCCTTCTACCGTTCGAAGGGATTTTTGCCGGTCGGCAGCACAGCCGATTGCGGCGGCGGTTCGGGGTTGCCGGCGCTGATCTTCGAGAAACCGCTGGGATAGGCGTCCGACGAAACGTTCAGTGCTGTCCCTTCAGGACGACCAGATAGCCGCGTTCCACCGGCTGCCGGAAGGCGATCTGTTCGGATGTGCCCGGATCTTTCGATTGCTTTTCGATGACGTAGCCGCCGGGATGAGACTTGAGCCATTCCTCAGGCTTGTCGGCGTTCTCGAATGGCTTCTCTATTCGCCCAAGGAAACCGACCTCGCCCTGATAGTCGTAAGCGACGGCCCAGTCGGCGTCCTTTCGTTCGACGATGAAGCTCGCCAGCGGCGTGAGATCGTAGCGTTTGAACACGGTCGCCGAGGCGGCGGCGTGGCCGATGGCGAAAAGGGCAAGCATGACAAAGGCCGTCGCCCTCAGCCTGGCGACTGAAATCTCGGCCATGAAGTAGCCCAGCAGAATGGTCGCGAACGGTAGTGCCGGCACGACATAGTGCGGCTGCTTGCCGGATATGGCGCTGAAGACCAGCAGCACCGCAATGAACGAGAACGACAGCAGGCGCAGGGCACGCAGATCCGGGGATTTGGTGTCGATCAGGCTGCGTATCCGGGCAACCGGCCTCAGCCGCCACACCGGGGGGATAAAGGCCCAGGGCACGAACATGAGCGGCAACAGCATCAGGTAAAAGTAAAACGGCCGGCCATGCGAATTGTGCAGGCTTCCGGTAACCCGACCTGCCGACTGGTTCCAGACGAGATCGTAGACGAAACTGCCCTTGGTCAGGATGGTCGCGGGCGCCAGCCATATGGCGACCGGGACAAGGGCGGCGAGAATTGCCAGGCCGGCTCCGGCAAAGAACTGCAAAGGGGCAAGGCCGGCTCGCCGGTCACGCCAGAGGGGATAGAGCAGGACGGGCGCGCCGATGTGAATGAGCACGACCGGGCCTTTGGCCAGCACGCCGAGCCCGATGAACAGACCCGCCAGCACCGCCTGCCACCGGTTGCCGGTCCTGGCGAAGGCCAGCAACGACAGCAGTGCGGCGACCACGCAGGCCGTCAAAAGCATGTCGAACAGGATCAGGGTCGAATAGATGACAAAGACGGTGCTGCCGGCCACCAGCCAGGGGATGCGGCTGGCGATGTCCTGGCGCTCGGGAAACAGGGTTTTGGCCAGAAGCGTCGTCAGCCAGATGACCAGCGACGAGGCGGCGAAGATGACGAGCATCGCCGCCGCGCGGCTCACACCGAAGATGTTCCAAGAGAGATCGATGAGCCAGAACAACAGCGGCGGCTTCTGCAGATAGGGCGCAAAGTTCATCGTCGGTACGAAGACATGTCCACCGAGATACATCTCCCAGGCGACGCTGAGATAGCGCGTCTCATCGACCGGCAGTAGCGGACGAAAAGCGAGCGCGATGCAAAGCAGGGCCAGCAGGAAGAGGTAAGGCAGCAGCCGTTCAATTCGTGTCGGTATCAAGTTCGGGGACCGCCCAGGAAATGGTTTCCACGTCCGGTCGTGCATGATGCACCGTCTCCGGACCGGAGCAGAACCGCACCATGATTTTGGCCGAATTGCAACGATGCCGGCTTGGTATTGTGGATTACGCCTGCGTACCGGTAAATAGTTGAAAAATTTGACGATTGGCTCCGAGTATGGCTTCAGGCCGAGCGCAGCGGCGGCGTCAATTCGCGCATCAGGAGTTCCAGCTCTCGCTGGTCGCCGGTGGCGGTCTTGTCGAAGATGGTTGCCAGCTGTGATTTGACGGTGCCGTCCGAGACGCCGCTGGCAGCCGCGATTTCACGCCGTGTCAGCCCGGCGGCGACATGGCCGGCGACACGCTTTTCCGCTGCGGTCAGTCCGAACAGCGCAGCGATCGCTTCCAGCGCCGGCACTGATGCGGCGCCGGCGGCGGCAATGAAGATGGCCGCGGCGGCGCGCGGCGACATGCGGGCCGAAATGTCGCGTCGCGCCAGAGGCATGACATGCGCCACCGCCGGAGACATGGCCTTCACCAGCGGAATGTTGATGCCGGACGGTCCGAGCGCGAATTCGTCGCGCGTGCCGAGCTGGACGGCGCGGCCGATGGCGGTGTTGGCGTTGGCATAAGCGAAGGACAGCTGGCCGCGCACCGAGGACACTGAGGCGGTTTCGGTGAGCAGGGCTTCGGCTGCCCGATTGGCGAAAATGATCTGCATATCGTCGGCGACGATCAGCACCGGATGGTCGAGGCTCTCGAGGATGGAGCGAAAGACGTCGGCCTTGCGCCGCTCGGCCTCGAACAGGTCGCCGATGGTCACCGCACGCCGGACATGGGGGGCGAGCCTGGACATCAGGTCGATATCCCTGGCTGAAATCTGGGGCCTGTCCTTGTCGGTAACCACCATCAGCGTGCCGGTGCGCGCCGGCTGCTTCATCAGCGCCACCCAGAAGAAATCGTCGAGACGGTTGGGTTCCACCCACTCGCGCACGATGCGGCTTTCGAGCCAGTTCTGGCGGGCGTCAGGGCCTTGCAGGGCGTAGACGCTGTCGACGGTCAACGGTATGTCGACTTCCATCTTCGGCACCGCCTTGAAAAAGGGCACCTCGCAGGCGTAATCGCGCTGCAGCGGTTCAAGCAGGACCGGATCGCCGCAGGAAGTCGAAAACCGGGCCGAGTTGCTCGCCGTATCGACGACCGCCAGCATGGCAAGCCGGCCGAACGCCAATTTGCAGATTGATTCAAGCGTCGATGGCCAACGGCCGACATCGACAATCGAATCATAGATCGCTTCGACGATCTGCGGCAGGGCGCGACCGAATATGTTGGCCTGGATAGACACGTAGAGCCTCGTAAGTATTGCAGCGTAGTGGCAGGTCACACACTGTCTCCGCCTGGGGTCGCACACAACATAGCCGGGCTGGTTACGTCTGTGAAACGTCTCACAGCGGCGTTCGGTGTATTGTGAGCGCTTACGGGCTGGCCAGAACATGCCTGATGAGCCGTTGTCTAAGAGCGCTCGGGCCGGTCTGCGATACAAATCAAAGTGAACGGAATTGGAATTTCTCAGGGAATAAATGAGGAAACTTCCACATTGTCGATCAACCTGGTTCTGCCAAGCCACGCCGCGGCAAGCAGGCGGCCATCGCCGTCACGCCGCCACGAGGTGAGCGTCAGGCCCTCGCGCGCGGCGACATAGTCGACGCTGTCGAAGCCTGCCTCGAGAAGCGCGGCAGTGGCTTTACCGGTAACGCCGTTTTCATCGGCACCGGCCGCGAGCGCTGCCGCCGTCTGGCGCAAGATGACATTGAGCTGTCGCGCGACGTCGAGTTCGGCGGCGTCGAGATAGGCGTTGCGCGACGACATTGCCAGGCCGTGCGCATCGCGCACGGTTGGCGCGCCGACGATTTCCACCGGAAGGTCAAGATCGCGGCAGAGCTTTCGGACGACGCAAAGCTGCTGGTAGTCTTTTTCGCCGAAGATGGCGTAGTCGGGCAGGGCTTGCAGAAAGAGCTTGGCCACGACCGTGGCGACGCCCTCGAAGAAGGTCGGCCTGAAATCCGATTCCAGGCCAGAAGACGGGCCGCCGACCGAAATCTTCGTCGCAAAGCCTGCCGGATACATCTCGGAAACCGTAGGCGTGAAGGCAAGCTGTGCGCCGGCCTCGGTCAGCCGGTCGAGATCGCGGGCCAGCTGACGCGGATACTTGTCGAGATCTTCAGTGGGGGCGAACTGGGCCGGGTTGACGAAGATCGAGACGACGCAGCGATCGGCCGTTGCGAGCGCGGCCCCGACCAGCGAGATATGGCCGTCATGCAAAGCGCCCATGGTCGGCACCATGGCGACGCTCAGGCCTTCGCGCCGCCATTCGCGGATCTGCGCGCGAAGGCCGGGCACGGTGTCGACGACGAGCGGCTGGCGGATGGGGGGCCGGTTCATGCCTTGTCCTTGTCGCTCGCGGCTGAAAAGACGTGGCCCGGCCCAGGGAAGGTGCGGCTGCGCACCTCCGCTGCGTAGCGCGCTGCGGCATCGGCGACCACGCTGCGCAAATCGGCGTATTCCTTGACGAATTTCGGCACCCGGTCGACCGTCAGGCCGACCATGTCGTCGATGACCAGGATCTGGCCGTCGCAATCGCGGCTGGCGCCGATGCCGATGGTTGGAATGGCAATGCGCCGGGTGAGGTCGGCGGCAACAGTCTCGACCGTGCCCTCGATAACCAGCGAAAACGCGCCGGCCTTTGCGACCGCGTCGGCGTCGCGCATGAGCGCGGCCACATTCTCCGGCGTGCGGCCCTTGATCTTGTAGCCACCGTCCTTTTCCACCGATTGCGGCTGCAAGCCGATATGGCCCATCACTGGAATGCCGGCCGCGACGATTGCCGCGATCTGGAGGGCGACGTCGACGCCGCCTTCCAGCTTCACCGCCTGGCAGCCGGTTTCCTCAGAGATGCGGCGCGCCGAGGCAAGGGCTTGCGCGGCCGAAGTCTCGTAGCTGCCGGCCGGCATATCGACCACCACGCAGGCCTTTGATGAACCGCGCATCACGGCCTGGCCATGGGCGATCATCATCTCCAGCGAGGCGCCGAGCGTGGTCTTGTGGCCATGCAGCACCATGGCAACGCTGTCGCCGACCAGGAGAAGGTCGACATGATCGTCGAGCAGGCGGGCGACGGGATAGGTGTAAGCGGTAAGGCATACGATCGGCACGCCGCCCTTGCGGGCGCGTATTGTCTCCGCACTGATCCTGGCGACAGCTAAGGCCATTCCTCACCTCCCGCAGCCGGCGTTGACTACAGCGCCGCGCCCCGTGGACGCGCAAAGGACGCTGTAGCACTTGGGTTTGCGCATGATCCTTTCCGAAAATCGATTTCGATTTTCGGGGTCATGCGGCAGCGCCGGGCGATGAGAGCTTTAGGAAGACGCAGCCGGCTTGGCAAGCGTCGGTTCGCAGGTGCGAAATGGATCGGCCAATCACCGAGCGTTTCGGCATGCCGTCAGTGCCGCAGGCGCCGCAAAACCCTTGCCTTCGCCAAGGCCTGACGCCATAAGCAGGGACAGCCACCGCCGCGCGCCCGCGAGGATCTGAATGAAAACTTTCCTTCTGCAGTTTTTCACCTGGTGGAACCGCCAGACGCTGGGAACCCGTTTTCACACCTGGCGCCACGGCAACAAGGTCGGCCAGGATGGGGCCGGCAACGTCTACTACGAAGGCGGCGTCGATTCGGAAGGCCGCACCCGCCGCTGGGTCATCTACGCCAATTATTCGGAGGCGTCGGCGATCCCCCCGGGCTGGCACGGCTGGATGCATCACCGCGTCGATGTGGCGCCGCCAAGCGACGACTATCGGCCGCGCGAATGGGAAAAGGCGCATGAGCCGAACCTCACGGGAACACCGGCGGCTTATCGCCCAAAGGGTTCCGTGCTCACCAATCAGCACCGTCCGCAGGTGACGGGCGACTACGATGCGTGGACGCCTGGTTCTTGACCGCCGGCCGGTCCTTTGTCGCCACAATTGGCGTTTAGCTGCTTGCTGATATGACAACGGCGAATAGCCTTGGGCGTGACAGAATCACCCGGGCCCAAACCACCGGTATCTCCGCATGAACATTTTCAGCCTGACATCGATGGCCGGACTGGCGGCAATTGGCGCTGTCGCCATGTTCCCGACAGCGTTTGCCGCGGCGCAGGCGCCTGCGGCAGCACCCGCAATCTCCGATCGCATCACCAATCCGGTCGCCGAATTTGCCGGCATCGACAAGATCACCGGCCGTATCATCACCTTCGATGTCTACATCGACGAAACCGTGCAGTTCGGCGCTTTGCAGGTGACGCCGCGCATCTGCTATTCGCGGCCGGAGAATGAAGAGCCGAAGACCGATTCCTTCGTCGAAGTCGACGAAATCACGCTCGACCGCAAGATCCGCCGCATCTTCACCGGCTGGATGTTCGCCGAGAGCCCCGGCCTAAACGCCGTCGAGCACGCCGTCTATGACGTCTGGCTAAAGGGCTGCAAGCAGAAGTCGGATGTGCCGCCGCCCGACGCGGCCAATGCCGAGACGCCCAAGGTCGACACGTCCAAGCCAAAGCCCGCCGCTGCTCCGGCCGCCGAACAGCCGGACCCCACGGAGCCTGACGCGACCAACACCAACTGATCCTCCGGAACCGTCATGGCCACCATGCGTTGGGCCATGGACGACCGCGCATTTGCGTGCTTGGAGGATATTCTGATGTCGGACAGCAAACGGATCACGGCCAGCAAAGACGACCTGCTCGAACTCGAAAAGGGGTTCTGGACGGGCGACGAAGCTTACTACGCCGCCAATGTCGACACAGAATGCCTGGTGGCATTTCCTGAGATGGCACAGGCAATGGACAATGCCGATCTGGCCAAGACCGCGACCAAGCCCAACCGCTGGCGCGACCTTCAGATCGACCTCAAGGGTATCATCGAGCCCGGCAGCGACATTATCATGCTGACCTATGAGGCTCATGCGACACGAGAAAACGGCGAGCCCTACGCCGCGCTGGTCAGCACTGGCTATGTCCACCGTGTCAACGGCTGGAAGATGATGTTCCATTCGCAGACGCCGATGGAAACCGCGAAGGGCTGACCCCTTTCACCGGTCGAGCCGGCTCGGCCGCTCGGTCTCCGATCAGGGATAAAAAACGGCTTCGCCCTTCAGCGCGTCGGCCAACATCTTCTCGTATTTGACGCGCGGCACGTCGACCGCGCCGAAGCGTTTGAGATGCTCAGTGGTGAATTGCGTGTCGAGCAGGGCAAAGCCGCGCGCCTTCAGCCGCTCGACCAGATGATACAGGCAGGTCTTGGACGCGTCGGTTTCCCGGGCGAACATGCTTTCGCCGAAGAACACGCGACCGAGCGAGACGCCATAGAGGCCGCCGACCAGCCGTTCCTCGCGCCATGCCTCGACCGAATGGCAGTGCCCCAGACGGTGCAGTTCGATATAGGCTTCGCGGATCGGCGCGTTGATCCAGGTCGAGCGGCGCTCCTCGCGCTTTTCGGCGCAGCCGTCGATCGTCGCCTCGAAATCGAAATCGAAGCGGATGTCGAACGGGTGCTTGCGAATTGTCTTCCGCAAGCTCTTCGGCGTGTGGAAGCCATCGAGCGGTATGATGCCGCGCGTCTCCGGCCGCACCCAGAACACTTCCGGGTCGGAAGCGCTCTCGGCCATCGGGAAGACGCCCGAGGCATAGGCCTTGAGCAACAGGTCGGTCGGAATGCGATAGCCGGGAGCGTAAGGACGGGTCATCGCGGCATCATAGCGGCAAGTCGGGCGCTATTCCTCTTTGGCCAGATACTTTTCCAGCCAGTGGATGTCGTAGTCGCCATTGGCGATATCGGCATTGCCGACCAGGTCGCGAAACAGCGGCAGCGTCGTCTTGATGCCGTCAACGACGAATTCGTCGAGCGCCCGGCGCAGCCGCATCATGCATTCGACGCGGTTGCGGCCGTGCACGATCAGCTTGCCGATCAGGCTGTCATAATAGGGCGGGATCTTGTAGCCGGAATAGACACCGGAATCGACGCGAATGCCGAGACCGCCAGGCGTGTGGAAATGCGTGATCGTGCCGGGCGAAGGCGTGAAGGTACGCGGATCCTCGGCATTGATGCGGCATTCGATGGCGTGGCCGTTGAACTTTATGTCCTCCTGGCGCACTGAAAGCCCGCCGCCGGAGGCGACGCGGATCTGTTCGTGCACGAGATCGATGCCGGTAATCGCTTCCGTCACCGGATGCTCGACCTGCAACCGCGTGTTCATCTCGATGAAGTAGAACTCGCCATTCTCGTACAGGAATTCGATGGTGCCTGCGCCGGAGTAGCCGAGGTCGGCGATGGCCTTGGCACAGATATTGCCGATGCGGGCGCGCTCCTCGGCGTTGAGGGCCGGCGAGGGCGCCTCTTCCCAGACTTTCTGGTGGCGGCGTTGCAGCGAACAGTCGCGCTCGCCGAAATGCACGCCGCGGCCGGCGCCGTCGCCGAATACCTGCACCTCGATGTGGCGCGGCTTTTCCAAGTATTTCTCGATGTAGACGGCATCGTCGCCGAAGGCCGCGCCGGCTTCCGTGCTCGCTGTCTGCAAGGCGATCTCGAGATCGGCTTCGGTAAGGGCGACCTTCATACCGCGCCCGCCACCGCCTGCCGATGCCTTGATGATCACGGGATAGCCGATCTCGGCGGCAATGCGCCTGGCTTCCTTTTGATCGGTGACGGCGCCGTCGGAGCCCGGCACAACCGGAATGCCGAGCCGCTTTGCGGTGCGCTTGGCCTCAATCTTGTCGCCCATGATGCGGATATGGTCGCCCGACGGGCCGATGAAGGTGATGTTGTGGGCGGCGAGAATGTCGGCGAACTTGGCGTTTTCCGACAGGAAGCCATAGCCCGGATGCACGGCATCGGCGCCTGTGATCTCGCAGGCTGCGACGATCTGGTGGATGTTGAGATAGCTGTCGCGCGACGGCGGCGGACCGATGCACACGCTTTCGTCGGCGAGCCTGACATGCATGGCGTCAGCGTCGGCGGTCGAATGCACGACCACGGTCTGGATGCCGAGTTCCTTGCAGGCGCGCAGCACCCGAAGCGCGATTTCGCCGCGGTTGGCGATGAGGATCTTCTGGAACATCCGGCCCGCTCTACTCGATCACGACGAGCGGCATGCCGTACTCGACCGGCTGGCCGTCCTCGAACAGGATCGCCGTCACCGTGCCGGCGCGCGGCGAAGGGATCTGGTTCATCGTCTTCATCGCTTCGATGATCAGCAGCGTCTGGCCTTCCTTGACCTTCTGGCCGACTTCGATGAAGGCCTTGGCGTCGGGCGAGGGCGCGAGATAGGCGGTGCCGACCATCGGCGAGGGGACCGCGTTCTTGGACGGGTCGGCCACTGCTGGTGCGGCAGCCGCGCCCGCCGCGGGCTGCTGCGCTGCCGGAGCATAACCGGCCTGCGGGGCGGCGATGGCGTGGACGGCCGGCGCCTGGCGCGATACGCGCACCTTCAGGTCGCCGAGCTCGACTTCGATCTCGGTGAGATTGGTGTCGTTCAGTATGCCCGCCAGATCGCGGATCAGTTGCTGGTCAACACCGGTCTTCTTTATCGACATTTTCGAGCCTTCTGTTTGTGGGCCGGTCATAGGCGTGCCGCCAGCGCCTGCAGCGCCAGCGAGTAGCCAAGCGGTCCGAACCCGCAGATCATGCCGACAGCGACCGGCGCGACCATGGAGACGTGGCGGAATGGTTCCCGCGCGTGGATGTTGGAGAGGTGAACTTCGGCGACGGGCAGCGGCGCGACAGCGCGGATGGCGTCGTGAATGGCAATCGAGGTGTGGCTGTAGGCACCCGGATTGATGACGATGCCGGCTGCCTTGTCGCCGGCTTCCTGGATCCAGTCGACGAGGTCGCCCTCATGGTTCGACTGGCGAAAATCAATCTCGAGGCCAAGCGCGGCGCCCGCCTGCTTGCAGTCGTCGGCGATCGAGGCAAGCGTCTTGCCGCCATAGATGCCCGGCTCGCGCTTGCCGAGCGCGTTCAGGTTGGGGCCGTTCAGGACGAAAATCGTTTTCAAAAATGCCGACCTTTTCCGACGCCGGCCTCAAGCCGGCGCGCAGGGCCTTCTATAATGGGCATAGCCGCCCTCGGAAAGAGCACAAGTGCGATCTTTCACTGTCCACAACAGGCGGAAATGTGCCCGTGAAAAATAGGCTCGCGTGCAAGATCAGAGTGCGGCTTTCGCCGCCTCGATCTTTTCGGCCAGCACTTCCTGGCCGAGCGCCCCGAACACCACTTCATTGCCGACCACGTAGGACGGCGTTCCGGTGATGGCCAGCTTGTTGGCGAGGTCGAAGGTCTTTGAGAAGGCCTCGGTGATGGTCGGGTCCTTCATCTTCTCGCGCAATTTCGCCTCATCGGCGCCTAGCGACAGCGCAACCTTGATGGCCGCCGCCTCGGTGGCGCGGCCCTGGCCGCCGAGCAGGGCGTTGTGGAACTCGCCGTATTTCTCCGGATGCATCAGGTGGAAAGCCATCGAGACGACGCTGGCCTTTTGCGAATCCGGCCCGAGGATCGGGAATTCCTTGAGCACGAAGCGCAGCTCCGGATCGGCCTTTGTCAGAGCCTGCATGTCGTCGATGGCGCGTTTGCAGAAGCCGCAATTGTAGTCGTAGAATTCGACGATGGTGACCTTGCCCTTCGGATTGCCGACGACGCCGTCGAAGGTCGAGTTGAAAATCTCGGACTTGGCCTTCTCGATGACGCCGAGGCTGGCTATGCGCTGCTCTTCCTTCTGCTTGGCCTCGAGCGCCTCCTGCACTTCGAGCAGCACTTCGGGGTTCTTCAGGAGATAGTCGCGGATAATGCCCTCGACCTCGGTGCGATCGATCTTGGTGTCGGCAGAGGCGGTCTGCACGGTCTGCGCCGTGCCGGCCTTGGCCACCTGCGGACTGCCGGCGACGAACCCGAAAGCGAGCATGGCAAGAGCAGCCGCCACTCCCGTCGTGCCGAGCAATATTGCCTTGTTCATCGTCTCATCCTCTTTACCGGTTCCGGTCTATCCTAGTCGCCGCGGGCGACCGGAAGGTTCATTTCTTGAGTTTGCCTGAAGGGTTGTAGTTTATGATGTCCTGCGCCCGAATCCAGCCGGGCTCGCCGCGCTTCAAGTCTTTTTGCGCGCGCATGGCGAAAATTTTCGCATTCGTGTAATCGCCGGAATAAAAGTGGCCCTCGGCGGTGGCGAGTTCCGCCGCCGGAATGTTGCCAAGCTCGCCATAGGCCTGGGCGAGATAGCGGTATCCGACCGTGTTTTCCTTGTCGCGCCCGAGACCGTTGTTGATCTGCACCACCGCCTTCTTCAGCGAGTCGGGCGTGCCGATGGCCATCAGCGCCTGGCCGAGGGAAACGGGCAACAGGCCCGACCTCACCGGATCGAGGCTGACCGCCTTGGCATAGGCGTCCGCGGCGTCCTTGGGCTTGTTGGCCTTCATCAGTATGTCGCCGCGCATTTCCTGGAAGTAGGGGTTCTTCGGCTGTTCCTTGATCAATGCATTGGCCTTGGTCAGTGCTGCACCCAGATTGCCGTAGAGATAGGCCATCTGCGCTTCGCCATAGCGCGAGGCGAGGCTGCCCGGGGCCTTGCGGATCAGTCGCGTGGCGGCGGCCTGGCCGCCCATATAGGCGGCGATCTTGATGCGCATCATGTCGTGCCGCTGCTGCAGTGCCGGCGGATCGACCTTGTCGACGTTAGGGCTCTGCTTGACCAGCACTTCGAGATTGGCGATGCGCTCCTGCGGCATCGGGTGGCTGATGCGGTAGGGATCGACCTGCGTGCCGGAAAGCGACAGCGCGCTCTGGAAGCGGGCGAAGGTCTTCAGCATGCCCATGCCGGACTGGCCGGTGGCATTGAGATAGGTGATGGCAGAGCGGTCGGCGGTCGACTCTTCGGTGCGCTGGTAGGCAAGAATGCTGCGCTGCGCCATCTCGCCGCCGCCCGCAGCCACGCCCATGCCGGCGCCGGCAAGGCCGCGGCTGTTGGTGGTGGCGCCGGCAACGATGGCGCCGGCGCCAAGCAGCGTGGCGATGATGGCCATGGTCTTGGCGCGCTCGAGCTGGTCGCGCAATTTCTGCTGATGGCCGCCGGCGATGTGGCCGGCCTCGTGGGCGATGACGCCGATGATCTCGTTGGGCGTTTCGGCCTGCATCAGCGCGCCGGTGTTGATGAACAGCCGGCGCCCGGTAACGAAGGCGTTGAAGCTCTGATCGTTGACCAGAACGATATCGACACCGTCATTGGCAAGACCGGCCGCCTTGAAGATCGGCCGCGCATAGTCGCGCACCAGCGCCTCGATCTCGGCATCGCGCACGACCGGCACCGCCTGGGCGAAGGCCGTCACCGAGCCGGTGACAGCGACGGCGGCGGCAAGCAAAAGCGTCGCGAGGCCGCGCACTGTCTTCCCGATGGAAGATTTGGACATCGTCGATTTGGGTCGGCTCAGCATGAGGTCCACTGGTAAACGAGCGGGCGAACGATGAAAAGTCACGGCACCGAAACTAGGCGAACTTGTGATCCTCACATCAATCGGGCATTTGTGCGGCGCTGCCGCCGGTTCATGGCTTCGAGCGGCGGGCCGGACGGAGGTCAAATGGTAGTTTCGCTGTCGCGCCGCGGTGAAGTCGAGCCGTTTCACGCCATGGACATTCTGGCCGAAGCCAACCGGCTGAAGGCGACGGGCGTGCCTGTCGTCTCCATGGCCGTCGGCCAGCCATCCGATCCGGCGCCCGTGGGCGTGAGGGAAGCAGCCGCAAATGCGCTGAGGATCGGACGCATCGGCTACACCGACACGCTCGGTCTGGCGGATCTGCGCAAGGCGATCGCCACGCATTATGGCGACCATTACGGGATCGATGTCGCGCCGAACCGGATCGCCGTGACCACGGGATCGTCGGCCGCCTTCAATCTGGCATTCCTGGCGATGTTCGATCCCGGCGACCGCGTCGCCATCGCAGCACCCGGCTATCCCGCCTACCGCAACATCATGGCCGCGCTCGGCATCCAGATCGTCGAGATCGAGCTCGGCAGCGACGCCTATCTTCATGCCGAACATTTGAAATCGGCGCACCGGGAAAAACCGCTGAAGGGTGTGTTGTTCGCCAGCCCGGCCAATCCGACAGGTGCGGTCATTCCCGTCGACGAGTTGTCGGCACTGGTGAGGACAGCCGAAGAACTCGGCATCGCGGTGATATCGGACGAAATTTATCACCGGCTGGCCTATGCCGCGCCCGACACCACGGCGCTGGCCCATGGCTCAGGCGTGACGGTGATCAATTCCTTCTCGAAATATTATTGCATGACCGGATGGCGCATCGGCTGGATGGTGCTGCCGGAAGCTCTGGTGAGGCCGATCGAGCGCATCGCCCAGAGCCTCTACATCTCGCCGCCGGAACTGTCGCAGATCGCCGCGATCGAGGCCTTCAAGGCGACCCAAGAGCTGGAAGCGGTGAAGGCGCGCTATGCCTGGAACCGCGAGCTGTTGATGCGGCGCCTGCCGGAACTCGGATTTCCCTTGGCGGCGCCGATGGACGGCGCCTTCTACGCTTTCTGCGATGTCACCCGGCATACCAATGACAGCATGGCCTTTGCGCGCAAAATGCTGGCCGAAGCGCATGTGGCGGCGACGCCCGGTCGCGATTTCGATCCGCTGGCAGGACACCGCACGATGCGCTTTTCCTATGCCGGCAGCCATGACGACATGGTCGAGGCGATAGCGCGCATCGAGCGCTGGCTGAAATAGCGGGGACGAGCATGCCGGATCTTGAACAAGCGCTGGCCGATGTCGCCGCCGAGATGGCCGAGCGCACCGATCGCGGTGACGTCGCCACCTACATTCCGCAGCTCGGCAAGGTCGATCCGAAGAAATTCGGCATTGCCGCCGTGACCAATGACGGCCGCGTGCTGGTCGCCGGCGACGCCGACCAGGCGTTTTCGATCCAGTCCATCTCCAAGGTGTTTACGCTTACGTTGGCGCTCGGCAATGTCGGCGACGCGCTGTGGCAGCGTGTCGGACGCGAGCCGTCGGGCAATCCGTTCAACTCGATCGTGCAACTCGAGCATGAGAACGGCATTCCGCGCAATCCGTTCATCAATGCCGGCGCCATCGTCGTGTCCGACATACTGCTTGCCGGCCACCAGCCGCGCGAGGCGATCGGCGAAATCCTGCGCTTCATCCAGTTCCTTGCCGATGACGAAACCATCATCATCGACCGCGAGGTCGCGGCTTCCGAACGCGCCACCGGCTATCGCAACTTCGCGCTTGCCAACTACATGAAATCCTTCGGCAATCTCAACCATGCACCGGAGCTGGCGCTGGGCGTGTACTTCCACCATTGCGCCATCGCCATGAGCTGCCGGCAATTGGCGCTGGCCGGCCGCTTCCTCGCCAATGGCGGCAGAAACCCGGCAACCGGGCACTCCGTGGTGTCTGCCGAGCGGGCGCGGCGCATCGGCGCCATGATGCTGACCTGCGGCCACTATGACGGTTCCGGCGATTTCGCCTTCCGTGTCGGCATTCCCGGCAAAAGCGGCGTCGGCGGTGGCATATTGGGGATCGTGCCGGGTGTTGCTTCGCTCGCCGTATGGTCGCCGGGCTTGAATGCCAACGGCAATTCCAAGCTGGGGTCGATCGCCTTGGAAAAACTGGCCAGGATGATGAACTGGTCGATTTTCGCCCCCTGACGCCTTCCGTCATTCGCGCATGCAAAAATCCCGCGCCGTGGTTTGAACGGCGCGGGATTTTTGTCAGGAACCTATTTTAATCGGCTGAATAGCTTAGAAAAAGCCCTTCCGCTGCCACCAGCCGGCGCGCTTCGGCTTTTCCTCGGCCTTTGCCTCGTCGGCAACGCTGGAGGAAACCACCGGCACCGCGGAGGTATCCGCGGCCACGGCTTTGCGCCGTGACGGGCGAGCCTTGGCGGGCTCGTCGTCGACGGTCGTTTCCGTGGCGGCATCGGCCGCAGCGGGGGCGGCAGCTTCGACGGCAGCTTCCGGTGCAGCCTCGGCCGCCGTCTCATCGGCGACTTCCACCACAGCCTTCTTTGCCCTTGAAGCGCGCTTCTTCTTCGGCTTTTCGGCTGGAGCGTCGTCGTTCGCCGCGGCGGGAGCCGCTGCTTCTTCAACCGCTACGGCTGCCACGGGCTCGCTTGCGGCCGTTCCGACTTCAGCGGCCTCGGCCACCGAGGCGGTTTCGCCGGCTTCGGTCTCCGTGCCGTCTTCGCGACGATTGCGCTTGCCGCCGCGCTTGCCGCGACGGCGCTTCTTGCCCTGGGCGTCATCTGATGCTTCCACCGTTTCGACGGCGCCAACCTGGGCTTCGTCTTGCTGTGTTGCATCGTCAGCGCCTGGTTCAGCGGCAAAGTCGTCGCTTGCCGCCGAAACCGAAGCACCTTCGGCGCCATGCTCGCGATCGCCATGTTCGCGTTCGCGATCCTTGCCGCCGCGCCGCCTGCGGCGCTTGCGACGCTTGCGGTCGCGGCCTTCGCCGTCCTCAGCCGATCTCGGCTGCTGCTGCGACTGCGGCTGCGCCTGGCGCGGCTGCTCGGCCTGTACCACAACCTCGTCGTCTTCCTCCTCGATGACGATCTCGTCCTCGGGCTCTTCCGGCTCGACATAGGCCGGGAAGGTTCGCGCTTCGACAAAGCCTTCCGGCTTTTCGGCAATGGCGCCGCGGAAAATCGCGTAGTGCTGGACACCGACCGTGTCATCGGCCTCGACGGTGATGGTCAGGCCAAAGCGGCTTTCGAGTTCCACCAGCGTGCCGCGCTTGTGGTTGAGCACATAGAGAGCGGTCGCCGCCGGGGTGCGCACCGTGATGTGGCTGCGCGAATCCTTGAGCAGGAATTCCTCGATCGCCCGTACCACCATCAGCGCCACCGACGAATCGGAGCGCACATGGCCGGTGCCGCCGCAATGCGGGCACGGCTTCATGGTCGATTCCAGCACGCTGGCGCGGATGCGCTGGCGCGACATCTCCATCAGACCGAAATGTGAGATGCGGCCGACCTGGATGCGGGCTCGGTCGTTCTTGAGGTGATCCTTCAGCCGCTTCTCGACGGAGCGGTTGTTGCGGTTCTCCTCCATGTCGATGAAGTCGATGACGATCAGGCCGGCGAGATCGCGCAGCCTCAATTGCCTGGCGACCTCTTCCGCCGCTTCAAGGTTGGTGTGGAGAGCGGTGTCCTCGATCGAGTGCTCCTTGGTGGAGCGGCCCGAATTGACGTCGATGGCGACCAGCGCCTCGGTTTGGTTGATGATGATGTAGCCGCCGCTCTTCAGCGTCACCTGCGGCTGCAGCATGCGGTCGAGCTGCGCCTCGATCCCGTTGCGCACGAAGATCGGCGTCGTGTCGCGGAACGGCTGAACCACCTTGGCGTGGCTCGGCATCAGCATGCGCATGAAATCCTTGGCCTCGCGGTAGCCTTCCTCGCCGGAGACAAGAATCTCGTCAATATCCTTGTTGTAGAGGTCGCGCACCGAGCGCTTGATCAGGCTGCCTTCCTCATAGACGAGGGCAGGGGCGGTGGATTGCAGCGTCAGATTGCGGACGTTTTCCCAAAGCCGCATCAGATATTCGTAGTCGCGCTTGATTTCCGCCTTGGTGCGGCTTTCGCCGGCGGTGCGCAGGATGACGCCCATGCCCTGCGGCACTTCGAGATCGGCAACGACCTCCTTGAGGCGCTTGCGGTCGACCGCACTGGTGATCTTGCGCGAAATGCCGCCGCCGCGTGCGGTGTTGGGCATCAGCACGGAATAGCGGCCGGCAAGCGACAGATAGGTGGTGAGTGCAGCGCCCTTGTTGCCGCGCTCTTCCTTGACCACCTGCACCAGCAGGATCTGCCGGCGCTTGATGACTTCCTGAATCTTGTACTGGCGGCGCACCGGCTTGCGGCGGCTGCGCACCTCTTCCAGCGCATCCTCGGCGCCTACGGATTCGATCTCGTGGTCGTCCGGATGCGAGGACTGCACCTCTTCCAGCATGCCGCGATCATTGTCCTCGGAGGTGGCTTCGCCACTTGCCTCGCTGGACGACCTTTCGTCACCCGGCTCCGCCGCAGGGACAGCTTCGGAGATCACATCCGCTTCGACGCTTGCCGCGATCGATGTCGGGCCGCCTTCCGACGGTTCGGTCCCGGATGTCTCGGCGTCGGAGGCTTCGCTGTCGCCATGCCCGGCATGATCGTCATGCCCGGCGGTATTGGCCGCGGCATGCTCGGAAGCAGGCGCTTCGGAGACGGCATCGCTGCCGGCATCGCCATGTTCGCCGTTCTCATCATCGGCGCCGGCGTCGCGCTTGTGTTCGCCGCGCTCACGACCCTTGCCGCCGCGCCGGCGCCCGCGCCGCCCGCGATCGCGACTCTGGCGGTCGTCGCCGTCATTGTCCTCGTTCTCCTCTTCCTCCGCTTCCTGCGCTTCGGCGCGCAGCAAAGCCTGACGATCGGCGACCGGGATCTGGTAATAGTCGGGGTGAATTTCACTGAAGGCGAGGAAACCGTGACGGTTGCCGCCATATTCGACAAAGGCTGCCTGGAGGGAAGGTTCGACACGCGTTACGCGGGCGAGATAGATGTTTCCTTTGAGCTGCTTCTTGTCCTGAGATTCAAAGTCGAATTCTTCAATACGGTTACCGCGGATAACGACAACGCGTGTTTCCTCCGGGTGGGAGGCGTCTATCAGCATTTTGTTGGGCATTATTTCGTTTCCTCCCGGCAGCCGTCAGCCGCAGCTTGCGAGGCAAAGCCCGCTGCTGCGTGTCTGGGATGTGGGTGCCGGATGTCTGAATGTCCGCCGGACGCCGCTTGAGCGCCATGGCGGTGCCGCCCGCAGCCACAATGGCGCGGTTTGATGCGGACCTTTCCATGATTGCGCTTGAAGCCATCGTCACCAGCAGAACCTTTTGAACCAAAGCCCGGACGAACCGGACCAGCTTGTTTGCTCATACAGAGCCGGCACGGGAACAAACCCGGCCGTTTTCCTCACGCAGGCGATTCCCCCGCCACGGGCGCACACCTGCGAAATTCGTCGCGATCACCTGAAGCCTTTTCGCTGGAGCGAAAGGAGCCGCCTTTCATCTGACCTGTAGCAGGAAGCTGCGGGAGAAGCGGTTCCAGGATTGCAGTGATCCACCATCGCTTTTATGATTTGACGGGGTGGAAGGCAACCCCGATTTCGGATGCCGGCAAAAAGCAGTGCCGTAACGGAAGCACAGGCCTTAATCCTCAATGAAAAGGCTTGGTTAACCTTCTCTGGATACCAATCGTTAATCGAGTCTGCGGCCTGACCGGCATTTCGACCAACCACGCGGGCGCAAGCGCCAAATCGGGAGCGACTGCAAAGAAATGGGACTGGCGGGCATCACAGACAAGGGCCATGGCCGTGCAGGCCGTTTCCTGCGCGCTGCCGGTGTGCTGTTGCTGCTGGCGCTTTGCCTTGCTTTTGCGCCGGTTTCACGCGCCGCCGATGCGCCACTCGGCGCCACCGCCTACAAGATGGCCGGCGACGCAACCAAGATGCGCATCGTCATCGATTTCGACCGCGAGCCCGACATCAAATGGTTCCTGCTGCGCGGCCCCAACCGGCTGGTCGTGGACCTGCCGCGCACCCGATTCGCCATTGGCGCGAAGGACGCCAAGGCCCGCGGCCTGGTCAAAGCGGTGCGTTATGGCGATCAGGGCGAGGGATCGCGGCTGATCCTGACCGGCAAGGGGCCGTTCTCGGTCGACAAGCTCGAGGTGCTCAAGAACGAGGACGGCGCAGGCTATCGCATCGCCATCGACATGTCGGCAGCCTCCGACCGCGAGTTCGACGAAGCCCTTGCCAACCAGGCGCTGACCACTGGCTCGACCGTCTCCACCGACAAGGGCTCCAGGGTCGGCACAGGGCCGATCTCCAATCCCGGGCATCGCTTCACCATCGTCATCGATCCCGGCCATGGCGGCATCGACGGTGGCGCCGAAGGCCTCAACGGCACCATCGAGAAGAACGTGACGCTGGCCTTCGCCACCGAATTGCGCGACAAGCTCGCCGCCGTCGCCAACTACGACGTGTTCATGACGCGCGATACCGACGAGTTCCTGCGGCTCGATGACCGCGTGCGCATCGCCCGGCAGCACGAGGCCGACCTTTTGATCTCGATCCATGCCGACACGATCAGCGTCAAGGGTATCAGAGGCGCCACCGTCTATACCGTCTCCGACAAGGCGTCCGATCCGCAAGCGCAGGCGCTTGCCGACCGTGAAAACCTCTCCGACCAGTTCGCCGGCATGGTGATCAAGGACGACAACAAGGAAGTCACCGACATACTGATCGACCTGATCCGCCGCGAGACGCATAATTTCTCGATGAGCTTTGCCCACACTCTGGTCGGCCAGTTGTCCACCAGCGTCGGCCTGATCAATAATCCGCAGCGTTCGGCCGGCTTCAAAGTGCTGAAAGCGCCCGATGTGCCGTCGGTGCTGGTGGAACTTGGCTATCTCTCCAACGCCAAGGATGAAGCGCAACTGCTCGACGCCGACTGGCGCGGCAAGGCGGCGCAGAGCATCACCAACGCCGTCGCCCTGTTTGCCTCCGCCAAGATGGGAACGGGAACCGGAGGCTGAGATGGTCGCCGCCGCCCACGACCGGAGGCAGCGTTGCACGACGACAACACCAGGCGCTTTTATTTCAGGTGGGGGATGCCTAAACCGGGCACTGCCGTATTTTGCCCACATGGTGGCGACATGGGTTTTCCATCACGGATCGGGACAGTTGCGAAGGCTTGCGCGGAAGGCGGCTTCGTCTAGGAAATTCCCGGACCTCGGACTGGAGCGGGCATGATTCGTCTTATCGGCTATTTCTTTGGTATCGGCACGACGCTGGCGCTTATCGTCGCCGCGGGCGTGGCGATATACATCAGCCATCTGTCGAAAGACCTGCCCGACTACGAGGTTCTGGCCAAGTACGAGCCGCCGGTGACGACCCGCATCCATGCTTCCGACGGCTCGCTGATGGCCGAATATGCGCGCGAACGGCGGCTCTATCTGCCGATCCAGGCGGTTCCGGACCGGGTCAAGGCGGCGTTCCTGTCGGCCGAGGACAAGAATTTCTACAACCATCCCGGCATCGACATCACCGGGCTTGGCCGCGCCATCTACGTCAACCTGCAGAATCTGGGTTCGGGCAGGCGCCAGGTCGGCGCCTCGACCATCACCCAGCAGGTGGCGAAGAACTTCCTCTTGTCCTCGGACCAGACCTACGAGCGCAAGATCAAGGAGATGATCCTGGCCTTCCGCATCGAGCAGGCTTATTCGAAGGACCGCATCCTTGAGCTCTATCTCAACGAAATCTTCTTCGGCTTCGGCGCCTATGGCGTTGCGGGCGCGGCACTGACCTATTTCGACAAGTCGGTCAACGAACTCACGGTCGCGGAAGCCGCCTATCTGGCGTCGCTGCCGAAGGGGCCCAACAACTACCATCCCTTCAAGCATGCCGACCGCGCCATCGAGCGCCGCAACTGGGTCATCGACCAGATGGTCGAGAACGGCTACGTGACGCGCGAGGAAGGCGACAAGGCCAAGGCCGAGCCGCTTGGCGTGACGCCGCGCCGCAATGGCTCCTATCTGTTTGCGGGTGAATATTTCACCGAGGAAGTGCGCCGCCAGATCATCTCGCGCTATGGCGAGAACGCGCTCTATGAGGGCGGCCTTTCGGTGCGCACGACGCTCGATCCGAAGATCCAGCTCATCGCCCGCAAGTCGATGCAGAACGGCTTGCTCAAATACGACACGCTGCGCGGCTATCGCGGACCGGTGACGCATATCGATGCCTCCGGCGACTGGGGCGTGGCGCTGGGCAACGTCAAGGGGCTGGAAGACGTGCCGGAATGGTCGCTTGCCGTCGTGCTCGACAGCTCGGCGACCGGCCTTTCCATCGGCCTGCAGCCGACGCGGCAGATTTCGGGCGATATCGTCAAGGAACGCATCGAAGGCGCCGTCAGCAAGGAAGACATGAGCTTTGCCATGCGCCATGTGGTCGATGGCAAGACGGTCAAGGCCAAGTCTCCGGCCGATGTACTGCAGCCCGGCGACGTCATCTTCGTGCAGAAGAACGAAGGGTCGGAAGGCGCCTACACGCTGCGCCAGGTGCCGGAAGTGGAGGGCGGCCTGATCGCCATGGATCCACATACCGGCCGCGTGCTGGCCATGGTCGGCGGCTTCTCCTATGCGCAGTCGGAGTTCAACCGTGCCACGCAGGCGATGCGCCAGCCGGGATCGTCCTTCAAGCCGATCGTCTATTCGGCCGCGCTCGACAATGGCTATACGCCGGCCTCGGTGATCATGGACGGACCGATCACCATCCAGAGCGGCACCACGACCTGGACGCCGAAGAACTATGACGGCACGGTGGCAGGCCCCGCGACCTTGCGCTCCGGCATCGAAAAGTCGCGCAATTTGATGACGGTGCGGCTGGCCAACGACATGGGAATGAAGCTGGTGGTGGAATATGCCGAGAGGTTCGGCGTCTACGACCATCTGGCGCCGTATCTGCCGATGGCGCTGGGCTCCGGCGAGACGACGGTGATGCGCATGGTGTCGGCCTATTCGATCATGGCCAATGGCGGCAAGTCGATCAAACCCTCGCTCATCGACCGCATCCAGGACCGCTACGGCAAGACCGTGTTCAAGCAGGACGAGCGCGGCTGCCAANAAACCCTCGCTCATCGACCGCATCCAGGACCGCTACGGCAAGACCGTGTTCAAGCAGGACGAGCGCGGCTGCCAAGGCTGCAACGCGCCCGAATGGAACAACCAGCCCGAACCGGAACTGGTCGACAATTCCGAGCAGGTGCTCGATCCGATGACGGCCTACCAGATCACCTCGATGATGGAAGGCGTGGTCCAGCGCGGCACCGGCGCCACCATCGCCGAGCTTGGCCGCCACATCGCCGGCAAGACCGGAACGACCAATGACGAGAAGGACGCCTGGTTCATCGGCTATACGCCGAACCTCGTCGTCGGCCTCTACATGGGTTACGACACGCCGCGCGGTCTCGGCCATGGCGCCACCGGCGGTGGTCTGGCGGCGCCTATCTTCAAGGACTTCATGCGCGTTGCGCTGGACGGCACGCCCAATGTCGACTTCAAGGTGCCGGAAGGCATGAACCTGGTCGCGATCAACCGCAAGACCGGCATGCGTGCCGCGTCGGGCGATCCCGGCACCATCATCGAAGCCTTCAAGCCCGGCACCGGCCCGGCCGACAGCTATTGGGTGATCGGCATGGGCGCCGACGGGTCCAACGGCGCCGGCGGACCGCTATCGCCGCAGGCTACGGAAGCCATCCAGGCACCCGGCGGCGGGCTTTACTGACGACCTGATTTCTTAAGCTGAATGGGCTGGCTTGTTGAGCCGGCCCATTTCGCTTTACAGGCAGCAATGCCGTGCCTATGTATCGCGCCGACCCAAGCGCCACTTCGAAAACAGGACAGAACAACCAGCCATGCGCGCGGAAACGCAGAACATTGTCGACGAGATCAGGCAGGCGATCACCCTGCTGAGGAGGCATCTTTGACTGGGATCAGGCCATAAAACGGCTTGAATACCTGAACGTGCGCGCCGAGGATTCAAGCCTCTGGAATGATCCGCTGGAAGCGCAGAAGCTGATGCGCGAGCGCCAGGGCCTCGAAGACGGGATCGCCGGCGTCAAAAGCCTGACCCAGGCGCTGGAAGACAATATCGGCCTGATCGAACTGGGTGAGGAAGAGGGCGACCAGAGCGTGATCGCCGAGGCGGAAGCGGCCCTCCGCTCGATGCAGGGCGAGGCCAAGGCCCGCCAGGTCGAGACGCTGCTGTCGGGCGAGGCAGACGCCAACGACACCTATCTCGAAGTCCATGCCGGCGCCGGCGGCACCGAGAGCCAGGACTGGGCCTCGATGCTTCTGCGCATGTACACGCGCTGGGCCGAGCGTCGCCGTTTCAAGGTCGAGGTGCTGGAAGTCCATGATGGCGAAGAAGCCGGCATCAAGTCCGCCACGCTCCTGATCAAGGGCCACAATGCCTATGGCTGGCTGAAGACCGAGTCGGGCGTTCATCGCCTGGTCCGCATTTCACCCTATGACAGCAATGCGCGCCGCCACACGTCCTTCTCCAGCGTCTGGGTCTACCCGGTCGTCGATGACAGGATCGAGATCGACGTCTCGGAATCGGATGTACGCATCGACACCTACCGCTCATCCGGTTCGGGCGGCCAGCACGTCAACACCACGGACTCGGCGGTTCGCATCACCCATATCGCCACCGGCATCGCGGTTGCCTGCCAGGCCGAACGCTCGCAGCACAAGAACAAGGCGAAGGCCTGGGAAATGCTGCGCTCGCGCCTTTACGAGGAAGAGCTGAAGAAGCGCGAAGCGGTGGCCAATGCCACAGAAGCGTCGAAGAGCGACATCGGCTGGGGTCACCAGATCCGTTCCTATGTGCTGCAGCCCTACCAGTTGGTGAAGGACCTGCGCACCGGCGTCGAGAGCACCAGCCCGTCGAGCGTGCTCGACGGCGACCTCGACGACTTCATGGAAGCTTCGTTGTCGCAGCGCATCGAGGGCGGTGCCGGTGAAGCCGTGGCCGACCTCGACTAGGATATGTCCATATTCAGGTGAGGCCGGCCTGCGAATGGCTGATTCCTGCGCTTCCGCCACTTTCGGCTCGGCTGACTTGAATAAGAACATCCCTGGGCGGGGGAGCGAAGGAGGAACAATGACTCGCAGGCTCACCGGCAAATGCTTTTGCGGCGCGGTCCAGTATGAAGTGGCGGACGAGTTCGTCTATGCCGCCAACTGCCATTGTTCGAACTGCCGGCGCACCACAGGTTCCGCCTTCAAGCCCTTCGCCGGCATCGAGCGCGAGAAACTTGCCCTTGCCGAAGGGCATCACGGGCTCATCCATTTCGGCGATGACAGCGGCCACGATGCGCATTGCAGCCGCTGCGGCTCGTTGCTGTATTCGCTGGTCCGCGACGGCGCCTATGTCCATGTCGCCATGGGCACGCTGGTCGACGATCCGACGATCCGGCCGACCGCGCACATCTTCGTCGGCTCCAAAGCGCCATGGTTCACCATCGCCGACGACTTGCCGCAATATGAAGGGCATGTGATCGCCGGTCCAGGCGACGTATAGGCTGGAACCACATACGGCCAATCCCGTTGTTTCGTTGCCCGTCTGCCGGGAGTTGAGCCTGGCTTGGATCTCGTCAGCGGTTGCAGATAGCGGCGTAGATGTGCGGCCTCGCGCAGCAACTTCTTGCGCCAGCCTAGGAATCAGCCCAGCATCCGAGGGCTGGAAGAGAAAAAGCATTTATGGCCGGACGCGGCATATCTGCGACCTGACGATCCGGCCACTGGGAAGACACGTTCCGGGAACGGGCAAGCGAAACGCTTGATGCTCGTTTGAAAGGAACGCTTCCATGTCTGCTGCCACTCTCCGATCGGCCAGAGCCGTTCAACCGGCTGGCCGACTCCTGTTTTCCTTGTTCGTGACCCCGATCTTTGCAATTGCGATGCTTGCGGCGGTGCTGACCGCACCCGCCTTCGCCCATGACGCCAAGCCTACGGCGGCGAAGCCGCAAGGCTGGAGTTATCCCTTCGCCTGCTGCGCAAACTACGACTGCCGCACCACCCATACCGGCGAGGTGCTGGAAAAGCCGGAGGGCTATGTCATCGCCGGAACGGGGGAGGTCGTTCCGATGAGCGACAAGCGGGTCAAGGACTCACCCGACGGCGATTTCCACTGGTGCGCGCATCAGGCCGGCCTCGACGCAGGCAAGACGATCTGCCTGTTCGTGCCACCGCGTTCCTACTGAGTTCTGTTGGCAGTTCTCATCGGAAGGCCGGCCTTGGTGGTGCTGAAGGCGCTTGCGTCAGACGGAAGCAGCGAGTGCCGAGGCGAAGTCGCGATACGGGCGCAGTGGGCGACCCAGAAGTGCCGTCAGGCGCTCGACGTCGCCGGCCTCGGGCAGCATCCCGTCGGTGAAGAAACGCTCGCCCATCAGGCGCATGTCGTAGGCCATCCAGGCGGGCAGGAACTGCTTGAGATTTTGCTCAAAACCCTCCGTATTGTCGCCGCTGTAGCTGATCGGGCGGGCGAGTACGTCTGACCAGATTGCGGCAATATCCGTCCCGGTCAGTGTCTGCGGACCGACGAGGTTGATCCGCTCGAACGCAAGCGGCTCCTTGGACTGTTCGCGACGCAGCAGCTCAAGGGCGGCGATCTCGGCGATATCGCGGGCGTCGATCATGGCGAGACCCTTGGGGCCGATCGGCATTGGGTAGGTGCCGTAGCCGGTGATGACGTCTTCGACCGTCAGATCGTTCTGGATGAAGTAGGCCGGGCGCAAGATCGTAGCTTTGAAGTCCATGTGTTCGATCATTCGCTCGACGCCGAACTTGCCCGCGAAATGCGGCACGTTCACATAGACGTCAGCGTGGATCACCGAGAGATAGACGATCCGCTCGATGCCGGCCGATCGGGCGACGTTCAAGGCGATCAAAGCCTGGGTGAATTCGTCCGGCACCACGGCGTTCAAGAGAAACAGCGTGGAAACGCCAGACATGGCTTTGCGCAGCGAATCGACATCGAGAAAGTCGCCTTGCACGACCGATACGCCTGCCGGAAAACTGGCTTTCGACGGATCGCGCACGAGAGCACGCACATCGGCGCCGCGCTTCGCGAGCTGTTCGACGACTTGGCGGCCGATATTGCCGGTGGCGCCGGTAACGAGAATGGTCATGGAATTTCTCCTGTTGGGTTGCTTGACAGTCCCAATATGTGTGGCTCACAAAGAGCCCAGTAGACGGCAATTTTAGACACGTCGTCTCACTGGTGGGACAGTCATGGACCTTTTAGCCCTTGCCGATTTTAACCTCGTGGCTCGCCATGGCGGCTTCGGCAAAGCGGCAAGGTCCACCGGCCGGCCCAAAGCAACGTTGTCCCGGCGCGTTGGCGAATTGGAAAGCAGTCTCGATCTGCGTCTGTTCGAACGGGGTGCGCGTAACCTGAAGCTGACCGAAGAAGGACGGGCGCTCTTCGAGCGGACGGGGGCGTTGCTTGCCGAGCTGGACGAGACGGCATCGGCGATTGCCTCGGGCGGTCAGAGACCCAAGGGCAGATTGCGGATCAGCGCGCCTTTGCATTTTTCGCAGACTGCAATGGGGAGGATCGCTGCGGGATTTGCCCTGAGGTATCCTGAGGTGAGGCTTGAAGTGACCACCGAAGACCGGCATGTCGACATGATCGAGGAAGGCTACGATCTGGTAATCCGGGTCCATCCGGATCCCGATGAAAGCCTGGTCGGACGGGCGTTTCTCCGCGACCGCCTGGTCGTTGTGGCGAGCCCGGACCTTCCTCGCCCGACCGATGGGCTCGCCGCTCCTGGCGTTGCGCGCGGGACAGGCGAGCGGCAAACATGGCAGGTGAAGACACCAGGTGGCCGGGCAACACTTAGAATCGAGCCGGTCCTCGCCTTGTCGACGCTGATCATGGTCCGCGATGCGGTGCGAGCCGGCGTCGGCGCAGGACGGCTTCCCATTTCGTTGGTGGCCCACGACCTGGCTGACGGCACACTGGTGAATTGGGGGGATATTGACGGCCCCGAAATTTCTCTATGGACGCTCTACCCGTCGCGGCGGCTGCTCAGCGCGCGCGTGTCGGCGTTCCTGGATTTTCTGAAACAGGCTTTCCCAAACGGGACGCCGGACGAACTGGCCGCCTATATCGGCAGGTGACGACGATTGGGAGGTGACGACGGGTCCGCTTCGGCCAGAGCGCCGCTCGGCTCGATCGATCGGAGCCTGCTGACAGACAGTTGTCAGGAGCCTTCCTTTATGGTGCCTTGCCGCATGGGTGGCGGCAACGGAGAGGAAAGCTTTTCATGACCATCAAGGCCAGCTGTCATTGCAAGGCGACGACGTTCGAGGTTTCGCAGGCGCCCGAGACGGTAACACAATGCACCTGCTCGTTCTGCTCCAAGCGCGGTTCGCTGTGGGCTTACTACGTTCCGTCGCAATTCAAGCTCACCAGCTCGCCGGAAAACGTTTCCTTCTATCAATGGGGATCGAAGACCGTCAAACACGGGTTTTGCGCCATTTGCGGCTGCGGCACCTTCACCGAAACGCCGGACTGGTCAACCGGCAAACCGGACTTCGACAATCCCAAGATATCAGTCAATTCGCGGCTGTTCGACGATTTCGACCTCGATAAGGTCGAGGTGGTCGTCATTGACGGCAAGAACCTCTGGTAGGCCAGCACCAGCCACCGAAGCGGAAGAGTGGCGCGAGCGGGGAAAAGCCGCTTTCGCCGCTCGGTTTTTCGCCGCATTTCATGTTACAAGACCGGAGAAGGGCTTATATGCGCGAGCCGCAAAGGCCGCGCTTTGGAGAGGGACGATTCTATGAAAAAGACTGTGCTCGTCGCCGTTGCGACGGCTGTGCTGGTGAGCGCCTGCACCACGACCGATCCGTACACCGGCGAACAGAAGGTTTCGAACACCGCAGCCGGCGCCGGCCTTGGCGCCCTGGCGGGTGCGGGCCTCGGCCTGCTTGCCGGCGGCAATGACCGCCGCAACGCGCTGATCGGCGCCGGTATCGGCGCGCTGGCCGGCGGCGCCATCGGTGCGACCATGGACCAGAACGAGGCTGAACTGCGCCGCCAACTCGAAGGCACCGGCGTCAGCGTCACCCGCACCGGCGACCAGATCATCCTCAACATGCCGTCCGACATTACTTTCAACGTCGACCAGGATGCGGTGAAGCCCGGCTTCTACCAGGTGCTGAACTCGGTTGCGCTGGTGCTGAAGAAGTTCAAGCAGACCACGGTCGACGTGTTCGGCCACACCGATTCGACCGGTGGCGACGAACACAATTTCGATCTGTCGCAGCGCCGTGCATTGGCGGTCGCCAACTATCTCTCAGGCCAAGGTGTCGATTCGCGCCGCTTCGCCGTCACCGGATTCGGCAAGACCCGTCCGATCGCGTCCAATGGAACGGCGGCCGGCCGTGCGCAGAACCGGCGCGTCGAGATCCAGCTTTCGCCGCTGACCTGAATTGTTCGGCATCGAAATGCGAAGGCGGCCCCCGCAAGGGGCCGCTTTCTTTTTGGGCTCCTGTGGTCCGTCAAAAGGTCTAACGCATTAGAGATTTCTAATAATTCCTTTCCGGAGGCCTTGGAAGGGATTAGCATTGGTGCGGTTCCAGAGGGGATGGGGCGATACAAACGGCCGCGCAGTCACTTAGTCGGCCCCGGTCCTGCACGGCCAGATAGGAAATCTGGGAGGAATGCATGACAAGAACAGCTCGTCTTGGGCGTTGCGGCGTCCTCATTTTGACAGGTCTGGTCTCCGCTTGGTGCGCAGCGGCCACGGCTCGAGCCGAGGACGCCAACAAAGCCGACATTGAAGCGTTGAAGAAATCGCTCGCCAAATATGAAGACTACACGGTCGCCGTCCGCGACCTTTATCTGTCGACTGTCGGGTGCGTCTATTACAGCGGGGACAGGATCGAGGGCGCAATGGACTATCCGAAGGGCGCTATGGGCATCCATTTCGTCAACGTCCCGAGTGTCGGTCAGAAACTCGATCCGATGCGCCCCAATGTGCTGATCTACGAGCCGACCAAGAAAGGCTTGAAATTGGTTGGCGTGGAATGGCTGGTGCCCCTGACGCCAGACACCAAGGAACCTCCAAAACTATTTGGCCAGACCTTCATGGGACCGATGGAAGGGCACTATCCGCTCATTCCGAGGGAGTTCGTCCACTACGACCTTCATGCCTGGCTGTTCAGAGACAATCCGAACGGCATGTTCAGTCCGACCAACCCGAACGTGAAATGCAGCAAGGCAGAGTTTCCGATGCTGGAAAAACCGACCAAGATGATGCCCGGCCCGATGTGACGGACGGGCCAGGATAGGAGCGTGCCAAGAGTGCAAGCTGGCCGGCTGCATTTGAGAGCGCTCGGGATCGGGCTCGGACGACGATGGGCATGAGGGCCGGCGCGCATGAAGGCTGCCCGCATGATGTCGTCGCGGAAGCCGACCATGGCGGCAAAATTGCGCACGCGCCAGCATCGCGCTGGGCGCTAAGGGGCCGTTTTGCCTTAAGAGTCGACCAGACATTCGGCTCAGCCCGCAGCAGCCACTTCGCTGAGGATCGAGCAGATGCGGGAGATTGTTTCATCCGCAAGATCGGTCCAACAGGGTAGCCCCAGTTGAGTCGCTACCAGTATGTCAGTGGTCTGTAGCGGCAGCCTGGGAAAATGTTCGAAGGCTGCGTGCCGATGCAGACCGCCACCCCACCACCGGCGCACACCAACCCCTCCTTTCGCCAGCGCCGTGAGCGCCCGGTCCATCGAACCAGGCCGCAGGCCAATGGTGACGGTGGAGGATATCCATTTTTCACCGAACCCCTCCGGCAAGCTCAGCTCGGAAATCGACCCCAGCGAGCGGCTATAGCTTGTGGCAACGCGCTTGTAGGCGGCACGCGTATGTGGCCACAGCTCAAGTGCGGCCAGGCCGACGGCCGCACCATACTCGCTGAGCTTGCCGTTCAGGGCCGGTCTGACCGCCTCGCGCGAATTTGAAAAACCAAAGTTGGCACCCTCCGCGATTTCCTCGATCAGAGAGCCGTCGTCTGACGCGATAAAACAACCTTCGCCGATGCCGAGTGCCTTGGTGGCATGCAGGCTGACGACTGCCGGAACCCGCGATGGCGTCAAGGTGTCGAAGGCTGCGGCTGCGTCAATTACCACGGCAAGACCGGTATCGCTCTTGAACCGATCCCAGTTCGCGACACCAATCGGGCGGCCGAACGGCATGACCGGCATGACCGCTCCGACGCCGCCGGGAGCCTGGCGGAGGAGTTCTGCCGCGCTCTCGGGCAACAGTTGCTGGCTGTCCAGGTCTACGTCGACCAGCCATGGAACGAGCCCTGCGAGGACCGCCGCGTGCGCGCTGGCCGCGAAGGTCCAGGACGGCATCATGCAGAGACTTCCCTTCGCCGGTTTCTGCGCCATCAATGCGAGCGCCAACCCCAGCGTTGCGTTTGCGCCACATACGACATGGCCTGCAGCGGTCCGAGTCTTGAGAGCTTCCTGGAAACGCCGGTTCAACGGACCGTTGTTGCTGTACCAGCGAGTTGCATCGATCTCGTGCAGATAGGGAAGGATGCTGTCGCCTGTCGGCAGTCGCGGGCGCGACACGGGAACATCGGGCGCTGGGCCGGGATCGGCATCCCACAATCCGTCGGCGTTCAAGCTCTACCGCCTGCGGTCTTGTCCAGATAGAGGCCTTCATTTGCGGGTATGGGCCGCAAGGTTTCGGGCCGGCTGGTCCCGATCTCGATCTTACTGCTGGTCCGCGAGATGGTGTAAAAATGCCAGTGATCGGCGCAAAGCAGCACGAAACTGGCGAATGGTATCGCCTCGCGGCCGCAGAGACGCCGGTTGCGGCGCCAATGCCTGACATAGGCGCCGCCCAGCGACATCGCGCTGCGCTTGGCAAGCAAAGCTCTGAAGAGTCGGGCAGCCATCAGGATGGCACCGGCCAATTCCGCAATCCGGGTCACGCCGGAACGCTTCCGGCCGATCAGGGTTGCAAGCGTCGCCCGGCTCTTGCGAAAGCCTGGCGATCCGAAATAGCCATCCACAAGGCGGCTGAAGTAGGCGTCCGGCTCGTAAAGGCGCTGCACCAACCTGTCATAGCCGGCCCTCAGCGCTTCGCGCGTCATCTTCTTCGGGCGGAAGCTGACATAGGGGTCGCTGAGGTCCAGCCGACCCTCCATCTTCAGCCGCCCATAGAGCGGCGTCGTGGGGATCGGGCACAAGATTGCCACAGATGCTTGCGCGATACCGATTTGCTGAATGAACTCGAACTGCTCATCGAAGATCGCCTCATCGTCGCTATCGAAACCGACGATGAAACCCGCCTGAATCACCAGCCCGCTGTCGCGGATGCGCTGCAATTTGTCGATCATGCTGTCGCCACGAACGTTCTGGATCTTCCTCGTTTCCATCAGCGACTTGGCGCGGGGCGACTCGATGCCGACAAAGACTTGGCGGAAATTGGCCAGACGCATCAGATCGAGCATTTCCGCGTCGTCACCCAGATTGATGCTGGCTTCTGTCGAAAAGGCCAATGGATAGCCGTTTACCTTTTGCCAATCGATCAGGCCTCTCAGGAGTTCCTTGGCCTTGACCTTGTTACCGATGAAATTGTCGTCGACCAGAAAACAGGTACGGAAGCCCGCCTTCACGATCGCATCGAACTCGCGAATCATTTGCGCCGGCGACTTCAGGCGTGGCCGGCGACCGAAGATGGTAATGATGTCGCAGAATTCACAAAGGAACGGGCATCCTCGCGAGAACTGTAGAGACGCTACCACGTAGCTTCCAGATTTCAGCAGGTCATATCGAGGCGTGGGGACGGTCTCCATATCGGTTTTCGCGTCCTGCTCGTAGCGCTTCTGGACAGGCTCTCCGCGAGCGAAAGCCGTCAGGAAGCGAGGCCACGTTTCCTCGGCTTCGCCGATGAAGCGCACGTCGCAGCGGTCGACAAACTCCGCCTCCGACACCGAGACATAGGGACCGCCCGCGGCGACGGTAATCGGTAGATCGCGCAGTCTCTCGAGGATTTCAAACATGCGGTCGCGCTGCACGATCATGCCGGTCACGCCGACGATGTCGAAGGCACCGAGCCGCTCGAAATCCAGGTCCTCGACATTCTCATCGAGCAGGACGACATCACAATGATCCGGAGCAAGCGCCGCAAGGGCGGGCAGGGAACCTGTCACGATCCAGCTGCCTTTTTGGCCAGGCAGAACGGGAAGCACCTCGTCCCGGCTCCAGACGGAAGGGCGGAACCGCGGATTGATGAGGCAAACCCGAAGCTTGCGCGGCAAAGGCATATTCGAAGTGTGCATCGAGTATAAGCCTGTGAGTGAGCGATTCAGTGACATGATGTTTCGCGCAGATTATAGAGTGATATACAAGCCAGCCGACGCCTTCTATTGCCAATTAGACGAGGTATTCCAATTGCCCGACAGTGGTCCATACGACGCGCTGGTCGCCCACTACGAGGCGTGTCTTGCACGTCATGGCGATACGCCCCAGGGAGTCGACTGGCCGGATGCCGGGGGGGCAGCGACACGTTACCGCATAATGGCCGAGGCGATGCGTGAGCGCGACCGGGTCGATGTGCTGGACTTCGGCTGCGGCGCCGGCCACTTCCTCGACTATTTGCGCCAATCCGACGATCGCAAACTGCGATATCGGGGGCTCGATCTGTCCGCACGGTTCATCGACCTGTGCCGGCGCAAATATCCCGGCGTGACCTTTGACTGTATGGACGTGATGCAGAATGAGGTGGTTGTGCCCGAGGCCGACTACATCATCATGAACGGGGTCTTCACGGAGCGTTGTGGCGTCGCCTACGAGACGATGTTCGACACCATGACCCGGTTGATCGCAAGGGTGTTCCCGCATGCCCGCAAGGGAATGGCCTTCAACCTGATGTCGAAGCATGTCGACTGGGAACGCGAGGACCTTTTTCACGTGCCTTATGATCGGATAAGCCACTTCGTCGTCGGTCAATTGTCGCGTCATCACCTCATTCGCGCCGACTACGGGCTCTACGAGTACACGGTTTACGTCTACAAGGCTGCCGCGTAGCCGACGATCCGCGGATTTCCGGCTTGCGGGTCAAGAATATAATGGGCATAGGCGCGGGGGCGGCATGGCGGACGTGGTTATTTTTGGGATGGGCCAGATCGCCGAGGTCGCGTGGGCCTACCTCGACAGGTTCGGAGAGGATCGCGTCGTCGGTTTTACTGTCGACGAAGACTTCCTCACACAAACCGAGTTCAAAGGTCTTCCCGTGGTCGCCTGGGAAAAGCTTGAGGACCGATTCCCGCCTGAAACCGTCAAGCTGCTTGGTCCGCTCAGCTACCAGAACCTCAACGAGTTCCGCCGTGATCGGCATAAGCAGGGCCGGGCGCGCGGGTACAGCTTCACGCGCTTCATCCACCCCTCTACGCACAATATGGCGGACACGGTTGGTGAAAACTGCTTCATTCTCGAGAATTGCACGCTGCAGCCGTTTGTCCGCCTCGGCGAAGGCATCATGATGTGGAGCGGTAGCCATGTCGGTCATCACTCCATCGTCGAGGATTTCTGCTTCGTCTCGTCGCAGGTGGGGCTGGCGAGCGGTGTCCATATCGGCACGTGCAGCCTGATCGGCGGCCAGGTCGGCATCGACAACGGCATCACGATCGGTGCCGGAAGCTATATCGAGTCCCGTTGCATGATCCGGCGCGATGTGCCCGCCAACAGTGTAGTGCGTCATCCCTCGGACTTGCCGAAGCCCTATTCCAGCGCCCGTATCAAGTCGATGAAGTTCCGCTGATGCCTGGCCGTCAGAGGAAATGGACCCGGCAGGGGTTGCTGGTGCCCATAAAGGCGGGGCACGGGTGGTGGGGCAGCTACGCGCAGGTTCCGACGGTCCTCGCCCTTTCGCCTCGGCTTTGGCGCATCTATTTCGCCGGGCGCAATGGCGCCAACCGGTCATCCATCCTGGCCGTTGATGTCGACCCGCAAGACGGCATGCGTGTGTTGGGTGAGTATTTCGACCCGATCATGGAGCCGGGCCTGCCAGGCACTTTCGATTGCTCGGGGCTGGGGCCCTCCTGCGCGGTGATGATCGGTGGGCGCGTGCATCTGTATTATTCGGGCATCTACCCACGTAGCGATGTCAGCTTTCAGATCGCCATCGGGCTCGCCACCAGCGATGATGGGCTGAATTTCGAGAGAGCATTTGCGGGGCCGGTCCGCAGTATCGGTCCGGCAGATCCCTATTTCGTGTCAACGCCCTTCGTTGGTGCGATCAAGGGCGGCTATCGCATGTGGTATGCGAGCGGCACCGGTTGGGTGGAGACCAGAGGTGTCCGGGAGCCTGACTATGTGCTCCGCAGCTGTGTTTCGCCAGACGGAATTCTGTGGGAAACAGGCTCGGTCCCGGTCCTAGGTGACGACCTCGGGGACGGGAACAGCCAGACGCGTCCCTGGGTCACGCATGAGGCTGGCGGTATACGGCTGTGGTACAGCCGCCGCGGGCGGGACTTTCGCGATGGTGGCAATGAAGCCTACCGCCTTTTTTCCCGCCCGATAGATGTCCGGGATGGCATGGCTGGCGAGGCGGAACCTGTGATCTTCAGCAATCCGCCGGCGGCCGGCGACTTCGACAGTTGGATGCAGGCCTATTGTTGCGTCATGCGACGCGCTTCCGGTGAAGTGATGTTCTACAACGGCAACGGGTTCGGCGAGGCCGGCATCGGCTGGGCGACTCGCGATTTGACATGACGGGGACCGGCATGACTTTCGAATTTCGCATCCCGATCCTGCCGGAGCCGGAATTTTTCTCAAACGTCAAGCTGGCAGCTTTGTCGTTGGCCAAGCTCGGCGGCGTCTATGCGGCCGCCCCCATTGTGGTCTCTGTTGGCGGGCATGCCGACATCGACGAACTCCATGCCGCCAACACCTGGTCCTCGGCCTTCCCGGTAACGTGGCGCCCCGTGCCGCGTGCTATCAGCGACCGGGGTTTCTCCTCGGGCTTTGACCGCTATGCCGAGGCGCCGCGCGGCGATGTCATCATCCTCGCCGATGCCGACGCCTGCCTGATGCGGCCGATCGACGAGCTTTTGCAACGCATGCGCGACGCTGATCGGCCGAGTGTTGCCGGCCTACCGGCGCATTTCTCGCCATTTTCGAGAGATGGCTCGGAAAACAACGCTGCATGGCGTCGGCTTCTTGAGACGCTCGGCTTTGCAGATACGCCTCTCAACTGGCGATATTCCGAGTCGTCGGATGGCGCCTTCGGCGGGTGCCCCGCCTATATCAACTATGGCTTCGTCGTCTTCAACAAAAGCGCTTTCAGCGCCATTCAGCCACTGATCCGCCCGCTTACCGCGCGCGTACTGGATTATTTGAAGGATCAGCCCTCGATCTTCTTTTCCGGCCAGATCGCGCTGTCGCTGGCCATCCTGACGGTCGGGGCCGATGCGTTGCCTCTCGGGCCGGAATACAATTGTCCAAACTCCGACGAGATGCTGGCGCACGGGCTGCGCGACCCGGCGGATATCCGGGTGCTGCATTATCTTCGCCGCGAGCAGTTCGATCGCCACAGCTTCCTGTGCAACCGCGACGAATTCGACGCCTTCTGTGGCAAGTCGTTCGCATCGCCGGTCCTTCAAGCGTTCCAGCAGCACGTTCGAAGCTTGCCTCATTGCTTCTATGGCGAAGGCAAGACGCAGTGACGGGCAAGCTCACCATTGCTGTCATGCAGCCATATTTCTTCCCGCATGCGGGCTATTTTCGCCTGATGGCTGCGAGCGACGTCTTCGTTGTTTTCGACGATGTCCAGTTCCCGCGCCGGGGACGGGTGCATCGTTGCGAAATGACACCGGGCCGCTGGCTGACATTGCCGCTCGCGCCTTTGCCGTTCGATGCACAGATAAAGGATCTGCGTTGGGCGGACGGCGCCCGAACCGCTCTGGACAAGCGCCTGGCCGCTTTCGGCCTGCCGGGCCAGGCGACAACGCCGGCCGCGGAGCGGATCAGCCGCCATCTGACCGGGTCGCTTGGCGACGTGACAAGCTTTCTCGAGAACGGTCTTCGGCTCGTCGCCGACGCGCTCGAACTCAAAGCAAACATCTTGCGCAGTTCCAGCCTCGGCGTTGATCCCGCCTTGCGAGGGCAAGCGCGCATTATCGGCATCGTTCGAGCGCTCGGCGGACAGCGCTACATCAACGCTGCCGGTGGGCGCCACCTTTATGCCACCGAGAACTTCCAGCAGGCGGGCATCGATCTGCAGTTTCTCGTGCCCTACGCAGGGAGGTTCCCCCACATCCTGCCTGCCTTTTTTGGCAATAACCTCGCCGACCTTCGCGACGATGTTCGAAACACGTGCCAATGGGGGCCGTGAGCAATTGCCGATCACTTGGCAGCTATTTTAGGACTGCGACGATCAGACCTTGGCGACGATCTTCATGAAGGCCGGCATGTCGTCGCCGAAGCCGACGGTGCCGTCATTGTCTTCACCGCGGTTGTTGCCGCGGGCAGGGCGGCTGTTGCTGGCGCGCTGCGGCCTTGTGTCGCCGCGTTCCGGGGCACGGTTCTCGTTGTTGCGATCGGAGACCTTGCGGTCGCTGTTTTCGGAGCGAATCGCTTCCTTGCGCTGATGCCGTTCGCCGATGTCGGCGACCGCGGCCTCGGCTACCGCCGGCTGTTCCTCGCGTGCGGCATCTGCCGCCGGCGCGTCGTCGCTGCGCTTGGCATGGCGTTCGCGCGGCTTGCGCTCGCCACCGTCCTTGCGATCATGGACCTTGCGGTCCTCGTCCTTGCGGCCGGCGCGGCGCGGAGCGCCACGGCCACGGCGGGGCGCTTCGTCCTCGCCGCCTTCGCTGGCGACCACGGTCGACAGGTCGCCGTCATGCCACTCGATCTTGTTGCCGATCAGCCGCTCGATGGCGTCGATGTATTTGGTGTCGGACTTGGTGGCGATGGTGAAGGATTTGCCCGAGCGTCCGGCGCGGCCGGTGCGGCCGATGCGGTGGACATAGTCTTCGGCGTGGATCGGCACGTCGTAGTTGAAGACGTGGCTGACGTCGGGAATGTCGAGGCCGCGCGCGGCGACGTCGGACGCCACGAGATAGCGCAATTTGCCATCGCGGAAATTGGCCAGCATCTGCATGCGGGCGCGCTGGTCCATGTCGCCATGCAGGGCGCCGGCGTCGAAGTCATACTTCAACAGCGAGCGGAACAGCTCCGCGACCTCGACCTTGCGGTTGCAGAAAATGATAGCGTTCTTCAGCTCGGCGTCTTCGGCCTTTATCAGATTGCGTAGCGTCTCGCGCTTGTCCCACGGCTTGGAGCCGGACTTGACTAGGCGCTGGATGATGTTGGTGGCAGCGGATGCCGCCTTGGACACCTCGACGCGCACCGGCGCATGCAGGAATTTCTCGGTGAGCTTGGTGATCTCCGGCGGCATGGTCGCTGAGAAGAACAGCGTCTGCCTGGTGAACGGGATCATCTCGCAGATGCGCTCGATGTCGGGGATGAAGCCCATGTCCAGCATGCGGTCGGCCTCGTCGATGACGAGGATCTCGACGCCGTTGAGCAACAGCTTGCCGCGCTCGCGGTGATCGAGCAGACGGCCGGGCGTGGCGATCAGCACGTCGGCGCCGCGCTCCAGCTTCTTGTCCTGCTCGTCGAAGGAGACGCCGCCGATCAGCAGCGCGATGTTGAGCTTGTGGTTCTTGCCGTATCTGATGAAATTCTCTTCGACCTGCGCGGCGAGCTCGCGCGTCGGCTCGAGGATCAGCGTGCGCGGCATGCGGGCACGGGCCCTGCCTTTTTCGAGGCGGGTCAGCATCGGCAGCACGAAGGAAGCCGTCTTGCCGGTGCCGGTCTGTGCTATGCCCAGAATATCCTTGCCGAGCAAGGCATGCGGGATGGCGCCAGCCTGGATCGGCGTCGGCACGGTGTAGCCCGCATCGGTGACTGCGGAAAGGACCTTGGGCGACAGGCCGAGGTCTGAAAAGGTCAACGCTTCTAGAGCGGTCGTGGTGTCTGAGGACAAGAGTTGCTGTCTTTGGCTGGTTCGGGGAAGCGCAACGGCATCCGTCGCGGCAAGCACAGCGTGCCTGCAAGATTGGTATTGCGATTAGGCGCAAGCCCGCGATTTGTCAACAGAAACGGGCGGGATTGGCACGATTGTGAAAACGTAAGCTTAATCGCGATGCTTAATTAGGTAGTCACTCTTTGCGCCGGCTCAATAGCGAAACTGCTCGGCGAGAATGCGTTCGTTCCACGAATGGTTGGGATCAAACAGCAGCGTTGCCGTCGCAGTCGGCGATTCGCGGACCGTTACGGAAGCCACCGCCTTGACCTCGGTGTGGTCGGCGGCGGTGTTCACCGGGCGCTTTTCCGACTCCAGAATATCGAAGCGTACGGTCGCCTTGTTTGACAACAAGGCACCCCGCCAACGGCGCGGCCGGAACGGGCTGACCGGGGTCAGCGCGAGCAACGGCGCATCCAGCGGCAGGATCGGCCCGTGCGCCGAAAGATTGTACGCGGTGGAGCCGGCCGGCGTCGCGATCATCACGCCGTCGCAGTTCAGTTCCTCGATGCGGACCTGCTCGTCGACGGTGATGCGGATCTTTGCCGTCTGGTAGGACTGACGCCACAGCGCCACCTCGTTGATGGCGAGTGCCGAAACCGTCTCACCCTCATGCGTCACCGCCAGCATTTCCAGCGGGCGGATCGTTTCGGCGACCGCGGCAGCAATGCGCTCGGTGAGGCCGCCGACGCGGTACTCGTTCATTAGGAAGCCGATGGTGCCACGGTTCATGCCGTAGACCTTCTTTCCCGTGCTCATCGTGTCGCGCAAGGTCTGCAGCAGGAAGCCGTCGCCACCCAGCGCCACCACCACCTGGGCGTCGTCGAAGGATGCCTGGCCATAGCGGGCCGACAGGCTCTCCATCGCCGCCTTGGCATCGGCAGTGTCGGAGGAGACGAAGGCGAGATTGGCTTTGCTCATGACATTCCGATGGCGGTCGGCCGATGGCGGTCGGCGGCGGTTGCGTGGGGTAGCATGGGCAAGCGCATCTGCAAAGGGAGGCATCGTCCGGCGCAGTTGCGGCCGCGGCGAAACGAAATCGGCGGCTCGCGCTTCATGTCGCCGGAACGGCGAATGTGATGGTTAAGAGCGAGCTTAAACACTCGTAAAGCCTGATCGATCATGTTAGCCGACAGAGGATGGGTGGCTGGGGGCTAGCCAGTCGAGACCTGTCTATTGCCGGTGACACGCCTGATTATCGTCTTCCTTGTGATGGGAAGTTTCGCCCTTCTCTTTGCGGAGCTTGTGCGGCAGTCCGAAGACATGAGCTCCAGGCCGATGGCCTCACGCTGCGGCGGCGCTGGCGTGCCATGCCCCCAAAACGCGTTGTAGGCTGAAGCCAATCTGCCAACGACGATCCATCGCTCACTGCGCGACGATCTGAAGATTGGCGTTGCCGTAGAATGTGTAGGCGAGATAGGTCGGATCGCCGGTCTGGTAGAATTCTCTGCGGACATCCTGCAGGATCTCGGCCAGGTAGACCGGCCCGTCCTTGATCCGCGTGCTGATGCCGCCATAGAAATCGGTCGAGAAGGCCGCTGCCGCGCGGTCGGTCAGTGGCCACATGCCGCCGATGAAGCCGGAAGCGCCGCCCGCCAACACCGCCGGACCCCAGCCCTGCACGAAGCCGCCGAGCATCTGGGAACGGCCTGTGTCGCAGGCGTTGAAGAAGTAGAACGGATTGCCCTTGCCATGCGCGGTCGCGACCAACGCAGCCCATGTATCCGGTCGAGCGACTGATCGACGAGATCGATGGCAAAGACCGGCCGGCCGCTGCTCGGCTTGTTGACCTCGCCATGGCCGGAGAAATGAATGAAACCGGTCGAGACTTCGCCGACCAGTTTCTCGAAAGAGATGAAATCGCCATCGAAGCGGCGGTAGCCGGCAAGCTTGCTCAGTGCCGCGATCTCGTCCTGCTGAAAGCGCAGCGACTGCTTGTCGACATAGGAGGGCGCGACGGCCGCGACGCCGGTGAAGGTCATGCGGTCGAGCGGGTTGTCGACCTGTGAGGCACTGCTGCGCGGAGCCCAGCGGGCCAGCCGGTAGCCCATGCCGAGAAAACCGTCGGCGGTTGCGCCGTCGGCGCTGCGCGGGCGGATCAATTCCCAGGGCAGCGTCGGGCTGTTCGAGGTGATCTGGATCGAATGCAGTTCGCCTTTGCCGCGCAGCGACCAGAACACGTCCTTGAACGCTTTCGGCACATAGTCGCGGTAGAGCGCATCGCCAAAACCTTCGGCGGCGAGCGTGACAAAGCGCTTTTGCGTCCCCGGATCGCTGCTTGCGGCAGGCTGCTGCAGCGAAACGGCCCCGCGCAAGCTCAGGCCGAGCTGCAGCAGGCGGCGGTATTCGGAGTCCAGCCACGCCGCCATCTCAGGTGGCGTCGAGAACGTATCGGTCACCGGACCGGCCAGATGCGGCGAATGGATGATGATCTGCCCCGAACCCAGCCCGCTCGGATCGTCATAGAGGATGGTCACGTCGAGATCGGGAACGTCATCGCCGCCCGCGCCGCCAAGCGTGACATCGCCTGTCACCGCCGGTTGCGGCGGTGTAGCGGCCAGCATCAGCATGGCAGGTGCTGCGGAGCGTTCGGCTGTGGCGCTCGGAGCGGCTGCCTCGACAGGCGCTGTGCGACGGATGACAACGGACCGCGACGCCGATCCGAGGAACCTCCCGGCGCTGTAGATGCGTGCGATGAACTGGGACGGCTTGCTGTTCTTGGCGATCGGCCGCGCCTTGACGTCGAAGCGGACGAAGTCGCTGTCGCCCTGGCGGTAGAGCGTCGTCCGTCGGCTCCATTTGCCGCCGTCGGTGAGATCGAAGCCGGAGGCGAACAGATCGATGTCGATCGGCCATTGCTCGGCTCCTGCCGGCATCGCCATGGCCAGGGCGCCATCTTCCGTCACCGACGAGTCCGGCGCTGCCTTCACCTTCACTTCGGGCGTGAATTGCTCTTCGGTAAGGGCGATCGAAACGGTCACCGTCTCGCCGGCGACAATCTCATCCGGCGCATCGATGGTTGGATGGCGCACCACCTCGACAGCGCCCGTCTCGGGGTGTGGAAGGGCGCCGCCGGAAGGAGGGCTTTGCGCCTGGTCGATGGGCGGCGGCGCTGGTTTCGGTGGCGCCTGCGCCTCCGGCGGACTTTCGGCGCCGGTCGCGGGTGGCGGGGCCGATGTCATGCCATCCTCAGGGGGGATCCTTGCCTTATCGGGGGGCGGTTCGGCGCCGGTGGCTTCGCCATCCTGCGGATAGGTCCCGCCGAGATTGTTCTGGGCAGCGGCCGCAGCCGCGTCTTCAAGACGTTGCTTTTCCTCTTCGTATCGTTGCCGAGCCTGCTCTTCCTGCAATTGGCGCTGCTGTTCCTGGCGTTTGTATTCCTCGTAGAGCGCCGCCTCCTTGGCGCTGTCGCCCATCGCGGCATCGGGACTGCCGGAGCCCGGTGCAACGTCCATGGGGTAGGGCTCCTGACCGCTGTCATCGGCGTAGTCGCTGCCGTCAGGCTGCCAACCCCCACTCCGGGAGATGTAGCCGCCGCTCGCCATCGCCGGCGGTGCCGGTTCCGGCACAAGCGGCAGCGCCGGTGCCGCGCCGGCCACTTGGTCCGGCGTCAGCACAAAGGCAGCGTCTGCCGAGCGGCCATATGACATCCATGGCCACTGGGCGCCTGACGTTTTGTCGATAGTGGTTTGCCTGACCGAGGCGAGGATGATGGCTATGTCCGCGCCGCGCTTGACCAGCGCAGCGGTGAGCGCATCGGCAAATACGGTGACGGGGCGGGCTTCGTCCAGTGCAACGGTTCCGGGTTTGGCCGACAGAGCGACGATGGCGTGGGTGAGGGGATCGACCGCAGCCAGACCCTGCATCACGCCGGAAGTAGGGTTGTGGCCATCGCCGGGATTGTCGAGCAGAACCACCTTCAATGTCGGGGTTGCCTCGAGCGCCTGCATGAACAGATCGAGGGGCAATGCCGTCTGGTCGACCGTTTCCTTTGAATCGATCCGGGTGCCGCGCGTCAGTAAATAGTTCCTGCCGTTGGCCTGCGCGGTGTGGCCGACATAGTAGAAGATGCCGACGGAGTCCGGATTGGCCAGGGATTGGGCGAAATCATGCATGGCGCGCGCGACATCGGCGCGGTCGCCATCCGACACCTGCCGGACGGTGAAGCTAAGCGATCGTAGTGTCGCTGCAACGAGTTCGGCACTGAGGTCGGCGTTGGCGATTGCCGGTGAGCCCTCAGAGGCCGGATTGGCGACAACCAGCGCTATCCGCGCTTCGCCGCGCGCAGCGGAGAAGAGCGCCATGGTCATCAGCAGCACGACCGCCAGAAAAAGGCGCATGACCGTGATCCAAGCCCTGCAGGCTGCGGCGCTCACGCCACGGCTTGCCCCAATTCATCAATGGCCCAACCTTGACCATATCATGTCGGCTTCGCCGGCGCACTGCCGGTGCCGATCATGCAGTTGTGTCGCAAAAGATATTGACTGTATGTTTAGTAATTAATACCGTTGCCGAGATACCGAGTTGGTCAGCCGGCATTCGCCGGTGAATGATCACCAGGACGAAGGGAACTTAGGGACTCGAGGCGCAATCCCGCCGGTCCCAACAATGGGAGACACAAGCATGCAGTTGAAATCGACCGCCACGGCGCTCGGCCTGTCGCTGCTGGCGATGACCGGCATTGCCCGCGCCGAGGGCGAACTCCAAATCTACAATTGGGGCAACTACACCAGCCCGGACCTGATCAAGAAGTTCGAGGAAACCTACAAGGTCAAGGTTACCGTCACCGACTACGACTCCAACGATACGGCTCTGGCCAAGGTCCGCCAGGGCGCTTCCGGCTATGACATCGTCGTTCCATCGGCCAGCGTGATGCCGATCTGGATCAGCGAAGGCCTGCTCTTGGAAACCGATCCCAACACGATGGAGAACTTTAGAAACGTCGATCCGAGATGGGTCGACGTGCCGTTCGACCCCGGCCGCAAATATTCGGTGCCGTGGCAATGGGGCACGACCGGCATCTCGGTCAACAAATCGGTCTATGCGGGCGATCCGAACACCTCGGCGATTTTCCTCGATCCGCCGCCGGAACTCGTGGGCAAGATCAATGTCGTGCCCGAAATGGGAGACATCATGTTCCTCGCCATTGCCTATGAGGGCGGTAAGTACTGCACCGACGACAAGGTGCTTTTGAAAAAGGTGCATGACAAGCTCATCGAGGCGAAAGCGAAATGGCTGTCGCTCGACTATGCGGCCGTCGACGGTCTCGGCAGGGGTGACATTGCCGCCGGCGTCAACTGGAACGGCATATCGCTGCGCGAGCGGCTGGAGAACGACAAGATCGTCTACGGCTATCCCAAGGAGGGCTTTCCAATCTGGATGGACAGTGTCGCGGTGCTCAAGGATGCCAAGAACGTCGAGAACGCCAAGCTCTTCCAGAATTTCATCATGGACCCCAGGAATGCAGCGATGATCTCGGCCTTCGCGCACTACGCCAATGGCATCAAGGGCTCCGAGCCCTTCCTGCCGGCCGATATGAAGGGCGCGCCCGAAGTGGATGTTCCGGCCGAATTTGCCGACAAGGGCCAATTCATGTCGGCCTGTCCCGCCGACGTCCAGGCGCTCTACACCAGGATCTGGACCGATCTGCAGAAATAGCAGCGCCGCCGGCCGAAGCTGACCAACATCGGGCCGCGCATCGCGGCTCGGCCATCCCCAATGCCAGATGCCGTAAAGCAGCCGCGGGAGATTTTCGATGTCCGATCTCGACCTTTGCTACATGCCGGCCAGCGAGGCGTTGCGGCTGTTCAAGGCGAAGAAACTGTCGCCTGTGGAACTGATGCAGGCCACCATCCGCCGCGCCGAGGCGACCAAGGCGACGATCAATTGCCTTACCTTCACGCATTTCGACGAGGCGATGGCTCTCGCCGGAAAAGCCGAGGCGAAATACACCAAGGGCGCCAGAACCGGCGCGCTCGAGGGCCTGCCGATCGGCATCAAGGATGAGAGTTACATCAAGGGCAAGCCGACATCGCATGGCTCGCTGCTGTCGAAGGACGCCATTGGCGGCCATACCTCGACCATGAACGAGCGTGTCATGAAGGCCGGCGGCATCGTCCACGCCCGCACCGCGACGCCCGAATTCAGCTGCGCCGGTTATACCTGGTCGAAGCGCTGGGGCGTCACGCGCAACCCCTGGAACCCGGATTTCACGCCGGGCGGTTCGTCGGGCGGTTCGGCGGCAACGCTGGCCTCCGGCACGTCGTCGATCGCAACCGGCTCGGACATAGCGGGCTCAATCCGCATCCCTGCCTCGGCCTGCGGCCTGGTCGGCTTCAAGCCGCCTTACGGCCGCAATCCCGATGAGCCGCCGTTCAATCTCGATTTTTACTGCCACACCGGGCCCTTGGCCCGAAACGTCGGGGATGCGATCCTGCTGCAGAACGTCATGGCCGGGCCGAGCCCGCTCGACATCGCCACGCTGCGCCCGAAACTGCGCCTGCCGCTCGACTACAAGCCGATCAAGGGTTGGAAGATCGCATTCTCCATGGATCTCGGGTCCTTCGAGGTGGATGCGGACGTGCGCAAGAACACGCTCGCTGCCTGCGATGTGTTCCGCTCGCTCGGCGCCACCGTCGAGGAGGTGGACCTCGGCTGGGGCGACGAGGTGCTCAAGGCCGGCATGGCCTATCTCGAACATCTCTTCGGCGCCTCGCTGTCGCCGCTGCTCGCCAAGAACGGCAAGGACATGACCAGCTATGCCAGGCAGTTCGCGCAGGACGGGCAGAAGTCGAAGGCGACGGATTTTGTCGCGACGCTCGATGTGGCGGCCAGGATGTACCTGACGCTGGGGCCTTTGCTGGAAAAATACGACGTGCTGATCTGCCCGACCAATGCGCTTCCCGCAGTGCCGGCGGAATTCGATCAGACCAAAGGCAAGGTCGAGATCAATGGACGAGAGGTGAACCCGTCGCTGGGCTGGGTGATGACGACGCCGTTCAACATGCTGAGCCGCTGCCCGGTTCTGTCGATCCCGTCGGGCCGCGCCGCCAACGGCGTGCCGACAGGCATCCAGATTGTCGGCCGCACCTATAGCGACGCCGACGTGTTCCGGGCGGGTATGGCCTATGAGACGGCTCGTGGTCAGTGGTACACGAATGCCGGGACACGCCCGGCGCTGTGAGTCCGCAGGGCGCCGGCATGCCAAGGCAGCGGCGGGATGTTTCGGCCGCCGGGGAAAGGCCTGACGACAATGGCGCAACGCATAGCCACTCCGGATGCGGGAAAAAGCAAGGCGGCCAAGGGTGCGGCGAACGACGCCGCGCCCAAGGACCGCCGGCGCGAGCGCGGCGAAGCGAGCGTCCAGCGCATCATCGACGCCACCATCGAGCTCATCGCGGAGGAGGGGCTGGCCAGCGTCACCATGCAGCGCATTGCCGAGCATGTCGGCTCGTCCAACGCACTGGTGGTCTTTCATTTTCGCAGCAAGGAGAACCTGTTCCGGGCCGTCCTGCAATATCTCAGCGACCAATATGACGCGCTGTGGCTGACGCTGGTGCGGGCGCCCGGCCTGTCGCCGGTCGAGCGGGTGTTGGGCGCGGTCGATTGCGCGCAGCGCTTTGCCCGGCAGCATCCGAAATGGGTCTCGGTCTTCGTCGTGTTTTCCAGCGACCGCAAGAGCATGCAGATCTACAATGAAATCGGCCTGCCGAGCGATCTCGCCTACACGGCCGAAGCGCGCGAGCTGCTGATCGAGATTTCACGCAGCGGCGGTTACACCGGCGTCGACATAGACACGCTGTCGGAGAGCCTGAACTATCTGGTGCATGGCGCCTGGTATTGGGACCATCTCAACCCGTCCAGCCGCGACACCGACGTGCTGCGCAAGACCATGCTGCTCCTGCTGCACCAGGCCTTTCCGCGGCATTTTGACTTGGGGTGAGATGCGGCCATTGCGAGCGACGAAAGCGTCCTCTGCAAACCTAAACCCGAAAATCTCTACGATGCCTTGATCTCTGTAAAAACGCTTGCACAATCCAGAGGTGCGAGCTAAACAACCCAGGGATGTATTCGAGGGTGGGTAAATGTGGCATTGGGCGATACTTCTGTTGCTGATTGGCGTGCCGGTTTTCTTCGCCGTCCGGTCGTCGCGCAAATCCTCACAGAGCCCAGATGACCTCGTGGGGTTCGGCGGCTGGCTGATCCTGCTGGCGATCAGCCTGTCCCTTTCGCCGTTGCGCACACTTGTCGATATGGCCAGTCTGGTCAAAACCTACCAACAGCTTGTTACAGTGCCCAACGGGGCCTTGGCCATCTATGGCGAGGCAGCCCTCAATCTGGCATTTCTGGTGCTTCAGCTGGTCGTGCTTGTTTCGATGCTGCGGCGAAGCCACCGCTTTCCGCAGCTGTTCATATGTCTGTGGTTCGCGATCCCTCTCTTATTCGTACTGGACACAGTTTGGATATCGACTGTTCTTGGTGTCCCGGTAAACCGTTTGCTTGCCGGAGGAGCTCTGGTTACACCTTTGGCATCCTTCATAGTCACAGGGATCTGGGCCGCCTACGTCTACAGGTCGGTTAGGGTGAGGAACACGTTCGGCGATACGGCAGCCATACAGGCTGCCACATTTTCCTAGAAGGTCCGACGGCTGCGAGTTGGCCTGATGTCGTGCTGCCAGCTCCGCCGAATAGAACTGTCGGCAGTCCTCCTTCGTCTAACGAGCTTTGGGTGGCCTGCCACCCGAAGCTCGAAGAGCGAAGGGGTGGTGCCCCCGGACGGAATCGAACCGCCGACCTTCGGTTTACAAAACCGCTGCTCTACCAGCTGAGCTACAAGGGCACGGCGCTCCGGTTAGCATATTTCCTGCGCCAGTAAAGACAAAACTCCGTTTTCGATCGCTGATGGACCCCGCCGAGGTGGGCGGGCCGCCATGCTGAAAACCGCCAATGCGATTCCTACATATCTCTCAGGTGCAAACGCATCGAACGGGGTGTCGCATGATCAGACTTGTCATCATCCTGCCGCTTGTCGTCATTGCCTGGCTGCTTGCGGTAAAGCTCATCAGGGACGTGAAGAGCGCCAATGTCGACTGGACCGGCATCGCCGCCATCGTCGGTTTTATCGCGATGGCGTTTTGGCTGCGGCATGTGACTGGGATGGGGATGAATGGTGAATGGTGAATGGGCGAACGCCTTTCGGACCATTGACTACTCACTACTCGCTCAAAACCTCGAACATTTCACCACGTCACCGCGACTGATCTCCAGAGGCGAATGGTCGCCTCGATCAAGGAGATCATCATGTTGAAGCGCAGTCTTACTTCGGGCCTGGTCGCCATCTTCGTCGCCACCGGCGCGCTCGCCGGTACCCAGTCGTCCTCCGCTCACAGCCATCATCACCACCATCATCACAAGCACCACGACAAGCCCTGGTGGTGGTGGAACCATCAACACAAGCACCATCACCACAAGCATCATCATCACCACGGCAAGGTGATCATCTTCCTTTGAGCGAGACGACCTGCCTCGCGGAAGGGCGGCTTCGGCCGCCCTTTTTTGCGTTGAGCGCTCGATCGATCAGATCTTGGTTTCCATCGGCTGATTTGCGGCCTTCAAGAAAATCCCAAATTCTTTCGAACCTTTTTCCGCGCCGAAACGACCCATCATCAAGAGGCGGATGGATCGCCTCTCGCAACGAAACAAGGAGATCGTCATGTTCACGCGCAAAATCGCTTCCGCTCTTATCGCCAGCACTGTCGCCGCCACCTCGCTGGTCGGCACCGTCCAGCCGTCGGCCGCCCACAGCCATCACCACAACCGCGAAATCGGCATCGGCATCGCCGCCGGCGTCGGCGGGTTCGTGCTCGGCAGCCTGCTCAACCAGCAGCCCCGCACCGTCTATGTCGACGACGAGGGTGGCTCCTGGCACGTCCGCCGCTGCGCCAACCGCTACGCCAGTTACGATCCGTACTCCGACACCTATGTCGGCTATGACGGCTACCGCCACTATTGCCGCCTTTAGGAGGAGGCACCCCCACACGGAAAGGAGGGGCTGTACGCAGCCCCTCCTTCCTGATTTGAGCGCGCCGCGGTGCGGGCTACGGTTCGGAGATCGGCAATCCCGCTGCACGGCAGATGCGGGCAACACTCGCATTCTGCGATTGATCGCCCATGGCGATGAGTTCGAAGCTGCTTCCTTCATCCGGATAGATCTTGGCGGCGAACGGTTGGTCTGTTGTATGACCACCGGACGACGTCTTTGCAGCGACATGGCCGCAGACCAGGATTTCGCGGCGGCCGTCGAGCGTTCGCTCGCCGGCACGCATCTGCCCGAATCTGGCGGATACAGGATCCTGCAAATGCTGGCGAATGCCGATCGTGATTGTCTCCTCCAAAGCGAGCGAGATCGGAATCTCGCTGACTTGCTGGGAGACAGGGGCGGGTTCGGGCGCCGTCGCCACGCATCCGCACAGTGAAGCGGCGAGCAAAAGCTGAAGCGTTCTCCGCATTATAATCGGAACCCGCCGATCATCCTCGTCACCTCAGCGGCGGCGTCGCGCACCAGCGGCCCGATCTCGTCCAGCCGCTCCATCGTCACCCGCACCGTCGGTCCGGAGACCGAGACACCGCCGATCGGCTCGCCGAACTCGTTGAAAATGGCGGCGGCTACGCAGCGCATGCCGGGATGCCGCTCCTCGTCGTCGACCGACCAGCCGCGGTGCTTGATGACAGCCAGGTCATGGGCCAGCGCCGAAATGTCGGACAGCGTCTTGTCGGTGAAGCGCTGCAGGCCCGACTTGCGCAGGATGGCGGCGACGCGTTCCGGCTCGAGCTGCGCCAGCACCGCCTTGCCGATGCCCGAGGCATGGAAGGAGCTGCGCGTGCCCGGGCGGAAGAAGGCGCGGATCGCCTGATGGGTCTCGACCTGGCTGACGAAAACGACGCAATCGTCCTCGGCGACGCCGAGATTGGCGGTTTCACCGGTCTTCTCCATCAATTCCTGCATGACCACGCGGGCCCTGTCGACAAGCTTGCGGCGGCGCAGGAAGGCGGCACCCATGCGGTAGGTCTCGACGCCGATCGACCACAGCTGGTCCGATGTATCGAACTCGACCATGCCGTGGTTCTGCAGCGTCGTCAGCATGCGGTAGGCGGTGGACGCCGCGAGCTCGCTACGCGCCGAAATCTCGCTCAGCGACAGGCCACTGCCTTCAGCGACGATGGCCAGGATGCGCAAGGCCCGGTCCAGCGACTGTACAGAACCGGCCTCGGACGGACCGTTGAAAGCGCGCGGCCGGCCGCGCTGGCGTTTTTCGCTGGTTTCCATGGCGGCATTGTCGCCGGTTTCGCCGAAATCGCAATGAAAAACTTTTTCATCGATTTTGATGGCCGGATTCACGGAAAACGAAAAAGCCAGTGGAATCAGTGTATAGAAGGGGTTTTCTCGAAATGAAAAATTATTCTGAAAAAATTGAAAAATGAAAACGACACTGGCATTGTCAACCAACCAACAATCTTGAGGAGGCTGGACATGGCCAGGATGCGCGCTGTCGATGCAGCGGTTCTCGTTCTCGAAAAGGAAGGCATTTCCTGCGGCTTCGGCGTGCCGGGCGCGGCGATCAATCCGTTCTATTCGGCGCTGAAGGCGAGGGGCTCGATCCGCCACATCCTGGCGCGGCATGTCGAGGCGGCCTCGCACATGGCCGAAGGTTATACGAGGGCCAAGGCGGGCAATATCGGGCTTTGCATCGGCACATCCGGCCCCGCCGGTACCGACATGATCACCGGGCTTTATTCGGCGGCGGCGGACTCCATCCCGATCCTGTGCATCACCGGTCAGGCGCCGCGGGCACGGCTCAACAAGGAGGATTTCCAGGCGGTCGATATCGCCGCCATAGCCGTACCCGTCGCCAAATGGGCGGTCACGGTCATGGAGCCCTATCTCGTGCCGATGGCGCTGCAGAAGGCGTTTCACCTGATGCGCTCGTCGCGGCCTGGTCCGGTGCTGATCGACCTGCCGGTCGATGTGCAATTGGCCGAGATCGAATTCGATATCGATGCCTACGAGCCGCTTGTCCCGTTCAAGCCGGCAATGTCGCGCGCCCAGGCCGAAAAGGCCTTGGCGATGCTCAACGCCGCGGAAAAGCCGCTGATCGTCGCCGGCGGCGGCATCATCAACGCCGATGCGTCGGATCTGTTGATCGAATTCGCCGAGATAACGGGCGTGCCGGTCATACCGACATTGATGGGCTGGGGCACGATCCCCGACGATCACCGGCTGATGGCCGGCATGTGCGGGCTGCAGACCTCGCACCGCTACGGCAATGCGACGATGTTGGAAGCCGATTTCGTCTTTGGCATCGGCAATCGCTGGGCCAACCGCCACACCGGTTCGGTCGATGTCTACACCAAGGGCAAGAAATTCATCCATGTCGACATCGAACCGACCCAGATCGGCCGGGTGTTCGCGCCGGATCTCGGCGTCGTCTCGGACGCCGGTGCGGCACTAAAGATGCTGCTCGACGTCGCCACCGAATGGAAGACGGCAGGAAAGCTGCGCGACTGGTCGGGCTGGGCGAAGGAATGCCAGACCCNCGTTCGGCCGTGACACCACCTACGTCACCACGATCGGCCTCTCGCAGATCGCCGGGGCGCAGTTCCTGCATGTCTACAAGCCGCGCAACTGGATCAATTGCGGCCAGGCCGGCCCGCTCGGCTGGACGCTGCCGGCAGCGCTTGGCGTGCGCGCCGCCGATCCGGATCGCACCATCGTGGCGCTGTCGGGCGACTACGACTTCCAGTTCATGATCGAGGAACTGGCGGCCGGCGCACAGCACAAACTGCCGTATATCCATGTCGTCGTGAACAATGCCTATCTCGGCCTGATCCGCCAGGCGCAGCGCGGTTTTGCGATGGATTTCGAGGTGAGCCTGGCCTTCGAGAACGTCAACCGCGCCAACGATCCGGAGGCCGGCTACGGCGTCGATCATGTCGCGGTCGCAGAAGCGATGGGCTGCAAGGCGGTCCGGGTGCGCAAACCGGAAGAGTTCGCCGGCGCGTTCAAGGAAGCGCAGCGGCTGATGAAGGAATACCAGGTGCCGGTGGTGCTCGAATTCATCCTCGAGCGCGTCACCAACATTTCCATGGGCACGGAAATCGACAAGATCACCGAATTCGAGGACCTTGCCGAAAGCCATGAGGATGCGCCAACGGCGATTGTGTTGCTCGATTAGGCGCGCCGATATTCAGGTGAGACAGGCCTGCAAACGGCGCCTTCCTGCGCTTCCGGTGCTCACGTACAGAAAGTACGTTCCGCTCCGGTTTTCGAAAGTCACCGTTTTCGACTCTGCCCGACCTGAATCTCAACACGCCTAGGGCCAAGCAGAAGAAGGAGAAAAAGAATGCCGCGTTTTTCAGCCAATCTGTCGATGCTCTTTGGCGAGCATGAGTTCCTCGATCGCTTCGATGCCGCAGCCCGCGCCGGCTTCAAGGGCGTCGAATATATCGGCCCCTATGATCATACGCCTGACGTGGTCGCGGCCCGGCTGAAGAAGAACGGCCTGACACAGGTGCTGTTCAACCTCCCGGCCGGCGACTGGGGCAACGGCGAGCGCGGCATCGCGGTTTTGCCCGACCGCGCGCCGGAATTCCGGCAAGGCATCGCCAAGGCGATCAGCTATGCCCATGCGCTCGGCTGCGAGCAGGTCAATTGCCTCGCCGGCATCGCGCCGCAGGGCGTGGATCGTTCGGTGCTGGAAAATACTTTAGCCGAGAACCTCGCGTTTGCAGCCGAGAAACTGGAGCAGGCCGGCATCCGGCTTTTGATCGAGCCGATCAACACGCGCGACATACCGGGTTTTTTCCTGAACTATTCGGAGCAGGCGCTGGCGCTGATCGAGCGCGTCGGTTCGAAGAACCTGTTCCTGCAATACGACATCTATCACATGCAGATCATGGAGGGGGATCTCGCCCGTACCATCGAGGCCAACCTCGGCCGCATCGCGCATATCCAGCTTGCGGACAATCCCGGCCGTCACGAGCCGGGGACGGGCGAGATCAATTATCCCTTCCTCTACGAGCATATCGACAGGATCGGCTATTCCGGCTGGGTCGGAGCGGAATACAAACCGAAGGCGGGGACGGAGGCTGGGCTGGGGTGGTTTCGGGAGCTTAACGGGCAGGGGAGTGCCGCGGCTTAGCTGTTACGATTGAAGTCGCGTTCCTTCGCGCCCCCTCTGGCCTGCCGGCCATCTCCCCCACAGGTGGGGAGATCGGACGTCATCCCGGCTTTTCGCCAATCCCCAACATTGCAGGGTGAGCGAGGCGCCGAAACTGCCAATCTCCCCACAAGTGGGGGAGATGGCCGGCAGGCCAGAGGGGGGCGCGAAGGAACTCAGCCTCAACAAAGGAGAAAACAATGGAAACCATCGGCTTCATCGGCCTTGGCATTATGGGCGCGCCGATGGCCGGGCATCTCCTGGATGCCGGCTACACCGTCATTGCCAGCGACCACCGCTCGAAGCCGCCGGCCGACCTCGTCGCCAAGGGCTTGAGAAGCATCACCGGCCACGCGGCAGTGGCGAAAGCCGCCGATATCGTCATCACCATGGTTCCTGACACCCCGCAGGTTGCCGAGGTGCTGTTCGGCGACAATGGTGTTGCATCCGGCCTGAGCAAGGGCAAGCTCGTCATCGACATGAGCTCGATCTCGCCGATCGAGACCAAGACCTTTGCCAAAAAGATCAACGATCTCGGCTGCGACTATCTTGACGCGCCGGTGTCGGGCGGCGAGGTCGGCGCAAAGGCGGCGTCCCTGACCATCATGGTCGGCGGCGAGGACAAGGCGTTCGAGCGCGCCAAGCCCGTGTTCGAAAAGATGGGCAAGAACGTCACGCTTGTCGGCCCGAACGGCGTCGGCCAGACCACCAAGGTTGCCAACCAGATCGTCGTAGCCCTGACCATCGAGGCGGTCGCCGAGGCGCTGGTCTTTGCCGCAAAAGCCGGCGCCGACCCCGCCAAGGTCCGGCAGGCGCTGATGGGCGGGCTGGCGGCATCGCGCATCCTCGAGGTGCATGGCGAGCGCATGATAAAGCGCACCTTCGCGCCGGGCTTCCGCATCGAACTGCACCAGAAGGATCTCAGCCTGGCGCTGGAAGGCGCCAAGGCGCTCGGCGTCTCATTGCCCAACACCTCGACGACGCAGCAGCTGTTCAACTCGTGCGCGGCGAATGGCGGGGCGAAAGAGGATCATTCGGCGCTGGTGCGGGCGCTGGAGCGGATGGCGGGGCATGAAGTGGGTGAATAGTGAACGGTGACGGTAAGAACGCTTTCCATTCAGCATTCACTATTCACTTTCCAAGGAACTTCCGTGCCGCATAAAGGCTCACCGCCGCGGCGTTCGACACGTTGAGCGAGCGGATGGCGCCGGGCATGTCGAGGCGGGCGAGTGTCGTCACCGTCTCGCGCGTCTTCTGGCGCAGGCCTTTGCCTTCGGCGCCGAGCACCAGGGCTATCTTTTCGCCTGAAAAACTCGTTTCGAGTTCGGCCGGCCCGTCCGAATCGAGGCCGATGGTCTGGAAGCCGGCTTCGTGCAGCTGTTCCAGCGCGTCGGCGAGGTTCTTCACCTCGACCTGGTCGATATGTTCCAGCGCGCCGGAGGCGGATTTGGCCAGCACGCCGGATTCCTGCGGGCTGTGGCGGGCCGTGGTGATCAGCGCACCGGCGCCGAAGGCGACCGCCGAGCGCAGGATGGCGCCGACATTGTGCGGGTCGGTGACCTGGTCGAGCACCAGCACCAGTTTGGTATCGCCGAGCGCGTCAAGGCGCTTGGGCTTCAGCGGCTCGGCCTCGATCAGCACGCCCTGGTGGACGGCGTCCGAACCGGTGATCTTGTCGATGTCCTTCGGCTCGACCAGTTCGGCCTTGAACGGCAAAGCGGCGAGGTCGGCGATCGCCAGCCGCTCGGCGGCATTGCGCGTCACCAACATCTTTCTGATCCGCCGGCGCGGATTGTCGAGCGCGGCGCGCACCGTGTGCAGGCCATAAAGCCGCACCAGCCCGTCGGCGGCGTTCTCGCCCGGCGGCACCGGCTGGCGCGGCCGGAAGGCGGGCGCGCCGCCGGCCTTCTCGTCGCGATGGGCGCGGCGCAGCTTGGCGTAATGGGTGTCTTTGGCGGTCTTGGGCGTGTTGTCATTGCTCATGGCCGGCTTCTATAGCCGCGTCGCCGGGCTGTGGATACAGGCAGAAACCCGGCTTGCCGGGCAGGCTGTCAAATTCAGCGCATTTTGCCTTGGGGTGCGGTTGACACCCACTGGCCTTGCCGCCATAAGGCGCTTCGCTGATTTCGGACAAAACCCTGGTTTCGACCTGATCGGCGAGAATGCCTCGTTGCAAGGCTTCGACGGCAGGCTGGAGAGGTGCCCGAGTGGTTAAAGGGGACGGACTGTAAATCCGTTAGCTTAGCTTACGTTGGTTCGAATCCAACCCTCTCCACCACTGCCAGCCCGCGAACCTTGAGGACGATGCGGGTATAGCTCAGTGGTAGAGCAGCAGCCTTCCAAGCTGAATATGCGGGTTCGATTCCCGCTACCCGCTCCAAACTCCCCACTCCGCATCAGATCTCAGCGAATATCTCGACAACGTTGCCGTCCGGATCGCGGAAGAACACTGTTCTGTGGCCCCATTCCTGGTCGGTGAGCGGCAGGACCGGCTGCACGCCCTTGGCCTGAAGCGCCTCGGCGCAGGCAGCGACCATCTCCGGCGCCACCCGGAATGCCAGCTGCAGCGACAGCGCATCCCGCTGCTGCGGCGTGTCGTTGAACATCATGCCGAGGCTGGTCAAGGCCAGCGTGTTCGGGCCGACCCGATATTCGATCCACCTGTCGCCGAGTTCGCGCTGCAGATCAAATTCCATCACATCCCCGTAGAAGTGCCGCATGGCGGCCATGTCGCGGGCGAAGATGACGGTGTAGTCGATCTGACGGATTTCATTGAGCGCGTTCATTGTCGAAGTCCCGTGGGCTGATGTTCGGTCGCCCGCAACCTAGCTTTCCTTTAAAGTAGTACAAGACTATAGCTTATACTGGTATCGGAGGTGACTGCATGCCATACGACGGCCCACGGCGCGATGAGCTTGCCCGCTTCCTGCGCGAGCGGCGGGACCGCTTGCCGCGGATCGATGGCGCCAATGGCCGCCGCCGGGCGCCGGGCCTCAGGCGCGAAGAGGTCGCCGCCGAGGCGGGGATCAGCACCACCTGGTACACCTGGCTCGAGCAGGGACGGGAGGTGAACGCGTCGCCGCAGGTGCTTCGCTCGCTGGCGCGGGTGCTGAGACTGAGCCGGTCGGAGCAGGCCTATCTCTTCCAATTGGCGCGGCCCGATCTCGATTGGCGAAACCGGCTCGGCGCGCAAGGCCTGCCCAGCGCGCCGTTGCTCAGCCTGCTCGACGGGCTGGCGCCGCACCCGGCATATGTCGTCAATCGCTACTGGCAGGTCGTCGCCTGTAACCATCCGGCGGCGGTGCTGCTTGGGGATTTCGAGACGGATGATGAGTGGTCCGGCAGCCTGCTCGCCCGGCTGTTTCTCGACCTGGAATGGCGGCAGCGCTTTGTCGACTGGCCGGAGGTTTCGCGCTCGGCGGCGGCGCAGTTCCGGCTTGCCACTGTCGCCATGACTCGCGATCCGGTGCTGGCTGCGCTGGTTTCGTCACTGGAAGCGGCAAGCGAAGCGTTCGCCACGTGCTGGAACAGCCGCGACATCGCCGAGCCACCGATCTGGCGGAAATCCATCCGGCACCCTGTCGCCGGCGCGATGTCGTTCGATTTCGCCACGCTGCAGCCGGGCGGCCGCGACAGTGATTTCTCGGTTTCCGTCTACACGCCGGTCGATGCGTCGACTGCCAGGCGGTTCGCGGCGCTGGTCGCAGCAACGCCCGACAGCCGCAAGGCGGTGCCGGGCGTGTTTGCGCGTGATGCAGGCGCAGAAGTCTAGCTGTTGAAGGCGGACGCGACCTGGTGTTGCTGCGGCACCTGTCCGTTCGGCGTCAGTCTGTCGACAATGCCGGGCAGGGCTGTGGACAATTGCTTGAGCAACTCCTGCTCGTCCAGTCCTGTCCTTTGCGCGATCTCTCGAATGACCTGCGGGCCGATCGCCTTGCCGAGATCATTGGCGTTGATCGGCTGGTTCTGTCCGGTGCCGACCCAGGAGTCAGCGACATTGCCTTGGCCGGCATTCTTGAGCTTGTCGAGCAGTCCGCCCAGTCCGCCGAGCAGGCCGCCGTCGCTGGAGGCCGTGGTTCCGGTGGGGGCTGGCGTTTGAGGCTGAGCGGGTTCGCCCGTCTCTCCGGCACTCGTCTGTTCGGCGCTTCTGCCGCTCAGCATCTTTCCCACCAGAAGCGCGCCGAGCGCGATCATCAGCGGTTTGGTGATGTTGCCGCCGGGTACGGCGTTGTCAAAGAGTCCCATAGGTCAATCCTCCATAACGACCAAGCCCGTCCCGCCGGCTACAATGGACCATGCGGGCGGAATTTCAAGTTGGCTTGAGCTTTTGACAATCATGTGACCATGATCGGCGGGCGGGGAATGGAGAGGAAAAATGGGCATTATCAGCTGGATCATCCTCGGCGTCATCGCCGGCTTTATCGGCAGCAAGATCGTCAACAAGACCGGCCAGGGCCTGATCATGGATATCGTGCTCGGCATTGTCGGCGCCATCGTCGGAGGGCTGATCTTCAGCGCCTTTGGCGCCACGGGCGTGACCGGCCTCAACATCTGGAGCCTGATCGTCGCCATCATCGGCGCGGTGGTCGTGCTGTGGGCCTATCACCAGTTCTCCGGCAAGCGAACGCTTTAGGCACTAGTCTGCCGACTGGCTGACCGCAGGACGGCCAAACCTGCTTCGACGCGTTGACTTGAAGGTCAGGCGACGACGGTCAGCCTGCGCTTGCGTTCATCAAGCGAGACGATGGTCAGCCCGCTCGCAACCACCAGCAGGATGCCGCAGACCGCCAGGGCATTCGGGAACTGGCCGAACACCAGAACGCCTGAGATGACCGCCCAGACGGTGAAGCAGTAGTAGAACGGCGCCACGACGCCGGTGGGACCGACGCGATAGGCCATGAAGATGAAGAAATGGCCGAAGATCAGGAAAAATCCGGCGCCGGCCATGAGCAGCAGGTGCCGGGCTTCCGGCATCACCCAGCGCTCGGAAACGAGATGCGCGGCGCCCGCGCCGATCAGCACCACCACGACGGCGGAAATGGCGACGATCATGCCCGGCACCTCGGCCGCGACCCGCCTGCCGGCAAGATCGCGCGCCGCCGCCAATGCCGCGTTGCCGAGCGCCAGCAACGCATAGACCGAGATGCCCTGCATGGTCGGCTGGGCCACCATGAGCGCACCGATGAAGCCAAGCCCGATCAGCGCCATGCGCACGCCGCCGATCCGTTCGCCGAACAGGATGGAGGAGCCGACCAGCATCAAAAGCGGGGTGATCTGCCCGAGCGCGGTCGAATCGGCGATCTGCATGTTGGCCAGCGCCACGACGTAGCAAAGGATGGCCGCCAGCTCGAGCAGGTTGCGGCGCAGCACGCGTTTGTCGAAGATCAATGGAATCTGCCTGCCATAGCCCAGCAGGAACAGCAGCGGCATGCCCCATAGCGTGGCCGCGACCCCGCGCAGGAACAGCACTTCATAGGACGGCAAGCCCGCGGTCGCGAGTTTCATCATCGTGTCGTTGACGAGGTACGACCCCGTCGAAACGATCATGAACAGCGGGCCGCGTATGGAGGTCGGTATGAATTGCATGGGGCAACCAAATCAGACCGCCGCCGTAGCGGCAATGGGCCAGGCGCTGGCTGCACATCCGGCAGGCAAAGGCCAGGACATGGGCGGGACAGGACATGGGCGGGAATAGCAAACAGGTGCTGGAGCCCGCAGCCCCCATTTCATTTCCGCTCGCGCGTTCCTATATCAGCGCCACATCCCGCAATCGGATCATCGGTTCGCACCGAGTGGACAGCGCACCCGGCCACAAGGCACTTGTGTTTTTCGGCCGTAGTCGCTAATCGCCCCGCATTCGACTGAACTGAAGGTCAAGGCCGTCCAAGGAAAGAGACTATGGCAAAAGGTAAATTCGAGCGTAACAAGCCTCATGTGAACATTGGCACGATTGGCCACGTCGATCATGGCAAGACGTCGCTGACGGCAGCGATCACGAAGTATTTTGGCGAGTACAAGCGCTACGACCAGATCGATGCGGCGCCCGAAGAGAAGGCCCGCGGCATCACGATTTCGACGGCGCACGTCGAATACGAGACGGCAGCGCGCCACTACGCCCATGTCGACTGCCCCGGCCACGCCGACTATGTGAAGAACATGATCACCGGCGCCGCGCAGATGGACGGCGCGATCCTGGTGGTGTCGGCCGCCGACGGCCCGATGCCGCAGACCCGCGAGCACATCCTGCTTGCCCGTCAGGTCGGCGTGCCGTCGATCGTGGTGTTCCTGAACAAGGTCGACCAGGTCGACGANGCCGAGCTGCTCGAACTGGTCGAGCTCGAGGTTCGCGAGCTTCTGTCGAAGAACGAGTTCCCCGGCGACGACATTCCGATCGTCAAGGGTTCGGCGCTGGCTGCTCTGGAAGATTCCAACAAGACCATCGGCGAAGATGCGATCCGCGAGCTGATGGCTGCGGTCGATGCCTACATCCCGACCCCGGTTCGTCCGCTGGACAAGCCGTTCCTGATGCCGATCGAAGACGTGTTCTCGATCTCGGGCCGTGGCACGGTCGTGACCGGCCGCGTCGAGCGCGGCATCGTCAAGGTCGGCGAGGAACTGGAAATCATCGGCATCCGTCCGACGACCAAGACGACCTGCACGGGCGTCGAGATGTTCCGCAAGCTGCTCGATCAGGGCCAGGCCGGCGACAANCACCAACTACCGTCCGCAGTTCTACTTCCGCACGACCGACGTGACCGGCATCGTGTCGCTGCCGGAAGGCACGGAGATGGTTATGCCCGGCGACAACATCACCGTCGATGTCGAGCTGATCGTGCCGATCGCCATGGAAGAGAAGCTGCGCTTCGCCATCCGTGAAGGCGGCCGCACCGTCGGTGCCGGCATCGTCGTCACCATCAAAGAGTAATCGAGCCCGGCATCGCCGGATCGAAACGGATAGGGGCGGCCCTCGGGCCGCCCTTTTTCGTTGGCCAGATGTGCCTGTTTTGGGGTCCCAATCTCTGTTGCAAGTCTGTGAGCCTCTACAGTATAGATTGCATTGAGGGCTTGGTCGGATGGTTCCACAGCACCGTTTGCATAGTCGGTCATGGTGGGCACTGGGGCTGATCTGCCTGGTGTCGATGTTTGCCATGGGCACTGCCGCCTTGGCGGCCGAGACAAAAAATTCAGAGCCGGATCCGGATCCGCCGATGCGGTTCGTCGTCGTGCGCAGCGACGCGGCGGGCTGTGAGCCGAGCTGTCCGGAATGGATATCGGCCGAGGGTGCGATATCGGCCAAGTCGCCGGCGCTGCTCAAGGCTGCCCTGAAAACGCTCGGCGGCCGCAAATTGCCGATCGTCATCAACTCTCCCGGCGGCGATGTCGATGCAGCCATCGCCATGGGCCGGATGATGCGCAAGAACAAGCTCGACATCGCGGTCGGCAGGACCTGGTTCGTCGGCTGCGAGCCAGGGGTGAAAAACTGCAAGGAGAACGACGCCAGAGGCGCGCACTATATCGGCAGCCCCTATGTGCTCGGCAGCTATTGCGCATCCGCTTGTCCAATGATGCTGGCCGGCGGCACCAGGCGCCTGGTCGGGCCGCTGGCCTATCTCGGCGTCCACCAGATCACCACCACGATCGTGCAGATGAACGTGCAATATCAGGTCCGCTACCGGATCGTGAAAGGCAAGAAGCGGGTCATCAGCAAGAAGGTCGTCAGCCGCAAGAACACCGGCAGCTACAAGACCTACGAGATGAGCAAGGGGGTGGAGCGCAAGCTGTCCGCCTATTTCAAGGAGATGGGTGTCGACCTCAGCATCATCGAGACGATGAAGAGCACGCCGGCCAGCGACATCCAGCAGATCGACCTCAGCGACATGCTGACAATGAAGCTGGTCACCAGCGAAGACGCTGCAGATCTGCTGACCAGCGCAAGCCTGTGCAGGCTGGACCTTCCGGCTCCGAATTGCCGGGAAATACCGGCGAACAAGCCAGCCGGCGGCCTGCCGGATGTGGCAAAGGCTGCGCCGCTGCCGGTGAAGCCGGAGAGCGCGCCGCACGATGACGGCATGCGCTTTGTCGTGGTTCGCGGCAGCAACCCGCTCTGCAATCCCGACTGCCCGGAATGGATTGCAGCGCAAGGCGCGATTACGCCCCAGACGCCGCAGAAACTCAGCCAATTGCTCGCCACGCTTGGCAACCGGCGGCTGCCGGTGGTGATCAGCTCGCGAGGCGGCGACCTCTCCGGCGCCCTGGCGGCGGGCCGGATCATCCATGAAAAGAAGCTCGACGTTGCCGTTGCCCGCACCGATTTCGTCGGCTGCGACCCGGCAGAGTGGAATTGCCTGGCCAGGGAAGGCGCCTATGCCGGGCTGAGCGTCGATGGCGACGGCGACTGCGATTCGGCTTGCGCGCTCATGCTGGCCGGTGGCGCCAGGCGGCTTGTCGGTACCCAGGTGCGGCTCAGCCTCTATCTGATGGGGCAGAAGCAGGCGGTCAAGTCCTACCTCGACGAGATGGCGATCAGCCCCGCTTTGTTCAGGGCGCTCCAGGGCAGTTCGGTCGAGCGCCAGCTCGAACCCGACATGATGCTGAAGGTCGGCCTGACAACCGAGCGCCAGTCGGTGGATGCGCTGACGGGGTCCAGCATCTGCAAATCGGCGCCGAAACCTGAGAATTGCCGCGTGGTGCCGTCGTCCAATGGCTGATCGTGCCTATCCTCATGGAAGCGAAAGGGGTCGGATGGGCGTGCTGGAGCCGAGGAAGGCGACGCCGGCAAGCGACATCACGCCGAATCGCCCCGCCAAATTGTAGGGCGGCGGGTTCACACTCGCCGTCGAGGCAGGTTGAGCAGGGTGCGATTTCCGCTATCTTCGTGCCGGCGCCGGGCTGGCGGAGGATCGACAATGAGCCAGGACATCCCGACACTCTACGAATGGGCCGGCGGCATCGAAGCCCTCAACCGGCTGACGGAAACCTTTTACGACAAGGTGTCGCGCGACCCGGTGGTCGGCCCGGTGTTCAAACACATGTCGCCGGATCATCCCGCGCATGTCGCGGCCTTCATCGGCGAAGTTTTTGGCGGACCCAAGACCTACAGCGAACAGCATGGCGGCCATCGCGAGATGGTCATGCATCACTTGGGCAAGCATCTGACGGAGGAACAGCGCCGCCGCTGGATCAGCCTGCTTGCCGATGCCGCCGATGCGGTCGGGTTGCCGGACGATCCCGAATTCCGTTCCGCCTTCATGGGCTATGTCGAATGGGGCTCACGGCTTGCCAGGATGAATTCCACCCTCGGCGAGACCTGCGACCCGCAGACCGAACCGATGCCGGCCTGGGGCTGGGGCGTGCCGGGCGGGCCGTACAAGCCGCCGGCCGGGGGCTGAGCGCCGGCATGCGGCTTCAGGCAGGCGAAAAATCGACATAGGCAGGGACGGGCTGGTCATCACCTATCCGGATTTCCGGCAAAGGATCTGAAAGCGCGTCAGACAACTCTTTACAGCGCGCCCGGAAGCTTTTAGGAAGCGCCTGCGCTGAAACGCGCGTACGGGCATAGCTCAGTTGGTAGAGCGGCGGTCTCCAAAACCGCAGGTCGTAGGTTCGAGCCCTGCTGCCCGTGCCATTTTCCTCGTTGGAATCCGGCATTTTAGAAACGCCTTGTTTTGGCTCCTCGTTTGGTTGGGCTGAAGCCGCGCACTCGACGAGCGACGTTCCGAAGGCATGCGCAGAGCGAGAGCGCTGATGCGCAATGCCGAAGTCGGCGTATTTCCACGAACCAATTTCCTTGATTCAACTGCCATTGGCGAGCCAATTGCCATTTGCGTTCACATTCAGAATAGGCCTATTTTGCTGCCGCCAGCTGCTTTTCAGCGGCTGCGAATTATTGGAAGCGGGATGCTGGCCTGGCTACTGGAATTTTTTTGAACAGGGCTCTTGAACCGGTTTTCAGCCCTTCCTAATTCGTTTCCCGCCGAGGCCGATTGGCTTGGCAAAAGGCGGCGCTGCTGGCGGCGCCCTTGTACCCATGTTGCTTCAAGGAGGATGTGGCTATGAGAACCTTTGACTCTCTCTATCGCAGCACCGTCGGTTTTGACCGTCTTTTCGACATGCCCGACAATGGTACGCGGCCCGACTGGCCACCCTATAACATCGAGAAGGTCGACGAGAACGATTACCGTATCTCGATGGCCATCGCGGGCTTCAGCCAGGATGAGGTTGAGCTGACCCAGCATGGACCCGAACTGGTCGTGGTAGGCCAGAANATCTCGATGGCCATCGCGGGCTTCAGCCAGGATGAGGTTGAGCTGACCCAGCATGGACCCGAACTGGTCGTGGCAGGCCAGAAGGCTGATGACCAGAGCGGACGCCAGCTGCTGCACCAGGGCATCGCCTACCGCAGTTTCAGGCAGACGTTCAAGCTTGCCGACCACATGAAGATCAAGGCAGCAAACCTTGAGAACGGTCTCCTGACCATCGACATCGTCCGTGAGATTCCCGAAGAGCTGAAGCCGCGCCGCATTAGCATCGGGGCCGGCGACGCCCAGGTGGGCAAGCAGATCGCCCAGGATACGGAACGCACCCGCAAAGCGGCCTGATCGTATCGATTCAGTTATCCCTGCGGTCCGCCTCCCGGCTTCGGCCGGGAGGCCCAGATTGCGGAGAATGGAGATGGACAACTTCTACGAGACACCGACACTTTCTGCGGCACGCTCGGGCAAAATTGAAACTTCTTTGTGCCTGCTCGACAATCCAGACAACGTCATCAACCATCCACGCCTCAGCAGTGGAGAAAAGCGGGCACTGCTTTCCTCGTGGGCGTCCGATGCCTGCGCGGTGGAAAACCAGCCTGCCTTGCGCCGCCTGGACAACGGCACGGTAATCCCTGTCGACCAGATTCTGAGTGCGTTGAAGGCTCTGGATGAGAAACCCACGCTGGGGAAAGAGACTTCAGGCCGGGTGCTGCCTTGGCGACCCTCCTCGCGCCGCAGCGTTCTCAAGGCTTGGCGGCGTCGGGGCCGTTCTTTCGGCCCCGACGATGACGACGACCCGCCCCCGTGCCCGGCAGTGATCGCGCCGCGCCCACGCCCGCCACGCGGAATCGGCGCAGTGGCCGGAGTCGAACTCGCCTGCGCCTGAGCTAACCCTGGGTAGATCCAGCTGCCTCGGCATGGGCAGCTGGATTCCAATCTTGCGTGCGCTTCATTTGGTTTCCAAAACAGCAGGTCGCAGGTTCGTCCCCAACGCCATTTCCTGGAACTTGTAATCACGTGCCTGATCTTCCGGATGCACCCTCCGGAATTAGGGTCTGGCATTGAAAAACGGCAGGCGGCTTGCCATATTGGGTGAACTGAGGCATAAGGTCCCGATAGCCGGGACGGGACGACTGGATGGTTCCGAGGCGGCGTTTGGTCATAAAGCGGACACTTGCCACTTGCGTGGATCAAGAATCGGTTTTATGTAGACAGAACAGACACGCGACGCGTGGAGCTGGGAAGCCGGCTTTACGCGTCCGATTTGCATGGGCGAAATGGCGCTGATTCGGTGCCGACTTGAACCCAGGCGGCACGTCCCGGCCAGCGGGATCATCCAGGAGACCCGGCCAACGGGTCTTGAAGACAGAGCGGCATATGGCTTCGAAAACCACAAATCCTTTCGTCTTTCTCCAGCAGGTCCGCGCGGAGACCGCCAAGGTGACTTGGCCGTCGCGCCGGGAGACGATGATCTCGACGGTGATGGTGCTCGTATTCGCGGTCATCGCGATGATCTTTTTCTTCACCGCCGACGTGGCTATGGGCTACGCGATCGAGCGGTTACTGAGCCTCGGCCATTAAGTCCGGCGATTACGGAGAAGTCTTGAAATGACCGCGCGCTGGTACATCGTCCACGCCTATTCGAACTTCGAAAAGAAGGTCGCCGAGGACATTGAGAACAAGGCCAAGCAGAAGGGCCTGTCCGCCGATATCGAGCAGATCGTGGTGCCGACCGAGAAGGTCGTCGAAATCCGCCGCGGCCGCAAGGTCGATGCCGAGCGCAAGTTCTTTCCGGGCTATGTGCTGCTCAAGGCCAATCTGACCGATGCGGTGTTCTCGCTGGTCAAGAACACGCCGAAGGTCACCGGCTTCCTCGGTGACTCCAAGCCGGTGCCGATCACCGAAGCCGAGGCGCAGCGCATCCTGAACCAGGTTCAGGAAGGCGTCGAGCGGCCGAAGCCCTCGGTCACTTTCGAGATCGGCGAGGCGATCCGCGTTTCGGATGGTCCGTTCGCCTCGTTCAACGGTTTCGTCCAGGAAGTGGACGAGGAGCGGGCGCGGCTCAAGGTGGAAGTTTCGATCTTCGGGCGCGCCGTGCCGGTCGATCTGGAATTCGGACAGGTCGAAAAGGGCTGATCCGAAAACCCTGCGCCGGTTCGCCGGCAAGGGGAGGCGGCGCGGAAAGCGCGCGGCCATGAACGGGTGGGAGGCGAATGCGGCTTTAGCCGGCCGCGCGGACCGCACCACCAGACTGCAACCGCCGGTGTTCCCGATACTGGGGCCGGCATGAGATAAAGGCAGGAAAGAGATGGCTAAGAAAATTGCAGGCCAGCTCAAGCTCCAGGTCAAAGCGGGATCGGCTACGCCGTCTCCGCCGATCGGCCCGGCACTTGGTCAGCGCGGCATCAACATCATGGAATTCTGCAAGGCGTTCAACGCGCAGACCCAGGAAATGGAAAAGGGATCGCCGATCCCGGTCGTCATCACCTATTACCAGGACAAGTCCTTCACCTTCGTCATGAAGACGCCGCCGGTGAGCTACTTCCTGAAAAAGGCGGCGAACTTGACGTCAGGTTCGAAAGAGCCGGGCAAGATCAAGGCCGGCACGATCGGTCGCGACAAGGTGCGCGCCATCGCCGAACAGAAGATGAAGGATCTGAACGCAAACGACGTCGAGGCGGCCATGCGCATGGTCGAGGGCTCCGCCCGCTCGATGGGTCTGGAAGTGGTGGGCTGAGATCATGGCAAAGATTGCAAAGCGTGTATCGAAGTCCCGCGACGGCATCGACCCCAACAAGGCCTATGCCCTTGGTGAGGCGCTGAAGCTGCTCAAGGACCGTTCGACGGTGAAGTTCGACGAGACCATCGAAGTTGCGATGAACCTCGGCGTCGACCCGCGCCATGCCGACCAGATGGTCCGCGGCGTGGTCAACCTGCCGAACGGCACCGGCCGCTCTGTCCGCGTCGCCGTGTTCGCACGTGGCGGCAAGGCCGATGAGGCTCGCGCCGCCGGCGCCGACATCGTCGGTGCCGAGGATCTGGTCGACATCGTCCAGAAGGGCACGATCGACTTCGATCGCTGCATCGCCACGCCGGACATGATGCCGCTGGTCGGCCGTCTGGGCAAGGTGCTGGGCCCGCGCGGCATGATGCCGAACCCGAAGGTCGGCACCGTCACCACCGACGTCGCCGCCGCCGTCAAGGCATCGAAGGGCGGCGCTGTCGAGTTCCGCGTCGAGAAGGCCGGCATCGTTCATGCCGGCGTCGGCAAGGTCTCGTTCGACGTCAAGGCGCTGGAAGAAAACGTCCGCGCCTTCGCCGATGCCGTGACCAAGGCAAAGCCGGCTGGGGCCAAGGGCAACTACGTCAAGAAGGTGTCGGTCACCTCGACGATGGGCCCGGGCCTCAAGCTCGACGTCTCGACGCTCGCAGCGTCTTGATACGAACATCTGGATCGGCTGCCAAGGCGCTGATCCGCAAGTGAATTCCGGGCCTCCGACTTGTCGGCGGCTCGGTACCGGAAGTCGAGAGGCTTCCGGACATCCTGTCCGAGATTGCAGGCGGCCCAGAAGCCTTAATTGAATTGGGCCTGCATGAGACGGGTGAAAACCGGACAACGGAGCGACAAGCTCCAATGAAAGGTTCGAACCGTGTTTGCCTTTTGTCTGCGCATCTCCGGCTTGCCGTCGATGTGGCGAAAGGGGGCAGGATCCTCGAGCGTCGTTCGGGAGATCTGTAATGGATGGCCCGGCCGGCAAAAAGGCAACCCGACGCCTGTCCCACTAGCGGGGCAGGGGTCAACTGGAGATAGGCAGTGGACAGAGCGGAAAAACGCGAACTCGTCACGGGCCTGAATGGTGCTTTTGCAGGCGCTGGTTCAGTCGTCGTGGCCCACTACGCCGGTATCACCGTCGCGCAAATGAACGACCTTCGGTCGAAAATGCGCGCTGCCGGTGGCACCGTCAAAGTCGCGAAGAACCGTCTCGCCAAAATCGCTCTTCAGGGCACGGACTCCGCATCGATCATCGACCTGTTCAAGGGACAGACGCTGATCGCTTATTCGGAGGATCCGATTGCGGCGCCGAAGGTCGCGTCCGATTTCGCCAAGGGAAATGACAAGTTGGTCATTCTCGGCGGCGCAATGGGCACCACCTCGCTCAACGCCGACGGTGTGAAGGCACTCGCCACACTTCCGTCGCTCGATGAGTTGCGCGCCAGGCTGGTTGGCATGATCGCCACGCCGGCAACCCGGATCGCCCAGATCGTCAATGCGCCAGCGGCTTCGGTCGCGCGCGTCATCGGCGCTTACGCCCGGAAGGACGAGGCGGCATGAGGCCGTTCCTCGCTATCACAAACACACGTTCGAACCTGATGAAGGAATACAACAATGGCTGATCTGGCAAAGATCGTAGACGACCTTTCGAAGCTGACCGTCCTCGAGGCGGCCGAGCTGTCGAAGCTTCTGGAAGAAAAGTGGGGCGTTTCGGCTGCTGCTCCGGTGGCGGTTGCCGCTGCCGGCGGCGCTGCCGCTGCTGCTGCTCCGGCTGAGGAAAAGACGGAATTCGACGTCGTCCTCACTGAGGCAGGCGCTCAGAAGATCAACGTCATCAAGGAAGTCCGCGCCATCACCGGCCTGGGCCTCAAGGAAGCCAAGGATCTGGTCGAAGCAGCTCCGAAGCCGGTCAAGGAAGCCGTTTCCAAGGCTGACGCTGAGAAGTTCAAGGCCCAGCTGGAAGCAGCCGGCGCCAAGGTCGACCTGAAGTAAGCGTAAAAGCGGCGGGCGGCCTCGCGCCGTCCGCCACTCCCTTCATCAGAGGGGAGGATGCGTAGCGCGAGATGTACGAGAACCTCTTTCCTGAGGGCCGAAACCGGCCTTCAGGAAACGGGTTTTCTCCCGTTTTAGCCGTCGCCGCCAGGCGGCGGGAAACAGATCAGGGGCCGCCGCCGAGGTGGCCGCGCATGCAAGGTGAGCCGCGGCGAGGCTCGCCCCGAGTTTATAGCTAAGGAGCGACGATGGCCCAGACCCAGACTTTCAATGGCCGCAGACGCGTACGCAAGTTCTTCGGAAAGATTCCGGAAGTTGCGGAGATGCCGAACCTTATCGAGGTTCAAAAAGCATCCTATGACCAGTTCCTGATGGTGGCGGAGCCCAAGGGTGGGCGTCCGGACGAGGGACTGCAGGCCGTTTTCAAGTCAGTTTTCCCGATCTCCGATTTCTCCGGCTCCTCGATGCTGGAGTTCGTGAAGTACGAGTTCGAAGGACCGAAATTCGACGTTGACGAATGCCGTCAGCGCGACCTGACCTATGCCGCGCCACTCAAGGTGACGCTGCGCCTCATCGTGTTCGATATCGACGAGGATACCGGCGCAAAGTCGATCAAGGACATCAAGGAGCAGGACGTCTATATGGGCGACATGCCGCTCATGACGCTCAACGGCACCTTCATCGTCAATGGCACGGAGCGCGTCATCGTCTCGCAGATGCACCGTTCGCCGGGCGTCTTCTTCGACCATGACAAGGGCAAGTCGCACTCCTCGGGCAAGCTTTTGTTTGCGGCGCGCGTCATTCCCTATCGCGGTTCGTGGCTCGACATCGAGTTCGATTCCAAGGACGTCGTGCACGCCCGCATCGACCGCCGCCGCAAGATTCCGGTGACGTCGCTCTTGATGGCGCTCGGCATGGACGGCGAAGAAATCCTGTCGACCTTCTACAACAAGATCACCTACAAGCGCGCCGGCGACCACTGGCGCATCCCGTTCAACGTCGAGCGTTTCCGCGGCTTGAAGGCCGTTGGCGACCTCGTCGATGCCGACACCGGCGAAGTTGTCGTCGAGGCCGGCAAGAAGATCACCGCCCGCCAGGCAAGGGCGCTTGGCGAAAAGGGTCTGAAGGCGATCAAGGCGACCGACGAGGATCTGCTCGGCAATTACCTGGCCGAGGACATCGTCAACTACGGCACCGGCGAGATTTTCCTCGAAGCCGGCGACGAGATCGATGAAAAGACGCTGAAGGTGCTGCTCGGCACGGGCGAAAGCGAGATCAAGGTTCTCGACATCGACCACGTCAATGTCGGCGCCTACATCCGCAATACGCTCAACGTCGACAAGAACGAGAGCCGCCAGGACGCACTGTTCGACATCTACCGTGTCATGCGCCCGGGCGAGCCGCCGACGCTTGAAACCGCCGAAGCCATGTTCAACTCGCTGTTCTTCGACTCGGAGCGCTACGACCTGTCGGCCGTCGGCCGCGTCAAGATGAACATGCGCCTCGAGCTCAAGGCTGAGGATACCGTGCGCGTGCTGCGCAAGGATGACATCCTGGCCGTGGTCAAGACGCTGGTCGAACTGCGCGACGGCAAGGGCGAGATCGACGACATCGACAATCTCGGCAACCGCCGCGTGCGTTCTGTCGGCGAGCTGATGGAGAACCAATACCGCGTCGGCCTGCTGCGCATGGAGCGCGCGATCAAGGAACGTATGTCCTCGATCGAGATCGATACGGTGATGCCGCAGGACCTGATCAACGCCAAGCCGGCGGCTGCCGCCGTGCGCGAGTTCTTCGGTTCCTCGCAGCTGTCGCAGTTCATGGATCAGACCAACCCGCTGTCGGAGATCACCCACAAGCGCCGCCTGTCGGCACTTGGCCCGGGCGGTCTGACCCGCGAGCGCGCCGGCTTCGAAGTGCGCGACGTGCACCCGACGCATTACGGCCGCATCTGCCCGATCGAGACGCCGGAAGGCCCGAACATCGGTCTGATCAACTCGCTGGCGACCTTCGCGCGCGTCAACAAGTACGGCTTCATCGAAAGCCCGTACCGCAAGATCGTCAATGGCAAGCTGACCAATGAGGTCGTCTATCTCTCCGCTATGGAAGAGTCCAAGCACCACGTCGCGCAGGCCAATGCCGAGCTCGACAAGAATGGTGGTTTCGTCGACGAATTCGTCATTTGCCGCAGCGCCGGCGAAGTGATGATGGCGCCGCGCGAAAACGTCGATCTCATGGACGTGTCGCCCAAGCAGATGGTGTCCGTGGCCGCGGCGCTGATCCCGTTCCTCGAGAACGACGACGCCAACCGCGCGCTGATGGGCTCCAACATGCAGCGTCAGGCCGTGCCGCTGGTGCGCGCCGAAGCGCCGTTCGTAGGCACCGGCATGGAGCCGATCGTTGCCCGTGACTCGGGTGCCGCCATCGGCGCCCGCCGCGGCGGCATCGTCGACCAGGTGGACGCGACGCGTATCGTCATCCGCGCCACGGAAGATCTCGATCCCGGCAAGTCGGGCGTCGACATCTACCGGCTGATGAAGTTCCAGCGTTCGAACCAGAACACCTGCATCAACCAGCGTCCGCTGGTGCGCATGGGCGACCGCGTCAACAAAGGCGACATCATCGCCGACGGTCCGTCGACCGAGCTCGGCGATTTGGCGCTCGGCCGCAACGTGCTGGTCGCGTTCATGCCGTGGAACGGCTACAACTACGAGGACTCGATCCTGCTCTCCGAGCGCATCGTGGCCGACGACGTCTTCACCTCGATCCACATCGAGGAGTTCGAGGTCATGGCCCGCGACACCAAGCTTGGACCGGAGGAAATCACGCGCGACATTCCGAATGTGTCGGAAGAAGCGCTGAAGAACCTCGACGAAGCCGGCATCGTCTATATCGGCGCGGAAGTGCAGCCGGGCGACATCCTGGTCGGCAAGATCACGCCGAAGGGCGAAAGCCCGATGACGCCGGAAGAAAAGCTCCTGCGCGCCATCTTCGGTGAAAAGGCGTCGGACGTTCGCGACACCTCGATGCGCATGCCTCCGGGCACCTTCGGCACCGTCGTCGAAGTGCGCGTGTTCAACCGCCACGGCGTCGAGAAGGACGAGCGCGCCATGGCGATCGAACGCGAGGAGATCGAACGCCTCGCCAAGGACCGCGACGACGAGCAGGCGATCCTCGACCGCAACGTCTATTCGCGCCTTTCCGACGTTCTCGTCGGCAAGGAAGCGATTGCCGGGCCGAAGGGCTTCAAGAAGGGCTCGAAGCTGTCGAAGGACACGCTTGACGAGTATCCGCGTTCGCAGTGGTGGCAGTTTGCGGTGGAGAACGAAAAGCTCCAGAGCGAACTGGAAGCCCTGCGTGGCCAGTACGACGATTCCAAGAAGGCGCTCGAGCAGCGCTTCATGGACAAGGTCGAGAAGGTCCAGCGCGGCGACGAAATGCCTCCGGGCGTCATGAAGATGGTCAAGGTCTTCGTGGCCGTGAAGCGCAAGATGCAGCCGGGCGACAAGATGGCGGGACGTCACGGCAACAAGGGTGTCGTGTCGCGGATCGTTCCGATCGAGGACATGCCTTTCCTCGAGGACGGCACGCATGCCGATATCGTGCTCAACCCACTGGGTGTGCCGAGCCGCATGAATGTCGGCCAGATCCTGGAAACGCATCTGGGCTGGGCATGCGCGGGCATGGGCAGGAAGATCGGCGAGCTGATCGACGCGTACAAGACGGCTGGAGACATTAAGCCGTTGCGCAAGACGCTCGAGAGCTTCATCCCGGCCAACGATCGCAACGAGCCGGTCCGCGAATATGACGACGAGAGCATCGTTCGCCTCAGCGAGCAGATGCGCCGCGGCGTCTCTATCGCGACACCGGTGTTCGACGGCGCGCATGAAGTCGACATCAACATCATGCTGGAGCAGGCGGGCCTGCACACCAGCGGTCAGTCGCAGCTCTATGACGGACGCACCGGCGAGCCGTTCGATCGCAAGGTGACGATGGGCTATATCTATATGCTCAAGCTTCACCACCTGGTGGACGACAAGATCCACGCGCGTTCGATCGGTCCGTACTCGCTCGTTACCCAGCAGCCGCTGGGCGGCAAGGCGCAGTTCGGTGGCCAGCGCTTCGGCGAAATGGAGGTCTGGGCGCTGGAAGCCTATGGCGCCGCCTACACGCTGCAGGAAATGCTGACGGTGAAGTCGGACGATGTCGCCGGCCGCACCAAGGTCTACGAGGCGATCGTGCGCGGCGACGACACGTTCGAGGCCGGCATTCCCGAGAGCTTCAACGTGCTCGTCAAGGAAATGCGGTCTCTCGGCCTCAATGTCGAGCTGGAGAACACCAAGCTCGACGACAACCCTGTCCGGCTGCCAGATGCTGCCGAATAGGGGCGCGGCCGAGTAAGCAAGACATCCGGTCGCGGAACGCCGCGACCGGATGCAACAAATTCTACGGCCAGTGGGCCGACCACTCAGCGGGCATTTGGCCCGCGTTAGATGCAAGGGGTTTTCGAGGACCCCGAAAAGGAGAACGGCATGAACCAAGAGGTCATGAATCTCTTCAATCCGCAGGCGCCGGCGCAGGTGTTCGATTCCATCCGGATATCGCTCGCCAGCCCTGAGAAGATTCTGTCCTGGTCGTTCGGCGAGATCAAGAAGCCGGAGACCATCAACTACCGCACCTTCAAGCCGGAGCGTGACGGTCTGTTCTGCGCGCGCATTTTTGGCCCGATCAAGGACTATGAATGCCTGTGCGGCAAGTACAAGCGCATGAAGTACAAGGGCGTCATCTGCGAAAAGTGCGGCGTCGAAGTCACGCTGTCGCGCGTTCGCCGCGAGCGCATGGGCCACATCGAGCTGGCGGCACCTGTCGCTCACATCTGGTTCCTGAAGTCGCTGCCGTCGCGCATCGGCACGCTGCTCGACATGACCCTGAAGGACATCGAGCGCGTCCTCTACTTCGAGAACTACATCGTCACCGAGCCTGGCCTAACCGCGCTGAAGGAGCACCAGCTGCTCAGCGAGGAAGAGTACATGATCGCCGTCGACGAGTATGGCGAGGATTCGTTCACCGCCATGATCGGCGCCGAGGCCATTCATGACCTTCTGGCCGGCATGGACCTGGAGAAGATCGCCGGCGATCTGCGTTCGGAACTGGCTTCGACCACGTCCGAGCTGAAGCAGAAGAAGTATCTGAAGCGGCTCAAGGTCGTCGAGAACTTCATGGAGTCCGGCAACCGTCCGGAATGGATGATCATGAAGGTGGTTCCGGTGATCCCACCGGACCTGCGCCCGCTGGTTCCTCTGGATGGTGGACGTTTCGCGACGTCCGACCTGAACGATCTCTATCGCCGCGTCATCAACCGCAACAACCGTCTGAAGCGGCTGATCGAGCTGCGCGCCCCCGGCATCATCGTGCGCAATGAAAAGCGCATGCTGCAGGAAGCCGTCGATGCGCTGTTCGACAACGGCCGTCGCGGCCGCGTCATCACCGGCGCCAACAAGCGTCCGCTGAAGTCGCTGTCCGACATGTTGAAGGGCAAGCAGGGCCGGTTCCGCCAGAATCTGCTCGGCAAGCGCGTCGACTATTCGGGCCGTTCGGTCATCGTCACCGGTCCGGAGCTCAAGCTGCACCAGTGCGGCCTGCCGAAGAAGATGGCGCTCGAACTGTTCAAGCCGTTCATCTACGCCCGCCTCGACGCCAAGGGGTTCTCCTCGACCGTCAAGCAGGCCAAGAAGCTGGTCGAGAAGGAGCGTCCGGAAGTCTGGGATATCCTCGACGAGGTCATCCGCGAGCATCCGGTGCTCTTGAACCGTGCACCGACGCTGCACCGCCTCGGCATCCAGGCGTTCGAGCCGATCCTGATCGAAGGCAAGGCGATCCAGCTGCATCCGTTGGTCTGCACGGCCTTCAACGCCGACTTCGACGGCGACCAGATGGCCGTTCACGTGCCGCTGTCGTTGGAAGCGCAGCTTGAAGCCCGCGTGCTGATGATGTCGACCAACAACATCCTGCACCCGGCTTCCGGCGCGCCGATCATCGTGCCTTCGCAGGACATGGTCCTGGGTCTCTACTATCTCTCGATCGTCAATCAGAACGAGCCGGGCGAAGGCATGGTGTTTGCCGACATGGGCGAACTCCAGCATGCGCTCGAGACCAAGGCGGTGACGCTGCACTCCAAGATCAAGGGTCGTTTCCGCACGGTCGACGCCGAAGGCAAGGTCGTGTCGAAAATCTACGACACCACGCCTGGCCGCATGATCATCGGCGAGCTGCTGCCGAAGAACGTCAACGTGCCTTACGAGACCGCCAACCAGGAGATGACCAAGAAGAACATCTCCAAGATGATCGACACCGTCTACCGCCACTGCGGTCAGAAGGAGACGGTCATTTTCTGCGACCGCATCATGGCCCTCGGCTTCAGCCACGCCTGCCGCGCCGGCATTTCGTTCGGCAAGGACGACATGCTGATCCCGGACGCCAAGATCAAGCTGGTTTCCGACACCGAGGCTTTGGCCAAGGAATACGAGCAGCAGTACAATGACGGCCTGATCACTCAGGGCGAGAAGTACAACAAGGTCGTCGACGCCTGGGCCAAGTGCTCGGAGAAGGTCGCCGACGAGATGATGGCCCGCATCAAGGCCGTCGAGTTCGAGGACAGTGGCCGTCAAAAGCCGATGAACTCGATCTACATGATGTCGCATTCGGGTGCGCGTGGTTCGCCCACCCAGATGCGTCAGCTCGCTGGCATGCGCGGCCTGATGGCAAAGCCCTCGGGTGAAATCATCGAGACGCCGATCATCTCGAACTTCAAGGAAGGCCTGACCGTGCTCGAGTACTTCAACTCGACCCACGGCGCCCGCAAGGGTCTGGCCGACACCGCCTTGAAGACGGCGAACTCGGGTTACCTCACCCGTCGTCTGGTCGACGTGGCGCAGGACTGCATCGTCAACTCCGTGGATTGCGGCACCGACAAGGGCCTCACCATGCAGCCGATCGTCGATGCCGGTCAGGTCGTTGCTTCGGTCGGTCAGCGCGTGCTGGGCCGCACCTCGCTCGACGACATCACGCATCCGGTTTCGGGTGAGGTTCTGGTCAAGGCCGGAACGCTGATGGACGAACGTGACGTGGAAAAGATCGAAAAGGCCGGCGTGCAGTCGGTCCGCATTCGCTCGGCACTGACCTGCGAGGTCAGGATCGGCGTCTGTGCGGTCTGCTACGGACGCGATCTTGCCCGCGGCACCCCGGTCAACCAGGGCGAAGCCGTCGGCGTCATCGCGGCGCAGTCGATCGGCGAGCCGGGCACCCAGCTCACCATGCGTACCTTCCACATGGGCGGTACGGCGCAGGTGGTGGACAGCTCGTTCCTTGAAGCCTCGTATGAGGGCAAGGTCGAGATCCGCAACCGCAACGTGGTGCGCAACTCGGACGGCCAGCAGATGGTCATGGGCCGCAACATGGCGGTGCTGATCCTCGACGAAGCCGGCAAGGAGCGTGCCTCGCATCGCCTTACCTATGGTTCGCGCATCTTCGTGGACGATGGCGACAAGGTGAAGCGCGGCCAGCGTATCGCCGAATGGGATCCCTATACCCGCCCCGTCCTCACCGAAATCGAGGGCAAGGTGTCGTACGAGGATCTGGTCGACGGCATTTCCGTTCAGGAAACGGCCGACGAATCGACCGGCATCACCAAGCGCGAGGTCATCGACTGGCGCTCGACGCCACGCGGCAACGACCTCAAGCCGGCGATCGCGATCCTTGACCCCAAGGGCAAGGTCGGCAAGCTGTCGAAGGGCGGCGACGCCCGCTTCCTGCTCTCGGTCGAGGCCATTCTTTCGGTCGAGCCGGGTTCGCAGGTTCGTCCCGGCGACGTTTTGGCGCGTATCCCGATGGAAAGCGCCAAGACCAAGGATATCACCGGTGGTCTGCCGCGTGTTGCCGAACTGTTCGAGGCACGTCGTCCGAAGGATCACGCCATCATCGCAGAGATCGATGGCACGATCCGCTTCGGCCGCGACTACAAGAACAAGCGCCGCATCATCATCGAGCCGCATGACTCGACGCTTGAGCCGGTCGAATACCTGATCCCGAAGGGCAAGCCGTTCCATCTCCAGGACGGCGACGTCATCGAGAAGGGCGACTACATCCTCGACGGCAATCCGGCGCCGCACGACATCCTGGCGATCAAGGGTGTGGAAGCACTTGCTTCCTACCTCGTGAACGAAATCCAGGAAGTCTACCGTCTGCAGGGCGTGTCGATCAACGACAAGCATATCGAGGTGATCGTTCGCCAGATGCTGCAGAAGGTCGAGATCACGGTGCAGGGCGACTCGACCTACATTCCGGGCGACCACGTCGACGTGATCGAACTGGAAGAGGTCAACGAGCGCCTGGTCGAGGACGGCAAGAAGCCGGCCGAAGGCCAGCCGGTGCTGCTGGGCATAACCAAGGCCTCGCTGCAGACGCCGTCCTTCATCTCGGCCGCCTCCTTCCAGGAGACGACCAGGGTGCTGACCGAAGCTGCGGTTGCCGGCAAGACCGACATGCTGCAGGGCCTGAAGGAAAACGTCATCGTCGGCCGGCTGATCCCGGCCGGTACCGGCGGCACGATGAGCCAGATCCGGCGCATCGCCACCTCGCGCGACGAACTGATCATCGACGAGCGCCGCAAGGCCTCCGGTGTCGAGGTCGCCGAGCCGATGCTGACCGACATGGTCAACGCCGCGCAGTAAGCGCGGTAGGACGAGAAGAAGGAAGGGGGCCCCAGTGGCCCCTTTTCGCGTTTTGACCCCTAATCGAATCGAGGAAAACATGAGCAAGAAGGTTTGGACTGACGTCGACGACTACATCGTTTCCTCTCTCTTCGAGGCGGATCCCGTCCTTGACGCGGTGCTTGCGGCCAACCGCGACCAGGGCCTGCCGGCCATCGACGTATCGCCGGCGCAGGGCAAGCTGCTGTCGCTGCTGGTCCGCATCAGCGGCGCCAGGAAGGTGCTGGAGATCGGCACGCTCGGCGGCTACTCGACCATCTGGATGGCAAGGGGATTGCCCGTCGGCGGCAAGATCGTGACGCTCGAACTCGAGCCGCATCATGCAAAAGTCGCGCACTCGAATCTTGAGCGGGCAGGGGTGTCGGACAAGGTCGAACTCAGGATCGGCCCCGCGCTTCAGTCGCTTGAGACGCTGGCTGCCGAAAATGCCGGTCCGTTCGATCTGATCTTCATCGACGCGGACAAGCCGAACAACCCGAATTATCTGTCATGGGCCATGCGCCTGTCGCGGCCGGGGACGGTCATCATCTGCGACAACGTCATCCGCGACGGCACCGTGCTCAACGACGATGGCCGTGATGCCTATGTCGAAGGCGCACGCGGTGCGTTTTCCTTCATCGGCGGCGACAAGCGCCTGGACGGCACCGCCATCCAGACCGTCGGCGCCAAAGGCTATGACGGGTTTGCGATTGCGATCGTCGAGTAAGGCTGCATGGCGAGTGTCCAGACTGCGGTCCGGCAGAACTCACCGCTCAATCGAAGAACGCTTCCACCACATTGCGCTTGCCGAGCATGAAGGCGTCGGCCACGTGCTGCAGGGGTGCCAAATCGACATCGGAGACGCCGGCGCGTACGATTTCAGCGAAGCGCCGGTAAAGCTGGGGATATTCGGCTTCCGGCTCGTCGTGAACCACCTTTCCGTCGATGGCGAGCCTGGTGCCGCCGCCCGACAACACCATCTTGCCCTTGTAGGTGTCGGCCAGGATGTCCCAGCTCTGTGGTCCAGTCTGCAGCCAGTCGAGCTCCATGGTCACCGGCAATCCGTCGGAGGTGCGGAAGGTCACGTGGGCCGCCACCGGCGAGGCGCGGTTTTCCGGAAAGTCGAGGACGGCCGAGGTGATGAACATCGCCGGCAGGATGTGGGTTGCGATCGACAGTGCGTTGATGCCGGGATCGAAGACGCCGAAACCGCCGGGCGCCCAGATCCAATCCTGGTTCGGATGCCAGCGGCGGACATCTTCCTTCCAGGCGATGGCAGCCGAGTTGACCTTGGCCGACGCTAGGAAGGCGCGCGCGGCCTCCACTGCCGGCGCGTAGCGCGAATGCCAGCTGGCGAACAGTGAAACGCCATTGGCTGCCGCCAGCTGCTTCAGGTCCTCGACCTCACTGACCGTGGCGCCCGGCGGCTTCTCCAGGAAAACATGCTTCTTCGCCATCAGCGCGGTGCGTGCCGCGTCGTAGCGGAACTGCGGCGGCATGCACAGCGAGACGGCCTCGAGGTCGGGCACCGCGTCGAGCATCGCCTCAATGGTCGGAAAATTCGGGATGCCGTCCACCTTGCCGTGCCGGCTGGCGGCGGCGATGAGGCGGTAGTCCGCATCCTTGGCCACTGCCGGCAGATGCTGGTCGCGCACGATCTTGCCGACGCCGACGATGCCGAGCTTGATGGGACCATTGTTCGAGGGCATGGGGACTCCGCGGATTCGAATTTGGCTTGTTAAGTCGCTTGGTTCTTAGCAGAGAACCGGTGCCGGGCAAGCCGGCGCGGTGACAGGCGCAAGCAGCCGGCGACGCTCAGAGCGGAACCTCGAACGTAACGATCGACACTTCGCCTTCGAGCGCGCCCTGGAAGGCCGACAGATGCGGCTCCTCGTCGGGTACGCCCTCCATATCGCCGATCTGGTCGAGCTCAGCTTCGGCATAGCCTTCGGCAGCGAGCGATTCGAGCGCCCGGCGCACGGCCGAATCGTCGTCGGGCGCAACCAGCATCACATGCACGCCTTCCGGCTTGCCGCCCTTCTTTTTCCAGACGCGGCCGGTGATGATGGTGACCGGGCGCTCCTCATTGTCGTTCACGGGCTGATTCCTCTTGAGACGGGGGCGGGCGAGGGGTTTTGGGCTGTCCATGGCGCCTTTTGCCATGAAGAACCCGCGCATGACAGCCAAAAGCCGGTCACTTTCTTGTCTGCCCGGTCACTTTCTTCCTTTGCCTTGCAAAATGAAGAAAGAAAATTACATGCGTTTTTCGCATGGCTGCCAAGCCGTGGTCAGCGCGCAATATTTGGCGCGCCGGGGTTGACGGTTCACGGTCTTGCGAGTAGAAGCCGCCCAGTCAGAACCGATGTGAGGCTCTCCCTTCCGAAGCGACACGCTTTGGAGTTTGCCTCAAACAGGGTTCGTTTTACGAGCGAAAAGACATTTCCGGCGCGCATGAAGCGGTTCCCGCTTCCTCTGCATTTTGTTCGGGCAGGACCGCGAGGCGCGGTTTATGGCCCGAATTTGCGTATGGAATTGGCGCTTTGAGCGGCCCTGACCGGGCGAGACACGGAATTGAGAGACAAGAGGGTTTAATGCCTACCGTCAACCAGCTGATCCGCAAGCCGCGCATTGCGCCGGTGAAGCGCAACAAGGTCCCGGCCATGCAGCAGAACCCGCAGAAGCGGGGCGTCTGCACGCGCGTCTATACAACGACGCCGAAGAAGCCGAACTCGGCACTGCGCAAGGTGGCCAAGATCCGCCTGACCAACGGCTTTGAAGTGATCGGCTACATCCCCGGCGAAGGCCACAACCTTCAGGAACACTCCGTGGTCATGATCCGCGGCGGCCGCGTCAAGGATCTTCCGGGCGTGCGCTACCACATCATCCGCGGCGTGCTCGACACGCAGGGCGTGAAGAACCGCAAGCAGCGCCGTTCGAAGTACGGCGCCAAGCGTCCGAAGTAAGGGGCGTCCGAAGTAAGATTTTCCGGCCCAGGCGCTGCTTGAATGCGTCGGGCTACGAGATTGAGAGACAAAAGCCATGTCGCGTCGTCACAGTGCAGAAAAGCGTGAGATCAATCCGGACCCGAAGTTCGGCGATCTGATCGTCACCAAGTTCATGAACGCCGTCATGTATGACGGCAAGAAGTCGGTTGCCGAGACCATCGTCTACGGTGCGCTCGACCAGGTTCAGTCGAAGACCAAGCAGGAGCCGGTCACCGTCTTCCATCAGGCGCTCGACAATGTCGCGCCGCATGTGGAAGTCCGGTCGCGCCGCGTCGGCGGCGCTACCTACCAGGTTCCGGTCGATGTGCGCCCCGAGCGCCGCCAGGCCCTGGCGATCCGCTGGCTGATTGCAGCTGCGCGCAACCGCAACGAGACCACCATGGTCGACCGCCTCTCCGGCGAGCTGATGGACGCGGCCAATAACCGCGGCACCGCCGTGAAGAAGCGTGAAGACACCCACAAGATGGCAGAAGCCAACCGCGCTTTCGCGCACTACCGCTGGTAAAGCGCGAACGAGACTGAGAAGGCATCCACGATGGCCCGCGAATACAAAATCGAAGACTACCGCAATTTCGGTATCATGGCGCATATTGACGCCGGCAAGACGACGACCACCGAGCGCGTCCTCTATTACACGGGCAAGTCGCACAAGATCGGCGAAGTCCACGACGGCGCTGCCACCATGGATTGGATGGAGCAGGAGCAGGAACGCGGCATCACCATCACGTCCGCCGCCACCACGACCTTCTGGAAGGGTCGCAGCGGCAAGATGTACCGCTTCAACATCATCGACACTCCCGGACACGTCGACTTCACCATCGAAGTCGAGCGTTCGCTGCGCGTGCTCGACGGCGCCATTGCGCTGCTCGATGCCAATGCCGGTGTCGAGCCGCAGACGGAAACCGTCTGGCGCCAGGCCGACAAGTATAAAGTTCCGCGCATGATCTTCTGCAACAAGATGGATAAGATCGGCGCCGACTTCTACCGCTCGGTCGAGATGATCGGCTCGCGTCTTGGTGCGCATGCCGTCGTCATGCAGTTGCCGATCGGCGCCGAGACCGAGTTCAAGGGTGTCGTCGATCTCGTCGAGATGAACGCGCTGGTCTGGCGCGACGAGACGCTGGGCGCTGCCTGGGACGTCGTCGAGATCCCTGCCGACCTTCAGGCCCGGGCCGAAGAATACCGCGAGAAGATGATCGAAGCCGCCGTCGAAATGGACGAGACGGCCCTCGAGAATTACCTCGAAGGCAAGATGCCGTCGAATGACGAGATCCGCGCGCTGATCCGCAAGGGCACCATCGCGGTCAAGTTCTACCCGATGTTCTGTGGCTCGGCCTTCAAGAACAAGGGCGTGCAGCCGCTGCTCGACGCCGTCGTCGAATACCTGCCGTCGCCGGCCGATGTTCCCGCCATCAAGGGCGTCGACGCCAAGACCGACGCCGAGATCGAGCGTCATGCCGACGACAACGAGCCGCTGTCGATGCTGGCCTTCAAGATCATGAACGACCCGTTTGTCGGTTCGCTGACCTTTGCCCGCATCTATTCGGGCAAACTGACCAAGGGCATCTCGGTCGATAACACCGTCAAGGGCAAGAAAGAGCGCATCGGCCGCATGCTGCAGATGCATGCGAATTCGCGCGCCGACGTCGAAGAAGCCTTTGCCGGCGACATCGTTGCTCTGGCTGGCCTCAAGGACACGACCACCGGCGACACGCTCAGCGATCCGCTGCACCCGGTCATCCTCGAGCGCATGGAATTCCCCGATCCGGTCATCCAGATCGCCATCGAGCCGAAGACCAAGAACGACCAGGAAAAGATGGGCCTCGCCCTTCACCGCCTGGCCGCCGAGGATCCGTCCTTCCGCGTCAAGACCGACGAGGAAAGCGGCCAGACCATCATTTCGGGCATGGGCGAACTTCACCTCGACATCATCGTCGACCGCATGCGCCGCGAGTTCAAGGTCGAGGCCAATGTCGGCGCGCCGCAGGTGGCTTACCGCGAGACCATCACCCGCAGGCACGAGCAGGACTACACCCACAAGAAGCAGACCGGCGGTACCGGTCAGTTCGCCCGCGTCAAGATCGTGTTCGAACCGAACCCGGAAAGCTCGGAGTTCGAGTTCGAGACCAAGATCGTCGGCGGTGCGGTTCCCAAGGAATACATCCCGGGTGTCGAAAAGGGCATCAACAGCGTCATGTCGTCGGGTCCGTTCGCGGGCTTCCCGATGATCGGCGTCAAGGCGACGCTTATCGACGGCGCTTACCATGATGTTGACTCCAGCGTCCTGGCCTTCGAAATCGCCGGCCGCGCCTGTTTCCGTGAAGCCGCACCCAAGCTTGGCGTGCAGCTGCTCGAGCCGATCATGAAGGTCGAAGTCGTGACGCCGGAAGACTATGTCGGCAGCGTCATCGGCGACCTGAACGGCCGTCGCGGCCAGATCCAGGGCCAGGAAGCGCGTGGCGTGGCTGTCGTCATCAACGCGATGGTGCCGCTGGCCAACATGTTCAAGTACGTCGACAACCTGCGCTCGATGAGCCAGGGCCGCGCGGCCTACACGATGCAGTTCGATCACTATGAGCCTGTGCCGACCGCGGTCGCCCAGGAAGTCCAGAAGAAATACGCGTAACCTGAACGGGTTGCATCGGTAACTTAATTCAAGGCCCGTACGGGCGAGCAGATTGGAGACATCACATGGCAAAAGGTAAATTCGAGCGTAACAAGCCTCATGTGAACATTGGCACGATTGGCCACGTCGATCATGGCAAGACGTCGCTGACGGCGGCGANAGCGTAACAAGCCTCATGTGAACATTGGCACGATTGGCCACGTCGATCATGGCAAGACGTCGCTGACGGCGGCGATCACGAAGTATTTTGGCGAATACAAGCGCTACGACCAGATCGATGCGGCGCCCGAAGAGAAGGCCCGCGGCATCACCATTTCGACGGCGCACGTCGAATACGAGACGGCAGCGCGCCATTATGCCCATGTCGACTGCCCCGGCCACGCCGACTATGTGAAGAACATGATCACGGGCGCTGCGCAGATGGACGGCGCGATCCTGGTGGTGTCGGCCGCCGACGGCCCGATGCCGCAGACCCGCGAGCACATCC